>NZ_VZQQ01000005.1 GCF_014397785.1 Paraburkholderia podalyriae
TGCCGAGGCTCGAGCGGATCAGCATCAGCTTGCGGCCGTAGAGGTCGGCGAGCTTGCCCCACAGCGGCGCGACGAGCGCGGCACTGAAGAAGGTCGCGCCGAACGCGGCGCCGGACCACTGCACGATTGCCGCGTGATCCTTGACGCCGAGCTGCTCGACGTAGAGCGGCAGGAACGGCAGCAGCAGCGTCATCGCGACGATGGTCGTGAACGAGCCGAACACGCATACGCCAAGATTGCGCTGCCAGTGCGCGGTGGCTTCGTCGGCCGTCGTGGCCTGCGCTTGCGGCGGCAGCGGTTCCGCCGATGGGACGTCGAGCTTGCGATTCATCTTTGGGAGTTTCCAGGTTGACTAGAAGCCGGTCGAGCTATCGAAAGCATCGTAACGGCGTGCGGTGCCATCAGGCAGTCAACCCGTCATCCTGGTATCGCTAATACCTCCTCCATAACTAATGGCCCGCGCGCGACGTACTGTGCGACGTCTGCGGCGCGGCCGCCGTCGATGCCGCCGCATCCGATACCCCGACCGCACCGCCCGGCAGATCGGCCCGCTTCGTCGAACTCACCGCATCCGGATAGAGCTGCATCAGCACGCGCAGCACGCCATTGGTCCAGCCGAAACCGTCCTGTAACGGATACTCGCCGCCGCCCGCGGACTTTTCGCTCGCGTCGCCGCCGAAGCGGGTGTTTATTGCCCCATTTCTTTAAAAGCGCTAGCGACTAGCGCTCTGGACGGGGTCGCCGGGTGTGCCGATCTGCTTCCAGCGAAATCGCGCATTCGGATGAAGCAGCCGAACGGTGTGTGAGCCTTGCATTACTCAATAGGGACAGTTCTTTGTCCGCCAGATCGTAGTCCCTAGCGGACATTTCTTGCGCTTGATTTTTGATGGCCTAGGAGTAACCTCACGTTATGCTAATAGTAATATTTCCAAGAGGTGGCTACATGAATAACGCACACAACGTTATCGACGCTTCTCGGCTCGTTGCAGCTTTGATCCTCGCCGGCATGGCGGCCTCGGGCGCACAAGCGCAAAGTTCGAACGCGGCACCGGCTGCGGCATCTGCGCCGGGTCTTGCAACAGCCGCTCAGGCGTCGTCAAACGCACTGAACCCATTCCCTCATGGCACGCACCCGTCTGGCGTCGGACCGAAAGTGCCGCCAGCCTTCGCCCTCGATGGATCGGACGTAGACAAACAGAACGGCGGAGACAAGATCAATCCGAATAAATTCCGCGACGATACCGGGCCGGCGGTGGATACGCCGTACCAAGCTCCCGAAGCAGCGACTAAAGCTACATTGAGCCGGACACCAGGGGCCGTCGCCGCGCCAACCTTTACGACGACCGACTGGCCGACGTATGGCATGAACAGGCAGCGGACTGGGTATAACTCAGTCGAGACGGTGCTCACCCAGACCAACGTGACGACGTTGAAAGAGCACTGGACGTCACCTGTCCTGGACGGTGCCATCCTGACTCAGCCGGTACTGGCTACCGGGGTGATAATCAACGGGATGCCAACCGATATCGTCTATGTTGCGACAGAGGGGAACACTACATGGGCACTGAATGCCGCGACAGGGAAGGTCATTTGGCAAAGCGCCCCTATCCCTCAAGCTATCTTGACGTCGAACTGCACCGGGCTGTTCCAAGGCAAGATCGGGGTGCAGGGCACGCCCGTCATCGACCATGCCAACAACCGGATTTTCGTTGCGAGCGGGCGAGGCTACCTGCATGCGTACAACCTCCAGACCGGCGTGGATCTCCCGGGCTTCAACCTGCCACTTCTAGACGCAGCCAACGCTTCTCCAAGAACGATGGTCTATGGCGGCTTGACGCTCAGTCCCGATAGTTCGTCGATATACGTGGCGACAGCCGGCGACCCCTGCGATACGGAGCCGTACCATGGACAGGTCGTCCGCGCGTCCACCACCAACCCAGCTGCGATTCTGCAACGCTGGTACCCAGACGGCGCAAGCGGGCCAGACGGGGGCGGTATATGGGGTGCGGGAGGCGTATCGATTCCGCCTGATGGGACGGTCGTCTATGCACTCACGGGCAACGCATTCGCCAATCCGGAAAATGCCGCGTTCGCGGAGCACGTCGTGAAGCTCACGCCGACCCTGGCGGTAGCCGCGTCGAACTCGCCGCTTTCTCCGCCCAGCACGGACTCCGACTTCGGCGCTACAGCATTGCTCTTCCAGCGTCCCACCTGCCCGACGATGCTCGCGGCCTACAACAAGTCCGGCAACCTCTTCATTTATAACCGAGCCACTATTCAGCAGCAGGGCCCCATTGAAAAGTTGACGATTTCCCTCAGTTCAGTCGAGGGCAGCAACATAGGCCTTCCTGTATTCGACCCGGTGCTAAATCGGCTTTACGTCGTGTCCCCTGGCGGTTCGGGGAGCAACAACTTATACCAACACGGGGTCATTGCACTGTCGATCGACAGCAACTGTACTGTGAACCCCAAACCCGTGTGGCAGGCGCAAGTCGGCTTGAACAGATCCTCGTTCAACCCGGCTATCCCGCCCGTCGCCGCAAATGGTGTGGTGTATTACGCAGACGGTTTGGGCAACGACTTTTACGCATTGGATGCAGCGGACGGGACCATACTTTTCCACCGCCAATACACGCCAGTTCAAACCGGCGAGGGTAACTTCGCGTCGCCGATGGTCGTGAACGGGCAAGTCTTCGTCGCTGGTAGCGACCACGTGGTTCATGCCTATGGCCTCTGACTAATATGGTACCTTTTTCGCAAGAGTAACCACTCTGCCCTTATTGCGCGCAGTGATTCGCAGTATCGCGCCGCTGCGCGCGTCCTGCGGACACATCGCAATTCGATGTCGTCGACGCAGGCATTGCCGCGAGCGCTTCACGACATCGCGAATCTTTTTTAATAGTTGATAGCAGCGCGTTCCTTCGCGCTCGGGTCCTTTATTCACAGTGCCCTGACATCGAGTTCGACGAGCCTATCGTCTTAGCTCACTTTGTGGCTGCCATGAAAATGGTAGAAATATTTCGATGTACGAATAATAGCGTCGCAGATTTGACTGCATTCCTTAAAAATCAGATTGAAAAGATAATTTCTCCAACCGATACCGGTGGGACCAGCACGTTCGTTCCCCAGCCGACAGAAGGGATCAAGCTACTGAATTTCGTTTATCGAGAGCCCACGCTGGAAAACGTCAAACGCATGATGAATGTGTTTGTTTATGATCCTTCGGCACTGACCGATGACCTGCTGCAACAGCGTGTCAATAACTTGCAAGCCAACAAGCACCACGTCGAAAACTGGGTGGCGAGTATGGCAGCAAACCCCAGGCAGTTCACAGACTACCAACTGCGATTGTCGGAGATCAAGGCGCCGACACTGATCGTCTGGGGTAGAGAAGATCGATTTTTGCCCTTTGACATCGGGTTGCGTCTGCTATCCGGATTGCAGGAGGGGTCGCCGGCCCGAAGCGTGGGTAGCATCACGGGTAGGAGGCGGTCGGGAACGGTTGAGGTGGCACATGGCGACGCTTTCCGGGCGGCAGTCGGCGTTTGCTGCCATCCGCCCATGATGGTTTGGCGGATTTTAGCGCACTGAAATGTCCGATAATTCATAAAACGTCCTCCCCGCAGTTGATTGGCTTAGAACAGCGACGCGCTATGGAATACGGCTTCACTTCATCTTCGCTTGTACTATGATGAACCGGTGTGTTCCGTCCTGTCTCTTGAGTAGTCGCGATCGGTGCTGCGACCGGAGGCGCGGTTATTAGCATCGGCACCGTTGGTGTTGGCATATTCGTGATGCACGTGATGCCAGGTTCGGTGCCTTCCGATATTCGCATGTATGTTCCTTGGGCAATGTGCTCGTCGCTACCTACGAAGGAGTAGCATGACTGCATCCGGTTCTAACGTGGCATCGAGGCGAGTCGCCATTCTGGTCCTGCTCTGTCGCGACTACGCAGCGCTCGAACTCACCCTCGCCAGTCACATGGCGTACCGGCCAACAGGCGTCGAGTTCATCCTGCTTCAGAACTGCCGGGGCGGCTATGACGCGGAACGCACGCTTGCCGTCGCGCGGCGCTACGCAAGACTTTTTCCGGGCATCGTTCGGGTCGTCGACGACATTCCGCCTGGGCCACCCTATCGCACGATCAAAAAACTACTCTCGCAACCGGCGCTCGCCGAAATCGACTTGATCTGCAAGGTGGACGACGACGCGTTCCCGATCGCCGGCGAGTGGCTCGACAAGATGCTCGCCACGTACGACGCGGCGGAAAATGAAAGCGCGAACGAGCTTGCCTACGTCACCCCGCTGATCAACAACAACAACTGGGGCTTCCCTGAGGTGATGCGTGTGATGAACCTGGAGCGCGAGTACTTCACGAGCCAGGCGCATCCCCATTTCGTCGGAGCCGACGGGGACAAGCGCTTTCCTATGCGAATCATCCCTGCGGAGCAGATCGAGATCGGCACCAATGGCACGATATGGGGCTATCCGCACATCGCGCGCTGGCTGCATGAACGGACCACGCTTCAGCCTGATGCTTTCATCGCTGCCACGCGGGACCTCGAACCTTGCGAAGTGCCGTCAGAATCGCGCTATTCGATCGGCTGCATTCTTTTTCGCAAGCGGTTATGGGACATGATCGACGACGGTGGGCTCGATGACGAGCACATGATGCATGTCTACTGTGCGCGGAACCGGTTGCGAATCGTCTGTGCGCGCAGCGTGCCATTCGTGCACATCGCGTACTTCTCCCAGCGCGAGGAGAACCGCGACATCGTCGATGCCGCTCGCGCGCTTTACGACGCGAGGCTTGGCCATCCCTTCCCGATTGCACTCTACGCGGACCGTGAACGCGATATCGAAGCACGGCTGCGCTGGCTCGAAGATCACCCGCCGCAGGCCACCAAGGGGACGCTTGAAGCGTCGAAGCGTGTGAGCCGCGCGATCTATCGGCGAGTGCGCGCGCTGTGGAAAAACGGTCGCCGAGCGTGGTATGTCGTGACTGGCAAGCGCGATGCGACGAGCGGCCGACGCTCTCCGTCGCCATGACGATGCGCAAGATCCATCCCCGGATCTTCTATTGCTTCGTGAGAAGCCTCAATAGCCGCTGACCCTGCGAAATGCGCCATCTGGCACATAACGCAGAGCGCGCTGCTATCTATCGAATCGAGTGCGCACTGCGCTTGTTCATGGCGGTGACTCTGGTGCCGTCAACTATCCGAACGATCACGAATACACGAGGATTACGGAGTTCAAGTACCTCACCGGGCAGCAGCATCAGGGAACCTCGATCGTCAGGGAGTATCCGCGAGCCGAAGGCGAGTCGTACTATCCGATTCCACTCTGGCGGCTCAGGCGGTCAAGGTTTTCGACGATCAGCGTATCGCCAGGTACGACGTCACCGGCCTTGATACGCTCGATGAACGCGCCGAGCGCGCCGCCTTTCTTTACGTGCTCGCCCTTGTGAGCGGACTTGCCGCGGTCCTCCATCCGTAAAGAGCGATCGAGTATCAGGCCGTGCTGCTTGGCCCACGCTTCCGCGTAGGCATCCTGCCGCGCGATCGAGCTACCGTCTGCCTGCTGTGAACTCGAAAAACGGGCGCATGTATAGATTCGTGGCGTGTTGCTTATCGCGCTTTGCGCTTTCGTTGACATGGTTCATCTATCCTGTGGCGTACTAGCTATATTCAGCAAATCTATTCGCGGCAATCGAGCTTCGTCGAACTCATCGCGTCCGGATAGAACTGCATCGGCACGCGTAGCACACCAGCGGTCGAGCCTTCGCTTCCATTCGGCTGAAGCCCTTGCTGGACGGAGCCCTGCGGGCATTCATCTATTGTGCTTTGAGGTCCAACGAGCTTGCCGGTGCGCTGGTAGTACGCGACGTCGGTGCGGATCCAGCGCGTCGCGATATCGCGCGCGAGTTCCGGCTCGCTATAGCGGCGCAGCCCGATCACCGCGAGGTATTGCAGCGGCGCCCAGCCGTTCGGTTCGTCCCACTGCTGGCCGGTGTTGGTCCGCGTCGTCGCGAGGCCGCCCGGGCGCAGCAGATCGCGCCGGATCGTCTGCGCCACTTCACGCGCGTCGTTGCGTGTCGCGACGCCGGCGTAGAGCGGATACACGGTTTTGCCTACGTAGCGTGTTCTGCCCCGCAGAACCTTGATCGACGCGCGCATTCCGTATTGCGCGAGCGTCTGATGCAATTCCGACCACGCCATGCTGTGGTCCGCTGAGGCGACCGGCCGTGCATGCAACACGGCGAAACAGTCGACAATGCCAACCTTCCCTAGCGGGGCGACCTGTTTGGGCCACAGGTAATCCAGACCCCAGCCTGTGCTGGTCCATCCAAAGCTGTCCTATATCGCATGCAAGGCATTCGACGAGAAACATGGCACCATCACTTCCACGAAATTGGTTTCACGAAACTCGAACGCCCTGTTCTGCAACGTCGTTGCGTGACTGAAGTAGCTTCTCTGGTCGAGAGACGGTTGCGCGAGTGCGAAATTCTCCCGTTCTATATAGTCGAAGAACTCGATGAGCGTTTGAACATCGGTCAGGATATCGTCGTCCGGGAGCCAGATGTAGCGGTATTGCAAAACCAATTCGGCGTTTCGCAACATGAAGTCGTGAAGTCGTGAAGACCTTCCCACTTTGATCCCTTGAATCGATGTATGGTTTTAGCAAAGTCGTCCGCAAAATTTTTGTCTTTCCCGTAGTAACTCAGTATCAGGTCAAAGCGCGGGGTCTTTCCGCCGCTGAACCATTGCGGATGCAAGGAGCGGTCTCCACACCTCAGAACGACCAGCTACTTTTCCATCTTCCGAACTCTCCCTATGCGATGCTCCGAATCTTCCAGTCAGTCCCTGGAAAGCTCTCAGGTTGCCCGCTAGCACTCGCTGATTGCTGCGCCCTGGATGAGCCCTTCCGCAGCTTTAAGCGCCGCACCAACGACCTGGTCCATGTTGTAGTAGCGATACTGCGCGAGCCTGCCCACAAAAGTAATATCGGCAACTGTCTCCGCAAGCGCGTTGTAGCGCAGGAACAATGCCTCGTTTTCCTTGCGTGGAATCGGGTAGTACGGCTCACCTTCGGCTCGCGGATACTCCCTGACGATCGAGGTGCCCGGATGCTGCTGCCCGGTGAGGTGCTTGAACTCCGTAATCCTCGTGTATTCGTGATCGTTCGGATAGTTGACGGTACCTGTCGTCTGAAAGCGCTCCACGTCGCTCAGATGCTGGTGCTGAAAATCCAGGCTGCGGTACGGCAGCTTGCCGAAGCGATAGCCGAAATACGCGTCAATCCGTCCTGTGTACACAAGGTGTCCGCATTCGATACTCGCTTTCACCTCGTTATAGTCGGTCGACAGACGTACCTCGATGTCCGGACTGCCAAGCATCCTTTCGAACATCGCGGTGTAGCCTTGCGCCGGCATGAATTGATACGTATCGGTGAAGTACCGGTCGTCGTCGTTCGAACGTGTCGGGATTCTCGCAGCGACACCCGCGGACAGTTCAGACAGATCGAGTCCCCATTGCTTGCGCGTGTAGCCACGGAAAAACTTGTCGCATAGATCGCGGCCAACGCTACCGAGCACGGCGTCCTCACTGGTGGAGATGGTTTCTCGCGGTTCACGTACCGACTCGAGAAACGCCACGGTGGCCTGCTCGTTCAGACCGAGGCCGTATAACGTGTTGATCGTCGTGCGATTGATCGGTATTGGATAGAGATCCCCGTCTATACAAGCCTTTACGCGATGCTCGTAGAAGCGCCAATCGGTAAAACCCGACAGGTATTCGAATATCCGCTTGCTGTTGGTATGAAAGATATGCGGACCGTACGGATGGATCAGCACGCCGTTCTCATCGTGCCGGTCGTAGGCGTTGCCGCCTATATGATTCCGTTTGTCGACGACGAGCACGCGTTTTCCGCTTGCCGCGAGGCGTTCGGCACAGACCGCGCCCGCAAAGCCGGCGCCTACGATAAGGAAGTCATATTTCATCTGTGCGCACCCTCGTTTGGAAAGCCGGAACCTTGCATTTGATCAGGTAAAGCGCCATCGAGGCCGTGACGAGAAACTCGGTGGCCAGCGCTGACATTGCCGCGCCCTGAGCGCCGTAAAACCATACAAGCGGCACGAGGATGGCAAGATTGAACAGGCCGGCGACGATCAGGATCTCGCTGACCTTCTTCTTCATGCCGAGCGGCAGCATCAGCTGAACGCCGAATACACCGCTCAGCCCGATGAGCAGTGGCATCGGCGCCATCCACTTCAGGACGATCACGGCCGGTTCGTACCCGGAGCCCATCGCGATACGAACGATCAACTCGGCGCCGCCCCACAGCGCGACCGAAGCCAGCAACATGGACGAGCCCGCCAGGTAAAACATCTTGCGCACCAGCGCAAACGCCTTGGCGGAGTCTTCGGAAAAGAGCGCCGTCACGCGCGGGTACACCGCGTTGGCGACCGGTCCGAGCGGCGCCTGGGCGACGTTGCGGATCTTGTCGGCGACGCCAAAGAAGCCAACAGCGGCATCCCCCGCAATAAATCCGAGCACCACGCTATTGGTGGTGGTGTACAAACTGATCGCTGCGGTGGAAATGAACGTGTGCCAGCCGTCACGAAGCGTCTCCAGGATCTCCGCCTTGCCCGGCACCATCGCGACAATCATCCGGTCTTTTACGATCAGGAACGAGGCGACGAGTCCGGCAGCAACCACGCTCATCGAGCTGATCAGCGAGGCGATCCACGTGTCGGCCGGCGAGTGCACCAGGACGAACGTGAGCGGAAGCAGCAGCAGCCGCGCGCTCAGCATCGAAACGGTAGTCAGCGTCATCTGCTCCAGGCCCTGGAACAGCCACTGCGGAAACAGCACCGTTCCGATCACGACCGGATAGGTCGCCAGCAGAACCGGCAGCAATTCGCGCAGTCTTGCCACGAACAACGCCGCTAACAGCAGCATCGCGAGGCAGACCACCGCGATCAGCGCCTTGGCGCCTTGCGTCGCCCAGAAGATCTTCGACACCGCGTACCGGTCATTCTGGACCCGTGCGACGTGGGCAGTCGATGACCAGTTGAAACCGTAGTCGGTCAGCAGTACGAGGTAGCCAATGATGGCTTGTGCGAAGATGTATGCGCCAAAGTGTTCCGGGCGCAGCACGCGCAACAGGTAGGGAACGGTTGCAAGCGGCAGCAGCATGTTAGCCGCCTGCAGGATGGTCAGCGCGACGATGTTCTGTCGGAGTGGATTCGCCATGGTTAGACCGTTTTCAATACTTCGATGAAAGTTCAGGACAAGCGCGGCATAAGCATAAGTCCATCATATATGTCATACGCACAGGGTCACCAGATTTCGTCGTCAGTAGGCGCGGCCCGTTGGGGTACGCAAACGCCGTGCCTTTCAGAGGGTTAAACGGATACTTCCAACACGCTCTGCGTTATGTGCCAGATGGCGCATTTCGCAGGATCAGTGATGATTGAAGCGTCTCACGAAGCAATAGAAGATCCATGGATGGATCTTGAGCATGGTCATCGCAACGGAGAGCTTCGGCCGCCCGTCCGCATACATGCCGATCAGGTGCTTCACACGCAGCTTCTTCGAAACGCTATATAGGATCGGGCTCGCGAGCTCGTAGCTCGGCGCGGTCATAGCGGCCTGAAACGCGATCGTGCGGTATCCGAAGATGTATCTGAGCCGGAACAACAGACGTTTGTAGTCGGACAGGCTCCTGGAAGCTTCGGTTTCTCCGGGCCAAGCGATGCCCGTTGTTTTGCTCTGCAACTCTGACCTCAATCTTCGTCACCATCGTTGCCGTCAAGGCCGTAGCGCCGTTTGTCCCGGCAATCCCAGCGGTGACGACCTGGGAGTCCGGTGATCTTGCGGATCCTGAAACCATCGGCGACATACAGCGCTCCGTCACGCCCGAACGCGAGCCCCCTTGGACCCGACAGCATCGCCTGAACCGCGAGACCGCCGTCACCTGCGTAGCCCGCCGCACCAACCATGCACGAATGGGACATCTCATGACACACACCCTTGGATCTGTCCTGACGCAAGTAGTCGACGGAATGATCCGTCGACGCCCGTAGCGGGCGATCAGCCGGAAGGCAAAGTTTGAATATAGTCCTTGGCGCGAGGGCATTTGAAACACTGACCCGAAGCGCTGAAGATCTGGCGCGTTTGTTCGAGTGTACGCGTCATCCAGTTCAATGAGCCATGCGAGAAAACTTCACATGTCCAGCGGGCGAAGCCCTACCGGGCGGTGACCAAGCTCCAAAGCCCTGCGCATTCTGTATCGCTGAACGTGTATTGCGGCATCGCTTTCTTCAGCACGATTCCTGTCGGATCGACGCCGACATTCAGGACACGGCAGAACGAGCCCAAATCGTAACGACTCGGCGGGCCGCCGCGTCGGCGGGTATCGCTGAGAAGATACTGGCTTGTCAACGGGGGCGCAAAAGACGCTGCGTTGTCCGCGTGGCCGTGGCATCCGCCGCTATATTCGTTTCATCGATGAACGGTTCGAAGAACGTGAAATCAACGTCAGGGACGCGAATAGCCAGTTGGCACGAAGGGCTCGCTCGACGCAGACCGATGCACAGCAATGGCCTGCTTATGCAATTGAAATAGAGATCCGAGTGTTTCAAAGGTGATACAGCGCACCAGCCACGTATCAATGATGATGCGTACGGCGAAAACATCGCATCGCTTCGACGCCATTTCTACGGGTCGAAAAAACCGGATGAAATCGATCTTGAACGGAAATAAGCCAGAACATCTCGATGCACGAGTGCGCAAAAACACTTCTGAAACGTTCGGCGTAGATGTGTCGCAACACGTGCGGCAACCTATTCACAGCGAAGCGTTCACATGTGGGCTAACGCACAGAGCAAGCATGTGCACGTTGTGTATTGTCCCGCTGCACAAGAAAGAAGAGAACAATCGGCCACTCTGAGAGTATCGCGAAGATCGCCATAAGCATTACATCAGTGATACTGACTAACACGATGCCGTATAAAACGATACGCCGGGCGTGAATATCGAACCGCCGATAGATGCCATTGGCACCGGCTTGCGCGCACCCGAGATACTTGAACCCGAGCAGCCAGGAGTACGCAGCTTGATCGCGCGTGGACTTGTTCGATGATATTGTTCAAGAACTTCAACTGCCGGATCTTGATGGGCGTTTCGCGCTGATTTCGCGCGCAAGATCGCACCACTCCGAGGAGTAACTTGTGCCGCTCGCCTCCGCTACTTCCCGCCTTGCCGCCGACGCGCCCAACTACGTCGTCGCCATCGAGGCTGGCCACCACGCGCTGACCGGCGACGAAGGCCCGCACGAAGGCGGCCAGGATCGCGGTCCCGCGCCATTCGCTCTGGTGCTGTCCGGGCTTGCCGCGTGCACGGCCGCCACACTCCGCATGTACATGCAGCGCAAGACGTGGCCGGCCGCCACGATCGCCGTTGAGGTCAGCCTGCATGCCGATCACGACGGGACCCAGTACATCCGCCGCGGCGTTGCCGTCGACGGACCGCTTGAAGAGGCGCAACGCGCGCGCCTTGCCGAAATCTGCGAAAAGACGCCGGTCACGCTCTTCATCAAGCGCGGCACGCGCATCGACACAACACTGCGCATTGCATGACTGGCGAAAACGCGCTACCGCTGCGGTACGCGGTCGCGCCACTCGCCCCAATGCGTGACGATGTCCTGCACGAGCGGATTGCCTGTGAGGAACAGATTGTTGATCGCGATGGTGAAGCCGCCCTGCGACGCGTAGTTGAGCAGATTGTCCGCGCTCGACTGGCCCGCATACGGCCGGTCGAAGTCCGAGCCAGCGCGCAGCACCGCTACACGTTTCAGGTCAACGCGATGCGCGCTCGCCGCGCGCGTCAGCGCCTCGAAGGTGGCGTTGTCTTCCTGCTGCGTCGTGCAATAGGTGCCCTTGCCGTCGGTCAGGATCTTCGTCCATTGCCGCGCGCGCTCGCCGAGCTCGGTGCCCGACCACCAGGTATCACCCGCCAGCGTGTCGCACTGGATCACGGTCGGCGGACGGTTCGCGGGCGCATAGCTGTATTTGGCACGGGCAGCCTGCGCCTGTGCGTCGTCGGTGAGCGTCACGTTGCGCGACAGCGCGAATGCCGCGTTCGAAAGCGCGGGATTGAGCTGGAATACTTCGGTGCGATAGTCGAGCGGCGGCTTTTGCGTCGGGCCCGTCGTGTTGATGCCGAGATAGCCGGTATTCCAGCCCGGTGGAATTTCGCGTCCGTCGATCTCCCATTGAATCCCGAAGTCGACGAGCCAGTTCGCCCATGCAGCCGAACCGACGGTCCCCTGAAGCGGATCAATACCAGCGATGCCCGCCACCATGAAGTACGTATGACGCAAGTCGAAACGCGGCGAGAACGTCAGCGCCATGATCGACGCGGCGGCATTCGCGTGCCCCATGCCCGTCGTCATCACGCAGACCTCCTGGCGATTGCAGTGTACGGCGGGGTAGTCAGGGGACAGACCCGCGACCGAGATGTCCTGCCACGGTCCGAGATGATCGAGCCACACCTGGCCTTCCGGACCGAACATCGAAATGATCATCACCTTGACCGGACGGCCATGCGACGCGCCGTCGTCCTGCGCGAAGCCGTCGTCGGCATGCGCGATGACCGGTGCAACTGCTGCGCCTGCCACGAGCAACGATGAAATTGCAGCACCAAAAGCACGATTTAGCATAAGAGGTCCCACCTGATATGTAAGAACTGCGGTTCCGGAATGTGATTCGCGTGCCAATTTTCGACTGACGTCGTGGCTTTTTGTCGGTGTGCAGCGTGGGACCTGGGCGTGAGCCGTTCAGGTGACTGTGAGTATAGGCAGAGAAAAATGTGAATGGGCAAGCGCCAGCGAATTTCGACGCGCACGACACGGCAACGGCGGAGACAACGTGCAGCGACTGACCACCAACGGACAACCGCCGAATACCGAAGCCGAAGAAACGACGCGCGCATCGCCGCCCCACCGGCGCCTTCGTGTCTTGCACGGGAGTATGCTGGTGTTTCTAGCGGGCGGGCGTATCTGCCACGCCCGTGATGGGACGAATGCGGGAGACGCGCATGGATGTGCCGAATAACGAATTCGTGCTCGTGGGGAGCCTCGAAGAGCTGAGGGCGAAGGAGCGGCTCGTTGTGCAGGGTGGCCATGGTCCAATCCTCGTCATCCACGATCGCGGGCGCATCTTCGCGCTCGACAATCGTTGCCCGCACATGGGCTTTCCGCTCGAGCGCGGCACTGTCGAGGATGGCATCCTGACCTGTCACTGGCACCATGCCCGCTTCGATCTGCAAAGCGGCTGCACCTTCGACCTCTGGGCGGACGATGTACCGAGCTGCGCGGTCGAGGTGCGCAATGGCGACGTCTGGGTGGCGACCAAGTTCGGTCACGCCGATCCCGCGGCGCACTGGCGTCAGCGTCTTGCGGACGGTCTCGCACACGACCTCGAACTCGTCATCGCGAAAGCCGTGCATGGTCAGTTCACGGCAGGCGTACCAGTGACCGATATCGTTCGGCAGGTGGCGCTGTTCGGAGTGCAAAACCGTGACGGCTGGGGCGTCGGTCTCACGACACTCACGGCGCTCGCCAACCTGTTGCCTGTGCTGCCCGCGGACGACGTCTATCTCGCCCTGTTCCACGGCGCACGCCGTGTGGCAGCGGACTGCGAGGGCGAGGCGCCCCGGCGCGAACGTGCACCGCTTGGCAGCCGGCCGGAGCCAGCCGTGCTCCGGCGGTGGCTACGCCTTTGGACGACCGTACGGCACCGCGAGGCGGCCGAGCGCACTTTGTTGACGACGATTGCCGCTGGTGCTTCACCCGCTGTGCTCGCCGATGCCCTGCTTTCGGCCGGCACAGAACGGGCGTTCGCCGACACGGGTCATTCGCTCGACTTCATCAACAAGGCGTTTGAGTGCCTCGACCGGATCGGTTGGGAGCACGCATCAGCTTTACTGCCCACGATCGTCGCCCAGATGGTCGGCGCCCGTGGCGCCGAGGAGTCGACCGCCTGGCGCCAGCCCGTTGATCTCGTCGAGCTGTGTGAGGAATCAGCCGGCCAGATGGCGCAACTTCTGGCTGACAGTCACACCTTGCAAAGCTGGTCCAACCACGCAGCGCTCGCCCGGGAACTGCTCGACGACGACCCGGCGAAGATCATTGATGCGTTGAAGGGAGCGATCCATGCCGGCGCCACTCCTGCAGACCTGGGACAGTCACTTGCTTATGGCGCGGCGCTGCGCGTGGCCCGGTTCGGCAATGCTAACGAGCACGCCGACTGGGAAACGGCGCACCACGTCTTCACCCATGCCAACGCGGTCCACCAGATGTTCAGGCGGATCGGGACCGAAGGCATCGACGGTAACGTCGCGACCGCGCGCGGCATCTTGCACGGCGCCATGGCGCTCTACCTTGCTCGCTATCTGAATATGCCACCGGCTTGCATCCCGGGCGAAGGCAACGATCAGCTAGACGACCTCCCTACCGATGAGAAGTCGATCCACACCGCGTTACTCGACGCCTTTGACCGGCAGCGACAGGTCGATCTTGCGGCAAGGCTGGTAGCGCGCCATCTCACGCTCGGCTATCCGCCACAGGCGTTGATCGCCACGCTTGCGCGGGCGGTGCTGCGCGAAGATGCGGGGTTCCATGCCTATCAGATGCTGGAGGCCGGCGTCCGGCAGTTTACTGTGTGGGGCAATACGGACGAGGGCCGGCATATTCTGATTGCGGCCGTCCGCTATCTCGCGGCCCATTCACCGACTGAACGCGCGACGCTGCAGACGGCCGATATCGCGCAACGTTTGATGCGGGGCGGCGAAATACATCAGGGAGCGGCAGCGACGTGACGGCTGCCAGTGCAATGGAGTTGATTGAACTGCACCCAGGGCTTCTACATTGAGCACATGGACGAACGACGACGGCCCCGTGCGCTCGACCATCGACGGTTCAGGTCCCGATCGACACGTACACAAGCACCATCGGCGCCTTCGAGCCGTTCGGCGTCGCGGCGCGCAAAGGCGCCGCATACGAGCAACGGAAATCGACGAAACGCGACCATTTGAAGCGCACGCCCGCACCGATGGCAGCGAGCAGGCCCGGGTTGTTCTCCGCTGGCTGGTCGATACGAGTCCACACACGTCCGGCATCGAAGAAAACGAAGGGTTGCACGAGCGCATTGCTCGCGCCAAATGCAATCGCCGGCGTGCGTAGCTCGGTCTGCACGTTCCAGCCTCGGTCGCCCAGCACGACGTAAGGGTCGTAGCCTCGCACGCTGGATTCTCCGCCCAGGCCGATCTCCTCACTCGGCAGCAATGTGTTCGGGGTCCACTGGAACGTGCCGTTGGCCGCCAACGTGAAGCCGCTGCCGAGCGCGAAGGCGCGCGACGCAGTCAGTTGCATGTACACGTAGCGAGCCGTCGCGCCCTGTCGCGCCGCATTGAAAGCGGCGTCGTCGTTGTTGCCGTCCAGACCGCCCGGACTCGCGACGAGTGTCGCCGATGCGTGGGCCGTGCCGGCCTCGATGGGCTTGCTGATGTCGTAGACCAGCAGAAACTGGTGAATGTGAGTGTTGGAATTGAATACCTGAAAGCCGCCGAATTCCAGATCGTTGTTGCTTCGCTTGAAGTCGTATCCGAACTGGACCATCTGCGTCGTGTCGTTGATGGCCGGCAGACGCCAGTCGTAGCGGAAACTCATCTGCGCCGAAATGCCCGTCTGCCCGTACGTATCGGGCAGCCGCGGCGTGCTCTGCGCATAGACGCCAAACAACTCGATACTGTCGAGCCAGGGCAACGGCGCCGTGTAGCTGAGCGCATGCGCGATGAAGCGTGCACGGTTCGGGCGGCCTTCGGAATCCGGATTGCCGCTGAAAAAATCGTTGCTGGCGGTGAATTGATAGGCGACTTGCTGATCGAGACCGAACAGGTTGCCGTAACCAAGCCCCGCAAAAAATCGTTCCCGCCCAAGGTCCGGCACGCCCGCATTGTCGAAGCCCACGGTAGCGCGAAATGGCAGCCGGTCCTCCGTTTGCAACACGACATCCGTCGTGTTCGCTGCTTCGCCGGGGGCAAAGACGGCATCGACCGCTCGATAAGGATTCGCGTTGAGCACGGCGAGCCCCAACGAAACCGCCGATTGCGGGATCGGTCCGCCTGGCTCGAGCGGCATCTCACGCTCCAGCAGTCCGCTGGAAAAATAACGGTTGCCGCTCGTGCGAACGCGGCCCAGCCTGAATTCCGCGACGACGATATGCACAACCCCCGAACTGACATCCTGTTCCGGCACATACACGTCGACGAGCGGTTTTCCCGCCGCCCTATATCGCTCGACGACGGCGCGGCGTATCTCGGCAAGCCGTCCGAAGGTCAGCGGCTTGTCCAGGTCCGCCGCGAAAATCCCCAGGAAGCTCGCATCGAGAACGGGCAGCCCTTGCGCAACGATGCGTTGCTGCTCGTCCGGCGAGACCGCTGTGGACGCGCCACTGGGTTCGAAGACCAGCCCGGTGAGCCGCTCGACCGCTATCCGTGTCGCGTCGGCCTGCGTCTGCGCGGGCGGCTTCGGCTGCGCGCCTGGCGGCGACCGCGGCGCGGGTTGCGGCGCGACATCGCGCCATGCCTGGGCTCCGGCGGGCGCGGATAGCGTCACTGCCGCCGCGCACGACGCGATCATCAGGCAATCGATACCGCCCAACGCAGCGCGCCGTCTGCGTGACGGTGCGGTTGCGGATGAGTCTGATCTCCGCATATCGCGCCTTCTTTATTCGGTTGCGACGTGGCCACGGGCCGTCGCAGACTATTGACCGGCAGGCCCCCTCAACACCGGATGCGTCGCGCCCGCCGGCATAATCCATGCGCCGTTCGGCCCGAAGTCGTAACCGGCAAAGCTCGCAGGGTCGCTCATCTGCGCGGTGGTCAGGCCGTTCGCCAGCGGCAGATTTCCGCCGCTGATCGCCTGCCCGGTCGTCTGCGTGTTCCAGTACACGTCCGACGCGAGCGTGCCTGAGCCGAAGCCGATGACGCCATGCGTTGGCATCAATTGGGTTTGCACAGGCCCCGTCGCAAAGGACTGGCTGACCATACCCTCATTGACGCCGATAAGGCCCCCGCCGTACCCCGTCGAGTACACCGGATCGACGGCACCCGTCGCATACGATTGCGAAATCGAGCCGACGTTGCGACCGACAAGACCGCCGTTCGCGTCGGAGCCCGAAATCGTCGCGCTGCTCGATGAGCGCTCGATGGTCCCGTCGTTTCTGCCCACAAGTCCGCCGAACGTGGTGCCCTCCTGGGTCTGTTCGCCGGCAAGACCCGTCGTGTGCGCGTACGCGATCACGCCTTGATTGACGCCAGCCAGAATGCCGCTGCCCTGCAAGCTCGTCGAGACCGAAGCGTTGTCGACACCGACATCGCGCAGCACACCGCCATGTCCGACCACGCCGAAGAGTCCCGATGAGTAATCCGTGCTGAAATCGTCGATATTGATCGTGGCGTTCGACACGGTATGCCACATGCCGTCGAACTGGCCCGTGAACGGCGTCGTATGGTTGCCTATCGGCGTCAGTGCGTGGCCAGTGGCGTCGATGTCCGTGCCAAGCGCGTAATTGCCGCCGAGATCCTGGCGGACACTCTCCAGATCGGCCACGTTGTTGACGAGCCTGTACGCGGTGATCTGCGTGAGCTGGCCGCTCGCCGGCGCGGGCGTCCATGATGGATTGACCAGCATCGTCCCGGCGCTATAGGTGCCGTTCATGTCGTAAAGCACGTTGACGATGCCCGATCCGTGCGACCAGTCGATCACACCCTCGTTGGTGATCGAGCCCGAGTTGTCGACGCTCGACGCATCCGCGCGCAACGTCAGGTTGCCACTGCCGTGATTCGCGAGCGTGACATGCTGGCCCACCGTCAGCGTGCGGAACGCCGCGAGCGTCAGCGATGCGCCGCCTTGCCAGTTGATCGGCGAAGCGACGTCGAGGTCGCCGGTGTTGCCGTTAGCGCCCGTCGTCCGCACGTTCACGGACGTGCCTGCATTCAGGCTGCGCCGCAATGCGCGCGCGGCGGCGCCATCGATCGTGAACTTGGGCGTCGACAGATTCCACTGAGCCGCCCGAACCACTGCATGCTTGCCGAAGCTCAGTTGCGCCGCTTGCGTCTCCACGGTTGCGCCGCTGCCGTCCGCATTGCTTGCGGCAATGGCGCCGCGTTGCGCGACACTTCCTGTGTCGGCGACGAGCCACACATGCCCGTCGCGCGTGGCCGTGCCCGTCGCGCGAATCGCGTCGTGGTTGCCCGCGAGCGCATAGATGTTGCCATCCACGGCTTGCAGGCTGATCTGCGCTGCCTGAATCACGCCACGATTGGTCACAGCGCCCCCTGCTCCGGCCTGAACGAATACCTGTTTGCCCGACGCGGAATCCTGCAGCAATACCTGCTTGCCCACGGCCAGCTCGGCTGTGCCGGCGGGCGCGCTGATCGTGCCGTCATTGACGACGCTGTTGCGGGCAATCAGAAACACGTCGCCGCCCGTCGACGCAATGTTGCCGAGATTGACGACGCGTGAATCCGAATTGCCCGCGAGCACGAGCGGCTGGCCATTCATGAACGTGGCGGGATCGGCATCGAGTGTCGATGCGACGAAGCGCCCCGTGGTGGTAACGACGCCCCTGGGGCCTATCACGATGCCTTGCGGGTTGATCAGATAGACCGTCCCGCTTGCCGTGAGCGTACCGGCAATGGCTGACGGCACGCCACCGGTGACGCGGTTCAGCGTCGCGCCACCGCCGTTGGCGAACACGACCCGATTGCTACTGCCGATCGAAAAGCGGTCCCAGTTGATAACGCCGCGCCCCGACGACTGGTTGATCGTCAGCGTCGATCCGCTCGCGACGATGGAGCCGTTCCCGGCAACGAAATGCCCACCGCCCGGCAACGCGCCCGCTGCTTGCGCATGCGCGCGCAATGGCGTGAAGCAATACATGACGAGCGCGGCGGCAGGCAGTGCGAAGCGCGCCACTGCCCGCGAGTCATGCCATCGACGCTGCGACCTCAGCCAGCTATTTTTCATGACGACTCCTGTGATTGGCTGCCGGTACCGTCCGCAGTCAATCGTGCCTTGGTACGGTGGGGTGGTCGCTGAATCACAGATGGCGGTCATTGATGGCATGCCGGTGCGCTCGCGGTCACAGGCATTGTCGCAGACGCTTACAGCCGGCGAACACCGCTGTGCCGCATCGCGTATCAGCACTTTCGGTCTAAAGTTCCACGCTAATGGCCACGACGAGATGTTGCTCGCCAGCCATACCCGCTGCAGGTATTGGAGGGGTGCGAAAGATTGAGATTTGCGGTCGCGCCGCCGCGACATCAACTGCTACTCTTGTTGATACGCGCCGGGGCAAACGAGGGCCTGATTGTCTACGCTTACACCACTGGCGGACGAAACTCCAGCTCGTTCGAGGGAGCGACGGTCGGCGGACTCGTGGGGCGAATGACGGTCTGATCGAAAGGTCGTGGAGCAGCGCGGCGGTGGGTACCGGCGGCGTGCTCGGCGGGCTCGTCGGCACTAACAACGGCACCATCAGCCAGTCCTTTGCCACCGGGAGCGTCAGTCCCAACGAGCACGGCATCGGTGGTGGCCTCGTTGGCATCAACGGGGGCACCATATCGCAGTCGTACTCGGCCGGTACGGTCTACGGGCCGTTTGCGGCTGGTGGATTGGTGTACGTCAATGGCGGCCGGATCGAGCAGTCATTCGAATCCGGCCTGGTTCAAGGACCGTCGTTTCGAGGTCCCGACTACGGCACTTACGGCGGGATCGCGGCGTACAACGGCGGCGGAACGATTGCGCCGAACGTGTATTGGGACAAGCAAACGACGACGCGGACGGTGGACACCGGCGATATGCCACAACTGCCCCCGTCAAATGGCCTGACGACTGCGCAGATGGGCAACCCTGCCAGCTTCGACGCATCATGGGACTTCAGCCCGACCGACGCGTGGATCATACCGGCTGGTGCCACGCATCCCCTCCTGCGATGGCAACTGAACCCATAGGCGAGCCCTGCCCTCACGCTTGAGCATTAGCGGCTCCCTCCACGATCAGCGGCCACACCAGCAGTTCGAAGTCATCCGGCGCAAGCGGCGTCGAATAAAGAAAGCCCTGAGCATAATCGCAACCCACGGCCTTGAGAAAATCCCGTTGCTCGGCGGTCTCCACCCCTTCGGCAATGACCTGGAGTCCCAGTTTGTGCGCGAGCACGACCATCGCCTCGCAAAGCGCCTGGTTGTCTTCGTCAAAGCTCAGGTTGTGGACGAATGAACGATCGATCTTCAGGTAATCGATATCGAAGCGCTTCAGGTAGGCGAGCGACGAGTAACCGGTCCCGAAGTCGTCGATCGAGATCGCAATGCCCGAGCGGCGGAAGGTCAGCAGCTTCTCGTCGATCTTCGATTCGGCCTGCAATAGCAGCCCCTCCGTGATTTCCACCGCCACGCTCTGACCCGGCATTCCTTCGCGTGCGAGGTAGTCGGACCACCGCGCGCACAGCAGACTGTCTTGACGAACCTGGACCGGAGACATGTTGACGCTGATCTGGAAAGACGGATGGAAACGCTCGCGCCATTGCCGGGCTTGCTGCACGGCTTGCCGGAACACCCAATCGCCGATAGGCACGATGAGACCCGTGTCTTCGGCGAGAGAAATGAAATCGAGCGGGCTGATCGTGCCGCGCTCCGGATGCAGCCAGCGGATCAGCGCCTCGGCTTTGCAGACCTGCCCCGTCGCGAGGTCGACAATGGGCTGGTAACAGAGCTGAAACTGCTTGCCGGGCAACGCGATGCGTAAATCGTTGGTCAGCCGCAGCCGCCTTTCGGCCTGCACCTGCATATCGGGCGTGAAGTAGCTGAAGCCATCGCGCCCGGCGTTCTTGGCCGTATACATCGCCTGATCGACGTTCTTGAACAGCACGTCGAGATCGCTAGCGTCGTCCGGGTAGACTGTGACGCCGACGCTGGCGGATATGAAAGCCTCGTCCGCACCCAGCTTGAACGGCTCGGCCAGTTTGCCGTTGATGGTCCTCGCGATCCGTTCGATGGTTGCGGTGTCGTCCAGATTGGGAAAAATGACCGTGAACTCATCGCCGCCAAGACGGGCGACCGTATCCGATTGGCGCACGCACGAACCGATCCGCTTGCCGGCCTCGATCAGCAAAATATCCCCCATGTCGTGACCCAGGGAGTCGTTGACCTCCTTGAAGCGGTCGAGGTCGATCAGCATCAACGCCATGCGCTGCTTGCAGCGGCTCGACTGCCTCGCTTCACGAGCGAGACGCTCATGGAACATCTGGCGATTCGGAAGCCCGGTCAGTGCGTCGAAATTGGCCTGTTTCCAGATAGTTGCCTCGAACGCCATGCGGTCGGACAGATCGCGACCGACGGCCAACACGGAGCTCACGTTGCCGCAACGATCGACCTCCGGCGTAATGCGGATGTGCGTGCATTGTTGCTGTCCGTCCTTGCCGGCCCATTTCAGCTCGAATTGCGCGCTTTTCCCGCCGGCAATGACTTCGCCGATGATCTTTTCGTAGACGAGCGCGTTGGGGCCGCCCGGAAGCTCCGAGGGCCGCTTGCCGAGCGCTTCGGCGACACTGCACCCCGCCGCGGCACAGAACGCGGGATTGGCGTAAATGCGGCGAGACTCGCGATCGTAGCGGGCAATGGTATCGGGCGAGTTCTCGATCAGCGTGCGCGACTCGCGCTCCCGCGCGACGAGTTCCGCCGTTCGTTCGATGACGGTCTGTTCCAGCGAAGCGTTGATCTCATTGATCTTCTGAATCTTCTGCCCGATCGCGCCGCGCATGATTTCGAAGCGCTGCGCGAGCCGGCCCAATTCGTCCTGGGCGCCGCCTGCTGCTTGCGCTTGCCCGTCTTCCAGGTGGGCGCCGGCATCGTCGCCGGTATCGTGCACCTTGCGCACCAGTTCCCTGAGCGGCGCAGTAATGCTGTGCGATATGAAGTAGGCGACGAAGATCGACAGCAGGAACCCCGAGATGCCGACCAGCACGATCTGGTTTCGTACCGCTTGCGCCTCGACCGTCAGTTTTCTTTCTGCAATGGTGCTGACCACGAACCACGTCGTGCCGGGGATTCTCGCGTACGCGGCCAGGTAACGTTCTCCCCGCTTCCCGACGAACGCGACGAAGCTTCGCGCCTCGTCCGATGCCGCGTTGTGCGCGATGTTGTCGATGAGGCCGGGTTCGGGCGTCGCGTCGGCGCTGGCCGATGCGTCGTCGGCCCGGATGATCACCCTGCCGCCGCTCGCATCGAGAATGTAGATTTGCGTGCCGCTGCCCGTGGCCGCGTCGGTGAATATCGTCGAGAAATACTCTGGGCGAACGATCAGAACCAGGTTACCGAGTTGCTCGTTGCTGCTCTTGTCGATGATGGCGCGCACCATCCCGATGTTCTGTTGCCCGGCGCCGTCCTCGTAACTACCCCAGTAAGCGCGTTGATGCGCGCCCTGAGCCCGCTTGACGAAGCTCGTCACGCCGCCGGTCAATTGCGCGAACGCCTGCGTGTCCAGGATCCGGTTGTTCCTGTCGATCAGATATTTCTGGTTAATGAAATCAACCGAACCATAATGCTCGAGGAGTAGCCGCGCCATGTCCTGGCGCGCCTCGCTTTGCTCCTTGGCGTTGCCGCTCGCTGCCTTCGCCAGCGCGGCTTGAACCCGGTTGGAGAGCACCAGCAGATTGCTTTCCGTCTCGATCTGCTGCATGCGTAGCTCGATGTTTCTCGATACCTGCTTGACCACTTCCTTCGAGAATATCTGCGCGTTTTCCTTGATCGCCGCGATCGACTTCACATAAGAAATGCAACCCGAAATGAAGATCGGCAGCAGTGCGAGCAGAATGAAAGCGGCAATCAGCCGATACCGGATCTCGATACGGCGAAGCAAGTCCTGTGACAAGTAGTCGGAAGCGCGTCGTAGCAACGCCGGGATCGAGTTCATTTGTAGTGCATCTTCGCTTCATTCTTGATCGATTTATCGAGGCGCTTCGCTGCCTCCCTGGCGGTCATTTTTTTCAACAGCACGTCCTGCATCAAGCCATGCAGCGACTCGAGCGTGTTCGAGGGCAGCGTCGAATAGTACGGGCTCGCGGTTATCGAATAGCGGCTGACTGCGTTCGTGTAGCCGACGATTTCCGGGTCGCTGACGGCCATTCCCGCATTGCTCCGAAACGGGGAGATGTTGTGGCGCTTTCGCTGCAGAATTGGAAAGCCTTGACCGGCGATGAATTCCAGAAAGCGCATCGCTGCCGCCTTGTTGGGCGTCTCGCATACGGCAAAGCCCGTCTCGCTGCCGAGCACGGGCACCACCGGCTCGCCGCGCGCATTCCATGGCGGAATGAACACACCGACCGCAAAGCGATTGCCATGCAGCAGAAGACCGGCCGACCAGCTGCCTTGAAAAGCCATCGCCGCCTTGCCATCCTTGAAAAGACGCATGCCGTCGTCGTAGCCGGTCGTCATGAACGCCGCCTGGACGTAGCCGCGTTCAGGCAGCAGCGCGATCCTGGCGAAGATATCGGCGACCTCGGGCGTATCGAGATCCAGCGTGCCGACGGCCAGTTTGCTTTTCCAGTCCGGCTCGTGCGCCACCACACCGTTGGCGAAGCCCGAAGCGAACGGCCCATTTCCGAGCATGTTCGGAAAAGCGCCGTTCAACATGATCGGCGTGAACCCCGCGCGCTTGAGCTGCGCGCAAACGCGCAGGAACTCGTCGAAATTCGTCGGCAGCTTGTCGATCCCCGCCTTGGCGAACATGTCCCGGTTGTAATAGATCATGGTTGTCGCGACCCCGCCCGAAATACCGAACCCTTTGCCGCCACGGCTGGTCCAGTCCCGCTTGAGCGGTGCGAGCATATTGCTCCACGCCGATGTCCGGCTGACGTCGGCGAGGACGCCCTGATCGGCCAGCTCGGCCGAATAGGCGTTGGGGTTAACGCTGACCAGATCGGGCAGCGTGCCGGCGGCGACGCGGGGTTTGATGTTTTCTTCGACCGAATTGCCGATCATGAACTGAACGTCCACGTGCACATCGGGATTGCGCTTGCTGAACTCGGCAGCGATCTGAAGCATCTGTTCGGGCCAGTCCGGCGCCCATATCAATGCCGTAATGCTGGTTCGATGCGCCGGGGCCGCACTGGCGTCAGAGGCGTCTTGCGTGTGGCAACCACACAGCAGCAGCAAACCGGTCAGGCCGGATAGCAGCCAGCGAGCCGCGGACCGAACCGGGAACCCCGTGTGAGACCCAGAACGCGGATAGTTGGCCATGACGACGGATAGGGAGATTGAACGCAATAGACCTGACTCTGCCTATCGGCAGAAATCATGAATCCTTTAATTGTCACGACGCGCGCGTTGACTGGCGTGTCGCGCCCAGACGGCCGTATTTGTCCTGATTGCCTCCATCGACCCTTTTGTGCCGAAATGCGCATGGGATTCGTCGGGAAACGACAAGACGGAGCAATTTCGGCTCCCTATAGTGGCTTTCGGCGATCTGCTATCGATGTCGAGCCCGTTCAGGAGGAACCTGAAGCAGTCGATACGAACCCAGAGCTGCACCGGCCGCCGTCCGAAGCGCGCAGGGCGAGCAAGGCCGGCACGCGCGCCATAGTAGTGAACTCACGCTTGCCGACAAAGGAAACCAACATGCGTTTTGCGAAAACTCTAAGTCCTATTGCAGTTGGTGCACTTCTCGCTATCGCACCGCTCGCCGCTCGCGCGGATACGGTGGTCAAGATAGGTTTTGCCGCGCCGCTCACCGGACCTAACGCCAGTTACGGAAAAGACCTGGAAAACGGCGTAAAGATGGCGCTCGACGACGCGAAGGCGCAAGGCGTCAAAATCAACGGACAGCCCGTCTCGTTCGAACTCGTCGCCGAAGATGACCAGGCTGACCCGCGCGTCGGCGTGCAAGTCGCGCAAAAACTCGTCGACGAAGGCGTGTCGGTCGTCGTCGGCCACTTTAATTCTGGCACGACCATCCCCGCGTCGGATCTCTACGAGAAGGCAGGGCTGCCCGACATCGATCCGGCCGCCACCAATCCGACCATCAGCGGCCGCGGCTTCAAGAACATCTTCATGGTGATCTCGAGCGACGCGCAAAACGCGGGCACCGCGGGCGCCTATGCGGTCACGACGACGAAGGCCAAGCGCATCGCCGTCATCGACGACCGGACTGCGTTCGGCCAAGGCGAAGCCGACGAGTTCGTGAAGGCGGTCAAAGCGCACGGCGGTGACATCATCGATCGCGAATACACGACTAATCAGGCATCGGACTTCAAGACGCAACTCACGAATCTCAAGGGCAAGAACCCCGATCTCATTTTCGTGGGTGCCCTCAATCCGCAGGCGGCCGGCATCATGAAGCAGATGAGCCAGCTCGGCCTCAAAGCGCAATACGTGGGCGGCGGCGGCGTCAAGGACGTCGACTTCATCAAGCTCGCGGGCGACGTGTCCGAGGGCGCGATGGCATGGGAATACGGCCGTCCGCTCGACAGCACGCCGGTCGGTGCGAAGTTCGCCGAACGTTTCAAGCAGAAATATGGCGCGGACGTTCTGTCATACGCGCCGTTCGGCTATGACGCGGCATGGACCGCCATCAAGGCGATGCAAGCAGCCAATTCGACGAAGCCCGACGACTATCGCCCGAAGCTGCAAAGCATCAGTTTTGACGGCATCACCGGCCATATCGAATTCAATCCGAACGGCTCGCTTAAGAACGGCTCCTCCACTGTCTATCAGGTCAAGAACGGCCAGTGGGTGACGGTCAAGACTGTAAGCGGCCTCTGATCGAGCGCGCGGCGCACCTCTGCTGGCGGGACGTGCGCCGTCCTCGTCGTGCTTTCAATGTGAGACGTCGGCCTTCAGCGAGGGGTTAGGCGTCGGTGTGCCCTTGGCGCCGTAGGACCACATGCGTGGCCTTCTCCGACGCTACGGATTCAACGCATTCGTATCCCAGAGCCCGCAAGTCGACCCCGTCGAACAGCGATTCTCCCCGGCCGAGCAGGACCGGCGCGACAGCAATGTGCAGTTCATCAATGAGGCGCTCACGAAGGTACTGCTTGATCGTGTCCGGACCACCGCCGATCCGCACGTCCATTCCGGCAGCGGCCTCGCGTGCACGGTCGAGCGCCTCGCGAATGCCTGCTGTTATGAAGTGGAACGTCGTGCCGCCTTCCATCTCGATGGACGGACGAGCATGATGGGTCAAGATGAAGACCGGAACATGATACGGTGGATTGTCTCCCCACCAGCCTTTCCAGTTTGTGTCCGGCCAGTCCCCACGAATGGGTCCGAACATATTCCTCCCAAGAATCCAGGCCCCAACATTCTGAAAGCCACGGGCGGCGAAATCATCGTCAACCCCGGTCGTTCCGCCGTCCTTGCCGAACAGGGCCCGCTGGAACGTGCGTGTTGGGACTAGCCACTGGTGCAGTTCCGTCCCACCAACGCCGAGCGGATTGTTGATGTCCTGACTCGGGCCTGCTCCGTATCCGTCGAGCGAAATGGTGAAGCCGTTAACGCGAACTCGTGTCATCGTTTGCCTCCGTTTAGACGCCTAACGTAATGTGGACAGCAATCTGCATGGTTTGCACGAACTACGTGAAATATTCTGGCAGCAGATTATTTTGCTTGCAGTGTTCTAATTTTTCTCGATAGTCTCGCCAGGAAGAAAGCATGCACCGGCCCGCGAAGCTCATCAACTTCTGACATGACCCTATCCAGTCCAGCCCGGAACGGATTGACCATACGGCCGGCCCGTCGTCTGTCGACGCTCAGTCACGTACAGATCGCGTCGCTGTGGTTTGCGCTCTTTACCCAATGGATGACGGTCGTCCCGGTGCTCGTGCCGGCACAGGTTGCGGAAATGCTCGGACACAACGCCGCGTTAAAGGAAGCTGTGGCCGGCTCGGTCATTGCGTGCGGCGCATTCGTTGCGATGGTCGTGGCGCCACTGGCCGGGGCACTTTCAGATCGCTGCTCCGCAAAGCATGGACGTAGGCGACCGTTTCTGATCACCGGCGTGTTCGGTACCTCGGCCGCACTACTATGGCTTGCTTCATTCAACGGCGCGGGGAGCGTATGGCTCTATACGCTCGCGTTCCTGCATCTCCAATTCTGGTGGAACTGGGCAGCGGGTCCGTACGCCGGGCTGGTTCCCGATGTCGTGCCGAAACAGCAAGCGAATCGCGCGAGCGCGTGGCTCAACGTGATGACCGTACTCGGTACCATCACTGGCAACGTGGTGCTGGTAGCGCTTTACTCTCCGGGCCACCTTTATCCCACGGTGGCCACGTTCATTGCGATCATGTTGCTGTGTCTCTGGCTGACGATTAGCGGCTCGCGCGAGCCGACGCCCGCCGGATTCCGCGAACGGTTCGAGCTGTTCGCGTTCGTCCGCTCGTTCTATCTCGATCCACGCCTCCACCAGAACTTCTACTGGGTGCTCGTGACCCGCCTGTTCGGGAACATGGGAATCTGGTCAATCTTCACCTTCCTGTTGTACTACCTGCAGGACGTGATCGGCATTCGTCATCCGACCGGTCTGCTGAACGGGCTGCTTGGTGTCGGCGTGGTGCTCGCGATCCCGGCCAGCCTGCTCGGCGCACGGCTTGCCGACCAACACGGCGTCGTTCCAGTCGTCCGCCTGACAAGCTGGATCATGGCCGGTGCCGCAATCGGCTTTGTGCTGTTGGCGTTGTATCCGAACCTATGGCTGGTGATCACGGTCGGGCTCGTCTTTTGCGCCGCGTATGGCAGCTATCAAGCCGTCGACTGGGCGCTCGCATTGCAAGTGCTGCCGGACGGTGCGTCCAGCGGCAAGGACATGGGCATCTGGCAGGTGTCGATGGTGCTACCGCAGATCCTCGGCCCTGCCGCAACCGGGTGGATGCTGTCATGGGTCAAGTCGTTTGCCGGTGCCGGACCCGCCTACGTCGCCGCGTTCGTCGTCGCGGCTGGGTGGTTCGTACTGGCGGCGTCGCTCGTCTCGCGTATCAGGATTGCTCGCTCCAGCTCTTGTTGAGACGGTCTTGAGCGGCGTGGATCTTGTCGATGCTGGCGATTTTAGGCGGACTACTCCACCAGTTTCGCAACAAACTGGGCGTGCTGCGCGCGCTTCCTGATCGTCCTGGCGAGCAAGGCCTCATCCTCCACAAACCTGGCAAGAAGCCCGGCCCGCGATGACACTCCTGGCGTTCGGCCGTCACTGTTTGATCTTGCCCGTTGCGTTGGTATCTGACGCGCCTTGGGGCGACATGCCTTTTTCGCGCTTCTGCATCAAGGTCCCACTCGCAGGCTTGCCGCCAACGTCTGCAGCGCGACCCATGCTCTGTCCGGCCGTTCCCGGCTGCGGACTTTGAGTGGCCTGGTTTCCCGTGTTCGCGTTGCCGGCACCGGTCTGCGCGAATGCGCAGGTGCCAGCAATGACAAATATTGCGCTCGTTACTGCCACTATCCACTTCATGATCGTCTCCGGTTCGGGGAGCGCTTTGCGCACTGCCTCCGTGCATGCCGGCGCACGCGGCGTGCCCGGAGGATATGTTGCAAAATATAGTCTTGTATACGTGCACATACGCGACTATAATTTGCAACGCAGTGCGCGGTAAATGGGCGTGCCGTCGCTGTGCACCCTGCCGCCCAATAAGCGGCCCATCGACAAGTGTTTTTGACCAACGATACGGGAGGATTGAATGGTGAGGATCTATCAACACCAAGACTTCACGAAGCAGTCCGCGCACGATGACGCCCTTAACCAAGCCATGTCGTGGCTTGAATCGCGAGAGCGCCAGTGAGAGACCCGGCCGACATCGCCACGCGCGATATTGAGACAGGCGCATTCCTGATTGGTTATGCGCGCGTCTCGACGGACGACCAGGACCTCGGCAACCAGGAAGCGCAGTTACGTGCAGCCGGCTGCGGCCGGATTTTTGCCGAGAAAATTACCGGCACCAGCCGCGCGCGTCCGCAGCTCGATCGCATGCTCGACCACTTGCGGTCCGGCGACGTTATCGTTGTAACTCGCCTCGATCGGCTCGCGCGCAGCATCCGCGACTTGCTCGACATTGTTGAACGCATCCGCGAGGCCGGCGCCGGTCTTCGCAGTCTTGCCGAGCTGTGGGCCGACACGACGACGCCGGCCGGCAGCATGGTGTTGACGGTGTTCGGCGGTATGGCCGAGTTCGAGCGCAGCCTGATCGTCGAGCGCACGAGCAGCGGTCGGGCCGCGGCTAAGGCGCGCGGCACCAAGTTCGGCCGTAAGCCGACGCTCACGCCGACGCAGCTTGACCATATCTATCGTCTGGCCGATGAGGGCAATACCGGTATGCAGGAAATCGCGGCATTCTTCGGCATTCACCGATCTACCCTCTTTCGCCTCCTGTCGCAGCGCTCCGACTCTGCAAAGACAAGGTAAACATGCCGTCACTGCCCAATAAGAAAAACTTGCTCGGATGGCTGATCGGACCGCACGCTCTTTTTTGGGGCGGCTTGATCATTGCTGTTGTTATGATCTCGCTATGCGCCACCTCCCTATACGAGAGTCGGCAGGATGCACTGGCCCGGGCGCGCGAAACTTCGCGAAACGTCGCGCTCATCGCGGAACGCGATATCGAGCGCAATTTCGAGCTTTACGCGCTTTCACTGCAGGCCGTTGTCGATGGGCTCGGCAATCGGAAGGTGATGGCCTTGCCGCCTGATCTGCGAGGACAGATCCTGTTCGATCGGGCCGCGACCGCAAAAAATCTGGGTTCGATGCTGGTGCTAGATGCGTCGGGCAACGTCGTCATCGACGCCGGCAACGATACACCGCGCAAGGGCAACTTCGCCGACCGGGACTACTTCAAGGTCCAGCGCGACAATCCAGACGCCGGCCTCTACGTGAGCGCCCCGTTCCGCTCCCGCCTGCGCAACGGTTCACCAAGCATCGCGTTGAGTCGCCGGGTATCGCACCCGGACGGCTCATTCGCCGGCATCGTGCTGATGGCGATTAACCTGGAGTATTTTCACGATCTGTTCGGAGGACTGTCGCTTGGCTCTCACGGAGCCATTTCGCTGATCGCCGGCAATGGCCTCATGATCATGCGTCAGCCCTACGATTCGAAGATTGTCGGGCGCGACATCAGCAGGGCCAGCACCTTCAGGCAGTTCAGGTCCGCGCCGGAAGGCAGTTTTTCCGACACCGCGTCGATCGATGGGGTGCGCCGCCTTTACTATTTCAAGAACTTCCCGCATCTGCCGCTGATCATCATGGTTGCCGAAGCGGAGCCGGATATTTATGCCGCGTGGCACCGGCGGGCGCTCACGATAGGTTCACTGATGGGCGCGTTCGCGTTAGGATTCATCGCGCTCTCATTCCTACTCGGTACACAGCTCCAGCGTCGCCTGCGTGCCGAGTCGGAGTTGCAGTTGCTCGCTAGAACTGACAGCCTCACCGGTCTCAACAACCGGCGCACCCTTGGGGGAGATTCTCGAACAGGAGTGGCGCAGGGCAAAGCGCACGCGAAGCGTGTTCTCACTGCTGTTTGTTGATATTGACCGTTTCAAGGCATACAACGACACATACGGCCACCAGGCAGGCGATGATGCACTGGCTGCCGTAGCCCGCTGTATCGGCGACAACATTCGGCGACCGGCCGACACCGCAGCCCGCTACGGCGGCGAAGAGTTCATCGTTGTCCTGCCCGACACTCCGCCGGACGGCGCGTCCGTGATTGCCGAGAAGATCCGTTCGGCCATTAGTGAACTCGCCATCGAACACGCAGGCAGTGAATACGGACGCGTAACGGCCAGCATCGGTTCCGCGAGCTGGGCTCCAGAGCAGGATGTCGATGTAACGACAATCATCAAGGCAGCCGACGAGGCTTTGTACAACGCCAAGGCGACAGGCCGAAACAAGGTGGCGACGAGCCTCGCCTAAGTTGCGGCCAGGGGCCGGCGACGGATCGGAAAACGTAAGGCTGCTGAAACGACGGCGCGCATCGTGCCGGCCTGTTTCGCCTCGTGGTAATGCACCGCCACATCGCATCCTCGCGCAGCAGCTATCATCTACTCACATGTTTGGATAGTTCGGCCCACCGCCGCCTTCCGGCGTGACCCACACGATGTTTTGTGTCGGGTCCTTGATATCGCAGGTCTTGCAGTGCACGCAATTCTGCGCGTTGATTTGCAGACGGTCCTGCTGCTGATCGTCTTTCACATACTCGTAGACGCCTGCTGGACAGAAGCGGGATTCGGGGCCCGCATACGTTCGCAGGTTCACGTTCACCGGCACACTCGCGTCCCTGAGCGTGAGGTGCGCCGGCTGATTCTCCTCGTGGTTTGTATTCGAAATGAAAACAGACGACAGTCGATCGAACGTGAGTTTGCCATCAGGCCTTGGATACTCGATCGGCTTACACTGCGACGCGGGCTTGAGCATTTCGTGATCGCGATGCCGGTGACGCAGCGTCCAAGGCACATTGCCGGCGAGAACCTTCTGCTCGATACCCACCATCAGCGTGCCGAGATATAAGCCTTTGCTCATCCACTGCTTGAAGTTGCGCGCCTTGTACAGTTCCCTGTAGAGCCACGACTGTTTGAACGCTTCCGGGTAGGCCGCCAGTTCATCGTGCTGGCGGCCATTGTGCAGCGCATCGAACGCGGCATCGGCCGCGAGCATCCCGGTCTTGATCGCCGCGTGCGAACCCTTGATGCGCGACGCGTTCAGGAAGCCCGCGTCGTCGCCGACCAGCGCGCCGCCCGGAAACACGAGCTTCGGCAATGACATCAGGCCGCCGGCGGTGATTGCGCGCGCACCATACGACACACGCTTGCCGCCTTCCAGAAATTTGCGAATTTCCGGGTGCGTCTTGTAGCGCTGGAACTCCTCGAACGGCGAAAGGTACGGGTTCTGATAAGCGAGACCAACGACGAAGCCCACCATCACCTGGTTGTTGTCGATGTGGTACAAAAATGAGCCACCATAGGTGTCCGACTGCAAAGGCCAGCCGGCAGTGTGGATCACCAGACCCGGCTGATGTTTCGCAGGATCGATCTCCCACAGCTCCTTGATGCCGATGCCGTAGACCTGCGGGTCGGCGTTCTTGCCGAGTTTGAAATTTTCGTTGAGCTGGCGGCCGAGGTGACCGCGGCAGCCTTCGCAGAACAGCGTGTACTTCGCGTGCAGCTCCATCCCGAGTTGGAAGTTCCCGGTGGGCTCGCCGTCTTTGCCAATGCCCATGTTGCCGGTCGCGACGCCCTTGACAGAGCCGTCGCCGTTGTACAGCACTTCGGCCGCCGGAAAGCCCGGGAAGATCTCCACGCCCAGCGCCTCGGCCTGCTGACCCAGCCAGCGCGTCACGTTCGCGAGGCTGATCACGTAGTTGCCGTGGTTCTTGAAGTTGTCCGGCAATGCCCAGTTCGGCACCGACGTCGCACGCGTTTCGGAAAGGAAAAGGAATCTGTCTTCGGTCACGGGCACGTTCAACGGCGCGTCCCGCTCTTTCCAGTCGGGCATCAGTTCATTGAGCGCGCGCGGATCCATGACAGCGCCGGAGACGATATGCGCCCCGATCTCCGAGCCTTTTTCCAGCACGCAGACGCCAATCTCGACGCTTTTTTCGGCTGCCAGCTGCTTCAGGCGGATCGCCGCGGAGAGTCCCGCGGGACCGCCGCCGACGATCACTACGTCGTATTCCATCGACTCGCGCGGTCCATGATCTTGCTGATTGTTTTCCGCCATCCCCCACTGCCTCCCTGACGCCTCGAAACGCCGACACACTCGTTGGACTGTCGCCCGTCGAGGGCGCCGTCGACACGAGAATTGCGTTCAGCATCTCCCGTAGCCGACAGTGAGGAGTATACATAAATGAATGTCGTATAACAATATGAACGCAAAGGACCAACAATGGCACGGCACCAACGGGCGAAGCGCAGCGCCCCGCGCCCTCTCAGAGCGGCGCACCCCTCGACACGTCAAGGAATCCCGCGGTCTGGAGTTTCTCGAAGATCACCTCTACGGCCATTTGAGGAGAAACGGTCAGAGTGTTGATATGGATCTCAGGATTCTGCGGCATCTCGTAGGGCGAATCGATGCCTGTGAAGTTCTTTAACTCGCCGCTACGCGCTTTCTTATAAAGTCCTTTCGGATCGCGCTCCTCGGCCACTTCGAGTGGCGTGTCGATGAAGACCTCGATAAATTCACCCTCCTCCATCAGCTCGCGTGCCAGGGCGCGCTCTGCGCGAAACGGAGAAATGAACGCAGTAATGACGATCACGCCCGCATCTGCCATCAATTTCGCCACCTCGGCAATGCGTCGGATATTTTCCACCCGGTCCTCGGCCGTGAATCCGAGATCCTTGTTCAACCCGTGACGAACATTGTCCCCGTCGAGCAGATAGGTTCGCTTGCCCATCGCGTGCAAACGCTTCTCGAGCAGATTTGCAATTGCCGATTTTCCCGCACCTGAAAGCCCTGTCAGCCATACGACACCGCTCTGGTGCCCGTTCAGCACCCGCCGCGCGCGTTTGTCGACCTCCAGCGTCTGCCAGCGAATATTGTTCGCACGGCGCAGTGCGAAGCGCAGCATACCGGCACCGACCGTACTGTTGGTCATACGGTCAATGACTATGAAACCGCCCGTCTCGTGGTTTTGCTCGTACGGATCGAAAGCAATCGCGCGATCAAACTCCAGTTCCGCGACACCGATCTCGTTCAACGCGAGAGTCTCACTCGCCACCCGTTCAAGCGTATCGACATTCAGTTTGTATTTGAGCGGCAATATCGTTGCCGTGACGGTCCGGGTGCCAATTTTCAGCAAGTAACTGCGCCCCCGTAGCATGGGTTGGTCGCTCATCCATACGAGCGTTGCTTCGAACTGGTCGGCAACCTGCGCAGGCGAATCGGCCGTTGAAATCAGATCTCCACGACAGACATCCACTTCGTCGGCGAGCAGGAGCGTCACAGATTGTTCCGCGAACGCCTCGTCGAGATCGCCATCCGCCGTCACGATTCTTGCGACAGTGCTTTCCCGTCCTGATGGCTGTACCTGTATACGCTGACCAACCCGCACCACACCGGACGCAATAGTGCCTGCAAACCCACGGAAATCAAGATTGGGACGGTTGACCCACTGCACCGGGAAACGAAATGGCTGCGTCTGCAAATGCGTTTCGTCGATCTCGACAGTCTCGAGGTGATGCATCAAGGACGGCCCTTCATACCACGGCGTCTTCGTGCTCCTTTCAACAATGTTGTCGCCATTTACGCCCGAAATCGGCATTGCCGTCACACTATGGATGCCAATCTTGCTGGCGAATTCGCAATACTCGCGGGAAATTTCGTCGAATCGTTCACGCGAGTACTCGACCAGGTCCATCTTATTGACCGCGAGAACAACGTTGCGAATGCCGATCAACGACACAAGATAGCTGTGCCGCCGCGTTTGCCGCAAAATGCCCTTGCGAGCATCGACCAGAATGATGGCGAGATCGGCCGTAGAAGCACCCGTTATCATATTGCGGGTGTACTGCTCATGCCCGGGCGTATCAGCAACGATGAACTTGCGCCGGTCGGTCGAAAAAAACCGGTAGGCGACGTCGATGGTGATGCCCTGCTCGCGCTCCGCAGCGAGACCGTCCAGCAGCAGCGCGTAGTCTATTTCCCCGCCACGCGTACCGACCTTCTTCGAATCGGCTTCGAGCGCGGCAAGCTGGTCCTCGAACAGCATCCTGGATTCGTAAAGTAATCGGCCGATCAACGTGCTCTTGCCGTCATCCACGCTCCCGCATGTAATGAAACGCAGAAGGCTCTTTCTTTCGTGCTGCTTCAGGTACCGCTCAATATCGGTCCCGATCAGCTCAGAGACGTGTGCCATTAGAAGTACCCCTCCTGTTTCTTCCTCTCCATGGATGCGGCGCCGTCATGATCGATCACGCGCCCCTGCCGCTCGGAGGTCGTCGTCAAGAGCATTTCCTGAATGATTTGCGGCAATGTCGTGGCGTTCGACTCGACTGCACCGGTAAGCGGATAGCAACCAAGCGTGCGAAAGCGCACCATTTTCTCTTCTACCTTCTCGTGCGGCTTGAGTGGCATGCGGTCATCATCCACCATCACTAGCGTGCCGTCCCGATTCACCACGGGTCGCCTCGCCGCGAAATAGAGTGACACGATGGGGATATTCTCGAGGTAGATGTACTGCCAGATGTCCAGCTCGGTCCAGTTAGAGAGGGGAAACACGCGGATCGACTCGTCGTTGTTCTTTCGCGCGCTATATAGGCGCCACAGTTCGGGTCGCTGATTCTTGGGGTCCCACTGGTGGGTAGCCGTACGGAATGAAAAGATTCGCTCTTTTGCACGCGATTTCTCTTCGTCTCTGCGAGCGCCCCCGAAAGCGGCATCGAAGCCGTACTTGTCGAGCGCCTGCTTCAGGCCCTGCGTCTTCCACATGTCGGTGTGAACCTGCGAACCATGATCGAACGGGTTGATGCCCAGTTCTTTCGCTTCCGGATTCTGGTGAACGATCAGCTCCATTCCGGTCTCGCGAGCCATCCGGTCCCGCATCGCGTACATGTCGCGGAACTTCCAGGTGGTATCCACATGCAGAAGCGGAAACGGCGGGCGCGCCGGGTAAAAGGCCTTTTTTGCCAGGTGGAGCATGCAGGCGCTGTCCTTGCCGATGGAGTAAAGCATCACTGGACGCTGTGCCTCAGCGACGATTTCCCGCATGATATGAATGCTCTCGGCTTCAAGTCGCCGCAGATGAGTCAACGTCGGCATAGCACATCCTTTTACAAAGCAGATTCACTGCGCGGCCGCGATGGCGGTCAGTATCGATTCGGCGATCTCGTGCCGACATACGAGTAAATCGGGCATCCAGACGTCCGTTCCGTTATAGATGCACGGGCTCCCGTCTATGCGGCTGGCGTGAAGTCCAGCCGCGAGCGCGACGCCTACTGGAGCGCACGAATCCCACTCGTATTGTCCGCCTGCGTGCAGATACGCGTGAGCCTCGCCACGCAGCACCGCCATTGCCTTTGCGCCTGCCGAGCCCATGGGGACCAGTTCAGCGTTCAGTCGCTGGGCGACCCTCAGCGCCAGTTCCGGAGCGCGGGAACGGCTCACGAGAATTTTCAGCCGCCCTTCGGGCGCTGGCGGCAGCTCCGGCGGCGATAACGTTCCGAATGTCACCCCACGAGCCGGAAGCGCCACGGCGCAAGCGCGGGGTTCGCCGCAAACCGTTAGTGCCACATGGACCGCCCAGTCCTCGCGCCCCTCGAGTCGTTCCCCATACTCGCGCGTGCCATCGAGCGGGTCGATGATCCATACACGATCGAGAGCGAGCCGCTTTGGATCCGGCGCGGATTCTTCCGACAGAAAGCCGTCGTCTGGTCGGGTGCGAGCGAGAATCTCTGTAATCAGCTCGTTCGCCGTGGCATCGCCGGCTGCGCCCAACGGTTTGCCCGCAAGCACGGCCGACGCGCGCATCGCGTTCAAGGCGCCGCCGGCCGCCGTAGCGATGAGCACTGCGAGACGGTGATCGTCGTCAACCGAAAGCGCCGTGCTGGCAGCGTTCATTGGACCACTCCATTGCGAGGCACCTGTTCCATCACAGCGAGACCGGCAGGGGTGTACCAGATATGCTCGATATAGTGCCCGAGCGTCCCCCGGTGATCCGTATAGAAGTACCGGGCGGCGCCATGCGACTGGCCGTCGATGACGATAGGCACGCCCGCGGCAGCCATTTCCTCACGCTGTGTTTCGAAAGCCGCTTCGCTCTCGATCAGCTGCGCTATGTGATGATGGCGAATCGCGAAGCCGTCTCGAGGCAGGGCATCGCGATACACGCGGTCGTCGCCGCACAGCGGCTCGATCAGTTCCAGCTGAACCGCCCCGACGAACGCGAGCGCGATGTTCAGCTTGCAGCGACGTCCCGCGATGGACTCTATTTCAATACCCTGCAAGCGCGCCCACGTCGGCACCTTCTGTTCTCTGCGAAAGCGCTCAATGGCCTCGTCCACATCGGTGGTGACGTACGCGATCTGCAGAAAGCCGGAAAACGGGGAAAGCGACGGCGTTTTCATCAGTGCAATCCATAAGTGGTCATATAGCGGGAGAAGCGCTCCCTGATCGCTGCCGGTACAAGGCCGAATTCATCCTGCGTATATCGATGCGCGCCATAAGCGCGTTCGGGACTCTGCTTGACGCGTCGGCGCATCGCTTCCACCGTTTCGGCGGTCAGTCTGAAGCCGAAGTGATCGTAGATACGCGTGATTGCGCCAATCGGATCGGCGTGGAAGTCGGCCTGCCTGATATCGAGGAACTGCCTGTTGGGCAAGGACGCGCGCGCCGCAATTGACGCTTCGCTGGCGTGCGCCCAGTTATCCAGTTCGCGCCTGCCGATCTCGTGCCTGTCGACCTGTTCGCCCTCAGAAATCCGACGCGCCATCACCAGCACGCTCGCGAGCGAAGGCAGCGCCTCCACTGGATCTCGATGTGTCTGTACCACGCATGCATCCGGAAAGACCTCGAACAGCGCCGGTAACTGCATCAGGTGTCCTGGATTCTTCAAGAGCCACGTCTTTTCGCTGTCGCGCGCACCGATGAGGCTGATCGTCTTTGCCAAGTAACGATATGCAGGCAATTCGCTCTGTTGACGCCACCAGCGATCGTATTGAGGTACACGGAACGACGAGCCCCACAGATTGCTGCAAAAGCCTTGCTTGAGTATTTCGAGGCATTCATCTACCTCGTCAGCCACGATATTGTGTGCCGCGCGCATCTCTGGCGCTGACCTGAAAAAGGCCTCGAGCCCGGCCGCGGTCGCCTGGAACTGAACATGGCTGGTCCACGTATCGCGCGGAGGCCGCGGCTGCGGAAAGACGGTCAGCCATTTTTCCAAACCCTGAAATTGTGGATCAACCGAAAGCAGCTTGTGCAGCGCGGTCGTACCGGTTCTCGGTATGCCGGTGATGACGAGTGGGCGCCGCGGCGTCCGCGACAACACATCGGCATGCTTGCGCAGCCCCTCTACCAGCGTCAGGCGCGAAATCAAAGCACCGACCACTGCGTTCCACGCAAATTCCCGTCCACCCGGCGCGAAGCGCGGACCATCTTCGTCGAGCGCGTTCAAAAGTTGTGTCAGGCCCGGCCTGTACTCACCGCTGGAGCCGAAATCCGTCAGGCCAGCGGCCGCACTCGCGCTCGCGTGAAGTTCGTCCTCCGCACCCGTGAATCGTTTCGATACTGACATCTGTTGTCTCCCGAAATCCATTTCTGTCCCTACCACCGCCGTCTCAACTGCGCACCTATGCGTCTGTCGCGCAGAAGTCTGTGGCGCTCGCTTTCGTCTACGAATCGAGTTCCTGCCGGCAAGTGATTGCGCAACTCGCAAAGCGGCGCACGTTTGAGCGTCGGAACCGGCTCCGAGCTGCACCCATACCATCTGCCTATCGCAGTCCCACGGTTGACGCCGCATGTATCCAGCCAGTTCAGGACACCGGGATCGCGATGAGCAATCACCGCGCGAAAATGGCCGTCGTCGTCGACGTGTGCCTGATGCCCATTGAGGCTGCTTTGGTGATCGATATAGTCAAGCGCGTTGAATAGTGTGTCGTTCAATTGCACGTTCCAGTAGCGGCGCGTCTGCGGCAGCACGGTTTCGAGAATGAGCGCTTCGTCATCACCGAAATCGAAAATCGCCTGCCAGTACGCCTGCTTCGCGAGCCCACCACTGAAAGCGAAAAACTCGAACTCGTTCACATTGATTCGCGTGCGCAGTTGCTGCATATGCGTGAGCCAGCGACGTGACAAGCGCTTCGCGTAGTCCATCAACTCGCCGGTACGCCTGGCGATCTCCTCGTGGCCCATCGACGGCTTCAACGGCGGGGCATCGAGGCACTCGATAGCGATTCGCGCGTCATGCTCCCTTCCCCATGCATAAGAGCGCTGGCGCAGCATCGCGAAGTCAGCCTCGCTATGCAGCTCGATCCAGTTGCCGTCGTACCCGGCATGACGCTGCGCGCTCAACAAAATTTCGAAGCTGCCGTCATCGCCAATTTCTACGTCGTCGAGATCGAACTGACCGAGCGGCGGGTGGACTTCATCGGTAGTGCCCATGATCCCGCGGCCGATGTCGAGCGTCAGCAAATGCACGCTGCCGCGCTCTCCGACAATCCGGTATCGCAAGTCTCCTCGCAACGGTGCGACGAAATAGGTATCGTCGGGATTCGGCTGCAGCATGAAAACTGAGTTAAGGAAGGGCAGCCAGTCAGGATGAAGCGGATCGGATTGGAAGTAGATGAAGTAGGCCAGCGAAAGATTCATCTGCAACTGCCGATACAGCTCCGCGCGTGTTTGAGGATCGCTGGGTGTTTCAGTCAATTCGAGCAGACTGTCTGCGCTTGCCAACTGGGACAGATAGTCGCGCCAGGATTTCAGCTCAGCCATGGATTCACCATTACCTTGCATTGCGTCGAGCGATTGCGCAGAGTCTCGAACATCTCGGGTAACGCGTCGAGAGAGACGCGATCCGTGATCATCGCGCGCGGTTCGACAGAGCCCGCGTCGAACACGTTAGCAACATGAGTGAACTCTTGCATACTGTAGGTGACAGCGAACTGAATTCGCACTTCCTTCCATACCGCTACCGCGGGGATAAATTGATCTGGCACCGTGCAAAAGCCGAGCACTACGACGTCGCCCCGTGGCTTGACGCAATGAATCGCCTTCGCAATCAGATCCTTTTGCCCTGCGCATTCGAAAACGACGTCTGGTGAACCCTTAAGCGCATCGCCAGCCAGCGCCGCCAGATCCTGCCCGTCCTCCGGAACCACAAACTCGTCCGCACCCATGTGCCGTGCAAGCGCTTCGCGACGCTGTGAGGAAGCGGTGACGACGATGCGTCCGGCGCCGAGGCGGCGGGCCCAGAACGTCGCTGCAAGCCCGACGGGACCCGCGCCGATCACGAGCGCGTTCGCACCCGGCGTGAGTTTTGCCAGCACAACGCCGTGCAAGCCAACCGCCATTGGCTCGATCAGTGCGCCGTCCTCCATGCTCAGCGTCTTCGGGAGCCTGGTCGTTACGCGCTCGGCCACGACTGCATACTGAGCGAATCCAGCGGCGGCGCCCTTGAAATCCGCGCAAAAGTTGGGCTTGCCGGAAAGACAAGTCGCGCAGTGCCCGCATCCGACAAACGGCAGCGCGGTAACTGCATCGCCGACCTTCAGCTTCTCTACACCCTTTCCCACGGCAATCACCTCGCCAGCGAATTCGTGGCCAAGTGTCGAATTTTCTGGAAGCGTGAAATGCGGAGCGTGCCCATCCGTCATGTGAAGATCCGATCCGCAAATACCGCAGCGGTGAATCTTCAGCACGACTTCTCCGGATGCTGGACTCGGATCGGCAACACTCCTAACTTCCAGCGGTAAACCTACCCTCGTGAAATACGCGGCCCTCATCGCTCGGATCTCCGTTTGGCGTGAATGTCCTGCTCGTCATCAAGCATCTGTCAATGTACTTTACTGGGAAAGTATCTTGGTTAATCCTGGTGTTTGTACCGAGCGGGCACGAGAAGCGAGCGCTCCAATGCGTTGTTGCGGAGCTATCGATCGGGAAGATATCGTTGTGCGGCAGTGGTCGATTGCCACCGGATGCGTCGGAGGCAACAAAAGACGGAGGAGAAGGCCAGCTGAGAACGCCCGCCTGTGACGGGTCTTGCGTCTTGCGCCTTGCGCGCTTGTTGCCAGCCGAGATGGCGATGGTGATGAGTTAGGCGTTGCTATCGAGGCGGTGACCACCGCAACCATGTCAGCCGCGCTCGGTACTCCGACGTTCGGCCTCAGCATCTGCAAAGAGATGCAGTTCCCGCAACAAGATCGACAGTGCAGCTCGCCGCTCAGGCGTCATATGACTGGATGCCACCCAGTCGGTGCCGTACGCCCCCTCATGGAGAATGTTCCTTAAAACCTTGCGCGCCCGTGACTTCATTCGCACGAGAATTCCACGCCCATCCGCCGGATCCGGCAAGCGCTCCACCAAGCCGATCTGCTCAAGTCTGCTGACGCACTTGGTGATGCCGCCGAGCGTCATCGCCAGCGGCTTTTGAAGTTGCGTTGGAGACTGGGAGTAAGGCGGCCCTGAAACCAGGAGCGCGTCCAGTAGCAATAGTTCGGCTGCCAGCAGTCCCTGACTCGCAGCGGCTTCCTTGAGCGCCCGGTCGATGTGCGCAGATAGCCGTAGAAGTCGTTGCCCGATCAGATAAATGTTCGCATCCTCCGCTGGCCACTCGCGCGCCCACACTACCGCCTGCTGGTCCAACGCATCGCCATCCTCGGAGCATGCTGACCTCTGCAACGCTACGCATTCCGTCAGGAATTGTGCGTCAGCCTGAGAACGTCTCGAATAGAACGCCTCGCCATTGTCATCGACAGCAACATCGATCCAGCCAGCCTCGTCAAGCGCATTCAGGTGACCCGTCACCCCCGCACGTGACATGTTCAGTTCACGCGCCAACGCGGCTGCACTTTGCGCTCCCTTGCTCAGCAGCGTCAACAGTTGTCGTCTGGAAGCGTCCGCTAACGCGGCAAAAAGCGAATCTGCGGCCTTGCGAGCAGTCATGCCATCATCGATCGGTGGAGACCCTCGCCTCTCGGATAGCAAAAACGCGTGCCGAGCAAAGGGGCGATTGGCATGAACCGCAATTCGACGGCCATGCCAGTGCCAGACAGGTGCCGTTTCCTGTAACGCGGGTCAAATTCGGCCACGCTAAGTTACCAGAAAATCAGGCCAGCAAAGCACAACGGGAAGTGACGCTTTGCTGCCCGAGGTACCCCGCCCGATACGGTAGCTATTGCTGGACCAGATCGTACGCCGCAAGCGCCGCAACCTGCGTCACGCCACCATCCACGGGTAAGCACGTGCCAGTAATGAATCGCGATTCGTCGCTGGCGAGAAACAGCGCGGCGGCCGCGACGTCCCATGCATCTCCCTCCAATGGGAGGGGCGCGATCTTGCGGCGACGTTCGCGAGCCTTATCGTCAAGCATGCTTTCCACCATTGGCGTGAAAATATGCCCCGGAGCAATCGCGTTGGCACGAACATGGTCGCGGCCGTACATCACCGCGAGTTCACGCGTAAAGCCGACCATTGCCGCCTTTGACGAGCCATACGCGGCCGACCCGTGGCTGCGGATGCCTGCGACCGAACCGATGTTGACGATGGCCCCGCCCCCGCGCGCCACGATCTTCGGCACCGCACTTCGGCTCATCAAGAACGCACTTTTCAGATTGACGTCGATCACACGGTCCCAGGACGCTTCGTCGACGTCCTGCAATCGCCCCGGCGCGCCTGAGATACCGACGTTGTTGATGAGAATGTCCAGGCCTCCGTACCGCTGTACGGTCTCTTCGACAATGCGCGCACAGACAGCGCCGTCGGTGACATCGCCGGTCGATACGAACGCTCTGCCGCCCGCTTCCGTGATCAGCGCGAGCGTTTGCGCCGCCCGCTCGTACTGCTGATCGACGAGACAGACGGACGCGCCCTCCGCCGCAAAAAGACAGGCAATTGCCTTGCCTGTGCCAAAACCCTGACCGAGCGATCCTGCGCCGGTCACGATCGCGATCTTGCCGCTCAAACGTTGATGAAAGATTTTCGGAGCAGGCATGCTGTAATCGGTTGATGAAAGTCGATTGTCATCTTGAACGTTCGAGCGAGCACCTGCTCGTTCACGTTCAAGCCATAACTCGCCAGGTGGCTGCCGATGGTCGAGCTTAGTCTCGCGAAGCCAATAATGCAACATACGGTTGCATTATTGGCTTAGATCATGTCGATTCGCCCACCGTGCGGTGATCCACCAATGCCGCGCCAAAGCGTGCCGCATACGCGGTGTTCACTGCTTCGGTCTGGAAGCGGGTTTCGTTAATCGCAAAGATGAAGTATCCATACGCGAGATCGCGTCGATAGTCGTTCCACGCTTCGTCGAAATCGGGCGCCTCGACCCCGCCAATCGCCAGCTGCGAAAGATAGTGTTCGAGCAGCGACCGCTCCCATGAGCGACGGTCTTCGATATCGAGTGCACACCCTATGTGGTAGGCGACCTCGAGGCTCCAAGGCGCCCGACTGACCTGGGCATCGAAAAAACCTGGCGTCCCGTCAGCTTCGACGTACAGATTTCCCAGATGCGTATCGCCGTGAATAAGGCATACCGGTTTGCTCTTATGTTCGCGCGCAATGCGCGCGAGAGATGCCATCATCCAGTCCCGATCGTGCAGATACCGGCTTACTGCCGCTCCTCTCGGCAGCGATATGTAGTGGGCCCAGACGTCCGGTTCGAGGTATCGGTTCTGGTATTCCAGCGACCAGTCCGAAAAGCGCTCTCCCACCCATTCGAGCCGACCGCCCTTGTCGAACTCCCGGCTGTTCCATGTTTGCGCGTGATAGCGCGCCATCGCACTCAACCGCAGGGCGACTTGTTCGTAGCCCTGCGATTGCTGGGCACGGCAAAACTGAACGTTACGCTCGCTCAGGTCTTCCATCACTACGACCGATTGCCAGGCGTCAGGATCCGTGCCTGCAAAAAAGCATCTAGGCGCGTTCATATTGATGAACGGTAGTACGTCGCGATAAAAGCGCATTTCGTTGCGATACATGTCGCTCATCGAAGGACTGTGATCCTCGAAACCGCCCTTGACGATCATGCGCGCCGGCAGCGCCATTGCCTGTCCCGCGTCGTTGTACTCGAGTGCGACGCGTACCTTGGTCGACGTACCCGGCAATACCTCCACGTGCCTGCACGAAGTTACTTCGGCGCCGGGAAAGCGGAACGCGATCGCGGAGGTTAGCCACTTTGCGGTCACTTCCTCAACAGCGACAGGCAACGCCATGTCACTTACCACACCAGATTCCGACACGGTTCCTCCCGAAGATTGCAAACAAAAAGACGCGTGCGCATCGTCGCGCATACCTGCTCCCCGTCGCAACATGGGGAAAACCACACCTCGCCTATCGTTGCATATTTCGAATGGCGTGCATATAGTTGCTTGCAAATGCAGCTACTTTTTTGGCAGGAAATCGATGAATCTACCCGACTCCATCACGCTCGAGCGAGAACCGGCTGGCGCCGAACTCGCACAGAGGCTTGCCCCCGAGGAATACCGTACTGAAGAGAGCGTCGCGTTCAAGATGAATCTGGTTCGTCTTCTGCTTGGCGCGGAGATCGACGGAAAGCTCGCTGCGAGCGGGCTTTCAGCAATACAGTGGGGAATCCTGAAAGCACTGTACGACGGACGTGTTCGCACACCTACCGCCTTGTGCCGGGTGCTGCTCGCTGACAGCAGCATCATGACCCGCAAGCTCGATTCGCTTGAAAAAAGAGAATTGATTGAACGAATTCGCAGCACTTCCGACCGACGCTGTGTCGAGCTCACACTGACTGCAAACGGCCGCCAGTTGTTGCGCGGAACCCTGCCGCACATCGTCGATGCAAGTAATCGGCAGCTTCGCGGCTTCACCGTCGAAGAAGTCCGAACCGTCAAACATTTACTCGATCGGATGATCGTCAACCTAAGCTGACTAGCGACAGCAACCTCGGAATCGACCAGCGTCTGCGCCGCAAGTCAACGCGTATCGAAATTTGAAAAGGAGCGTTTATGGAGCACCCCGAAACAACAGAAAGGCAACACGGGAATCCGGCGCAAGAGCCAGGCCTCGCGCCGCTGCCGGTTCCTCACGTATACCGCGGTCGCACTGTCAACGGAAGCGCCATCAGGCACGTGTCGCGTGATCTTGGCCAAGGTTTCTGCACCCCCAGGATCGACCTTGACGACCTCGTGTGGCCGCGAGCCCAGCCCGGTCCCGCTTTCGATATTCCGATTGCGAAGGTCATCGACTTTCTCGTCGAACTGGGGCCGCGTTTGCATCTGGACGTCAATCCGCTGATGCAGGCCGCGCTCGAGTCAATGATCAAAGTGAGTCCGCTCGGGCGACGGATTCTCGAAAACTGCTATCGCGACATTCCCAACCTTTTCGCACGCGAGGTGATCGAGGACGAGCTGCGCGTAAGTCTTGGCGACGCGCGCCTCGTCGACGGTTGGGTGGCACGCACGCTGCGCGGGCGCCCGAGTCGTCTACGCGCGTTTCCACCGCGCCTCGTACATGTTCTCGCAGGCAACTCGCCGATGGTCGCAGCCATGACGGTCATGCGCGCGGCGCTGACGAAAGGCGTCCATCTGCTCAAGCTGCCTTCGAACGATCTTTTCACGGCCACGGCAATTCTGCGCACGATGGCCGACATCGACCCGGATCATCCCGTCACCCAGTCGTTTTCGGCTGCGTATTGGCGCGGTGGAGACGAAAATGTCGAGTCGATTCTTTATCGTCCGCAGTACTTCGACAAGATTGTCGTGTGGGGCGGCGACAGCGCGGTTCGGCATGTGATGCGCTACGCTGGCCCCGGGCTCGAACTGGTCGCGTTCGATCCGAAGGTATCTATCTCGCTGGTCGGCCGTGAAGCCTTTGCATCCGACGAGATACTGCGCGACGTCGCGCGTGCCGGCGCAGCCGATGTGCTGTCGTTCAACCAGGACGCGTGCAATGCGAGCCGGTATCAATTCATCGAAGGCGACGAGGACGACGCCGACCGCTATGCCGAGCAACTGGCGCTGGCACTCGGCCAGGACTTTCGCTATGGCGACGGTCAGGGCCCGCTGGTGCCCAGCGATATTCGCGAAGCGGTCGATGTGCTGCGTGAGATGGAGCCGCTCTACCGGGTGTTCGGCGGATACGACGGCAAGGGGCTCGTCATTCGGTCGGAAGAAATGGTCGATTTTCATCCCATTTGCAAGACCGTCAACGTCGTTCCCGTGGCAAGCCTGCGCGACGGTGCGCGCTATGCGACCGTCGCCACGCAAACGGTCGGCATCTATCCGCCGCACCGGGTCACAGAGGTGCGCGACGCGCTCGCGTGCGCTGGCGTGCAACGCATCGTGGCGCTGGGCGAGTCTATTTCAGATGGGGTTGGCGGCTATCCGCATGACGGCATGTTCCCGATCCATCGATTCATGAAATGGGTCTCGGAGGAATCGGGCCCGAATCCGGAGGAGACGCAATAATGCAAGCCCTTTCCGCGCTGCTCCAACTCACGGATCTTCGAGACCCCTTCCGCAACGCGCCGGAAAACCTCCATGCCGCGCAACTGCAAGCCGTGCGCGAGCGCTTCATGCAGCGTCGGCAGCAGATTCGCATTCTCGACAGGCGGGCCAGCGAAGCCGGCGTGACGGAAGTGAAGAGCATGAGTGACGCCGTGCCATTGCTTTTTGCCGACTCCGTCTACAAGAGCTATCCCGATTCGTTCATCGAGCAGGGAAAATGGCGCCACCTCACAGCGTGGCTTCAAACGCTCACAACCCGCAAGATCGACGGAGTCGACTACGGCACGATTGCCGATCTCGACGACTGGATCAATGCGCTGCGTCGAAACGGCCACTACGTGATGAGCTCGAGCGGAACCTCGGGCAAGCAGTCCTTTATTTACCAGAGCGAAGCCGACCGCGAACTCGGCTGGCGCCTCCTCTCCCAAGGCATTCGCTGGGCGGCGAGCGGCATGCGCGATCCGTCGCGTCGCTATCCCGTGTTCCTTCTGACGCCCTCCTCCGGCTCTTACACCGGAACGGAGCGCATGGCGAAATTCGCCGAATCGATTGCGATGCCGGGAGACATTCACTACATGTCGGATGTGCCGCAAAGCGCCGCGCACACCACGCGCATGGCACGCATGCGGCGGGCCATCGCGGACGGCACCGCGCTCCCCAGTGAAATCGAAGCCTTCCAGAATGAAAGTCGAGAACGCAGCGAACGCGTACAAGCCGATTTCCGGCAGTTCATCGACCAACTGCTCCAACGCCGTCACGAGCCCATGTTCATCATGGGCATGATGGGCATGCTTTACCAGATCGTCGCCACGGCGCGCCAGCGTGGCATTCCCGACGCCGACTTTCACCCCGACACGATCATCAGTATCGGCGGCGGCAAGAAAGGTGCAAACCTGCCGGAAGACTTCCAGCAACAGTGCGAGCGCTTCTTCAACTTCAACGCGACCAACTTCAACGACGGCTACGGCATGGGCGAAGTATCGGGCTTTTGCCCGTGGTTTCATGAAGCGAAGGCGTGGACGGTCCCGCCGTGGCTCGTCCCGCTGGTGCTCGACTCGACCGGCGAACAACTGCTTAATCCTGCGGACGGGAAAGGCATCGTCGAGGGACGGCTCGGCGTGATCGACCTGCTCGCGGATGGGCGCTGGGGCGGCGTGATCAGCGGCGACAAGGTCACCGTGGAGTTCGGTCACGGCATCGACGGCGTGCGCACGCCCATCATTCGCGACGTGATGCGCTACAAGGATTTGCCGGGCGGCGACGACAAGCTGTCCTGCGCGGGAACGATCGACGCCTACGTCCGCGGAGAGATCGCCGACATGACCGAGGCCCGGACCGTCAACTAAATCGATGTTTCCTACTGATCTGAAACCCAATTCGACAATGACTGAAACCAAGACACACCCAGCCGTGTGGTTCATTACCGGCGTTTCGTCCGGCTTCGGCCGTTCCCTTGCGCAGGCGGTCCTCGCCGGTGGGGACAAAGTGGTCGGGACCGTTCGGAATGACGCACAGATCACGCCGTTCGACAATCTCGCACCCGGACGCGCGCACGGCGTGCTGCTTGACGTGACCGACGCGGCAGCGGTGCCTCGCGCCGTCGCGCAGGCCATCGAGCGCGCGGGCGCCATCGACGTACTCGTCAACAATGCCGGCTACGGTCTGTTCGGCGCACTCGAAGAGGTCTCCGACGCGCAAGCACGTCAGCTGTTCGATACCAACGTGTTTGGAACGGTCAACGTGATACGCGCCGTACTGCCTCATTTTCGCGAGCGCAATCGCGGTCATATCGTGAACTTCTCGTCGGTCGCGGGCGTGATCGGCATCGCGGGCTGCAGTTTCTATTGCGCTTCGAAGCACGCGATCGAAGGGCTTTCGGAATCGCTCGCTCAGGAACTGAGTCCGTTCGGGATTCGTGTGACCGTGGTCGAGCCGGGTGGCTTCCGCACCAATTTCGCAGGCGGATCGCTGAAGTGGAGCGAGGTCGAATCACCCGTCTATACGGAGACCGTGGGCAAGATGCGCCGTTACATGAGCAGCTACCACGGCACGCAGACGGGCGATCCGGCCAAGGCTGCCGACGCCATCGTGCGCGCGGTTTCCGCAGACGTCCCACCGCTGCGGCTACCACTTGGTCCGGACGCCGTCGACGTCGTTCGGAAGAAACTTTCGTCCGTGCAAGAGAACCTCGAAGCGTGGCTCGACGTGTCGAGTTCCACCAGCTTCGACCACTGACGCCTGGCAACTCATAGCCCTGGAGACGACATGTCCGCTTTGGACCCGTTCTACGCAATGCTGCGCGGTGAAAGCGACCCGTTTCGCGATCACCCCGAGAACCTTCGCGACCTTCAGCTCGTTGCCATGAAAGAGCGCTTCGCCGAGCGCCGCGAACAGATCAGGCTACTGCGCCGCAGAGCGGAAGATGTCGGCGTCAACGAGGTTGCCCGCCATCAAGATATGGTGCCTCTGCTGTTCGCGCATCAGATCTACAAGAGCTACCCCGAGTCATTCATCGATGCCGGCCGCTGGAAGCATCTTTCGGCATGGCTGCAAACGCTATCGAGCAAACGGGTGGCTGAAGTCGATCTGGACGGCGCGGACAATGTCGACGCATGGATGGACCGTCTGCGCACAGCAGGACACCATGTTTTCAGCTCGAGCGGCACATCCGGCAAGTGCAGCTTCATCAGTCAGACGCAAGCCGATCTCGACAATGTCACCGAGTCGTGCGTGAAACTGGGGGTCTACGGCAACGCAATGATCCGAAGAGATTTCGGCAAGCGCCCGGCTTTCCTTATGATGCCGCCTGCCGGCGCGCATCGGCATATCGAACCGGTACTGAACGCAGCGCAACGGCTCGGCGCGGAAACCACGCTGATGTTCGACGAACCGGTGCTCGCATCCGCAACGATTTCGATGGGCCGCATGCGCCGCGCAATGGCCGACGGCTCCGCGAAACCGAGCGAGGTCGCGGCGTTTCAGGAGCAGGCGGTGGCGCGCCAGCGCCATACCGGCAGGATGATCGACCGGTTTCTCGACAAGCTAACCGCGCAGCGCGAAGTTCCGGTGCTCGTCCAGGGCAACTGGTCGTTGCACTGGACGCTCGTGGAGCGCGCCCGCCAGCGCGGCATTGCCGATGGCATCTGCCATCCGGATACAGTGATCACCACCGGTGGCGGATTGAAGGGCACCTCGGCCCCCGCCGACTATCGGGAGCAGATCATCCGCTTCTACGGCATTCGTGCCGAGAACGTCCAGAATAGTTATGGCATGTCCGAGATGATCGGAACCGGCCCCTGGTCGGAAGTTGCGCAAGGCTATGCAATCTGCCCGTGGATCGTCCCGTTCGTCCTCGACAAGGCGGGAGAGCAATTGCTGAATCCTTCGGATGGACTGGGCGTTGTTGAGGGGCGCTTCGCGTTTTTCGACCTGCTGGCCGAAGGCTACTGGGGTGGCTTCATCACTGGCGACAAGGTCGTGGTCGACTTTTCACCGGCGGGGAACACCGACGGCCTGCAAGGGCCGCTGGTTCGTCAGGTCGGCCGCTACGCCGATCTCGAAGAAGGCGAAGACAAGCTCTCGTGCGCCGGCACGATGGAGTCGTATGTACGTGGCATGATCAACGTTTGAGCCCTGCTGCGCGCGGTCCGAGCCCCAGGGGCGCCATCACTGGCGCCCCCTGGGGCTCATGAGTATACTGATGTCCTGATTCCGTCATCAAACACTCCCCGATGTACAAATCTATGTCAGTTCAGGCTCCCAACGGAGCCTCGCGGCTCGCTGCGGCGGACAAACCTCGAACGGCTGGCCGGCCCACCCACGACGATGCAGTTCAGTTGCGCGAGCGGCTGCTCGAGGCCGCCAAATCCGTGTTCATCAGAGAGGGTTTCGGCGCCGCCAGGGTCGAGGAGATCGCATCGCTGGCTGGCGTCAGCAAAACGACCGTCTATCGCCAGTTCGGCACGAAGGAGGAGCTTTTTCGCTCCATCGTCTGGCGCGGGATGGCCGATCTACGCGGCAAGATCTCGGAGCACCTGGAACCGGGCCGCGATTTCTCGACGAACCTGGCATCCCTTATCGATGCGCTCGTCGAACACATGGCCATACCGGACAGCATGCACACTTCACGCATGGTCATTGGCGAGGCGATTCGCTTTCCCGATGTCGCAAAGCAGTTTCTGCGGTTCGTGGTGACGATGCTGGAGCCGCTAACCGGCGTTCTGGAAGCCGCCGCGGTCAGCGGCGTGATCGCCATCGACGATCCCTCGAGCGCGGCGCGCGATCTTCTCACATTGGTCACAGGTGCGCCCGAAGTGCATCTCGCGGTTCAGACCACCCGTTCCGAACGGAAACGCCGGGCTGAGCGGATTCATCGGCTTCTGTTGACAGCGTGGAAGTACCGTGCGGCACTGGATAAGGTTCGAGCCCGGTCAATGCCGTAACGTTCGCGCGGCATCCGGGTATCGTCGACGCACTAGCTGTCAATTTCACCCATCACCTGGAATTGCCCCGACGCCTGGGCGATGCATTTTGCATTCGCCCAGATCCGGCAGTCGGAGAAAATCACCCGCTTTCCCGAACGTAGAACGTCGACGTGTGCTTCCACCCAGTCGCCCGGCTCCGCGTTTCCCATGAAATTGACCGTCAAGCCCGTCGTCAACACCCTGACGGCTGGTTGACGCGAATACTTGCTCGCCCACGTGATGGCGGTGTCTGCCAGCATGCAAACAGCGCCCCCGTGCATCATCTGGCCAAGGTTTCGATGCGCCTCGCGAACGTACATGCCGACGACGTGTCCGCGCTCGCTCTTGCGAAAGTAGGTAGGTCCGAACATCCGATGGAAGGGACCGAACTCCGGCATCAATGCGAAGCCCTCCGGGATGAGCTTTGCGCCGCTGTCTTCGAGCACGTCTACCGCCAATGAGTCTGCTTGCTCCAATGCAATCCTCCTGTTCAACGCCGCCTGCGCGACGACGCCAATATTGCTTTTTCATCGATAGAACATAGCGTATCATTATTCGCACACAAGTCAAATATGTGAATGCCACTATGGATACCGCTTCACTCTTTTCGCCCCTCACCGTGCGCGGGGTCACGCTTGCCAACCGTATCGTCATGTCACCCATGACTCGTGGCTTTTCGCCGAACGGATTGCCCGGTATTGACGTCGCCGCCTACTACAAGCGGCGTGCGCAGGGCGAGACAGGCCTGATCATCACGGAAGGCGTTGGCGTCGATCATCCGGCGGCGCTCGGCGAAGCCGGACTCGGAGAAAATTCGATTCCAGTGCTTGCCGGAGAGGAATCAGTTGCCGCGTGGCGACGCGTGACGGACGAAGTTCACGCTAGCGGCGGAATCATCTTTCCTCAGTTGTGGCATATGGGACCCATGAAAGAGGCGAATACGGGCCCCTTCCCGGCCGCCTCGCCACTGCGCCCATCGGGACTGTGGGGACCGGAAGGACGAACGACATCGCTCAACGCAGGTTACATGGAGCGCGTCATGCCGCCAACGCGCCCGATGACCGATGCCGAGATCGCGGACGTCATTGCAGCCTATGGTCGAAGCGCGCGCTATGCGGCGGCCGCCGGCTTCGATGGCATCGCGATTCACGGAGCTCACGGCTATCTGATCGACGCTTTTCTGTGGGCAGAAACCAATCAACGCACGGATCGATGGGGTAAGGATCTCACGGCGCGCAGCCGCTTCGCCGCAGAAGTTGTCCGTGCAATCCGCGAAGCGATCGGCGCGACGATGCCTATCACGTTCCGCTTCTCCCAGTGGAAGCAGCAGGATTTCCGCGCGCGTCTCGCCAACGACCCGCACGAACTCGAGCACATTCTCGCGCCGCTCGCGGATGCTGGCGTCGACGTCTTCGAGGCGAGCACCCGCTATTTCAACCGGGCGGAATTCGCGGGTTCAGAGATGAATCTCGCCGGTTGGGTGAAGAAGGTAACCGGCAAGCTTTCGATGACTGTTGGTGGGATCGGCATTAACAAGGGCTACTACGATTCAATGGCCGGGGCCGCGACATCGGCGCAGCCCGACCTCACTGCCCTGCTCGATCGTTTCTCACGCAGCGAGTTCGATCTTATTGGCGTGGGACGCTCGCTTCTACATGATCCGAACTGGGCGCGGCGCGTACGGCTTGGCGAGCCGTTCCTCGGGTTCAGCAACGACTCTCTCGAACACCTCACCTGAAACGCGATTTGCAGTTGGCGCCCTTGACTCGGGCGTCAACTGCTATTTCCGGTTCGGGATCTTTACGTACGCCCGGTGACAGGAATCAACGCACCGGTCACCCCCGACGCGGCGCCAGACGCCAGAAAGAGAATCACGTCGGCGATTTCTTCAGGCCGCACCCAGCGGGAAAAGTCAGCGTCGGGCATATCCTTGCGGTTCTGTGGCGTATCGATGATGCCTGGCAAGATTGCGTTGACGGTAATGGAACGGCCTTTGAGTTCTTCGGCCAGCGCCTCAGTCAAACGCATCACCCCCGACTTCGAGGCCGCATACGCTCCCATGCCCGCGCCCGCCTTCAGCGCAGCGCCGGCTCCAATATTGATGATGCGGCCGCCCTCCGCGCTGCCGGCAATGTGGTCGAGTGCCGCTTTCGACGCAGTCGCCGCCGTGCGCACGTTCGTCCGGTACATCAGATCCCATGTGTCGAGACTGCCGTCCGCCAGCGTTTCCCAGCGGAAGCCTCCCGCTATGTTGACGATCGCGTCGAGCTTGCCAAGCTGCTCGACGACCGCGGAGAGCGCCGAGCGCGCCGCATCGAGATCAGTTAGCTCGACGCCTCCTCGCCACCAGGATGCGTGCAGCTGCTCCGCGCTCGCGTTCTCCGGCTCGAGCGCCTTGTCGATCAGCGCGACCTTCCAGCCGTTCTCGGCAAACACGCGACCAACCGTGCGCCCAAGCGAGCCGAATCCACCCGTTATCGCCACTACCCGTTGCATGTGCATCACTCCCTCGCCGCGCCCGGCGCCGCCTGTACCGCTGGCGCCGGACATTGTAAAAGCTCAACGTCCGTTGAACACCGGCTCGCGTTTCTCGCGAAACGCGTTGACCGCCTCTTGATGGTCTTCCGTCAGGTTCGACAGCGCCTCGTATGCAATCGACGCGTCGAGAATGGAATGCGCAAGTTGCTTCAGGCCGATGTTGATCGACGCCTTGGTCCACTGGATGGCGCGCGAAGCGCCGCTTGCGAGACGCTTCGCCATCGCGTCGACCACGGCATCCAGCTGGTCGGCCGGTACGGCATGATTGATGAGACCCAGTCGTGCCGCCTCTTCCGCGGTGACGAGATCCCCGGTCAACAGGTATTCCTTGGCCTTCGCATAGCCCACGAGCTGCGGCCAGATCACCGCGCCGCCATCGCCCGCCACGAAGCCGACTTTCACGTGCGGATCGCCAATCTTTGCGTGATTGGCCGCGTAGCTCAGATCCGAGAACAGCGCGATCGTCGCGCCGAGACCAATTGCATGACCGTTGATCTTGGCGATGACCGGCTTCGGACAATCCAGCATCGAGAAGACAATTTTCTTTGCACGCTGCATGCCTTCGAGAAACAGCGTGGGATTGTCGATGACCTGCTGCATATGTTCGATATCGCCGCCCGCGCTAAAAGCCCGCCCTGCGCCCGTCAACACCACGACGCGGGTCTCGACGTCCTCGGCGACATCGAGAAAGAGCCGTGACATCTCAATGTCCATTTGCTCGTCGAACGCGTTCAACGTTTCCGGGCGGTTCAGCGTAACGGTCAAGACGCCGCCTTCGCGTTCGAGCAATAGCGCCTTATAGTCCGAAATATTCATGGCTAACCTGTTCATAATGAAGAAATCGCGTGGGACGGAAAGACCGTCTGCCGCGTCGACCGGTGCAAGGCCGATTACACGTGCAGCGGAATGAACCGGCGGCCGTTGTCGTACATGATCTTGCGCGTGTCTTCTTCCGAGAGCCGATTGCATGCTTCCGACGCGAAGTCCTTCGGTTCCGGCACGCCTTCCGCGTGCGGATAGTCGGAGCCCATCAACAGGAAGTCCGACGATCCCGTTTGAGCGATGATCTGGGCGATGTCGTCCTCCGGATACGCGACCACGAAGACATTTTCCTTGAAGATCTGGCTCGGGCGTTTCTTCAGCTGACCGCACGGCCAGTAGCCATTCTTCGCCATTCCCCGGCACTTGTCCATTTTGACGAGCAGCGAAGGCACCCACTCGGCACCGTTTTCGGCGCTGCACAGCTTAACGCGCGGGAAACGCTCGAAGAAGTTGTAGAAGATGAACGACGACAGCGTTTCCATGACCGGCCGCTCGCCGTAACCGTGCATCCAGACAAAGGCCGTTTGACGCTGGCGCGACTGCTGCACGGGCTCGCCCCACACCGCCATATGATCCTTCATGTAGATCGCTTCCGACACATGGAAGGTGACACGTACGCCCGCTTCGTTGAGGATGGACCAGAACGGATCGAAGTACGGATCCGCAGGTGCACGGCCATTGAACGGCCCCATCGGCATCAGGATCACCCGCACACCGTTCGCAACCAGCCACTTGGCCTCGGCGACAGCCGCATCGAGATCGTCGAGCGTGACGACCGGCGTCGTGTAGATGCGGTCTTTGTAGTTGAAGCTCCAGTCGTCAAGCATCCACTGGTTATACGCATGTAACACCGCGTTTGCCGCAACGGGCTCGTCGAGGTAGGAAATACACGCGACCATTTCGCCGATGTACATCGTGCAGGCTTCAACACCGAAATCGTCCATCTTCTTCAGGCGCGCGTCGCGGTTGAACATGTCCGGCGTCGGCGAAACCCGCATATCGACGTTATCCTTGCCATCCTTCATCGCGCGCAGCCATTCATGCAGCTTGCCCGGCGGCGGAACGTGCCCCTCGGCCGATGTGTATCCCTCGCTGATTTCCACCTTCCGGTCGCCCACATACATGCAGCGGTTGCCGTCTGCCGTGATACGGCTTGTAAAAGACCAGTCCTTCCTGAACTTCTCGGGCAAATGACGGTTGAATGCGTCCTCGACTTCGTAGAAGTGCGTGTCGGCGTCGTAGATCTTCCCTTGATACGTTTGCATGATCTGTCTCCTGATTGTGGGGGAGCGCTGCAAAGCGTGCGCCCTCGAGAGAAGTATCGGGTCAAGCCATCGACCCAAAAACTTTCATATCGAACTCGAAACTGTCGATATCGATTCGATATCGGGCGATGGCCTCGCGACGCTAGCGACCCGCATCGGATTCTTCAATAAACATCTATACGAACGACGTTCGCATATAAGTATAATTGAAACGAACACACGCAACCGGAGACGTTTATGCAAGCCGAAGTACTCTCCCAGCCGGCACACCGGGCGCACCCCGTAGCGGGTCCACCGCGCGGGTTCACGATGGCGATCCTGCTTGCCGCGGTAGCGGCCTCGTCCGGCATCACCGTCATCTACACCGTGCTGGTCACGCTCTACAAGGCCTTTCCTGCGTCGAACTCGGTGAGTTGGACCGTCACCGCGTACTGGCTCGGCTCGGCCGTCTTTGCCGCGGTGAGCGGGCGACTCGGCGACCTGTTGGGCTATCGCCGCATCCTGCTCGCGGTGATGTCGGTCGCTGCGGCGGGCGCAATCGTGGCCGCATGCGCGACCGATGTCGGCATGCTCGTCGCGGGGTGTGCGATGCAATCAATCGCGGCAGGCATTACGCCACTCTCCATCGGTCTGGTTCGTGAGAATCTGCCACCCGCCAGGCTGCCTGCCGCGGTGGGGTTGATCAGCGCGGCAGGAATGGTGTCGGCGGGGCTGATCTACATCTGCGCGGGCGTTGTCGTGGATCGCTATTCGTGGCAGGGCGGCTTCTGGTTCAAAGTCGCGCTTTGCGTCGTGGCCGTCGCGGCGGTACGTGCGTGGGCACCGCCGTCGCCACCGAATCCCGGCGTACGGATCGACTACGTTCGAGGTCTCGCGTTCGCTCCAGCACTTTGCGCCATCCTCTTCGCCGTGCAGCAAATCCGCACGTGGGGGCTCGGCGATCTGCGGCTGTGGGGCTTGATCGCTGGCGGGATGATCGTGCTCGGACTCTGGGCACGCCATCAACACGGGGCGCGTCATCCGCTCATCAATGTGCGTCTGCTGAAGACGCGCGAAGTCGTGTTGGCCAATGCATGCATGGCATTCCTCGCGGCAGGCGGCATGCAACTAGGACAGGTCTTCTCGCTGCTCGCCCAACAACCAGCCGGCACGCACGCCGGATTCGGGTTGAGCGCGACGGCAGCCGGATTACTGATGTTCAGCATCAACATCGTCGCGTTGGTCGCGAGCCCATGGAGCGGCCGGGTTGCGGCCCGCTACAAGGCCCGGCCCGCTGCCTTGATTGGCATGCTCATACTGGCCTTGGGCTGGGCCTCGCTGATCGTGCTTCATCGCAGCCTGCTGCTCTTCGTTCCAGGTGCGGTGCTGTGCTCGTTCGGCCTCGCTTTCGCAAGCACGGCGCTGTACAACCAGATCGTGGAGGCGACGCCTGCGCATCGGACAGGCGAGGCAACGGGCATGCTCTACGTTTTCTTCTCGTGTTTCTTCGCGGTAGGCGCCCAGGCGGTATTCGCGCTGCTGCGCAGCGCGACGGCCGCACACGACGGCGCATCGTTTCCGGCCGATAGTGGCTATGTTTCGGTATTCGTCTACATCGCCTGTAGTTCGATCGCCGGACTGCTGGTCGCCTCCATGCTGCCGAAGCGTCGTACACACTGACGGTCGTTGCGACCCATCCGTTGCGCGTGGGTGCAACGCTTCTTCGACCGCACCGCGACCGCGGCGCAGTGAAGCACCCGCTTCACTGCGCCGCCGACCGACTGGCGAGTCACTCCTCTTCTGCTTGACCCAACGCAGACGCCCGCTGGGCGACTCTGACCATGTTCTCTTCCAGCCGGTGACGTTCGCGGTCGAAGCGTTCGAGCGGCGCACCAATTGCCATCGCCGCGATGACACTGCCATTCGGCCCGAAGATCGGCGACGACACGCCGGCCGAATCCGGCAGTAGTTCACCGCGACTCACCGACAGGCCGCTTTCGAGGATGTGATCGAGTTCGTCACGCAACGCCTTCTTCGTTGCGATCGTTTGCGGCGTGCGGCGCTCGAATTTGACCGTCTTCATGTAGTCGGTAACGAAAGTGTCCGGTGCATGGGCGAGCAGCACGCGGCCCGCAGCCGTGCAGTAGAGCGGGCGACGCAAGCCGATGTGCATTGAATAGCGCACCGATTGCTCGCTCTCGATCACGTCGACATAGGTGATCTCTTTGTGTTCGGCGTCAAGGACACCGACATACACGGTTTCATTGGTGCTCTTCGAGAGATCCACCAGGAATGGGTGCAGCACCTTCGAAAAATTCCACGAGGCCATCACGCCCGCCGACAACCGGAAGATCGACGGCCCCAGGCGATAGCGGCCTACGTCGTGCATCAAGTACCCTTCCGCCACCAGAGGTCGCAGCAGATTGAGCAGGCTGCTCTTCGGTGACTCGAGAGCGACATTCAGTTCTGCTAGCGACATCCCGTCCGGAGACTTCGCCAGCACATCGAAAATTCCGAGGAGTCGGGTCAGCGAGCGTGGCCCGCTCACGTCCCGGTCCGCCGGCGCTGAGGTCTCTTTCAACATGATTTTCCCCATGAATTGACCGTATCGATTATACGGGAACTATTCACATAGTTTTACATCGATCGTAGTTTGGCACACCTTTGCACCCCCGAATTCGGGAATACGCCAGGGCGCTCTCTCACACAGCTTGCGATATATTTGAACGTCGTTCGAAAATCTGCAATGAAGAAGCATCGTCTTCCAGACCATTTACGCAATACGCTCGCGTGTCGAACAGCAACATCAACCTTCACTTCTGGATTTACTCATGTACACGAAAAAACTGGCAGAAAAGGTCGCCATCGTGACCGGAGGCGGGCAAGGCGTAGGACTCGGCATCGCCCTTGCGCTTGCTACCGAGGGGGCGAATCTGGTCCTCACTGGTCGCACGGAGGCCAAACTCACGCGGGCTGCTGAGGAATTGAGCGCCCTCGGTTCGCAAGTGCTGGTCGTGCCCGGTGATACGCGCAATCGTGCCGACGCCGTGCGGACAGTCGAGCTTGCCGTCGAGCGATTCGGACGTGTGGACGCACTCATCAACAACGCACAAAGCAGCAGCCCGGGGGTGCCGCTCGAGTCTGTTACCGACGATGACTGGAGCAACACGCTCGAATCGGGCTTGTACGGCACGCTGTACTTCATGCAGGCCGCATTGCCGCGGATGAAGTTGCAGGGCCGCGGCGCCATCATCAACTTCGGCTCGCGCACCGGCATCGAAGGCCTCAAGGGATTCGGCGCGTACGCCGCAACCAAGGAGGGCATTCGTGGGCTTTCGCGTGTTGCCGCGCGCGAATGGGGCGTCTACGGCATTACCGTCAACGTCATTTGCCCGGCAGCGCTCACGCCTGCCGCCGAAGCCTACCTCGAAGCCAATCCTCAGGAACGCACTCGCTATCTCTCTGAGATTGCGCTTGGCCGCTTCGGCGATCCTCAACTCGATATTGGACGAACAGTTGCATTTCTATGTAGTGACGACGCTAATTTCATAACCGGGCAGACTATCAGTGTGGACGGCGGACAGTCAATGCTTTAGTGCGTCTTTTTGAACACGGTGCGATATATGAAACGGTCAGTTGCATTTTCGCGAGCCTCGATCCGAGGAGTGAGCTTCCCGCCAGGCGCGTACCACGAAGCTTGAAGAGCGATCAGGTGTTTCTCCTCTCACACACTTCGCGAGAGCGTGTAGAGTTTGGCCTTGGCTGCGGAACACCGAGCCAAGGCGTTTTTTCGTCGTTACCTTTGGGACTCGATCGCGCCTGTTCAGAAGTTTCTTAAGACCATTCAGACGTGAAGAACGGTAAGTGCACGTCCATCCAGTCGAACTCGCTGCGGCAGTTCGCCCACGCCCAATGAGGTGACTTTCCGCTGCGCGCGGGAGTGTCCGAACGTTGATGCGGACGCGAGATATTTGCGGCGTCCCTACCGGAGTGGATACACCCGACTTCTGCGTGGTCTGTACATACGATACGGCTGTTGCTTCTCTCAGTCGTCACGACTCCCCCTTAGCTGCAACTTTCACCATCTCGTCGATCACCTTTTTCGCATCGCCGAACACCATCATCGACGTCGGTCTGGCCGAACTCGCTGTTGATGTCCTTTCTAGAGAACTTTCTTTTCGCGCAGGATATCGATATCCGACTGCGACATACCCAGCACATCACGCAGCACGTCGTCCGTATGTTGTCCGAGCATCGGCGGCGCCCCGTACGAATCGATAGGCGTGCCCGACATCTTGACCGGATTGGCGACCATTCGAACCGCCTTATCTGTGAGCGGGTGGGCAACTTCGACGCACATCGCGCGTGCCTGCACATGCGGATCTGCGAACACCTGCTCCAGATTATTGATCGGTCCGGCCGGCACCCCGGCGGCGTCGAGTGCCGCGAGCAGTTCATCGCTCTGCCATTCAACGATCAGCGGTTCGAACACTTCGCCCAGCGCGCGACGATTCTTCACGCGCAGCGCAATCTCGCTGAATCGTGGATCGCTGGCGAGCTCGGGGTGCCCCAGAACGTTACACATCCGCGCGTATTGCTCGTTGTTGCCCGCCACGATCATGATGTCGCGATCGGCGCAGCGGAACATGCGGGACGGCATACCACCGTTACCCTCGGTACCGCGCCGGACGGGAATCTGGCCGGAAACGAGATACTGGCTTGCATAGTGCGATGTGGCAGCAATCATCGCGTCCAGCAACGCCAGGTCGATGTACTGCCCCTGCCCGGTACTGCCTTGCGCCGCGTCGCGATGATAAAGCGCTGCGATGATCGCCGAAGCGGCGTACTGGCCACAAAGGATGTCCGCAAGACTGGGCCCGGTTTTCATTGGACCACCGCCCGGCACGTCGTCGCCGTTTCCGGTAACGCTCATCAGGCCACCCATCGCCTGGAAAATCGAGTCGTAGCCAGGACGCGGGCTATACGGTCCGGTCTGACCGAACCCGGTTATCGAACAGTAGATCAGGCGCGGATTGACCAGCTTGAGGCTGTCGTAGTCGAGCCCGTAACGCTTGAGGTCGCCAACCTTATAGTTCTCGATCAACACGTCGCAGTGCGCCGCCAACGAGCGGATCAGCGCCTGGCCTTCGGCCGTGGAGATATCGCACGTGATCGACTTCTTGCCTCGGTTCGCGCTGATAAAAAACGTCGACTCGCGCGTGACCTTTCCCTCCCGATCCATCAGGAACGGCGGGCCGAATTGCCGCGAATCGTCGCCCTTGCCCGGACGCTCGACCTTGATGACCTCCGCGCCGAGATCCGCCAGCATCTGAGCCCCCCAAGGCCCCGCGAGGATGCGGCTCAGGTCGAGTACGCGAACACCCGCCAATGCGCCTTTTGTCATAGCAAACGGTCCCTTTGAATTCGCACCGGCTGCGCCGGAAGCCTTGCATCAGCGTCCGACGAACTTCGCCGTACGTTTTTCGACGAAGGATTGAACGCCTTCCTTCGCGTCTTCGGTGTTGTACAGAAACTGCTGGGTCGACTGAATCGTCGCGTAAGCATCCTGCCAGCCTTGTCCCAGCGAAACGCGCGCGTTCTGCATCGTGGCCTGCACGGCTAGCGGTGCCTGCGCCGCGATTCGCTCGGCGATCGCGAGCGCCTGGTCGAACTCCTGCCCCGCAGGCACGACATCCTGCACGAAGTTCATGTGCCGCGCCTCGTCTGCGGTGAATTCGTCACCGGTAAGCAGTACCTTCATGGCGTTGCCCCAGCCGGCTCGCTGCACCATGCGGAACGTCGCACCACAACCTGCCATGATCCCCCGCTTGACTTCAAGCTGGGAGAAACGGCAGTTATCGGCTGCAACTGCCACTTCCGATGCGAGCATCAATTCGACCGCGACCGTGAAGCAGATTCCCTTCAGGGCAATGACGACCGGCTTGGTACGCAGCGGCGCGCGCAAGTTGAACGGATCGATCTCGCCTTCAGGAAGCAGCGGTTTCCCTTCGCGCCGCAACGGCGCGATCTTCGGCATGTCGAGCCCCGCCGTAAAGTGATCGCCTTCGGCGTATACCAGCCCGCAAAAAATATCGCTGCTCTTCTCGAGTTGCGTGTAAGCCATGGCAAGCTCGCTGAACATTTTCGGCGTGAAACCATTGCGCTTTTCCGGCCGGTCGATGCCCATCAAGAGCAGGTTCCCACGCTGCTCAACGCGAATCTGTCCATCCTCGTGACGAGTGGTCATGCAGTGTCTCCTCGCGGTGTTTTCCGTTAGCAATTCTGACCTCGCGCTCAATTGACAAAGCCGGGTCGCACATTCAGAATCATAAACGTCGTTCACAAAATTGGCAACGCACGATCCGCTCTGACGCTGTCGAACGGCGCACCGCAGACACGTAAATCATCGGCGAGCAGGCTCCATCCGGGCCTAGGTGTTCACCCTCATTCGTTCAAGGAAGAACCATGGCCTACGAGACGATCATCGTCGAAACGCACGGCAAGACCGGCTTGATCAGGTTGAACCGTCCGCAAGCCTACAACGCACTGAACAACCAGTTGATGGACGAGCTAACGGCGGCACTCGACGCCCTCGAAACCGACCCCGCCATCGGCGCCATCGTGATGACCGGTAGCGAAAAGGCGTTCGCCGCCGGAGCCGACATCAAGATGATGAACGAATGGACGTACATGGACGTGTACAAGAATCAGTTCATCACGTCGAACTGGGAACGCACCGCGCGTTGCCGCAAGCCGGTCATCGCCGCGGTCGCGGGTCTTGCGTTAGGCGGAGGCTGCGAACTCGCCATGATGTGCGACTTCATTCTCGCCGCCGACAACGCCCGCTTCGCCCTGCCCGAAATCACGCTGGCGACCATTCCCGGCGCCGGCGGCACGCAGCGCCTGACGCGCGCGCTCGGCAAATCGAAGGCGATGGAAATGATCCTCACCGGCCGCAGGATGGACGCCACCGAAGCCGAACGATGCGGCCTCGTGAGCCGCATCGTGCCCGTCGACACGCTCGTCGAGGAAGCGCTGAAAACGGCCGATGAGATCGCGCGATACTCGCAACCCGTCGTAGCGATGGCCAAAGAGTGCGTCAACCGCGCCTACGAATCGAGCCTGGCAGAAGGCATCCTGTTCGAGCGGCGTATGGCGTATTCGACCTTCGCCACAGAAGATCGAAAGGAAGGCATGGCAGCCTTCGCCGAAAAGCGCAAACCTCAGTTTCGCGATTGTTGAATTGCAAAAAAAGCGCCACGCAGTCGTGGCGAACAGAGCCCGCCAGGTCACGCGCGTCACGCGCATTTCTCTGGCACCCATACTTCCTATCCAGGCTACAGGCGCGCGATGAAACCGTATGTCAATCGCATTACTGAATTACTCGGCATTCAATATCCCATCATTCAAGGCGGCATGCGCTGGGTGGCGCGAGCCGAACTGGCGGCGGCCGTGGGCAATGCGGGCGGTCTCGGCTTCATCTCCGCGCACACCCATGCAAGCGCCGATGCACTCGCGCGCGAAATCGACAGGGTGCGTTCGCTCACCGACAAGCCCTTTGGAGTCAACCTGACCGTTCTCGGCGCCAATGTCGGTCTCGACTATGACGCGTATGTGCGCACGATCGTGTCTCAAGGCGTCCAGGTCGTCGAGACAGCAGGCAGCAATCCGGCGAAGTACATCGCCGAGTTCAAGGCGCAGGGCGTCAAGGTCGTGCACAAGTGCGTGACGGTTCGCCACGCGGTGAAGGCCGAATCGCTCGGCGCGGACGCCGTCAGCATCGACGGATTCGAATGCGCGGGGCATCCCGGCGAAGACGACATCCCTGGACTGATCCTGATTCCCGCGGCCGCCGACAAGCTGAAGGTGCCGATTCTCGCGTCTGGCGGATTTGCCGATGGGCGCGGGCTGATGGCGGCTCTCGCGCTCGGCGCAGACGGCATCAACATGGGAACCCGATTCATGCTCACGCAGGAGTCCCCCGTCCACCCTGCGATCAAGCAACGGCTGCTGGAAGCGAGCGAGCGCGATACGCTGCTGGTTGGCCGCTCGATCGGCGATTCAAGCCGGGTGGTCAAGAACAGCGTGAGTCTCGCCGCGCTTGAACTCGAGCGCGCCGGCAACGTGACGCGCTCGGACCTCTACGCGCTGACCGGAGCACAGCGCTGGATGGACGCATTCGTGACAGGAGAAGTGGAAGGCGGCGCCTTCCCCGCCGGTATCGTGACCGGCCTCATTCACGACTTGCCGACCTGTGCGGAATTGATCGGCCGCATCGTGAAGGAAGCCGCCGCGATTGCGCAACGCCAGCTCGGCTTCAGCTCTGCTCTGGCATGAAACTGACCGGCCTTCGCGTCGTGGACCTGTCGCAATTCATGCCGGGTCCGTACCTCGCCGTCAACCTCGCCGAGCACGGCGCGCACGTCGTCAAGATCGAACCGGTCACCGGCGACCCCACCCGCGGCGCACCGGGCACCGACGGCGCGTTCTTCGCCGCGATCAACCGCGGCAAGCGCAGCATCGCGCTCGATCTGAAGCATCCGGACGGACGCGAGGTCGCGCTCAAGCTGATGAACGAGGCCGACGTCGTGATCGAATCGTCGAGGCCGGGCGTGGCCGCTCGCCTTGGCATCGACTACGACACGATCAGCCGGACGAACCCGGGAGTCGTTTATTGTGCGATTACCGCATTCGGCCAAACCGGCCCGCTCTGTCAATTGCCCGCACACGATCCGGTAGTTCAATCGCTTGCGGGTACGCTGCCGCGCGACGGCCGGGGAATCCCAATTGCCACGGGGCCGTCGCTCGCCGCGCTGGCCGGTTCATTGACGGCGTTGTCCGCCGTGTTGATAGCGCTGCTGCGCGCGCGGGAAACGGGGCGCGGCGACTACATCGACATGGCGCTTTTCGATGCGGCACTCACATCGCAGCCGTATCTGAGCGGCCGCTTGCTCAACGCGCCGGATAGCCAATTGCCTGGGCCGACTGAAGGCGACAGCGGGCTCGCGTTGCTCGACACTTATGAGACCGCCGATTCGAAGTGGCTCTGCCTTGGCGGCCGGGAACACAGCTTCGCAACCAACCTGCTTACACCACTGGGCCGTCCGGATCTCGTCGCCGACGCGATCGGCCCAGCCGGTGAAGGCCAGTTACGCGTCCGGACGTTCCTGACGCAAATCTTCCTGACTCGCACACTCGATGAATGGCTCTGCTGGTTCGAAGGCCGAAACATCAGTGTGGCGCCGGTGCTCTCGCTCGCCGAAGCGCTCGACCATCCGCATGCGCACGAGCGCGGGATGGTCCAGACGGATCCGTCCGGGCGCAACCACGTTGCAAGCCCGATTCACTTCCGTTTGGAGCCTGGGTCGCCACCGCTCGCCGTTCCGCACCTTGGTGAGCACACAGAACTCGTGCTGCGGAGCATCGGCTACAGCGACGAACGGATTGCGGAACTCGTCGCGACAGGCGCAGTACGTGGGCAGCACGACGAAGCCCTGGCCCTTGCGCAACCCGCCACTTGAGGCAAACAAACATCATGCCCTTACTGCTAGAGGCGGACGCCGTCGATTTCGCGTCCATCATCCGCCCCGGCGATACCGTCGCATGGGGCCAATCGAACGCAGAGCCCCTTGCGCTCACGCGCAATCTACTTCAGCAGCGGCACAGCATCGGCGCGTTCCGGGTCTTTCTAGGCGCCAGCAACTACGACACGTGCCGGCCTGAGCACGCGGACTGCATCGATTTCGTTTCGTACTGCGGGAGCGGCTCCAACCGCGCACTGGCCAAGGCTGGCGCGCTTGATATCCTGCCCTGCCATTATTCGCAGTTGCCAGAGATGATGGAGTCGGGTCAGCTATCGATCGACGTCCTGCTGCTGCAGTTGGCGCCACCCGACGCGCATGGCCGCTACAGCTTGTCCGTCGCGCATGAGTATCTGATCCCGGCGCTCAGGCGCGCGGGCGTCATCATTGCGGAAGTCAACGAACAGGCACCCTGGACCTACGGCGAGCGATATCTGCGCGACAACGACATCGACTTCATCGTCCCGACGTCGCGCACTTTGCCCGAGAGTTCGCCCAGCGCCGTCAACCCGACGGAGCTGGCGATTGCACAGCACACGGCCGGTTTGATCGAAGACGGCGCCACCATTCAACTCGGTCTCGGCGCGATTCCAGAAGCGATCCTCGCTTGCCTCGGCGATCGGCGAGACCTTGGCATCCATTCCGGCACGATCGGGGACAAAGTCGCCGATCTGATGGAAAGCGGCGTGATCAACAATGTGCGCAAGACCATCGACGCAGGCAAGACCATTGCTGGCGTGATGATGGGGGGGCGCCGCATACACGAGTTCGCGCATCGAAACGACGCCGTGCAGTTTCGTTCGACCCGCTACACGCACGATCCGAACGTGCTCGCAAGCATCGACCGCTTCGTCGCCATCAACTCGGCGGTCGAAGTCGATCTGAGTGGCCAGATCAACGCCGAGATCGCCGGTGGCGTGTATGTGGGCGCGGTGGGCGGCGCGCTGGATTTCCTGCGCGGCGCGCGGCGCTCGCGTGGCGGCGTTCCTGTCATCGCATTGCCGTCCACAGCGGGCAAGGGCGCGACCCGCATCGTCGCGTCGTTGACCGGACCGGTCAGCACGCCACGCAGCGACGCCGCCATCGTGGTGACCGAATACGGCGTGGCCGATTTGCGCGGCCTGACGCTGCGCCAAAGGCGCGAACGCATGCTGGCAATCGCCCATCCGGATCATCGCAGCGCTCTCGACCAGATGGTGGGCATCCCGCCTTCCAATCGCTGCGCAAGCGCGACGCTCATTGGCTGAGTGCAACCGCGCCCGAATCAGAACTTTCAAACTTTGCAAGGAAACGTCCGATGAAACGTGCGGCAATTGTCTCCCCTGTACGAACGCCCGTCGGCACCTTTGGCGGTAGTCTGCGCGGCGTTTGCGTCGAAGACCTCGGCGCGCTCGTCGCGAATGAAACGATCCGGCGCGCAGGACTCGATCCCGCTCGCATCGACGACGTCGTCTTCGCGCAAGCGTACGCGAACAGCGAAACACCTTGCGTGGGCCGCTGGATTGCGCTGCAGGCGGGCCTGCCGGTGGAGGTGCCGGGCATGCAGCTTGACCGACGTTGCGGCGGCGGCCTGCAGGCGCTCGTCACCGCCGCGATGATGGTGCAGACCGGCGCCGCCGACGTGGTGTTGGCCGGAGGCGTGGAAAGCATGAGCAATATCGAGTACTACAGCACGGACATGCGCTGGGGCGCCCGGTCGGGTTCCGTCCAGTTTCACGACCGGCTCGCGCGAGGCCGCGAGCGCTCACAGCCGGAATCGCGCTTCGGCCTTATCTCCGGCATGATCGAGACCGCGGAAAATCTGGCCACCGACTATGGCATCAGCCGCGAGGCCGCCGACGAGTTCGCGCTGCGCAGCCATCAGCGCGCGGCCGCCGCATGGGAGTCTGGCCATATGGCCGAAGAGGTCGCGGCAGTCAGCGTTCCTCAGAAAAAAGGCCAGCCGCTTCTGTTTTCCAAAGATGAAGGATTCCGCGCCGACGCCAGCATGGAAAGCCTCGGCAAGCTTCGCGCGTTGATGCCGGGCGGCACAGTCACCGCAGGCAACTCCAGCCAGCAAAACGATGCCGCTGCCGCTTGCCTCGTCGTCGCGGAAGACCGCCTCGAAGCGCTTGGACTCGAACCCATGGCCTGGCTGACCGGCTGGGCCGCAGCCGGATGCGAGCCATCACGCATGGGCATTGGGCCCGTGCCCGCGGTGCAGAAGCTGATGACGCGAATCGGTCGGACGCTCGATCAGATGGATCTTGTCGAAGTAAACGAAGCCTTCGCGTGTCAGGTGCTGGCAGTCCTCAAAGGCTGGAACTGGCACGATACCGACCGGCTCAACGTGAACGGCTCTGGCATATCGCTCGGCCACCCGATTGGCGCAACGGGCGTGCGCATCATGACAACGCTGTTGCACGAGTTGACGCGCCGGAAAGGACGTTATGCGCTCGAGACCATGTGCATCGGCGGTGGCCAGGGTATTGCCGCCGTGTTCGAGCGCGCCTGATCCTGAGCGATGAGCGCACGGCCTTGCGCCGTGCGCGCGCCCAAGGGACAACGTGTTTCGGCGATCCGATGAAGGCGGTCTTTGATCTCCGTCATCGCATCGAGGATCGGCTCCGGCAGACCCGCTTGCGCCAAGCCGGCACGGAGTTGATCCACCGTGAACATGCTTTCCTCTTGGGGCCGAGACAAACCTTCCAGCCATCGAGGCTGCACGCGCCGGGAACGAGGTTGAAGGGCAAGCGGACATCTATCAGTGATCGGACGTTCGGTTCATTCCAGCAAGATATCGCGCAACCGGCATAGTTGCGACCGATCAAGCCCGGCCGTATGTTCGAGATAACGATCGACCGAGCCGTGGCTTGCTGCCATCGCCGCGAACGCCTCATCCAGGTAGCGCTCGTCGACACCGGCGAGCACATCGATGATCGATGCATCGAGAATAAGGCCGAAATGGATCGTCATCGCCTGCGCAGCGGATTCACGCAGCCGTTCGCTCCCAGCCCCCGACAGGTAGTCGCGATAGATCGTCTCGCGCGAGACTCCCAGCGCATGAAGGATGATCGCCACCAGAAAACCGGTTCGGTCCTTGCCCGCCGTGCAATGGAAGATCACCGGCAAACAGTCGTCATCGGCAAGCCTTGTAAACAGTCCCCGCAGTGGGCGCGCAAACGCCGCGGGCAAGTTTCGGTAAGTTTGCAGCATCATGCGACGCGCGCCCTGCGCGTTAGGCTCGCGCTTCAGAATTTCGAGTAGTGTGCTGTCGCCTGCACGCAAATCGGCGCTGATGTCCATGTGCATCTCTTCCACGCCTTGGTCATGGCGCCACCGGTTCGGCGCCGCTGTGCGCTCACCATCGCTGCGCAGATCGCAAATCAGGCGGATCCCGAGTTTGGCGACAATGTCGCGGTCGCGCACCGTCAGCGCTGCAAGACTGCCGGAACGGAAGAGGCGTCCGCTGCGGATGCGACGACCATCCCGTGTGGGCATTCCGCCCAAATGACGAAAATTCGGAGCACCGTCGAGCATAAGGTTGGTATTCATATCGAAGGCGGAAACGCATTGCTTGATAACCGCGAGCCAGCGTTCCGCGAGTCTGTGAATCGCATTATGGAACCTTCGTGCGACGGGCAACGGTGCCATCGCCCGTACAAATATCATCAGCGCTTAAGCGTTGTCATATCGATCACGAAGCGATAGCGGACGTCACTTTTGAGCAACCGCTCGTACGCGCCGTTAATGTCCTGCATCTCGATCATCTCGACGTCGCAGCAGATACCGTGGGCGGCGCAGAAATCCAGCATTTCCTGCATCTCCTCCACCCCGCCAATCGCCGATCCTGCGATGGATCTGCGACCGGTGACGAGCACGCCGCTGTGCACAGGCGGTGCGATGGGCCCAATCATCCCGACCAGGACCAGCGTGCCATTCAAATGCAACATCGCGAGATAAGGATTTAGATCGTGCGCGGTCGGTACTGTATCGAGGATGACATCGAATCGCCCGGCGGCCGCAGCCATCTGCGCTGCATCGCTGGATACGAGCACATGCTCGGCACCGAGGCGTCGCGCCTCCTGTTCCTTGTCCCGATTGCGCGTAATCAGCGTGACTTCGGCTCCCATCGCCCTGGCGAATTTCAATCCCATATGGCCGAGGCCGCCAAGACCCACTACCGCGACCTTATCGCCCTGCCCTACGTTCCAGTGCCGCAGCGGCGAATAGCTTGTGATGCCAGCGCAGAGCAAAGGAGCCGCTGCTTTAGCGTCCAGACCGTCGGGAACGCGCAGAACGAATCTCTCGGCGACAACGATACGCTCCGAATAGCCGCCGTAGGTAGCTAATCCATCGTGACGGTCGATGCCGTTGTAAGTGGGCGTCGGTTGGTTGACGCAATACTGCTCTTCGCCTTCACAGCACGGGGCGCATTCGCCGCAGGAATCGACGAGGCAACCGACGCCGACCACATCTCCCGCTTTGAAACGGGTCACGGACTCGCCCACACTGATAACCCGCCCAATGATCTCGTGCCCCGGTACGACCGGGTAACGCGTATTGCCCCAGTCATTACGCGCCTGATGAAGATCCGAGTGGCACACGCCGCAGTACTGGATATCGATCACTACGTCGTCGGCCCGCGGATGACGCCGGGTGAACTGGAAGGGCGCGAGGTCGGCGTCTGAGGCCGCCGCCGCGTAGCCATTGATCACATCTGTCATAAAAGCTCCGAGGGAGGCGTTCGTCCACTTCAATATTTCCGGAAGTTCACGCCAATGCGCGCACCCATTGCTGGCAGACGATTCACGGGACGGCTTCCATGCTCAGGCGCCGCCTCGCCCCATGCGAACCAAACGTCGGGCTCGCGCGTGTCGCCGACTCGGCGCCAGCGACCGTCTACCTGTGGATTTTTCAGCGTCCCGAGACCGACCAAACGTCCGTTCGGATCGGGCATGAACTCCCATTGTTCACCGAAGGCCGAGTACTTGATGCCTTCTTGCCAATAACCGTTGGCGCCGAAATCGACCTCGCCGGTCACGTCATACGTGTAGCGCACCTCGCCCTTCTCATTGCCAAGAATGGCAAAGCCGAACATGTCGTTGCCGAGTGTGAAGTGGCCAAAATCGATGCTGCCATCCTTGTAACGCGTGGCCCACGTGTACCAGACGAGTTCCAGCTTCTCTTGCACGAGTGCGTCTTTCGTCTTGTAGATCTCGCCGCCCTCGTACATATAGATCGGATCGAACCCAATCATGCCGCGTACTTTCTTGCCGAGGATCGTGCCTTCCATCTCGAAGATGTTCGCGACGTAATACATGCCGGCGTCGCGCCCTGGCAGATACCAATGCATACCCGGCTTGACGAGCTTGCCCTTGATGTTGATGCCATTGTCTTCGTACCAGCTGCATTCGTCGGGCGTCCATGTCACGTGAAAGCCGTTGCCAGGTGCCTGCGGATGGCTTCGCCAGTGGATGCGCTCGCCTTCCAACGTTCTCGAGAAGCCGTCGTTCGGCGCGGATTCCTTGCCGACCGCGTGCATATGCATACCGTCGTCGTGACCAAGCGTCGAGCAAAGATAAAAGCGACGACGTGTGTCCTTGCCGTCCGTCGACAGCCCTGCGGGTATCCGGCGCATCGGACAGTAGATCTCGCCATCCTCGTCTCGAAAGGTTCCCCACAGGTAGAGCGCTTCGGGCGGCATGCCGAAGTAGGCCCGGTTGGACATCATGTCCTCGATGGTTGGCTCGAAAGCGCTGACCAGCGGTTGCCAGCCGAAGTCGCCACGGCGCGGGAGTTTGGGGTTTGTGTCGCTCATGATGGAGGTACTCGTCACGATGATGGAATTGTTGGTGCGGTTCACTATAGGCCTCTCCCGTTCCCAGGAAAAATCGCTCGATTCGTGGGCTTGAACAGAAGCATGCCTGCCACGAAGCCAGAAACCTCCATCGGCAGCTAATGCATTGATTTGTCGGCATCCTTTTCGATGCGGATTCCTGCATCGTTTTGGCGTGGCGCAAGTTCGTTACCTGTAACGCCGTCTGTGCGATATGCTGAACATCGTTCTATTTCTAACCTCGGACCGCGTCGGGATATGCCGAAGTCGTCCGCTGAGCGAGTTGCCGACTATCGTGCCCGCAAGAAAGCTCAGGGCATGGTCACGTTGTCCCGTTGTCGTCCCCGCGGCCGACGTTGCCCTGTTCAACCAGTTCGCGGCGCAGCGCCGTAATAAGCATCTCGAAGACAGGCACCCTGCTGGCGCGCCGAACGCAGTGGCGACCTATATTGCGGGCATCAGGACGTGGCTGGAGTAGATAGACCCTGCCCGCACGCTCAGGCCGCCACTTCGACCATCACGAAGTCGGCCTTGGTGGCACCGCACTCGGGGCATGCCCAGTCATCCGGGATGTCTTCCCAACGAGTGCCAGGCGCGATGCCCTCCGCGGGAAGTCCCGTTGCTTCGTCGTAGTAGAAACCGCAAAAAATGCATTGCCACTTTTTCATAGTCGTCGATGAGTCGTTGAGGGTGGGGGATCTTTCAGCGCGCTACGTCCCAGACGAGCGGCAGATAAAGCATGCCGTTGACGGAGCCCGAACCGCAGCGCGGCTTTTCGCCCTCGCGGATGCGGAAATCGGGAATGCGCTTGAGCCATTCCTGCAGGAACACCTTGATCTCCGTGCGCGCGAGAAACGAACCGGGGCAGCGATGCGGTCCGTTGCCGAAAGCCGCGTGAATCACCGGCTTGCGTGTCAGGTCAACGGCGAGCGGATCGCTGAACTTGCGGTCGTCGAGGCCGAACAGGGAGTTCGGCAACTGGATCTGGTCGCCCTTCCTGAACTGGATGCCCTTGTATTCCATGTCCTGTGTGATGAGCCGCGCGGTATTCGCCACGCCAAAGCGCCGAATCAGTTCGTCGACCGACGAAACCATCAGATCGGGATTCTCAATCAGTTGCCTCCGATGCGCCGGATTCTCGGCGAGAAAGCGCGCGATGAAACCCATCATCGATGCGACGGTATCGAGGCCGCCGAACAGCACGACGATAAACATCCCAAACATGCGCTCGGGGCTGATCGGCTTGCCTTCGATCTGCGCGTTGGCGACGAGGCTGACGAGATCGCCGCCCGCCTCTGCCTGACGCTTTTCCACCCAGGTGGAGATATACCCGATGAGCCGGTGCTGCGATTCGTTGCGCTCTTCGACGTTGCCACGCACGGCCCACTCCGCCCATTCGAGCAGTTGCTCGCGATCGCTCAACGGAAGATCTGCCAGCCGCAGGAAAATCACGATCGGCAGGATCTTCGAGAACTCCGACACGAACTCGCATTCGCCCCGCGGAGCGAGCTTTTCGATCAGCTCGATTGCGAGGTTGCGCACGTCGTTCTCCAGCGAGGCGATCGCTTGCGGCAGGAAAGCGGGCGTGATCAGGTTACGGTACGCGGTATGTTCGGGCGGGTCGAGTTCGAGCGGCACGAGCCGCGTCTCGTTGAGCGGCGGGATGTTGACGCTGCGATGCGAAAAGCGGGTATGGTCCCTCTGCATCGCCTCGATGTCTTCTCCTCGCGTCGCGATCCAGTGGCCGCCATGGTACGGAGACCAGACGATATCGGGCCCGGTGTGCAGCGTCATCCACGCGATATGAACATCGTCTTGCACGCCTGGCGGATTCATATAGTCGAAATCGACCACGAGTTCTCGGGGAACATGGTCCGGCACGGTCCAGTCTTTCGTAGGGTTCATCTCGCGTCTCCTATCATTTAGTCGTCTACAAATGGATGAGTCGTCACAGTTTGCATCAACGTGCTAGCGTTCATATTATGCAACGCCGTTCAGTTTTGATATTATACCGAAGCGAGCTTTTTTACATCAACGCCTATCGAACGGAGACAAGAGTGAGCGATTTCGTCAAGGACAAGGTGGTAGTGGTAACGGGTGCGGGTGCCGGCATCGGGCGCGATTTCGCGTTGCAATTCGCGGCGAACGGCGCAAAGGTCATCGTCAACGACCTTGGTCGCAACGCCGAAACCGGCCAATTCGCCGCGGAGCGCGTGGTCGAAGAAATCAAGGAGACCGGCGGGCAAGCGCTTGCTTCGACGGATAGCGTCGCTGAATGGGATTCCGCGCAGAAGATCGTGCAGGCCGCGCTGGACACGTTCGGCCGCATCGACTGTGTGGTCAACAACGCCGGCATCGTGCGTGACCGCATGTTCTTCAACATGAGCCTCGACGAGTGGAAGGCCGTCGTCGACGTGCATCTGAACGGATCGTTTTTCGTGGCACGCGCGGCGGCTCCGCATTTCAAGGCACAAAACGGCGGCAGCTTCGTTCATATGACCTCCACCTCGGGTCTGATCGGCAACATCGGACAGGCCAACTACTCCGCCGCCAAGATGGGGGTCGTCGGTCTGTCGAAGTCGATTGCCCTCGACATGGCGAAATTCAACGTGCGCTCGAACTGCATCGCGCCGTGGGCATGGACCGCGATGACGGCCTCGATCCCCTCGGAGACGCCTGAGCAAAAAGCACGGGTCGAAATTCTCAAGCGCATGGAATCGCGCAAGATCGCGCCGCTCGCGGTCTACCTCGCGTCCGACCAGGCCGCAAAGGTTTCGGGTCAGATCTTCGGCGTGCGCGCCAACGAGATCTACTTCTTCAACCAGATCCGCATGATCCGCTCGCTGCATCGCGACGGCGGCTGGACGCCCGAGGCGATTGCCGAGCAGGTGATGCCGGCGTTCGAAGCGAGCTTCTTCCCGAACGTGCCCTCGATGGCGCTCACGCCCTGGGATCCGGTGTAAGCGATACCTCGTCACGCCCGCGCCACCTGATGCGGTGGTGGCGCGGGCGGTGCGGCGCTCACCCGCCACACCACTTACCCTTCCTCTGAACCGCGCACGCTCTCAGACACGCCAACGATGCGTCTTGCCTTGAGCAATACCGGCAAGTCCACCATCCGTCCATCTACGGACACCGCCCCGCCTTCTGCCCGCTCATACGCGTCGACGATTCGCTGCGCCTTGGCAATTTCATCCGCGCTCGGGCTGAACGTCGCATTGACCGCTGCAACCTGGCGCGGATGAATGCACAGCTTCCCGCCAAAGCCCAGCGATCGCGCCTTCGACGAATCCCCCGCGAGTTGCTGTTCGTCATCGATCGCTACCGTAACGCCGTCCACCGGGGACAGGATTCCAGCTACACGCGAGGCCAGCACGATACGCGAACGCGCGAGCAGCAACGCGTCCCATGAACCGTCACAATCCAGATCAAGCTCGAAGTCAACCGAACCGAATATGAGTCGCTCGACGCCGGGCATGCGCGCCACGTCCAGTGCGTTCCAGACGCCCTCGGCAGATTCGATGATCGGCAAGATGGGTTTCGCCGTTGCCGCCGCGACAGCGGTCAAAGCAGCCGGTTTCTCCGCCTTGGGCAACACGACGCCATCGATACCATCGAACGCTGCGAGTGAGAGGTCCTGCTGGAACCACTGCGTACCCGCTCCATTGATGCGCAACAGTACGCGAACCGGCGATGCCGAAAATGTTCGTACCGCACCGGCAACATGTGCACGCGCCGACGCTTTGTCCGAATCTGCGACAGCGTCCTCCAGGTCCACGATCACCGCATCCGCGCCTGCCGCGAGTGCCTTGGCGAATCGTTCGGGCTTGCTGCCCGGCACAAAAAGAAACGAACGCATAAGTCTCCCATTCAGCGTCCGGTCCGGCTACGGCGACCCCGCCAGCGGACCGGCTCGACGATCAGACCAGAGTAGCCGTGGCTTCCATGCGCAACGATCCGTCGCTGCCGGCGATCCACAAGCTCACCTTGTTTTGGTCCGATTCGTCCTGCTTTCCGCAAACATAGAAAGGCGCAGTGTCCACCACCGGTTTGATCGCGCGGAACGAAAACGCTCCGACGCGAGCGCCCGGCAGCTCCGATCCGAGCGAGTCCATCAGAAGGGTGGCGAGCAGCGGGCCATGCACGACGAGTCCCTCGTATCCCTCTTCGCCGATCGCGTAAGGCCGATCGTAGTGAATGCGATGACCATTCAACGTAAGCGCTGAGTAGCGAAACAGCAGCACCGGATCAGGATTGATCTCGCGTGTCCATTGAGCGCCCATGGTCGCGACCTGTAGTGCTGCAGGCTTTTCGCTGGCAGCCGGATGATCGCGATACACGATATCCTGGCGTTCGACGATGGCAAGGCCAGCAGCGTCGCTGACCTCGTGCTTGACCTTCACGAACACGAGATCGCCGGTACGTCCATGCTTGTGCGCAACACTCTCGATGCATGAAAGACGCGTGACCGCGCTACCCGCTTTCAGCGGCCGTAGAAACTCGAGTTGACTGCCCGCCCACATGCGGCGAGGCAAATCGACCGGCGGCAGAAAGCCGCCGCGTTTCGGATGACCGTCCGTCCCCACCATCGACTGGCGATGAACCGGCAGAAAATAAAGCCAGTGCCACAATGGCGGCAAGTCATCGCCACGTGCTGAAGGCGCGTCATCGTGGTCAAGCATGGCGCTCAGAGCCGCCATCGGCGTGGAGGTGACCTGGTCCTGCACTTGCTCAGTGCGCCCGGTCCATTGCTGCAAATACTCGATATCCATGAGCGTCGTGCCAATCACTTCAGATCCAGTGCGTCGCGAATCGCCGCAGCGATCGGAAGCAGCGGATCTTCTTCCGGCGTGGCCGGGTTGAACAGCTTGTTATGGCAGATCGCGACGGCGAGCCCGGTATCCGGATCGGCCCAGCCGATCGAATTGCCCTGCCCCGGATGGCACAAAGCGCGCGGCGAACGTGCCGCCGTCACCGGCGGATGGTTGCCGCCGAACCAGAAGCCACCGATCGTGATGGGAATCGGAAAGCCGAACATCACCGGGTCGGGCTCCTCGCTATTGGCGCGTGGCGTGTTCAGCGTGGCAACGAGTTCCTTCGAGAGTATCCTCACGCCGTCCAACTCGCCGCCGCATGCCAGCATTGCCCAGAAGCGCGCCTCGCTGCGCGCGTTGAAGATCCCGCCAACGCCCGCCACTTCCGCGCGCCGCACGTCCGGGCGCTCGAACACTTGCGGCGTCAATGCGACCTGTTGCGGCATCGAGCGCAAGAACAGCGGCGGCAGGTATGCCGCGGGAACCGGCACCATTGCATCGGTCAGACGTGCGATGCGCGGTTCGACTTCGTCGGGAATGCCGATCCACAGATCGTCGATGCCGAGCGGCATCGCAATCTCTTCCCGGACAAAACGGCCCAGCGAGCGCTTCTTCGGATCGGCGCGCCGCACCAGCTCGCCAACGATCCAGCCGAACGTCATCGACAGGTACAGCGTTTTCGTCCCCGGCTCCGCAAGCGGCTCAAGGTTGGCGATGGCGCCGGTCATCCACTGCCAGTCACACATCAGCTCCGGCGTGACGCCTTCGGGCATTTGCGGCACACACGCGCGATGCGTCAGCACATCGCGCACCGTCGTGTTCTGCTTGCCGTGCGCACCGTACTCTGGCCAGTAGCGCGTCACCGGCGCGTCGTATTCGATCAGCCCGCGGTCGGCCAGGATATGCAACGCCGTTGCAGCAACGGCCTTCGTCACCGAATACACATTGAACAGCGTTTCGCCATCGACCAGACGGCCGGTGGACGGATCGGCCACGCCGCTCCATGCGTCGATCATAAGCTTGCCGTTCAGATAGGCCGCCACCTGCACGCCGATCTCACCGCCTTCCCGTGTGGCACGGTCGAGCGCCTGCTGAACGATCGCGTTGCGCTCCGTCGATGCTTGCACTACCAAGGTCATATCGTGTCTCCCATTCGTGAACATTCGCGTTGACCGACTATGTCTTGCCGGACTGCGCGGCAATACCGGCGAGCCCTTCTAGCGCGAGCCCGTAGCCCAGTTCGTCGAGCACGCGGCGCTTGAACGGCTGCGTGAAGACCGCGCGCGTGTATCGCAGCGTTTCGATCGGCTTCGCCGCGAGTTCGTGCGCCATTTGCCACGCACGTTCGAGCAACGTGTCGTGCGCGACGACTTCGCCGACGACGCCAAGCTCCCACGCACGCTGCGCCGTGATGCGCTCGCCGCTGAGAAGAAAGTAGCGGGCGCGGTTGTGGCCAATCAGCATCGGCCAGACGATCTGCACGCCGTCCGCCGGCACGACGCCGTGAACGAAGTGCGCCTGGTCCGAGATTTCGGCGCGACTGGATGCCAGCACGATATCCGACAGCACGAGCAACTCGGCATGAATGAGTGCCGGCCCGTTGATCGCGCCGATAACTGGAACCGGAATGTCCAGCAGTTGCATCAGCAGGTCCTGCCCTTCGCGCTGCAGGCGCGGCCAGGCTTGCGCAAGCGGCTCCGTCGGCAACTCGGCGTAATTCATCGCGTCGCAGAACGAATCGCCGGTGCCGGTCAGGATCACTACGCGATTGTCGAGGTCGCGTGCGATCTGGTAGAACGCCTCGCCTAGCTGGCTGTGAATGCTGCGATCGAGCGCGCCCCACTTGAGCGGGCCACCCTCCGTATGCAAGCGCACTTGCAAAACTCCGTCGCGTCGCTCGAAATCGATGTTCGTAAAACGCCCGCTGTAATCTTCGAGGCGGCTCATCGCGCGTCCTCCAGGATCAGGCCGGCGGCGCTCCATGCCATCGCCATCATGGGGCCATTCGTGTTGCCGGAGATCATCGTGGGTGTGACGGAGAGATCCATCACGCGCAGGCGTTCGACACCGCGCACGCGCAGCCGCGAATCGAGCACGGCAAGCGTGTCCGATCCCATCTTGCAGGTACCGCAGGCGTGATAGCCGGATTGGCCTTCACGCCGGTAGAGGTCGAGAATCTCGTCATCGGTCTGGACGGCGGGGCCTGGGCGTGTCTCCCCTGCCAGCAGGCTGGCAAGCGGCTCGGCGGCCAGCACGCTGCGCATGAACCGGAAGGCGTTGACAGCCATCTGCCGGTCGTACGGATCGGCAAGGTAGTTCGCGACGACTTGGGGCGGCACGCGGGGGTCCGCGGACTGGATCCTGACGTGCCCTTCGCTGCGCGGGCGCAGCGGATAGCTGAAGAGCTGCATGCCTGGGAAAGACTCGAACGCGTAACCGGCCGCGCCGAAATCCATCGAGTACGGCGCCATCATCAGTTGAACGTCGGGACGCATCGCATCCGCCGCGGTCTTGACGAAGCCGCCCACCTGGTACGAGCCGAGCGACATCACGCCACGGCGGAACAGCAGATACTGCATCGCGTTGCGCCATAAGCGCATGCCGCCGAACTGGCGGTTCTGCGAATCGCGCCAATGCCGCAGGCGGGCTTGAAGCATATATAGATAGTGCTCGCGCAGGTTCCGTCCGACCCCCGGATTCGCCGCCACGACAGGAATGCCAAGCGACTGCAGATGGCCGGGATCGCCAACGCCCGACAGCTGCAAAAGCCGCGGCGACTCGATCGCGCCCGCCGACAGCACGACCTCGCGGCGCGCACGGTAAGCGATCTGCTGCCCAGCGCTTTCGCACTGCACGCCGACCGCGCGCGTCCCGTCAAACACGATTCGCGCGGCTTGTGTGCCGGTCACGACCGTGAGGTTCTTGCGCGCCCTCGCGGGCTTCAGAAAGGCTTCGGCCGAGCTTTGCCGACGACCGTTGCGTATCGTATAGATCAGGTAGGCGACGCCCTCATGATCGAGCCTGTTGATATCTTCAACGCGCCGCACGCCGAGCGACCGGCACGCCTCGAGTACGGCGTCGCCAATACGATTGCGCTGCGGGTACGGTGACACTTTCAGCGGGCCGCCCTCTCCACGCAGCTCATCGGCGCCGAGCGCGTGATCTTCGATCCGCCTGAAGCAAGGCGCCAGGTTCTGCCAGCTCCAGCCCTCGACACCCAGTTCGGCCCAGCCGTCGTAGTCCTCGGGATGACCTCGCATATACACCATGCCGTTGATGCTGCTGGAACCGCCGAGCATCTTGCCGCGAAGCCAGATTTCGTTGCGATGCCCGTTTCCGTGATCGGGCTGCACCGGAATGAACCAGGCATGAGCTGGATCGCCCAGCAGCTTGCCAAAGCCTTTCGGCATCCGGATCAACGGATTGCGATCTTCCGGACCTGCCTCGATGAGTAGCACGGTATGGTGCCCGCTCTCCGAAATACGATTGGCTAGCACGCAACCCGCCGCACCCGCGCCAATCACGATAAAGTCAAACTCGGTCATCTATGCGTTCTCCACCGTGCGTGCAGACCAGCGCTACCTTATTAGCCGAAGATGACGGGAATCGAATGCGGAACGCGCATCATGATCCCGTTGATCTGTGGAGCTGGCGCGGCCGGATCGAGCCGAAGATTGGGCAGGCGATCGAGAATCGCGTTGAGCGCACGCGTCATTTCCACGCGCGCCAGGTGCTGGCCGATGCACACGTGCGGGCCATAGGCGAATGCAAAGTGCCGGTGACCAGCCTTGCGATAGATGTCGAACCTGTCCGGATCGGCGAAGCGGCTGGGGTCGCGATTGGCGCTGCCCGCCAGCACGTCGAGAAATGCGCCGGCAGGAATCTCGACACCGCCGAGCGTGACATCACGCGTCGCCATACGCGACTGCATCAGCACGGGGCCGTCCCAGCGCAGAGCCTCTTCGATCGCCGCCGCGACCAGCGTGCGATCCTGGCGCACCGCTTCGAGCTGTACCGGATCGCGCAGCAACGCAAGCAACAGTACGCTGGTCGCGCGATAGGTCGTGTCGCCGCCCGCATTCACCAACTGGCGAAGAAATGAAATGACGACCTCGTCCGGTAGCCGCTCGCCGTCCACCTCCGCGGTGGCCAGCGAGCTCACCAGATCGTCGCCAGGATGACTGCGGCGCTCGTCGACAAGCCGCGCGAAATAGGTGCCCAGCTTCGTCGATGCCTCCACGCCATGCTCGACATCGATCGAAACCAGCGTCTGTGCGATTGCTAGCTTGTGAAAGATCTTCACATCCTCCGGCGGCAATGCCAGTTGCCGATAGATGATATTGAACGGGTAGTGAAGCGTGAACTCGTTGACGAGATCCGCATGTCCGCGATCCATGAATTTCGACATCAGCTCGCTCACCACTGGGTCGACCAGCGTATCGCCCCATGCCGCGACGGTATTCGGCAAAAAGGCCTTCTGGAAGATGCGGCGGTAGCGCGAGTGTTCGGGCGCATCCATCGTCGAGATACTGCGCCCGAAGCTGATGCCGAGATTGCGCTCGTACGACTTGTTCGAAAACGTTGCCGGGTCGCCAAGCACCTTCGAGACCTCGTCGTATCCGAATACGGAATAGTGCGCGACGTCGGACATCGTCAGGTCCGCGGCGCCGCCCATCAGCACACGGTAGTCACCCTGCTGAACCGCAGCCTTTTCCCGCAGTTCCGCAATGCGTGGATAAGGGTCCGCATCGGCACCGTAAGCGAGTGAATCCTCGAAAAAAGGGTTGAACTTAGCATCGTCGAAGTCCTCGAGTTGCAGCGCGCCGGCCATGGTTGCTGTCTCCATCAATCGTTTGTTTGCAGGCACCTCTGGTTTTGCGCGAAGTACCAATACTTGAACTATGTTCTATTTTGCACAACTGTGCAAGATCGATCTATCATTCGCGGAAAGGGATGTCGCGCGCTTTCTGGCTCGCGCCCCGCCATCAAAGGGAAACCATGCCGTCCAGCACCACGCACGCCGCCAGCAGACGGGCGACTGCCATCAATGAACCGCGCGCCACGGCGCGCAGCACGACGCCAGAGCGCATTCTCGATACCGCCGAGCGGCTGTTCGCGATGCACGGCTACTTCGGCACGTCGATTCGCGACATCATGCAAAGCTGTGGCATGGAGCTGAGCCTCGCGCGGTACCACTTCGGCAGCAAAGACGCGCTGTTTCAGCAGGCGATCGGCCGCCGCGCAGCGGTGATCAGCCGGCAGGTCATCGAATCGCTCGAGGCCGAACTGGCAGCGCTGCAAGGCAAGCGTCCCGACGTGGAAGCAATCGTGACCGCACTTTCCGCACCGGCCTTCGCGCATCTGGAGAGCGGCGATCCGGGGTGGCGAAATTACCTGCGCCTGCTAACCCAGATTGGCTGTCTTCTGGAGCGCCCCGATCTCACGGCGCCGTTTTATGACCAATACGCGCCTGCGGCCGCGCGCTACGGTGACGCCTTCGCCAACGCACTTCCCCGCGTCACGCGGGAGACCGTCGAACTGGTGCAGCATTTCGTCGAGTCGGTGTTTCATCTGGTGCTCAACGAGCTTTACGCGCAGGAAGCACGCTCCGGAGCGAAGGCACTCACGACAGCACATATCGAGCGCATGCGCACCTATTTGATTCGTTTCGCGGTTGGCGGCATCGAGGCGATGGTCAGCTCGGCCTCGGCCCAACGGGGTTCATGAGCATTGACAGTCGCAGCGACCGTCGTTCACAATTTAGAACATTATTCAGACTTACTGTGGCCGCAGCGAGCCTGCGGCTGTGCGAGATGGAGTTAGCCTCATGACAGCTGGAGACGCAGAGAACACCGCGCTGATCGTCGGGGCGGGTCACGCAGCGGGAGAATGCGCGACCACGATCCGCGACCAGGGATGGACGGGACGCATCGTGATGGTAGGAGAAGAACCGCATTTGCCCTACCAACGGCCGCCGCTCTCCAAGGCATTCCTGTCGGGCGAATCGACCGCCGAGCAGCTGTACCTGAAACCGCTGTCGACGTACGACAAAGCGCGTGTCGAGTTCATCCCGAACACGCGCGTGCAGCGCATCGACCGTGACGCGAAACGGGTCACGCTGTCCAACGGCAGCGAAATCAGCTATACGAAACTGGTTCTGGCCACCGGCGGCCGCGCGCGGCGCCTCGCGTTGCCGGGTATCGAAGCGATCGAGAAGCTGCAGAATTTTCACTACCTTCGCACGCTCGATCACGTCGCGCGCATTCGGAACCAGTTTCATGCCGGCTCGCGCCTCGTGATCATCGGCGGTGGATATGTCGGGCTGGAGGTGGCTGCGGTAGCCGTGAAGCGCGGCTTGCGCGTCACCGTGCTCGAAGCGTTGCCGCGCGTCCTCGCGCGTGTCACGGCTCCCGAGCTTTCCACGTTCTACGAGGAAGTTCACCGCGAAGCCGGAGTCGACATCCGTACCAACGCGATCGTGAGTGAGTTCGAACTCGACGCATCCGGCGACGCCGTTGCCGCCGTGTGCTGCGCTGACGGCACGCGCGTCGCCGCGGATCTCGTCATCGTCGGCGTGGGACTGGAGCCCGCCACCGAACTCGCGCAAGCGGCCGGCCTTGCTGTCGACAACGGCATCATGGTCGACGAACACACGCGCACGTCCGACCCGGACATTTTTGCGGTCGGGGATTGCACCAACCACCCCAACCCTTCGCTCGGTCGGCGCCTGCGTCTCGAGTCGGTCCCTAACGCGCTGGAGCAGGCCCGCACCGCCGCTGCGTCGTTGTGCGGCAAGCAGCGTGTCTACAACAGCGTGCCGTGGTTCTGGTCCGACCAATACGATCTGAAGCTCAAGATGGTCGGCTTGTCCGTCGGCTACGACGAGTTCGTGCTGCGCGGCGACCCCAAAGCCCGCTCTTTCTCGGCGTTTTATCTCAAGGACGGCGTCATGCTCGCAGCCGATACGGTCAGCCGTGTACCCGAATTCGTGCTGGCCAAGCGTTTCGTTGCCGAGAAAATACCGGTCCGCGCCGCCGATCTCGCCAACGAATCGATCCCGTTGAAAAGTCTGCTTCCCTAGTCCAACCCATTTTTCAGAGGTTCAGAAGCCATGCCGCTCATTCGATTCATCCAGCCTGACGGCAGCGAGGCCGCGGTAAGCGCCAACGTTGGCGATTCAGTCATGCAAACGGCGGTGAACAATCAGATCCCAGGCATTCTCGGCGATTGCGGCGGCAGCTGCAGTTGCGCAACCTGTCACGCGTATGTCGACGACACCTGGAGCAGCCACATGCCGGCGGCGGAATCCTATGAAGTCGACATGCTCACCTGCGCGATGGACGTGCGCGAAAACAGCCGTCTGACATGCCAGATCTTCATGACGCCGGAACTGGACGGGCTGGTGGTGCGTCTGCCCGGTTCGGCGGGGTGAGCGCAATGGGCACAGATGCCCCCCGCACGACGCTGATCACCGGCGCTGCCTCAGGCATGGGCGCGGCGCTGGCCCGGCATCTGACGACGCTCGGCGAACGGGTGATCGGCGTCGATCTCCACGATGCGGATGTTTGCGCGGACCTCACTGTCCCGGCGGAGCGCGCGGCGCTCGTCGAGCGCGTGCAGCGCCTCACGTCGTCGATCGATGCGGTGGTCGCCTGCGCCGGAGTGTCGCCCCCCGTGTCCGGCGACACGCTGGTGTCGGTAAATTACTTCGGCGTTACCGATCTGCTGCCGCGTCTGTTGCCGCTCCTGCGTCTCGCCAGCGAGCCACGCGTCGTGGTGATCTCATCGCTCGCCTCGCTTCATCCCGTCGATGCGCGCCTCGTCGAGTTGTGCCTCGACGGCGACGAAGCCGCCGCACGCGAACGGGCTGGAAAGATCGGCGCTCAAAGCTATGCGTCATCCAAACGCGCGCTGACGCAATGGATACGGCGCACGGCGGTGCTGCCCGGGTGGGCCGACGGGGGCGTGTTGCTAAACGGCGTCGCGCCGGGCACCGTGAAGACGCCGATGGTCGCACCGCTGCTGGAAACGGCCGAGGGACGCGAGGTGCTTGCCGCCGGTGTACCCACGGCCGTGCACGACTATGCAACCGCTGAGCAGATCGTGCCGCTCCTCGCATTCCTCGCCAGTTCCGCCAATGGCTACATGGTGGGCCAAGTCCCGTTCGTCGATGGGGGTGCCGACGTGCTCTTGCGTGGGGAAGCGGCGCTGTAGCAGGCAAGAGTCAAAGACGAGACCGAGCTTACGGCACCTTCGTCAACGCGTCGATCGCGTGCTGTTCGCTCGTGCTCCAGAACGCCGCCCATGTCGGAAATCCCTGCGGAAGGCGCGGCTGATACCGGTCGCCTTCATACTTGCCGGGCCAGTGCTGGAAGCGCGGCGCACCGGGGCGAGCGAGCCAGTCCGTCGAATACCAATGCTGTTCGTCGCGACGCTCGAAGCACCACTGGCCGTCGCGCCGCACATAGTGATCGAAGTAGCAGATCGCCATCACCACCCACGCTCCGTTGTCCTCGTGCTCCGCGCGACAATAGACGCTTCCCGTCGCATGGTCGGCATCGATGAAATCGACGACGTGGCCGCAGATCTGGTGAATGCTGCGATAAAAGCCGCGCAGAATATGCTCGGACCCGTAGAACGTCTTCAATGCCGCGCGCCCGACGCCCCATCGGCCGCAATCGACGTCTTCGGCGAACAGTTGCACCAGGCTGTCCAGATCGCGCGAATCGACCGCGAGCGCGTATCGGACCGGCAACTGCTGGATGGCGAGCTGCGCCTCGATGCGCTCGATGCGCGCAAGCAGCGCTGAATCCGTCGTCATGGCTTCCCCTTCGTAGCGTTGGCCATCGCGGCCGCGCGCGCGCGGATTTCGTCGGCATAGTAAGGCTGGTGTGAAAGCAATCCGCCATCGACGTTGAACACCTGGCCCGTGACGAACGCCGCCTCATCCGAAGCGAGATACACCACCGCGTGTGCAATGTCTTCGGGCTGCCCGAGGCGAGGCGTGAGATGGTGGCTCAGCATCATCTCGCCGGTCTCCCCCGCGTAGTACGCCTGGGTCACCGGCGTGACGATCAGGCCCGGAGCGATCGCGTTGCAGCGTATCCCTTCCTTGCCGTGCTGCGCGGCGACGTAGCGCGTCAGCGCCTCGATACCGGCCTTGCAGACGCCGTATGCGCTATACCCCAGCGCGCCCGCCTGAGCGGCACCGGAAGAGGTATTGATAATCGAACCGCCGCCTCGTGCGCGCATCAGCGGCAGCGCGCACCGCGAAGCCAGCATGGTGCCGCGAAGATTGATGCGCATCGTGTCGTCCCAGACCCCGACGTCGAGTGCCTCGACTGCCGCATCGGCAGTACTGGAAAGCGATGTGGCCGCGGCGTTGTTATGCAGGATATCGAGCCCGCCCCAAGTCTTGAGCGTCAGATCGAACAATGCATCGATCGAACTTTCGTCGCCGATATCGACCTGCGCCGGGACCGCGTGGCCCCCCGCTTCGTTAATACGACGAACCTGTTCCTGCGCGCCTTCGAGATTCAGGTCCGCCACGACGAGCAAGGCGCCCTCCTGCGCGAGCCTGGCGGCACAGGCAGCGCCGATACCGGATGCGGCCCCCGTCACGATGGCAATCTTTTGCTTCACGCGTTGCATGATCTGCTCTCCGTCTCAGCCCGTTATCGGTGTCTGGCCGCCTGCCGCAACGCGGTCGAGATGAAAGTCGATATCGCCGAACATCTTCTCCATCATCGTCATCTTGCGGAAGTAGTGGCCTATTGGGTATTCCTCGGTGAGCCCCATGCCACCGTGCAACTGGATGCCCTGCGCGCAAACGAAGCGATTGGCGCGCGCGGCAACGGCTTTGGCCGCCGAGATGACGCGGCTGCGTTCGGCCGCCGGGCCGTTCAGGTGCGCGATCCCGCAGTACAGCATCGAACGCGCCTCCTGCGTGGCGACGAACATCTCAGCCATGCGATGCTGCAACGCCTGGAACTTGCCGATAGGCTGGCCGAACTGCGAGCGTCCCTTGATGTACTCCGAGGTGATCGCCATCACGGCTTCCATCATGCCAAGGCTCTCGGCCACGCTCGCGAGACTGGCGAGTTCCGTTGCCTGCGCGAGCACCTGCAGCGAGCGTTCAGGTCCGACGATCAATGCATCTTCGCTGAGCTCGACGTTGTGCAGGTCGATATCCGCGGCACGCGATCCATCGAGTAAGCGGTACGACCGGCACGTCACGCCCGCGGCCCGGCGATCGACAAGAAAAACGCCCACGCCTTGCGACGCGCCTTCGACTCGCGCGGTCACGAGCAACTGGTCCGCCGACGCGCCGGCGATCACCAGCGTCTTCGCGCCGCTGATCAGGTAACCCGAGGCGCTCTTGAGCGCGTGCGTTTGCGCGTGGCATCCCAGCTTGTATCGGCTGCCCGCTTCGCTGTCCGCGAGCGACAGCAGCAGCGTGCCGTCGATGACGGCGGGCAGCAGCGTCTCACGCTGGCGCGGCGCATCGCCTCGTTCGACGGTCGTGGCGCAAAGCAGCGCCGTCTGCACGACCGGCTCGAGCGCCATACCGCGGCCGAGCGCCTCCATCACGATCGCCGTTTCAACGAACGAGCACCCGAGACCGCCGACGTCTTCCGGCATCGTCAGCCCGAGCCAGCCAAGCTCGGCATAGGCGCGCCAATGTTCGCGGCTGAACCCCTCTTGCCCCGCCGCGATGCGCGTGCGCGCCTCGAATCCATATTCCTGCTGAACGTAGCGCTCTGCGCCGTCTTTCAGCATCAATTGTTCTTCAGAGAAGTTGAAGTCCATGGCTACAGTCCAAAAACCAGCTTGGCAATGATGTTCTTCTGCACTTCGCGCGCGCCGCCATAGATCGTGGACGCGCGAGCGATCAGATAGCCCGACGTGCGGCCGCCGATGTAGTCCGGCCAGCTTTCATCGACCGCCAGATCACCCTGCGGCTCGCCGTGGTCGTCGAAACGCATCACGCGAGGACCGAGTGCGTCCATTTGCAGCTGCGTCACGCGCTGTTGCATTTCCGAGCCGCTGATCTTCAGCGCGGAGACGACCGCATCGAGATTGCGCTCGCTCTTCTCTTCCGCAAGGATGCGGAGCACCGACCATTCGAGCGCCAACAGGTCCGCTTCGACCTCCGCGACCTTGCGCGCGAACCCCGGTGTATCGATGAGCCGCACGCCGTCCACCCGCTCCTGCCCCGCGATGTCTTTCGCGCGTTGCAGCTCGCGTTTGTTGAAGTACAGGAACGCGCTCGCCGTGCGCTCCTTCTCGAGGAGATACTTCGCATAGGTCCAACCCATGCCGGCCTCGCCCACGAGATGCGACTTCGGCACGCGCACGTTCTCGAGGAACACTTCATTCAGGCCCTTGCCGCCCTCGATCGAAACGATCGGACGCACCGTGATACCCGGTGTGTCCATTTTGACCAGCAGGAAGGAAATGCCTCGTTGCGGCTTGACGGTCGTATCGGTCTTGACGAGGAAGAATCCCCAATCGGCAATCGTTGCGTCGCTGGTCCAGATCTTCTGGCCGTTGATCACGTACTCGTCACCGTCGAGCACGGCCGTGGTCTTCAGTCCAGCCAGATCCGAGCCCGCGTTCGGCTCCGAAAAGCCCTGGCACCAGAACTCGTCGCCACGCAGAATAGGCCCGAGAAAACGCTCCCTCTGCCAGTCCGAGCCGAACGCGATGATGACGGGTGCCACCATCTGCGTCGACTGCCACCCATAGTCCATGGCATCGGCGTTGTACAGCTCTTCCATGAAGATATGCTTGCGAAGCGCGCTCCAGCCGGTGCCGCCATGTTCGACGGGCCAATGGGGCGCACCCCAGCCGCGCTCGTACAGAATGCGCTGCCATCTGCGGATGTCATCGCGCGCAGGCGGATGCACGCCAACGCGCCAGCGGCGTGAAATGTCGGCCGGCGCATGCTCACTGAAAAACGTTCTGACTTCCCGACGAAATGATTCGTCTTCCTCGCTATAGCCGAAATGCATGCCTGACTCCTGAATCTCATGCGCCTTCGTTGGTCTGCTCCGTCGCGCCACTGCGCCGCGCTCGTGCGGGTGCTCCGCCTAGCGGCCTCTGAAAGCTGGGGCGCGTTTTTCTCTCGCGGCGAGCCGGCCCTCCGCCGCGTCCTCGGAGTTCACCGCGAGCGCCACCGCGTTCAGTTCCTGCGCAAGAAACTCTTCCATGCCACCGGTGTTCAACCTGAACAACTGCTTGGTCAGCCCGAGCGAGAAAGTCGGGCCGGCGGCCAGCTCGCCAGCCAGCTTTTCGGCGGCCGCGTCAAGCTCGCCGTCCTCGACGAGATGACTGGCAAGACCCATATCGAGTGCTTCCTTGCCGCTCAGCCGGCGATTCAGATACATGATTTCCTTGGCGCGAAACTCGCCGCAATGACGCGCAAGCAGATGCACCATGCCCCCTTCAGGCAAGGTGGCGCGCATCAGGAAGGCGGGAATGAACTGCGCGGTATCGGAAACGATCAGCTGGTCCGCGCACAGCGCAAAGCTCCATGCAATTCCCACGGCAACCCCGCGCACCGCCGCGACCATTGGCTTGTTCAGGTTGTACAACCGAAGCGCGATCTTCTGATACACCGCCATCGATGCGCGCGCGTGCGCCACGCTCATCTGCGGTGGCGCGGCGCCGCTGCCCTTGATGTCGGCGCCGGCGCAAAATGCGCGGCCTGCGCCCGTGAGAATCACCGCGCGAATCTCCGGATCGTTTTCGATGCCATCGAGGTGGCCGAAAATCAGATCAAGCATTTCCGGCGTCAGCGCGTTGAGCTTCTCTGGGCGGTTCAGACACAGCGTCGCAACCGCGCCGTTCAATGTGAGTTCAACATCCATGATGTTCGGATCTTCGTTTGAGTTTGGTTCGTCCGTTCGACGGTCTGGTCAGCTGCCCCGAGCATGCAGGCGGATCATCCCGTCGCCGAACGGCTCGTCGCGGCGCTTGAGCGCTTCTTTCAGGCCAACCGCTTCCATGTCCGCCTTGAACTGCGAGCGGCGCGGCCCCTGGCTCTGGTGGGCCCGCGAGTCGTTTTCCACCGCGAGCCGCTGAAGCGTGCGCGAACCGGCCAGCTCCAGCCCGATGTTGACAATGCGCTTGTTGGCCGCAAGCAGATCGGCATCGACAAACGACAGACGGCGTGCCAACTCGCCCACCTCCGCTTCAAGCTGCTCTGCCGGCACCGCATCCATCACGAGCCCGACCTTCGCGGCGTCGCGGCCCGTCAGCGAGTCGCCAGACAGCAGCAGGCGCTTCGCCCACTGCGGGCCGACGTGATAGAACCACATATGCGCAGGCGGCGAGCCGTTCGCGCGTGTGGCGGGAAAGCCGATCCTCGCGTTGTCGGCGGCGATCACCATGTCGCACGCCAGCGCGAGATCCGTGCCGCCCGCAAGACAGTTGCCATGCACCTGCGCGATGATCGGCTTGTGGATATCGGCCATCAGATTGACCGTCTCCGACTGCCGCTCCATCGACCAGCAGTCGTCGTCGAAGCTGCGAATCGTTCCACGATAGTCCCCCGGATCAGCGGCGTCCGCGACCCGATCCGAATACGTCGTCACCAGATCGTAGCCCGCGCAGAAATCGCGGCCAGCTCCCGACAGCACGATCACGTTCACCGATTTGAGGTCGTCGGCTTCGAGCAACGCCGCCTTGAGTTCCTGCAGAAGCGGATTGTTGATGGCGTTGCGCTTGTCCGGACGACTCAGCGTGATACGCGCAATGCGTTCCGCCACTTCAAACTTCACGCATTCCGAAGTTTTCAGCCATTTGGCCATGGTCGATTCTCTCCAATTGAGGCGATTGCCGTTCACTGGGCAAACTGCTTGCGCAGACTTACCTTGCTGATCTTTCCCGTCGGCAGCCTCGGCAATTCGTCGACGAATACAATCGCTTTCGGACATTTGTAGCTCGCAATCAAGCCGCGGCAGAACTCGATCAATTCGGCTTCGCCCGCTTGCTCGCCACGGCGTAAAACGACGATCGCCTTGACGCACTCTCCCCACTTCTCGTGCGGCGCGCCGATCACCGCCACGTCGATGACTGCCGGATGCTGGAGCAGCGCATCTTCGACTTCACGGCTGTAGATGTTCTCGCCGCCGGAAATGATCATGTCCTTCTTGCGGTCGACGAGGAAAATGTAGCCGTCCTTGTCCTGGTAGCCCATGTCGCCCGAGCGATACCAGCCATCGCGCAGTGCTTCCACCGTCGCCACGCTGTTGTTCCAGTAGCCACTCAACTGCGTCTGCGAGCGCAGCCAGACCTCGCCGGTCTGGCCTTGCGGCAGATCGTTGCCGTGATCGTCGACGATGCGCAGGTCGATGCCGGGGCACGGGCGCCCCACTGATGCGAGACGCCTTACCTGTTCCGGGGACCCGAGCGGCTTGACCTCATGCGCGGGCAACCAGCAGGCGTTGCTCTCGGTCATGCCGTACTGGACCGAAAACACCGGGCCGAGCGCCTGAATTCCGCGCGACAGCAGCGGCGCAGGCACCGGCGCTGCCGCCGTGACGATATTCTCGATGCTGGACACGTCATAGCTCGACAGTTCGGGCACATCGAGGACCGCCTGAAGCATCGCGGCAACCATGAACGTGAAGGTGATGCGTTCTTCCGCGATCGTCTCGAGCATTTGCTTCGGCTCGAACGCGCGATGTACGACCGTCGTGCCGCCCATCCAGGCCACTGAATTAACGAAGCCAATCCCACCGACGTGGAACGCCGGCGTCGTCTGTAGCACACGGGTATTGCCCGAAAACTCCGTCACGAGCGCACAGCTTTCCGCAGTGACGCACATGGCATGGTGCGTGCGCACGACGCCCTTGGGACGCCCCGTGGTGCCGCTCGTGTACATCAGGTACGCGTAGTCTTCCGGTTTCGAACGGATCGGCGGCCCTTGCACTGGGCCGGCTTTCATCACCGCCTCGAACGAAACGGCCCATTCCGGCGCGTCGCCAATGCAGATGTACTGCTCGATTTCCGGCAGTTGCGAACGCAGTCCGTTCACGACATCGGCATACTGAGCTTCGAATACGAGCGCTTTAGGCGCCGCATCCTGAAGAATATAAAGAATCTCCGCGGGAGCCAGCCTGAAATTGACGGTTGCCAGAATGAAGCCGGCCCACTCGCATGCACGGTAACTCTCGTAGTACTCCGCGCAATTCATCGCGAGGATCGCAACCCGGTCCTGGCGCCGCAGGCCGCGCTGGTATAGCGCTCCCGAAAAGCGGCGTGCACGCTCCGCCAACTGACTGTGCGTCAGACGCCGGTCGGCGTATACGAGCGCCGTGTGATCGGCATGCAAGCGAGCGTTTCGCTCGATCATCTCGCCAAGGGTTCTCATCTCAATCCCGTCGTTGTTTTGTCAGATCGACTGTTAGCCAGCGAGCGTCTGCGGATCGGCCAGCACGGTTCCAATGAATGCGGCGAACCGCGCCGCGTCGGCTCCGTTGATCACGCGATGGTCGTAGCTGAGCGACAGGGGCAGCATCTTGCGCCAGCTGACGCCGCCGTCGTCCGCCGGCGCGGCTGCCAGCCGGGTTTTAGTCACGCCGAGAATCGCCACCTCCGGCGCATTGACGATAGGCGTAAAACCAGTCCCGCCAAAGCCGCCGAGCGAACTAATGGAAAAGCACCCGCCCGACATCTCTGCCATCGATAAACCCTTTTCGCGCGCCTTCTGCGAAATTGCTGCAAGTTCCACCGCGATTTCTTCGACGCTTTTCCTGTCGCAATCGCGCAGCACCGGCACGAGCAATCCGAAGCGCGTGTCCACGGCGACCCCGATGTGGAAGTACTTCTTCAGAACGATGTTCTTGCCGTCACCGTCGAGCGACGCGTTGAATTGCGGGAACTCCTGCAACGCCCGCACCACGGCTTTGATAAGGAAGACGAGCGGCGTCAGCTTAACCGCCGTGCCCGCCTCGTTGCGGGCCTTGCGATAGGTTTCGAGCGACGTAATATCAGCGTCGTCGTGGTGAGTCACATGCGGGATCGTCAGCCAGTTGCGCGACAGGAAGGCTCCTGTGAGCTTCTGCATGCGCGACACCGGCTTGATTTCCACCTCGCCGAATTCGGCGAAATCGACCTGCGGCCAAGGCGGCAGATTCGCGCCTAACGCGGGGACTGCGGCCTCGCCGGGGCCGGTATTCACATTGGACTGCGCTCGCGTAGTAACGGATTCGACACTCATCGCGGATGCCTCTTCGAACGACTGTTGGATAGCGTGACGGCCTGCGGCCAATCAGACGATTTCCGCCAGCACCGTGCCGACGGGATACACCTCGCCAACCTGGGCAACGATGCGCAGCGTGCCCGATGCGGGCGACTCGACTTCCTGAATCGATTTGTCGCTCTCGAGCGCGTAGAGAATCTGCCCTTCGCTCACGGTTGCGCCGTCGTCCGCCAGCCATTCGGCTAGCGTGCCTTCGTTCATGGAAAAGCCCAGTTTGGGAAGCAGAACTTGTGTGGTCATGACCTTGCTCTATTGATGATGGAATTCCGGGTGTTCGTGCTTGTCATTTCAGCGTCGCGCGAACCGCCGATTCGATTTCGGCCACGCCCGGTACGAACGCATCTTCGAGTGGCTTCGAGAACGGCACCGGGCAGAATTGCGCGCCCACTCGCTGCACGGGCGCCTTGAGCTCGCGAAAGAGGGCTTCGTAGATACGGGATGCGATTTCCGCACCCACGCCGAACGGTTTGACGGCTTCGTGCACGACAACGGCACGCCCGGTTTTTGCAACCGAAGTCAGGATAGTGTCGGTATCCAACGGAGAGACAGTGCGCAAATCGATCACTTCGCAGGCGACACCCTCTTTCGCCAGCACTTCGGCAGCAGCCATGGCTTCCTGCACGCGGCGGCTGTAGCTGATCACCGTCACGTCGGTACCCGCGCGAATGACGTTGGCTTTGCCAAGCGGAATCGCCACGCCGCGCTCCGGCGCACTGCCCGGGTTCCAGTAGGACGGCATGTTCTCGATGAAAAGGCAGGGGTCGTCATCGCGGATGCAGGACAGCATCAGGCCATACGCATCGGCAGGATTCGACGGTGTGACGACCTTGATGCCGGCAACGTGCGCAAACCAGGCCTCGAGGTAGTCGGCGTGCTGGCCACCCGTGCCGAAGCCAGCACCCGTCATGGTGCGGATGACGATCGGCACATGGGTCTGTCCGCCCGACATGAACCGCAGCTTCGCGGCGTGATTCACGATCATGTCCATCGCGACGGTCGTGAAGTTCATCAGCATGATTTCCGCCACAGGACGCATCCCGACGATCGAAGCGCCGATTGCCGCACCGATGATGGCCTGCTCCGAAATCGGCGTCGAACGCACCCGCGACGTGCCGTATTTCGACGACAGTCCCTTCGTTACGCCGACAATGCCGCCCTCCTGGCCGTCGGCAACGTCTTCACCCAGCACGATGACGTTGGCGTCGGCGGCCATCGCGTCGTCGAGCGCGAAGTTGACCGCCTGGATGGTGTTGATGTTGGTTGGCTGCTGGCTCATGCAAGCACCTCGTCCTTGAAGATGTCGCGCCGAAGCTCCGCGACATCGGGATATTCGCTCGACAGCGTGAATTCGACCGCAGCGTCGATCTGCGCCTCGTGTTCGGCTTCCGTCGCAACCAGTTGCTCCTCGGTCGCATGCTTCGCATCGATGAGCCACTGACGGAACAGCGGCACGGGATCCTTCGCGACCCAGGCGGCCTTTTCGTGCTTGTCCATATAGGCGTCCGGGTCGCCGAACACGTGCCCCTGAAAGCGGAACGTGTTCGCTTCGATCAGCGTCGGGCCGCCGCCGTTGCGCGCGCGCTCGACCGCCTCATGCGCCGCCCTGTGCATCTGAATCGGATCGTTGCCGTTCACCGTGATGCCCGGCATCTGGTACGCGACGGCGCGCTGGGCGATGTTCGGCGCGGACGTCCCATACGCGTATTTGGTGTGCTCGGCATAGCCGTTGTTCTGGCAGACGAAAATCACCGGCAACTTCCACACGGACGCCATGTTCAGCGACTCGTGGAAGGCACCAATGTTCGACGCGCCGTCACCGAAGTAGGCCACGGTCACGCGCGGCTCACCACGAATCTGCGCCGCGAGCGCAAGCCCATTTGCGATCGGCATCGAACTGCCGACAATGCCGGTCGTCACCATGACGCCCGACGCGGGATGCGTGACGTGCATCGGGCCGCCCTTGCCTTTGCACGTGCCCGTTACTCGCCCTCCGAGCTCAGCCCAGAGTTCCTTGAGCGGCACGCCCTTGGCGATCATGTCGTGAATGCCGCGGTAGATCGTGCAGATGTAGTCGTCGTCGGTGAGACACACCGACATCGCCGACGGAATCACTTCCTGGCCGCGCGGCGAGTAGTACGGCATCACCAGCTTGCCGGCCTTGATAACGGCACGAAAGCGCTCATCGTTTTGCTTGATGAGCGCCATGCGCCTGTAGATGTCGACCAGGACTTCGCTGCTGGGCGGCTGATAGGCATTCATTCGTCACTCTCCTGTGTCACCAGATCTTTTGCGCGCCGCTCGCATGCAGCGCCGCGATGTAACCGAACACGAACGATGCGCCGATGCTGCTGCCGGCGCCCGGATAACAGCGGCCAACCACGGATGCCGTGCAGTTGCCGGTGGCGTACAGCCCAGGGATTTGCGAACCGTCGTCCTTCAGCACACGTCCGAACTCGTCGGTCACGAGACCGCCTGCCGTGCCCACATCCCCTGGATACATGCGCACGGCGTAGAACGGCCCTTCCTCGATCGGCCCGAGATTGGGGTTCGGTTTGATGGTCGGGTCCCCGTGACAGCGATCGAATGCGCGCGAGCCGCGACCGTAATCTTCGTCGACGCCCGTTTCGCAGAAGCCGTTGAAGCGCTTGACGGTCTCGAGCAGCCCAGCCCGGTCGATACTGCATTTCGCGGCCAGTTCTTCGAGCGTGTCAGCCTTGATCATGTATCCACTGTCGAGCCACTTCTGCGGAATCTGGCCCGGCATCGCCGTGCCCCACGGGTAGTACTTACGCTGCCGGCTGTCCATCACGACCCACGCGGGAACGGCCTTACCCGTCTGCCTGTGACGCTGGTACATGCGTTGACCGATTTCCATGTACGCTCCCGCTTCGTCGCAAAAGCGCTCGCCGTCCTGATCGACCATGATCGAAAACGGCAGCGACAGGTCGAGGTGATGCATGAACGGCAGCGGCGAGCCATCCGGCGCGCGTGCACCTTCGGGCAGTTCCTCGTTGGGACCGAGCGACGTCACGACCCACCACGCTTCCTCCATGCAATCCACTGCGCCGCCGAGCGCAATCGCGGCTTGCAGGATTTCACCGGTATCGCCCGGATTCGCATTGGTCCAGTCCGCGGACGACGGCTGCGGCTGGTACTTGCGGCGCATTTCTGCGTTGTGTGAAAAGCCGCCGGTATTGAGCAGCACGCCCTGGCGAGCGCGCACGCGCAACTCGCGGCCGCTGCGCACCGCGACGATGCCGACCACGCGCCCTTCTTCAACGATAAACTCTCGCACCGGCGTGTCCGTCCAGATCGGCACGTTCGCGCGGAGCGCCATCTGGAGCATGCGTCCCTGAATCGCCGCGCCGTTGGCCACGAGCTCCTTGCCGGTGATCTTCTGGTAGAGCATGCGGCCACCCAGTTGCATCGCCTTGCGCTTGCCGCCCCACGTCCGCTTCATCAGAAACAGTGTCGGGTACTCGTCCGAGCTGGCAGGCATCGACGGGCCCTTGTAGCGCGACAAACGCGGCGCCCACTCGCCCAACTCCTTCACGTCGAACAGCTTTGCCAGCAGCGAACGACCACGCGGCTCGCCGCCGGGCAGCGTGTCGTAGTAGTCGGACCAGCCGTCCGCGTACACGAACTGCATCCCCTGCTGTTCGAGAAACTCAGCCATCTTCGGCCCGGTGCGCAAGTAAGCCTCGCGTCGCGCATTCGACGTACCCGGGCCTTGATACGTTACCGCGGCGTCGAAGTACTGGCGTGCGCGCTCATATGAATCGCTTACGCCGTGGCGCTTCATCACGTGATTGTTCGGGAGCCACCAGACGCCGCCCGAATATCCGGTCGAGCCACCGACCTTCGCCTGCTTCTCGATGATGAGCACTTCCTTGCCCACCGACCTGCAAGCAAGCGCCGCACACATCGAACCGCCGCCGCTGCCGACCACCACGAAGTCGTAGGTTGCGTCCCAGCTCGTCGACATCACTCCTCCCGCGCGATGAAATCGCGCAGCGCGCGATGGAAGTTCGATACCGACGTTTCCTGCAGCGGATTCGTGCGCGAACCCTTGAAGCCGCGCGACTTCATGCCCTGCTGCACGTTGGTCATGTTCTGGAAGTCCTGCCACAGGATCAGGCCGAAGTTCTCATGTGCGTTCTCCTTCCAGTCATCCACGCCGTAATAGAACTCACGCTTTAGCGGCGGCTCCGCGCCCGGCGCGAAGCGCTGCAGCGACCAGATGTCATAGATGCACGAATCGGGGTTATCGCCATCCGGCCGTGCGCGGTAAAACAGCGCGCCGTCTGGATACGGCAGAAATATGAGGTTCGGGAAGACGTGCCAGTCCGCTCCCGCGCGACCCAGTTGCTCGAAAGAGACCTCGGGCCAGCCCGCGCCTTCCGCGATGGCCGCTTCGCGCTGAAAATCCATCGCCTTTGCGAGGACTTCGAACTGGTTACCCGATGGAGACATCTCGGTCATCAGCCGCTTCGCCGCTTCGTAGTCGCGCGCGGTATTGATCGCCTTCAGCGTTTCTTCCATGACACGAAAAAAGTTCACGAGACCTTGGCGTACGTCCTCTGGCATCGGCTTGCCGGTTCTCGGCGAAGGCGCGCCGATCATCCGCGTGGCCGTCGCGTAGCCGAACATGCCGTGACGGCCGTAGGCGAAGCTGCGCGTGACGTCGTCTCCGGCGACGTCCAGCAGTTGAGGATGGGTTGCCGCTACGTGATAACCCTCGTTGAACGCTTCGAGTGCGACCTTCCAGTTACACGGCAGACGAATCGACTTGTACCAGCGGTAGCGCATCTTCTCGAACTCGAAGCAGTTCGTGATTTCCGGCACCGGATCGAGAAATTTAGCGAGCGGCTCGGCGTTCGGATCCATGTTGATGAAAACGAAACCGCCCCACGTGTCCACCTGAACATCGGTGAGATGCAGATCGCCGTCGGTCATTTCCGGGCAGCCGGCCCAGTCATCGCGATCGAGCACGCGCGCCACGCTGCCATCCAGATTCCACTGCCAGCCGTGATAGGCGCAGTGAAATTTTGCGGCCTTGCCGCAGCCGTTGGTCAAGCGGCGGCCACGATGCTGGCAGACGTTGAAAAAGGCCTTGATCTGGTCCGCCGCCGTTCGCACCACAATGATCGACTCGCCGGCCACGTCGAAGGTAACGTAGTCGCCGGCGTTGGGAATCTCTTCCAGCCGGCAGGCAACCTGCCACACGTGCGGCCAAAGGCGCTCGTTCTCCCGCTCGAGAAATTGCTTCGACAGGTAACTGTCCTTCGGGACAAAATCGAGGCGGACAATGTGTTCACCCGAATTGGGACCTCTGTTACCCATTGATATCTCCTTCGTGATGTGGCCGGCGTAGGCGCCGGTTCCGGCTTTTTATCTGGCGGCCGCGCGGTTGGCGGTCTATATGCAACTATATGTTCAATTTCTATGAACGGCGTTCAGATGCTAGGCTGACGCGCGGATTGCTGTCAATCCGGGCGAACGTCAATCGAGCGCAGCGGTCAGCGCCGGGACAGCGTCGAAGAGATCGGCGGTGAGACCGTAGTCGGCGACCTGAAAGATCGGTGCCTCGGCGTCCTTGTTGATCGCGACGATGACTTTCGAGTCCTTCATGCCGGCGAGGTGCTGAATGGCCCCCGATATGCCCACCGCGATATACAACTGAGGCGCGACGATCTTGCCCGTCTGACCGACCTGATAGTCGTTCGGCACGAAGCCCGCGTCGACCGCCGCACGCGACGCTCCGACCGCGGCGCCAAGCTTGTCCGCAAGCGCGTCGAGCAGCCTGAAGTTGTCGCCGTTCTGCATGCCGCGGCCGCCCGACACCACAATGTTCGCCGCGGCAAGCTCCGGCCGGCTCGACTTCGTGAGTTCCTGCCCGACAAAACGGGCCTTGTCGAAAGCCGGTGCCGACGCAACCGCGCGTAGCGGCGCGGTGGCCGAGCCGGTGGATGCGGCATCGAACGCGGTCGGACGAATCGTGATGACCTTGATCGGGTCGGAGGATTGCACCGTTGCGAGTGCATTGCCGGCATAGATCGGGCGCACGAAAATATCAGGTGCCTTGAACGAAACGACATCGGAAATCTGCGCGCTGTCGAGCAACGCGGCCACCCGGGGCATGAAGTTTTTGCCCACGGCCGTGGACGCTGCGATCACATGTGTATAGGTGCGGGCCAGTGAAACGACTAGTGCGGCGAGATTTTCCGGCAACCCGTGCGCGTATTCGGGTGCATCCGCGACGAGCACTTCGGCGACGCCGGCGACGTTCGCAGCTTGTTGCGCGACGGCCGACGCGCCGTGGCCCGCCACCAGTACATGAATCTCGCCGCCCGCTGCGCCCGCCGCCGTGATGGCGTTGAGCGTGGCGCGCTTGAGGGTTGCGTTGTCGTGTTCGGCGATTACGAGAGTCGTCATGATCAGATCACCTTCGCTTCGTTTCGAAGCTTTTCAATCAGCGCTGCAACGTCCGGAACCATCACGCCGCCCTTACGCGCCGGCGGCTCGGTCACTTCGAGAACTTTCAGTCGAGGCGCGACGTCTACGCCCAACGCCTCGGGGCTCAGCGTCTCCAGAGGCTTCTTCTTGGCTTTCATGATGTTGGGCAGCGTCACATAGCGCGGACTATTGAGGCGCAAATCCGTCGTGACCACGGCCGGCAGATCGAGCGCGACGCGTTCGAGCCCGCCATCGATCTCACGCGTGACGAGTAGTTGTTGACCGTCCACTTCCGTCTTGAACGCGAACGTCGCTTGCGGCCAGCCGAGGATTGCGGCGAGCTTCTGCCCGGTTTGGCCAGCGTCGTTGTCGATGGCCTGCTTGCCGAGCAACACCAGTTGCGGGGTTTCCCGTGCGGCCACGGCGGCCAGCAGCTTGGCGACTGCGAGCGGCTGCAGACCTTCATTGCTCTCCACGAGCACGGCGCGATCCGCCCCCATGGCGAGTGCGGTACGCAGTACCTCCTGTGATTGCGCGGTTCCCGCCGATACCACGACGACTTCACTCGCCACGCCCGCTTCCTTCAGGCGCACCGCCTCCTCCACCGCGATCTCGTCGAACGGGTTCATGGCCATTTTCACGTTGGCCAGATCGACGCCCGAGCCGTCTGATTTCACCCGGGGTTTCACGTTGTAGTCGATCACGCGCTTCACCGCGACCAGTATCTTCAATTTGACGCTCCGAACGCTTTGTTGAACAATGTTCCATATTCTGAACTCATCTTTTTGCCCCTGTCAACGAGAAGAGTGAGGAAAGCGTCGCTCGACAACGAATTCGACGCTCTCGTTCAAAACCATGGAGACGACAAATGAAGCTTTATCGATGCGAGCGTTTTGAAGGCATTGCGGGCCTGGCGTTATGCGAGGAACCCGATCCGGCGCCGCCCGGCGCTCATCAGGTACTGGTGCAGGTCAATGCAAGTTCGCTGAATTTTCGCGAGTTGCTGCTGATGAACGGTGCGTTTCGCGACTGGATGGCACCCAACTTCATTCCGGCCTCGGACGGCGCCGGCGTCGTGCTTGCCGTCGGTCCGGGCGTACGGCGCTTCAAGCCCGGCGACCGGGTGATCGGCAATTTCGCGGAGAACTGGCACGGCGGCGCGCGCCCGCAACACGCAGATACCCTGGGCCGCGGCGCTATTGTCGAAGGCATGCTCCGCGACAAGGTCGTACTAAGCGAGGAGGAGCTGGTTGGTGTTCCGCCTCATCTTTCCGACGAGGAAGCCGCAACGCTGCCCTGCGCCGCCGTCACCGCCTGGAACGCGCTATGCCAGCATGCGCCCCTGCTGCCGGGCCAAGCCGTCCTCGTGCAAGGCTCCGGCGGCGTATCGATCTTCGCTCTGCAACTGGCACGACTGTTCGGCGCGCGCGTGATCGCTACCTCGTCAAGCGAAACGAAGCTCAAGCGCCTGACCGAGCTCGGTGCCGACGCCACGATCAACTACCGCGACACGCCGAATTGGGACGACGCCGTGCTGAGCCTGACCGATGGCCGTGGAGTCGATCTGGTCGTCGAGGTGGGCGGCGCGCAAACATTCGGCAAGTCCATTGCCGCCACACGGGACGGCGGGCGGATCAGCGTCGTGGGGCTGCTGACCGGCGCCCCTTCTGCCGGCGAAGGGTTCTTCACACGCGGAGTATCGATCGCGCCGATCCGCGTCGGCTCCCGTCAGGATTTCGAATCGATGAATCGCGCAATCGCATTGCACGAACTCAGGCCGGTCATCGACTCTGCTTACGACTTTGCGCATGTGCCGGATGCGCTGCGGCACCTCGAAAGCCAGAAGCATTTCGGCAAGATCGTCATTCGCCACCAGTAACCAGCCTTCGCATGATCCACGGAGTCAGACTATGAAACTGTTTTCACTGGAAGGACAGATTGCGCTCGTCACCGGCGCGTCGCGCGGTCTCGGCTTTGCCATGGCGTCCGCGTTGGCATCGGCCGGTGCGACCGTCATCCTCTGCGCGCGTTCGCGCACAAGCCTCGAAACCGCCGCGGAATCGATTCGCAAAGCGGGCGGCGACGTCGATATCGAACCGTTCGACCTCACCGATCAGAACGCAATCCGAAACGGCGTTCGCAACGTCCTTGCGCGCCACGGACGCATCGACGTACTGCTCAACAACGCGGGCATTTGCGAGTGGAGCGATTTTTTCGAGTCGAACGTAGACATGTGGCAACGAACGATGGATACCAACGTCACGGCCGCATACCTGCTCGCGCAGGAAGTGGCGCGCCCCATGATCGAACGCGGACACGGACGCATCATCAACGTCGGGTCCTATGTGTCGGTGCTCGGCCGCGAGAAGCTTCAAGCGTATGTGGCGAGCAAACACGCCGTTGCCGGACTCACGAAATCGCTCGGCGCAGAGCTGGGTCGGCACGGCGTTCGTTGCAACGGCATCTGCCCCGGCTACTTCCTCACCGATATGGCCGAGCCCGTCACGTCGAATCCGCAAATGAAGGAGATCGTGCGCTCGCATATCTCCGTTGGCCGCTGGGGAAACCCCGAAGAACTCGGTGGCGTCGCCGTGTTTCTCGCCTCCGAGGCAAGCTCCTACATGAACGGGCAAATGCTGATGGTCGACGGCGGGGTTTCGGAGATCCTGAGCTTCCCGATGTCCGTCGTGTAGAAAAGCGAGAGGCGCTCGCCCTAACGCGCCGATTGAGTTGAACACAGACTGGCCCGCTATCCCGGCGGATCGCGGGCCAGTTCTTTTGTACCGCGGACGGTGCCGCGCGCAAAGCGGCACGCGTTACAGCACCGCTACCGCAGCGTCACCTCGCCGTTACGGGCTTCGACGTTCGCGGGACCGGCCGCGGCGCTCTTCGCCACCGCCTTACGCGATATTCCTTGCAACAGGAAATGCGACAGCGCCGGAATGAGGATCAGCGCGCCGATCATGTTCCACAGGAACATGAACGTGAGCAAGATGCCCATGTCGGCCTGGAACTTGATCGGGGAGAACGTCCATGTCACGACGCCGGCAGCCAGCGTTACGCCGACCAGCGCCACGACCTTGCCCGTGAACTGCACCGCATGGCGATAAGCTACGCGCAGCGGTTGCCCGGCACGCTGATACGCGAGCTGCACGCTCAGCAGATAGAGTGCATAGTCGACGCCAATCCCCACGCCCAATGCAATCACAGGCAGCGTCGCCACTTTCACGCCGATGCCGAGCTTGACCATCAGCGCCTCGCACAGCACCGAAGTGATCCCGAGCGGCACGACGGCGACCACGACAGCGCGCCAGCTGCGGAATGTGATGAAGCACAGCAAAATCACCGCCGCATACACCATGAACAGCATGGTGCGATTCGCTTTCGCGACGACCACGTTCGTCACCGCATCGATACCCGCCGAGCCGGCAACCATCAGGAACTGGTGATCGGCGTCGCTGTGGGCTTTCGCGAATGCTTCCGCGGCCTCCATGACGCGCGACAGCGTCGCGGCTTTGTGATCGGTCAGATAGGCAATGACGGGCGCCGTGCCGCAAGTTTGGCTCAGCAGATCGGGATGATCGAGCAGGATTTGCCACACCGTCTTATTTACGATCGAAGGCACGCGGTCTATCGTGTACCACTTCGGGTAGCCCTCGTAAAAGCCCGCCGTTACCCAGCGCGCGAGGCCGCCGACCGACGTCGTCGTCTGCACGCCCGGTACCCCGCGTAGTGTGGTTTCGAGTCGGTCGGCTTCGAGCACGAGCGGGAAGTTGTTGGCGTCGCAAGTGCCGTGCGACGACTTGCCGACCACGACGAAAAGGTCGCTCGACAGGCCGAAATGCGCATTGGTGTACGCGTTGTCGAGGTTGTAGCGCGAGTCCGGCCTGAGTTCCGGCGCGCCCGAATCGAGGTCGCCGATCTGCAGATGCTGGCTGATCGACCAGCCGGCCACCGTGAGTGCCGCAGCGCAAACGATCGCACCCACGGCCCAGCGCCGTTCAGTGAAGCGGTCGAGCAGATTCCACAGCGCGCCCGCCGACGAGGTGCCGCGTGCGTCGTTCTGTTCGCCGCGCACACTACGTCGTGCAGCCGAGGGACTTACGCCAACATAGGAGAGTAGTACCGGCAGTAGCAGCAGATTCGTGAACACCAGCACGCCCACGCCAACGCTCGCCGTGAACGCAAGATCCTTGATCACCGGAATGTCGATGACCATCAGCACGGCGAAGCCAACCACGTCCGCGAGCAACGCCGTAAGACCGGCGAGAAAGAGCCGCCGGAACGTGTAGCGCGCCGCTACATAGCGATGCGTTCCGCGCCCAATGTCCTGCGTGATCCCGTTCATCTTCTGTGCGCCATGCGACACGCCGATAGCGAAAACGAGGAACGGCACCAGCACCGAATAGGGATCCAGCACATAGCCGAGCGTGCGAATGATGCCGAGCTGCCAGATCACCGCAATCAGCGAACACGCCACCACTAGCAATGTGCTGCGATAGCAGCGCGTGTAGAGAAAGATCACGCCGAGGGCGATCGCCGCGGCCACGCCGAAGTACATCGCCACCAGCTTGAGACCGTCGATCAGGTCGCCGATCAGCTTCGCGAAGCCCACCACGTGCACGTGCACCTCGCCGTGACCCTCGTTCTTGATGACCTCGTCGATCTGGTGTGAAAGCTTGGCGTAGTCGAGCGGTTTGCCGGTATCGGCATAATGATCGAGCAGCGGTAGCTGGATCATGCTCGAATGCAGATCATTCGATACGATGCTGCCCACGATGTTGGCGCGCGCGACGTTCGTTCGTAGCTGTCCGATAGCCTGCGCGGACGCGTCGAACCCGTCCGGCATCACCGGTCCGCCCGCAAAGCCGCGCTCGGTGACCACATTCCAGCGAACAATCGGCATCCAGATCGACTTCACGCCAGGACGATCGACGCCCGGAATCAGGAACAACGCATCATTGATACGCCGCAGCGCGGCGAGATACTTCGGATCATAAATGTCGCCCGAGGGATTCTCGACGACGATCCGAAGCGAATTGCCGAGGCCTTTCAGGTCCGCCTTGTTGGCGAGATAGTTCCTGATGTACGGATGCGACAGCGGAATCATCTTCTCGAAGCTCGCATTCACCTCGAGCCGCAGCGCCTGGAACCCTAGCACCGCGGTGATGATCGCGCATATGACGATGAGCCAGGGACGGCGGTTGAAGATCAACCGTTCAAGCGCGTTGCCTGACTGTGAATCGAACTGGGCAAGATCTGCCACGACGGGCATCTTGTCGAATTGGGCATTGTTACCGCCAGCCATGTCTGCTCCCCCTTAGTGCGACTTCGACAATGTGATCCGCGACAGGCCGGCCGCGCCGGCCAGCACCGCGGTGTCGCCGCGCAGCGCCATGGCGAAGATGCCGCCCGGCTGGCTCGCGCCGAGTGTATGAAACGTTGCCCCCTGGTCGACGCTCTCGAGCAGCTCGCCCGCCTGGGTCGCGAGAATAAGGTGACCGTTCGGCAGTTCAGCCGAAGCGAGAATGCTCGCGCCGGTCGGCAGCGTGATCTTGTCCCAGGTCGCGCCGCCGTCGGTGGAGCGATACGCGTTGCCGAGCAGACCGTAGACGATCATCGCGTTGTGCGTGGAAGCGAGACCGAAGAAGCTACCCTTCGACGGTGTAGGCACCGCGACGAAACGCTGCTTGTCGGCATCGAGCTTGAGCAGCAGCCCCTGTTCGCCCGCGATATAAAGCGTGCCGTTGATACGGCGCATCGCATGCAGGTTCAACGCGTTGGGATTGTCAACTCGATCGAACCAGGGCACCCAGCTCTTGCCACCGTCGTCGGTGTGAAAAATGATGTTGAACGAACCGATGACCCAGCCGGAACGCTCGTCATCGAACCAGACGTCGAGGAACGGACGGCCTCCATGGTCTGCTTCGAAGCGCTCGGCCTCTTCGCGCGATGCCTTGAGATCGGGTGAATCGCCCTGTTGCTTCGCGTAGTACTCGCTCATCAGCCTGGCCGCCTGCTGGCCGTCGAGCTGTCGCGCCCAGCTATTGCCACCGTCGGTGGTATGGAGCACCTCGCCGTCGTGTCCGACGGCCCAGCCCAGCGCGGCCGACTTGAACGTAACGGCCACCAGATCGGAACTCACCGGCACCTGTACCTGGCGCCAGTGCATGGCCGCGTCGTCCGATACGAGAATTGCTCCGCGCGGACCCACCGCGACCAGGCGCTGTCCGGCCTGCGCCAGCGCCATCAGCGGTTCATGCGCGGCCTGCGGGTTGATGACGGCGGGCGAGCGCATCGGGTCGGCGAATTCGGCATAGACCGACCCGCTCGCGGCGCATGCCGCGGCGGCGAGTGCCAGCCAGCGAAACAGGGTCTTGCGCATTGTGTCTCCTTCACAGTAACTGGCGATCGATCACGCGAACAGTCCTGAGCTTTTTATGAAAACTTCTTTGTGCGCCGTGCCATAGCCGGCACGGCGCACGTGCTGCGCTCCTTCCTCGTGCCCTTAATCAATATCCGGTGCTTCTTCAAAACTGTCTCCGTTTCCAGATTGATCCAATACCAAAAGCGAACAACACTACTTTCGATGCGCACGACTCAAACCCGCCCCTGCTGGTGATGCGTCCCGCCAGGCAAGCCGGGCGGGACGCATCACTCAATACCTCATCCTCAACTCGGCGCGCAATTAGCGCACACCCGCGGATTGCATACGCTCCGGCGTGAAGTAGTCGTTCGAGAAGTTCACGTTGAAGAAAATCCCGGGCGAGTCCGCCGGATGGCTGCCGAAGATATAAATGCCGCTGTTGAAGTCGTAGAACCAGTTGCCGAGCGAATACGGCACCTTGTAGTCATACGCTGGAACCGTGGTCTCAAAGCCGGCGCGATAGAGCTTGCCGGACTGGTCATAGGCATCCATCATTCCCCCGCCGCCATCCTCGTCGAAGTACAGCGTCTTCTTGCTGTAGATGTGACGCGCACCCGGCTTGAGCGTCAACTCCACGACCCATACGCGGTGCAGCTCCCACCGGACATAATCGGGATTCACGAAATGCGGCGTGGTGATCTTGCTGGCCGGCGTGTCGTACTGCTGCTTGTAGTCGTTGTACGGAATGTACATTTCCTTCTTGCCGACCAGCTTCGCGTTCCAGCGATCGATCTTGCCGTAGAACAACTGGATGTCGTCCATCGTGATCGCGCCGGAATAGCCGGGGTTCGGCGTGTCGTAGGCGAGATCGGGCGCCACGCGCACGCGGCGTTGGCCTGGGTTGTATTCCCATGATTGCTGATCGTGATCGGCCGAATCCGTGAAGTACCAGAAGAGCGACGTGTCGCCAATCAGGCGGGCCGGTGACGCGTAGTCGTTATATACCTGATACCAGATCGCGAGGGGACCCTTCTTGCGAAACTCCGCTTCGTACTTCGGCTCGAAATACGGAAACTGCAGCGAGCTCTTGAACTGCGCAGCAAGAATCGGCGTGCCGCTCGAATCGACGAGCCACGTCTTCACGTTGTTTTTCTGGGCCGTTCCGACGTAGCGCATTTCCCAGTCCCACAGCGCCTCCTGTCCGTTTTTCGGCACCGGGAACGGCTTGCCGCCGAACGCCCCATCGACATAAAGGCCATTTTTTTCGAGCTTGGCACTTTCCGCGTCCTTTTCCGAGTTCTGAAGGTACCAGTCCGGATACGAAACCGAGCGGTGCGTCGGGTAAATGTCCATCCGGTAAGTCGGATAGCGCTTGAACAGCTCGATCGAGGCGGCGCTCAGTTTGTCGGTGTATTGCTGATAGTTCTGAGCCGTGATTTGCAGAACCGGCTTTTCACCAGGAAACGGGTCGGCCCATTTTCCGGAGTCGGCCTTGAACCCGGTCGGAAAGTCCTTGATGCCCCCCGTGTATGCGGGAATCGTGCCGTCCTTGTTGCCGGCAATTTCCGCTCCGAACGGCGTGGTCCCACTCTCGATTGCCAGCGTATACGGTGAGGCCCAAACCGCGGCGAGTATCGCCAGCGCCTTAAGAAGCTTTGGGAATCTTTTCACACGTGCCTCCATCATCAAAACGTTGTCTGATAGGTGATGCCGATCCACGACTTGTCGCTGTACGGTGCACCGAGCGCCGTCGCGGCTCCCGCCGTTGAGTACCCCTTCTTGTTCAGGTAGTAGGTGTAGGTAATGTCCACCTCATGCTTGTTGTAGATCGTGAAATCAAGCCCGATCACGAAGGTGTTCTGCCCCTGTGCTTCGGCCGCTGGCGCGATGACAGATGAGTAGCCCTTCAGATTCAGATTAACGAACAGTGGCATCGTCAAATCAACCCCAGGGAAAACCTGATACCACTGCGGGCTCGCACCAATGCCGATCCCGGCCCAGAAGCGCGTCGAGCAGTTGTTAAACGCGGAGTTGCCCGATGCCGAACATTGGCCCGTGGTGTCATAGCTGGAATTGGCAAAGTTCCGCGCATTCGATTGCACGCTTAGCAGCTGGTTGAACGCGAATTCCGCCTGCAGGAACATGTTGTCCCACACGGGCGTCTTGCCGAACGACTGCGTGACGTTCAGCAGGCCGTGCAGCGTGCGACCCGTCGGCGCATCATTGACGGTCGTCGTGTTCACGGCGTTCAGTGGCATATTCCAGCGATACGACAGCTCGCCTGCCACTGCCGCGCTGCCGATCGCACTGTTGAAGCCAGCGCCGATCAGGTTCACGTCGTTGCCGTACTTCGCCGTAACACCAGGAAGGTTGGTGCCTGGGAAGAGTTCCGGTCCGGCACCCGGGAGTAGCACCGCCGCCCATGGCATCTTCATCGCGAAGTGGCGGTACGTGAATTCATAGGTCGTTGCGATCGAATCGACGCGCCACTTGCCGTCGATGCCGAAATCGCCGATCTGGCCTTTGGTCGGCGCGATGCGCGGAATCGCGAATGTGCCCAGCCCCGGAATGTTTTGGTAGCTGGCGATCGGAGGGCCGTAAAGAATAGGATCCGCGCCGCCGAAATACGTGCCGCCTTCAGGCAGCCGATCGTGATTCCATTCGAACGTGTACTGTGCGCCGAGGGAGAACGTGTCGGTAATGTTCGTCGTCACGTTGGCCTGAGCCGTCGGCAACACGATTTCCTTCAGCGAAGCGCTCGGGCTTTGCGTCAGTTTCATCAGGTCGAGCGGCTGCTGACCGATGGCCACCGAGTTCGCGCCCCCCAGCGTGGCAAACGCCGACTGCCCCCAGGTGACCGCAGTCCGGCCGAGCTTGACGTTGACCGAGTGACCACCGAGGTCAAACGTGTGGAACACGAACGCATCACGCAGCTCGGCGCTCGGCCCCTGGTAGTACTTCTTGACGTAGCTGGTGTACTCGTTATTCGGATAGTTCGGAGGAAATGCAGGATTGCTCGTATTGTGATTCTTGAACGTCGGGTCGTACCACGCGTCCATACTGATGCGGAAGCCGGTCGTTTCCTTGTACTTGAAATCGAATTCGCTGTAGAGGTTCAGCATCGACTGGATCGTGCTGAACTTCGGTGTCGACAGATCGCCTTCGTCGTAGGTCGGGCTGTTCGTGTAGAAGTGGCTCGGGTTCTGAAGCCGGATGTCGTAGTCCGCACGCAACGTGTTGTCCCATTCCATGTCGATGTCCGGGTTCGGCACATCGAAGTGGAAGGCGTTGGCGTTCGCGCTCCACAACCCGCACGCTGCAGCGATGCAGGTCGCGTGCACGCCAAGGCTGATCGCACTTGGCTTTAGAGTCTTCTGTTTCATGCGTCTCCTCTTGTCTTTGTCGAGCTGCCGCAGGAAGGGCCCAAGGCCGTTGGACTGCCGCAGACTTTTGCAATGAAGCGAAACCGGCCTCCCTACCTCGTCAGCATCGCGTCTCAGATCCTTCCAACCGCGTCACCAGAATGCGAATGCTGTTCGGAAAGATAAACGCTCGAAACTCGACTGTCAACGCTCGCTCACCCCTAAGTGATGCAATTTTCCGAACGACTTTCTAAATGCGGGGTAAACGTGGATTTGAGTTCGTTGATGAACTCGAAGCGGTCCGCGCATGGCCAGAATCGCACTGGTGCCCAATGCGTGCAGAGTGCGTGACGCTGACGAGACAGTGGTGACGCTTCCATTGGCGAGGTGTCCGCTTCGACTGCGCAGATTGGCGATGCAAACCATGGATGGCTTTCGGAAAACCGTCAGAGCGGATGATGAATCGATAGGCAGGCCGGACGCAGCGCGAAAGCAGGACGCAGCGCGAAAGCAGGACGAATCGCGGAAGCAGCCGAAAACGCTTGTGCGATCGGATCAGTTTCCTTGGCAGTCCTTTTGTACAGGCTGGTCATGGACCGCGATCAGACGAATCCCTTATCCCGTTGCTGCGTAGAAGTGCCTTTCTGGTTTGCGGGGAGGAGGCGGGAACACGCGCCATGCCCCGTCGTCGTGCCGAAAGAAGAATATCGCGAAAGCGTTCTCAGCGGCGGACGACCGCGCAAGTACACATTTCGTCTGGCCTGAATTTGCGAAAGTGCATCGGGTGATGTGCACCGAGGTGGTTGCAGTGGGCGCAATCCACTTGTCGATCAGCGAACGCAAAGAACTTTCCCCAAGCTTCATGTCCAGCTCCTTCTACCGCCCTGTGCGCGCTGCTGACATCACAACCGCGAACGCATATTGGCGACGCTAACCAGCCAACCCCAAACCCTGCGTATTTGCTGCTTCGGCTCGCGACACAGCGGGAATGGCCGGGTTCCGACGTAATGTGTCGGTTGACTAAATACTAGTAGTCAGCCGACCCATTATCAAGCCCAGATGACACCAGGGGAAATGCTGGTATGGACAAACCTACCCTTTATTCCGGTAGGATGTGTGATGTCGCGAGTGACGTGATCAGACTTTATCTAAAAGCTAATTAGTCGGAAGACGCATATTTATTCGTCATCTGACTATCATCAGATTAATGCCGGCGCTGCCCGATCAGGATCGAACGTCGCTCGTATCACGTAGGGCATAGCCCGCAGATACACATCCCGGACTGGCAAACAAGCGCGAGGACAGCAGACGCCAAGGAGAGCACAACAGATGAAAGACCTGACCATCTCATCGGCAGACCTCGGCAACACCGCAGCAGACGGGCCCAAACGGCGCGGGAACAGAACGACCCGCGTGCCCGCCATCATCGAAGTGGCGATCGAGGTCTTCGCATCCGAAGGTAACGCTGGTTTCACTCAACGCCGCATCGCCAGCGAGGCAGGGATTCGACTGAGGACCTTGCAGCACTACTTCAGCACCCGCGAAGAACTATTGCGGGCCACGATCGAGGCATACACGGACCGCTATTTCGAGCACTATCGGACGATCGCCGAAGACAGATCCCGGCCACCGGAGGCGCGACTGGATGTCATCGTCGACGAGGCGTTCTCTGTACTGACGGCAAACGGCGGAAATCGCGTTAGCGCCTTTGTGCTGGAATCCTGGAGTCTGGCAGAGCATGAGCCCTTTCTGCATGCCCTGATGGCGAAATCTACTGCGGATTTTCAGGGTCTCCTGGCGGAACTGATCGCGCAGATCAACCCAACCTTGCCCTCGGGAGAATGCACGTTGCGCGGCGCCCTACTCCTTTCACATCTGCAAGGTCTGGTCGTCTTTCTTCGCCGGTCCGACGCTGACACAGTTAATGCGGACTCGTTCCGTCACGCCATGAAGGTCGTCTGGCGAGCGATGAGCAAAGCGTCTCCATAAAACTGCAGGGCAGGTGCCTGGGCCAGGGTCGCGCCCAAATGGAGCGGTCGGCGCGCGCCATCTGACGCGCGCACCGAGCCGCTGACCGCCTTCCAGCGCCGCACGTAGGCGCAACGGCTCACTCAGGCCATGGCGACCGATCGTCAGCGGACCACCTCCCAGACAAGGGGCAAGTGGTACAGCGTGCCGTTCACACCTCCGTGCACACCCGCCTTCTCGCCAGGCTTGATCTGGAAATCCGGAATGCGTTTGAGCCACTCTTGAAGGAAAACCTTCAACTCCACGCGTGCAAGGAACGAGCCGGGACAACGATGCGCACCATTTCCGAACGTCGAATGAATCGGCGTGGGGCGAGTGAAATCGACGTTCAGCGGATCGTCGAACTTTCGGTCGTCCAGACCGTGCAGCGTAGTCGGCATGATGATCATGTCGCCCGCCTTCATAGGTACGCCCTTGTACTCGAAATCGTGTGTGATTCGCCGCCCTTGATTGACCACCGGGAAACGTCGCAGAAGCTCGTCCACGGCCTTCTGCGTCAGATCAGGGTTGTCGATGAGCTGCTTGCGGTGGGCCGGGCTGCCGGCGAGGAACCGCGCGATAAAGCCCATTGCCGAGGCAACCGTGTCGAGGCCGCCGATCAGCACGAGACCACAAAGCCCGCGCACTTCTTCGTCGGTGAGCGAGCGCCCGTCTATTTTCGAATGGACGATCTTGCTGATCAGGTCGTCACCCGGGTTCGCGCGGCGTTCCGCAATCTTCACTCCCAGGTACTGGAAAATCGCACCCAGCGCCTGGAGCTTCTCGTTGGCATCGACCGGTCGGACCATCTTGTCGGCGAGGCCGAGCAAGTACTCGCGATCCTCAACGGGCAACGCAACCATGTTCATGAAAATGCCGATCGGCAGATGCTGCGCAAAGCCCGATACGAATTCCACCTCGCCGTTGGGATAAAAGCCCTCGATCAGTTCGATCGCCATTTCGCGCGCCTTCTCCTCGAGCTTGCCGATCGCCTGCGGCATGAACGCTGGCGCGATCAGCGCGCGATAGGCAGTGTGCTGCGGAGGATCGAAGAAGATCGGCGGCAACGGTTGATGCTCGACCAGCGGCACCGTGAGCTGCTTCGACGAGAAATTCTCGTAGTCCTTGAGGATGTGATAGATGTCATCACCGCGCGTCGCGACCCAGTGTCCGCCGTTGCGGGGTGTCCACAGAATGTCGGGAATGCCTTCGGCATGCAATCGCTTGAGCGACAGATGGTAGTCGTCTTCAGCACCCGGCGGATTGTAGATATCGATGTCGAACACTCGCTCAGGCGATACGTGCGCGGGAACCGGCGTCAGCTCCGGAGTCGCGCCATGATCAGCTACTGACATCAGTTGTCTCCTTTCTTCAAATCGACCGGTATGGGCCGTCGTAACCGTTGTTCTGGTTTGCTTAACTGCAATTAGAGGAACGCGCCGTACAGCTCGATATGGTGTTCGGTGTTTCCCCAAGTCATGTCGATGCAGGTGAGCCGCTTCACGTACCACCCCACCGCCAGTTCGTCCGTCATGCCCATCCCGCCGTGCAGTTGCACCGCTTGCTGCGCGACGAAGCGTGCACTACGGCCAATCAGCGCCTTTGCGGCAGTCACAGCACGATGGGCTTCCAGCTCGTCGTCATCGCCAAGTTTCGCCGCGGCAAAGTAGACCATCGATCTCGCCTGCTCTACGGCCGTCAAAATATCGGCGGCGCGATGCTGCAGCGCCTGGAACTTGCCGATCGGCGAACCGAACTGCTTTCGCGTGCGCAGGTATTCAAAGGTCAGATCGGTCAGCCGCGACATCGCGCCCACCGCTTCCGCGCACAGCGCGAAAATGCCTTGATCGACGGTCCACTCGAGCAAGGGATAGCCCTGATCGATGGCGCCGATCACAGCCTGTGCATCGACGCGCACGCCGTCCAGCACCACCTCGGCGACACGCTGCCCGTCGAGTGCCGGAAAACCTTTGACGCTGACGCCTTGCGTTCGCGCATCGACCGCGAACAGCGTGATGCCGTGCTTGTCGGTCTGCTCGCCTGCGGTGCGCGCCGAAACCAGCAGAAGGTCCGCGCTATCGCCATGCAGTACGACGCCTTTGCGCCCATTCAGGATGAACCCGTCGGGCGTTGGCTCGGCCCTCATCGCAACATTCCACAAATCGAAACGCGCGCCCGGTTCAAGCGTCGCCAGCGCGGTCTTCAGGCTGCCGTCCGCGATACCAGCCAGCCACGCCGCCTTGCGCGCCTCGTGTCCCGCGCGCCCGATCAGCTTCGCGCCGATTACGGCCGTCGAAACGAACGGCTCCAGTACGAGTCCACGCCCGAAGGCCTCCATCACGAGCATGGTCTCGACCGGGCCCGTGTCGAGGCCGCCATGATCCTGCGGCACGTTCAGCGCCAACACGCCCATTTCGGCGAGCGTAGACCAGTGCGCAGTCGACCAGCCCTCGGGAGTGGCGGCGAGACGGCGCCTCGCCTCGAAGTCGTACTCCTTTTCGACGAAACGGCCGACGACGTCGGCCAGCATCTGTTGCTCTTCAACCAGCGTGAAGTCCATGGCGTGTCCTCAGATGCCGAGCGCCTGTTTGGCGATGATGTTTTTCTGCACTTCCGTCGAACCGCCGTAGATCGAAATCTTCCGCCAGTCCAGATAATGCGCGGCCAGCGCGTTGAGCAGCTCGCCGTTCGCGGTTTCGCCGCGCCAGTCGGCCTCCAGCGCTGCGCTCACAAAGGGCACCGCATAGGGGCCTGCGCACTCCATGATCAGCTCCGTCAACTCCTGCTGAATCTCGGACCCGCGGATCTTCAGCACCGAAGCTTCCGGTCCGATAGGACGTCCCGCGGTCTCGGCCGAGACGACGCGCAGAAGCGACCATTCGTGAGCGATCAAATCGATTTCCACCCTGGCAATGCGATCGCGAAAGCGGAGGTCCTCGATGAGCGGCTTGCCGTGCTTACGCTCGGTGCTGGCAATCTCCTTCAGACGCCGCATGAAACGCTTGCAGTTGCCAAGCCCGGCGATGTTGGTTCGCTCGTGCCCGAGCAGATACTTGGCGATCGACCAGCCGCGATGCTCTTCGCCGACGAGATTGCTCACCGGCACTTCCACATTGTCGAAGAACACTTCGTTGACGTCGTGGCCGCCATCGAGCGTGCGGATGGGTCTGACAGTGATACCCGGCGTCGCCATATCGATCAGCAGGAACGAGATACCCTCCTGTGGCCGGCCGCTGCCATCGGTGCGGACAAGGCAGAAAATCCAGTTCGCCCATTGCGCGAACGAGGTCCAGATCTTCTGGCCGTTGACGACGTAAAACGATTGACTGTCGCGCTCGACCCGGTCCGCACGAGTCTTGAGCGACGCCAGATCGGACCCCGCTCCCGGCTCGGAGTAACCCTGACACCACCAGTCTGCCATCGAGATGATGCGCGGCAGGAACCGTTCGCGCTGTGCGTCGGTGCCGAATTTCTGGATCACGGGTCCAACCATCGAAAGGCCGAACGGCATCTGGCGCGGCGCGCCGGCGGTGAAGCATTCCTCGTCGAAAATGTTGCGCTGCGCGGCGTTCCACGCGGCGCCGCCGAACTGCGCCGGCCACGCCGGGGCGCCCCATCCGTTGTCAGCCAGAATGCGTTGCCAGCGCACATAGTCTTCGCGTGGCACATGGCGGAAGTTCAGCACCCGTTCACGAATCTCGTCGGGCAAATGTGTCGCGACGAATTCGCGCACCGTGGCGCGAAATTCCTTGTCGGCGGGACTCTCTTTCAGGTCCATCGTCAGGCTCCAGTCGCGGCCCGGCAAAGCGCATTGGCGCCGCCGGGCGCGGATTCAGGCGATTTCCACGATACCGTTGTTCAGCACTGCCACATCGCGTGCGTCGACGCGCGCGCGCAGATGCAGGCGCGTGTCACTGTCCCGCCAGAACTGAAAACGCACTTCTTCGCCCGGGTATACCGGCGAAGTCAACCGCAAGGCGAGTCGCTTCAGACGCGCTGCATCGTTGCCCGCGAACGTGCGGATCGCCGCATAACCCGCCATACCGTAGGTCGCGAGGCCGTGAAGAATGGGCCGGCTGAAGCCGGCCTTCGACGCCACCTCCGGGTCCGCATGCAGCGGGTTGGCATCACCCGACAGGCGATAGATCAACGCAGCGTGGGCACCGGTCGAAAAGACGTACTCCGCATCCGGTGCGCGCTCCGGCACAGCGGGAAGCGCTTCGGGCGGCGCATCGCTCGTGCCCGACTCCGCACTGAACCCGCCGTCGCCGCGCAGAAAGGACACCTGTCGCACTTCGGCGAGTTGCTCGCCCGTCGAGGCGTCGATGATGTCACGCTTGAGCTCGACGATCGCGCCCTTGCCTGCGCCCTTGTCCGAGATGCGGCTCACGCGCGTCTTGCTGACGATGGTCGCTGCAACCGGCATCGGACGCACGAAACGAACGTCCTGCTCACCGTGCACGAGCTTCAGGTAGTCGATGCCCGTGCGCGGATCGCGCATCCACGATTTCGGCCACGCGAACGCGGCCGCGCAGGTCGGCATCGCTTGCAGGTCCTTTTCGTAAACGTAGCGCAGTTGTTCGGCGTCCAGCGGGTCTGCGCCCAGTCCGAGACCCAGCGAGTACAGCATCACGTCGCGCTCGCTGTACGTCTGCGTGACATCTTCGATAGGCCAGTTCTTGACGACTTCGTAGTTCAGCATGAGGCAGTCCTGTATGTGCTCAGTAGTCGGTGAAGTTGGGCTTGCGCTTCTCCAGGAAGCTCGCCATGCCTTCCTTGTAGTCATCGCCCTGGTTGGCGATCGGCATGTCCAACCCGGCGTGCATCACCGCCTCATGGGGCGTCTGGAACGGCACCTCCCAGACCTGTTCCTTCATGATGCGCATCGAGCGCGGTGAGCAGTACTCGGCCATTTCTCGCGCGTAGGCGTAGGTCTGCTCGGCCAGTTTGTCCGCCGGAATTGCCCGATTCACGAGTCCCATCCGTTCGGCTTCGCGCCCCTTGATCTTGCGTCCCGACAGCAGCAGGTCGAGCGCATGCGCCTGGCCTACGTGGCGTGCGAGTATCCAGGCCATGCCGTACTCCGCGCTCAGACCGCGGCGCGCGAATGCTGTCGTCATGGTGGCGTCTTCCGACGCAAACCGGATGTCGCAGAAGAGCGCGTGAATCAGCCCAATGCCGACGGTCGCGCCGTTGAGCATCGCGATCACCGGCTTCGGTATGGCCGGGTAATACGAGCAGCGCGTCTGCCAGTCGGCGCGCTTGCGCATGTCGAACGGGCGCGGCAACTTCGTCATCAGCGCGGCGGGGTCGCCGCCGAAGCTGTGGATATCGCCGCCCGCGCAAAACGCCTTGCCCGCGCCGGTGAAAACGATCACGCGCACGCCATGGTCCGAGCCCGCCGCCTGCATCGCCTCGTACACTTCGGTCGCCACCTGGTCGTTCCAGGTGTTCATGTGTTCCGGACGGTTCAGCGTGATCGTCGCTACACGGTCCTTGACGTCGTACAGAATGGTCTCGAAGCGCATCAGATCCCTCCAAAGCTCAGAATGAACGCGGCAGGTCGAGCACGTGCTCGGCGACGTAGGACAGAATCAGGTTCGTCGAAATCGGCGCCACCTGATAGAGCCGGGTTTCGCGGAACTTGCGCTCGACATCGTATTCGCAGGCGAAACCGAAGCCGCCATGGGTCTGCAGACAGGCATTCGCCGCTTTCCACGAAGCCGTGGCCGCGAGATGCTTCGCCATGTTCGCTTCCGCGCCGCACGGCTGATGATTGTCGAACAGTTCGCAGGCCTTGTAGCGCATCAGATCCGCCGCGCGCACGTCGATGTAGGCCTCGGCGATCGGGAACTGGATGCCCTGGTTCATGCCGATGGGCCGGTCGAACACGATACGCTCGCTGGCGTACTTCGACGCGCGCTCGACGAACCAGTAGCCGTCGCCGATGCACTCGGCCGCGATCAGTGCGCGCTCGGCGTTCAGTCCGTCGAGGATGTACTTGAAGCCCTTGCCTTCCTCGCCGATCAGGTTCTCTTCGGGAATCTCCAGATTGTCGAAGAACAGTTCGTTCGTCTCGTGATTGACCATGTTCGGAATCGGCCGCACGGTCAGCCCATTGCCGATGGCCTGATGCAGGTCCACGAGAAAGCACGACAGCCCGTCCGACTTTTTCTTCACGTCCGACAACGGCGTGGTGCGTGCGAGCAGGATCATCATGTCCGAATGCTGCACGCGCGAAATCCATACTTTCTGGCCATTGACCACGTAGCGGCCGTCTTTCTTCACGGCGGTGGTCTTAAGCTTCGTGGTGTCCGTTCCCGTGGTCGGCTCCGTCACGCCCATCGACTGCAGGCGCAGTTCGCCGCAAGCGATCTTCGGAAGGTACTTGCGCTTTTGTGCTTCCGAGCCGTTACGCAAGAGCGTATTCATGTTGTACATTTGACCGTGACAGAACCCGGAGTTGCCGCCGTTGCGGTTGATCTCCTCCATGATCACGGACGCCTCGGTCAAGCCGAGACCTGAACCGCCATACTCCTGAGGGATCAGCGCGGCCATCCAGCCGGCCTTCGTCAGCGCGTCCACAAACGCCTCGGGATAGACACGCTCGTGATCGATGCGGCGCCAGTACTCGTCGGGGTACGCCTTCGAGAGGTCACGCAAGGCGTCGCGCAGTTCCTGATATTGATCGGGTGGGGAAATTCGGCTCATGAATGGTTTCCGTTTTCTTGACTGGACGCGCGGCTCACGCTGCTGCACCGATCAGTCCGCCGGCATTGGCGAGCTGGGTCAGATGATGTTCGGTCGAACCGAACTGGATGTCGATCACGCTCAGGCGTCTCAGGTAGTGGCCAATCCTGCACTCTTCAGTCATCCCGATGCCGCCGTGCAGTTGCACGCCTTGCTGACCCACGAAGCGGCCCGAGCGTCCGATCTGCACTTTCGCCGCCGACATACTGCGATCGCGTTCCGCCGCGTCCGGCTCCTCGCTCATCATGGTCGCGAAGAGCGCCATGCTGCGCGCCTGCTCCACCATGACGAGCATGTCGACTGCACGATGCTGGAGCGCCTGGAATGATCCGATAGGCACCCCGAATTGCTTGCGGACCTTCAGGTACTCCACGGTTTCCTCGTGCGCGGCGGCCATCGCGCCCACGGCTTCCGCGCTCACTGCCGCGATCGCGTGCGCAACGACCGTTTCGATCAGCGGCAACGCAGCGCCCGCCACGCCCAGAACGTCGCTGTCTGGAACGCGCACCCCCGACAACTCGACGTCGGCCGCATGCAGCCGGTCTTGCGTCGGATACGAGTGGCGCGTCACGCCCTGCGCGTCGGCCCTGACCACGAACAGCCCGATGCCGTCACGCTCGCGCCTGCCGCCGGACACGCGCGCCGACACCACCAGAACATCGGCGCTGCCGCCGTGGAGCACAACGCGCTTGGCGCCGTCGAGCACCCAGCCGGTGGCTTCGCGCCGTGCGGTGGTCGCAACGTCCGCGAGGTCGTACCGCGCCTGCGCCTCGCTGTGCGCGAACGCCATCTGCAACTCGCCTTGCGCAATCCGCGGCAGAATCGCCGCGCGTTGCGCCGCGTTGCCGCCAAGCCGCACCAAGCCGCCGCCCAGCACGACCGTCGCCAGATAGGGTTCGACCGCGAGAGCGCGGCCCAACGCCTCCATCACGATCATCGTTTCGACAGGGCCGCAGTTGCTGCCGCCGTACTCCTCGTCAAACGAAAGGCCCAACAAACCCATGTCGGCGTAACGCGCCCAAAGCTCGCGGCTGAAACCGTCCGGCTCAGCGAGATACTTCGCGCGCTGTTCGAACCCGTACTCGTCTTTGACGAGCCGCTCGACGCTGTCCTTGAGCATGCGTTGTTCATCGGTGAAATCAAAGTCCATATCTGATGGTTCTCCGCTGTTCGCCCGTCCCTCAAAGTCCGAGTACGGACTTGGCGAGAATGTTCTTCTGAATCTCGTTGGAGCCGCCCACAATCGAAACATGACGCGCGAAGTAGTGATTCGGCGCGACTGTGAGCGCCCATTCGGGTTCGCGAACCGGATCGGCAAGTCCACGCAGGAAGTGGAGATCGAGCGGTAGAGCATCCGGCCCTGCCACCTCGAGGAGCAATTCAGCTGCGAGTTGCTGCAGCTCCGAACCCTTGATCTTCAGAATCGAAGTCTTCGGGTCGGGTACGTGGCTCTGCTGCGCGCTGCTCTCGGCGATTACGCGCATCTGCGTCATCTCCAAAGCCTTCAGTTCCACCTCGACGGCCGCGACACGTTCGCGAAAACGCGGGTCATCCCATAGCACACCGTCGCCACAGGGCACGCGCTTCGCCAGGTCCTTCGCGTGACGCACGCGCATCTTCGACACGCCCACGCGCGCAATCCCGCTGCGCTCGTTGCCGAGCAGATACTTCGCGTAGTCCCAACCCTTGCTTTCCTCGCCAATGCGATTCGCAACCGGCACGCGCACGTTGTCGAAGAACACCTCGTTGGTTTCATGGTGGCCGTCGATCGTGATGATCGGGCGCACGGTCAGGCCCGGTGTCTTCATGTCGATCAGCAGGTACGTGATGCCCTGCTGTTTCTTGCCGCTCGAATCCGTGCGCACGAGACAGAACATCCAGTCCGCGTGATGCGCCGTCGAAGTCCAGAGCTTCTGGCCGTTGATCACGTAGTGGTCCCCGTCGCGCACCGCCTGGGTCCGCAGCGCGGCCAGGTCCGAACCGGCGCCGGGCTCGGAGAATCCCTGGCAGAACCAGTATTCGAGGCTCGCGATACGAGGAAGGAAATGGCGCTTCTGCTGTTCGCCGCCGAACGCGATCAAAACCGGACCGATCATGTTCACGTTGAATGACAGCGTCTCGGGCGCCGGGGCCATGTGCAGCTCTTCCTTGAAGATGTATTGCTGCACCGCGCTCCAGCCCGTCCCGCCCCACGCCTTGTCCCACGCTGGCGTCGCCCAGCCGCGCTCGTAGAGAATGCGTTGCCAGCGGCGCAGGTCGGCCGCCGAATAGCGCTGCCCCAAGGTGGCCTTGCGTCGAATGTCGGCCGGCAGCGCTTCCTTGAAGAAGGCTCTGACCTCATTGCGGAACGCCAGCTCTTCGTCGGTATATCGCAGATCCATGAGTGTCTCGTTTGGTCCTTATGGGTCGCCTGCCGGGTGCGGCTCAGGCCAGCGTTCCCGCTTCTTTCAACTCGCCTACGCGGCCCGGTTCGAGCCATGCCGCCAGCGCGGCATCGATCGTGCTCGCGTCGGGCGCCTCTGGCGCCGTCGGCTTCGCGGGCACGGTGGCGGAGAAGCGCGGCGCCGGCGCGGGCTGCACGATGCCGTCCACTTCGATGAACGTGCCGCGCGCCTTCAGATGCGCATGCTCGGGTGCCTCGGTCCACGACAGAACCGGCGCGAAGCACGCGTCCGTGTGCGCGAGCAACGTGGTCCATTGTTCGCGTGTGCGGTGCTTGAATTTCAGCGCGAACAGTGCGCGCGCGGCGGGCCAGTTGCTTGCGTCGAGCTGCGTACCCAGCGTTTGCGGATCGATGTCGAGCAGGCGGAGCAGTTCGAGATAGAACTTGTCCTCGATGGGACCGACCGTGATCCACTTGCCGTCTGCGCATTCATAAACGTCGTAGAAATGCGATCCCGAATCCGTGATATTCGTCCCGCGCCCGTCACGCCAGATTCCGGCAGCCTGCATGCCGAAGAACGTGGTTGCAAGGTTGGCCGTGCCGTCGACGATCGCGGCATCCACGATCTGTCCCGCGCCGCCGTTACGCGCGTGCAGGATCGCCGACAGGAGCCCCATTGCAAGATACAGCGAACCGCCCGCATAGTCGCCGATCAGATTCAGCGGTATCGACGGCGGCTGATCGCGGCGGCCAATTGCGTTGAGGACGCCGGTGATCGCGATGTAGTTCAGGTCATGCCCGGCGTACTGCGCGAGCGGACCCTGCTGGCCCCATCCTGTGATGCGCCCGTAAGCAAGCTGCGAATTGCGTTCGAGGCAGGCCTGCGGGCCCAGCCCAAGTCGCTCGGTCACGCCGGGCCGGAAACCTTCTATCAGCGCATCGGCGCGCTCCACCAGCGTGAGCACGAGTTCGACGGCCGCTGGGTCTTTCAGGTCGAGCGCAATCGTCTTTCGGTTGCGCAGCAACAGGTTGTAGCGCAGCGGACGCTCGATACCGAGCTTGACCGGCTGGCGACGCTCGATGCGCAACACCGTCGCACCCAGATCGGCGAGCAGCATCGCCGCCATGGGCCCCGGGCCGATGCCGGCCAGCTCGATGATTCGAACTCCTGCAAGCGGACCCATGGTTCAACCCTTGCGAGCGTGGGCGCGCATCGCGTCCCATTGCTCGTCGGTCCAGTCCTGCATCGCGCGGAAAGCCGGGCCGCCAACCCCCTGCATCCAGCGGCCGCCGTCGATCACGATCAGGTCGCCGGTGATATAGCCGGAGCCATTGGACGCCAGATAAGCGTAGAGATTGGCGAGTTCCGCGTGATCGCCGAAGCGCCTCAGCGGCACCGAACGCTCCTGCGGCTCGACCTGCGAGCCCGGCGGGTACAACTGCTCCCATGCGCCCGGCGTCGGGAACAGTCCGGGCGCCACCGCGTTCAGGCGAATGCCCTTCGGGCCCCACTCGACCGCCAGGCTGCGGGTCATGGCGAGAACACCGGCCTTCGCCGCGGCGGACGGCACGGTAAAGGCCGAGCCGGTCATCGTGGGCGTCGATACGGTACTGATCACGTTGCCCGGGTGACCCGCGTCGATCCAGCGCTTGCCCGCCGCGATCGTGCAATAGAAGCTGCCGTGCAGCACGATGTCGAGCACCGCATCCACCGCGCGCGCCGACAGGCTTTCGGTGCGCGCGATGAAATTGGCCGCCGCGTTGTTCAGCAATACGTCGAGCGGACCATCCCGCCAGATCGTCTCCATCATCGAGTCGACGGACTCGGCGCTGCGCACGTCCGCCTGCACCGTCGTCACACGCGCGCCAGCCACGACGCCGCGAAACTCGTCGGCCGTCGCGTCCAGCACTTCCTTGCGGCGACCGCAGATGACGAGATCGGCGCCCAGTTCGAGGTAGCGCAGGCCGATACTCTTGCCAAGGCCAGTGCCTCCCCCGGTGATGAGGATTCGCTTGTTCTTCAGCAGGTCAGGGGTAAACATAGGCGTTGAACTTCCAGTAGAGACAGCAACGGAGAATGGCAGCGTCAGGCACCCGTGAAAACCGGCTTGCGTTTTTCCAGGAAGGCCGTCACCGCCTCCGCGTGGTCGCTCGTTTGACGGGTCAGCGGATTGAGGTCAGTTTCGAGGCGGCATGCGTCTTCGATCGAATTGCCCGCATTGACGAGGCTCGCCTTCAGGAGCGCCAGCGTCACTGGCGGATAGCTCGCGAAGCGCGCCGCGGCCACGATCGCCGCATCGAGCGCGCCGCCGCTCGCGACCACCTCGCTGACCAGGCCGATGCGGCGCGCCGCGGCCGCGTCGATGACATCGCCTTTCAGCATCAACTCACGCGCCTTGCTGCCGCCGACCTTTTGCGGCAGCGTCCATAGAATTCCAGTGTCGGGAAGCAGTCCGACCTTGCCGAACGCACATGAGTACTTCGCCGTATCGGCACCGACCACGACATCGCATGCAGCAGCCAGCGACAGCCCCGCTCCATAGCACGTGCCCTCCACCGCCGCGACGACCGGCTTCGTGCCCGTATAAATCAGCTTGAAGAGACGCACGCCCACCGCGATACGCTCACGAAGCGCCAGCAACTGCGCAGTGCTCGCGTGCATTTCGGACAGGTCACCGCCCGCGCAAAAATGGCCGCCCGCGCCGGTCAGAACAATGGCGCGCGTTTGCGGATCGTCGTGCATCAGCCGGTGCAAGACCTCGGTCAGCGCAACGCGCATCCTCATGGAGAACGCGTTGCGGCGCTCGGGATAGTTCATCGTGACAATGCTCACGTCGCCTTGACGGCGCACCTGCACGATCTCGTCGGCGCCCGCGGCCTGTTCCTTCTGCTCGCTACTCATCGCATTGCTCCCCGCGCTCACTCGCCCGTGAAGACCGGTTTGGTCTTTTCCATAAACGCCTTGCAGGCAGCCTGATGGTCTTTCGACTGACGAAGGATCGGCTGATAGTCGATCTCGGCTCGCAGCGCGCCTTCCATGGTCGTCGCGGCGTTGGTCAGCGCGTCCTTCAGCAGCGCCACGCCGAGCGGCGGCAAGTCGGCAAGACCGCGCGCAACTTCGATTGCCTTTGCGCGCGCAGTGCCCGGCCCGACGACTTCGTTAGCAAGGTGAAACGTGCCGGCCTTGTCTCCGTCGATTTCAGTGGCGAGCGACAGCATCTCCCTCGCGCGAGCCATGCCGATGCGCTTCGGAAGCGTCCACAGAATACCGGTGTCCGGAATCAGGCCGACGCGCAGAAACGCCGCGCAAAAGCGTGCATTCGATGCAGCCACCACATAGTCGGTCGCGACCGCGAGCGACAGCCCGGCGCCGAACGCCACGCCTTCCACAGCCGCCACGACCGGCTTGGGTCCCGCCAGCATTTCACGCACTACCACGCACGACTCCGCCAGAATCTCGCGGCTTTGCAGGATCGTGCGCTTCGTCATCTCGGAGATGTCGGCGCCGGCGCAAAAGTGCTCGCCCGCGCCCGTCAGGACGATTGCTCGCGAGTCCGGATCGTCGACCATCAGCCGATGCATCGTGTCGCGCAACAACTGACGCATCTGACGTCCCATCGCGTTGCGGCGTCGGGGATTGTTTAGCGTCACGATCGCGACCGGTCCCTCGCGGGTCACCTCGATCAGCGACGTCGCATCGTTTGCCGCCGTTTCTTTTTCGCTCATGTTGGCTTCCTTCAGTCGGCCACGAACACCGGCTTGCGCCTTTCCATGAAGGCGCCCACGGCCTCCTGGTGTTCGCGGCTGCGGCGCAGGATGGGCTGCAGGTTGACTTCCGCTTCGATCGCGTCGTCGAGCGTACGGATGCCCGTCGCGAGCGCGGCCTTCAGGTGCGCAGTGGCCACCGAGGGCAGTTCCGCGTACTGTTGCGCCACCTTCGAGGCTGCGTTCAGCGCCTCGCCGGGCTCGACGACCTGATTGGCAAAACCGGTCTCGCCCGCTTCGACGCCGTTGAACTCCCGGGCACTCAGCATGAGCTCGCGTGCAAGGCCGCCGCCCACGCGCTGCGACAACGACCAATAAAGCCCCGTATCGGGCAGCAGCCCGACCTTGACGAACGCGCTCGCATAGCGCGCGGCCGATGATGTGACGACATAATCGCAAGCAGCGGCGAGCGACAGACCCGCGCCAAACGCAAACCCTTCGACGGCGGCGACGATCGCTTTCGGGCCTTCGACCATCAGTCTGAAAATATCGAGCGGCAGTTCATTGCGCTGTCGATATTCGAGCACCTTGCGCGTCTGCATCTCCGAGATGTCCCCACCCGCGCAAAACGTATTGCCCGCGCCGGTCAGTACGATCGCACGGCAGGCTTCCTCGTGATGCATCAGGCGGTAAAGCTGCGCGTACAACGTCTCACGCATCTTTAGCGAAAACGCGTTTCGCCGTTGGGGATAGTTCAATGTGACGATCGCGATTGCACCGTCTTGCCGGACCTGTACGATCTCTGCCGCATCGTCGCTGGTCTCTTCGCTCATCTGTCCGTCTCCTGTCGATCAGAGTTAGCGCTTTAGCGCTTACTCCGATGCAATGCAAAGCTGTTGACAGTGACCCTGGCGGGCAGCGTGTCTTACAGCGTGTCTTTACAGGGTTTCCTGCGTCCCGAGAATCACCGTGGCCTGGCTCGAGAGCACACCACCGTTACCGTGCGCGATCGCCAGCTTCGCACCGGGTATCTGGCGCTCACCAGCGCGGCCCGTCAATTGCCGCATCGATTCTTCCATCAGGAACAGCCCATACATGCCGGGGTGGACGCACGACAAACCGCCGCCGTTCGTGTTGACCGCGAGCCGGCCGCCCGGCGCGATGCCGCCGTCTGAAACGAAGTGGCCCCCTTCGCCTTTAGGGCAAAAGCCGAGGTCTTCGAGAAACAGAATGGTGTTGATCGTGAAGGCGTCGTACAGCATCGCGACATCGATATCGTTCGCCTTCACGCCCGCCATTTGATACGCACGCCTGCCCGATTCCGCCGCGGCAGTCACCGTGAGATCCGGCATGCTCGCGATTTCGCGGTGCGAAGTGGCCGAAGCCGCGCCGAGCAGATACACCGGCTGGTCGGTGAGATCACGCGCCCGGTCGGCGCGCACCATGACGATCGCTGCCGCGCCATCCGTCACCAGGCAGCAATCGCGCACGGAAAGCGGGTCCGACACGAGGCGCGCGCCCATCACGTCGTCGATCGACATCGGCGTGCGCATATACGCATCCGGATTCAGTTGCGCCCACTTGCGCGCGGCGACGGCCACCTCGGCCAGATGCTCACGCTTCGTGCCGTACTGATGCATATGACGCGCCGCCGCAAGCGCATACGACGACACCGGATTCATCGGCTTATACGGGCTCTCCCACGGCGAAGGACGCGACGACTGCACCAGCTTGCCCGCCGCGCTGCGCTGATTGCTCCCATATGCAATCAACGCGACGTCGATCTGTCCCGTACACAACGCCATGGCCGCCGTGTGCGCGTAGATTTCGAACGCCGATCCGCCGCTTCGGTTGTTGTCGGTGAACTTCGGGTTAATACCGAGGTATTCCGCAAAGGTGAGACCCGACAGCATGTCGTCCGGCGTGCACACGAAAAGGCCGTCTACATCGCCGGGCGTCAGTCCCACCTGGGCGAGCGCGTCAACGGACGCGCGCGCGGCAAGGTCCAGCGACGACAAGCCTGGTGCTTCCCCCATCCCATAGGTGGCGCCTGCCACCAGTGCGGTACGCCCGCGCAAGTTGAATTCCATACGATCTACCTTTCATCGGTGTGACCGGCTGTTGACGGCCGGCTGCGGGTTAGCGGGCGTCAGGCCGGTTCGAACACAAGCAATGCCGCATCCCCTCGGTACACGATCTTCGCCTGCACGGGCATGCCAATGCTCACGGCCTCCGGCTCGATGCCCTCCACACAACTCAGCATACGCACACCTTCTTCCAGATCGATCACTGCGACGTTGTAGCTGGGCGTGGGCGATTTCTGGCGAACCACGGTAGTGGAATAAACCGTACCCTTCCCGCAGGCTTCGACCCACTCCAGGTCGCGCATCCCGGTAACCGGCTCAGCCACCCGCGGGTAGAACACATAGCGGCCGCTGCCGCGGCTACGCTGGATCATCAAGCGGCCCTCGGCCAGGAATTTCTGATAATCGACTTCAGGACAAAGAAAGTCCATTCCCGCTCCTCCAAATCGTTTTGCCATGGGCTCGCGCCGAATCGAGCCGCTCTGTCGGGCCAAAATGGAACAAATAACCGAACACTGTTCCAAATATTAAACGCACAGGGAGCGCGCTGTCAACGGCGGAAAAGCCCTGCCATGCCCCGCCGCGCAAGGCTGCAACTACATCCCGACCAAATTCCCGGCGCACCTCGGACAAACCCGCGTGAGCCGGTTTCAGCGCTTGACGACCACCTGGCCCTTCGTTTAATTTATCGAACATTGTTCATAAACTTGAAGACTTCGGATGTGATCAGGGAGTGGTCGGCGGGGGCGGCGTATCCCTACTCCGGAAACGAATCCGGGGGCCGGCCCGGAAAAACCGTTAGCAAGAGAGCTCGAAGTGACATACGAACTAACAGACGACCAGCTTCAGATCCGCGACCTCATCCGTCGCGTCGCAAGGGAGCGCGTGGCGCCGCGGGCCGACGAGATCGACCGTACGGCCGGGTATCCGCACGACATGTACGCACTGCTCAAGGAGCTTGGCCTCTTCACGTTGCCGTTTCCTGAAGCGTATGGCGGCGCCGGCAGCGTGATGTCGGCCTGCATCGCGGTCGAGGAGTTCGGGCGGGTTTGCTACAACACGGGCTATCTGCTGGTCGTGCAATGGACGCCCTTCGGAGCGATTCTCGAAGGCGGCACCGAAGAGCAGAAGGCTCGTCTGCTGCCGGGTCTCGCCTCCGGTGAGTTGCGCGGTGCGCTGTCCATTACCGAGGCTCAAAGCGGCTCCGACGTCTCGGGCATTCGCACGACAGCGCGTCGCAAGAACGGCGGCTATGTGCTCAACGGCTCGAAGATCTGGTGCACGAATTCGCATATCGCCGACTTCATTCTCGTCGCCGCCAGGACGCTCGACGAGGAAGGACAGGCGCTGGGGATCAATCTTTTCATCGTCGATCGCAACACGCCGGGTCTGACGATCGGCAACGAAGAAGACAAGATGGGCGCGCGCGGCGTGGCGTCGTGCCCCCTTTATTTCGACGATGCCTTCATCCGCGCGGAAGACCGTCTCGGGCCGGAAGGCGGCCGGGGGTTCAAGGTGGCCATGGAGGCGCTCAACACGAGCCGTCCCATCGTGGCCGCACGCGCGGTTGGCATTGCACAGGGCGCGATCGATCACACCGTCAAATTCATTCAGGACCGCGTTGCATTCGGCCAGAGCATCAGCAACTTCCAGGGCGTGCGCTGGATGATCGCCGACATGGTGACCCAGACCGAAGCCGCGCGCCAACTCGTCTATCGCACGGCGTCGCTCGTCGATGCTGGCGTTAGCGGCCGTGAACTCGCCCCAATGGCGGCGATGGCGAAGATGTTCGCATCGGATGTCGCGATGAAAGTCGCGACCGACGCCGTGCAGCTATTCGGTGCCGCGGGCATCTCCAACGAGTATCCGATCAACCGTTATTTCCGCGACGCGAAGGTGGTGCAGATCATCGAAGGCACCAACCAGATTCAACGCAACATCGTCGCGGACAGCGTGCTAGGCCGCATCAAGAAGAACTGACAACGACAGCTCAGCTACCAGCCGAGCCGACAACGACAGAGGACAGGCAATGGAAGAAATCGAAACGGTTGGTCTGGGAATTCACTGGGAGGACCTGCCCGTTGGACGCAAGTTCAAGACCGTGGGCCGCACGGTGACCGAAACGGATGTCGTGAATTTCGTTTCGGTGACCGGCATGCTGGAAGTTCTGTTCACCAACACCGAGTTTCTTCGCGAGCAGTCGGCCATCAAGGGGCGCGTCGCGCCGGGCGCGCTGGTCTTCACGCTGATGGAAGGGCTGCTCACGCAGGCCACCATGCAGGGCGTCGGCTTCGCGTTCCTGAACATGGAACTCGACATCAAAGGCCCGACCTATGTGGGCGACACGATTCACGTGGAATGCGAGGTGATCGAATGCAGGCCTAGCAAGGGGCGCCCCGGACTTGGGCTGGTGCGCACCCGCAACCGCGTGATCAAGCAGGACGGCACGGAAGTGATGGTGTATACGCCGCTCAGGCTCGTTAAAGGCAAGGAGTACAAGGCCTGAGCATGGAAAATCCCCAACAACCCCTCGAACCGGCGACCGGCCCGTTAGCCGGTGTCCGCGTGATCGACCTGACCATCAACGTGCTCGGTCCGGTCGCCACGCAGCTGCTCGGCGACATGGGCGCGGACGTCATCAAGATCGAACCGCCCGAAGGCGACCAGAACCGCAAGAATGGCCCTGGCCGCAATCCCGACATGGCAGTGTTCTATACGATCATGAACCGCAACAAGCGCAGCGTGATCCTGAACCTGAAGCAGGCCGAATGCCGCGAAGCGCTGCTCAAGCTCGTCGAGACCGCCGACGTCATCGTGCACAGCATGCGCCCGAGTGCCGCCGAGCGCCTCGGCATCGACTATGAAACCGTGCGGGCGCGCAACCCACGCATCGTGTATGCGTCGGGTGCCGGCTATCGAATCGACGGACCCTACAAGGACCGCCCCGCTTTCGACGACGTGATTCAGGGTGAAACCGGCATTGCCGCGATGAACCGCGACGCGGACGGCTCGCCGCGATACTTCCCCACCGTGATCGTCGACAAGTTCTGCGGCTATGTGCTGGCGTCGTCGATCGGCATGGCGCTCTATCACCGCGAGCGGACCGGTGTCGGCCAGCTCGTCCATGTGCCGATGTTCGAAACGATGCTGCAATTCAATCTTTTCGAGCATCTTTGGGAAGGTGCGCTGGGCTCCAATGACGGAACCGGCCTCGGCTATCCGCGCATGTTTTCGCCGCACCGCCGGCCCTACGCGACAAAAGACGGGCATATCTGCCTGCTCGCCGTGAATAACGAGCAATGGCGCCGCGTGCTGTGCGCAATCGATGCGGCGCATCTGCTCGACGACCCGCGCTTTTGCCACATGGCCGAGCGTATGCGCAATATCAGCGAGCTTTATCGCATCGTCGGCGACGCCATCCGCAACAAGACGACTGCGGAATGGAATGGGATCTTCGCCTCGGCGGACGTGCCGCACGGTCCCGTGCGCGACCTGAAAGACCTGATGCACGACACGTACATCAAGGAGACCGGGTTCTTCCAGCGCTTCGAGCACCCGACCGAAGGCGACATGGTCATGACCTCGATACCGGTGCACTTCTCCGAGTCGCCCGGCAACGTTCGCTATCTGCCGCCGAATCTCGGCGAGCACAGCATCGAGATTCTCGTCGAAGCGGGTTATAGCGCGGACGAAGCGAGCGCGCTCCTCGCGCGGGCCACAGGAAGGGGCGAAGCCGTATCGGAAGCGCTGAGCAAGGATTAACTGGCGCGACAGCGCCTCGCACATCACGGAGGGAATCAATGAAGGGGCTCAAGGAGAAGGTCGTCGTCGTCACTGGCGCGGCAGGTGGGATCGGAAGCGCCATCAGCAGACGATTCGGCGACGAAGGTTCGATCGTCGCGCTGTTCGACCTGAACGAAGAAGGCGCCGCGCGTGTCGCGGCGGAAATCGAGGCGGCGGGCGGCAAGGCGCGCGCCTACCGCGTCGACATCACGGATCACGAAGGTGTGCACGCCGCGGTGGCGAGAGTCGAGGAAGAACTGGGACCGATCGAGGTTCTCGTGAACAACGCCGGCTGGGACATGGGTGCGTTCTTCCTGCAAACCGAAAAACCGTTCTGGGACAAGGTGGTGGCGATCAATCTGTACGGACCGCTGAACATGCACCATGCCGTGCTGCGACGGATGGCCGAACGTGGCCGTGGCCGCGTCGTCAACATCTCGTCGGATGCGGGACGCGTGGGCTCCTCGATGGAAGCGGTGTACTCGTTCTGCAAAGGCGGACTCATCGCCTTCACGAAGACGATGGCACGCGAAATGGCCCGCCAGATGATTCCCGTCAACGTCGTTTGCCCCGGCCCGACCGCGACCCCGCTTCTCGACAACCTCGCGCAGGGCGAGAAAGGCGAGCGCATCAAGGCCGCCCTCGTGAAGGCCGTGCCGTTCGGCCGCATGGGCGAACCTGGCGACATCCCGGGGGTGGTGGCCTTTCTCGCGAGTGACGACGCCGCGTTCATCAGCGGTCAGGTCATCAGCGTGTCGGGCGGTCTGACGATGGCTGGATAAACGGCACCGCGAACGCAATCAACCAACAACATTGGAATACGACATGGAATTCGAGGACATCAGCTATCAGGAGGCGGACGGGGTCGCGACGATCACCATCAATCGCCCGAAGGTGTACAACGCATTCAGCGCCAACACCGTGGAGGAGCTCATCAAGGCCTTCGGCCTCGCGGGATGGAACAAGGATATCGGCGTGGTGGTGCTCACGGGCGCCGGCGACAAGGCGTTCTGCACGGGCGGCGACCAGTCCGGCGACGGCTACAACGGGCGCGGCACCGTCGGTCTGCCGATCGAGGAACTGCAAAGCATCATCCGCGACATTCCGAAGCCCGTGATCGCACGCGTGAACGGCTATGCAATCGGCGGCGGCAACGTGCTGGTGACGCTCTGCGATCTCGCCATCGCTTCCGAGACCGCGGTGTTCGGTCAGGTCGGCCCGAAAGTCGGGTCGGTCGATCCGGGCTTCGGCACCGCCTACCTCGCGCGCATCGTCGGTGAGAAGCGCGCGCGGGAAATCTGGTACCTGTGCCGCAAATACAGTGCGAAACAGGCGCTCGACTGGGGTCTCATCAACGCCGTCGTGCCCGCGGAGCAACTCGACGCCGAAACGAAGAAGTGGTGCGACGAGATTCTGCAGATGAGCCCCACCGCTATTGCGCTCGCCAAGCGCTCGTTCAATATCGATACCGAGAACATCCGCGGCATCGGCGCGTTCGCGATGCAGGCGCTTGCGATGTACTACGACACGGACGAATCGAAGGAAGGTGGCAATGCTTTCCGCGAAAAGCGCAAGCCTGAGTTTCGAAAGTACGTGAAGTGACCGGCGGAAATGCCGGCGGGGCGACGCTCAGCTTCGGCGTCGCCCTTTGCGCGTACGCGCGCTGCGTTCGCGCACGAAAGCTTCGTTACACGTAACGATCGTGTGCGATATATTGAACGATGTTCGCGTTTAACACTGAACTCGGACATGCCAAAGTCGCCTGCCGAACGCGTCGCCGCTTATCGCACCCGCAAGAAGGCCGAAGGCATGGTGAGCCTGACACTGGTCGTCCCGGCGGCCGACGTCGCCCTCTTCAGCCAGTTCGCCGCGCAACGCCGCGAAAAGCTGCGCGACAACAGACATCCTGGCCAGGCCCCGCGCCAGCAGTGGCTCTCGATGCTGGCCGCGATGACGCCTGCGCTGCCCCAAACTGACGAGCCGCGCCGCAAGCGCAATGCGACCGGCGCACCGATCACACGCGCGCAGACGCTCTTCATGGCGCTGCTGAAGCACATCATCGATCTGGGATGGCCGGCAGGACTACCGCTCGGCTCCGAGCAGGAATTGATGGAGGTCCATGGAGTAAGTCGCGCTGCGTTGCGCGGAGCGATCCGCTTGCTCGAGCACCACTCGATCGTGAGGGTGCAGCGCGGCACCGGAGGCGGCGTGATCGTCGCCCAGCCGGACTTGAGCGCGACGATGCAGGCAGTCAGCGTCTATCTGGAGTATGCGGGCATCGCGCCGCGCGATATTCTCGCGACGCGCCGCACGTTCGAACTGGCCGTGCTGGATCTCGTCATCGAACGGCTCGACCAAGAAGGTGAGAGACACGTGCAAAAGCAGGTCCAGGCCGAGGCGCAACTCGACGGCCGTGCCGGCGCCGATGAGTTGCTGCGATTTCATTTCCTGCTCGCTGAACTTTGCGGCGATCCCGCACTGCGTCTCTTCGACGGCATCGTCCTGCAACTTGCCGTTGCGCATTCCACGTTTCATCGGCGAAACCGAACGGACCGCGACCGCGTCGTGGCGAGGATCAAGGAATACCATCGCGAGATCGCGCGCGCGATCATTGCCCGCGATAAAGAGCAGGCTCGCAGGCAAATGGCCGACTACATCGCGGGTATCAGGACGTGGCTAGCGTAGCGGCCGCGCTGCGCTAGCCTGCCCGCTTCAACGATCACCGAGCTTGAACCGTGGCCGTGCCAGCCGTCTACGTCGTCAGTTTGCTCAACCGGTTCGACGCCGCCACCGCGTCGTCGATCATCTCGTCGAAAATTGTCTCGACCTTCCTGACCGCGTCGGCAAAAACCGCAGCATGACCATAGTCGATCATGCCCTTGCGCGTGTCGCCAGTCACGTAAGCCTGGTGCGCGAGTGCGCCCATCACGTGAGGACGGAACCGCTCGAACTCCCTCACCTGCGCGCGATCGAGTTCCATGACCGCCTCGGCGCTCTCGTTGCGCAGCACGCGGTGATGATCGCGAATCGCAGACTTGACCACGACGCTTTCGCTGCCGTCGCCCGCCACCACCTTCGCCTTGACTTCAGGATGAATCCACAACTCCTCGGCGACCATCATGCGCGTACCCATGATGATCGCGTCGGCGCCCATCGCCAGCACGCCCGCAAGCTGCCGCCCGGTGCCGATGCCGCCGCCGATCACAACCGGTAAGCCGATTTCGCGCGGCGCCTGCGCGGCCTGCACGATGCTACCGATCTGGTAGATGCCTGGATGGCCGCCGCACTCATTGCCGACGACGATCACACCGTCGACCCCCATCCGCACCGCCGTATGTGCATAGCGCACAGCGGGCACCTTGTGCAAAACTTTGATGCCCGCCTCCTTGAGCAACGGCACGACCGCTTCGGGGCTCGCACCGGCGGTCTCCACGCAGGCAACGTTCTCTTCGATCAGAATGCGGATCTGTTGCTTGACTCGCTCCACTCCGCCCGCTTGCCGCGATATGTAGAGATTGACGCCGAAGTTCTTTGCACCGGTGAGTTCACGACAGGTGCGCAACTCGCTGCGGAATTCATCGGAATCGGGAAAGCCCGCGCCGACGATAAAGCCCATGCCGCCTGCGTTGACGACTGCGGCGACATACCGTGCGTCGGACACGCGCGGCCCAAGACCGCCGCAAAGTATCGGGTGACGAATGCCGAGCAGATCGGTGATTCGCGTCCTGAACATCTGGAGGCGCACGATGTCCGTCCCTCCTGCGGGTCAGCGAAACGAGATCGTGTGGCCGCCATCCACCGCGATCGTCTGGCCGTTGATATAGCCGCCCGAACGCGATGCGAGCATCACGGCTAGCCCAGCGATCTCGTCGACCTCGCCGAAGCGCTGTGATGGATTGCGACCACGGTACCATTCGACCATCGCCTGGTCCTCCCATTGCGATCGCGCCATCTCGGTCTTGAAGGTGCCAGGCGCGATGCAATTGGCGGTGACGCCCTTTGCCGCAAATTCCATCGCGAGGTTTCTCACGAGCTGCATGTCGGCGGCTTTGGTGAGACCGTAGGTTCCCGTCACGGCATCGCCGAACAGGCCGACCACGGATGCCACCGAAATAAAGCGCCCATAGCCACGCTCGGTCATGCCGGGCATGGTCATCTGCGCGAGCCAGATATTGCTCTGCACGTTGACCTGCATGAACTTGTTGAACGTTTCGTCTTGCAGGTCGAGTACCGAGCCTATCCACGGGTGAATCGCGGCATTGGCCATCACGATGTCGACCCTGCCCCACTCGCCGTTCGCCGCAGCCACGAGACCTTGCAATTCCGCTTTACGGCCGATGTTGCAGGCGAACGGCAAGGCCACCCGTGTTCCGATCTTTTCGTTGATGGCTTGCGCGGCAGTTTCGCAGGCGTCGGCGTTACGGCCGGAAACGACGACTCTGGCGCCGTGTTCCGCCATGCCGAGCGCACTGGCATAGCCGATGCCGCGACTCGATCCGGTGACGATTGCGACCTTGTCCGTGAGGTCAAAAAGCGATGAGCGCATACGTACTCCGCAGAAAAGGAGGCTTGCCGATGAAAGCAGGGTTCACCGGGCAGGATCAGGCTTGCTTGCGTTTCTGCTGGGCGCTGAACGCCGACGCGATCAGTTCTTTCGCTCGCAGCAGACCGGTGTAGAGCGGCCACGACACAGCAAGCCGTTGATTTCGGTCAGGCAAGCGATTATTTCCCCACCTGCCATGCCATGCCGCCGCTTTGCTTTCTTTGCGCCAATGCCGCCTTCTCGATCCGCAACGCCTCTTCCAGCGAAGCTAGCGCACCCTGATCGATCACCCGCTTGACCGTCGCGACGAGATCGGGGCGGCGGCTCGCAATCGTCTTCGCGAGTGACGCTGCCCGCTCCATCAGTTGATCGTGGCTGACCACCTCGTTCGCGAGGCCAATGCGCAACGCCGTGGCCGCGTCAATCGGATCGCTCGTCAAGCTGAACTGCTTCGCCCACCGCTGACCCACGATATACGGCAACCTCGCGGTCATACCGCCCCCCGCGAGCGCACCGATTTTCGTGTGCGTGTCGGCAAAGCGCGCGCGCTCGGACGCGATGATGAAATCGCACCCCATTGCAAGTTCCAGCCCGCCTGTAACGGCAGCGCCGTTGACCGCCGCGATTACCGGCTTGGTGATGCGCGGCCACATATCGATCATGTCCGCGACCCGCGTGCGCGGCGCATCGGGCGCGGAAAAATCATTCAGGTCGAGCCCAGCACAAAAGGCCGGATCGGCGCCCGTCACGATAAGGACGCGCAGGCTTTGGTCCGCTTCGAAACGATGCAATGCGTCGACCAGCGCTTCTGTCAATGCGAGGTTCAGTGCGTTGCGGGCCGCGGGCCGGTTCAGTGTCAACGTGAGAACCGCTCCGTCACTCCGCACGCCGAGCAGATCGGTTGCTTTCGCGTTCATGGCAATGCCTCGAAAGGGTTCACGCCGCCGCGGCCAATGCCTCGTGCTGAATCTGGCGTGCGTAGCGATTCAGGTGGTAGTCCGTGTTGCCGAACAATGCGTCGAGCACCAGATGACGGCGATAGTGATGGCCCACCTTGTATTCATCCGTGATGCCGTAGCCACCGTGCAACTGGATACCCTGCTGCGTGACGAACTTCGCGCTACGCGTGGTCTGTGCCTTGCAGCCCGAGATTTCCACGCTCCGGTTCTCCCTGTCCTCGCTGATGGAGAGCAACGCGCGGTGCAGTGTCGCGCGCGCCTGCATCGCTTCGATCGCCATGTCGGCCATCCGGTGTTGCAGCGCCTGGAAGCTGCCAATCGCCACGCCGAACTGTTTGCGCGTTTTCAAGTATTCCGACGCGAGCTCGATAGCGTCTTCCATATCGCCCACCAGTTCAGCACAGATCGCAACGACCGCTTCGTCGACGGCGGCCTGCAGTCCTTCGAACGCTCGCCCAGCCTCACCCAGAACATTCGATTCTGCGACGATCACACCATCGAGCAGCAAGTCGGCAGATGGCGTGCCGTCGAGCAACGCGCAAGTCTTCAGCGTCACGCCTGCCTGCTTCGGATCGACGACGAAAACCCCGATGCCGTCCGTGGCATCGGCGGCGCCCGCCGCGCGAGCGACGACGAGCAGACGGTCTGCAACGGGCGCTCCAACCACGAGCGTCTTATGGCCGTCCAGCCGCCACGCCCCGTCGTCTGTCTTCTTCGCGGTTGCAGTCACGTAGTGCACCTGACCCCGCGCTTCACGTTCACTTTGCGCGACCGCATAGACAGTCTCGCCGGAAACGATCTCGCCAAGTATGGCCTCGCGCTGCCCGTCTCGCCCGCAGTGCGTGACAAGCGACGCGGGAAACACACCACACATCACGTATGGCTCCAGCACCAGCGCGCGCCCGATCTGCTCGGCCACGATGGCGCTTTCGATCGACGAGAAACCGAGCCCGCCCAATTCATCCGGCACCGCGACACCGAGCCATCCCATTTCGCCGAACATGCGCCACGTCTCGCGCGAAAATCCGCCTCCTTGCGAAGCAAGATTGCGACGATGTTCGAACGTATAACTCTTTTGCAAGAAGCGTTGCGCGCTTTCCTGCAACATCCGCTGTTCGTCGCTCAACTCAAAGTCCATGCTGCACCCTCTTTATGCCGGCAATTGATGCGATCCCCACGTCTCGGGGACCGAAGACCGTTCGTGACTCAATATGGTGTCAAAGATCGAACAGTGCTTTGGCGATGATGTTTCGCTGAATTTCGGCCGTCCCGCCATAGATCGAGCAAGCCCGCCGATAGAAGACTTCTGCCGCCAGGCCTGGCGCGTATTCAGGTCCGATGAACCGGGCCCCGCACAGCTCTCGCTCTTCATTCGGATCGGGGTAGAACACGGCGCCGTAATCGCCGATCACCTCCAGCAGCATCTCTGTGAGCTTCTGATGGAGTTCGGATCCGCGCACCTTGAGCATGGATCCGATCGCCATACCGCCACTGCGCTCGTCTATCCCTTGATGCAGGACTTCCTGCACCGCCATGTCGATCGCGCGAACCTCCAATTCGTACTGCGCGAAGCGCGCCGCAAACGTCGGATCCTGGATCAATGGCTTGCCGGCCACGTGTTCGCGCGAAGCGTAGTGCCGGATCTTGCGCAGATAGCGCTTGAGGGCAGGCGCTTCAGCGCCAAGAAATGCCCGCTCGTTAAAGAGCAGAAACTTGGTGTATCCCCACCCCTTGTTGACCTCGCCGATCAGGTTTTCAGCGGGCACACGCACGTTGTCGTAGAAGACTTCCGCCAGGTGATGGCAGCCATCGAGCGACGCGATCGGCCGTACGGTAACGCCCGGCGACGACATGTCGAGCAGCAGGAAGGAAATGCCCTTTTGTGGCTTCGCTTCGCTATCCGTGCGGACCAGCACGAAATTCCATTGACCGTAGGCGCCGAAGCTGGTCCAGATCTTCTGTCCATTGACGATGTAGTGGTCTCCATAGCGAACCGCCGTCGTACGTAGCGATGCAAGATCGGAACCCGAGCCCGGCTCTGAAAAACCCTGTACCCAGAACACTTCACCACGCTGAATAGGGGGAAGAAAGCGCCGCTTCTGCTCTTCGTTGCCAAACTCGCAAATCACGGGTCCGACGAGCGACACGCCCGCCTGATTCTGTATCGGTGCGCCGGCCAGATAGCACTCTTCCTCGAAGATGTAACGCTGCATCGCGGTCCACCCCGTGCCGCCGTCAGCAACCGGCCAATGCGGCACTGACCACCCGCGCGTTTCGTGCAAGATGCGAGTCCAGCGCTGTGAATCGTCGTCACCTGCCAGAAAGCCCTGCTGCCCGCGAAAGGCCAGGTCGGCCGGCAAATGCTCGTTGAGGTACGCACGAACCTCTTTGCGGAACACGATGTCCGCGGGATCTACGCGAAAATCCATTGTTTAGCTTCCAGCGTTTTCAGTACGTTGAACCGCGGCGCGCGCCTCGATCTGCACCGGCTGCTGCGCCAGCGTTGCCGACCAGTGTGCGCGGCGTGGGGGGCATGCAATAAAGCTCGTCCACGACACCGCGCCGTCGCTCGAGCACATTGCGTTGGCTGATCGCGCTCTTTGCACTCAATTCGCCGTTATCGAGCGTCGGCTGCTCGCTTTCGAGCACGATGCGCGCAATGCGCGTAGAGCTGCCGCCAGGCCGCGCGGCGAGCCGGTCGAGTCCGGTCTGGAAGAACGCGCGCACGCCGCGGCTGTTGATGATCTGGTCGGCGTCCGGCATCGGATCGTGAAGGTCGTCGCAAAGCGCACGGCACGCTTCGATGTCAGGGAACACGAGCGCGGTCAGGTAGTCGCGGTCGTGCCCCGCAATCACGATGTCCCGCGCATACGGGCCCAACACGTTCAGCGCGTACAGTCGCAACTCGGCGACGTTGACCCAGGTACCCGAGGACAGCTTGAAATTTTCCGCGATCCGTCCGTCGAAGCGCAGTCCAAGTTCGAGGCGCTGCGGGTCGATGAACGTTGCTGCGTCACCGGAGCAGAAATAGCCTTCCTCGTCGAACGCGGCGGCGGTGCGCTCGGGATCTTTCCAGTAGCCGGGCGTCACACAGTCGCCGAGGAAGCGGATTTCCAGCTTCGCGCCGACCGGCGCCACCTTCACTTTGACGCCGGGCACGGGCAATCCCGCAATCGCTTCCCGTCGCGGATCCCAGGCCGCCGATAAGGGCGTTGGGCCCGCTTCCGTGCTGCCGATGCCCGACATGATGAGCACACGCTGGCCGATGGTACGCACCGCGAGCTCGTCGAGTTGAGCCCAGATGTATTTCGGCAGGCTTGCGCCGCCGTAGTAGATGAGCGCAAGTTTGCTGAAGAATTTCTCGCGCAGCGCCTTGTCCGCCTGCAGATGCGGAATGAGCGAGGCCAACCCTTGCGGCGTATTGAGGTAGACCGCCGGTGCGATTTCACGCAATGCCTGCACTGTCGGGCCAATTTCTTCCGGCGTTGGCTTGCCTGGGTCCAGGTAGTAAGTCCCCCCGCCGTACAGCACCATGCCGAAGTTATGCGTGCCGCCAAAAGTGTGATGCCACGGCAGCCAGTCGACGAGGTCCGATGGCCCGTCCTGAAGAAACGCGAACACCTGGGCGACTTGCTGTCGATTGCTGCACAACATGCGCTGCGGGTAGATCACGCCTTTCGGTGCGCCTGTCGTTCCCGAAGTAAACATGATCTTGCCCACCGTATCCGGGCCGACCGCCTTGAACGCCTCGTCGACGTCGGCTGTAACCGGCGTCTTCAGCCACTCCGCGACGCGCGATCCGCCACGCCCCTCCGGCAACGGACCGACGACGACACATTCCACGTCGCCGAACACCTCACGCAATGCGCGGCCATACTGCGCGCCGTCCTCCGCGAAGACGAGGCCGGGCGTGCATACCGCCGCGAGTTGCTTGAGCTTCGAAAAGTCCTGCGATAACAGCGAATACGCGGGCGTCACCGGAATATAGGGAATCCCGACGTGCAATGCGGCGAGCGCGAAGAGCGCGTGTTCAAAGCTTCGATCCGAGAGAATCATCAACGGACGAGACGGCGACAATCCTCGATCGAGCAGCACCTGCCCCAGCGCACGCGCACCGTCGAACGCCTGGCGGTAGGTCAGAGATTCCCATGACTTGCCGTCCGGCGTCCGCCGCGCAAGCAACGCGCGCTCGGGCGTGACGCTCGCCCAGTGTTCGAGCCGCTCCGTCAAGCGGACGGGATACGGTTCGAGCGGTTCCTTCAGTTCATACACCACGCTTCCGTCTGGCCTTCGCTCGACGATGGCGTCCATGCTGCCGACGCGAATCGGGCGAAACGGCACATCCATCAGGGCATCGTGCGAAGCCGTACCTGCATCCATCTGAGTCGTCCTGTTGTTATCTGGCAAGTCATGTCCCGCGAGCGCTCGCATCGCCTTCCGATACCAGGAAATGTTGCGGGCCAAGTTCAACCAATAATTGAACGTCGATCATCTTGCTGAACCAGAATAACGCGAAATCCCAGCCACGTCTATCCGTTGTCACCCACAAGAAAGGCCTGATAGCACGTACGCAATCTGCCGCGAATGACGTGCGCAATGTCCGGCGCGATTGCAGCTTTGCGCATCGCACAACGACGTGGACAGAAAACACAAAATGCGCTACTTTCTGAACGCTATTCGTATTGTTAAACATGACACCGGATCGTAACCGATTACCGGAACCAAGGAGCCATCATGTCGGAAGAGGTTGTCGTCACCGCTGCCGTTCGCACCGCTATTGGAGACTTCGGTGGCGCGCTATCGAGCATTCCGCCCACGACGCTAGGCGCAACGGTCGTTCGCGCGCTGCTCGAGCGTTCGAATCTGCCGGGTGAAGAGGTGGGCCACGTGGTGTTTGGCAACGTGATTCATACGGAGCCTCGCGACATGTATCTCGCGCGCGTCGCCGCGATGGAAGGCGGTGTCAGCGCGGACGCACCGGCACTGACGCTCAACAGGCTATGCGGCTCCGGCCTCCAGGCAATCATCTCCGCTGCACAAGCTATCGCGCTCGGCGACACGGAAATTGCGATCGGCGCGGGTGCAGAAAGCATGTCGCGCGCGGCATACGTTGCGAGCGGCGCGCGTTGGGGTTCGCGCATGGGCGACATCCGCCTGATCGACATGATGGCCGGCGCGTTGACCGATCCGTTCAGCGCTTGCCATATGGGCGTAACCGCGGAGAACGTCGCAAAGAAGTACGGCATTTCGCGCGACGACCAGGACCTGCTCGCCGTCGAATCGCACCGGCGCGCTGCGCAAGCTATTCATGACGGCAACTTCCGCGAGCAGATCGTGCCCGTAGCGCTGCGCACGAAAAAGGGCGAAACGGTTTTTGACACCGATGAGCATGTGCGGTCGGGCACGACCATCGCCGATCTCGCCAAATTGCGCCCAGCGTTCCAGAAAGACGGTACGGTCACGGCCGGCAATGCGTCGGGACTCAACGACGGCGCGGCTGCAGTCCTGCTGATGGCCCGTCGCACCGCCGAACAACGAGACCTTCGTCCGCTTGCGCGACTCGTTTCGTGGGCTCACGCGGGCGTCGATCCGCTATACATGGGCATCGGCCCGGTACCTGCGACACGCAAGGCGCTGCAGCGCGCGGGTTTGACCGTCGCGGATCTCGATGTGATCGAAGCGAACGAGGCGTTCGCCGCTCAAGCTTGCGCCGTGGCGAAGGAGCTGGAATTCGACAGCGCAAAGGTCAACCCGAACGGATCGGGCATCTCGCTCGGTCATCCGATCGGCGCAACCGGCGCCGTCATTGCGGTCAAGGCCATTCACGAGTTGCATCGTTGCGGTGGGCGCTATGCGCTCGTGACCATGTGCATCGGCGGAGGTCAAGGCATCGCGGCCATCTTCGAGCGCATTTAGGGCTTCGCACAGCGTTATCCATTCAACCAGAGGGACAACCGTGGTACGCCCCGAACAACGACTCCACCCGCAACGGCAGCCGGTGGCACCACGCCCCGCTGCGACGATGCTGTTGCTACGCGACGCGCAATACGAGGGTTCGCGCACCATTGAAGTGCTGATGACACGACGTTCGGCGCAAGCGAGCTTCGCGCCGGGCGCGTTCGTCTTTCCTGGTGGCGCAATCGACCCGTCCGATGGACGAATCGCCGGCGGCGTACGACGGCGCCCCACGCAAGACGATACGCAAGCGGTTCAGGCCGTGGCCGCCATTCGGGAAACATTCGAAGAGCTCGGCGTGCTGCTGGCATGGCGACACGACGGCGGTTTCGTCGACGGCCACGATATTGCGAGGCTAGACCGGGCAACAGCGATCGAAGACCATTGCTCACAGCACGGCCTCACACTCGCCGCGGATCGTGTCTATCCGTTTGCGCATTGGATCACCGATCGCGATCTGCCGCGGCGCTTTGACGTGCAGTTTTTCGTGGCGCGCATGCCCGTCGGTCAAACCGCTGTCGCGGACGGCGCCGAGCAGTTCGAACCCGTGTGGGTCCGTCCCGACGAGGCACTGGCGCGCCACGCCTCGGGCGACTTCACGATGATCTTCCCGACCGTGCGAACGCTCGAACGCCTTCGCTCGTTCAACTCGGTTGAAGCACTGCTCACGGCGTGCAGGTCTGAAAGGTCGCTGTGGAGCAGTTGTCCGCGCGGTGGGTTGAGCTCAGGCAGTGTCGTGCGCTGTATGGAAGGTGACCCCTCATACGGGGAACTGCGTCTCGTGTGCCCCGACGGTCAGGTGCTCCACTCTCTGGATTGGCGATCGACGGAAACCGCCCCGCTTCTGGGAAACGTGATGCGGTTGACCGCCAGCAACAGCGGCTTGATGACGGGCCCAGGCACGAATAGCTACATCGTTGGCACGGTGGCGACCGGCTTCATCGTGATCGATCCTGGACCGGACGACCAGGCGCATCTTCAACGCATCTTCGCAGCTACGGGCGGCGATATTCGAATGATCGTCTGCACGCACTCCCACGTGGACCACGCACCCGGGGCGAGGCCACTGCAGTTTATGTGTCCGCACAAGCCGCCCGTCCTCGGTCGGTCGTCCGGGCCTGCCGACAGGGCAAGCCATCACTTCGTTCCGGACCGCGAATTGCTCGATGGCGATGTGCTGACACTTGCGCATGACGGTGACACGCATCGATTGCTCGTCGTCTCGACACCGGGGCACGCAAGCAACCACGTGTGCCTGGTCCTTCTGGAAGACGGACTGCTATTCAGCGGCGATCACATTCTGAATGGCAGCACGACCATCATCGATCCTCCCGACGGCAACATGACGGCGTACCTTACGTCACTCGACCGGTTGGACGCGATCTGCGCCGAACGTGAGATCGACTTCATTCTGCCCGCACATGGGTACGTGCTGGACCGAGCGCATGACCAGATCGCCCGCCTCAAGGCACACCGTCTCGCCCGGGAAGCGAAGATCGCCGGCGCGGTAAAGGCACTGCCGACCGGTTCGATCGACGACTGGCTGCGTCTTGCTTATACCGATGTTCCCGAAAGGCTCTGGCCAGCGGCATCCCGGTCGCTGCTGGCGCACCTCGAACGACTCGACGAACAACGTCGTCCGACTTCGCAGGCTTGATTGCGATCGAAACGCATGCATCGGCTGCCACGCTCGCTAAAACCGTGGGCGCGGGCAGCCTTGCTCGACGGTCGTCTTTTTGCGGACTCAGCTCTCTTCTACTAGCGCGGCCAGCCGGCCATGAATGAGTGCGCGCGCCTCGGCGACCATCCGACTCACGAGTTCCGCGCAGGTGGGAATATCCTCGATAAGCCCGATTGCGAGGCCAGCCGGAAACGTTCCGTCTTCGGTGTCACCCGTCTCGTACACTCGCTTACCGCGCTCACCGCTCACCAGCGGCTTGAGATCCGCAAACGTCACACCCTCTTTTTGTTCGAGTTCCAACACCTGCTCCGCTACCGAATTCCTGAAGATACGCGACGTGTTCTTCAGCGTGCGGAAGATCAACGCTGTATTGCGCTCGTCATGCTCTACGAGCCTGCGCTTGACGTTCTCGTGAATCGGCGCCTCCCGCGTCGCCATGAAACGCGTACCCATATTGATCCCATCCGCGCCGAGCGCGAGCGCGGCGACCATGCCGCGCGCATCGGCAATGCCGCCTGAAGCCAGCATCGGAATACGCAGTTTCGCGGCCGCGGCCGGCAACAGGATCAGATTGGGCACGTCGTCCTCGCCCGGATGTCCGGCGCACTCGAATCCGTCCACGCTCACGGCGTCGCAGCCCAACGCCTCCGCTTTCAGCGCGTGACGCACCGACGTGCACTTGTGGATGACCTTGATTCCCGCAGCCTTGAATGCGGGCATATACGGCTCGGGATTGCGTCCCGCCGTCTCGACGATTTTCACACCGTTCTCCACGACCGCTTGCACGTACTCGTCGTACGGCACTGGCTTGATCGTCGGCAGAATGGTCAGGTTGACGGCGAACGGCTGATCCGTCATTGAGCGAACCCGAGCGATCTCGTTGCGCAGCGCCTCGGGCGTGGGCTGCGTCAGAGCGGTGATGGTGCCGAGCGCACCGGCGTTCGAGACGGCGGCGGCAAGTTCAGCGCGACCCACCCACATCATGCCTCCTTGAACAATGGGGTATCGAATCCCAAGCAGCTGTGTAATGCGTGTTTTCATGTGCTGATCCCTGTGTAAGTGCAACCTGATTTTTCGCCCCGCAGTGCTCGAACGTCGCGTGTAAGGTTCGCGCCGGTCGTTTGTATTTACGAACATCGTGCAATTATATACACTTCCTCCACATCGCCGACACTCGTGTGCCGCACTCGCGGACGCCGATGCGATTGCACGAGGCATGAATGATCAGGAGAGTTGATGAACAAGCGAGACAATCAGATTGGCGCTGAGGAAGCGTCGATTCGCCCCACCCGGGACCAGGCGGAACAAGCCGTGCGTACGCTGATCCGATGGGCCGGTGACAATCCCGAAAGGGAAGGTCTCATTCAAACTCCTGCACGGGTCGCGCGCGCGTACCGCGAGTTCTTCTCGGGCTATGACTCCAATCCGATGCAGATTCTCGCCACCACGTTTTCCGAAGTGGATGGCTACGATGAGATGGTGGTACTAAAGGACATCCGTTTCGAGAGCTACTGCGAACACCATATGGTGCCCATCATCGGACGTGCGCACGTTGCCTACTTGCCCGAGCATCGCGTGGTCGGCATCTCCAAACTCGCGCGCCTCGTCGATGTCTATGCCAAGCGCCTGCAGATTCAGGAGAAGATGACCGTTCAGATCGCCGATGCGCTGAACACCGTGCTGCAGCCGAAGGGAGTCGCTGTCATTCTCGAAGCCGCGCATCAGTGCATGAGTACGCGAGGCGTGCATAAGCCCGGCGCATCGCTGGTGACGAGTCGAATGCTGGGCGCATTCCGTGACGATCCCTCCACCCGCCGCGAGTTTCTGTCGATTGTCGGTCACAGCACGATTGCGCCACTACCCAATAGCTGAAAGCCAACGTCGGCTTCCTGCCGACGTTGGCTCTGATGGCAAATCGATGCTGGTATCCGTGGCAAGCGCCGTTGCGGGCTTGCGTACGGCTTTAAACCTCGCTGGGTTGGCGCGTCTTTAAAGGCCGTTCGTAAGAGACGTCTTCACGATTTCGTGCACTGACGCCGTTGCCCATCAGGATTTCGCGCCACGCAGAGGGCACTTCCGCAGGGGTCAGTTCGTTGATCGCTTCGGAGACGCAGACACGGGCGGCAATCGCCCATACGCCATCACGCTTTTCGAAGCGGTCGATATAGCGCCCCACCGCTAGCGTGTCCGGCTTGACGCGATTTTCTCCGAAGAAGAGCCAGTACGTCTCGCCGTGCGCCTCGTCGCCCCGCAATTCGACGCTATGATTGAACACCATATGGTGGTGCGACAACTGATGCTCGGTATGGTACGCAAAGGCCCAGTCGACGAATTCCTCTGCATTCCCGACGAATGCGCCGTGGTCGTCGATTGCGTCCGGATGATACGCCGACAGCGTCAATTCCCGGTCCATGCGATCGACGCCGCGGCAATAGCGGTGCACGCATTCGAGTATGTCCTGCTTATCCAACAGTGCTTCGACGCGCGTGCTCAACTCTTCGTTCATGGTTTCTACCGTTAGATAGTCATGGCGACAAAAAAGACGACCGCACCGATCACGGCGCCAATGAAGCAGTAACCCTCGCCTGTCGACAAATCGGCTTCCTGCGCTCGCGCACGGCTCGCAATCGCACATCCGACGATGCCCGCCAATGCCGTCGCTCCAAGCACGGCAAACATCATCACGACGTCGAAGAGTGCCGACCGGCCTAGCTCTTCCATGCGCAGATCGCGTTGCAGCAGCCAGACCGCCGCCGCCGAAATCGACAGCAAAATGAGCGGGAGCCATACCCTACGCGCTTCTCGAGCGCTCTCGCGAGTCAGCGTTTTCATCGCGCCCGGCCCTCCGTCCGCAGCTTGCCCAGAATACGAGGCGCCATCGTGCCCAACACGCGCGCGGCCCAATTCGATGGTTTTGCGCGAGCCGATTCGTCCGACGACGGAGCGCGCTTTTCAGCGCGCTGGCGACGATAGTCGTACGTATAGTCCGCAAGAGGACCACGTAAATCGCTGTCGAGAAAGTACATCGCATGTCTCCGATCAGGCCTATGCCTCTCGGGCGCTTGCATGGCGCCTCTTGATGGACATCCTAGGCCATGGAATATGGTTATGCAACAGGTCGTTCAATTAATGACGTCGGTGTTTTCACTACCCGACAACGCAATAGACCGATGCACATGCGCGAGCGCCCGCTACGCACATGGACGTGTGTGCGAACGGGTCGGCAATCAATCGAGGAAAGGGAATGGCAGCGCTAAGCCGCGTTCTCGACGCAGCTTAGCGATTCGAAAGTGACACGTAGACGAGCAATCAGGAGACCTGGAAGCCGCCGTCGACAGCGAGAAGCTGACCGGTGACATAGTCCGATGCCGGCGACGCGAAAAACAACACTGCCCTGGCGATATCGGAGGCGACGCCGATGCGGCCGAGCGGCATTCGGCCAGGTTGGGTGATCGGCCCGTGGGCCTGATGAACCTTCGTCGATGCGGCCGCGCCCTCGGTTGCCACGCCGCCTGGCAGCACTGCGTTCACGCGAATTCCGTCTGCTGCGAATTCGAGAGCTGCCACCTTGGTGAGGTTGTTAACACCCGCCTTCGATGCGCCGTAGTCACCGTTGTCGAAAATCACCGGCTGTAGCGAAGCCACCGACGAAATATTGATAATGGATCCGCCGTTTTTGGCACCTTGCATTCGCTTGATCGCTTCGCGCATGCAGAGGAAGGTGCCGCGCAAGTTGATGCCGAGAACCTTGTCCCACTTTTCCGCCGACGTCTCGACGAATTGCGTCTTCGGATAGATGCCCGCGTTGTTCACGAGAATGTCGAGGCGCCCAAGTTTGGCCTGCACCGTTTCGTACATCGCAAGAATCGACGATTCATCGCCGATGTCCACTTTGACCGCGATAGCCTTGCCAGACGCAGTTTCGATTTGTTTGGCCGTCTGCTGCGCCGCTTCCTCATTCAGGTCCGCCGCGACCACCGCTGCGCCCGCCGACGCCAGCAGCAAAGCCGTCTCGCGACCGATGCCTGAGCCTGCCCCGGTTACCACCGCCACTTTCTGATCGAGATTGAAAAGACTCGCCACATTGGTGCTCATTGCTCCTCCTTTGGCTCGCCGCGCGAGCGGGTTGTTTTCTGAACGTCATTCGCAAAGATAAACACGTCACTTTGGCGTGTCAAGGTGAACGACAAGCAGATGACGAAAGGAGCAGCATGGACGAAGCTGTGGAGCAGTGCGATTGCGTATCACCCCGCCGCCGGCGACGCGATATCGCGCATGATGTCGAGCATCGAACGGTGGTAGGGCTTGTGAGGCCTATCCTCCCACACCAGCGACACCTCAGTTTCGCCTGAAGCCGGAACATCCTCGATGTCGACGAAGGCGACACCCTCGACGGGCAGGTATCGCGCCGAGTCCAGCATCAGACCGATGCCCAGTTCATGAGACACGAGGTTGAGCATCGTGTATGGATGGCGCGCTTGCTGGGTCACCCGCGGCGACAGCCCCGCCTCGCGGCGCGCTGTCTCGAACGCAGCGAACAGCGGCTGCGACATCTGCTGAGGGAACATGATGAGCGGGTATCGCGCGAGATCCGCGATACGAATTGAAGGCTGCGCCGCGACGGGCCACTTCGCCGGAACCGCGGCCACCACACGCAGACGCTCGATGACCACGCTTTCCAAACCGGAGACATCCGCCGAGCTGGTGACTACCACGCCCAGGTCGATGCTGCCGTTTTTCACGCTGGCGACGGTCAAAGCACTGCCGCGCTCGATCAACCGGACGTCAACGCCCGGCCATTGCTTGCGAAGCCCCTGGATGGCTAGCGGCATGATTCGCAGCGCACACATCGGCACGAACGCTACGCTCAGGCTCGCCAGTTCGTCGGCGGCTTGCCGCACGCGCCGCTCGGCCAGCTCCGCTTGCGCGATCAGCGGCTTCGCTTCCGCGAGCAACGCGGCTCCGGCGGGTGTGAGCGAAACGCCTCGCGGTGTACGTTCGAGCAGCTTGATACCAAGCTGCTCCTCCAGCCGCATGATCGACTGGCTGAGCGGCGGCTGCGCCATGCCCAGGCGCGCAGCCGCACGGCCAAAGTGCTGGGTCTCCGCAACCGCGACGAAGTGTCTGAGATGCCGCAATTCCATGACGTGATATGGCTTTGATATCGGGTGCCGCCAGCATATCGCCTTTGTCCCGCTGCGGTGCACTGCGGACGAACCCTGGCCATATCGGGTGCGCACTATCTTGACGTCCAACACCGTTCAACATACGCTTTAGAATGCCGTTCTACAATACGAACAATGACCGAGGCGGCTCGGATGAGCTGGAACAGGTATGGGGCAAGAGAACTTCGGGTTCGACAACATGACAAATCTCGATTACGTCGATTGATGTAATTTTTTTCATTAATTGACGATGCCCGAAATCCGAAACCTGCAGCCTTTCGTTCAGGCCGTCCGTTGCGGCAGCTTCATCGCCGCAGCCACCCGGCTCCAGGTCACACCGCCTGCCATCAGCAAGAGCATTGCCGCGCTGGAGCGTGAGCTGGGCGTGCGTCTTTTCAACCGGACCACCCGCAAGCTCAGTCTCACGAGCGAAGGGCGGCAGTTCTTTCAACGCGTGGCGCCGTTGTTGAGTCAACTGAACGAAGCCGTCGCGGATGTGCGGCGCAGCCCCGAGCATCCTGAGGGATTGATCAAAGTTTCGGTGACGCCCACGTTCGGAAGGCATTGTCTGACTCCGGTGATCGCGGAGTTTCTTCATCGCTATCCACTCGTCGAAATCGACATCAACTACGACGAAACTGCGCCAAGCCTGGTCAATGACGGTGTCGACGTCAGCATCCAGCACGCGCGGGGACGCGGGACCAACCATGTCTGCCGTCCGCTGTGTGGCTACCCTATCGTACTGGTCGCGAGCCGGGACTACCTCGAACGCAAGGGCGTGCCGCAATCACCGGATGAACTGGCGGAACATGACTTCGTCGGCATCCGGATGCCTTTTGGACTCGCAGCGCTTCATATCGAACGCTTGCCCGGAAGCACACGAAAAGGCGCCGCGCGCAGGGAAAAAACGTTCATCCATCATCCCCGCGGCCGCCTCACCGTGGCGGGTCAGCCGAATGTCAGCCTCATCGCCGCGATCAGCGGTGCCGGCATCACGCCGTCCTCGGTGCCTGTGGTGCTGCCGTATCTGCATTCCGGAGCACTCAGGATCGTCCTTCCCGAATACAGGGTGCGCGCAGACGAGGCGGACGGTGTGGGGCCACGCATTTACGTGCACTATCCGCACCGCCAGTATCTGCCCGCGAAAGTCAGGGTTTTCGTGGACTATCTCCTTGAACGCTTTCGGACAACCGATATCGGCAAAGCGGAACTCGACAAATATTCGGCCTGAACGTTGGCCGCTTTCATTCGCGATCCGTGCCGCGCCGCCGATACGCAGAAGGACTCGTCGAAACGTACTTGTGAAAGATGTTGCGAAATGCGCGCACGTCCGAATAGCCGACCATCACGGCGATCTGCTCGATGGATATCTGCGTGTTACGCAACATTCGCTTTGCAGACTCGATGCGCAGTGAGCTCGCATAGGCACGTGGCGTCATGCCCAGGCTTCGTGTAAAGCGCCGCAGCAACGTGGCGTGACTGACGGCGAGGAGGTCCGCCAGCGCGCTGATCTTGAAGTCCTGAGCGAAGCGCTGAGCGAGCCAGAATTGCGCGCTGCTCACGAGCGGATCGTCGCTCGTCAGGCGGCCTTCCTCGCGCTCGCCGTCCGTTCCTGTCGTCGATGCGAGCCATTGGGCGGTATGCGGAGATATTGCACGATCGACGAGGCGGGCCACGAGTTGCCACTCGCTTGCGGGCACGCTGCAAGTGTGCACGCCGTCGTGCTCGGCGATCGTGGAGCCAGTGTCCACGCGCACCTTTGGGAAGCGCGACCGGAACAGGCTTCTGAGCACTCGCGGGACCGCCGCTGCGCCGCCGTCGAGCAGCCCCGCCTGCGCGAGCAGCGCTCCTCCCGTGCCGCTCGCGGCCAACACCGCTCCCCGCGCACGCTGCCAGCGCAACCACTCCGTCACGGGCCCGGCGTGGTCGAGCAGCGTTGCAAGCGCCTCTTCACTGGCCACGGCGAAAGCCGGTACATAAACGATGCGGTACTCCGTATCGCCGAGCAGGTTCCCGTCACTCTCCATCCTTCGCCCGCCGGCGAACTCCAGGCTGTTTCCGTCGGCGCCCAGAAGGCGTACCTGGGTCTTCATCGTGTGCCGGTACGGGGGTGCGAACTGGGTGAATATCTGTCGTGCAATCAGCGCGAATCCGTCTACCAGCGCGCCGACGCTCGACAGATAACTGCCTGGCAGCACGAGCGCGGCAACGTCCTTCACTGGCTCGGTCGGGGCGGTGGGCTTGCGAATTTCGATCCCCCAATATGCAGATTTTGATCCTCTTTCGCCGCGATCTTAGCACGCATCATCGTCGGTATCGCCGGCGACAACAACGGCGGGAACACGGAGTCGCATCCGCTATCAATAGCCGCGCCGCCGCGGTTAAACAGGAGACACAAATGAAGAGCCTCGAAGAAAAACTTGCCTATGGCTTAAAGGTATTCGGCGAAATCATGGGTGAAGACAAGGCAGCGGGCTTACGTGCCGCAAGCGAGTCCACCGGCTTCGGTTCCGACATTTCACGCCTTGCCATCAACTACGCGTTCGCCGATGTATGGGGCGACGACAAACTCGAGCGCAAGCAGCGCAGCCTCGTCACGCTGGGCATTCTCATCGCCAGCCGGCAGACGCTCGAACTGAAGAACCACGTCCGCATTGCCGTGCGCAACGGTCTGAGCGCACGCGAACTCGAAGGGGTGCTGATTCAGGCGCTTCCGTATGCAGGCTTCCCGGCCGTCGCCTCCGCTACCACGGCCGTTTTGGAGACGCTGCGGGAACTTGGCATCGACACCACGACCCGCACTTCGGAAGAACGCGGGTTGCTGTGAGCCGACATCAGAGCGCCCTGCGACTAAAGGAGACAATTGATGAGCACACCAAGCGTGGATATCGTGCCGACGATGCGCGACTTCAACGTTTCCAACGATCTGCTCGACGATCACGCCGCGCTGCAAGAACGCTGGAACGAAGACGGCTATCTGTTCTTTCGCGACGTTCTCGACCACGAGCCGCTGGAGCGCATGCGCGGTCTGCTAGTCGATCACCTCGACCGCAACGGCTTCGTGGACCGCAACGACCGGGACGTGCGATGGACTGGCAAAGACCGCGAAAATTTCAGCTTTTTTCCCGTGAAGGCGATGAACGAGCAGCGTGCGGCACGCACCGTGATGGCAGACCCCGCAGTTCGTGCATTCTTTCAGCGGCTCTTCGGCGTACCGCTTTATTGGGTACCTTTCACCGAATACCGCACGTCGCCGCCCGCTATCGACAAAAGCCGCACCCGCTTCGACTTCATTCATGAAGATGCGATCTACAGCGACCGCCTCGATTTCATCATCTGCTGGATTCCGCTGAGTGATATCGATGCGCAAGTCGGCGGACTGGCCGTGGCCGAAGGATTGCATAAGCTTGCGTGCCTGCACAGGAAGGACGGCGACAAAATCGTCCCCATCGATCTCGCGAGCGTGCCAGAAGACGCATGGCGCCGCACCAACTACCGCTTGGGCGACGTCCTGTTGATGAGCCGACGCACGCCGCACTCTGGTCTCAGCAATCATTCGGACCGTTTTCGTCTGTCACTCGACACGCGCATCCTGCCGCACGGCGGAAGTTTCCCGTTTGAGCCCCGCTTGCCCTATGTGGGCACGCTAACGTCGATCGCATCGGACCAGATCGTCGTGCGCGACGCGCAGGGTGAACATGTGTTGCGACTCGACGACACGAGTTATCTGCGCGGCCTCCAGGGCAACCGCCTGCGCGGAGACGAAATTGCCGGGGTTTATCAGCCGGGATCCGAGGTGATCGTGGCGCATGAAGGCGGCCTCGTTCAAACGCTGCGCCCGCAGCATTGATCGTCGTGTCAGGCGCAAAGACGAAGCTTCGTCTTTGCGCCTCGCGCCATTCGCCTTGCTCTCTGGCGTGGCAATTCCGGAGCATCGATCACCGAATCCGCTGCTCGCGGTTTTCTGAACATCGTGCTAATATCGGAACGAATGCTGGCTGGGCACGAGGCCGCGCGCCTGCAATGACTGTCACCGGGTTAGCAGCATCACGCGCAAGCTGCCCAAGCGTGACACGCCTGGCCAACGTCTAACGTTCGACCTCGGGACAAGTCATGATCGATTCATCCGGCGCGGTACTCGTCATCGGCGCCACTGGCGCACAAGGAGGCGCCGCGGCTCGCCATCTTCTTGCGGCTGGACGCAATGTACGCTTCCTGACACGAAATCCAGACTCGCCGGTTGCGCGGGCACTCGTCGAAATGGATGCGCAGGCGCTACGGGGAGATCTGGACGACCGCCACTTGCTCGCAAAAGCGATGGAGGGCGTCGGTTCCGTCTTCTCCGTTCTCCTGCCTGATTTTGATCGCAGCGACAGGGAACGCCGCCAGGGTTTTGCGCTCGTCAACGCAGCGCGCAACGCGGAGGTCCCGCAGTTCGTTCACACCTCCGTGGCGCAGGCCGGCAATCATGAGACGTTTCCTGGCTGGAGCGAGAAACGTTGGAACCGAAAATACTGGACGGACAAATGGGACGTGGAAGAGGCCGTTCGCGCCGCGGGTTTCGAATCGTGGACGGTCTTGCAACCGGCATTCATGATGGACAATCTCGCTGAGCCGAAAGCGGGCGCGATGTTTCCGCACCTGCGCGAAGGCTTGCTGCTCAGCGCGTTGCTATCCGACGCACGACTCGACTGGATTGCCGCCGACGACGTGGGCGCGCTCGCGGCCAGCGCGCTAAGCGATCCGCAACGGTGGCACGGTGAGACAGTGCCGCTGGCGTCGGAAAAGCTCACGATGTCTGAAGTTGCGCATCGCCTGAACAATGTTCTGGGCGCACAGATCAACGTTTCGCACGTGTCACCAGATGAAGCCCGAGCAAAGGGGCTCTCAACCGGATGGGTGAATGCACAGGAATGGATCAACGCGGTCGGTTATCGCGTCGATATCGATTCGCTTTCCGAACGTGGTGTTCAGCTCACCCCGATGCTGGACTGGATCGACGCGAATCGACAGCACATCGTACTCGCATAGCTGGTCTGTGGACCGCGTGTGCAAGCCTCAGGCAATGGAAAATCCGCAATGAATGACCGTGTCCCTTCATGGTTCGACCATGCCCTGGCCGAGCCGCGTCGATCTCACTTCACCGAAGGCGGCGGGGTGACTGTCCACTATGTCTCGTGGAACGCCGCAGACACCGGTAAGCCGCCACTCGTCTTCACACACGGTTTTCTCGGGCACACGCACTGGTGGGACTTCATTGCACCCTTCTTCACCGATCGCTTTCGCGTCTTTGCTCTGGATTTCAGCGGCATGGGCGACAGCGCGTACAGGCGGGAATACAGCGCCGACGTTTTCGTGCGCGACCTCGTCGCTGTCGTGGATGCAATCGGCTCTGGACCGTGCGTCGCGGTGGGCCACAGTTTCGGCGGATCGCGTCTGCTCCAGGCGTGCGCGACCTTTTCCGACCGTCTCTCGCATGCAGTCGTGCTCGATTCGTATTTCATGCTACGCGGCGAAACCTTGCCCGTAGTGGAACGACGCCCGCCGCCCCGTCCCTATCCGGACTGGCATACTGCGGTCAGTCGCTTTCGACTCATCCCGGAACAAGATTGCGAGCCGTGGCTGCTCGAGCATCTCGCGCAGACATCACTTCGTCAAACCGCAGACGGCTGGGTATGGCGCTTTGACCCGAAGTTGCGGAATCTCCAGCCGGTCGAAGGCGAAGAAGACCTGCTGAGCCGCATCGCGGTTCCCGTCAGCTACGTTCACGCCGAGTGCAGCAGCGTGGTCAGCGCCGATCGCGCGCGCCGCATCGTAGCTGCGATTCCCGGCGCGAAGGGTCCGATCACGATGCCACGCGCAGGCCATCACATGATGCTTGACCAGCCACTCGCGCTGGTGAGCCTCTTGCGAGCCTTGTTAGCATGAATTCCAATCTGCGCGAATCGAAAACTGCGCCGTGGTCGAGCGGTTTGCCTCTCGCGGCCCTGATTGCGCGCGCCGTCGAAAAGCACGGAGCGACGCCACTCCATTTTCATACCCAGGGCGGTGCCTACACTTGCACGACCGAGTCCCTGCTGCACGACGCGAAAGAGATTGGCAAGGCACTCACAGCCATCGGTCTGCGTCGAGGCGATGTGATCGCGATACAACTTCCCACACAGCGCGAGACTGCGCTTCTGTATCTGGCTGCACTGGAGATCGGTGCGGTACTCGTGCCGATCGTACACATCTACGGTCCCGCCGAAGTCGGCTTCATCCTTCGACAATCCCGCGCCCGCGTTCTGTGCGTGCCCGATTTCTGGTCCCGAACCGACTACCTGGAGCGTGTCGCCGCGCTCCGCGACACGCCCGACCTCGAGCGCGTTATCGTCGTTGGCGATCGGGCGCCCTCGAACGGCATCACGTTTGGCGCGCTGCAACGACTCGCCGCGACAACGCATGAACACCGCCCTGCTGACCCGCCAACGTCGGAAGACATCTGCCTGCTGCTGTACACGTCAGGAACGACAACGTCGCCCAAAGGCGTGCAGCACTCTCATCGCACAGTAGGCGCGGAGTGGCAGATTCCGTTCATCGATGGGCCAGGGCCGTATCTGACGCCCTTCCCTGCTGGCCATATTGCAGGCTTCAATTTTCTGTTGCGTCCATTCATTACAGGCACCGAGATGGTGTTCATGGACCGATGGGACGCCTCGCTTGCCGCGCGACTGGTCGACGAGTATCGCGTGCGCCTTTCGGGTGGCACACCGTTTCATCTGCAGGGGCTCCTCGAAGCCGCCCGCCGCGACGGGCGCAGCCTGGCGTCCCTCGCTTGTTACGGTCTGGGCGGTACGGGTGTCACGCCGGAGCACGTCGCCATGGCCGATCGGGCCGGATTCGCGGGAACCCGCGCGTACGGACTGACCGAGCATTCGACAGTGAGTGTCGGCTGGGTCGATTCGCCTTTTGACATCCGGGCCTGCACGGACGGCCGCATTCAACCCGGCTCGCAGGTGCGCGTTGTCGACGAGTTGGACAGCGACCTGCCTGCCGGACGCGACGGCGAGATTCTGCTCAAGGGACCGGAGCTGTTTGTCGGCTACACCGACCCGGCGCTCAATGCGGCCGCGTTCACTCACGACGGATGGTTCCGGACCGGCGATATCGGCCGTCTCGACGAAAACGGCTGCCTGACCATCACGGATCGAAAGAAGGACATCGTGATTCGCGGAGGAGAAAATATATCGTCGCTCGAAGTAGAGCGAGTACTTGCCACTCACCCGGCCGTGCGCGATGTCGCCGTCGTGGCGCAGCCAGACGCACGATATGGCGAAAGAGTCTGTGCGGTCGTCGTCTTGCACGAACGCACGTCGCTCGACCTGAGCGCAGTCCAGACCCACTTTGCCGCCGCGGGCGTGGCGAAGCAAAAGACGCCCGAGCAACTTTGCATCGTTGCAGAGCTGCCGCGCACGCCTTCGGGAAAGGTGCGAAAAGGCGATCTGCGCAAGCAACTTTCCGCGTAGTGGCAAATCGGCTGGTGCTTACCGAGCGGAGCTGTCCCGGCGCGACTTGAAAAACCGATCTCGTTGCCTCAACACCTGTTCGGACGAAACGAGCCGATCGTAGATCGCACGCGCCGCGGCCATGCCGGCATCGAAATCGGGCGACTCGGCTGCGGCGGCGATCGCATTCAGACACTGGCTTTCTATTGCATCGCTACAACTGAGGCGTGAGCGCGCTTCAGCGACAATGGAAACCGGATCGCGATCAGGCAATGGCAACCGGCGAATCAATGGCAACGATGTACCGCCTATCTTCTCTCGCGCAAGCTCGATCGCAAGGCGCGACATTTCCTGCTCATCGCCATTGACGATCCGGTCAAATAACGCGGTGCCCCGGAAGGTTCCCGCGCGCACGATTTGAGCACCAAGAATGAATTCGATCGACTTTGCGAAGCCCAGCACACGCGGCAAGCGCTGCGTGCCGGACAAAGGGATCACGCCGAGCTTGCGTTCAGGCAGACCGATCTGCGCATTGTCCGCGACCACCCGGAAGTGACACACCAACGCGGTTTCCAGACCACCGCCGATGGCAAACCCGTGGATAGCGGCTACAACCGGCTTGTCGCTCGCCTCGATCACCGGATGAACGTGCAGCGACAACGCTGGCGAAGCTGTGGCAGCGGAAGTGCCGAACTCGCGGATATCACCTCCCGCGGAAAAGCCGCGTCCACTGCCATTGAGTACGATCGCGCGAACCCGCGCATCGCGCCGGGCCGCTTCAAACGCAGCGACGAGTCCGCGACGGATGCCTAGACCTAATCCGTTGACCGGCGGATGGCTCATCGTGACGATAGCGATTTCGTCTTCTACACGATACTCGACGTCGGCGAAGCGATGCGGCTTGCAATGCGTCATCGGTTATCCGCTGTGGCGTTCGACGATGGCGGGCACTGTGCGCCTACCTAACCGTTGTTAGCAAGCCAGCTCGGCATATCCGCCGGCCACGGATCGGCGTACACCGCGTGCACACCCATCGCGGTCGTGTAGGCCAGATTCAGTATGTTGCAAAACGCGATGAAAGCCAGCACCCGAAGCGCCGTGCGCACCGCTGGATGGCAACCGACCCGATCGACACCTCGCTCGATGGCCGTATATCCGTCTTCGTCGACGTTCAGCAGAAGGAAAGCCGACGCCACGAAAACAGACGGAAACAGCAGGAACTCATAGACCGGAAACTGGTAGTAATGACCGCCCCAGAAGGAGACACGCTGGAACGCACCCGGCCACGCGTCGAAGCCCATGAAGCGGCTGGCCGCGATGTCGAGCAACCCCATTGTCATCCAGATGGCGGCAAAACCAGCGAGTGCGAGTCGCACGTTGCCCGCGCGAGGCCAACGCTTACGGACCGCGCGCATCGCCCACAACGCCACTACGGCGGTGCCTGTAAAGGTATAGAAGTAGCTTGGCGCGTCGATCAGGATAGGCTCAGCGATGCGAGCATGGGACGATTGCCAGAATGGAATGAAGCGACACCAGCAGCCGTAGTTCAATGCATAGGCGTTATAGGTGAACATCGGGCGAAGAAAGTCCAGCCACGGATCAAGCCAATATGCCGAGAGCCAGCCGATCATCATCAAACGCACCGCGTCGATGCGGCGACTTTTGACGATTCCGTACACATACCAGATCGCTACGGGAATCAGGATCAGCACGCTGACCCACTGGTAATGGTCGATCGTCGCCTTCACGGATTCCGGTAGCGGATCCGCGCCCATCTCGACGGGGCGGAAGTCCTCCGAACGAATCCATGCGACGTAGGCGCGGATTTGTGCAAAAGCGAACAGCGCACCGAGCACTGCCCACGCATACACGCGGGGCCAGGTTGTGCTGCGTCGAGCGACCATTTCCGACATGCTTTGCCTCCTACATTATTCCCGGCATTCACATTCTTGAATATCGATCGTAAAACTGTACTCCTGCGGAGATGGCGGCGTCAAGTGCGTGTCGCTCGACGCCTGGTGGGTTATCGACCCATCAGGTCATGAACCTCGTGATCGAGTGCCGCCATTGCGAACCTTGGCGCAACTGCACAATTGTTGACTTCCACCTGCCACTCCACTGGATTCACGAGCCAGAAGAACAGCCCATAGACGATATGGCGCCGGTAGGCATCTAGCGCGCTTTCAAATGACGGCGGGTTGTTGACGCCGTGAAAGGCGAGCCGCTCAAGATAGTATTCGAGCAACGCACGCTCCCATCTCGGCCGATCCGCGATATCCAGAGCCGATATCAGGAAGTACGTGACGTCATGAGCCCACGGTCCGCGTCGATATGACTGCCAGTCGAGAAAGCCGGGCGTGCCGTCGCGGTCGAAATACAGGTTTCCGAGGTGAACATCGCCATGGAGAAACGTCATCGGCCCGATGCGGTCGAAAGCGCGCAGATCGAGGAGCGCCCGCTCCATCCAGTCACGATCGTGAAACCGCTTAGGCACGGCCGCCCCGCGCGGCAACTGGGTATAGCTGGCGAACACCTCGGGTTTCAACTGGCCCCAATGATAGGTGCCGGACTCGCCATCGGGCAGCGGGTCTTGCGACGCGAGCCACGCCAGTTCGCCATCGCTTTCGAGCGCAGGCGATTGCCAGAACTGCGCGTGCCACCGCGCTTGCGCGTCCAGGTTTGCCGCCGCCTGCGCAAACGTCAGCGTCCGCTGCACGCGACAGAACCCCACCTCCCGTGAACGTAGATCCTCGAGGATCACGATCGACTGCCCGCTTCGACTTTCGGTCTCCGCGTAGAAGCAGGCAGGCACATTTGCACGCAAGCAGGGATGGACTTCCTTGAAGAACTTCGCCTCGTATTCGTAGATGTAGGCGTTCAAGTTCCGATACTCGGGAACGAAACCGCCCTTGACGATCAGCGACTCCGGCAAGCCAAGCTCGCGCCCTGTTGCGTTGTAAGCAAGACGCACCCTGACTTTGGTAGCCGTGCCGTACATCACCTCGCCGATGGCCAGTGATTCGACGGCTACCCCTTCATGGCTGCGCGCGAACGCCGACGTCAGCCACGAAGGGGTGATGTCCTCAACCTGCAAAGGAAGCGTGCCGGTATCTGGCTGCGGTCGGTGCGTTTCCATCTCGGCGGGGCTTCTTTTCGCGACACTCATCTTGACGCCTCCTGTGAGTTGTATGGGCGTTCGCGCCGACATCATCATTGCCGGGCCGACGTTCTCCACGCGCATGTTGCGCGGCACGTCTGAAGACCCGCAACGAGGGAAATCCCGGCTGGTATTATCGTTGCGTTTTTGGAACGGCGTGCGTATTTTCGCTCACCCGTTCCGATTAGGCCCGCTAGCACGGCGCTGCGTCGCTCCATTCCTGCCGTTCGTTAGCGCGCGGGATTAGTGAAACCAGCTCACTCTAATTGTTCCCTACGGTAACCATTGCGCGTCGGACGTTGTCGCTAGAATTCCTAAAAAACGACGACACATAGCTCCCTGGAGACAACTCGATGACCACATCCTTGCTAGAGCGGCTATTCGGCATCGGCGGAAAAATCGCTGTCGTGACTGACAAGGGGTGCAATTCCAGCATCGATATCGCCCCTGTGCTGGCCGAGGCTGGTGCACGGGTCGTAGTCGCCGATCACAGCGCAGCGCACAGGCAATCGGTCGTCGACAAGATAGTTTCGGCGGGCGGCGAAGCAATCGCTATCGAGGCAGACGTGGAACGCGAAGCCTCCGTGATTGCGTTGTTCAATCAGGTCAGCGCAGCCTGGGGTAGCCCGGACATCGTGGTCAATTGCGCGGCCATGACCAATAACGGGCCGCTTACGGAGTTCTCCGAAGCCGCCTGGGACGAAGTGATGGCGATCGACCTGAAGTCTGTGTTCTTTTGCATGCGAGAAGCGATCAGGCACATGCTCGCCGCAGGCCGGGGTGGACGCATCGTGAACGTGACCACCATGGGAGCCACGCATGCCGTACTGAATGGCAATGGCGCCTACGGTGCCGCGCGAGCCGGCGTAGCGGGTTTGGTGCGCTCCGCAGCGCTGGACTACGCCCGCGACCAGATTCTCGTCAACTGCGTGCTTCCCGGTGCAGTGCCCGGCAAGGTTCGATTTCATCCGGATATGCAGGCTCGCCTGAAAACCGGAAAGCTCACGGGACCCGGTACGGATGCGGAGCGACGTCTGCCGCTCGGATGGGGCGATCCCGCCGATATTGCGGCCGCGGTGCTGTACCTCGCAGGGCCATCAGGCCGCTATATGACGGGCCAATCGATTACGCTCGACGGCGGATTTCTGATTAGCTGAAGACGTCCGCACCCGATCATCTTCACTGTCTGGTGAATGCCGATGAACTACAAACGATTGGGCCGCAGCGGCAAGACTTAAGCGAACCGAACAGCGCGACCTTCCTCGACACGCAAAACGGAGCATTCCATGTTTAGTGAAACCCAGATCGGCGTGCGCCTCGCGCAAATGTTCAATCTCACGGGCAAGACCGCCATAGTTACCGGCTCTGCGCAAGGTCTCGGCCGCGAGACTGCGCGACTGCTCGCCGAGGCCGGCGCCAAGGTCGTGATTGCCGACTTGAACCTCGATGCCGCGTCTGCAACAGCGTCGGATGTCGATGCGGACGGCGGCATTGCGATGCCATGCAAAGTCGACGTGGCCGACGAAGCGTCCGTCAAGGCGCTATTCGCGGCCGTAGATGCGAAGTTTGGCGGTGTCGACATTCTGATCAACAACGCGGCGCACCGTTCGAAGGCCGAATTCTTTGAAATGTCCGTCGAACAATGGGACCAGATGCAGGACGTCACGCTGCGGGGCACGTTCCTGTGTTGCCGCGAGGCTATCACGCGCATGAAGGCGAAGGGCGGCGGCGGCTCGATCGTCAACATCTCCTCCGTTGGCGCGCTTCGACCCACGCTGTGGGGCGTCAACGCCCATTACGACGCCGCGAAGGCCGGCGTGGACAGCATCACGCGATCACTGGCCAGCGAGTTCGCGGCCGACGGAATCCGCGTCAATTCAATCCTTCCAGGCGGCATGGCCAGCGAGGGCGGCAAGACCATCAGCGCGACATTCAAGATTCGAGGGCCGATCGTCGGCGCAGAACGGATTCCGATGGGACGAATGGCCGCCCCGATCGAGGTTGCCCAGAGCGTATTCTTTCTCGCAAGCCCTGCCGCAAGCTATGTCACCGGTCAGATCATCGCTGCGGACGGCGGCTTCATGGTCAGCTAGGCGGACAAGGTACCGCATGAACATACGAGAGCTACATCACTGATAGAGCAACGATTATCGGATGAAACTTGAAGGCGGTTCGCAACCCGGCTCCGTTCCCGGTGCTTCGGTCGTCTGCGCCGGTGCGTGACCGATGACACGCGAGCATCGGGGTGTAATATCCTGTTCACGAGCTCCTCCGTGAGCGCCGCTTCGGTACGTCCTTCAATGATCACCAATCGACGTCAATGGAGCCCATGGGGAACAGCATGAGGGGCTTCCTTCTGGCATTGGCATGCGGGTGTGTGCTGTCGGTCGCCACGATGCAGAGTGTGTCGCCTGCCCCCGCGCCCGCAGCCCCGGTCGACGGGAAGGACTTCCTTGCCCAGGCGAAGCGAGTGGTCGACGCCGCTACGCGACCCGCCGCACCCTGGAGTGGGCCGCGCAACGGCCCACCCGCGAAACCAGGCAAACGCATCGCCGTCGTCGCCGAGGATTTGCGCAACGGTGGCATCCTCGGTGTGGTTGACGGTGTACTGGAGGCGGCCAGAGTCATGGGCTGGAGCGTGAAGATATTCGACTCCGGCGGCGCGGCAGACCTGCGGCTGAAGATGCTTGCGAATGCGCTGGCAAGCAGCCCCGACGGTCTGATCATCGCCGGCGGCGATGCACGCGTGCTGCTGCCGGGGCTGCGGCCGTTTGCCGAGCGAAGCACTCCGATCGTCGGCTGGCATGTCGCGACCCAGCCCGGACCCGTGCCAGGTACGCCCGTCGCGATGAACGTGTCGACGGACCCGCTCGAGGTCGCGCGCGTGACCGCACTGGCGGCCATCGTGCAGTCCGGCGGGCATGCGGGCGTCGTCATCTTCACCGATAGCAGTTTCCGGATTGCACGGGACAAGGCCGATATGATGGCTGCCATCGTGCGCACATGCAGCGGCTGCACCTTGCTTGAAGTGCGCGACATGCCCATTTCACACAGCCAGGAACTGATGCCTGGCGCGACACGCGCCCTGCTCGCGCGTTACGGCCCGCGCTGGACCTGTGCGCTGGCGATCAACGACATCTACTTTGACTACGCCGTCCCCGTGCTGACCCAGGCGGGAATGCCAAACGATGCAATGATCATGCTGTCGGCCGGCGACGGCAGCGAGTCTGCCTTCCTGCGCATCCGCACGGGCACGTTCCAGACGGGCACCGTGGCTGACCCCCTGAATCTGCACGGATGGCAGCTGGTCGACGAAATGAACAGACTTTTCGCCGGGGAAAGCGTCACGCGTTACGCGAGCCCGGTGCATCTGGTGACCGCGGACAACATTGCCCGGGACGGCGGCAATCGTCTACTCTACGATCCTGACAACGACTATCGCGACATCTACCGTCGGATCTGGCAACGCCCGTGAAACTCCCGCTCCCACAGTCGCTCACCGCGCAGTTCGCGCTCGTGGTTTCGTGCTTGGCCGCGCTGGTGGTCCTGGTCGGTGCCACGACGATTTACTCATTGGCCGGTTCGGCACACTCGATCCGCCAGTTGGCCGGAGAGCGGCTGGCGCGCCTCGCGGATGCGCAGGATCTGGCGCAGCGCACGCTGACGATCGAACGCCTCGCGTTGCAGTTGTCGCGTGACGATACGGTCGAGGCCGTGCGCGAAACGCATCGGCATGTGCTTGAACAGCTGGCGTCGTTCGACAGCCTGGTGGACCGCCTGGCCTCCGCGACCGCAAGCGACGACCCAGGTGTCGACGCGCTGGCGCTATATCGGTCGAGCCAGCGCTTTCGCAACATCGTCAACATCGAGGCGCAGGTGCGCGAGACCGCGCTCGACGCCCGAACTGGGCCGGCGTCCGCGCAACGGCCAGGCGTGTCGTTGGCCAGCCTCGACGGCGATCTGCGCCGCGCGGCCGACGGCCTCGCCGTCGCGTCTCATCAGCAGTCGGACTATTTGACGCGCGACTACCGCGAAGCAGTCCAGCGTCTGGCCGATCAGGCAGATCGCACCCGCAGATGGGTGAGCGTCGGAGTCGGGGTGAGCCTGCTGCTCGCCTGGCTGATTGCCCGCGAATTCCTGGGGCGCCATGTCGTGACGCGGCTGCGCCGGGTTAGCCACTTCCTGCGGCATGGCGATGCCGGAAGTACACAAGCAGGGGTCCCCGTGCAAGGCGGCGACGAGATTGCCGACATGGCGCGCGCGGTCGAGCAGTTTCTCGAAGACCGGCGCCGGCGCCGCCAGGCCGAGGACGCACTGAAGGAGCTCAACACCGGACTCGAGGCGCGCGTCGCGCAGCGCACGGCTGAACTCAGCACGGCACTGGCGGGCCAGGCGGCCGAGATCGCCGAACGCCAGCACGCGGAAGAGGCCGTCAGGGAGAGCGAGAACTTTCTGAACAACATCGTCGAAAACATCCCGGACACGGTCTTCGTCAAGGAGGCGTCGACCCTGCAGTTCGTGCGCTTCAACAAGGCTGCGGAACAACTGCTCGGCTACCGGCGGGAGGAACTCATCGGCCGATCCGTTCACGACCTGTTTCCCGTGGATGAGGCTGAATTCTTCGCGCTGAACGATCGAGCCGTGCTGGAGTCGCGACAGATGGTCGATGTGCCGGAGGAGCGGGTTCATACGCGCGATGGACTGCGCGTGGTGCACACGATGAAGATCCCGATCTTCGATATGCGCGGCGAGCCGCAGTACCTGCTCGGGATCTCACGCGACATCACGGAGCAAAAGCGTGCGGAAGAGGAATTGCGGCGCTATCGCGAGCACCTCGAAGACATGATCTGTGAACGAACGGTGGAACTGGCCGTTGCCAAGGACCATGCCGATGCGGCCAACCAGGCAAAGAGTGACTTTCTCGCGCACATGAGCCACGAACTGCGCACGCCGCTCAACGGGATTCTCGGTTACGCACAAATCCTCAGACGCGACAAGAGCCTCGATCAACGCCAGATCGACGGGCTCACGGTAATCCAGCGCAGCGGCGAACATCTGCTTACGCTGATCGACGATATCCTCGATATGGCCAAAATCGAGGCCGGAAGAATGGAGCTCAATCTGTCCGACGTTTCGCTCGAACGCTTCATCTACTTCATCGCCGAGACGATTCGGGTGAAGGCAACGGAGAAGGGCCTCGCCTTCGCTTGCGAGATGGCGCCCGATCTGCCCGCGGGTGTGCTGGTGGACGAAATACGGCTGCGCCAGGTGCTGCTCAACCTGCTCTCCAATGCAATCAGATTTACCGACCAGGGCAGCGTGCGTCTTAGCGTCGGATTCATGCCGCCCGCGCGGCTCCGTTTCGAAGTCCAGGACACCGGCATCGGCATAGACGAAGTGCGCCTGGAGGCGATCTTCAGGCCTTTCGAGCAAGTGAGCGACGCCCGCCACCGGTTGGGCGGCACGGGGCTCGGCCTCGCTATCAGCCGGCAACTCGTGCGCCTGATGGGCGGCGAGATCCGTGTCGAGAGCCGCCGCGATACCGGCAGCGTCTTCTCGTTTGAACTGAACGTCCAGGTAGTGGCGCCTCCCGCGGCTGTCGCCGCGTCCGAACGGCTCGTCAGCGGCTACAAGGGGCCGCGCAAGACCGTGCTGATCGTGGATGACGTGGCGGAGAACCGTGCGTTGATGGTCGATATGCTTGGCCCGCTCGGATTCGTCATCGCCCAGGCCGCGAGCGGATCGGAAGCTCTGGAGAAGACCAGAGCCCTGCATCCTGCGCTGGTCCTGATGGATGTCGTGATGCCCGGGATGGACGGGCTCGAAGCCACGCGTCGCCTGCGTCAGATGCCGGAGTTCCGGGAGCTGCCGATCGTCGCCGTCTCCGCGCGCGCGTCGGGGACCGATGCCGCGCAAAGCCTGGCGGCGGGGGCGAATGCCTTTCTCGCCAAACCGATCGACCTCAGTGCGCTATTGACACAGGTCGCGGCTCTGCTGAATGTCGAGTGGAGCGACGAAGCCCCAACTGCAAGGCCGGGCCAAACGGCTGCAACCGCTACCGCTCCTTTTACCGGGACCTTGATCGCGCCGCCGCCGCAGGAGATGGAAGCGCTGCACCACCTGGCGCGACTCGGCGACATGCGTGCCATCGTGCAATACGCCACACATGTGACCGAGCTTGACGAACGCTATCGTCCTTTCGCAGACCACCTTTGCCGGCTGGCGAAGGGTTATCGGTCCAAGGCGGTCCTCAACTTCGTCGAGCAATATCTGGACTCGAGCCGAACTCGATGATTCGAGCCGGGGAAGCCGAACCCACGGAATGCTCCTGATACCGGATTCCGTCCCGCATCGCAGCGGGCAAGTCTCGTTCTACTCGGTGATCAATCCGTGCCGGATCGCGTAGCGGATCATCTCCGCATTGTTTGAAAGCCCGAGTTTCTGCATCAGCCGCATCTTGTGCGTACTGATCGTTTTCGCGCTGAGCGCACATGTATCGGCGATTTCGTTGATGCTCTTACCCGCCGCGAGCATTTGCAACACCTGAAATTCGCGGTCCGACAGCACTTCATGCGGCGACAGGTCGCCGCGCGGTGTTTCGAAGACCATCGCATCGACCAGCTTCGGATCGATGAAGCGGCCGCCGTCCATCAGCTTGCGGATCGCGGCGAGCAGCACTTCGGGGTCGCTGTCCTTGGTCAGATAGCCGGTTGCACCCGCGCGCAGAGCGCGCGACGCGACCTGGGCCTCGTCGTGAATGCTCAGCACGAGCACGGGCAGCGAGGGCTGCTCGGCCCGCACACGCCGGATCAGGTCGACGCCGCTGATGCCGGGCATCGTCATGTCGAGCAGCAGCAGATCGACGGCGCACGAGCGCAGCTTGTCGAGCACTTCCGATCCTTGTGCCGCTTCGGCCGCGACGATGATATCGCTCGTGGTTGCGATGATCTGCCGGAGTCCGCCACGGACGATCGCATGATCGTCGGCAATGAGTACCCTGATCATGTTCGAGGTCCCCCATCGAGCGGAATGTTGATCGAAACCGTGGTGCCCGCGCCCGGCGCACTGTCGATCGAAAGCGATCCGCCGATCGTCCGCGCCCGCTCGTTCATGCCGAGCAAGCCGTACGAATAGTCGCGGCGAGCCGTCTGCAGATCGAAGCCGCGCCCGTCGTCGCGCACGTGCAGTTCGAGCTTCGCCGCCGTCGAGGTCAGCATCACTTCCACGCGCGTGGCCTCGGCGTGGCGCGCGACGTTGGTCAGCGACGCCTGCACGATGCGGAACACGGCCGTCGCATGTGCGTCCGACAGAGCGGGTTCACCGCCTTCGATGCGCAACTTGCAGGTAATGGCATTGCGCCGGTTGAATTCATCGACGAGCCATTCCAGCGCCGACACGATACCGAAGTTGAGCGCGGCCGGTCGCAAGTGGCTCGCGACATTGCGCACCATCGAGATCGTGGCTTCGACCAGTTCGCGCATGTCGTCGGCTTTTTTTATCGCTTCCGGGTCGTCCGCGATGCGCATCTTCAGCAGCGACACGTCCATCTTCAGCGCAGTCAGCAACTGGCCCAGTTCGTCGTGAATCTCCATCGCGATCCGCTTTCTCTCATCTTCGCGGATCGCCTCCATGTACGCGGACAGCTCACGCTGCTGCTCGCGCGATTCGACGAGTTCCTGTTCCATCTGCTTGCGCTGCGTGATGTCGTTCAGGCCCACGTATATCGCGGGTGAGTCGTCGTAGGTCGCCACGCGCGCCGTCGCCATCGCCCAGAACTGCGTGCCGTCGGCGCGCCGGAACTGCACCTCCAGATTACGCAGGCTGCGTTCCGTCCTCAGATGTTGGATCAGGTCTTCGCGCTCGCCTGGGTCGGCGTAGAAATCCGCGATATTGGCCGACATGCCTTCTTTCATGCCGAACAGTTCCCGCAGCGGCTCGTTCGTGTACAGGATGCGTCCGTCCGGCATCGACGTGATGCATAGTGGCACCGGACTCGATTCGACAATCGCGCGAAAGCGTGCCTCGCTTGCCTGCAGGCGCGCCTCCGCGCGCCGCCGCTCGTCGATCTGCGCTTGCAGGTTCGCGTTGGCGCGCTCCAGTTCTTCGGTGCGCAACGCGACACGCCGTTCGAGATCGTCGCGCGCTTGCGAGAGCGCGGCCTCCGTTTCCTTGCGCACAGCGACTTCCGCGAGCAGTTGCCGGTTTTGCGCGAGAACCTGCTTGTGCATCACGCGTAGTTCGAGGTGGACGCCAACGCGCGCCAACATCTCGTCGACGCGCAACGGCTTGGTTACATAATCGACGCCGCCCGCCGAAAAGCCTTCGACCCGATCTTCGTTGCCCGTTAGCGAAGTCATGAAAATGACGGCGATATCGCGCGTGCGCTCATCGCGCTTCAGTCGCCGACAGGTCTCGAAGCCGTCGATGCCCGGCATCTTCACGTCGAGCAGGATCACGTCGGGCTGCGAGAAGGCCGCGCGCTCCAACGCTTCGATACCGTCGAGCGCCACCAGCACGCGAATGCCGCGCGCTTCCAGACTGTCGACGACTACGCCGACATTTGCCGGCGTATCGTCGACGATCAGGATCGTTCCCGTATGCGCAACTGGAGCGGCGAGACGGCTCATGATGCGGTGTTCCTTTCAAGGTACCGCTCAACGAGTTGCACGATCGCCGCCGACCGATGTTCCGTCAGCATCAGCGTGATCGCACAGCTAAAGACGGGCACCGCCGCGTGCAGCCGCAGCTCCACGTTGCGCCGCACGTACCGGAGTCCGCTACTCCATGCGTAGAAGCTGTCGACAGTCATATCTCCCCGCGAGTGCCAACGTTGTGGGTGTCCTATTCTGCACTCGATGCCAAACCCCGGTCTACCGCGTCCTCACCGGGTTTTAAACGTCCGATGAAACACCGCGCGCTCCGGCCTCACAGCCATTGCGCGCTGCCTGCATGCTTTTCTTTGCTTTTGCCTGCGCTATCCGTTCGCTATTCCGGCACTTCGCCCACGCGCACCAGCCGGACCGTGCGCGCCGGACGCCCGACCAGCTCGTCGATCAGATCCGCCATTTCACAGAGCGTGCGAAAGCCGCGTTCGTCGAGTTGATCCGCGTGATGGCGCCGCAAATCGCGCATTGTTTCGCCCAGGTGTCTGAGCGCGTTGGGCGTGCTGTCGATCAACGGCCAACAGTGCATCAAATACGCAAGCGATGTCACGTTGCGCGTCTCGCACCAGGTATCGAACAGCCGCAGACAGATCGCGTTGACTTGTTCGATGAGGTTCTCCCGCTCCGACAGATAGGCCATCATGTTGCATTGGGGTTGACACTTCGTTTCGACCACACATCATCCGCCAGCGGAGTTTCGGTCGCATTCAGCGAGTGCTGGAAAACTGGGGTGTGACATTCTGATTCGCGCGTCAGGAAATCCTTAATGCGATCCACGCGAGAGAAGCCCCCGCTGGGCGAAAACCCTTGTGTGCCGTTCTTCATGCTGCTTTCGGCTCAGGAAATCCTGACGGCCGAAATCAGCGCTTCCTGAGACGACATTCCGCCGCCGCCGATTGGGCGCGCGCACGGATCGCCATAGCATAGGGTCATCGTGCATCGCGGGGAAAGTCATGGCGGGCAACAGATCGCTGCGTTCTCAGGTCGAAAAACTGATTGGCTCGACGCGGGGCCAGGCGGTGTGCGTGCGCCTGTTGGACCGCACCCGCTCGGGCGGCACACGCCGGGTATGCATTCAGATCGACCGGCCGACCGGGTCATTTTCACTCTTCTTCTTTCGCCATGCCGACGGCGCCTGGCACGTATTTCCGCCGGGCCAGCACCGTCCGGCGATGGGAATAGACCGCAAGGCGGCCTGATCGCTCAACAAGCCGACGGAGACGCACATGCTCGATGATGCTTCGGACGCACTGCCGCAGTACGTGATTGAACTGCGCGCGTGGCTCAGCGACTGGTACGACCATGCGTTCAGGGTCGGCTACGTGTATCCACCCTTCACGCTCGACACGGCGATTGCTGACCGGCTCGAAGGCTATTTCAAGGCGGGACTGACGCCAGCCGAAGGCGCGACTGCATTCTTCGGCCTCGTGCATTGAGATGCGAGCGATGCAAAGTAGTGCTTCTGTTGGAACACTGTACCGCTCACAGGGACGGCCAATCCTGATGACTCGCCTGGTGCGTGGTTGTCATCACTGGGTTCGATGCGGAACATCGTCCGGGAAGGGATACGGTGCGTGTGGACCCGGCCATTCCGGCGCGGGCGGTCCGCTCAACGCATCGCAACCGCCCAGGCCAAAGAGCACCATCCCGGCGAGCAGACCGGTCGCAATGCCGCGCAGCATCGCTCGAGTGTTCATGTTGCACCTCCACGCACATCACTCTCGTCCGGTTGGACTTTAAATTGCCGCACAGGTTGCACTACCAGATCGTGCGACCCGTCATGCGCACGCGAGCGAAAGTGTGGCAACTGGCTCAGGCCGCTCCCCGGTTCGCAGGCTGGCGGAGGCGAGCGGCTCTGTCATCCGGAACACCGCGACCGCGCCGTCGAGCGCGCCCGCCTGCTCTTCCAGCGACGCCGCAGCAGCCGCGGCCTGCTCGACCAGCGCGGCATTCTGCTGGGTCGCCTTGTCCATGTGCGTCACCGCGCGGCTGATCTGCTCGATGCCCCGCGACTGTTCTTCCGAAGCCACGCTGATTTCGCTCACGATCCGCGTCACGTTGCGCGCAGCACTCACGATCTCCGCCATCGTCGCACCGGCGCGAATCGCGAATTCCGATCCCTTCTCGACCTTCTCCACCGAACTGACGATCAGTTCCCTGATCTCCTTCGCCGCAGCCGCCGAGCGCTGCGCCAACGCACGCACTTCACCCGCCACCACGGCGAATCCGCGTCCTTCGTCGCCGGCGCGCGCTGCTTCCACGGCCGCATTCAGTGCAAGTATGTTGGTCTGAAAAGCAATACCTTCGATCGCACCAATGATGTCGACGATCCTGTTCGAGCCCGACGACATCTCGGCGATGACGTCGATGACCTGATCGACCACTTCGCCGCCACGCGCAGCGGTATGCGACGCGTTTTCGGCGAGCGCGTTGGCCTCGCGCGCGTTGTCGGCGTTCTGCCTGACCGTCGCCGTCAATTCCTCCATGCTCGCGGCGGTCTCCTGCAGCGTCGCGGCCTGCTGTTCGGTGCGCGTCGACAGATCGGCATTACCGCTCGCGATCTCGCGCACGCCCTGCGCGATTGCCGCCGTGCCGGAACGAACCTGACTGACTGCGGCAACGAGACTCTCCTGCATGCGGGCAAGCGCGCCCATCAGCCGACCCATTTCGTTGGCGCGCACGCCGGCGATCTGCCCCGTGAGGTCGCCGGCCGCGATTCGTTCGAAGTGCTGGATCACCGCGTTGATCGGCCGAACAATCGATGCTTTCACCATGAAGCGCGTGAACAGGCCAAGCACCAGCGCGACAAGCCCGATTGCGGCGAACACCCAGCACAGCAGACGAAAATGCTGCTGGGCCGATTTGAAGCGGGTTTCCTCGTGCTGCATCTGAAGGTTCTGCAGCGCAGTTTCGGCACGTTTATAGTCGCTGAACATCGCATCGGGCGCCTGGCGTTCCGTCGTCCGGAACGTGATGAAATCGTTCTGATCGAGCGCCGCGACTTCGGGCAGAAGCACCTGTTTCATCAACTGCTCGCGCTTTGCGCGCAGCGCGTCGGTCAGCGCCTTCTCGTCGTCGTTCGACGCAGGCTGCGTGAGATAGGCCGCCAGTTCGCGATCGCTGTCCGCAAGCCCGGCATGGACGCGCGCGAGCACCGCATCAGTGGGCTTTCCCTGCGCGACGAGCGTTTCGTAGGCGCCGAGATCGACACGCACGTTCAACAGTGCCTCGCCGCTCGCGGCGATGTGGCGCATCGCAACGGTCTCTTCGCTGAACATCTTTTCGAGCGCCGCGTTGGTAGTCTTTAAACCAGCGACGGATATTGCAATCACGAACATCAACGCGGCTGTATAGCCGGCGATGGTCACCGTGAGCGCGGTTCTGATAGTCGTGTTGTTGAACATGCCTCTCCCTCGCCTGCTGAAAAGAAAAAGCGGCCGCGGAAAGGTCCGCGGCCGCAAGCTGGAGAACATCGTTGAAACGGATGCGCAACGAGGCTGTGTTCCCGATCAGAATCGGGTACGCACACCCGTGGTCAGTTCGAGCTGGTTCGTCGCGCCGAACGTGGTGCCGACCGTGTAGCCGCCATGCAGCCTCATATAGTCGCCGGCCAGATACACTTCAGTGCGCTTGGACAGGTGATAAAACGCGGACCAGTAGAGCGTTTCCTTGTAACCGTTGTGCAAGCCCGAGGTCGGATCGAAGGCGCCGATGTTCGCGTTCGGAATATCGCCGTCGGTGTTGTACGCGGCATTCTTCACACGCATCTGCTGATAGCCGAGCTGGTAATCGAGCGGACCTTTCGGCGACAGCTTGAGCGACACCGTCCAAGCGTTATCCTGACGCTGACCCAGCGCGCCCTGATTGCCGAGGTAGCGGAAGTACCCTGCATTGGCGCGCAGAATACCGAACGTATAGTTGCCGCCGACCGAGAACGACTGGTTCGTGTTGCCTTCGCGGTTCACGTGGCTATAGAAGCCCGACACGTTGAACGGGCCGCCGTTATAGCCCAGCGCAGCCTGATAGTTGGCGTTGGAGCCGAAACTCGTCGAGTTGCCGAATGCGTAGCCCGCACTCGCGAAGATGCCGTTGCTGAACAGCTTCTTCCACGCGACGCCGTTGCTATAACGCGTGCCGGTCGCGCTGGCCGCGTAGAAAATCATCTGCTTGAAGTTGTTCGAGTTCGTCCAGCCGCCCTCTTCGTACCTCAGCTTCGCGCTGCCATACGGGTCGCCGTAGATCGCCGCTGCATCGCGTGCAATGGTGTTCTGAAAGCCTGCCGTAATCTTGCCGAACGTGTCGTTCTCGATACCGACCCATGCGTCACGGTCGAAAATCTGACCCGGATCTTCCATTTGGCCGTTGGCCACGACGAATTCGCTCTCGAGCCGGAAGATGATCTTGGAACCACCGCCGATGTCCTCTGCACCCTGCATGCCCCAGCGGCTGCCGCTGAACCAGGGCTCGCCGTCGTTGCCCATGCCGATGACGTGATTGCCGTTCGCATCAGCATGCGTCCGATAAGTCGGGAAGCTCAGGTCCATCAGGCCGTAAAGCTGAACGCTCGACTGCGCGTGTGCGCCGCCTGCCCCGAGTGCGCTGAGCGCGACAGCCAGCGAAAGATACTTCTTCTTCAAGATCGTCTCCTCAAACTACTGCGTTGAAATTGTGTTTTCCCTACTCACGGTTGCGTCCGTTTCAAGGTCCCGGCAACCGGTTCGGTATGCGAATGTTCGTCATGCTAGTCACCCCAATCCTTCACGCTCCTTTCCCGTGTCATTTATACAACTCAGTGACTCTACTGATATACGCAATGACGCTTGCACCACTTATTCGGAATACTTCTGTCCGCGGGACACCAACGACCTATTTCGAGCCGACAAACTCGTTCGTATACGTTTTCCCCAACTCGACCTGCTTGCCCTTGACCGACGGATTGAACGCCGACAGCACCTTGAGCACCGTGGTCGGACCGTCGGCCGGCATCTTGCCGTCCGCTGTGTACATCGGCAGCGACGCCTTCAGCGCGCTCACGTAGAGCGGCTTGTCTTTCTGATAATCATCGGGCATCTTCGCAGCGATTTCTTCAGCGCTATGCGTGTGGATGAACTGCAACGTGCGAACGAATGCATGCGCGAGCTTCGTTGCCTCGGCCTTGTGCGAATCGGCCCATGCAGCCTGCACGTAGAGACTCGACGCCGGATAGGTGCCCCCCAGCGCGGCCTTCGTGCCTTCGACCGAACGCATGTCGACGAGCACCTTCGCGTCGCCGGACTTCTGCAAGGCCGAGACGGTCGGTTCAGTCGTCATGCCCGCGTCGATGCGGCCTTGTTTGATCGCCGCGATGAAGCTGGCGTCAGCGCCCACCGGCAGCATCGTGTATTCAGTGGACTGAATGCCGTGCTGTCCGGCAAGGTATTGCGTAAGGAAGCTTGTCGAAGAACCGAGGCCAGTCACACCAAGCGTCTTGCCCTTCACGTCCACCATCGATTTGACGGTTTCAGCCGCTTTGGTCGATACCATTTCGACCTCACCCGGCACTTGCCCGAACACGACGATTGCCTTGACGTCCTTGCCTTTGGTTTGCAGATCGATCGTATGGTCGTAGAACCCGACGACAGCCTGAACGGCACCGGCTAGCAGTTCATTTTCAGCATCGACGCCCGCTGGCTGCGACAGCAGTTCAACGTCGAGCCCCTCGTCCTTGAAGTACCCGAGCTGTTCGGTCAGGCGAGCCGGCAGGTAGATCAGCTTGGTGATGCCGCCCACCATGATCGTGATCTTGCTGCTATCCGCGGCTGACGCGTGCTGTGAGGCAAGGCTGAACAACAGGCTGGAAGCAACAGCAATATGACGAAACGTACTGAACTTCGGTTGCATCGAGAGTCTCCATTATTGTCGGCGGCGAAATGCCACCTGTCTGCATCGATGGCGCGATTGTGGGAGCGCGAATCCTTCTCTCGGCTTTCACGGCGAGCACCTTTATTTAGGGGATTTCCATCAGAGAGCCTCGCTATCCGCGCAAGCACGACAGCGGTCCGTGCCGGGGTCACTGTGGAATACGGCAGGTTCTCTCATGGAAAACCCCCATCGGAACGTGCAGTGGCTGAAAGCGTTCAGAAGGTTGCGCTCTCCTAGAATTCCATCATCGATCGCGGTGCCCATCGTGCTTTCAGCGCCCACCATCGGTGCAATCGCGGTGTGACGTCGCAGTGCAAGCAAGGCAAAGGATCGGATGCATGGGTTGCCGGTCCAACTGTCGCTACCGTTGCTACAGAGCCAAGCGGCGGGTGCGGCGGCCAGGAGAAGGTTGATGGAAACACTCACTGAAGTGCGGTACACATACGCGTGCGCAGCATGCGGATACCGTGCACGCGTAGTTCGTCCGGATGCGTCACATGCGAGAAAGCTCGCCATTTGCGCGCGGTGCGACGGACAGGTGTGGCTCAGCGTTGAAGATGCAAGCGGTCGGGGGGAAGCTTCGGCGGTATTTTCAGCGCGAAGACTCTCAGCACGCACAAGACGCGGATGATGCAGAAGCTCTGCATTGCGAACAATTCCGAGTTGATCCGTTATTCGATCCGGCACCGCGTAGTGCCCGGGTAAGCTCGCGGGCGCCTTTCAGCCTGCAGTATCAAACCATTGCCGCAGGGCACGTCGATGACTGAGGTACGGGACGCGGATGCGATCTGTCATCCCGGTGCCGTTCACCCGTCGGATCCCACTTCAACTGTATCGAAACGCGAGGCCGGCATGCACTGCCGGCGCGCTCAATCAAGGAGACATGCTGTGTCCACCACTTCATCTACGCCGGAGCACTCATCGGCGGCGCCCGCTCAGCGGTCCGAAAACGCCACCCGATTCTGGCCCGAAGGCTGGTGGAAGCTGATGGAATACCGGATCGGCATCATCCCGTTGCCGGTCTATTTCATTCTGCTTGCGCTAATCACGGGGTTCGCGGTGACGGGCAAGCTGCCGGGCGAGATTTCCATGGCGATCGCCGTGCTCGCGTTCTTCGGGTTCACCTGCGCCGAGTTGGGTAAGCGCCTGCCGCTTCTGCGCAATATCGGCGCGGCCGCGATCTGCGCGACGTTCGTGCCTTCCGCGCTGACTTACTATCACCTGTTGCCCAAGCCGATTCTCGGCCTTACGACCGAGTTCACGAAGCAGAGCAATTTCCTTTATCTGTTCATCGCGTCGATCATCGTCGGCAGTATTCTCAGCATGGACCGGCGCGTGCTGATCAAGGGCTTCCTCAAGATCTTCGTACCGCTCGCGCTGGGCTCGCTGGCCGCATGCATCGTCGGAATCGCAGTCGGCTCGGCATTCGGGCTTGGCGCGCGTCATACGCTGCTTTATATCGTCGTGCCGATCATGGCGGGGGGTGTCGGTGAAGGCGCGATTCCGCTGTCGGTGGGCTATTCCGAAATCATGCATCTGCCGCAGGGCGAGCTGTTTGCACAGGTCTTGCCGCCGGTGATGCTCGGCAGCCTCACCGCCATCGTTCTGGCCGGCGCGCTCGACATGCTCGGCAAACGCTTTCCTCATCTCACCGGCGAGGGGCGCCTGCAACCCGGCGAGAGCGACGAAATGGATCCTGTCCAGGAGGAGATTCGCGGTCATATCGACGTGACGCATATCGCGGCGGCCGGCATCACGGCGATCACGCTGTACCTGCTCGGCTTGATGTGCCGCAATCTTTTCGGTCTGCCCGCCCCGGTTGCCATGCTGTTTCTCGCGGTGCTGGTCAAGCTGGCGCGCGCGGTCTCGCCGCAGTTGCAGGAGGGCGCATTCGTCGTCTATAAGTTCTTTTCGACCGCGGTGACGTATCCGCTGCTGTTTGCGATCGGCGTCGCGATGACGCCATGGGACAAGTTGATCGCTGCGTTCACGTTCGCCAATATCGTGACGATCGTCGCGACCGTGACGACACTGATGGGCACCGGCTTTCTGGTTGCGCGCCGGCTCAAGCTCTACCCTATCGATACGGCGATCGTGAATGCATGCCATAGCGGCCAGGGGGGCACAGGCGACGTCGCGATCCTGACGGCGGCGAACCGGATGCAACTGATGCCCTTCGCGCAGATCGCCACGCGCATCGGCGGCGCGATCGTCGTCACGCTGACGCTGATCGTGCTCGCGCATATCGGATGATGCGTTAGTGGGCATGGGCGCGCGACGGCCTGCGTGCGGAGCATCTCGCCGCCCTACCTGGCACCCGTTTCCAAACTTTGCTTCAGTCGCGCGACTGCCTCGTCTGATTCCTGCTGGATTCGCGCGCGCACGAATATGACATTCACCGCCTCAAACCAAAGTGATGGTGCGCGGTACACGAACTCACGCTCGAATCGCGTCCCGGATGCTACGGGCGCCAGCGTGTAGCTCACTGTGCCGGCGGACTTGCCATCTATGGTGCCGACAATGACCCATTTGCGCGGACGGTCCCGCGCCGCCACCGTCCACACGACGCTCCCCCGCCGACCCGCGACGCGAAATTCTTCCGTAACCTGTTCGCCAACGCTTAACGAGTGATCGGTCGCCCCTGTTACCGATAGCGACGATGGGTGCCAATCGGGCCAGTGCGAGGGTGTCGTCACGTAGTCGAAAACGACCGCGTCCGGTCGCTCGATCGAGATGCCGGTGACAATCTTCGTCGTAAGGTTGACGAACTCAGGCAGCCGCAGGGCAAGCAGCGCGATGACCACAAAGGCTGCCAGGATCGCACCGATCCATCGCAAGGGCGATTTCATCTACGATTCTGTGGAGTATCAAGCACACGGAGACAGGCGTGCCGCTAACAAGCGGGACGCACCCCGGATCGCGACCGCCCGCGAACGCAGCACGCCCAACGAGAACAGGTCGTCTCAATCCGTCGCCCCTGCACCGGTCAACGTACCCGTGCAAGCGCACGCAACACGGCATCGCCACGCGGCGTCACGCGAGGAAAGCGCAAGCCCGAGTCAACTGGCTCGTTCGCTATCAACTGCAGTTCGCGGAGCGCGCCAAGCTCTGCACGGTCCGAATCAATCCGTTCAGGCGCATCCTTCAACAGCAACAACGTGGCCACTTCGTGCGGGCTCAACATGTCGTTTACCTCCCGGCTGGAACGAAGAACGCGAAACCAGATCCGGTCACGGCTGCATCGGCAGGACGCGAAAACCGAACCCGGCAGGTTGTGTGGAAGGTTGTCGCCTATCGGGTCGACGAGCGACGCGCACGCGGCGGACTTCGGCGTTTCGGCGTATCAGGGGTCGGCTTGGCGACGCGCGCGAGAATGTCACGGACCATTGCCCGTACGTGAGGCTCGGCGACAGACTCGTCATCCGGCTGCACCTCCAGCGGCACGCCCGTTGTGCAGGTCGACATGCGAGCGGGCGTGGTGTCCGCCTGGGGCTCATGCGCGTCGTCGTGATTGCGGCCAGAGTGGCGCGGCCTGGTCATTTCCGACGCGATGTCCATCCAGCCGCGCGTGTATCCGGCGAACTGCAGGGCAAGCCAGGGCATCACATCGGCCTGACGTCTGACGAACTGTTCAGGCGTCTGGGCGCGCAATACGCTTTCCCAATGCAGCGCGGCACTTGTGGCCGCGGAACTGCACGTATCGACGTTCAGCCGTATCAGCGCGCAAAGGCCGGCAACGAACTGGTCGGGCAGTTGCGACACGGTGGTCGGAACAGATACGGCAAATAGCATCTCTTGAGTGGTGCTCACGTGATCTCTCTCAGGTTCTCGCTGACACGGCGGCCGCTGCCACTGCAATTCGAACGGTGTTTCCACACCGGGCCGTTGGCCGGACGGACGGTCTTACGCCGCCTAGAGCAGTTATTCTAACTTTGTTAAGTCCGATTATCAGTTCTAAGAGCCAGGGATTTTCCCCAATATATGGGAAATGGACGCCTGTGTTGAGTGGGCTCCGCGCGCGAGCGGCCGAGCGACAGGCGTAGGCAGGCGTGTGACTTATCGGATGCTTCGATTATGATGTTGATCCGATGATGTTGACGATCGACGGGAATGGCGATGAAGCCCATCAAATTGCGAGTGCCGTGCGACGAAGCTGGCGACCTGCTAGACGATCTGACTGTCTGGGCGAGCACCAGCGGCATTGACCCAGGGCTTTCCATGTTCGGTGAGTCCGGTTCCGGGTCGAAGACGAGTACGCCCATCCTCTATCAGGTCTATGTGAGCGAAAGCTTCTTCGAGCAGTTCCCGGAGTGGCGCATGTTCATCGAGCAGTAGCGACGAAATGCCCCGGCGTCACACCGACCGCGCGCCGGAAATGTCGGCCAAGGTGACTCTGATCGAAAAACCCGACTTCGGCAGCGACCTCGCACGGCGGGACGCCGTCGCGCAATAGCCGTTTAGCGTGTCGGATCCGCACCATACACACGTAGCGATGCGGCGAGATGCCAACCTCTTTGCGGAACAGCGTCGCGAAGCGCGAGACACTCAAGCCGGCCGTCGCCGCGAGCGTCGCAAGACTGACCGGCTGCGCGAACGAACTTTCGATAAAGGCCACAGCCCGCCTGATCGCGCGCGACATCACCACTGTCGTATCGCTGGCGGCGTAGTCGAAGACTCCAGTCATGTCGTATCCCTTCGGGCCACCATGTCAGGCGCCCCGCTCCGACGACACGGATTCGGCGGCGCAGATGCCGTCATCGCGGTATGGCCGGCAAGCACGACACGGTAGACATCGCATAGCGCGAGTTCGGTATCAGACTCGCAGCGTCACAGACTGAGCGAGCCGGCCCGCCGCCGTGGCGCCGTCGGGCGGCCCGTTCTGGTACTGCTCCAGTTCCGCTTCGCTGCGATGGCACAGCACCTGCGCGCCGCTCGCGAGCGTGCGCGCGACCGGCGGCGTGAGATTGCAGACACCATCGACGCGCAGCGGGCATCGCGCGAGAAACGTGCACAGCTGCGGCTCGTGAGCCGGCTCGCCGATCGGCGGCAGCGTCTGATGACAGCGCTCGCCCGCTTCTTCGAGCCAGCCGGCGCGCAGTTCCGGCGCGGACGACACCAGCAGATGCGAGTACGGATGGTACGGCGGCGCCGACAACGCGTCGCGGTTGCCCGCCTCGACGCGGTGCCCCGCGTACAGCACGACGATGTCGTCGCTGATCGCACGCACCTTGGCGATGTCGTGCGTGATGAACAGATACGACACGCCGAGCTTTTTCTGCAGATCGCGCAGCAGTTCGAGAATGGCCGCGCCGACCACCGTATCGAGCGCGGACGTGACTTCGTCGCAAAGGATCAACTTGGGTTCGGCGGCCAGCGCCCGCGCGAGATTCACGCGCTGTTTCTGCCCGCCCGACAGCTCCCCGGTACGCCGTTGCGCCAATTCGGCAGGCAGGCGAACCAGCCCAAGCAGTTCGGCGACGCGGCGTCGCGCGGCCTCGCCCTTCATGCCGTGATAGAACTTCAACGGGCGCGCCAGCGTGCGCTCGACGGAATGCGTCGGGTTGAGCGCGGTGTCGGCGTTCTGGAACACGATCTGGATACAGCGAAACTGTTCGCGGCTGCGGCGGCTCAGGTTGGCGGCGAGCGGCTCACCGTCGAGCAGCAGATTGCCGCGCGCCATCGGCACGAGCCCCGCGATCACCTTCGCGAGCGTCGTTTTGCCCGAACCCGATTCGCCGATCACGCCCACCGTCCGGCCACGGCCGATCGCGAGGTCGACGTCGCGCAGAATGACCTTGTGCGGCCAGCCCTTCGCGTCCATGCCGCCGTAGCCGGCCGTCAGGCCGCGCAGTTCGAGCAGCGGGGCCGCGTCCCACTGCGATGCGCCCGGCACGGCCGCGGTCGATGCAGCGGGGGCGGCGGGCGTCACCGCAGCAATCAGGCTTTGCGTATAAGGATGGGCCGGCGCATGCAGGATCTGCTCGGTGCGGCCCGTTTCGCGAATTTCACCGTTGCTCAGCACCACGATGCGATCCGCCATCTGCGCAACCACCGCCAGATCGTGGGACACGTACACGGCGGTCATCCCGCATTGCCGGATTACCCCGCGAAACGCTTGCAGCACGTCGATCTGCGTGGTGACGTCGAGCGCCGTGGTCGGTTCATCGAGGATCACGAGTGCGGGGTCGGTGATCAGCGCCATCGCCGCCATCAGCCGCTGCAGTTGGCCGCCCGACACCTGGTGCGGATAGCGCCGGCCGATCGTGCGCGGGTCCGGCAACGCGAGCGCGCCAAACAATTCGACCGCTTTGGCCTGCGCCGCGCGCTTGCCGAGCGTGCCGTGAATCAGCGCGCCTTCGATCACCTGGTCCATGATCGTGCGCGCCGGATTGAACGCGGCCGCCGCGCTTTGCGCGATATAGGCGACCTTGCGGCCACGCAATCGCTCCAGCGCTTTCGGCGAGAGCCCGAGCACGTCGGTGTCGGCGACCCGGATCGCGCCTCCCGCGATGTGGCAGCCACTGCGGGCATGGCCCATCAGCGACAGCGCGATCGTGGTCTTGCCCGAGCCCGATTCGCCGATCAAGGCGAGCACCTCGCCGCGCGCGATCTCGAAGTCGATGTCATGCACGATCGTCGTATCAGGCTCGCCGGGACGGCTTCCCACCACGCGCAGACCCCGGACTTCGACCAGATTGGACGACGGTAGCGGCGCGGTCTCCGGGACGGCAGTCAAGGCCGCATCGGCGCGTCTGAAAAGAGCTGCCTTCATCAATGACCTCCATCGGCGTCAGGCATGTTCTTGCGGCGGCCCCGATGCGGCAGTCCGTCGATCAGCAGGTTCACGCCGACCGTGAGCACCGCGATCGCGATCGCGGGCAGAATCACCACGGGCACGCCGTCACCGAGGCCGGCCATGTTCTCGCGCACCAGCGAACCGAGATCGGCATACGGCGGCTGCACACCGAGACCGAGAAAACTCAGGCTGCTCAGAAGCAGCACGACGAACGTGAAACGCAGTCCGGTGTCGGCGAGCATCGGGTGAAGCATGTTCGGCAGCATCTCGAAGCACGCGATGTAGAAGGCGTTTTCGCCGCGCGCCCGAGCCACCTGCACGTATTCGAGCGTGCCGATATTGACCGCGAGCGAGCGGGCGATCCGGTATGAGCCCGGCATGTAGCTGACGGCCGCCGTGCCGATCAGCAACGGCAGCGACGAGCCGAACGCGGCCACGATCATCAGCGCGAACATCTTCGACGGAATCGACGTGACCGCATCGAGCAGCCGGCTCATGGTTTCGTCGAGACGGCGGCCGGCCACGGCCGCGAGCAGCCCCAGCATCGTGCCCGTCAGCGCCGCGAGCAGCGCCGCCGCAAGCGCCAGCACGACCGTCAGGCGCATGCCGTAGATGATGCGGCTCAGCATGTCGCGGCCAAGGTAATCGGAGCCGAGCGGCAGCTTCGCGCTGAAGCCAGCGAATACGTCGGGCGTGACGATCGCGCCGACCGGGTGCGGCGCGATCCACGGCGCGAACGCCGCGACGAACAGCGCACTCGTCACCATCGCCAGGCCGATCCAGCCGCCGGTCGACAGATTCATGCGTTGCGCGACGCTGCGACGGCGCGCCGGCCGAGGCGCCGGGCTGCCTCCGCCGCGCCACGATCTTGGCGGCTCCGCGCCCTGCGGTAACGTGCTGTTGCGCTGCACCGGTTCGAGCGCGCCGAGCCGCTGGGACGAATCGGAAGAAGGTCGAAGAATCGTCATGTCCGCAGCCTCGGGTTCGAGATGATGGCGCACAGGTCGGCTAGCAGCACGAGCAGCAGGTAGCCGAGGCAGAACAGCAGCGTACAGGCCTGTACGAGCGGGAAGTCGCGGTTGCTGACCGCGTCGACCATCAGGCTGGCGAGGCCCGGATAGTTGAAGATGGTCTCGACGACAATCACGCCGCCAAGCAGATAAGACAAGCTCAGCGCGATCGCGTTGGCGATCGGCCCGATCGCATTCGGCAGTGCGTGGCGCAATACCACGCGTGCGGGGCTCGCGCCCTTCAGCATCGCCATTTCCACATACGAGGAACTGAGCTGCTCGATCACCGCGGCGCGCGTCATGCGCGCCATCTGCGCAATCACGACCGCGCACAGCGTGACGACCGGCATCGCATACGCGCGCAGAAAGTCGTGAAGGTTGTCGATGTCACCGCTGTACGACAGCGCGGACAGCCAGTGCAGCTTGACGGCCAGCACCAGCACCGCGAGCGTCGCCATCAGGAACTCGGGTGTGGCAACGAGCGACAGCGTACCGAGGCTCACGATACGGTCGATCAGCGACTCGCGTTTGACTGCCGCGAGAATGCCCGCCGACACCGCGATCGGTACCGACACCGCGGTGGTGATCGCCGCGAGGGTCAGCGACTTCGGCAAGCGCCCTTCGATCAGTTCGGAGACCGGAAGATTGTTCGACAGCGACACACCGAAGTTCGCGTGCAGCAGACCGACGAGCCAATGGAAGTACCGCAGGTAAGCCGGCTGATCGAGACCGAACTGCTGGCGCAGCGCCGCGACCGTTTCGGCCGTCGCCGACTGGCCGAGTGCGGCCTGCGCGGCATCGCCGGGCAACAGGTTGGTGATCACGAAAATGATGATCGAGACGATCACCAACGTCAGCGCAGTGACGGCGACACGCCGGCCGATCAACTGGGCGATATTCCCGTTCATTGGCATGACCTCCTCGGTTGAGGGTTGGGGGCACGACGGCTCGTTGCCGCGCCGTGCCGCTCATCGCCGTCGCGGCTGCCCGCGGCGAGCGGCGCGGGCCGCCCGGCGCGTGCGCGCGCTTCAGTGGGTTACGCGTTCCACCACACGTACTCGGCGAAGTTAAAGCCCATCATCGCGCCGGTGGGCACGGGTTGGAGCCCTTGCAGGTGCTTGTCGTTCGCATCGAGCAGGCTCAGGAAGGTCGGAATGCCGATGCCGCCCTGCTCCGATACCAGCACCTGCATGTCGCCGTACATCTGCTTGCGCTTCGCATCGTCGGTTTCCGAGCGGGCGGCGGCCAGCAACTGGTCGAACTTCGGGTTGTTCCAGCCCGACTCGTTCCACGGCGCGTCCGACTTGAAAAACTGCGTGAACAGCACATCGGCGCTCGAACGCGGATTGACGTTGCCGAAGCCGAGCGGATGCTTCATCCAGTGCGTCGACCAGTAACCGTCCGCCGGCACGCGGTTGATGTTCAGGTTCACGCCGATCTTCGCGGCGGACTGCTGCAGCAGCACACCCATCTCGACCGAGCCGTTCGCGTCGGTGGTCGCATAGATCGGCGGCAGCGTCGTACCGATCGCTCCGGCTTTCTGGAAGTGGAACTTCGCCTTGTCCGGATCGTGCGGGCGCTGCGGCAGCGACGCATTGAAGTAGCGGTGTCCGGGCGGAATCGGCTGATCGTTGCCGATCACCGCATAATCGCGAAACACCGCGGTGCGGATCTGGTCACGGTCGAACAGATACTTCATTGCCTGCACGAAATCGGGGTTGCCGGTCAGCGGATTGTCGCGGCGCATGATCAGATCGGTATAGAGACCCGACTTGGTCTCGCGCACCTCATAGCCCGGCGTCGCGGCAATGCGCTGCGTCGCGCGCGGATCGACGGAATTGATCAGGTGAACATCGCCGGACAGCAGCGCGTTCACCCGTGCCGCGTTATCGCCGATACCGATCAGCTCGATCTGGTCGAGGTAAGGGCCGCCGCCGGTCTTCCAGAAACTGTCGTTGCGGATGCCGACGGTCGAGACGCCGGGCTTGAACGTCTTCAGCTTGTACGGGCCGGTGCCGACGGCCGTCGTGAAGTCCGTCGTGCCGTCCTTGACGATCACGAATTGCGGCGTGGCGAGAATCACGGGCAGGTCCGCGTTGGCGGACGCGAGCGTGAGCGTGACTTCGTTGGGGCCGGTCTGCTTTGCCTCTACGAACTGCTCGGCCAGCGTCTTCACCTTCGAAGCCGTTGCCGGATCCTTGTGACGCATCAGCGAGTAGACGACATCGGCGGGCGCGAGCGCCTTGCCGTCGTGGAAGGTCACGCCCTTGCGCAGCTTGATCACCCACACCTTCGCATCGCTGCTGTCGACCGCTTCGGCGAGATTCATCCTCGGCGTCAGCGATCCGTCGAGTTGCGTCAGGCTGCTGTAAAACATGAAGAAGCGGATGTAATCGGCGCCTGCCGAACCCTTGGCCGGGTCGAGCGTGTCAGCGGTCGACGAGGCGTCGTTGGCCACCCGGATCTTGCCGCCTTTCTTCGGCGTGGCTGCCGCGAGTGCCGGGCGAGCGCCCGCAAGCAGGCCCCCCGCGCCGGTGGCGAGCATGCCGCCGGCGGCCAGCAAACGCATCATGTCGCGGCGGTTGAAACCGCCCGTTCTGATTTCGTCGTCGTACATGCTAACTGCTCCTCACTCGTGATTGACCGCGGGATATCCAGCATTGGTGTTCGACGGCGCTCCGCGTGCTGGTCGCGGCGCGGCGGCACTGCATGAATCGATTTAAGCACTGCCAAAAATGGCGTTGATCGCGTATCGGTGGATTCGACCATTCGAAAACATGGTTTTGAGTGGTCCAAACAGCATGATTTGCCGCCCCTGTCGTTGACCCTGATTCGCGAACCCGGCGCAGCGGCACTTCTGCGGTGCGCGGCACGCCCGACGATGAGAAGTTCGTGCTATTCAATGGGCGAACAACGTGCAACAGTCGCGGCACGGCCGACTAATCACGGAGCGCCCCGTGTCCGACTCAACCACGCACGCACTTTTCACCTACCGACGCCTGACAGCCGACGACCTTCCCGCTGCCCAACGGCTGTCCGCCGCGATCGGCTGGTCGCACCGCCGTGAAGACTGGGGGTTCTCCGCGCACACCGGAATCGGTTTCGTCGCCGAGACGGCAGGCGCGCTGATCGGCACCGTGGTGTGCTGGAAGTTCGGCGCGGATCAGGCGACGCTCGGCATGCTGATCGTCGCGCCGGAGCATCGCGGCGTGGGTATCGGCCGCACGCTGCTCGCGCACGCGCTCGACGAGCTTGGCAAGCGCGACATCACGCTCTATGCGACCGAGGCTGCGCGGCCATTGTGCGACGCGCTCGGCTTCGAGGTCTGCGGCGCACTCGACCAGATGCAGGGCGCGGCGTTCCGTCCGCCGCTCGTCGCGCTGGCCGCCAACGAGCGGCTGCGCCCGCTCGGCGCGAGCGATGCCGGGCAACTGGTCGCGCTGGCATCGCGCGCGAGCGGTCTCGACCGCAGCCACGTGCTGCCACCGCTGCTCGAACTGGCCGACGGTATCGCGCTCGATCGCGACGGCGAACTTCTCGGCTTCTCGCTGTTCCGCCGCTTCGGACGCGGTTTCCTGATCGGCCCCGTGGTCGCCGGTACGAGCCCGGACGGCGTGCACGCCAAGGCGCTGATCCGCCATTGGCTCGCGCTGAACGAAGGCGCGCTGGTGCGCATCGACGTGCCGCACGGGCACGGCCTGCGAACCTGGCTAACCGGCCTCGGTCTCGCACGTTCGGACACGGTCGTCAGGATGCGGCGGATCGCATCCGCTCAGCCCATTTCCGAGCCCGAGCCCGAGCGCGCCGACGACTCGCTGCATCAGTTTGCGGTGATCACGCAGTCGCTGACCTGACGCGGGCAAAACTGCGCGCGATAAAAAACAACCGCGATGCAACGCCTTTCGTCGAGTCTCACGCGGCCGCGAACGTACGGCTGAATTCCCGTTTGCGCCGCTATTAAGCACGTGCGGCAGAAAATGCTGTCTGTAGGGTCAAAAACGCTGCGCCTACGCTCTTTGGGCTTTTTTTTGGCGGAACGGCTTGCATGCGGCTGTCGCTACTATCAGGGGGTGACGCTCACCTGATCGCAACCCGCGGGGAAATACCATCATGTCAAAATCATCGCTCATCGACGCCGACCGCAAGCATCTGATTCACCCGGTCATCAACTACCGCGCGCACGAAGCGCGGGGTACCACCGTACTCGAATCCGGACACGGCGCGTATCTGCGCGACATCGACGGCAACGAGCTGCTCGACGCGTTCGCGGGCCTGTGGTGCGTGAACGTGGGTTACGGTCAGCAGAGCATCGTCGAAGCGGCGACGCGGCAGATGACGAAGCTACCTTACGCGACCACCTACTTCCACTTCTCGTCGGAACCTGCCATCGAGCTGGCCGAACAACTGGTTGCGCTGTCCCCCGCTTCGCTGCGGCACGTCTATTTCACGCTCGGCGGCTCCGATGCGGTCGACTCGGCGATCCGCTTCATCACCCATTACTTCAACGCGACGGGGCGTCCGGCGAAAAAGCAGATGATCGCGCTCGAGCGCGGCTATCACGGCTCGTCGAGCGTCGGCGCGGGGCTCACCGCGCTGCCCGCGTTCCACCGCAACTTCGACCTGCCGCTGCCGCACCAGCACCACCTGCCGTCGCCCTATGCGTACCGTCAGCCGCAAGGCGAAGACGCGCAGACGCTGATCGCCGCGTCCGTCGCCGCGCTCGAAGCGAAAGTGGCGTCACTCGGCGCGCAGAACGTCGCCGCGTTCTTCTGCGAGCCGATCCAGGGGTCGGGCGGCGTGATCGTGCCGCCGGTCGGCTGGCTCAAGGCGATGCGCGACGCGTGCCGCCGTCTCGACATTCTGTTCGTCGCCGACGAAGTCATCACGGGCTTCGGTCGTACCGGTCCGCTATTCGCATGCGAGGCGGAACAGGTCGAGCCGGATCTGATGACGGTTGCGAAGGGGCTGACCTCGGGTTATGCGCCGATGGGCGCGGTGCTGATGTCCGACGAAATCTACCAGGGCATTGCAGGCGACGCGCGCGATACCTCGGTCGTCGGTCACGGCCAGACCTACTCCGCGCATCCGGTGAGCGCCGCGATCGGACTCGAAGTGCTGCGCCTTTATCACGAGGGCGGTCTGCTCGCGAACGGTATCGCGCAGGCGCCGCGTTTTGCCGCCGGGCTCGACGCGCTGCTCGATCATCCGTTGGTCGGCGACTCGCGTCATCGCGGCCTGCTCGGCGCGCTCGAACTCGTCGCCGACAAGGATTCGCGCGCACGCTTCGATCCGTCGCTGAAGCTGCCGGACAGGATCGCGGCAGCGGCCTACAGCAACCGCCTCGTGTTCCGCGCATTCGGCGACAGCATCCTCGGTTTCGCACCTGCGCTTTGCTTCGGCGAAGCGGAGTTCGAACAACTTTTCAGCCGTTTGCGGCGCACGCTCGACGAGGTGCTCGATCATGCGGAGGTGCGCGCCGCGTTGCGCGGCGCGAGCCGCGCAGCCGCCTGAGCGCGTGATAACATCGGCCTGCGCGGCGCCTGGCTCAGGCGAAGCGCGATAAAGCGAAAAGCAGAACCTTCGACGGGCAGACCGATACATGACGACAAGCGGCGACACGAAGCTGGACCGGATCGACCTGCGTATTCTTTCGCAACTGCAGAAAAAAGGCCGTATCACGAACGTCGAGCTTGCGGACGCTGTGGGGCTCTCGCCGAGCCCCTGTCTGATTCGCGTGAAAAGGCTTGAAAAGGCCGGCTATATCATCGGCTACGGCGCACACATCCAGCTCCAGAAACTCGGCGACGTGCAGATCGTGTTCACCGAGGTCACCCTTGCCGACCATCGCCGCGAGGACTTCGCCAAGTTCGAGGCGGCGATCCGGCCTGTGGACGAAATCATCGAATGCCATCTGGCGAGCGGCGGATACGATTACCTGCTGAAGTTCGTCACGCGCAGCGTCAATCACTATCAGAGCGTGATCGAAGGACTGCTGGAGCGCGACATCGGCATCGAAAAGTATTTCAGCTACGTCATCATCAAGACGCCGTTCGTGAAATCCGAATACCCGCTGGAAGCGCTGTTCTCGCAACAGCATCAATGAAGCGGTCGCCGCAGTCAGCCGGTGACTGTCAGCCGTTGGCGCTCAGCCACTCACCCGGCGTCGTGCCAAGCACGCGTTTGAAGTGCCGGCACAGATGGCTTTGATCGAAGAAGCCCACCTCGGCCGCGACGATCGACGGACGCAAGCCGCGCCGCAGCAGGCGCTGCGCGTGCCGTACGCGCACTAGCCTCACATATTGCTGCGGCGACACGCCCATCTCCGCGCTGAAGCGCACCGCAAACCTCGAAATGCTCAACTCCGCGACGGCCGCCAGTTCGGACAGGCTGATCGGCTCAGCGAAACACGCATCGATGAAGTTGACCGCACGCTGGACGGCGCGGCTCACGCGATCCGGCGCGCGTGTCGTATGACGGTTCGCGCCCGCGAACTCGGGCGCGGATGATGATGAGGCTGGGCTCGGGCTCAGCATCGACGCTGCGCTCACGCAACGCGCGACGGGGGCGCAGCCGCCGGCGTCGCATCGCGACTGGCCCCGAAGCGGCGGATGTCGAACGGCTCGAGCGGCGTGGTGGTGGCGCCGGTGTCGATCAGTTCGGCCATCGTGTCGCCAACGCCCGGACCCAGCTGGAACCCATGGCCGCAAAAACCGAACGCATAGAACAGGCCGCTGGTCGTACCGCTCGCGCCCATGATCGGCTTGTCGTCGGGCATATAGCCTTCGACGCCGCTCCATACCCGGATGATGTTCAGCTTGCGCAGCATCGGCGCGACGCGCTGCAGTTGCCTGAACTGCAGCAACGTGCTTTGCGGCAGGACCTTCGCGCGACGTTCGTCGAGATACGCTGGCGCACGCGCGCAGCCGCCGATCACGATGTTGCCGCGCGCGACCTGGCGGAAGTACACCACCTCCTCGATCCGCGGCGACGACACGCCGACCACCGGCTGGATAGCATACGGCACGGGTTCGGTAACGGCCATTTGCGGACCGTTGACGGCGATCGGCACCGCTTCGCCGAACTGCTCCGATAGCAGATTGCCCCACGCACCCGCGGTGATCAGCAGCACGGGGGCATGGAACGTACGGCCGTCGGCGCTCGTCGCGCGAAACTCGGCGCCGTCTTTTTCCACTGTCACGACATCGCAGTTTTCGACGATCTGCGCGCCGAGCCGTGTCGCCGCGCGGGCAAACGCGGGCGCCGCGAGCCGCGGATTCGCGTGCCCGTCCATTTGCGAATACGAGCCCGCCAGCACCTCGGGACCGAGAAACGGAAACCGCGCGCGCAGCGCGTCGCCGCGCAGCAGGTCGAGCTTGAGACCGTAGTGCGCGGCCTCCTTCGCGTACGTTTCGAACTGGTCGGCCTGCTCTTCGCGATAGCAGACGCGGACATGGCCTGACATCAGAAACTCGGCGTCGTGCTGGATCAGTTCGGGCAGACGCCCCCAGATTTCGCGCGAACGGTTCGCAAGCGGCAACTGCGGCAGAAGACGCCCCTGCCGGCGCACGTTGCCGAAGTTGGTACCGCTTGCCTGCTGGCCAACCAGCTGGCGCTCGAGCAGGATCACCGAGCGGCCCCGTTGCCTCAGAAAAAATGCGGCGGAGGCACCCATGAAGCCGCCGCCCACGATCAGAACATCGGCTTGTGCGCGGTTCATTCGGTCTCCTCCACGGTTGCGATGGCGAGCGGCTTCACGGGTGCCTGCCCGCGCAGCCGGCCAACCTGCTCGAGCGGCACGTGCGCCTCCGCCGCGATCACCTCCGCGCCCGCATGGCCGCAGTAACGGCCCTGGCAGCGTCCCATGCCGACGCGGCTAAACGCTTTTGCGCGGTTCGCTTCCTGCGCGCCTTCGTCGCGCACCACGCGGCGCAGTTCGCCCGCGGTGATGCCTTCGCACCGGCACACGATCGTATCGTCGGACAGTCGGGCCGCCTGCGCGGCAGGCCAGCCAAACGCCTGCGCGAGACCGAGCCGGAAGCGATCCATTTTGCGTTGTTCGCGCATCAACGTGTCGAGCGTCGTGGCCGGAACCGCGCGCCCGAGATCGCTCAACGCGGCATACGCGGCGAGCCGTCCGGCAATCTCCGCGCCGTCCGCACCGAGCACGCGCGCGCCATCACCCGCGATATAGACGCCTTTTTCGGTACTGCGGCCGAGTTCATCGATTTGCGGCACCCATTGCCGCGACAGCGCATCGAAACGGAAAGCGCAGCGCGCGAGATCGGCAAGCTGAGTCTCCGGACGCAGGTGATAGCCGAGACCCACCGCGTCGCAATCGACCTGCGCGACGTTGCCGCGCGCATCGCGAAAGCGTACGCCAAGCACGCCGTCGTCCGCATTGCCGAGAATCTCGAGCGGCTCGATGCCGTTTTCGACCCGCACGCCCGAGCGCTTCAGCGCCGCGACGAGCGCGCGGCCCTTGCGCAATACGTCGACGCGCGACAGCAGTTTGGGCAGCGCGCGCAGGCGCGCACCGCTCTTCGACGTGTCGAGTACCGCTGCTACGTTGGCGCCCGCCTGCACATACTGGTTCGCGACCAGATACAGCAATGGGCCGGTCCCCATGAACACGACCTGGCGGCCAATCGCGCAGGCCTGCGACTTCAGCGCGATCTGCGCGGCACCGAGGCTGTAGGTGCCGGCGAACTGCCAGCCTTTGACCGGCATCAGGCGATCCGTCGCGCCGGGGCACAGGATCAGCGCATCGTAGCCCAACGCGCTAGCGTGTCCTTCATGCACGATATGCAGCTTGCCTTGCGCGACGTTCCACGCCAGCGTCTGCGCACGGTAATCGATCTGCGGGCGCAGTCGTTCGAAGGTGCGATGCAGGTCTGCCGCGCGCGCGGCTTCGGTGCCGTACAGCTTCGCGTACGGCCGCGTGAAGCCTTCGGGCTGTCGCCGGTAGATCTGGCCGCCATCGCGTCTGCCTTCATCGACGACGATCGGGCGGATGCCGCCCGCCAGCAGGGTTTCCGCGCAGCGCACGCCTGCAGGCCCTGCGCCGACGATTACGATGCGAGGTTCGCCCATTGCGCCTCCGGTTGCGTCGTGACGACGCGCATGCCTGCTTCGACGACGGTGGTGCAGGCGCGCAGCCGCTCGCCGTCCGCGGTCCATACCCAGCAATCCTGACACGCGCCCATCAGGCAAAAGCCGGCGCGCTTTTCATCACCGAATTCGGACTGCCGCACCTGCCGCACCGAGCACAGCATCGCGGTGAGCAGCGTGTCGCCGGCCAGCGCCTGGACCGTCTCGCCGTTGATCGTCAGCTCGACTTTGGCGCGAGCCGTCTCGCCTACGCGTACGAATCTGCCGTTCATGCCGCGGCTCCCGCGATACCGTCCGGTGACACGTGAGCGTCGCTGCGATTGGTCAGCACGTGACGCAGGAATTCGCGGGTGCGCACCTCGCGCGGCGAACCCAGCACCTGATGCGCGGTGCCCTCCTCGATGATGAGTCCAGCGTGCAGAAAGCACACCCGGTCTGCCACTTCGCGCGCGAAGCCCATTTCGTGAGTGACGACCAGCATCGTCATGCCTTCGCGTGCAAGGGTGCGCATCACGCCGAGCACTTCGCCGACCAGTTCGGGATCGAGCGCGGAGGTCGGCTCGTCGAACAGCATCGCCTTCGGCTTCATCGCGAGCGAGCGAGCAATCGCCACCCGTTGCTGCTGCCCGCCCGAAAGCTGGTGAGGATAGGCGTGCAGCTTGTGGCCGAGCCCCACCTTGTCGAGCAGTTCCGACGCTTCGCGTTGCGCGTCCGCGCGCGCCTGGCGTTTGACATGCACGGGCCCTTCCATCACGTTCTCGAGCGCGGTACGGTGCGGAAACAGGTTAAAGCGCTGAAACACCATGCCGACCTGGGAGCGCAACTGGTTGATATGGCGCGCGCGCTGTTCGACGCGCTCGCCGAGCAGGCGAATTTCGCCTTCGTCGTATGCTTCCAGCGCGTTAATGCAGCGCAGCAGGGTCGACTTTCCAGAGCCCGACGCGCCGATCAGACAGACCACTTCGCCGTGGCGGACGTTTAGCGAAATGCCCTTGAGAACGGGTACGGCGCCAAAACTCTTGTGCACATTCGTGATTTCGATCATCGCATCCTCACTTCGCACTTATCTGGCCTTGTGCCGACCGAAACGTCGCTCAAGCGTACGGGTCATGCTCATCAACGGCATGCTCATCGCCAGATAGCCGAGCGCGACGAGTGTGTATACCGTCAGATTCTGAAACGTCGACGACGCGATCAGTTGGCCTTCGCGCGTCATTTCGGCGACCGTGATGGTGGACGCAAGCGATGAGTCCTTCAGCATCATCACGAGCGTGTTGCTGTACGGTGGCAGCGCGACCTTGATCGCCTGCGGCAGGATCACCCGTATCATCGTCTTCACGCGCCCCATGCCGATCGACTGCGCGGCTTCGTACTGGCCCGGATCGACCGCCTCGATGCCCGCCCGGAAGATCTCCGCGATGTAAGTCGAATAACCGAAACCAAGCCCGATGATGCTAGCTTGCAGCGCCGACACCTGGATGTGGATTTCCGGCAGCACGAAGTAGATGTAGAACAGCAGCACGATCATCGGCAGACCGCGCACGACGTTGATCATCGTGCTCACCCCGCGTACGACGAGCGGATAGCGCGACATCTTCAGCAACGCCCAGGTCAGGCCGAGCACGGTGCTCAACAGCAGACAACCCAGCGTGATGACGATGCTCATCACCGCGCCTTCCAGCAAAATCGGTACAAAGTCGGCTATATCTTGCCAGTGCATGTCGTGCCTTCCGTTGCTCTTTGCATTCGTTCAGTCCGCTGCCCCGCCGGGCGGCGGACATCGCAGGGCGGGTCCCGCCTCGCAGCGGCACGCCTCTTGTCACGACAGGCGGGTCAGCTCGTGAGGTGCCACTTCTTCAGGATCGCGTCGAGCGTGCCGTCGGCCTTCATCTTCGTCAGCGCGTCGTTGATCTTCACCATCAACGCGCTGTTGCCCTTCTTCACCGCGATCGCGATGTCGAATTTTTCCATCGGCACGTAGGCGTCGTCGACCCGCGTTCCGGCCATCGCGCCCGCTGCCTCCTGGGCCTTCAGGATCGGATAGTCGTTGAAGCCCGCGACGATGCGGCCAAGCGCGACATCGCGCGTCATGTCGGCGGGACTGTCATACATCTTCACTTCGGTGAAGATGCCGAGCTTCTTCAACTGATCGCCGTAGTCGGTACCGGTCGGCGCGCCGACCGTCATGCCCTTCATGTCCTGCACCGAGTGATAGACGGCCTTGTTCGTGTCCTTCACGATGATGCCTTCGCCAAACGCCGTCACCGGCTGCGAGAAATCGACCACTTCGGCGCGCTTCGGCGTCGGCGTCATGCCGGCGACGATGATGTCGATCTTGCCGGATACCACCGACTGGATCAACGCCGAGAACGGCACCGCGCCGTACGACACGTTAAAGCCCTCGCGCTTGCCGATCTCCTTGACGACATCCGGCATCAGACCTTCGATCTTCTGCGTCTTCACGTCCATGAATGTGGTCGGTGCGCTCGACGGCGGCGAGCCCGCGGTGAGCGTCGCCGTCTCGGCGGCGTGGGCGGCGCCCAACATCATCGTCATCGCGAGGCCCGCGCCTGCGGCAAAGCGTTGAACCGTGTTGAAACGGACGGCGGAAGCAGGCTGGAACATGAAACGCAACATGGGGATTTCCTCTGGGAATAGTGATTTTTCAATCTGCGCGCTGCCCTGCCATCTGACAGTAGCGGTCAGTCGATCCATTCAATGCAGTACATCCTGCAACCTGTAATACGCGCCAACGAGCGGCAGAAACCACGCGCGTCCAAAATGTCCTGGAATCGCGGGCCATTCGAGCGTTCGCCACGGATTGCGCGAGGCGGCGCCGAACATCACGTCGGCCATCAGTCGGCCCATGTGCACGGACATCTGCACACCGTGGCCGCTGTAGCCCATCGAATAAAACAGTCCTTCATGCTGGCCTGCGCGCGGCAGGCGGTCGGCCGTCATGTCGACGAGGCCGCCCCAGCAGTAGTCGATGCGCACGTCGGCCAGCTCCGGGAAATAACGTGCGAGCGCGTCACGCAGAATCCGCCCGCTTTTCTCGTCCGAACGCGGATTCGACATCGCAAAGCGCGCGCGGCCGCCGAACAGCAGACGCTCGTCAGGCGTCGCACGAAAATAGTTGCCGATGTTCAGCGTCGTCACATACGAGCGGCGCGTCGGCAACAGCGTGTCGAGGTGTGCCTTGCCGAGCGGCTCGGTCGCGACGATGAAGCTGCCGACCGGCGCGATGCGGCGGCGGAACCATTGCAGCGGACCGACCTGCGACGTGCCCGTGGCGATCAACACTCGCTCGGCGCGTACCGTGCCGAGCGGACACTGCACGTCGAACGCGTGGCCGCCGAGCGGCTTCAGGTCCGTCACAGGCGCGTTCTCGTAGATCCGCGCGCCGCGGCGTGCCGCCGCCTCGCCAAGACCCACGCCGAATTTGCCCATGTGCATCTGCATGCCGTTGCGCTGCACCAGTCCGCCGAAAAAACCGTCCGATGCGATCTCCTTGTGAATCTGCTCGGGCGGCACGAGTTCGACATCGGGATCGACTTCGCGCCGCAACACCTCGTACGACTTCGCGAGCGACGCGAAATGGTGCGGCTTCGCCGCGAGCTTGATCTTTCCGGAATGGCGCAAATCGCAATCGATCTGCTCGTCGGCGATGATCGATTTCACCGTCTCGACGGCGCCCGCATACGCGCGGTAGAACTCCGCCGCGCGCTCGCTGCCGACGCGTGCGGACAGAGCGGCATAGTCTTGCGCGACGCCCGTATTGCAATGGCCGCCGTTACGGCCCGATGCCTGCGCCGCGAGCCGGCCCGCCTCGAACACGATCACCGACCTGCCGCGTTTGGCGAGCTCCAACGCAGCCGACAATCCGGTGAAGCCGCCGCCGACCACCGCAACGTCCACCCGCTGCGGCAGCGGACTCTCCGCGCCGTGGGCAAAGCGCGGCGCGGTGTCGAGCCAGTAGGAGTCGAGCTTCATCGTGATCCATTCCTGTCGGTTGGTTGCGCCGTTCTCACCGGCGCGCGCGAAGCGATGTCGGGAGAAGGCCGGAGCTGCACATCAGAGGCCGAGCAGCGACGCCAGTTGCGGAATGCCCGACACTTCGTTGACGCCGTAGTACGGGTTCAGCGGCTCGTGGCCACGGTTGACGAACGCCTTGTGCCTGATGCCCATGTCGTACGCGGTCATCAGGTCATAGCGGAAGCTCGACGACACGTGCAGCACGTCTTCCGGATTGCAATCCAGTTGCGAGAACATGTACTCGAAGGCTTTTTGCAGCGGCTTGTACGCCTGCGCCTGCTGCGCGGTGTAGACCTTGTGAAACGGCGCGCCGAGCTTGTCGACGTTGCTGTGGATCTGGTCGTCCGATGCGTTCGACAGGATCACGAGCTTGTACTTCGAGGCCAGTCGCGACAGCCCTTCCGGCACGTCCGCGTGCGGGCCCCAGCTCGGCACGGCTTCGTAGATTTTTTGCGCGGTCGCTGCTTCGAACGGCACGCCAGTGCGTTCGCAGGTGCGGCGCACCGAGTTCTCGACCACGTCGCGGTAGGGTTTCCATGCGCCCAGTACTTCGTCGAGGCGATAGCCACGGAAGAACTCGACGAACTCATCCATCTTCGCTTTGTCCAGCTTGTCGCCGTAAAGCTGGCGCGCGGTCAGGCCCATCTGGAAGTTGGTCAGCGTGCCATAGCAGTCGAAAGTGATGTACTTCGGCTCGAAATCGATCATGGTCAACATCCTGTCGTCGTGGCGAACCTGTTCGCAGGCTCGGGTTCAGTTTCGGATTGAATCAGTGCGGTTGATGCTGGCGTAAAGCCGGTGTAAGGCGGTACTTCACAGCGCTTCGAAATCGATCAGCACGCTCTTGTGCCGCATGCTCGCCACCATCGCCTCGCGGCCGAGATCCTTGCCGATGCCGGATTGGCCGAAGCCGCCCGTCGGAATGATCATGTCGCCGCTGCGGCCGTAGCGGTTGATCCAGATCGTGCCCGCCGCGATGCGGCGCATCGCCCGCAGCGCCTGGCCGATGTCGCTGCTATGAACTCCGGCCGCGAGACCGTAGATCGGATGCGCGGCGAGCGCGATGCCCTCTTCCTCGTCTTTGAATGTCTGTACCGTCAGGACCGGGCCGAACAGCTCCTCGCGCACGGCGGGCGTCTCGGCGGTCACATTGGCGAGCAGTGTGGGGCGGTGGAAATAGCCTTCACCGGTGCCTTCGAAAAAGCCGCCGCCGAAGATCACTTCCGCACCGCTGTCGCGGCTTTGCTCGATCAGCGCTTCGATGCGCCGCGCCTGGCCGGCACTGATGATCGGCGAATAGGCGGTGCGACTGTCCCACAGCGGACCGGGCTTGATCGGCTGCAGTTGCCGTTGGATGGCGTCGATCAGCGGCTCGGCCATGCGCTCGTGCACGATCAGCCGCGTACCGGCCACGCAAGCCTGGCCGCCGTTGGCCGTAAAGCCGCGTGCAATGCAGCGCGCCGTATGGTCGAGGTCCCGCACGTGCTCGAACACCAGTTGCGGGCTCTTGCCGCCGAGTTCTAGCGTGACGGGCTTGGTGCCGTGCATCGCGGCGTCGCTCATGATCGCGGCGCCCGTGCGGGTCGAACCCGTGAAGCTCATTTTGGAAATGCCAGGGTGACGCGTCAGCGCGGCGCCAGCCGTCGCGCCGCGGCCGTTCACCACGTTGAAGACACCGGGCGGCATGCCTGCCTCGATGGCGAGTTCCGCGATGCGCAGCGTCGAGAAAGGCGTCATTTCCGACGGTTTCATCACGACCGCGTTGCCCGCCGCGAGCGCGGGGCCGCACTTCCATGAACACATCGACAGCGGGAAATTCCACGGTGTGATCGCCCCGATCACGCCGTACGGTTCCGATGCGATAAAACCGAGACTATCGCGGCGCGTGGCCGCGATATCGCCGCCGAGCTTGTCGGCCAGCTCCGCGAAAAAGCGGATTGCCTCGGCGGTGAACGGTACATCGGACGCGTAGCTTTCCGTCACCGGACGCGTCGAGCTGACCGTTTCGAGTTGCGCGAGGCTCACCGCATCGCGATCGATCAGCTCGGCCCAGCGGCTCAGCACCTTCGCGCGTTCGCGCGGAGAACGCGTGCCCCAGCCGCTCGCCCTCCATGCAGCCAACGCATTGCTCACCGCGTGATCGACGGTAGCGTCCGACGCGTCCGGCACATGGCCAAGCAGCGCGCCATCCGACGGCCGATGAACGGCGAGCTGCGCTTCGCCGGCCGAATAGTACGCACCGCCAATGAAATGCCCCTGCGGCAACGGCACGGCTGAAGGATCGAAATCGAGTGACGGAGTGGACATGCCCGGCCTGATCGGTAAGTTCAAGTATGTGGTGCCGCGTGCGCCAACGCACCGATGACTCCGGGCACCACTCGGCACTGCTGTTCGCCCATCACGACCAGCGAATGAACGAACATCGGATGAAGTTCATTTTAATGAACATCGAATGAAATACTAGTGGTCAAAAATAAACTCTGCGAAAAATTCGTTGTGCGCTGCGATACATTGCCGGCCGCGCAGCAGGCGCTGCCGCAGTGGCGCGCGCAAGCAACAAGCCCGCGCGGCTGTGGCGCACGAGCGAGGCCACGCGACACGTTCACCCGCTCGTGCAGCGCAAAAATGAAAGAGGCAAAAAAGAGAAAGAAAGGCGTTGACGTCAGCCGCCGTCCGCGTGACCAGGACACGACGCATCAGAACGACGCGATGCAAAGAGAGGGAGGACAGAGCCGCCTGCCACACACGACAACACGACACGCGGCTCGCGTTATAGACAGATCAGAGGTGAATGACGGGCGGCTGCGTATTCATGATCCATAGCAAGCGCGCGGTCTTCCTGCTTTCGTTGCGCACGCTGTGCGGCACCGTGCTCTTGAACTGGAAACTGTCGCCCTCGCGCAGCTCGGAGCGCCGGTCGCCGACATTCAGCACGACCGTGCCTTCCAGCACCAATCCCGCCTTCTCGCCGATGCCGACCAGGACTTCTTCCGAACCGGCGCCGGCCGGCAGCATAATGATCATCATCTGCAAATCGTGATCGCCGTGCGGCGACAACAATTCTTTCTGCATGCCGTTCTTGCCGACTTCGAACAGCGGTCTCTCGGCCGCCTTGCGCACGAAATCGCCGGTGATCGGGTCCGAGACCGCGTCGTCTTCTTCGAGGAGCGCGGTGAGCGGAACCTCCAACGCCTGGCGCAGGCGCTCGAGAATGCGCACCGACGGATTGGCCTTGTTGCGCTCGACCTGGCTGACCGTGCCTACCGATACGCCTGCGCGCATCGCCAGCTCGTTGATCGACAGACCCTGCGCGACGCGCAGCGCGCGCAGACGAGTGCCGACGTCGCCATGACCCGGGTCGGCCGCGCGCTTCTTGATGATCTGTGTTCGCTGCATGGGTTTCCTGTCGATGACGTTGCGGTTGTCGTGCCGGGCACGGCCCGTGGCATGCGAAGAGGCACGCCCGTCGCTACAATGAACGGTCGTGCAATCTTCATCATTATATTGAATATAGCACCGTCGGAGTGAACGACAAAAATACCTGCGCCGTTGCGCTGCGCGTGGCTGGCCGAAGCGAATCGGGTGCGACCATGCGTGCGCGCCAATAACAAAAAGATCGTCCTATGAAGCGGGCACAGGGAATGCGAAAGTCTAGACTGTCCAGACTGATTACGCCGCCAGCAGGAGTTTGCAGTGTCCGAACCAACCATGAAGAAACCACCCCGCTACCGCCGTCTCACGTCCGCTGACATCGCCGCCGCGCACGGCCTCTCCGTTGCGGTGCGCTGGCCGCACCGCGCCGAGGACTGGCGCTTCATGTGCGACGCCGGCACCGGCTTCGTCGCCGAAGACAATGGTGTTGTGATCGGCACCGCGCTGTGCTGGAAGTTCGGCGCGGACCGGGGCACGCTGGGCCTCGTGATCGTGTCGCCGGACGAACAGGGACGCGGCATCGGCCGCAAGCTGATGGAACTGGTGCTCGAAGAACTCGGCAACCGCGTGACCTTCCTGCATGCAACGGTCGCCGGCAAGCCGCTTTATGAAAAGCTGGGCTTCGTCGCCTGCGGCGGACTCACCCAGCATCAGGGTACGCTCGGCAGTGTGGCCGCCGTCGCGCCGCCGCCCGGCGAACATCTGCGTGCGGCGACGCCCGCGGACACGCCCCGGCTGATCGAACTCGCATCGCGTGCGAGCGGCCTCGACCGCAGCGCGACGATACCGTCGCTGCTCGAATTCGCGCAAGGCGTGGTGCTCGAACGCGCCGGCGAAGTGCTCGGTTTCTCGCTGTTCCGACCGTTCGGACGCGGCTACTCGATCGGACCGGTGGTCGCGCAACGCTCATCCGACGATCTGCGCGCCCGCGCACTGATCTCTTACTGGCTCGCGCGGCATGCCGGCGATTTCGTGCGGATCGACGTGCCGGGCGATGCCGGCATCCACGACTGGCTGACGAGCGTCGGCATGACGCGCGTCGATTCCGTCGAAAAGATGGTGCGCAACGCTTGCGCCGACGCGCGCGAGGCGGCCCCCGACGCGACCTGGCGCGCGTACGGCATCATCAACCAGGCAATGGCATAAACGGCGATGGCCGTCCTCTACAAAGCCGATCCGGTGCGCGGCGCGCTATGGGCCGAGCGGTTTGCGCGGCTGGCGCCCGAGATCCCGTTCCGCGTGTTTCCGGACATCGGCGATACCGAGGCCGTGCGCTATCTGGTCGCGTGGCAACCCGGCGACCTCGCGGTCACGCTGCCGAATCTCGAAGTCGTGTTCTCGGTCGGCGCAGGCGTCGATCAACTGGATCTGTCGCAGATTCCGGCGCATCTGCCGGTGGTGCGCATGCTCGAACCGGGAATCGTCGAGGGCATGGTCGAGTACGTCACCGAGGCGGTGCTGGCGATTCACCGCGATCTGTTCGATTACGCGTTGCAACAGCAGGCGCGCGTATGGCAGCCGCTGCCGCTACGCGCTGCGGCGTCGCGTCGGATCGGAGTGCTTGGCCTCGGCATGCTCGGCACGGCGGTACTGCGGCGTTTGCGGCTATTCGGCTTTGCGTGCGCGGGCTGGAGCCGCTCGCCGCACGAGATCGACGGTATCGCCTGCTATGCGGGCGACGCCGGGCTCGATGCGTTGCTGGCCCGCACCGACGTGCTGATCTGCCTGCTGCCGCTGACAGACGCGACGCGCGGGCTGCTGTGCCGCCGGCTATTCGACACGCTGCCCCGGGGCGCGTCGCTGGTGCACGTTGGGCGCGGAGCGCAACTCGTCGGCGGCGATCTGCTCGACGCGCTGCAAGGCGGGCAGCTTCACAGCGCGGTGCTCGACGTCACCGACCCCGAGCCGCTGCCCGCGGACCATCCGCTATGGGCGCAACCGCGCGTGCGCATCACGCCGCATATCGCGAGCGCGACGCGGCCCGAATCGGCTGTCGATGCGGTGCTGGAAAACCTTCGTCTTCATCGCGCGGGCGAGCGCATGAACGGCCTGATCGACCGGACCCGCGGGTACTGATACCCATGCGCGGCCCGACACCCGAACGCAACCCCAATTGGCGAAACCCGCGGTGTCGGCAGACAGCGCGCGATTACCGCAAGGAGAGAAACGTATGACCCGCAAATACCGGATTGCCGTCATTCCCGGCGACGGCATCGGCACCGAAGTGATGCCCGAATGCCTGCGCGTGCTGGATGCCGTCTGCAAGCGCTTCGACCTCGGCATCGACTACCGGCAGATCGAATGGGCGTCGTGCGACTACTATGCGCAACACGGTCGGATGATGCCCGACAACTGGAAGGAGCAGTTGCAGGACTGCGATGCAATTCTGTTCGGCGCGGTCGGCTGGCCCGACAAGGTGCCCGACCATATTTCGCTGTGGGGGTCGCTGCTCAGGTTCCGCCGCGAATTCGACCAGTACGTGAACCTGCGCCCCGCCCGCCTGTTCGAAGGCGTGCCCTGCCCGCTCGCGAACCGCAAACCGGGCGATATCGACTTCATGATCGTGCGCGAAAACACCGAAGGCGAGTATTCGTCGGTGGGCGGCACGATGTTCGAGGGTACCGACCGCGAAGTCGTGATGCAGCAGTCGATCTTCACCCGTCACGGCACCGAGCGCGTGATGAAGTTCGCGTTCGATCTCGCGCAGCGCCGCGCGAAGAAGATCACGGTTGCGACGAAGAGCAACGGTATCGCGATCAGCATGCCGTGGTGGGATGCGCGCGCCGATGAAATGGCCGCCCGCTACCCGGACGTGAAGATGGACCGTCAGCACATCGACATTCTGTGCGCGCGCTTCGTGCTGAACCCCGATCGCTTCGACGTGGTGGTCGCGTCGAACCTGTTCGGCGACATCCTCTCCGACCTCGGTCCCGCGTGCACGGGGACGATCGGCATCGCGCCGTCAGGCAACCTGAATCCCGACCGGCGCTTTCCGTCGCTGTTCGAGCCGGTCCACGGTTCGGCGCCCGACATCGCCGGCAAGGGCATCGCCAATCCGGTCGCGATGATCTGGTCGGCCGCGATGATGCTCGACTTCCTCGGCAACGGCGCGGGTGTCGAGCGCGAGGCGCACGACACGATCGTCGCCGCGATCACGCAGGTGCTGAAGGACGGCCCGCGCACCGGCGACCTGGGCGGCAGCGCATCGACCGCGGAAGTCGGCGCGGCAATCGCGGCGCGGGTCGCCAGCGCGGGTCGTCAATAGACACTGCTCACGCAGCGCGGATAGCATGACTGCCCGGCGCGTGCCGGGCGCTCTGCCCCGCACCCCAACCGCACTGGAGACATCACATGAGCACGAATCTCGAACAGCAGGCCCGTGCGCTGATCCGCACGGACAACTTCATCGACGGCAAGTGGATCGCAGCTGCGAACGGCCGCCGGTTCGCGGTCACTGATCCGGCAACCGGCAAGCTGATCGCGGAGGTGGCCGACAGCGGCCCCAGCGACGCGCGAGCCGCCACCGACGCCGCCGCCAAAGCGCTGCCCGCATGGCGTGCGAGCCTCGCGAGCGAACGCGCGGCCGTGCTGCACCGCTGGCACGCGCTGATCATCGCGAATCGCGACGCGCTCGGCGCGTTGATTTCGCTCGAACAAGGCAAGCCGCTCGCCGAAGGGCGCGCCGAGGTCAGCTATGGCGCGTCGTACGTCGCGTGGTTCGCCGACGAAGCTACCCGCATCTACGGCGATCTGATTCCGCAGCAGCAGCGCGGCAAACGGATGAGCGCGATCAAGGAACCGATCGGGGTCGTCGCCGCGATCACGCCGTGGAATTTTCCGCTCGCGATGATCGCGCGCAAGATCGCGCCGGCGCTCGCGGCAGGCTGCACGGTAGTCGCGAAACCCGCGGAAGATACGCCGCTCACCGCAATCGCGCTCGCGATGCTGGCGCACGAGGCGGGCGTGCCGCATGGCGTGCTGAACCTGATCTCGGCCTCGCGCGCCGCGGCGGCGAAGACGGTCGGTGAATGGCTCGCCGACAGCCGCGTGCGCAAGATCACGTTCACCGGCTCGACGCCCGTCGGCAAACACCTCGCGCGCGAATCGGCGAGCACGCTGAAGAAGCTGTCGCTGGAACTCGGCGGCAATGCGCCTTTCATCGTGTTCGACGACGCCGACCTCGATGCAGCAGTCAATGGCCTGCTCGTTGCGAAATTTCGCAATGGCGGACAGACCTGCGTGTGCCCGAACCGCGTCTACGTGCAACGCGGCGTCTACGAGCAGTTCTCCGCGCTGCTGTGCGCGAAAGTGGCCGAGCTGCGGGTCGGGCCCGCGAGCGATCCGGCTTCGCAGATCGGCCCGATGATCAACGAACGGGCGGTGGAAAAGATCGCGCGTCATGTCGACGACGCGCTCGAGAACGGCGCGGTCGTGCTGACCGGCGGACGTCGGCTCACCGAGTTGGGGCCGCGCTACTACGCGCCCACGGTGCTAGGCAACGCCACCGCGTCGATGGCATTGTGCGGCGAGGAAACCTTCGGCCCGGTCGTGCCGCTGTTCCCGTTCGACAGCGAGCAGGAAGCGGTGCTGGCCGCGAACGACACGCCATTCGGGTTGGCGTCGTATTTCTATAGCGAGAACATGCGCCGTATCGAGCGCGTATCGCGCGCGCTGGAAGCGGGCATCGTCGGCATCAACGAAGGTGCGCTCGCTTCGGAGGCGGCGCCGTTCGGCGGCGTGAAGGAATCCGGCTACGGTCGCGAAGGATCGAAGTACGGACTGGATGACTATCTGTCGATCAAGTATCTGTGTCAGGGAGGACTGGAGTGAACATGCAAGCCTATCCGATCGAAGTCGAATTTCCGGACCTCTCGGCGCACGCCGCCGGCAATACCGGCATTGCTTACCTGCACACGTTCGACTCCGGCCAACCCGGACCGCACGTGATGATCAATGCGCTGACGCACGGCAACGAAGTGTGCGGCGCGATCACCGTCGACGCGTTGTTGCGCAGCGCCCTGCGGCCGCGCCGCGGCAAGCTCACGCTGTCGTTCGCGAACGTCGCCGCTTACGCGCGGTTCGACCGGGCGACACCCGACAAAGCGCGTTTCGTCGATCAGGACTTCAACCGCGTATGGACCGCCGCGAAGCTCGACGACGTTGCGACGCGCTCGTCCGAGCTCGATCGTGCGCGCGCGATGCGGCCGGTGATCGACACGGTGGACCTGCTGCTCGACTTGCATTCGATGCATGAAAAAAGCGCGCCGCTGATCGTTGCGGGCCCGCTGCGCAAAGGCGCCGAACTGGCCGAGCGGCTCGGCGCGCCCGCCACCGTGATCCAGGACGAAGGCCATCCCGAAGGCCGCCGGATGCGCGACTACGAGGGCTTCGGCGACGACGCGAGTCCGAAGAATGCGCTGTTGATTGAATGCGGCCAGCACTGGGAAGCCAGCGCGGTGACGGTCGCGCGCGACTGCACCGCACGTTTTCTGTTGCTGTCGGGCATCGTCGACGCAGCCGACCTGCCGTCCGGATGGATCGCGCCGCTGCCCGACGAAATGCTGATCGTGCGCGTGACCGAACCGGTCGTCGCGAAGAGCATGGATTTCCGCTTCGCGGGTCCCTACACCGGGCTCGAAACTTTCGACAAAGCCGGCACCGTGATCGCATGGTCCGACGGCCAGCCGGTCTCGACTCCGTACGACGACTGCATGCTGGTGATGCCCTCGCTGCGCCAGTTGCGCGCCGGCGTCACCGTGGTCCGGCTAGGCCGCATCGAACGACGTATCGACCTGCGCTCACGACAACAGGAACAAGCCACATGAAAGTTCAGCAGATCAGGCAAGCGGCGCACGTCACCGCGCTCGATGATTGGGGAACCGCCGGTCTGCCCGGCACCGAACCGTCGCGCGTATCGGGACGCCAGTACGTGATTGCCGGTCATGAAGCGGTCGATACCGGCGTGTTCGAGTGCTCGCCCGGCACCTACAGGCGTTCCGTCAAGCAGGCGGAGGTCATGCATTTCATCAAGGGCAGCGGCACCTTCACGCCCGACGGAGAAGACACGATCCGCTTCGCCGCCGGCGACACGCTGTTTTTCGAAGCAAACACGGAAGGGCTTTGGAACATCGACGAAACGCTGCGCAAGATCTACGTGATCTTCTGACTGCGCCACAGGCACCCGGCATTCGCCGGTCATGTCAATCCACGGTTGCTCGAACATGCTAAGAATCGACGAAGTCTCGAATAGCGAGGGATTCCCCGATCGCTGCGACGTCGCAGTGATCGGCGGCGGCATCATCGGCGTCAGCACCGCTTACGAGCTTGCGCGGCGCGGCGTATCGGTCGCGCTGCTCGAGAAAGGCATCATTGGCGCGGAACAGTCGGGACGCAACTGGGGTTGGGTGCGCCAGCAGAACCGCGACCTGCACGAGTTGCCGCTCGCGATGCAGAGCCTCACGCGCTGGGGCGAGTTGAGCGACGAACTCGGCGAAGACATCGGCTTCCGGCGAACCGGCATTCTGTACGGAAGCGAGAAGTCCGCGGACGTCGCGCAATGGGAAACCTGGCTCGGCAAGGCGCGTGCGCTTGGCTTCGACAGTCAGTTGCTGTCGGCTCGCGAACTGGCAGCGCGCGTTCCGAATGGCCAGGCGAAGTGGGCGGGCGGCGTGTGGTCGCATTCCGATGGACGCGCGGAGCCGTCCATCGCTGCGCCCGCCATTGCAAAAGGCGCGCAACGACTCGGCGCGCGCGTGCATCAGACCTGCGCGGTTCGCGGACTCGACATCAGCGCGGGCCGGGTCGCCGGTGTATGGACCGAGCGCGGCCTGATCGGCGCGAGCAGCGTCGTGCTGGCCGGAGGCGCGTGGAGTGCTCTGTTCTGCCGGCATCATGGCATCGATCTGCCGGCGCTCAACGTGATCGGCACCGCGCTGCGCACGGCCGAAGCGCCGGCCGTGATAGACGGGTGCTTCTCGGGCCCGAACTTCGCGATGAGGCGGCGGCTCGACGGCGGTTATACGATCGCGGTCCCCGGCTACGGACGAATGGAAATCGCGCCACAGAACCTGCGGCACGCGGTCAAGTTTCGCAAGATGTTCCGCAGCAAAATCAACAAGAAGCTCAAGTTCCGGATGGCGCAGCCCTTTTTCGGCGGCCCCGAAGGGAGTGCGAACTGGCGTAACGACGACATTTCTCCGTTCGAGCTGACGCGGGTTCTCGATCCTGCACCCGATGCCGAGTGGCCGGCCCGTGCTCTGAAAAACGTCGCGACGGTGTTTCCCGAACTGTCAGGATTGCGGATCGCTGATGCGTGGGCGGGCGCGATCGACACGACGCCCGATCTGGTGCCGGTGATGTCACGCGTGCATAGCACCCCCGGCCTCGTGATCGCGTCCGGGTTCAGCGGCCATGGATTCGGACTGGGACCGGGCGCCGGCATGCTAGTGAGCCGCATCGTGACGAATGACGCGACCGGGATCGACATACAGCCGTACCGATTGACGCGCTTTACCGATGGAACCCGGCTGGCGAGACCGGAAATGATGTAACGGCGATGGCGGGAATACTTGCCAACCGCGATCGCATTCGCACGCGTCGCGGCGCGCACTTTGCGCCCGGCTAGTTGACTAGCGAAAACTTCACCGGAATGTCTGCACGATCGGTCAGTTCGTCAAGGCAGTCGACAAGCAGGTCTAGCGCCAGGAACGTGCCGGCATCGAATCCTTCCGCATGATAGCGGCGCAGTTCCTTCAACGTCTGCTGCAAACGGCGTATCGCGGCAGGATGACTGTCGCGCAACGGCCAGCAACACAGCAGGTATGCCAATGGCGTCAGGCTGCGCGCCTCGCACCACGTGTCGAACAGGCGCAGGCAGATTCTATCGATCTCTTGCAAGCGCCTGCGTCGGTCCAGAAAGTCCGCAATCATTTTGCACGTCGCCTTTCGATCTTCGCAACAGTTAGCGATGGTGAATCAACGGTCGATAGCGCGCAGTCGTCAGCGGCTGCAAATGATTACGGCAATGCCTGATCCAGACGTCAGAAAATCCTGAGTCGGGTTTTTCCCACGCTGAACGGTTCGAGCGAGGGGCTCGACAGCTCACTGATCGCCGGGCACGCCGTAGCTCGGCGCCGCGGTCGGATTCAACGCGCGCGCGATGTAGTCCAGCATCTGCGGCCGATACGCTTGCCATAGCGCGTCGAGTTTGCCGATCGGATCGTCATCCGCCCAATCGACCCGCAGATCGACGACCGGCCACACGTGCGTATCGACGATCTTCAGAGCCGCCGAATGCACGGGGCCTGCTTCTCCGCCAGCTTCTACGGCCGCATGCATCGCGTGTAGCAGACGCTCGGCGAGCGCGCCTTGTGCGCCCTCGAACGCTTTCACCATCGCGTCGATCACCGGCTTGCCGGCGAGCAGATTACCCGCTGCCACACACTGATTTCCCGCGACGGCGTGATGCACGCCGAGTGCTTCCTTGCCGGTGAAAAGCGCGGTTCGCCCTTCGCTGTCGACCACCGTCACCTGCCGGTACTCGCTCCATTCGCTCGCGCCTAGCGCCCGTTCGAGCGCCACATCCGCCGCGATACGTTCGCTGTCCAGCAGATCGAGAATCTGCGGCCCGAGCGCGGGCAACGTCACGTTCTGCGTCGCCACCGCACCGACGCCAGCGCGCGCCCACGGACACCTCGCACCGACCGCAATGCTCGATGAACTGATCGCGATACCGAGCTGACCGGTCTTCCCACAACGTCCGACGATCGAGAATGTCATGAGCGGCTCCTTACGCCTCAGCGGGCTTCCAGTTGTCAGGAATCACGGCGATCACGTCGATTTCCATCAGCCATTGCGGCTGGCCGAGCGCGCTGACGCAGAGCCCGGTCGAAATCGGATATACGCCCTTCAGCCACTTGCCGACTTCCTGGTACACCGGCTCGCGATAACGCGGATCGGTGATATAAGTCGTCGTCTTGACGATATGCGACAGATCGCTGCCCGCTTCTTCGAGAAGCTGCCTGACGTTCTTCATCGCCTGCTCGGCCTGCGCGCGTGGATCGCCGAGACCGATCAGGTTGCCGTCGAAATCGGTACCGACCTGGCCGCGCACATAGACCGTATTGCCCGCGCGAACCGCCTGGCAAAGATCGTTGTCGAGCGACTGGTTCGGGTACGTCTCCTTCGTATTGAACATGCGGATGCGAGTATGCGTAGGCATCAGTTCACTCCCACTTCTTTGGCCTTCGGAGCGTGCGATGCGTCGCACGCCGTATCGGTTGGATTCGCGCTTGCATTCGCGGTTGTATTCGCGCCAGGCATAGCGCGCGCGTCCTGCTGACGCTGCGACGCGTCGCGATACGCGAGGTATTTTCGCTGTGTGACGATGTGATCGGCAATGTGTCTGGCGTCGTGCCAAACGCCCCAGATAAACGACGACGCGCGCCGCGACAGCCACGGCAAGCCGAGGAAATACACGCCGGGCTCCTTCGATACACCGCGCTGATGCTGCGGCTTGCCGTTATCGTTGAACGCGTTCACGTGCAGCCAGCGGAAATCGACGGCATAGCCAGTGGCCCAGATGATCGTGCTCACCTCCGCCTTCCTCAGATCCAGTTCCCGCAGCGGATGCGTCACGCACGCCGGATCGGGTGGAATAAAGCGTGCGTCGGGGTCTTCCGGCAGGTCGACGCCGTTGCGCTCGACGTAGTCGTCGGCGGCATCAAGCAGTGACATCAGGTTTTCGTCGCCACGCTTCAGATTGGCGGCGAGGTCCTGTTCGAAGGTCGCCACGCCATTCGCGAACGATTTCGTCGTGCCGACGAGCGTCATACCCCGATGCGCGAGCCTGCGAAAATCGATGGTCTGGCCGCCGTATGCGCCGCTGACGGCGATGGTCACGTGCTCGCGTCCCGGAACGGCGACTTCCTTATCCCATTCGCCGAGCACACCCAGCCACCAGCAGAAATCGCGACCGCGATAAGCGCGCGGCGGACGGTCATGCGCACCGACGGACAGATAAACCGTGCGGCCCGCACGTTGCAGTTCATCCGCGATCTGCACGCCGGACGACCCCGCGCCGACCACGAGCACCGCGCCTTCGGGCAGTTGCGCCGGGTTGCGATAGTCGGCCGAATGAAGCTGCGTGAGGTTGACGTCCTGTGGCGCGATGGGGGGAATGACGGGACGCTGGAACGGCCCTGTCGCAACCACCACGCGACTGGCTTCGATCGTGCCATCGGACGTTGCGATCGTAAATCCTGGCTGGCCCTTCTTACGCTCGACGCTCGTGACCTCGACCCCTGTGCGGATCGGCGCATTGAACTTGCGCGCATAGGCTTCGAAGTAATCGGCGACCTGATCCTTGGCTGCGAACGCATCGGGATCGAGTCCTTCGAACTCCATATTAGGGAAGCGGTCGTGCCAGGCGGGACCATTGGCGACCAGCGAATCCCAGCGGCATGTACGCCAGCGTTCGGCGATGCGGTCGCGCTCCAGCACAAGATGGGGCACGCCGAGTTTGCTCAGGTGTTCACTGATTGCCACGCCAGCCTGACCCGCGCCTATGACCAGCGTATCGATCGACAATGTTTCAGCCGCCATGGCCTTCTCCTTCTGAAAAGCGGTCGGACAGAATCTACGCCGCGTCGCGGACAACAAAAACTATATTTTAAAAATGCTTTGCATCGTTTTTCGCTATGCAAGCGACAATTAGCGCGCGACAATCGGTTCGACCGATCATGGAGCAACTGATGGACGGCAACTCGATACGCTACTCGTTGCGTCAGCTCAGGTACTTTGTCGTCACGGCCGAGACGCTTTCGTTCACCGCCGCGGCAAAGCGGCTGCACATTTCGCAGCCGTCCATCTCGACGTCGCTCGCGGATCTGGAGGAATCGTTCGGCGTCCAACTGTTCATCCGCCATCACGCCAGCGGCCTGTCCCTCACGCAACCGGGCCGCGATCTGCTCGGCCACGCTCGCAATCTGCTTCAGAACGCCGAGGAATTGCAGTTGACCGCGACGGAAATCGACGGCGGGATGTCGGGCTCCATCTCGCTGGGCTGCATGGTGTCGCTGGCCCCGCCGCTGATGCCCGGCATCATCAGCCGCTTCGTGCAGGATTACTCCGCGATCACCTTTCGTACGACGGAAGCGCATCAGGACACGCTTTTGAGCGGCCTGCACGACGGCTCGCTCGATATCGCGCTGACCTACAGCCTCGATATCACCGATGGAATCGCGTTTACCCCGCTGCTTTCGCTGCCGCCGTATGTCATCCTGCCCAAGACACACCGGCTTGCACGGGCACGCAAGGTATCGCTGGCCGATCTGCTGCCTGAGCCCTATGTGATGCTGGACCTTCCGCATAGCCGCGAGTACTTTTCCGCGCTGTTCGACGCAGTGGGCAGCCGCCCTACCGCGGCTTTCCGGTCGTCACAGCCTGAAGTGGTGCGTGGCATGGTCGCCAACGGCTTGGGTTACAGCATACTCAACTTCCCGCTGAAGTCGACCCGGACAGTGGACGGCGAAGACTTCGTGATTAAACGTTTCAAGGAAAACGTCAATGCGACAACGCTCGGCATTGCACTGTCGAGCACCGTCAAGGCGCGTGAGGTGGTCAAACGCTTCTCGGCATTTTGTGAAACGTATATTCGGCGCCTACACATCCATTAACAGCCCGGAAAGCGTGACGACATAGGCTCAAACTATGCACTGCATCCAAAAACAATATTTTACCTAGCAATTTGGATTGTTAGATTGATGCTCATCGGATGTACACACTGACGGGAGGCGCACATGGCAGCCATTCTTCAGTCGGCGGACACTGAGCTCGACATCGTTCGCGCGCTGCGCGAGAACTGCGAGCGTCCGTTCGAGGATGCACACGCAATGCCGCCTGCGGTCTATACGTCGGAGGCGTTTCTCGCACTTGAACAACGTAATGTGTTTCACAACGAGTGGTTGTGCGTGGGCCGCGCGAGCGCCCTCGCCACGAGCGGCAACTACCTGAGCGCACAAATCGACGATCAGCCGGTGTTCGTGCTGCGTGATGCGAGTGGTGCGTTGCGCGCATTCTCGAATGTTTGCCTGCACCGGATGTCGGTACTGCTCGAAGGGCGCGGCAATGTGCGCCGGATCGTGTGTCCCTATCACGCATGGAACTACACGCTCGATGGCTCGCTCGCGGGCGCGCCGCTGATGGATCAGCAGCCGGGCTTTTGCAAGGAGCAATACAGGCTGCCCGAGTTGCGCTGCGAGACGTGGCAAGGCTGGATCTACGTCACGCTCGACGAGCACACGCCTGCGGTGGAATCTCACCTGTCCGAACTGACGAAGCTGATCGAGCCGTACGGTATGAGCGACTACGTCGAGACCTTCCACGAAGAGCATGTGTGGGACACCAACTGGAAGATCCTCGCGGAAAATTTCATGGAGAGCTATCACCTGCCGATGCTGCATCGCGCAACGGTCGGACCGCACTCGAAGCTCGAAGAAATGGAATGTCCGCCGGGTTCGCCTGCGTTCAACTATCACTGGATCACCAAGGAAGCATCGCTGCCGATTGGCAATGCGCATCCGTCCAATACGCGTCTGCAAGGGCATTGGCGCCGTACCACCGCGTTGCTGGCGATCTACCCGACACATCTGATTACGCTGACGCCTGGCTACTTCTGGTATCTGATCCTGCAACCGCGGGGCGTCGGCCGCGTGCATATCCGCTTCGGCGGCGGTCTCGCACCGGAATTCGTCGACGATCCGCAAGGCGCCGATTACATGGCCACGCTGAAGACGCTGCTCGACGAAGTGAACGCCGAGGACCGGCGCGGCGTCGAGGCGGTGTTTCGCGGCGTGCACGCGCCACTCGCGAAGCCCGGCCATCTGAGCCCGCTTGAACGGCCGAATTACGACTTCGCCCGCTATCTGGCGGGACGCCTGGGGGGGACGTGATTTGCCGCGTCATTTGCCGCGTCACGTGGACTGCCAACACTCTGCCGAGTTACCCATGTCAAGCCAACCATTTATTTCGTTCGCAGGCGTCAGCAAGTCCTACGACGGCGTACATAGCGTCGTCGAGGGACTCGATCTCGACGTTGCGCACGGTGAATTCGTTTCGCTGCTCGGTCCGTCCGGTTCCGGCAAGACCACGACACTGATGATGCTCGCGGGATTCGAAGCTCCGACGCGCGGCGAGATTCGCCTCGCCGGCAAGCGTCTGGACGACAAGCCGCCGCATCGGCGCGATATCGGCATGGTGTTTCAGAACTATGCGCTGTTCCCGCACATGACGATTGCCGAGAACGTCGCGTTTCCGCTGTCCGTGCGCAGGCTGAGCCGGAGCGAACAGAAAACGCGGGTGATGCGCGTGCTCGACATGGTGGAGTTATCGCATCTGGCGGCGCGGCGTCCGTCGCAACTGTCCGGTGGCCAGCAGCAGCGCGTCGCGCTCGCCCGCGCGCTGGTTTTCGAGCCGAGCGTGGTGCTGATGGACGAGCCGCTTGGCGCGCTCGACAAGCGTCTGCGTGAAACCATGCAATACGAAATCATGCGGCTCCATCGCGAACTGTCGCTGACGATCGTCTACGTGACGCACGACCAGAACGAAGCATTGACGATGTCGGACCGCGTCGCCGTCTTTTCCGATGGACGCATCCAGCAGGCCGCCGCACCCACCGAACTCTACGAAAACGCGGCGAATGCGTTCGTTGCCAATTTCGTCGGCGAAAACAATGGACTGACCGGTCGCGTCAATTCCGACGGGGGGGAATGGGCTGCGATGCAGCTCGCCGACGGCAGCACGGTGTGCGGACGCCCGGGCGTCGGGCTCGCGTCAGGCGACACGGCGGTGCTGGCGCTTCGTCCCGAGCGCGCGCACATCGCGGCGACGCCAGATGCTGTGCAGGAAGCGACACGGCAGAACATGAACGTCGTGCACGCGCTGGTCGAGGAACTCGTGTACTGCGGCGATCATCATCGCGTGCATCTGAAGCTCGGCCATGGCGAAAGCATGGTCGTCAAGGTGCCGAACACACAGCACCATGATCTACCCGCGCTCGGCCGTCAGACCGCCGTGACCTGGCGACGCGACGACTGCAAGGTGCTGCCCGCGGCGGCAGCCGCGCCGCCATCGGCAGCCGTGTCCGGCGGCGCCGACTATTCCACTGTTTCCGTTCCCTCGTCCGCCTCGCCACTTATCGCAGGAGCCAACTAGAAATGAAGACCACACGATCGTTATTCAGGACCACCGTCGCGGCGTGCGCGCTCGGGGTGGCTGCCACCGCCACGGTTCATGCGGCCGACACGATTTCCGTCGTCACGTTTGGCGGTGCGTACGAAGCTGCCGCGAAAAAAGCGTGGTTCGAACCGTTCACCGCGAAAACCGGCAACCAGTTCTCCACCGAGTCCTACGATGGCGGCCTCGCCAAACTTCAGGCGATGGAGCAGGCGAAGAACCCGACCTGGGACCTGATCGACCTCGAAACCAACGACGCGATCACCGCGTGCGACGAAGGCCTCATCGCGAAGTTCGACAAGAAGGCGCTCGGCAACACCAGTGACTTCCTGCCGGGCTCGATCAGCGATTGCGCCGTCGCGGCGATGGTGTGGTCCACCGTCTATGCGTACGACACCAGCAAGCTGAAATCCGCGCCGACCACCATCAACGATTTCTTCGACCTCAACAAGTATCCCGGCAAGCGCGGCATGCGCAAGTCGCCGAAGGTCGCGATGGAATGGGCGTTGATCGCCGATGGCGTTGCACCCAAGGACGTGTACAAGACGCTCTCCACGCCTGCTGGCGTCGACCGCGCGTTCAAGAAGCTCGACACGATCAAGTCGAGCATCGTCTGGTGGGAAGCGGGTGCGCAGGCGCCGCAGCTCCTCGCCGACGGCGCGGTCGTGATGACGCAGGCGTACAACGGCCGCATCGACGACGCCGTGCACAAGGACAAGAAGCCCTTCAAGGTCGTCTGGGACGCGCAGGTGTACGACTACGAATGGTGGGCCGTGGTCAACGGCGCGAAGCATGCCGACGCGGCGCAGAAGTTCATCGTGTCGGCCTCGACGCCGCAGGCCTATGCGGACCTGTCGAAGTACATCGCCTATGCGCCGCCGCGCAAGGACGCCATTGCGCTGATCGACAAAGCGCGTCTGAACGATCTGCCGACGGCACCGGCGAACTTCAAGCGTCCGCTGCAAATCAACGCGACGTTCTGGGCCGACAACGCGGATGCGATCAACAAGCGGTTCCAGAACTGGCTGACGCAGTAGCGCCAGATCGAACGAACGTCACCCGAGAGATCGAGCACGATGAACACGCCGCTGCCATCCACCGCCCCTTTTGGCCGCGGCCCGCAGGCCGCGAACCGCGAGTCGTTTCGCGCTGCGCGCCGCAAGGCCGCGATGCGCGCGCTGCTGCTGGCTTTGCCGTTATTGATCTTTCTGCTGGTGACGTTCGTTGCACCGATCGCGAGCCTGCTCGTGCGCAGCGTGCGGAACCCTGAAGTGCACGCCGGCATGCCGCGGTTGAGCGCGGCGCTGGCCGGATGGGACGGTGCGGGCGTACCCGGCGAACCGGCATTTGCCGCACTCGCGCACGACCTGAAGGATGACGGCGATCACGGCCAGCTCGGCAATATCGCGCGGCGCATGAACTTCTATCAACCGGAGTTCCGCAGCCTGCTCTTCAAGACGGCGCGTGCGATACGTTCGCAAACGCCCGCGCAATGGAAGCCCGCCCTGATCGATCTGGACGAACGCTGGAACGCGCCGGAAACCTGGCGTCTGCTCACGCGCGCGTCGATCTCGCCCACACCCGACTATTTGCTGAACGCCGTCGATGCGCAAGTCGCGCCTGATGGTTCGGTGACGTCTGTCGCGGCAGACAGTGCGGTCTACCGCGCGGCCTTCGAACGCACCGTCACGATCAGCGCGACGGTCACGCTGCTGTGTCTGGTGTTGGGCTATCCGGTCGCGTATCTGCTCGCGACACTACCGCAGAACCAGAGCAACCGGCTGATTCTGTTCGTGATCGTACCGTTCTGGACCTCGCTGCTGGTGCGTACCACCGCGTGGTATGTGCTGCTGCAACCAGGTGGTGTAATCAACAGCGCGTTGTCCCGCTTCGGGCTCATCGATCATCCGTTACCGCTTATTTTCAATCGCACGGGTGTGTTGATCGGCATGACACATATTCTGCTGCCGTACATGATCCTCGCAATCTTTTCGGTGATGAAAGGTGTATCGCCCGTGTATATGCGCGCGGCGCAATCCCTCGGCGCGCATCCGGCTGTGGCCTTCGTGCGCGTGTATGTTCCGCAGACGCTGCCGGGCGTCGGCGCGGGATGTTTTCTCGTGTTCGTGCTCGCGCTCGGTTATTACATCACCCCCGCGCTGCTAGGCGGTGCCGGCGACGAGATGATCAGCCAGCTGATCGCGTCGCAGACCAACGATCGGCTCAACTGGGGACTCGCGGGCGCGCTGTCGTGCTATCTGATCGCATTCACAGCGGTGTTCTATTTCATCTTCAACCGGCTGGTTGGTATCGACCGCTTGCGCTTCGGTTAATGCGCCGCGGAACTGGCGCTCATTCGTGTCTCATTCGTATAGTTGATCAACAGGCAGACCCAGATGAAAGACGGACGAACCCGGCTACTGTCGGAACGCATCGCGGGCGCGGGAATACGCGTGCATTGCGCGCTCGTTTTCTTTTTCCTCGTCGCGCCGATCCTCGCGATCGTGCCGCTGTCGTTCAACTCCGGCTCGTTCTTCTCGTACCCGATGCAAGGCTTCTCGCTGCGCTGGTACGCGCAGGCGCTGAGTTCGCCCGACTGGCAACGCGCGTTCGCGAACAGCATCGGCATCGGCGCGGCGTCGACGCTGATCGCGACGGTTCTCGGCACGCTTGCCGCGCTCGGCTTGAGCCGCGCGCAGTTTCCTTACCGCTCGATCATCATGCCCATCATCGTGTCGCCGATGATCGTGCCTATCGTTGTCGTCGCGGCAGGTTTTTATCTGGTCTTTTCGCCGCTCGGGCTGGTGAATTCGTATGTTGGCGTCGTGCTTGCGCATGCGGCACTCGGTACGCCCTTCGTGGTAATCACCGTGACGGCTTCGCTGCTGTCGTTCGATCAAAGTCTGCTTCGCGCAGCCTCGGGTCTGGGCGCGCAGCCGTGGGTCGCATTTCGTCGCGTCACGCTGCCGCTGATCACGCCCGCCGTCGCGACTGGCAGTGTGTTCGCATTCGCGACATCGTTCGACGAAGTGATCGTCATTCTGTTCATTGGCGGCCCCGCGCAGCGCACCGTGCCGCGGCAGATGTGGAGCGGCATCCGGGACCAGATCGACCCGTCGATCCTTGCCGTGGCCACCCTGCTGATGGTGTTCGCCGTTGCGCTGTTCGCGTGCATGAACTGGTTGCGCAAGCGCGCAGCGGCGGCCAGCCGCTCACTTGCCTGACCCGTTCGTGACACCGGCGTGATGCCCGTTACCGTTGCCAGCCTGACAGCGTGGCGATATGCTTCGCATCGCCGATAAACCACATGCAACGACCGAGGGTCGCGAAGGAAACCACACCATGCGATTACGACGCATCAGCGCACGCCGCTCACCCGTGCACGGCATGGGATTGTTCGCGCTGCAGCCGATCGCCGCGGGCGAACGGGTCATCGAGTACAAGGGGGAAGTGACCAGCTGGCGGCGCGCCGCCGCCCGTCAGCGAGTCGACGCTGGCCACACGTTCGTGTTTGGACTGTCCAATGGTCGTGTGATCGACGGCAGCCGTGGTGGCAACAGCGCCCGCTTTCTGAACCATGCGTGCGCGCCCAACTGCGAGGCAATCGAGATGGGCGAACGGGTGTTCATTCATGCGCTCGTCACGATCGCACCGGGGGATGAGCTTTTCATCAATTACGGTCTGACAGTGGACGGCGCGGTCACCGACGACATTCGCGCCCAGTACCGGTGTCATTGCGGTGCGCCGGCATGTCGTCGAACCATGCTGGGCAATGACGTGCAGTGATCGTAGTCGTGCCGTTCGATCGTGTTACCTCCGGATCATGCAGCCTGGCGCGCAACCTCGGCCTCCGCCGCACGGGCGAGGTCGATGTCGTTCAGCGCGTAGATCGCCGTATGTTTCGGGTCGTATCGGGCCGGCCAGATCACTTTGTCAATCATGTCGGTACTCCTTGTCTGTGTGCGTTTCAAGCGAAACCACTATTTGAACTTGACGAGATCCTCAAAGATCAGTCGAGCCCAGCTATTCCCCCTCGCCTGAACGAGCGAACCGCCCTCCTCGAGTGGTCCTAGCGAGATCGGCGCGAAACCAAGCCGTTCGGCCAAAGCCGCGACCGGCACCACCGCGCTGTCGTCGTCGCTCGACAGAAACACGACGCGGCGACCGCCCTTCACATTCGGGTCAGCAGCCAGAACGGCTGCCGGCAGATGGTTGAAGCCCTTGACGAAGCTGGCGCCGGTAAACGCTTTGGCGACGACGGCCGAGGACGGCTGGCCTCCCAGGTCTTCGACGGCAACACCGAACGCATTTGTCGCGTCGATGATCGTCTTGCCCTGCCAACTTGCAAGCTGCTTCGCAACCTCGCGGTGCTCCCAAAACGGTACGGCCAGAATGATGGTGTCGGACGTGATCGCATCCCGCAGCGTTGCGGGCGCCACAGTCGGGCCGATCGCTCGTGCCGGCTGCATCAACGTCTCAGGGGGGCGACGGCTGGCGACGGTCACGTCGATGTCCTTTCTTGCAAACGCGCGGGCGAGCGCCTGGCCTACCGCGCCAAAGCCAATGATCGAATAGCTCATGGAGACTCTCCTTTCGGGGATGATTTGTTCAGCCACGAACCCATGGTATTGGGAGAGCAGACGATTGATAATCAGCCGGTTTTTCATAAGACCGATTCTGTAGCGGAATAGATCGAAGACCCGAAATCGCCGACAATGACGCCATTTCGGTGTTGATTCACTTCCGGGCGGAATAGGATGGATCGGTTCTACGAACTGGACGCGTTTATCGCCGTGGTCGAAGCGGGCGGATTTTCGGCGGCGGCGCGCAGAATGGCCGCATCGCAATCCGCGATTAGCAAGGCTGTGGGCGCGCTGGAGCGGCGCCTGGGCGTCGTGCTGTTCAATCGAAGCACCCGTAGCGTGACACTGACCGATCAAGGGCAAACCTATTACGACCGGATCAAGCCGCTGATCGGCGAAATCGATGAGGCTAACAGCGAGCTCACCAGCCATTCACTGCAGGTGTCGGGCCCTATCCGGATCGCGACCGCGTCGACGTTCGGGCGTCTTCATGTGCTTCCGCTGATTCCCATGCTGTTGTCGCTGAACCCCGGTCTCGAGGTGGATCTCGTGTTGTCGGATTTCGTGCGAGATATGGTGGAGGATCGAATCGATCTCGCGATTCGAGTAGGCCCGGTCAACGATCCCGATACGGTCGTGAAGCGAATCGCGAGCACCCCGCTGGTCTGCGTTGGATCGCGTCGCTATTTCGAGCAGCACGGCATACCCGAAGATCCAGCGGAACTCGCCCATCAGAATTGCCTGCTCTACGGCGGTCTGACCGAATCGGCGAACTGGCCATTTCATGGGCCGCAAGGCCGGTTCAGCGTCGCCGTGCGAGGCAACCTGTCGTCGAACAGCGTCGAGACGATACGATCGGCCGTGCTCGCGGGTGTGGGAATAGGACTCTTCGCGAAGCTCTCGCTCGCCGAAGAACTCAAGGATCCCGACATCGTGACCGTGCTGAACGACTTCCTCCGGGACGCCCGTGATGTGAGCATCGTCTGGCCGCGGCGTCGTTTCGTGCCTGCGCGCGTGCGCCGGGTCACCGACTTTTTTGCGGCTGCGTTGCCGCAGCGCTTATGAAGCTGGAAACAGTCGACGAAGACGTTGATGGCGATTTCAAGGCAAATTTGAAATATCGCTATGACGGCTGGTTATTAAACGAGCGGCTTTAACTGGCGTCGATTCCCGTAAAGCCCGTGTGGCCGGCCTTCCAGGCTCGCTGCACGGCGCGCGCCCCGGATTGGCCATTCAAGGGCGTAAGCCTTGGCAGGCAGCGGCGCATTGCGACATTTCGGTATACTCGCGAGCTTTCCCTAGACGATCTTTCGCGGTCTTCTCCCGCGCAGCGACGGCCATCTCACCGACGTGCCGCCCTCGCGCGACAAGCGCGTCCGCCCCGCTCATCATGTCCGATCTTTCCACCTCGTTCGGCGCACCGCGCCGTCTCGTCAACATCAATCCGAAGCCGCTCGGCGTCGCGCTCGCGCTCGTCGTGCTCGGCGCGATCTATCTCGCGCAGACCGTCAGCGCGAAGCAGGCCGCACTGTATGTCCTCGGCGCGCTGCTCGGCATCACGCTCTATCACGCCGCGTTCGGCTTCACGTCCGCATGGCGCGTGTTCATCGCCGATGGCCGCGGCGCCGGCCTGCGCGCTCAGATGCTGATGCTCGCGGTCGGCGTGCTGCTGTTCTTCCCAGCGCTTTCCGCCGGCACGTTGTTCGGTCATCCGGTCGTCGGCGAAGTGTCGCCCGTCAGCACGTCGGTCCTGATCGGCGCGTTCATGTTCGGCATTGGCATGCAGCTCGGCGGCGGCTGCGCGTCCGGCACGCTGTACACGGTCGGCGGCGGCAGCACGCGGATGATCGTCACGCTGATCGCGTTCATCGTCGGCTCGGTGGTCGGCACCGCGCATATGCCGTTCTGGTCCGCGCTGCCGCATCTGCCGCCGATCTCGCTCGTGCAGACGCTCGGCGTCGGCCCGGCGATCGCGCTGAACCTCGCGGTGTTCGCGGCGATCGCCGCGCTGACGGTGCTGATCGAAAAGCGCCGTCACGGCCGTCTCGTCAGCGACGTGGATCGCGCACCGAACGCATCGCCGTGGCTGCATGGCCCGTGGCCGCTCCTCGCAGGCGGCGTCGTGCTCGCGATCCTCAACTTCGTGACGCTCGCGCTGTCGGGCCATCCGTGGGGCATTACGTCGGCGTTCGCGCTGTGGGGCGCCAAAGCGTTCTCCGCGATGGGCATCGACGTCGCGAGCTGGCATGTGTGGAGCACCGGCCCGAACGCGGCCGCCCTCGCCGCACCGATCAGCCACGACGTGAAGTCGGTGATGGACATCGGCATCGTGATCGGCGCGATGGTTGCCGCTTCGCTCGCCGGCCGCTACGCGCCGGTGTGGCGTCTGCCGCTGCGCTCGCTGATCGCGGCAATCATCGGCGGACTGATTCTCGGCTATGGCGCGCGCCTCGCCTACGGCTGCAATATCGGCGCGTACTTCAGCGGCATCGTGTCGGGCAGCGTGCACGGCTGGCTGTGGCTCGTCGCGGCATTTGTCGGCAACGTGATCGGCACGAAGCTGCGACCGATGTTCGGCCTCGCGGTCGAGCGCGTAAAGCAGACGGGTTGCTGATCGGACCGAGACTTCGCCAGACCGGCCGTCGTGGACCGGCAACAAGCCGTCCTTGACAACGCGTGAGTGCAGCATCGCGACCTGAAAATCCTATACTGGGTCCGTGCGGTTGCTGACTTCGCGCGTTGTCTGCGCATGCCTTTGCGCGAGTCCAATCGTCGGACATGACGCCTCTGAATTCCGGTGGACCGTGCGTTACGTCACCTGCCTGACAGGACGGAGGACGAAGCCATGCTGACGATCGACGACATCCGCGCTGTGCCGCTGTTCTCGACTCTCCCCGACAGCGAACTGGAGGACCTCGCGCACATATGCGCCGACCTGCATTTGTGCGCGGGCGAGTTCGCCGTCCATGAAGGCGGCGAGCGAGCGCTATACGCCGTGCTGTCGGGCAAGATGGAAGTCATCAAGTCTTTCGACGGCATCGAGCGAACCTTGGGCTGGCGTCTGCCCGGCACGATCTTCGGCGAAGTGCCGCTTGCGCTGAGTTCGCCGTTTCCTGGCGCGTATCGCGCGGCCGAGCCTTCGCGCGTGATGCGCGTCGATGCGCCGCAATACTATGCGCTCGCGGCGGCATCGCCGGACGTGGCGTTCAAGATGGGCGCGCTGGCGCGCGAACGCATCGGCGGGCTGCAAAGCCTTTCCGCCGAGCCGCCGAAGGCGCGCGTGACCATCGTCGGCAGCCGTTGGGACAATAGGTGCACGCTTCTGCGTCAGTTCCTCGCCCGCAATCAGATCAGCGCCGACTGGATGGCGCCGGATGCGCCCGAACTTGCCGCGCGCTGGCCTGGCACGTGTCCGACGGAAAGCGAATGCCCCGCTTTGCGCCTCGTCGACGGCACGGTGCTGAGCCGACCCGCGACACGCGAACTGGCAGGACTGCTCGGCCTTCAGACCCAGCCGCGTCATGCCGGATACGACACCGCGATCATCGGCGGCGGACCCGCGGGGCTCGCGGCCGCGGTGTACGGCGCGTCGGAAGGTCTGCGCACGCTGGTGCTGGAGCGCGAGGCGCCGGGCGGACAGGCGGGCACGTCCTCGCGCATCGAAAATTACCTCGGCTTTCCCAACGGTGTTTCCGGCGATGAACTCGCGAGCCGCGCGCTGCAACAGGCACGGCGGCTCGGCGCGGAGATTCTGGTGACGCGCTCGGTCGAGCGCATCGATGTGCAAGCGCGGCAGATTCATCTCGATGACGGCGACGCCGTGCACGCTCGAACGATCATTCTCGCGACGGGCGTCACGTGGCGGCGGCTTGCAATCGACGGCTTCGACCGCTTTATCGGCAAGGGTATTTACTACGGCGCGGCGCGCAGCGAAGCGAGCGCGACGCACGGGCTCGATGTCCATCTGATCGGCGGCGGCAATTCGGCCGGCCAGGCCGCGTTGTACTTCGCCAATCATGCGCGCAGCGTGACGCTCGTCGTGCGCGGCGACTCGCTCGAAAAGGGTATGTCGCGCTATCTCGTCGAACAGCTTGCGGGCAAGACCAATGTCGCGGTGCGGTTGCACTCGGAGGTCGTCGCCGCGCACGGTGAAACGCATCTGACGGCCATCGACATTCGCGACTCGACGAGCGACGAAGTCCGCCGGCACGACTGCGGCGGTCTATTCGTCTTCATCGGAGCGGATGCGCAGACGGAATGGCTGCCGCCCGAAATCGCGCGCGATGTGCGCGGCTATGTTCTGACCGGCGACGACGTCGTCAAGGCGGGACGCTGGTCGCATCAGCGCGATCCTTACCTGCTTGAATCGAGCGTCGCTGGCGTGTTCGCGTGCGGCGATGTAAGGCTGAGCCCTGTGAAGCGCGTCGCGTCAGCCGTCGGCGAGGGCAGCATGGCGATTGCTTTCGCGCACAGGTACTTGCAGTCGGACGGCGTGTGAGTCTGTCGCTCGATCGTGTCGCGCGGCGCTATATATTGGCAGGCAGCGCGACGCGTTCCAATACCGTCATCGGACCGAGCCTTTCGATCACCTCCCGCTGCGCCGCATCACGCACGAAGAGCGCACCGGCAAAGCCGAGCGCGTTCACCGAGACCCCTTCGACACGCTCTTGCGATCTCGGCACCAGCAGCATCCAGCGCCGCGTGACGAGCAGGTTGTAGGGCGTCGCGTGGCAGGATGCACGGTCGATTTCGACCGCGCCGACACCCGCCGCGTCGAGCAGCGCGCGATAACGGGAAAGCGCCCGTTTGGCCGCATCCGCGCGCGGCCATTCATCCGCGTCGAAGCGTGCGAACGCATGCCGAAACGGCAGACCCGACAAGCGCTTGCGCGCACTGAGCAAGGGCTCGATAGGCACGGGCGGATCGGTTTCCCCGAGCGGCAGCGGTACGATCTGCAGATGCTTGTGCGGCTGGCTCGCGCCCGCTTGCGTGCCCGCGTTGTAAAAACCGATGCCGTCGAACTCGGCCATGCACGTCAGCAGCGCTTCGAAATCGGCAAGATCGAGCAGCGCTTGCTGCTGTTCGAATTCGCGCGTGACGATCAGCAGATGATGATCGATCACGTTGAACTTGTTCAGCAACGCGACATGCGTGTCGGAGATATCGGCGACGAACAGATCGGGCTCGTAGGGAAGAAATGGATTCGCGTGAGGGCGCTGCTGCGTCTGAAGCTTTCGCGCTTGCTCGCGCTGCTGCTCCTTGCGCGTCAGGCTCGACACCTGACGCACGACAAAGCGGATGCCGCCGCTGCCGATCACGGACTGTTGCGTGTGAATCGGTTGCAGTGCACCGCAACTCAGTGCATGTTCGGTCTGTCGCAGAACGGCGCGCCACAGCGTACCCGGAATCAGGCGTCGTTGTTGTTCCATAGGATGTCGGCAGGCGCGGCGGCGCGCGAGAAGCGAGTGAAAGCGCAGCCGCTACAGCTTGTACCCTATCGTGCGCAACAGATCCTTGCGCCATTGAACGTCTTCCGCGCTTTCGATGCCGACCGGCGAAAAACCATCGATCACGCCGACGATGCCGCGGCCCTGATCGGTTTCAGCGATCAGCACTTCGACGGGATTCGCTGTGGCGCAGAAGATGCGGCAGACCTCGGGCACAGCCTTGATCGTGTTCAGTACGTTGACGGGGAAAAAGCCGTCGCCCAGAAACACGAAGAAGCCATGGCCCGCGCCGACGTTGGTTGCGTTCTGGCATGCCATCTCGACGAGGCTTTCGTCCGTGCCGGAGCGGCGCACGAGGCGCTTGCCCGAAGCCTCGCAGAACGCGAGGCCGAACTTGATGCCGGGCACCGTCCCGACCATCGCCTCGTGAATATCCTCGACGGATTTGATGAAGTGACTTTGCCCGAGAATGAAGTTGGTCGCTTCGGGCTTGACGACCTTGACGGCGGACAATTGCATAGTGGACCTCGCTCGATCGCGGCAAAACGCCGATCCGGCTTCTAGCCTAGTACTAACTGCGCGTGAGCGAAACCTCGACCGGCCACTTGCCGCCTTCGCACCGCACGTTCATCATCAGTCAGCAGCCGTCCGGGTTGGGCGGCGCTTTAACGTTTTGACCCGCTTTAAAACCCGTCGGGCCGCGGCGGGCTCTTCGAGTCAACAAGGTCAACCGCCGGTTTACGCCCCTCACCGAGTGTGCAAGTATCTTTACCAACGCGTATCCCGCACACTCTTGCGAGGCTCACGATGGCCTGGAAACTGTGGAAAACCGAGAAGCGGTACGACGAGACGCGAAGCTGGCCGAGCGATACGCATCAGTCGTTGAAGCAGTTGCTGGATATGTACATGGGCAGCGACTCGCCACCGTTTGCGAACTGGGCCGCGCCTGGGATCACCTTCACGCCCGATGTCGAAACGCTCGGCCGAAATGGAGTCCGGGGATATCAGCTGGCCCTCTGGTTGTGGCTTTTTGCCGAGAAGCACGGCACTATCGCGGCGAAAATGGTGCGTGAATCCTTGTGTCTGCTCGCCGACGCGATGCAACCGTCGTCCGGTGACAAGATCGACTCGCTCCTCGACCTCGCAAACCGGCTGGCGCATTCTGTCGAGGCCCTGTCCGCTCGACAGCGCACCTTCAGGCTGGAGGATCTGTCCGTAGAGCTACCGACGGAGTTTTTCCTCGCTACAGCCTTCCTCCGGCTCGCACCGGACTCTCCTTATGCGGGAACCGAAGGCGCCAACCTGCAAGGCAATGACTACAAGCTGGCCGACTGTTTTCGCCATGCAACGGAGGAAGGGCTGGCGGTATTCCGGCCCATGATAGACGCGGTCGACTTCGACGCGAAATCGCTGCCCGACTGGAGATGGAGCGCTCATCCCGGCGCTGCCGAGCGACACCTGCAACGACGCCACAACAATCCGCTTTTCGCGCTTCATCGCCAGATGGTGACCGCTCACAACGTCTATGAGGCAAGGCTTGCCGATGCTCAGGCCATTCAGGACATCAGAAGCGAGCTTAATGAGCGTGGCCGCTCATTCTCCGAGACGACCGAATTGCCGTTGAACTGGCAGCCCTTCCTCGAAGCATACCGGGACCACGTCGACCGGCTCGAGGAACGCCGGCTCGTTGTCGGCGGACAGAGCACGTCCCTCGGCAATGCAATCGCAGCGTTGCGCGCCGACATACTCACAACCTGGCGCGCTTCGCTTCACAACAACCGGCACAGTCTCGCGACGCTGGAGCAGGAAGAAGCGAAACGGGCTGAGCGACGGACGCTGCTGTATGGATGCGAGTGGACCGCTCAGCTTTTGAGCCACGGGTCCCTGATTCCGCCAGAAGAGGTCGTGCCCGCCCTGCTAAGCGAGCCTCCCTCCGAACTGGAAAAGGCGGTGACAGGCCTGCGGGGCGAACCACGGCTGCATCAGACGCTTGCGCAGTGTTGTGCAACTGCGCATCGGCTTGTGAACGAGCTTCGCGCGGCTGGCCGTCAGCTTCCCGATATCGACGACAAGCTGCGCATTCTGGATAGTGCGCCCGGGCAGTCGCCGGACTGATAATCTTCCCCGCGTTCTGTGTTTTGTTACCTTTGGGTCCAGCGCGGATTGCCGGCGACCCTCATGCCACGCACGACCACAAAGGCCACTTATGAATTCTTCCTCTCGCGACCCGCTCGATGTAGCGACAGAGGCGGTAGCTACGCTTTCCAAATACCTGGAACTTTCGCTCGACAAAGGAAAGAGCCTGATTTTAGTGCTTTCGCAACGCGAAAATTGCCAGGTCTATCTTGGTGATCCTGGCGAGCCAGACGCCGACTGGACAAGCTGCGCGGCCATTCAGAACACCGTGGTCCGCGCGCTTCTGGAGGCCACCCGGTCGGGACTCAACCAATTGATCATTGAAGGGCAGTCCTACCGCTTCGTTCGGACCTTCGCGCAAGTGGCCGAGCATGGAGCTGTCGTCTTCACACCTGCATAGACCTTGTAGCCAATCACGTCATCATGGATGATCGTAGCGATTTCCTTGTGCGCAACATGTCATCCAGCGAGGTCGATCTGGCGATCGAATGGGCTGCGGCGGAGGGGTGGAACCCAGGCCTGCACGACGCGCGATGCTTCAGGAATGCGGACCCCAATGGCTTTTTCGTCGGTACCTGGCGCGCAGAACCGGTGGCCTGCATCTCGGCAGTCGCCTACGATGAGCGCTTCGGTTTCATTGGCCTCTATATCGTCCAGCCGGCGTATCGCTCGAGGGGTTTCGGTCTGCGCATCTGGCAGCACGCCATGGGCTATCTGGGCGATCGTACGATTGGCCTGGACGGTGTCGTTGCACAGCAGCAGAACTATAAAAAATCCGGCTTCCAGCTTGCGTATCGCAACATCCGCTTCCAGGGTGTGGTGCGAGCCGCGGCGACGCCAAATCTGACGAACGCGCGGGATGTACCCTTCGCGCAACTGGTCGCCTACGACAGCGCATGTTTTTCGACCGGCCGTTCCCGGTTCCTTGCGGACTGGATTGCGCAACCACAGGCGTTGGCTCTCGCGGATGTGCGGGACGCCCGGATAAGAGGATACGGCGTGCTGCGCCGTTGCAGAACCGGCTACAAGATCGGTCCGCTTTTTGCCGACGACGCACAGATTGCCAACGATCTGTTCGACGGACTGGTCGCGAACGTCGCAGGCGAAGTCATCACGTTGGACGTCCCGGAGATCAACGCCGCTGCCGTAGCGCTCGCTGAACGCAACGGCATGGTTAGCGCGTTCGAAACGGCGCGAATGTACACTCGCGCCGCGCCGGCGATTCCCGTGCAACGTGTGTTCGGGGTGAGTTCGTTCGAACTAGGTTGACTGCAAAGTTCAAGGTGCTGAAAAAAATGGTCGGAACGCGATTGACCGTCTCGTCGATCACTTTGCCCTCTTCTTCCTCTCCGAAACTTCGACGGTAGCGTCGACCGGTGTGAACGGCGCCTGAAAATGATCGACGAGAAAATCGATGAAGGCTCGCGCCCGCGCCGTCTGATTGCGCTGCCTGGGGTAATAGACGAATAGATCCGCCGACGGGAGCACGGTATTCGGCAGCACCAGCTTAAGGCGCCCGCTCTGCACATACTTGGCCAGATCCCATTCAGAGCGAATCAGAATCCCATGACCGTCGAGCGCCCACCGAAGGGCAATGTCGCCATCATTGCTCGATAGCGCCCCCTTGACCTTGATCGCCTCGATGTGGTCGTTCACGATGTAGCGCCACACGCCATAGGCATCATCGTTCTGCCGATGAATGATGCAGCGATGCTGATGCAGATCCTCCACGCGCTCGGGCGTGCCAAACCGTTCCAGATATTTCGGGGATGCGCAAAGAAAACGGCGATTGCTCATGATGCGCCTCGCGCTCAGGCGACTGTCGGGTAGCTCGCCGAATCGTATCGCCATGTCGAAAGCGCCTTCGACCAGATCGACCGGCCGGTCTGTCACCTCGAACTGAACTTCGACATTCGGAAAACGCTTCGCGAAGTCAGAGACGAGCGGTGCAATGGTCGTCCTGCCAAAGCCTAGCGTCGCGTTGATGCGCAACGGCCCATGCGGATCGCGTCCAGCGCCGGATATGGCCTCCTCCATCTCGCGGACCTGCCCGACGATCTGGGACGCATAGCGCAGATAAGTCTCTCCCTCGGGCGTCAGGCTGACGCTACGCGTGGTCCGGTTGACCAGACGCGCGCCGAGCCGCTGCTCGATGCTCCCCAGCCGCTTGGTCGCCGCGGGCGGACTGAGATCCAGCGCCCGTGCGGCGCCGGACATGCTTCTGAGTTTTGCAAGGAGAATGAAAAATTCAAAGTCGGAGGCGGGAGCATTACTCACTTGGAGTGAAATATGTAGTGAACGTAGGTGAATTCTAACAAGCTCTATCGCGACTAAGCTAGGCACCACATTGAAGCCGGGGTGGCTCAATAACTGTTCAAATCTCTGGAGACAGTGGCGTGAGAATCGTTGAAATCCGCGAAAAAACCGTTCCGATCAGTTCCCCGATCCGGAACGCCTATATCGACTTCAGCAAAATGACCCTGAGTCTTGTCGCCGTCGTGACGGACGTGATCCGCGACGGCAAGCCGGTGATCGGCTACGGCTTCAACTCGAACGGCCGTTACGGCCAGAGCAAGCTGATGCGCGAGCGTTTCGTCCCGCGCCTGCTCGAGGCCGACCCTGCCTCGCTCGTCGATGACGCCGGCGGCAACCTGGATCCCCACAAGATCTGGGCGACGATGTTCATCAACGAGAAGCCCGGTGGCCATGGTGAGCGGTCCGTCGCCATCGGCACGATCGACATGGCCGTCTGGGACGCGGTGGCGAAAATCGCCGGCAAACCGCTGTTCCAGCTCCTCGCGGACCGGTACGGCAATGGTCAGGCCAACCGCAAGATCTTCGTCTACGCGGCGGGTGGTTACTACTATCCGGGCCAGGACCACGAAAAGCTCAAGGATGAAATGCGCAGTTACATCGACCGGGGCTACACGGTCGTGAAGAAGAAAATCGGCGGCGCCTCGCTCGACGAAGACCTACGGCGCATCGACTCCATCCTGAGCGTGCTGCAGGACGGCCAGAAGCTCGCGGTCGATGCCAATGGCCGCTTCGATCTCGATACGGCGATCAGGTACGCAAAGGCCCTGTCGCAGTACGACCTGTTCTGGTACGAAGAGGCGGGCGACCCGCTCGATTTCGAGTTACAGGCAACGCTGCGCAACTACTATGACAAGCCGATGGCAACCGGCGAAAACCTGTTCTCGATGCAGGATGCCCGCAACCTGATCCGCTACGGCGGTATGCGCGCCGATCGTGACTGGCTGCAATTCGATTGCGCGTTGAGCTACGGCCTCGTCGAATATCTGCGAACGCTCGACATGCTGCATCAGCATGGCTGGTCGAGGAGCCGTTGCATTCCCCACGGCGGGCACCAGATGTCGCTCAACATCGCGGCGGGCCTCGGACTGGGTGGCAACGAATCGTACCCGGACCTGTTCCAGCCATATGGCGGCTTCCCGGACGGCGTTCGCGTCGATAACGGATATATCACGATGCCGGAGCTGCCCGGCATCGGCTTCGAAGGCAAATCCGACCTGATTGCCGAGATGCGCAAGTTGGCCGAATAACGCCCGCCCCTCAACCGCACCGACAAACGTTTTCGGTCGAATGGTTCATAACAGGACGGAACAAAGCCGGCGCAATGCGGCCTTCCCACGCTCGTGCGCGGGAAGGCCGCATTTTTCCCTTTGAAGACGCCACGCACAGGAGACAGACATGCCAGTATCGAAAGCAGGAAGAGCACTTTCCAAGCTGTACGTTCAGGTCCTTATCGGGATCGTGGCCGGTGTCCTGCTGGGCCACTTCTACCCCGATATCGCCTCACAGATGAAGCCGCTGGGCGACCTGTTCATCAAGCTGATCCGGATGCTGCTTGCACCGATCATTTTCGCGTCGGTCGTGGTCGGGATTGCGCGCATGAACGACCTCCACCTGGCCGGGCGGGTGGGCGTGAAAGCCCTGTTGTATTTCGAACTGGCATCGACGGTCGCGCTGATAGCGGGCATGGTAGTCGTGAATGTCATCAAACCTGGCAGCGGAATGAACATCGATCCCTCGCAAATCGATGCCGCTGCGATTTCGGCCTATACGCACGCGGCGCAGCAACACGGAATGCTCGACTTCTTCATGAGCATCGTTCCGAATAGCATCGTCGGCGCATTCGCCAATGGCGAGATGCTTCCCATCATTTTCTTTTCCGTGCTGCTTGCGATCTCGCTGGCAAAGCTCGGACCCCGTGCCGCCCCATTCGTCGACATGCTCGACATGTTCCTTCAAGGCATGTTCGGCATCGTGCGGATCGTGATGTACGTTGCTCCGATCGGCGCGTTCGGGGGCATGGCCTTCACCATTGGCAAATACGGCATTGGTACGTTGGCATCGTTCGGCGAGTTGATGCTTTGTCTGTATCTGACTTCGTTCTTCTTCGTGTTCGTCGTGCTTGGCCTCGTGATGAAATTGTGCGGGCTATCGCTGTGGAAGTTTCTCCGCTACATCAGGGACGAGATTCTCATTACGCTCGGCACTGCGTCGACCGAAGCGGTGTTGCCGCAGATGCTGATCAAGATGGAGGCGATGGGCTGCCCTCGCCCCGTCGTCGGCATGGTGTTGCCCACCGGCTACACGTTCAATGCCGATGGAACGGCGATTTATCTGACGATGGCGGCCTTGTTCATCGCTCAGGCGATGAACGTCCACCTGAGCCTGTGGGACCAGTTTCTCGTGCTCGGCGTGCTTCTGCTCACATCGAAGGGCTCTGCCGGCGTGGCCGGGGCGGGATTCGTTGCACTGGCCGCGACGCTAGCCTCGATGCACAAGATTCCCGTGGAAGGCCTCGTGCTGCTGCTCGGCGTCGACCGCTTTCTCAACGAGGCGCGCGCAGTGACGAACCTGATCGGCAATGGCGTTGCGACCGTCGTCGTCGCTCGCTGGGAGGGGCAACTCGACAGGGACATGGCGCGCGCGGTGCTGAATCGCGAGAGCCCGGCTTACTTGCATACCCCCGGTGCAGCCGCGCAACCGGCAGTCACGTCGGCAACGGCGACCGAATCGGCCGTGCGTTCCAGCGCGCATTAGCCGAATCATCATCGATAGAGCTGCACTTTTCGGGCTGGATGCCGTTAATGCAACGGTATCTCACTCCACCGGATTCAGCATGAAACTCACCATCAAGTTCCGTCTTCTCGCCACACTCACATTGCTCGGGTTCCTGCTGACGGTGATCGGCGCGCTGGGTATCGCCGGCATGCGTGGTTCCAACCAGGCAGTTGCGCAGGCGTACACCAACGACGTGGCTGCCGCGACCGCGCTCGGCAGGTCCAATCTGAACCTGACCATAGTGCGCACCACGCTCGACCGCGTGCTGTTGCACCCGGAAGCATCGGATAGAGCCGCACTCATCGATAAGGCGCGCAACTATCTCGCGGTCTCTGAGATGGCCTGGAAAGAGTACCGCGCACTGTCCGTCTCCGACGAAGAGGCTGCCTTGTCGAAGGCTGTGGCCGACGCCCGCCAAGCGATGCTGCATGGTGCACTCGAACCGATGATGGATGCGATGAGCCGTGGCGATCATGAAGCCGCCGATCACGATGCGATGGTCGTGATGCCACCGCTGTCGGCGGCTCTCACGCAGAAATCCGCGAATCTGGACAAGTTTCGCAACGAGCAGGGCAACGCGCGTTACACGGCGGCACAGGACCGGTACGACATGCTTGCGACCATTACCGGAATCGCGATCGCCGTCGGTCTTCTAACCTGCGTCACATGCGGCTTCACGCTGCTTCGCGCAATCTCGCGCCCGATCGACATGACGGTGCGCCATGTCGAGCGACTCGCTCAGGGTGACATGTCGCAGGAACTGCGCTTCGACAGTGCCGATGAAATGGGTCGCCTCGTCACAAGCGTCGGGCAGATGCAGAAGGACATCGGCACGATGATCGAACAGATCGCACGCGGCAGCGAATCGATCGCGTCCGCGACCCAGCAGATCTCGGCTGGCAACGCGGACCTGTCGTCGCGCACCGAGACGCAGGCCGCGTCGATCGAGGAAACAGCCGCGAGCATGGAACAGCTCACCAATGCTGTCACGGAGAACGCGGCGCACGCGCGTGAAGCGCGCGAACTGGCCGACGCGACGAATGCGACGGCCGGCGCGGGCGCGCAGGTGGTGCGTCAGGTCATCGCCGCGATGAGCGACATTCAGGACGGCGCGAAGAGGATGGGCGAGATCATTGGCGTAATCGAAGGCATCGCGTTTCAGACCAACATCCTGGCCTTGAATGCTGCTGTCGAAGCCGCTCGCGCCGGAGAGCAAGGGCGTGGTTTTGCCGTGGTGGCTGGCGAAGTACGCAATCTCGCCCAGCGCTCAGCGACAGCGGCAAAAGAAATCAAGGAACTGATCGACGCGTCGACGGCGCGAGTCGCCGACGGTTCGCGGCTGGTCGGTCGCGCCGGTGAGGCCATGGGCGAAGTACAGACGGCCGTCAGCCGCGTCACGTCGATCATGAGCGACATCGCGACGGCTTCGGCCGAACAGAGCGATGGCATCGAGGAAGTCAATCGCGCGATTACGCAGATGGACCAGATGTCTCAGCAAAATGCCGCACTCGTGGAGCAGGCAGCCGCCGCGGCCGCGTCGCTAACCGAGCAGACGGGTCTGTTGACGAAGGCGGCTGGCCGATTCCGCTTTGCGTCGATGTCCGACCGTTAGAGTCGGCGTGCAAAGCGGAAAGAAGTCTGTCGCCCGCGCCGCCCAGCTACGGCTTTTTCGCCGTCAGGTATGCGATGCGCGCCGCGCCGAGCTGCTTCCCGCTTTCGAAAATCGCCCGCATTCGACCTTCGAGGTACTCTCGCTCGTCGCGCGTGAATTGCTTGTCGAAGATCTCTTCCAGGGTCGGCGCCAATGGGTGAGGCGAAGTACGAACAAACGTTTCCCAACGCAGACAGTCCTCGGTTCGCACATCGATGTGCAATTCCAGATGAATGTCGGTGAATCCCGCATCGATGGCGAATCGGACAAGGTCGCGCTCACCATAGTTCGTGATGGGCAGCGTGCGCGCCTTTTCCTCGGTGTCAGGAAACTGGGCCGCGCGGCATCGGAGCAGCAGAGGAAAGAATGGGTCATCGGTCTGGATCGCGCGAGTATCGACCAACCGCTTGAGCATGCAAACCTCGAGTGCTTCGTCACGCAGGATGGGCTCTGCGATGGCGAAGCGGCCACCTGGTTTGAGTATGCGGTAAAGCTCGCGCATGGCCGCGGGCTTGTCTTCCACATACGCCAGAACCGCGCGCATCGTGGCTGCATCGACGGCTTCGTCGGCAATACCCGCAAGGTTCTCAGCGGAGCCGTGTATGTACGTACACTGCCCGCTCACACCCAGGGTGCCGGCGGTCTGTTGGGTGTGCCGGAGCAACGGCGCGGAAATATCCGTCATCACCACCCGGATCGAGGCGCCGGCTCGTTCGATCGCCCGGAATCCCACGAGACCATCGCCCGTCCCGATGTCCGCCAAGGTCATGCCGGAACGAAGGCGAACGAAATCCAGCACGCGGTCCGCGTATCTGGTGATCTCAACGCGGACGCTGTCCTCATGCGCGCGATCGTCGCCATGGCGCAGGCTCAGAATCCATTTCGACCAGTTGTCGTGAGTTACGTCGTTCGTGGGTGGCGTCAAAATAGCGTTTCCGGGCAATCGTGAAAAATACGGCGGATGATAGCTTCAGAACCTGAAGACGTCCTTAACGAATGGAATTCGGAACGTCCAGGTAAGCGCATGACGCCCGCGTGCGGGTTCGAACATTACGCGGCAACGCTGCTTGCTGACACATGTACGTCATGATAGGTTGCTGAAATCCCGCTGCCGCAATCTGGCATCTATTTTTCGCGACGCCACGCGCGATGAAAATAAAGCGGGGTGGGTTGCTCTGGACTCATCGTACGCATACGCCTTTCCCCCCAAGAGGAATTCAAGAGCCATGGCTTCAATGATCCAGCGGACTACCCTGTTCGCTTGCTTCCGCGCGGATTGCGTGTTCATCGCCGCGCCTGGCGCGCATGCCGCGGATCTCGTGATCGCGGGCCGCGACGACATCTACGGCCGCGGACTCGCGCAGGCGGTGGACGGCTACAAGAAACAGCACCCGGGCGTCGATATCGAGTTGCTGAAGCTGCCGAACAACGATCTCTATCAGAAGCTGAAGCTCTCGTTGCGCGAAAACACGCGCGCCTATGACCTGGTGAGGATGGACGACACCTGGTCCCCCGAATTCATCGCCAACGGATGGCTTCAGCCGCTGCCCGCCACGCTCGCGGATGCCGACATGGTGACTTCCACGGTCTCCCTCGGACGCGCGTCGACGGGCACCTTGTACGCGATGCCGGTCGTCGGCAACGTCGAGATGTTCGCCTATCGCAAGGATCTGCTGGCGAGTCGCGGCCTGCAGCCGCCGCGCAGCTGGGACGACGTGCTGAAGATCGCCCAGACCATCGGTACCGCCGACAAGGACGTTTCGGCTGTCGTGTTTCGCGGTGTGAAGGGCAACCCCGTCGTCACCGGTTTTCTGCCGATCCTTTGGGCCTATGGCGGAGAAGTCGTCGACACGAACGGCAAGGCCACGATCGATTCGCCACAAGCGCTCGCCGCGCTGAAGATGCTCCTCGCCCTGAAGAAGTGGGCACCGAAGGACGTCGACGGTGCTGCCGTGCGTATGGATGGTTGGCGCGGCCTTCACGCCGACGCTGGAACGCCTCGCTCATCCGCTTGCGTTGTGGCCTTCCGCGCCGACGGTCGAGCATTTCGCGGCGGTGTGGGAAAGCGGCATGGCGCAGTCGGTGCTGAACTCGGTGTGGGTCGCGCTGGGCGCGACGTTGCTCGCGCTCGCGCTGGCTTTTCCAGCCGCCTATGCCCTCGCGCGACTTGCGTTTCCGGCGCGACTCGATCTGATGTTCCTGATGCTCGTGCTGGCACTGAAGTTGATGCCGCCGATTACGGTGGCCGTACCGCTGTTTTCACTGGCCAAGTGGCTACATCTGCTCGATTCGCTGTTCGGCCTCGTACTCGCGTACCAGCTGTATGCGTTGCCGATGGCGATCTGGATGTTGCTGCCGTTCGTGCGCGACGTGCCGATCGAATTCGAAGAGGCGGCGGCGCTCGATGGCGCCAATCTCGCGCAGCGCATCGTCTTCATCGTGATGCCGCTGTGCGCGCCGGGCCTCGTCGCCACCGCCATCTTCGTGTTCATCATTGCATGGAACGAGTTTCTGCTGGCGCTGCTGTTCGTCTCGTCGCCGAGTCATTTCACGCTGCCGCTCGCAATGGCGGGTTACGTCACCGAGAACGGCATCGACTGGGGTGAACTGATGAGCGCAGGGGTGATCTCGTCGGTGCCGACGCTTCTGCTCGCGGGTTATGTGCAGCGCTATTTGCTGCAGGGCTTCTCGGGCGGATTGAAGTAGCGGACTCCAATTCCATGCCGCCGTTGCAGCAGACGCTTTGCCTATCCAGAGATTTTCTTGCACCCTGCCCTGACCAATCGCACAGCTTCACCGGCTGACTGGATGTCAGCCATCGATGGCAGCCGATCGCTGTCCGCACTGACGTTGCCGGGCAGCCACGACACCTGCGCCTATTCGGTCGATGACCGGCTCGCGCGCACGCAACGGGCCACGCTCGACGATCAGTTGCACCATGGCGTGCGGGTCCTCGACATCCGCTGCCGCCATCAGCGCGATCGCTTTGCGATTCATCACGGCGGCATCCCGCTGGGTCTGACTTTCGACGATGTGGTGCGGACATGCGCCCAGTTTCTCGCGCGTCACCCCGGCGAATGCATCGTCATGTCCGTCAAGGACGAATGGCCCGCGCATGACTGCGCCCGCACGTTCAGCGCGACCTTCGAGTGGTATGTGCAACGACACGCGGATGTGCGCTGGCACCTTGCTTCTGAACTGCCGCAGCTGGAGGCGGTACGCGGGGGCATCGTGCTACTGCGGCGCTTCACGAGCGAGCAGCCGCTTGGCATCGACCTGACGGACTGGCCCGACAACGCGACGTTTGATATCGACGATGTGCCGGCGCCGTTCACCATCCAGGACGAGTTTCGCGTGCCGGTGCCGGCATCGATCGCTTACAAATGGCGCGCGATCGATTCGCTGCTGGAACTCGCCCCCGGTTTGTGCGACGTGCGCTGGGTCATCAACTTTTGCAGCGGCACGGGGATGGCGGCACCGCCGGCAGTCGTGGCGTTTGGCGATACGCAGCATCGCGGTATTCACGAGCAGCTTGCCGAGCGTCTCGCGGCTCGGTTGGAGCCATGCGGCACCCTTATGCTCGACTTTTGCGACTGGAACGGCTGGCGTCTCGTCCACGCGTTGATCGACCGCAACTGGAGCCGATAACCCTTCGTTGCGGGAATGACATTGCCCGCAAACATCAGCGTGGTTCCTTGTTTGCCGGAGGTTGCCGCGGTTGCGGCCTCGATTCCTGCCCGCGCCGCGCAGGTTCACGCGTACAGGCGTCCGGGGGCGCCACATAAGGAACGTCGTCGCGGCAACACGCATACACCGGAAACCCGTACGCGTTCGTGCCGACGATGGTCGTTGGCCCGTGCAGCGGGCACACCGCCTTCATCGCGCCTCCTTGAAACTCATCGATCGATCGTTTCCATCTTACGCTTGCGCGCTCTCACCGCGGTTGACACGCATTCACCATGCATGCCGAAGGCAGGGGTCGGCCGAATTGTCAGCTCTTGCATAAAGTGCAATGATGCATGCGCTGTACTGTCACGTCATTGGGCCATCGCCATGACAGATTGGGTGCCCCGGGAAGTAACCGGACAGCGCAGCCATCTTATGCGGGCCGTCCGCTTCCTTCATGCGGGCATTCAAACGTCGCGTTAGCGCGACAACTCCCTCCTCAAGGGAGTTTTTAACCAGGGTATTTACCTAGGGTCCCGTCTCGAAAATTTAACATTTTGAAGTTAGAATGAACCCTCTAAAACCTGTCGTCATGTCATTTCATGACAGGTAAGGAGTTGAAACATTGAATACCACAGCGCAACACCGGCCAAACTGTGTTTGGCGCGCTTAGTTAGTCTTACTAATGACGACCTTCGCCAGGAGAAGCAATGGAACGCCTTTCGTCCAAGATTTGCTGAAATTCTGCCGAACGAATGGGTCGATTTTCGTTTGGGATCGCCAGCGAAGCGTTTGAAGGGCACAGAAACTCGCCGGCCTGACCTCCTGGCCGGAAGCATCATTCGGGGCATCCGGAACTTTGAGCAGTGCGCCGGCGCGGCATATCTCTGCTCGCTGACGCACCCGGCTCCATTCGCGCAATACAACAAGCCATAAAAACCCGCGCAGTTCGATCAATGCTGAAGCCGTTCCTCCCATCACGCTGGAGGCGGCAACATGTTGTGGCAAAGCAATGGCGGGTTATGCGAGACGGCCATTGGATATTCATGATCCTCGCAGACATTACGATCACGGATGGCAAGGATGACGAAGCGAATCGTAGTAGTAACGGGTGGCATGGGCGGCCTTGGAGAAGCGATCAGTACGAAACTGCACGACGCCGGATACGCGGTGGTAGTCACGCACTCGCCGAACAACACCGGCGCGGACAAATGGTTGGCAGACATGGAAACTCAGGGCCGGCGCTTTCGCGCTTACCCGGTCGACGTGGCCGACTACGACTCATGCCAGCGTTGCGCGGCCACGATTCGGGCCGAAGTCGGCCCCGTTGACATCCTGATCAACAACGCGGGCATCACCCAGGACATGACACTCCGGAAGATGGACAAGGTCAACTGGGACGCGGTCATCCGCACTAATCTGGATTCGGTCTTCAACATGACGAAACCGCTGTGCGAAGAGATGGTCGCACGAGGCTGGGGGCGCATCGTCAATATTTCGTCCGTCAACGGCTCCAAAGGCTCGGTCGGCCAGACCAACTACGCCGCGGCCAAGGCTGGCATGCACGGCTTTACCAAGTCGCTAGCGCTGGAAGTGGCGCGCAAAGGGGTCACGGTCAACACGATTTCGCCGGGCTACCTGGCCACGAAGATGGTCACCGCGATTCCGCAGGAGATCCTCGATACGAAGGTCCTGCCGCATATTCCGATGGGACGTCTGGGCAAGCCCGAGGAAGTCGCGGCGCTCGTGCTCTATCTGTGCTCGGAGGATGCCGGCTTCGTGACCGGCTCCAATATCGCGATCAACGGTGGCCAGCATATGCAGTAACGCGACGCACCGCGCGGGCACGCTCCGGAATCGGACGAGCCAGCGCGAACCATTCACGCAACACCCCTGTGCTTCCATGAGAGAGGAACGTGTCATGAGTGAAACCTGGATGGGCCTGATCATTGGGGGCTCGGCCCTCAGCATCGCAATGCTTATGGTGATTGATCACTATCGCCGTGAGCGCAGACGGGCAAGACTGCTACGACATCTGGATCATCACGAGTGGTGGCATCGACCGCGCGGGCGGATGTGAGTGCATCGTCCGTGCCAATAACAAATCAGATACATCGAGAGGGCTGCAGAATGACACCGGAAAATCCCGGACAATTAAAGGCCACAGGCCATCAGATCACGGTTCGTACGAGGCGCGGCGACATGCGGGTTGCCGCGGTCTGGCAGGTGTTGATGCCAGTCGCCGATGCCATCGAGCACGTCCGGTTCACGTCCAGCCGCAAACGTGATGTCGAAGACATGACGATAGCGTTTGCCGACAGGTTCTCCGGATCGCTGTCCACCGTTCTCAGTCAGTTCGAGACGATGTCGTGGGTGGCCGCCGCGGAGCTTTGCTAAACACCGGGGCCGTGCCGCTTGCGATGGGTCGCGTCGCTACGTCGGCCGGCCCGCGTCACGCTTGATCGCCCGCCAGCTAGCTGGCGGGCGAACGCGCCTTGCATTGGTTGTTTGGCACAGACTGGCCAACTGAAGTCGAACGTACACGACCGGACCTAACCGGTCACCACCTGAGAGAAGTGGATGAAAACAACAATCAAGAAAGGGCCCCAGGACATGGAGAGCCCTTATACACCCCTGACCGCCGGAGATGCGATTTCCCATCTTGAACGGATCCTGTCCTCCGATGGTGCGGGTTCATTGTTCAGCCGGACCTACTGGCGCGCGCGCGTGCAGCAGGTGAGCGCTACACAGGGACTGACTCCGCAGCAGCAGGCGAGGCTGGCGAAGCTGCTCGAGTCGCTCCCTCCTCCGGTCCCGAGTGAAGAATCATGCTAGTCACGGTTTCGATCTCGCCCCATTGAGGATATTCGCGAGCAAGTCGCGGACGAACGCCGTCCGCGATGAGTCAGAGCGGATCGTCGACATCCAGCAGCCGATCCTCCACATGCAGATCTTCGGCGCGGTCCCCCTGCAATGGCAGCGCAATGCCTCCCGGCGCAAGTCGATCCCGGACCATTTGGCAAAGGCGTTCGCGCACGACGATGCGTTGTGCCGTGTCCATCTGCGCGTAACGCTGAATCTGCGACTCCGAGAAGTGGAGCGTCAGCACGCATCGCGCATCCAGCGTCGTGTCGCCATGTGACTCGGTCACCCAGGATGCCTGAATGAAGAATGTCCGGCCGTCGTCATAGACGCTGATCGCGGGCGCTTTCGGCGATTCGAATAGCGTCGATAAAGCCAGTTCGATTTCTTCGATGCGCTGGTTCAGATCGATGTCTTTCATTGAAGGTCCTCCTTGGGGTCGAGGCCGATACGGGTCAAGCCGAATTGATGGATACGCGAGCAAGAACCGTGTCCGGCTGTCGATGGCTGCCTCATCGAACAGACGTAGCATGTCGATGCACGCGAAGCCTGCCGTTCGCCCAGGCAATTTGTACCGATGCCGCCGATCAAAAAACAAGAAACAATTGGTTCTGTTTTGCCGCACAGCAGGACTGGGTATGAGCGACGTCGATACAAGGCTGACAGTCAGGGCGAAAGGAGCACGGGAACTCGCCAGCTATCTGGAGCAAGCGATTCGCAGCGGACGCTTCCTCGAAGGCTTGCGCCTGCCGCCCGAACCCGATCTGAGCGAGGAATTCGGCGCTTCGCGCGGCGCCCTCCGGCGAGTACTCGCCGATTTGAAAGAGCGCGGGCTCATCCGGCAGACGGTTGGCAGCGGCACGTTCGTGCTGCAGTCGAATCGCATAACACCTTCTTCCTGCGCGTGCTCGAATTGAGCAATGAGGTGCGCGAACAGGGCAGCGTACCCGCCGCAGAGCTCCCTGATGTCAGTCGGGCTACGCCGCGATACGCGCGACCGCCCTGTTGAATGCATCCGGCCTCGCGACATTCATCCCATGCGATGCGCCGTCGATCGTTTCGCGTTCGGCAAACTCGATCCACTGTTCCAGCTTGTCCACCGTATTGCGGAACATGCGCGGACTTTTCTGGCCATCGATCAACAAGGTACGACACTTGATGTCGCGCGCGGCTTCCGGCGTATAGGCGGGAAGCGGATCGAGCAACTGCTTCGGCAGCGTGAGCGCGTTGTCGAGCGCCATGCGACGAAAGCTCTCCGGGCTTTTGTTCCAGAACCCCGGCATGCTCACGGAGTCCACGAACATCGACAAGCCGGCGTCGAACTCCCCCCGCTCGATCAGTTCCGCGACACGTGCGCGCAACACGTTGGTCGCCGGCGGCATGAACGCGGGCTGCCCCCTGGATTCGGTTTGCAGCGGGCCGCCGGGATCGGCTAGCGTCAGCGTTTTCACGAGGCGCGGATAGTCGCGCGCCAGATGGAACGCCACGCACCCACCCCGCGAGTGACCGACCAGATGAACGGGAGCGAGGTCGAGCGCGGTGATGAATCCGGCAATCTCCTCGACGTGCGCCTCCCAGCTGAACTCGCCGCGTCCAAACGCATCGACCTCGGGCCAGTAATGGCTGAGGCTAGGCGCGAAGCAGCGAAACTGGCCGGACAAGGAAGCCATCTGGGCGTCCCAATAGCGATAGTCACAAAGCGAACCGTGCACGAACACCATCGGCTCGCCACGCCCGCGCTCGACATACGGTATGGCAAGACTCGATGCGGTGGTCACAAACGATGGCGCAGACGCGCCAAAGGCCGAGGCCAGAATCGATGGGCTGGTACGTGCATTCATCACAGTGCTCCTTTGGCGCCACTATCGATGGTGTGCTCGCAAAAGAAAATCGCATAATATTGATGGAATCGATCTACTTTTCTGATATCAATGATCATGGCAACGGAAATGAAAGCGCTCGATCTGGACGTGCTGTCGATGATCATCGCGGTCGCGGACGCCGGCACGATCAGCCGTGCGGCCCAGCTCGTGCATCGCTCGCAATCGGCGGTGAGCATGCAGATCAAGACGCTCGAGACGGCGCTCGGCAAGGCTCTGTTCGTTCGCAAGCCCCGCAGTGTGGTGCCGACGCAGGACGGCGAAATGCTGTTGACCTACGCACGACGGATGATCGCGCTGCGCGATGAAGCGTGGGCAGCGGTGGTACGGCCCGACGTGACCGGACGCGTGGTCATCGGCGTACCGGACGACTATGCGACGTCACTGTTCCCACCCATCCTCAAGAAATTTTCGGCGACCTATCCGAAGGTGGAGATTCAGGTGGTGGGGCTGCCAAGCGTTGCTCTCGAGCCCATGTTGAAGGACGGCACAGTCGATCTCGTCTGCGCGACGCGCGTGAAAGGGTTGCACGGCGAGTTCCTGCGTCACGAGCCGATGGTCTGGGCCGCCGCGCCAGGCGCGACCGAGATCTGGCGCGAAAGGCCCTTGCCCATCGCGGTGTTTTTGCCCGGTAGCGTCGCGCGGGAGAAAGCCATACGGAGTCTGGAACGCGCGCGCATCCCGTATCGAACGTCGTATGAAAGTCCGAGTCTGCTCGGTCTGCTGACGATGGCCGAGGCCGGACTCGCTGTGACCCCTTTGGCCAAATGCGCGGTACCGGCTCACTTCTCGCTGCTGGGGGCCGCGAACGGCCTGCCGGAAATCGGCACGCTCGAAGTCGTGCTGGCGCGAAGTGCCGCTTCTAAACGGCCTCCATGCGACTTTCTCGCGGAACGCATTCTCGCCGACCTGAAGAATTGACCCGGGATCAACGCAGCGGTCCGCATAGAACGCCACATCCCAGCCGTCGACGTGATGCCCTGTCGACCTCAGGAAGACTCCCCTCCCCCGACCTCGCGCGACGCGCAGATCCGCCACGACGCTTTCGGCGCGGCAACGGTTTGCGCGACGTCGCGCCACCAGCGTTCGCCGCGATGCACCGCGCTCAGATCGAGCCGCTCGCCCATGCGTGGTGTCGACAGCGCGACGCCGCGCGCAAGCGCCAGCCCTGTCACCCTTTCGAACGGCTCCTGCCAGCGATGCATCGCGAGGTCGAAGGTGCCGTTATGAATCGGCACGAGCCAGCGGCCGCGCAGGTCAATATGCGCCTGCACGGTTTCTTCGGGCTGCATATGAACGTATGGCCACATCGCGTCGTACGCGCCGGTTTCGATCAACGTGACGTCGAAGGGTCCGAGGCGCTCGCCGATCACGCTGAAACCATCGAAGTAGCCAGTGTCGCCGCTGAAGAAAACGCGCAAATCGCGATCGACGATCACCCACGACGCCCACAACGTGCGGTTGCCGTCGAACAGGCTGCGCCCGGAGAAGTGCTGCGCGGGCGTCGCGGTGAACTCGATGCCGTCGACCTGCGTGCCCTGCCACCAGTCGAACTGCCGCACCTTCACCGCGTCGATACCCCATTCGATGAGCCGGTCGCCGACGCCGAGTGGCGTCAGAAATACCTCCGTACGCTGCGCCAGTATGAGGACGGTCTCGCGATCGAGATGGTCATAGTGATCGTGCGACAGGATCACGCCGCGCAGCGGTGGCAAATCGTCGAGCGAGATCGGCGGCGCATGAAAGCGCTTCGGACCCAGATTGCGGAATGGAGACGCCCGCTCGGCGAACACGGGATCGGTCAGCCAGAACTTGCCGCGCAACTTCAACAGCATCGTCGAATGACCGAGCCGATACAGGCTGCGGTCGGGCGCCGCATCGAGTTGCGCGCGCGTCAGCGTTTCGACGGGCAATGCGTCGGTCGGCGCGGTGCCGCGCGGTTTGTTGAACAGCACCGTCCACGCGAGGCCGAGCGTCTTGCGCAAGCTTTCCGCGGGACGCGGCTTGACGTTCTGGAAGCGTTCGCCGTCATGCTGCGGCGACAGGCTGAACATCGCGCGGCTGCGTTGCGCGGCGCTCACGCCGAGCATTCGGCGGACAAGGGCGGGAAGCGACATCATGAAGTTGATCTTCCGAGAAAATGTACACTCGGCAGTGTAGTTTGTTTTCAAGAAAAGTAAACTGGCCAGTGTAAAATCGTTGCATGGAATCCAGTGCCCGCCCTCCACGTCTGACCGACCGTAAGCGCGTCGCGATCGTCGCCGCCGCGATCGACGAATTCCTCGCAGCCGGATACGACGCAACCAGCATGGACCGTATCGCCGCGCGCGCGAACGTCTCGAAGCGCACGGTCTATAACCATTTCCCCAGCAAGGAAGCGCTTTTCGCGGCGATTCTTCATCAGTTGTGGGACGCGAGCCACGACGGCGATGCGCCCTGTTATCGCGCCGACCAACCGTTGCGGGCGCAGTTGCTCGATCTGTTGGAGCGCAAGCTGCGGCTGCTTCACGACGAGTCCTTTTTGTCGCTTGCACGCGTGGCGATCGGGGCCGGCATCCATTCGCCGGACCGCGCGCGCGATATGGTCGCTCGCATGGGGGAACGCGAGGAAGACCTGACGGCGTGGGTCCGGGCGGCCGCCGCGGACGGCCGCATCAAGACCGAGGACCCCGTCTTCGCGGCACTGCAGTTGCAGGCGCTCGTGAAGGCTTTTGCCTTCTGGCCACAAGTGGCGATGGGGCAAGTGCCGCTCGATGCCCGCGAGCAGAAGCGGATCGCGGAAGCGGCGGCGGATATGTTTATCGCGCGGTATGCGTGAATTTTCGAGTCGGGTGGCGCGAGATATCGATGGCGACGCGGCCACGCAGCTGGCGACGTCACGAAGCTGGCGAATCCGGCGAACGCAATGCGCGCCGCTAGCCGCTCGCCGGCGCAAGCTCCATTCGCTTACGCTGCAGGAATCGGCGCACGGCCGGATCACGCTCAAGGCCGATCGCCAGATCGTACGCGCTGAGTGCTTGCGCCATTGCGCCGGCACGCGCGAGCAGATTGGCGCGCGCGGCCCAGTATGGCTGGTAGTCGGCCAGCCGCGGGTCGTCCGCATAGGGCGCAAGCGCGTCGAGCGCCGCCTGCGGGCCGTCACGTTCCGCCACGGCGAGCGCGCGGTTCACAGCCACTACCGGCGACGCTGCGATGGCGAGCAGCCCGTCGTAGAGTTGCACGATCTCGTCCCAGTTCGGGCGACGCGTCCGGCAGCGATGCACATGCGCCGACTGCAGCGCGGCCTCGAGCTGAAAGCGCCCAATTGCGTTGAACGCGTTCGCGCGCCGCAGCAGTGCGTTCGCCGCGTCGAGCATCGGTGCGTTCCATGTTGCCGGATCCTGGGCCGACAGCGGCACATAGTCGCCAGCCGCATCGCGTCGCGCATCGCGCCGCGCCTGCGCAAACAGCATCAGTGCGAGCAGACCCAACGTCTCCGGTTCCTCGGGTAGCAGCTCGACGAGCAGTTGCGCGAGATACAGCGCCTCGTCGGCGAGGTCGCGCCGCTCGGCATCGCCGCCGAGCGGGTCCGTCCAACCCTCCGCATACGCCGCGTAGACCGCCTCGAGCACCGCGTCGAGCCGGCCGGGCAGTTCCTCGCGCTCGGGCACGTTGAACGGAATGCCCGCTTCGCGGATCTTGGTCTTGGCCCGCACGAGGCGTTTGCTCATCGCGGCGGGCGACATCAGGAACGCGGACGCGATCGTCTTCGCTTCCAGCCCCAACACCACTTGCAGCATCAGCGGGGTGCGAATCGCGGCTTCGAGCGCAGGGTGCGTGCACGCGAACAGCAGCGCGAGCCGCCGGTCGGGCAACACGCCCGCTTCGCACTCGTCCATTTCGTCGGTGAGAATCATCAGCTGGTTCGCTACGTCGTCGCCGACCTGGCGATGACGCGCGCCATCGATCGCCCGGCGCCGCGCAACCGTCATCAGCCACGCTTCGGGACTCGCGGGACAGCCGTGCTCCGGCCAGTCCGCGAGCGCCGCCGCGAATGCGTCGGCGAGCGCGTCCTCGGCCGCGGCGACGTCGCGCGTGCGCATCGCCAACAGCGCGACGAGCTTACCGTAGCTACGGCGAGCGACCGCCTCGGCAATCGAACGCGCGGCGCCGTCGTCCCGACGGGCGCCGCTGGAAGAACTCATGCAGATGGGGCTTCGTAGGGGGCGGTCCAGACCGGGCGCACTTCCATAACGCCGTGCGCCGCGCCGGGGCAACGCGACGCCCACGTCATCGCCGCGTCGAGGTTGGGCACATCGATCAGGTAGTAGCCGGCGAGTTGCTCCTTCGAATCGGAATACGGTCCGTCAAGCACCTGCGGCTTGCCGTCGACGAGCCGCACCGTGGTGGCCGTATTCGAGTGCTGTAGCCGGTTGGCACCCACCAGCGCCCCCGCCTTTTTCAACGATTCGGTGTAGGCATGATAAGCGGCAACGCCTTGCTGCCGCTCGCTGTCGGTCATCTTGTTCCAGCCGTTTTCTTCCGAGTAGATCATCAACAGGTATTCCATATGAGCCTCCGTCATGGGGTTGAGGCGGATGAATTACATCGGCCGCCATCACAATGACGCGCGGGCCGCACGCTGATGGACAGCTGGCGCCAAAAAATCGCGAACGGGCGCCGGCACCCACGCTGCGCTGCAAAAGACGTTTGGACTGCAGCCCGTTCGACTGCCTTTTGCGAAACATTGTCGGACGGCTGACTCGCTTTGTCGACCTGGGAGGCGATGTTCGCCGCCAGTTCAATCAGAACCGATGCCGGATTCCCGCGCCAACCAGCAGCTGGTTACGGCCGGATGACGGTTCCGCACTGTTGATCACTGCCGGCGCGTCCGTCGAGGCTCGCTGGTAGACGGTCTCGACGTACGCATCGGTACGCCTCGAGAGCAGGTAAGCCGCCTGCAAGCCGGCCTGGTGCCAGTGCTGGTTCGAGCCCTTCGTGTAGGTGTACATGCCGGCAAGCAAGAGCGTGGGCATCATCTGATATTGGGCATTGACCTCGTAGTTGCTGAAGTCGGCCGAAGGAGCAGAGTTGCCGGTGTCCGCATCGACCAGACCGCTGAACGTGGAGCGTGACCACGCCGCTCCCAGCGTGAGGTCGCCGATCGCATAGTTCGCCCCGGCACCATAAGTGTTCTGCGTCCGCACGAGTGCGTCAAACGTGCTGCGGGTACCGTCGGGCAAATTCACCGCATCGTAGGCACCGGTGCTGGTGGCACCGCGCCCGTTCGCATGCAGCCAGGCCGCCCCGGCGTTGAACGGACCATTCTGGTAGCTGATGCCCAGGCTATACGCGCGGTTGTTTGCGAACTGACCAGCAGCATTCGAAAGTGCGTACAGACCGCCAACGGTCAACCCGCCGAATGACGGGCTCGCGTACTTCACCGAGTTGCGTGCGAGGTACGAGTTGTTGGCGTTGTCGTTGTCGAAGGGATGAGCGAACGCGGTGCCGCCCGCTGCGCCCGTCAGTGTCACGGGCGCGAAGAAGTCGTGGATCGAATCGTACTGATGGCCGAACGTTACCGTCCCCCAGGCATCACTGCTCAGCCCGACGTAGGACGGGTGATCATCGAATTCCTCCCCTGTCGTAGTCGAGAAGCCACGTTCGAGCAGAAAAATGGCCTTGCTGCCGCCGCCGAGGTCTTCGCTGCCTTGGAGTGCCCAGAAGCTGCCGTCAATGAGACCGCTTGTTGCCTTGTACTGCGCATGACCGCCCACATTGTTCAGCCACGCAAGCCCAGTGTCGAGTTCACCGTACAACGTCACGCCGCTCTGGGCGTGTGCGTTAGTTATAAAAGCCGCAAGCGCCACTGCGCCAGCCGAGAATCTGATAGGGACTGCGTTTCTTGTTGTCGACATGCAACTATCTTCCTGAAAGTTGTGGATGGAACGGGCCGGCGGACTGCCGCCCCGGCTGGCATCGGCCGCTGACGGCCATGCCCATGGATGTCAGCGGAATCGTCGTGTCAGTACCACCGGCCATAGCGCCGGATGTAGACGGTCTTGACGAGTTGGGTGAGCAGCATGTAGCTGGCGATGGTCGCGACGAGCCACCACCAGTAGCCGTGGTCCAGCGCCTGGAAGCCCAGCGCCGATGCGAACGGCGAGAAGGGCAGCCAGCAGCCCACGAAAATCGCAACGGTCGTCGAGAGCGTGACCGGCAGTGCAGCCATGCTCTGCAGGAACGGAATCCGATGCGTGCGCAGCATATGCACGACCAGCGTCTGCGACACGAGACCTTCGATGAACCAGCCGGAATTCATGATGATCTGGCCGCCGCCATGGGCGTGATAAGCCGCGCCGGCGCCGAATACCGTCCACATCAGCCAAAAGGTCGTCATGTCGAATACGGACGACGTCGGCCCGAGCCAGATCATGAAACGTCTGATGTTGCCGGCATCCCACTTACGGGGCTTTCTGAGAAACTCGGGGTCCATCCTGTCCCAGGGCAGGAACATCTGCGACAGGTCGTAGATCAGGTTCTGGACCAATAACTGCATCGCGAGCATCGGCTCCCAAGGCAGGAACGCACTGGCCACCAGCAACGAGAACACGTTGCCGAAGTTCGAGCTGGCAGTCATGTTCAGGTACTTGAGGATATTGCCAAACGTTTCCCGGCCCTTGACGACGCCTTCTTCGAGCACCATCAGGCTCTTTTCGAGCAGGATGATGTCGGCGGTTTCCTTGGCGATATCGGTGCCCGTGTCGACCGAAATTCCCACGTCCGCATCGCGCAGCGCGGGCGCGTCGTTGATGCCGTCGCCGAGGAAGCCCACGGTATGGTCGTTGGCCTGCAGCGCCTTGACCACGCGGGCCTTCTGCAATGGCGTGAGCTTCGCGAAGACTGTCGTGCGCTCGACCGCCGCGCCGAGTTCGTCGTCGTTCATGTGCTCGACGTCGCGCCCGAGCACCGGGATGCCCGGATCGAGGCCGACGTCCCGGCAGACCTTCGCCGTCACGATCGGGTTGTCACCCGTGAGCACCTTGATGGTCACGCCATGTTCGTTCAGCGCGCGTAGCGCTTGTGCCGCCGAGTCCTTCGGTGGGTCGAAAAAGCTCAGGAAACCGCGAACCACGAGCCGCTCCTCGTCGGCGTTCCGGTACTGCGGTTTCGCTTCGGCTTGCGCAATTTCGCGCGTGGCGACTACCAGCACCCGGTAGCCTTCCGCGTTGTATTCCTGCGATCTGGCAATCATCGCACTGCGAGCGGCTTCATCGAGCTCGCAAACGACATCGCCCTGATGCACGTGCGTGCACACCGCAAGCATTTCCTCGACCGCGCCCTTGGACACCATCAGCTGGCTGCCGTCGGCGCGCTCGACGACCACGGACAGACGTCGACGCACGAAGTCGAACGGCAGTTCGTCGACCTTCGCGTAGTGCGCCTGCGTTGGTGGCACGCCGGCCGCCTGCGCATGGCTAACGATTGCAATGTCCATCAGGTTCTTCTGCCCGCTCTGATGGAAGCTGTTGAGCCACGCCAGTTCGAGGATGTGGTCGTCGCGACGGCCCTGGATGTCCAGGTGATGTTCGAGGATGATCCGGTCCTGCGTGAGGGTGCCGGTCTTGTCGGTGCACAACACGTCCATGGCGCCGAAGTTCTGGACGGAGTTCAGGCGTTTGACCACCACCTTGCGCCGTGCCATAGCCACAGCGCCTTTCGCAAGATTCGCCGAAACGATCATGGGCAGCATTTCCGGCGTGAGGCCAACTGCGACGGCAAGCGCGAACGTCAGGGCGGAAAGCCAGTCGCCCTTGAGCAGCCCGTTGATCAGGAATACGACGGGTACCATGACAAGCATGAAGCGGATCAGTAGCCACGAAACACTGTTCACGCCCCGATCGAAGCTCGTTTCGATCCGCTTGCGACTGGTAACGTTCTTCGCGAGTGCGCCGAAGTAAGTATCGGCACCGGTCGCGACGGCAACTGCCGTTGCCGTGCCGCTTACCACATTGGTGCCCATGAAACAGACGTTCGCCAGTTCGAGCGGGTCAGCCGGGCTCGCATTGGCGACATGAGCCGACTTCTGCATCACGGCGCCGAGCGTGTCGTACTTCTCGACCGGTAGCGCTTCGCCCGTGAGCGCGGCCTGGCTGATGAAAAGATCCCGCGACGTGATGAGGCGAATATCGGCGGGAATCATGTCGCCCGCTTGCAGGGTAACGATATCGCCAACCACGAGACTGGACATCGGAATCTCGCGCTTGAGCGATTTCCCGGACTTCGAGGCACGGCGCACGACGGTTGCCGTGGCGCGAACCATCGACTTGAGCCGTTCTGCTGCCTTGTTCGACCGGTGTTCCTGGAAGAAGCGCAGCAGGCTGCTCACTGTGACCATCGTGAGCAGGATGCTCACGCCGGTCCAGTCGCGATCTTCTGGCGCGGCAAAGTAGACGTCCGTGAAATAGCTGATGCCCGTGAGCACGAGCAGCACGATCACAAAGGGGTTGTAGAAAGCATGCAGCACCTGGATCAGCGCGTGCGGCGGCTTGTCGTGCGCGACCTCGTTCGGCCCCGAGCTACGCAGGCGCTGTTCGGCATCGGCGTCGACCAGGCCGTCAAGTGAACTCTGCGTATGCAGTAGGGTCGCTTCGATACTGTTGCCGGCTTCGCTGGCAATCTGCGCGGAAATCCTGTTGCGATCGCTGGACGATGATGCGCTTAGGAAGCCTCGTTGCCTGAGCCGAGATTCGTGGCGGTGTGAGGGTTTATTTTTCATGAGATTTTCCGGGCAGGGGCAAGCGCGAGCCGACCCCTGTCGCGGCCTCGAAAAGTTGATGTTTAATGCAGAGAGTCAGCAGAACCGGGCGCGTACTGCAGCCCAACACTTTCCGATCAATGTGATGTTTTGATGCTCGCCGGTATGCAGGGTTAGCAGCGAGTCATAGTACGTGCGTGCCTCTTGAATATGAGGCAGGTTCGATACAAGAAGAGCGAAGTGCATGATGTTCCTCCGTCCGGGCTAAGGCCCGGAGCGTCGTTCAGGTTTGCCTGCCCGAAGGCCTGAACCATGACGTCAACGCTCGATGCTCGAATGACGGGAAACGGTGCGGCCTCCGCTCAGGCGGAAGGAAAATTGGATCGAGGTAAGGGACAAGAGTCACTGTCGGGCATAGGGGCTCCTTTCTCGTGCCAGATGCTCGAGTGCGTTTATTCAGCCACGGACCGTACTGATCAACGGATCGTACGGACGTGAACGGACACCGTCGTGCGAATCGAAGCGCGCAACGCGGGAAGCACGAACAAGCGCAATCACGCCGGTTTGTGCGTCGATATTTGAGCGGTGCGAGGGGAGTACTGCGAGTAATACTGCGACGCGCACCGTCCTGCCTGATGGCGGGACGGCGGCTTGTTGGGGCGGACGTCCTGCCGGTCAGGCGGTCAAACTGTTCGAAGATCGACTACTACAGGGTTCCAAGGCATTAGCCCCAATCATTGAAAGCGGACGAATCGTAACCACCGTGAAAGACGATGTCAAGCAGGACGAAGGAAAAGCCAGGAGCGGATTGTCCCGACAATGTTGAGAGAGTCCCGACCAATCTGCGATCTCTATTGATTCCCATAGCGATGCATAAAAAAATGGCGCCGCTGGCTTTCAGCCTGTGGCGCCATTCCGTGGCGCTACGACGAAGACAACACGCCGTAGCCCCACAGCACACTTACATCGTCACCGTGTCGGCGACTTCCTTGAAGTCCTCGATCTGGTCGAAGTTCATGTATTGATAGATCTTGTCGCCGTCGGCATTGAGCACGCCCATGTCGGCCATGTACTCCTCCTTGGTCGGGATCTTGCCCAGACGCGAGCAGATCGCCGCCAGTTCCGCCGAGCCGAGGTACACGTTCGTGTTCTTGCCGAGGCGGTTCGGGAAGTTGCGGGTCGACGTCGACATGACCGTCGCGCCTTCGCGCACCTGTGCCTGGTTGCCCATGCACAGCGAGCAGCCCGGCATTTCGGTACGCGCACCGGCTGTGCCGAACACGCCGTAGTGGCCCTCCTCGGTCAGCTGCTTCTGATCCATCTTGGTCGGCGGGGCCACCCACAGCTTGACCGGGATGTCGCGCTTGCCTTCCAGCAGCTTCGACGCTGCCCGGAAGTGACCGATGTTGGTCATGCACGAACCGATGAACACTTCGTCGATCTTGGCACCGGCCACGTCCGACAGCGTCTTCACATCGTCCGGATCATTCGGGCAGGCCACGATCGGCTCATGGATGTCGGCGAGATCGATCTCGATGACGGCTGCGTACTCGGCGTCGGCATCCGGCGACAGCAGTTGCGGATCGGCCAGCCACTGCTCCATCGCCTTGATGCGGCGCTGCAGGCTGCGCGGGTCCTGGTAGCCCTGGGCGATCATCCACTTCAGCAGCGTGACGTTGCTGTTCAGGTATTCGATGATCGGTTCCTTGTTCAGGTGGACCGAGCAACCGGCGGCCGAGCGCTCGGCGGAAGCATCCGACAGTTCGAACGCTTGCTCGACCTTCAGATCGGGCAGGCCTTCGATTTCGAGAATGCGGCCGGAGAAGATGTTCTTCTTGCCTTGCTTGGCAACCGTCAGCGTGCCTTGCTTGATCGCGTACAGCGGGATCGCGTTGACCAGGTCACGCAGGGTCACGCCCGGCTGCATCTTGCCCTTGAAGCGGACCAGCACCGATTCCGGCATGTCCAGCGGCATCGTGCCGGTGGCGGCCGCGAAGGCGACCAGGCCCGAACCGGCCGGGAAGCTGATGCCGATCGGGAAGCGCGTGTGCGAGTCGCCGCCGGTGCCCACGGTGTCGGGCAGCAGCATGCGGTTCAGCCACGAGTGGATCACGCCGTCGCCCGGGCGCAGCGCGATGCCGCCACGGTTGCTGATGAAGTTCGGCAGGGTCTGGTGGGTCTTCACGTCCACCGGCTTCGGATAAGCGGCGGTGTGGCAGAACGACTGCATGACGAGATCGGCTGAGAAGCCGAGGCACGCCAGGTCCTTGAGTTCGTCGCGGGTCATCGGGCCCGTGGTGTCTTGCGAGCCGACCGAGGTCATCTTCGGTTCGCAGTACGTGCCCGGACGGACGCCCTGGCCTTCCGGCAGACCGCAGGCGCGGCCGACCATCTTCTGGGCCAGCGAGAAGCCCTTGCCGCTGTTGACGGGCTGCTGCGGCAGGCGGAACAGCGTCGACGGGGCCAGGCCCAGCGCTTCACGTGCCTTGGCGGTCAGACCGCGACCGATGATCAGCGGAATGCGGCCGCCGGCGCGCACTTCATCGAACAGCACGTCGGACTTGACCTGAAACTCGGCGATGACATCGCCGTTCTTTAGCGCCTTGCCTTCGTACGGGCGCAGTTCGACGACATCGCCCATTTCCATCTGCGACACGTCGAGTTCGATCGGCAGAGCGCCGGCGTCTTCCATCGTGTTGTAGAAGATCGGGGCGATCTTGCCGCCGAGGCACACGCCGCCGAAGCGCTTGTTCGGGATGAAGGGGATGTCTTCGCCGGTGAACCACAGCACCGAGTTGGTGGCCGACTTGCGCGAGGAGCCGGTGCCGACCACGTCGCCCACGTATGCGACCAGGTGGCCCTTTTCCTTCAGCGACTCGATGAACTTGACCGGACCACGCTTGCCGTCTTCTTCCGGCGTGATGCCGGGACGCGCGTTCTTCAGCATTGCCAGCGCGTGCATCGGGATGTCCGGACGGGTGGTCGCATCCGGGGCCGGCGACAGGTCGTCGGTGTTGGTTTCGCCCGTCACCTTGAAGACGGTGATGGTCAGGCTTTGCGGCACTTCCGGGCGGGTGGTGAACCATTCGGCGTCGGCCCAGCTTTGCATCACGGCCTTCGCATTGGCGTTGCCCTTGTCGGCCAGTTCCTTGACGTCGTGGAACTGGTCGAACATCAGCAGGGTTTTCTTCAGCGCGTCGGCGGCCACGGTGCTCACTTCGGCGTCGGACAGCAGTTCGATCAGCGGCTGGATGTTGTAGCCGCCCAGCATCGTGCCGAGCAGTTCGGTGGCACGAGCGCGCGAGATCAGCGCGCAGGCGGTCTGGCCTTTGGCCACGGCGGCGAGGAAGCCTGCCTTCACGCGGGCGGCTTCGTCCACGCCGGCGGGTACGCGGTGGGTGATCAGTTCGAGCAGGGTCTGCTCTTCGCCGGCGGGCGGATTCGTCAGGAGTTCCACCAGCTCGGCGGTCTGCTGAGCCGTCAGCGGCAGAGGAGGAATGCCGAGCGCGGCGCGTGCGGCCACGTGAGCGCGAAAGTTTTCAAGCATGGGGACCTGCTGGTATGTGCGTTTCAGGAAAAGGCTTTTAAGGCACTCCAAGCTGTGCCGGGCACTGCTTCGATCGCGATTTTAATTGCAATACCCATGCAAGGTCAAATGTCTTATGTCTTATATAAGAGTGCGCCGCATCGCCTGAGCCACACCCGGCATGCTGCGCCCCACACGGCCTTCCGCCTATGATGCCGCCTCAGTAGCGAAAGCAGGCATTCGCCCGCCCTCTGTCATTCCTGTGCGCTCGCAAAGAACGCTGTGAGTTCGTCAGCGACCGCGCGCGGTTGTTCCTCTGGAATGAAGTGCCCGCAGTGACTAATGGTCCGGCCTTGCACATCGGTGAAAAAGGCGCGCAGAGGGGTCGCCATATCGGCGATGGACCCTTGATCGGAACCAAGCGTCAACAGCGGCAGTTTCAGCATGCCACGCTCCTTCAATTCTCCGTTCTGCCGGGCTGACACATGCGCGGCGCGATAGTACGCGAGGCCGGCGCGCAAGCCGCCGTCTTTCTGCAGAATGCGTAGATATTCATCGATATCAGAATCAGTGAAAGTATCGGGATTTGCCGTCTTTCGCCGCAAAAACCATTCGAGGTATTCACGTTCCTTACCGGCTAGCAATACTTCCGGCAAGTCCGGTAGTGCGTGAAATGCAAAATGCCAGGTGCGCCATGCACGGTCGGGCGCGGTCGACAAGGCATCGGGCAACGTGACGCCGGGGATCCCCGCATCCAGCAGCGCGAGCCGCCGGACCTCGTCGCCGAACATCACGGCGTAAGGAAATGCCACCCACGCTCCGATATCGTGCGCAGCAAGAAAGTACCGGGTCACCCCGAGTTGCTGCAGCAAACCGCGGACATGGCTCGCAAGGGTTTGTGTGTCGTAGCCGTCCATCGGACGATCTGAATCACCTTGTCCAGGAAGGTCCGGTGCGACGATTCTGTAGGTCTTTGCAAGCAGTCCCATCACTTTGCGCCAGGCGAACCAGCTCTCGGGAAATCCCGCGAGCAAGACAACCACGTCGCCCTGCGGGTTGCCACCCGTGACGTAGTGCAGTCTAAGTCCGTTTACGGTCGCGAATCTGTGCTCGAATCCTGCTAGCTCGGGAACGGGTCTTGATGCCGGCAACACGTTGACCATCGTGGAAGTCCCTGATGGCGCGGGCGAGTGATGTGGTTTCACGAACGAGACTCCTTTGGATTGGCGGATGTCACCGTTGAGCGGTTTTTCATCGTTGAATGTCGATTAGGAAACAGTTGTTTCCTAACATGGCGAACAGCATGTTTAGCCGATGCGATGCTATGTCTTGCCGTGGGTTAGTCCAGTAGGCGCATGGCCTGATCTGCCGCCGCCATCATGTGTGCCCGGGATCGACCGACTTTGCCGACGACCCTGAAACCTTGCGTCAAACTCAACAGAGCGCGGCCAGTAGCGTCCGAATCCACGGCGGACGGGATCGAGCCGTCCGTCTGGCCCAACCGGATCAAACGGCACAACAGCCGCTCTATTCGCTGCAAAGCCGCGACGATATGACCTGCGATCTCATCATCGAAGGCCAGCAGGTCGATTGCACTTCCGACTACGAGACAGCCTCGCTTGCCCTCACCGCCAATTGCAGACTCAGCATAAAACTGCAGAACGGCCCGCACCTTGTCGCGGCCGGATTGCTCCGCGTCGATCAAGCTCTGTAACTGTCCATTTCGTAGCTGGATGTAGCGGTCGAGCGCGGCAAGGAATACCGCTCGTTTATCGGCAAATGCCTTATAGATACTGCCCGCCGTGAGCCCCATCGCAGAACCAAGGTCGCCCAGAGACGCCCCTTGATAACCGCGCTCGCGAAAAATCCGGATTGCGCCGTCCAAGGCTACTTCCATGTCGAATTCGCGTGGACGACCTGGAGCACGTGGATATCTGGAACGATGGTTGCGGATAGTCATGCGGCGATTATAGGAAATGATCATTTCCAAATCAAGATGTTCGGATGTGCCGATGACAGCGATGCATTCGGGTCGAACTGGGCCAGCGAATCCGGTATAGTCTGACGGTCTGGTGCTCATTTCGGAGGGGGCATGGAACGGGAGCTAAAACTGCGCGTTGCGAAAGAAGATCTCGGCACATTGCGTCACGCGCCGATGCTTGCGCAATCAGGAAGGAAAGTTGGAACTCCTCACCTGCTGATGAGTACGTATTTCGATACGCCCGAACTTTCGTTTCACTGGTGCGGGGCTTCGCTGCGCGTGCGCACCGTCGGCAAGCAGAAAATGCAGACGCTGAAGCTTGAAGGATCGGCGAAGGCGGGGCTGTTCGACCGGGACGAGTTCGAGATGCCCGTGAATAGCGACACGCCCGATCTGAAGTTGCTGTGCGACCAGATCCCCGACGACAGCGACTGCGGAAAACTGGTTCGCGACGAAACCGTTGCGGCCCGACTGAAGCCGGTGTTCGTCACGCGAATCAACCGATCGGCGTTTCCGCTGCACCAGCCGTCCGGAGACGAGCTCGAGCTTGCGCTAGACGAAGGAACTGTCGAGGCGGAGTCGGGTTCGGTGCAGATCGCCGCGGTCGAACTGGAATTAAAACAGGGCAATCCGGAGGCGCTGTACCGCATCGCGCTGGAAATGCTCGAAACTGTTGCGCTGCGGCTCGATCATCGCAGCAAGGCCGATATCGGGTATGCACTGCTCGTGGCCGAGCACAGCGAGGCCGTGAAAGCGCAACCACTGCTACTCGACAAACGCGATTCGATCGAGGATGCATTCTGCGCGATTGCGCGCAACTGTCTGGACCAGGTCCACGCGAATGAACGGGGCGTCGTGTCGGGCCACGATCCATCGAGCGTCCATCAGATGCGCGTGGGGCTTCGCCGCTTGCGTTCGGCTCTCGACCTGTTTGCGAAGGTCATCCCCGCCTCTTCCGGATTCGACGAGGAGTTGCGCTGGATTGCTTCGGAACTCGGCGCCGCGCGCGACTGGGAAGTGCTTGCGGGAGCGACGCTTGAACGTGCCAGCACGAACGGCAATGCGAACGAGATCCAACCCGTCCGGCAGGCGTGCGAGCAGATTGCCGTCAACAACCGGCAGCGTGCGGCTGCTGCGGTCGAGTCGGTTCGCTACACGCGGCTCGCGCTTCAGTTCGCGCTGTGGTTGGACCGAAAGGGTTGGCGAGATGACATGTCCGACGAACAGCGCGCAGCGATCAGCGGCCCGGTGAAGCCGTTCGCCGCGGAAGTGCTGCGTCGCCGGCACAAGAAACTGATCAAACGCGGCAAGGGCCTGGCCGATCTCGACGATCACCGTCGTCACCGCGCCCGCATCGCGGCGAAGAAAGTTCGATACGCCACCGAGTTCTTCGCGTCGCTGTGCCCGAAGCGGGCCGTCCGCAATTATGTGGACGCGCTCACCGCGCTTCAGGATGATCTTGGCTGGCGCAACGATGCGGTCGTCGCCGATCAGCTTCTGAAGTCGTTGCTGACAACGTCGCCCGAGGCGGCGTCGGGCGCATCGTTCGCACGCGGCTTCCTCGCGTCGCGCGTCGCTGCCGACCATCAGACATTGAAGAAGCTATGGAAGCGCTTCAAACTCCTTTCGTCACCGCACTGACCGGACCAGTCCGCCGCCTTTCGTCGGATCGCCGAGCAGCATGAACCGGCCCTATTGACTGACTCCACGTCTGTCATTGCGCCAGTTGCAAGCGCAGCACCGGATGCGTCGCGCCGGCAGGCATTGCCCACACCCCTGTCGGACCGAAGTCATACGACACGAACGATGCCGGCGTACTCATCTGAGCGGGGGTCAGCCCGTTCGCCGTGGGAATCGGTGTGTCGTACTTGACGCCGATCGTGGCGGCCGTGGTATTGGTATCCCAGTACAAATCGTTCGCGATCGTGCCAGTATTGGTCCGCGCGATGCCGATCGGCCCGTAGGACGGCTGTGTCATGAGGCCGGTTGCGAAGGACTGGCTGATCTTTCCGTCGTTAATGACGACGAGTCCGGCGCCGCCGCACGGCGTATCGGCAGCGCCTCGGCAATAGCCCTGAAGCGTTGTCGGGCCAGTTGCATAAGACTGGCTGATCGTACCGGGGTTAGAGCCGACAAGGCCGCCGCCGCCCTGATTGATATAACTCAGCGATACGACAGGACCCGTGGCGAACGACTGGTTGATGAGGCCGCTATTCGCACCCACCAGACCGCCGAGCGTATTGCCCGCGGTCACGGCAGCGCTGCTCGAAGAACGCAGGATCGAGCCGCCGTTGAAGCCGCCCCGCAGCGCTCGAGCATAGCTCCCCTACAACTGGCGCTCAACCGCAGCCTTGTCGATCACCGACCAGACTTCATGTATCTTGTTTCCATGGAACTCATAGAAGACGTTCTCAGCAAACGTGACCCGTTTCCCCTCTACGGGCAGCCCGAGAAATATACCGATAGGCGTACAGTCAAACTGCAATCGGCTCGCAATACGCGGCGGCTCGCATACGAGAAGTTGAATTTCAAAGCGTAGGTCCGGGATTTCGCGGAAATCTCTCTCAAGCATCTCGCGATAGCCTGACAAGCCGATCCGTTGGCCGTTGTATTTCACGTCATCGCGAACAAAGCCTCCGAGCTTCGACCAGTCCTGCCCGTTCAAGCAGGCAATATAGCCCCGATATACCTGAGAAAGATTGATTTCGCCCATGACAATCGCCCCTCATCTGCCGACAGTCACTTGATTGAAAATCATCTAGCGGACCTCCTGCCGTCGCCCGGACTGTGACGAAGCTGACGCGAAGCTTGGTGCAAAGCGGACGTCCCGGCGGCTACGCCGCGCCCGCCCCGCGCCCCGCGTATGCCAATGCCAGCGCCAGCCTTGCCCCGACCTCGGCATTGTGTTTCACGAGCGCGATGTTTGTCGCCAGGCTGCGTCCACCGGTCAGCGCCTTGATGCGAGCCAGCAGGAAGGGTGTCACCGCCTTACCGGTGATGCCTTGCGCCGTGGCCTCGGCGAGCGCCTGCTGGGTCAGCGCGTCGATCTCTTCGAACGCTATCGCTGCCGCTTCCGGCACCGGAGTGCTCAACACCACACCGCCCACGAGTCCCAGGTCCCACTTGGTGCGAATGAAGCGTGCCTGCTCCGCTGCGTGGTCCAGCCTGAAGTCCGCGCGAAAGCCGCTGTCGCGCGTGTAGAACGCGGCGAAATTGTCTTGCTCGCAACTCAGCACCGGCACGCCGTGCGTTTCCAGGTATTCCAATGTGAGTTCAATGTCCAGGATGGACTTCGCACCGGCACAGACCACCGCCACCGAGGTCTTCGCCAGCTCCTGCAGGTCGGCCGAGATGTCAAAGGTTTGCTGCGCGCCCCGGTGCACCCCGCCAATGCCTCCGGTGACGAAGACCTCGATGCCGGCCAGGGCGGCACAGATCATCGTGCCAGCCACTGTCGTGGCGCCAAGCCCGCCGCCGGCCAGCACGGCCGGCAGGTCGCGGCGGCTAACCTTGTGTACCTGGTCCGAGCGGCCGAGCAGTTCCAGCTCGTCGTCCGTAAGACCGATGTGGATTCGCCCACCGATCAGTGCGATAGTCGCGGGTTCAACTCCCAGGTCACGGATCAAGGCCTCCACTTCGCGCGCAGTGCGAACGTTCTCCGGGTAGGGCATGCCGTGGGCGATGATGGTCGATTCCAGCGCCACGAGCGGGCGGCCGGCGGCCTGTGCAGCGGCCACAGGCGCGCTGCAGGTCAACCAGGAGTGTGCAAGGTCGGTAACCATGTCGATGCTTTCGGCGGTGTGATTCACAAGTATGCAGCACGAGGCTGCTCCGCGGGTCGTTGTGCAAGCGCGGGGTCGTGCTCCCGCAGCGCACGACCGCGCCCGGCGAACCAGACCTACCCTGGCGACACGCATGGATATAAGCGGTGGCGAATGCGCGCTAAACTGGGTGCGCTACGGAAAAGATCGAGGGATCGGGCTCAAGGCGATGAAATTCACCGGGATGATGCTCCGTCTCACCGTCGCGTGCCTGATCGTGTTCGCCGGAGTCGCCATCTTGCAGGATCGTTTTATCTACTTCCCTGAGAAGGCCGCAATCGAGGACGTCGCTTCCGGCGGACTTCGCGCCTGGCCGACACCTGAGGCTTTCCGGGGCCTCGTGGCCGAGCCGGCCGGATCCGCGCGCGCCACTGTCATCGTCTTTCATGGCAATGCGGGGCATGCCGGACACCGCTCGTTCTATGCCGCCGTGCTCACCCGGCTCGGGTTGCGCGTGATTCTCGCCGAATATCCAGGCTACGGGCCGCGCGACGGCGCGCCAGGCGAAGAGAGTCTGGTCGCCGATGCCCAACAAACCATCGCGCTGGCGCATCGCCTCTATGGCGCGCCACTGCTGCTCATCGGCGAATCGCTCGGGGCCGGCGTGGTGGCCTCGGCCGGCTCGCGTGAACGCGACAAGATCGCCGGTTTAATGCTGATCACGCCATGGGATCGGCTCGAGCACGTCGCCGCTTACCACTATCCGTGGCTGCCCGTGAAGTGGCTGCTGCGCGACCGATACGACAGCGTGACCCACCTGGCGTCGTTCGGCCGCCCGGTTCTCGTCGTGGTTGCTGAACACGACAGCATAGTCCCCCCGCGCTTCGGCGAAGCGCTCTACAACTCGCTGGCCGAACCGAGACAACTGATCGTGGTGAAGGCGGCTGACCATAACGACTGGATTGGCCACGTCAACGAAAACTGGTGGCGGCAGGCGACTGACTTCCTGCTCACGCCTTTGCATTGAAATATGAAGACGCGACCGGTCCCGTCCAGCTCGGAACGCATCTATGTCCTCGATGCGAAGAACAGGCCTGTCGAGGTGTTCGACCACGGCGCGTGGTCGCGCTGGATGACTGAGAACGAGCTGATCTTCCGCCGCACGCTGCTGGACGAATCCGGCGTGACGGTCACGACCCGCTTCCGCGGTGTGTCCGAACCGAAAACCGGGGAGGTTTTGCTGTTCGTGACGCGCATCGCCGGAATGGAAGCGCGAGACAACACGAGCTACGGAGCACGTACGCTCGATGAGGCGCTGGAGCAGCATGAGCGCATCGTGCAGAAAATCCTCCGGATGCTGACCGCGCGGTGATCGCCACAGCGCGACGATTCTCCGCGAGACGCAAATGCCACAGAAGGCGCAAGGGCGTGTAGATTAGGATCTTGTTGCGACCCGCCACTGTGTCTTCGAATCGGTCGCCATCCGAGTCAGTCCTGAAGTTGCACAGGAGCCGGCATGAACACGAAGCACAGCAAGAAAGGTCATCTCGAAGCCGCGGCGTCACACCACGAGCAGGCCGCGCGACATCACCGCGAGGCGTCGCGGCATTTCGATGACGGTCAAGACTTTGTCCACGCCGCACATCAGGCGATGCTGGCCCATGGCCACACGTTGCATGCGATCGATCAGGCACACGACGCTGGCGCGCACAGCGCCAATACGCCATCAATAACGCCTCCATCGACCGGCTCAGGCGCAAGTGCCGCGGACGTGGCAAAACATCATGCGGCGGCCGTGGAGCTTCACACGCAGGCGGCGCAGCATATGCGCCACGCCGTCAAGCTCTTCGATCAGGATCGTAGCGCGGCCTCCCACGACGCACAGCTAGCGCTCTCCCTTGCACTGCGCGCTTTGTCCCATGGCAACGAAGCAGCCAGACTATTTGTCAAGCTCGCTGCCAGTGGTGCATCGTGAGTTAAGGCTGGTTGAATTCAAGCCAGTCACATCCTATTTGGTGGAGTATTCGGAGTGGTGCGGTATCTGCTTATACCGCTTCTTGAGCGCACTGAAAGCTGAATCGCTTTCTGCACGGCATGCACGCCGTACAGCACCAGGTTGTCGCGCGGATCTACGATCGTGGGCCTGCCGCAAAGATCCGCGCGTTGATAGGTATGGCGCAATCCAGCGCGCCACTCGCGACTACGCCTTTCGCTCCAGCAGGTCTGTCGCGAAAGACTTCGCATGCGCTAAGGCCTCATGCGCGTCGAGGAATACACCGAGCTGATCCCAGTGCTCTTCGACCGCGTACGTTCCTTTCATACCGAGTGCCCTCTGAACGCGCAATTGCGCTGCGTACCTGCCGTCCTCCAATGGTCGAGCAGTCGCTATTACCATGTGCGGAAGGTCGGATCTTTCTGGCTGAACCAACTCGACAGGACCGCCAGGTACGCCGATATCTTTCAATTCGTTCCTGACTTTGCAGTCCGGGCAGTAGAAGCACCACCCCTCGTCCTCGTGATTGGATCTGACCTGCCCGCGAGCCAGCACGGCGCGACATTCAACGTTTTCGCAGATGAACGGCATAGCAGTTTCCGGAGTTGTTTGAAAGAAATCCTAGCATGTCCGCCGAGGGCCAACCATCGGCATTGTTGCCGTGCCCGAGGCGAAGGAAAACCCTGAAGCGCGACCGGGCGAGATCGGGTTACGCGGCCGCAGCGTCACCGTAATCAGGTAAAGAACGCCGCTGATCGCCACAGTAGGCGATCCAGGTCGAGCCAACGGCCATCAGCGCCCACAACGGGAGCCCTGACCGTCGCTCACGTGTAGCCGGTCGTCCGGTTTTTTTTGCCTTCGCGTGGGACTGAGCGCTGCCTGCCATCTTTCGAGCAGCGCTTAGGATCGCCAAGAAGCTTGACAAGTTGTATTTCGCATTCGGAAAAGGAGTAGCCACGTCGGTGCGAGATCATGAATGTGAGAGGACGCATGTGCCACGCGCGCCGTTGGAGTTCGACAAGTGTCCCATTCGCGAGGTCTTCCGCAACCATGTGACGCGGCATGTGCCCCCAGCACAGGCTTCCCCTGAGCAGATCGTGTTTCGCCCCGAGGTCATTCACCCACCACTGGCGCTCACCGGCGACCCCCTGCTGTGTCTTTTCTGCATCGGACTGATTGTCGGTTACCACGAGCTGGATGTGCCGGCTAAATTCTTCCCGCGTGAGCGGTCCCGCGACTGCGGCCAGCGGATGCGATGGCGCACAGACTGTCACCATTTGCGCTTCACATAAATGCTGCCTTTCTATGGCACCTGGGCTCAACTCAGGCACGTCCATGATCGTCACCGCCAATGCGCACGTGGCTTCGAGAACCAGGCGCTCGCCACCCTGCATCGTCGTCATGCGCAGATTGATTGCAATCGTCGGAAACTTTGCCTGCACGGCGCGCAGGCATTCAATCAGGTGCGCTCGCGGAAAATAGGTATCCACGGCAATCGAGATCTGTGGGACCCCAGCTTCGGCAATCGAGACCGCGCGCATCTTCATTTCTTCAGTGCGTGAGATGACCCCACGCGCATCAGGCAGGAGGCTGCGGCCCGCGACGGTGAGCGTCGCTTTGCGGGTATTGCGTTCGAACAGCACCACATCAAAGGCGCTTTCAAGCGCCTTGATCGCGTGACTGATCGCCGACTGCGCACGCTTCAGCTCCTTGGCTGCCGCCGAAAAGCTTCCCTGATCACAGACGGCAACGAAGGTCCGAAGCTGGTTGATGGTGACGTTGTCAAGCATAGGTATCTAAAGATTAGATGATATTGATACATATTCAGTCAATTGTCTTCATGAATCAAGCGATTCAGAATTGGGGCTGTCGCTTTTGTTTCCAAGGATGCATGACATGAACAGACTGAATGGAAAGACCGCCGTGATCACCGGTGGCGCCACCGGCATCGGCCTCGCCGCAGCAAAGCGCTTCATCGAGGAAGGGGCCTTCGTCTTCATCTTCGGGCGCCGGCAGGAAGCGCTCGACGCAGCTGTGGCCGACCTTGGGCCCCATGCCCGCGCGGTGAAGGGCTCGGTCTCGTATCAGACCGACCTCGACCGACTCTACGCGGCGGTGAAGGCCGAGCGCGGAACGCTCGACATCGTCTTCGCCAATGCGGGAGCGGGAAGTCCGCTTCCGCTTGGCGAGATCACCGCCGAGCACATTGACGAGACCTTCGACACCAATGTGAAGGGCACGATCTTAACGGTCCAGAAGGCGCTTTCGCTGATGGGCGAAGGCGGTTCGATCATTTTGACCGGTTCGAGCGCCGGCACCACGGGTGCCCCGGCATTCAGCGCCTACAGCGCGAGCAAGGCGGCCGTGCGCAACCTCGCGCGGACCTGGGCGGAGGACCTGAAAGGTACCGGCATCCGGGTCAATGTGTTGTCGCCCGGAGCGACGGCGACCGAACTGGCGAAGGCGGCACTGGGCGAGGAGGGCCAGAAGGCCTTTGCCGCGATGACTCCGCTTCAACGCATGGCCGATCCGGCGGAGATCGGAGCGGTGGCCGCCTTTCTCGCATCGTCAGACAGCAGCTTCATGACCGCCAGCGAGGTCGCCGTCGACGGCGGCCTGGCGCAACTCTGAGGAGAAAAATCAAATGACACAACCACTAAAGGGCAAAACCGCCCTCGTTACCGGCGCATCGCGGGGCATTGGCCGAGCCATCGCCCAACGTCTCGCAATGGATGGCGCGATGGTCGCGCTGACCTACAACGCCAGCAAATCCGGCGCGGACGAGGCGGTCGCGGCCATCGAGACAGCGGGAGGCACGGCATTCGCGATCCATGCGGATCTCGTTGACCCGGCAACCATCCCGGCCTTGTTCGAGAAGCTCGACGACGATTTGACCCGGCGCAACGGAAGCAAAGCTCTCGACATTCTGGTCAACAACGCCGGCAACTCCGGTTGGGTCGGCTTCAAGGACGCGACGCCGGACAGTTGGGACACCTTGATGGCGGTCTACGCCCGCGCGCCCTTCTTCGTCGTTCAGGCCGCCCTGGAGCGTCTCGCCGATGGCGGACGCATCATCAACATTTCGTCCGCTGCCGCCACGAAGCCCGTGACCGCCGCGCCCGTCTACTCGATGGCCAAGGCGGCCATCAACAACCTGACCCACGCGCTCGCGGCCGAGCTGGGGCCGCGCGGAATTACCGCGAACGCCGTCGCGCCGGGCTACACGCGAACGGACGCGAACGCCGCCTTCCGGGAGAATCCCGAACTCGTGAAAGCAGTCGAGGCCGAAATCGCGCTGGGCCGCTTTGGTGAGCCATCGGAAATCGCCGCCGTCGTGGCGTTCCTGGCTTCTGATGAAGGCCACTGGGTGACCGGGCAGACGATCGAAGCGAGCGGCGGCTACAAGCTCTGAGCGCGCCGAAAAACCGAAGGAGAATCTCATGAGCTACGCAATTATCGGCTTCGGCAAGATTGGCCACGCGCTGGCCAAGGCGTTTGCCCGCAATGGCCTCGAAGTATCCGTTGCCACCACGCGCGACCCGGCAAGCTTTGCATCCGATGCAGCCGCCATCGGGCCCACGATCATTCCCAAAACCCTGGCGGAAGCCGTCAAGGCGGACGTCATCTTTCTGGCAGTCCGTTTCGAGTCGCACCCGGAGGTCACGAAGGCGTTGCCCGACTGGAAGGGAAAGACCGTCATCGACGCGATGAACACGCAGGCCCCGCTTGAGGAACTGGGCGGTCTCCCGTCCTCCGCCTTCGTCGCGAAGGCATTCACCGGAGCCCGCCTGGTGAAAGGATTCAATCATCTGGTTGCTGCCGTTCTTGACCAGGACCCGGCTGTACACGGTGGCAGGAGAGTCGTGTTCCTGGCGAGCGACGATGCTGCCGCCGCAGCGGAGATTGGTGCGCTTGCGAAAAATCTCGGTTTCGCGCCGATCCAACTTGGCGTGCTTTCGGAAGGTGGATTGCTTGTGCATGCGCGCGGAAAGAACTGGGGTCACCTGATCTTCACGGACTTGGTCAAGTTCGACGAATGAATCGTGATCGCAAAATTTAAATTCGATCCTGCCTGGTGGACAAAGCCTAGCCACACTTTGATTGAAGGGATGGCGACGCCGGTAGTAAGCCGGTCGCCCCCGACATTTTGCGCCTCGTCATCCCACGAAAGTTCTGGGTTCGCAATAACGCGCATATCGGGCACTAGGAGAGGCGCCGCGGCAGAAAGCTCGCCACCGTCTCTGCACCGATGCTTTCCATTACCGCGATGGCATGATCGATTTGCACCTTGGTATGGGCGGCATTCATCATGAAACGCAGTCGTGCTTGTCCGACTGGCACGGCCGGAAACTGGACTGAGTCGACGTGGACGCCTTCTTCACGCAGAGCCTTGGTGTAGCGTAGGCACAGTTCAGTGTCGCCGATCAGCACGGGAACGATTGCCGTCTCGGTCGACAACAGCTGGTAGCCGAGCGAGCGTATGCGCTCGATGAAATACCGCTGGTTGTCCCACAGCTTTTGCCGCCGTTGCGGCTCTTCGGCCATCAGATCGAGCGCAGCCAGTAGCGCGCTAGCCTGGTCTGGCGGCGGCGGGCAGGTAAAACCATAGGCGGAACTGGTAAGCCGGATCACGTCAGCCATCTCGCGATCGACCGCCACGAAGCCGCCAATGGCGCCAAATGCCTTGCTCAACGTGCCCATCTGGATGATATGAGGGCTGTAGCAACCGAAATGTTCCGAGGTCCCGCCGCCGTGCTCGCCAAGCACGCCGGTCGCATGCGCATCATCGATATACAGGATGGCGCCATAGCGCTCGGCTAGCGCCAACAAGTCCGGCAGGGGGGTAATCGTCCCTTCCATGCTGAACACGCCGTCGCTGACGATGATTGGTGTGGTGCCGTCCCCCGCCTGCAGGAGTGACTCCAGATGATTCAGGTCGCGGTGTCTGTAGGTGTGGCGCAGCGCGCCGGACATCTGGATGCCTTCCCGAATGCTGATGTGATTGAACTCATCCGAATAGTAGGCATATTTGCGGCGAGTACTGGGGCGGTAGCCGTGTAAGCGCGCCAACGTAGCGGCTTTGACCAGCGTCGACAGCACGCCGAGATTGGTCATATAGCCAGTCACGAAGAGCACCGCGTCGCTTTTGTGCTTGAGTGCACCGAGGCGTGCCTCGAGTTCGCGATAGACCTCGAGATCGCCGCCCAGAAGCCGCGACTCGCAGTTACCGACGCCATAGCGATCCAGCCCCTGCTTGGCGGCAGTTACCAACCGGGGATGATTCGCCAGCGCCAGGTAATTGTTCGAACTGAACGAAACGAATTGACGCCCGTTCGAAATGAAGGTGGGATCCGGAAGTGTCGCGTGAACGTCAGAGACGTGGTGAATCGTGTGGCTTTCCAGCCAGTGCGCGATTTCGCTCAAGTCATGCATGATGTTTTCCGTTTTGGCGCTGTGACAGATCGTGTTGGCCAATGACTGGAAAAATCACATTCTGCGAGCTGTTCAGAAAAGGGAGTCTGTCGCCATGGCACTCGGGATCTGCGCCGGATCGACGCCGGCGCATGATGTTGCCATCGCGAAACGGTGGAGCGTACCTATCAATCAGGTTTTTGTAAATGCTTTGTGGATAGGCCGCAACTGTGAGGGTTGATAGCTTTTTTGAGGGGGCACTTTCCATTCGCGCACGAGCGAGGTTGCCCGCGATGTGAAACGGCTGGATCGCGATTTATCCTGGCATTAGTGAGCGGCGCGGCTTGGCGTGGCGGGCGGTTAGGCCAGAGAAGTGAATGGGCGCTTCGTGCGCAACCTCGGCCATTCCAGTCACTTCGTCGACCGTCGCCTCCTGGCCGGGTGCCGACTCATGCGATTGGCATACATGCTTCGCTCTTGCACGGCGGCGTTCGGCAGCACGCGGACCCTAAAGAGACATCCGACTTTGGATTTGCAGCCGTCCGTTGCCAAGCGGGATCTGGCCATTCAGGAAACCGGTTTCGCGCACTGGCGATACCACGGCAAACGAGAGCCGCGTCGAAGTAATCGGCGCCCTCAAGGAGCGAGTTGCCAACGCAGGACCGGATGGGTCGCCGCGGCCGGCAGTGCCCAGACGCCGGTTGAACTGAAGTCGAACGTCGGGCCGAAGCTCGATGGCACGCTCATCTGCGCGGTGGTGAGCCCATTCGCGCTCGGCACGGGAGTACCCGTGCCCACGCCGACCGTGGCCCCGGTTGTCTGCGTGTCCCAGAAGACGTCGTTGGCGATCTTGCCGGTATTGCTGAGAGCAAGACCGATCGACGGCGGCCCGAGACTGGGCGAGACGACCTGGGTAACTGTGCCGGTCGCGAAGGATTGCTCGATCGTGCCGGTGTTGCTTTGGACAAGGGCCGCGCTTCCGCCTCCGCAGGAGTTACCGTTGAAACCGCAGTAGTCGGGCGTGAAGGTGACGGAGCCGGTGGCATATGACTGCGTGATCAGACCGTCGTTTTTGCCTACCAGACCGCCGGCGCCTTGAGTGTGAGCAACGGCATTCACGGTGCCCGAAAACGGTGGCGGGATGTCCGGGCTTTGCGCCTCGTACGACTGCCGGATCACGCCGGTGCTGGAGTTGTATCCGACGAGGCCGCCCAAAAACGCGCCCTCGCTCACCATCGCCGCGTCGCTGGACGAGCGTGTGATCGTGCCGTAATTCGACCCCAGCAGGCCGCCGCTTATCGAATCCACCGAGACGAAACCCTCAGACGGCGAAAGGCTGCCACTCGTCTGGGCATGCACGATCAGGCCGTCGTTGACGCCGGCCAGGATGCCAAAGGAGCCATAGCCGCTGATGCTTACGAAGCCATTTACGCTGACGTTGCGAACGACGGCCGTCGCGCCGATCACACCGAACAGACCACTCGCTGCCTCGGGATTCGCCGGATCGCTTGTGGCGGGAACACTCTGCCACGCATTCAGATTCGAGATCGTGCGGCCCATGCCATCAAACTGCCCGGTGAACGGCGTGGCGCCTGTTCCGATCGGCACATAAACGCCTGTGCCGCAGCATCGTGGCGTGCTGATGTCGATGTCCTTGCCGAGCGCATAGTTGCCAGCAAGATCGAGCGATATGTTTTCCAGATTCGCGAGCGAATTGACGAGCCGGTAGCCGGTAATCTGCGTGATCAGTCCGCTGTCGGACGGTGCCGTCCAAGCCGTGTTGGCAAGCAGCGTCCCCGGCGCGTAGGTGCCGTTCATGTCGTACAGCGCGCCGACCGTCCCGGTGCTTTTCGACCAGTCGATCGTGCCGGCGTTCGTCACGCTGCCGCCGTTATCGATGCCCGTCGCGTCCGCACGCAGCGTGAGGTCACCAGAACCCGTGTTGCGGATCTTCGTGCCCGACGAAAGCGCGACGTTATGGTAAGCCGCGAGCGTCAGCGCCGACGCACCGTGCCAGTCGATATCGGATGCGATCTGCAGGTCTCCGGCCGCACCATTGGCGCCGGTGGTCGTGAGGTCGACCATGCTGCCCGCATTCAGGCTGCGCTCGAGCGCACGCGCGACTGAGGCGTCCACGGTGAGCGATGGCGTCGCGATGTTCCATCGACCGGCGTACACGGCGGCGCCTCTCTGGAACGACAGTTGAGCTGCCTCGGTATCAACCGTGCCTCCGCGGCCGTCAGCGTTCTTCGCCACGATCGCGCCTTGTTGCGACACCGTGCCGTGGTCCGCCACGAGCCACACGTGGCCGTCGCGGGTCGCCGTGCCCGTCGCACGGATGCGCGCGCCGCCGCCCGCGAGCGCGTACACGTTGCCGTCTGCGGCTTGCAGGCTGATCTGCGCGGCTCGCGTGGTACCCGAATCAATCACATTGCCCGCGCTGCCCGCCTGAACGAATACCTGTTGGCCGCTCGACGAGTCCTGCAGCAGCACCTTCGATCCAGCCGCGAATTCCGCCGTGCCTTCAGGCGCATCGACAGTTCCGGCGTTGATCACGGTCCGGGCGAGCAGGAACACGTCGCCGCCACTGGAGCTGATCTTCCCGAGATTCACGACTACCGCATCCGAGTTGCCCGACAGGGTAAGCGCGCCGCCCTTCATGAACGCGCAGTCGCACGTGTCCAGCGTGGATGCGACGAAGCGTCCGCCCGTCGCCACCACACCGGATCGACCCACGACGATGCCTTGCGGATTGATCAAGTACACGCTGCCCGTGGCAGTGAGCGCGCCGAGGATCGCTGAGAGCGAGCCACCCGTCACCCGGTTCAGCGTCGCACCTCCGCCGTTGTTGAACGTCACGCTATTGTTCCTGCCGATCGAGAAGCTGTTCCAGTCGATCACACCGCGTGTCGAACCGGGTTGCATGATCACGAGGCTGGTGCCCGCGCCCGCTATCGTGCCGGTGCCAGCGACGTAATGGCCGCCCTGCGGAAGGCTGCCCGCCGCGAACGCCACGGGTGTCAGGCAAAGCCCAGTCAGCGAAATGCCAGTGGCAAGCCAGATGCGTCCGTTGGACTGCTCACGATTCCGTGCGCGTCCCACGGACCGAGGTCGTTCTGGACGTGACATACAGCCCCCTTTCCGCATGCATGCGGAATGGCCGCCAACGACCCGCGGAGCCGACCGGAGACGCGTGAGTCGCCGTGTCTGAAGAATAGCAGTTGGCGTCGCGCATGCATGCCGATATCTCAGCGCGTGGCGCCTTCTTATGGGGCTTTTTGTGCCAACCCGTTTGCGTGGGGGGACTTGGTGAAGAAAAACCAGGTGGCAGATAAATCGGAGGCGCCATTCGGTTCCACACCAACGCAATGACCACTCCCGAAGCTCTGCCGCCGTGCCTCGAAAGCTTACGAATAGGAGACCGATGCGGCAACGGCCAGTCGGGCGGGCGGCGGCTCAACCGATGCCGAGCCGCCGCTTTCGTCATTCAGGCAGCGAAGTCAGTCGATATCGACAGCGCCTTCCACGTTTCCGTTTCCTGCGTCACGTAAGCGTTTTTCGCAGCGATGGCAGCCAGTGTGTCCGTGCCGAGCGGAAGGCGCAACGGTGGATTCGACGCGTCGACCAGCGCGATCATGGCGGCTGCAAGCTTCCTCGGGTCGCCAGGCTGTTTGTGGTTCATTTGTACGGCCTTGCGGCGAACCGCATCCGAGGTTTCGTCATAATCGTCGATCACGTTCGGCGCAACGACGAGTGACGACGCATCCAGAAAGTCCGTACGAAAATACCCCGGCTCGACCACTGTCGCGTGAACGCCCAGCGGTTTCAACTCCGCATGCAACGCTTCCGTAATGCCTTCGACGGCGAACTTCGTCGACGAATACACGCCAAATCCCGCCGCGGCCCGATAGCCGCCAATCAATGAAATATTGATCACGTGGCCCGAGCGGTTCGCGCACATCGTCGGCAATACAGCACGCGTGACGTTCAGCAAGCCGAATACGTTTGTGTCGTACATGCGACGCACGTCCTTGTCGGCAGACTCTTCCACCGCACCCAGCAGACCAAAGCCAGCGTTGTTGACCAGCACGTCGATGCGGCCGAATTTTTCAACCGCCAACTGCACCGCCGCTTTTGCCTGAGCCTCGTCGGTGACGTCCAGCGCAACCGGCAGCAACCCAACCGAGTCGCCAAGACGCTCGACGATGGCCGGCACGTGACGTCCGGCGGCCACGACGGCGTTGCCGTCCGCGAGCGCCGCTTCGGCAATCAATGCGCCGATACCGCGTGAAGACGTTCATCGACTTCATGGTCGAGCGCATGGCCGGCAACGGAAACTTTTTCCTCGATCCGTCCGAGCTTCGCGCCAGGCAGCCACCGCGACAGGAACGCCCAGCGAGGGGACGTGGATAGTTGCAGCCTTGGCGGACCAGCGGCCCGACCTACGCCTCCCGCTTGCTACGCCCATACAGCAGCAGCATCGCCGCGATCACCACGCCGTAGATGATCTGACGCCCCGCCTCCGGCATCTGCGCGACCGAGAGGATCGATTGCAGCAGTGTGATGAGGATCGCGCCGGCCACCGTGCCGAGGTATGAACCCCGTCCACCCAGAATCGACGTGCCGCCGAGCACGACCGCCGCGATCGCCGGCAACAGATAAGCATCGCCCATCGACTGTGCCGCCTTCGACGCATAGCCCGCGAGCAGCACGCCACCGAACGCCGCGAACGCGCTGCACACGGCGAAGGCGGTCACCGTGCCGAGCCGCGTATCGATCCCGGAAAGATACGCCGCGCGCTCGGTGTTGCCGATCGCGTACAGCGTGCGGCCGAAGGTCGTGCGCGACAGCAGGAACACCGTGGCACCGCCGATCACCAGCCACAGCGCGACGGCATTCGGCACGCCCGGTACGAGCCAGCCCGCCGCCAGCCATCGCATCACCTGCGGCGCGGAATCCTGCGGCGACGATCCGCCGGTATAGACGATCATGATGCCCTGCGCGACCGCATTGGTCGCGAGCGTCGCGATCATCGACGGGATGCGCAGCAGCGCGACGAGGATGCCGTTGACGATGCCGATCAGCACGCCGCAACCGATCCCGACCGGAATCGCGAGGATGCGCCCGAGTTCGCCGTGCCCCGCGACCGCGCACGCCATCATCGCGCCGACGGTGATCGTCCACGGCAGCGACAGGTCGATGTGGCCGAGCAGGATCACCATCATCAGGCCGGTCGCAATGATGCCGAGGAACGCGCCGACCTTCAGTTGCAGCAGGATGTATTCCGGCGACGTGAAGTTCCGCGAATACATGCCGCCGACGAGCAGCAGCGCAACGATACACGCGAACGCGATCACGATCGGTTTGTCGATTCCGCGCGTGAGCCTCGACACGAACGTGGTCCGGCCGGTTGCGGAAACGTGGCTCATTGAAACCACTCCAGACGGTTGCGCACCCTGAACAAGCCGCACGCGCCGATCGCGACAGCAAGCAGAAGAATCACGCCCTGGAATAGCGGCTGCCACAGCGCATCGACGTTGAACACGAACAACAGATCGCCGATGGAACGGAACGCGAATGCGCCGAAGATCGCGCCGGTCGCGCTGCCCTTGCCGCCGAGCAGCGACACGCCGCCGATCACTACCGCGGCGATCGAAAACAGCGTGTACGAGTTCGCGCTGCCGAGGCTCGCATCGCCGGTGTCCGTGAAGAACGTCAGAAACAGGCCGCCGATTGCCGCGAGCAGGCCGGCCAGCGTATAGCTCGCGAACTTCGCGCGGCGGATCGGCATGCCGGACAGGAAAGCCGCGGGTTCGGACGACCCGGTCGCGTACGCCGCCCGCCCGACCGCCGAGCGTTTGAAAGGAATCCAGACGATCACTATCGCTGCGAGCAGAATCAGCAGGCTCGCAGGCAGGACGCCGGCGACCTTGCCGGTCAGCGCGTCGGCGAGGTCCTCGTTGATCGATCCGCCGGGCACAGGGCGCAGTAGCAGCGCCAGTCCGTAGTAGACGGCGCCCGTCGCAATCGTCGTCACGATCGGCTGCAGCCGGCCGAAAATGATGATCACGCCGTTCAGCGCGCCGCACAGCGCGCCCGCCGCGAGCACACCGGCGATGCCGAGCGCGCTGTGCAGCGTGTCGCCCGTGACGATCCACGATCCGATGCAATTCGTCAGCACCAGCGTCATGCCGATCGACAGGTCGATGCCGGCGGTCAGCGCGACGAGCGCCTGCCCCATCGAGACGAGCGCGAGCAATACCGCTTTGTTCGCTGCCGTCTGAAACACGTTGGCCGACAACGCCGACGGATAGTTGAACAGATAGATCGCGAACATCAGCACGAACAGGCCGAACGCGAACACCGCTCCGCGATTCTCCACATACCAGTAACGCAGCCCGCTCAAAGCGCGACTCCCGTGGAAGGCGAAATCTGTCCGACGGGCAGGTCGAGAGCACTGGCAATCAGGTTCTGCTCGGTGATCGCCGAGCCGACGAGTTCCTTCTTGATCCTGCCTTCGTACAGTACGAGCACGCGGTCGCAGCAGCCGATCAGCTCGTCATAGTCGGTCGAATAGAACAGGATCGCGGCGCCTTCATCGGCGAGGCGCCTGAGCAGTTGATAAAGCTCCTGCTTGGTGCCGACGTCGATACCGCGCGTCGGGTCGCTCAGCAGCAGGATCCGTGGCTGCCGGATCAGCCACTTCGCGATGACCACCTTCTGCTGGTTGCCGCCCGACAGCGAGCCCACGGGCGCGTCGACGCTGAACGACTTGATCGCAAGCAGTTCCATCATCCGGTCGACGAGCGATTGCTGGCGGTCGCGATCGATGACGCCGGCGGTGGACATGCGATCGAGCGCGGCAAACGACAGGTTCTCGCGTACCGACATCGGCAGCATCAAGCCTTCGGTCTTGCGGTCCTCCGGTATCAGCGCCATACCGATTTCGTTGGCGCGCGCGGCCGTCGGGCTACCGATCGACACGGCTTTGCCGTCGATCTCGATCTTGCCCGCGCAACCGCGCAACACGCCGAACAGCGCGAGCAGCAGTTCGCGCTGGCCTTGTCCGTCGAGGCCGCCCAGCCCGAGTATTTCACCGCGCTTCAACGAAAAGCTGATGCCCTGCAGCGTGTCGCTCCACGCGAGATCACGACAGGCGAGAACCGGAGCGGTGGTGCGGCCGTCCGCGGGCTGGTCCGCCGGTTTGGCTGCGGGTTTGGCAGGAAACGCATGCTGGTACTTCCGGCCGATCATCATTTCGACGACCTCATTGTCGGAGCGCGCGCCTGCTTCGAAGCTCATCACATGGCGACCGTTCCGGTAGACCGTGCATTCGTCCGCGAGCGCCTTCACCTCGTGCATCCGGTGCGAGATAAACAGCAACGCGAGCCCCTCTTCGCGCAGGCGCTTGAGCACCTCGATCACGCGCGCGACGTCGGCCGCGGTCAGCGCCGACGTGGCTTCGTCGAGGATCAGAATGCGCGGCGCGTGTGCCAGCCCCTTCGCGAGCTCGACCATCTGCTGGCGCGACAGCGGCAGGTCCCGGACTTTGGCAAGCGGATTGATGTCGGCGGCGCCCGCTCGCGCGAGCGCCTCCTCGGCCTGGCGGCGCTGGGCCCGCCGGTCGATCATCCCGAAACGTCGCGGCGGGTTCGAAGCGAAGATGTTGTCCGCCACGCTCAAGTCGGGGATCAGTGACAGCTCCTGATATACGCAGACGATGCCGGCCGCGTTCGCCTCGGCGGGTGACGCGAACGAGACCTCCCGGCCATCGAGGTGCATCGTGCCCTCGTCCGCCCGCACGACGCCGGACATCACCTTCAGCAACGTGGACTTGCCCGCGCCGTTCTCGCCGAGGATCGCGTGAATGCGGCCCCTGCGCACCGTGAGTTCGGCTTGATCCAGCGCGACGGCGCCGCCGTAGCTTTTCGACACGCCAGACATCTGAAAGAACGGCTGCTCTGGGTCCTGCAGCATGCTTCGTCTCCCGTCACAGCGCCGGCCATCATCCGATCACTGGTTGCCCTGGCTCTGCTTCATGATTTCCTGCGCAGAGAAATTGATGCCGCAAGTCGGAAACGAGTTGCCGACGAAGAAGTTATCCGAGTCGTTCGGGAAATAGTTGACGTTCGCCTTCAGCTTCGAATCGTCGGTGACGTCGAGCGGCAGTTTGATCGCGACCGGGATCGTCTGGCCGTCCAGCGCAGCGAGCGCCGTCTTGATCGCCACGGCCACCTGCGCGGGACCGGTGCCCGCCGACGTGCACTTCAGGCCCTCGCTCCCATACTGCGCGCAGAACTTGCGAAAACCGTTCTCGGTCTCGCCGCCGAAAGGCACGAACGGATGTTTCGCATCGATCATCGCGCGCACGACGCCCGTGTCGCCGCCTTGCGCCGAAATTCCATCGAAATGACCCTGCACGGCAATTGCGTCGGCGACGGCCTTTTGCGCCACCCCGTCGTCCCACTTGCCGTAGACCTGGACGACGTTCCACTTCTTGCCGGTGTCGTCCAACGTTTTCAGGAAACCATTGTGCCGGTCCGTGTCGACCGACGTGCCCGCCACCCCGCGAACCTCGAGCACCTTGCCTCCGCTCGGCAGGTGGCCCGCGAGCCACTTGGCCCACAGCACGCCGAGACCATACTGGTCGACGTTGACGTTGATCGCGTCATCGCTGTCGAGCGTGTTGTCGAAAGCGATCAGCACGACGCCGGCTTTCTTCGCGCGGCGGATCGCTGGGCCGAATGAGGAGGATTCTGCGCGTCCACGATGACCGCGTCATAGCCGGCATCGATGAAGTTGTTGACGGCCGAGATCTGCGCCGGAACGTCCTCGCCGGTCGAGACGACCTTGAATTCCTTGAGCTTGGCGGCGACGGCCGGTTGCGCCGTGTAGGCCTTGGCCGTCTTGATCATCTGGATACGCCAGGTGTTCGCGATATAGCCGTTCACGAGCGCGATCCGGTAGGGCCCGTTCTTCTTCGGATACTTGATGAACTTCGTGTCGCTCCTCCACGGGACCAGGCAGGTGGGATCGCTGGACGGCCCGGAAACGATCGAAACCTGCGCGAAAGCCGCGCTTGCGCACAGCGCCAATGCAGCGCTCGCCGCCGCTCGAAGCACGTGGATTCCTGAAAGCATGTTGCCTCCTTTTCGTTCGATTGGACGTACCGACTGCCGGCGCACATGGCTGGTCGTGGATGGCCGGCACGGTGTGCGTGACGCACGGAACTTTGCGGAGTTGCTATAGCGGGACTGGATCGGACTTGCAGAAGGACCTTTTCAACGGCGCCTCCTCGAAGCGAAAAGAAGGACTGCGTATACGCGTTCCCGTCTGACAGTACTGGCATACCAATCCGCGCGCGATAGTGGTTTACCAGTGAGCCCGGCGCACCGGGCGACCGAGCTGAAAGCCTTGCTGGATAAAGACTCCGCTGCCGTGAACGGATGCGGCGTTGCACGGCGATTGGTGTACCATTTTGACGAGGTTCAGCCGTCGCCCGGCGGCTTCGACCATTTCGAGAGTCCCACATGGCCGATCTTTCGCACACGTCAACCGGCCGAGCCGCCGACGCGGACACGGCCGACCGTTCGTATGTCGGGCTCGCGAACCGGATCTACGACCTGATCGCGGCAGGCGACATCGGGCCTCGCGCCCGCCTGCCTTCCGAACGCACGCTAGCCGAGCGATTTGGCGTCAGCCGCACGCAGGTTAGGGAGGCGATCATCGCACTCGAAGTGCAGGGAGTGGTCGAGGTCCGTATCGGCTCGGGCATCTATGTGGCTGAAGCATCGCAGGCGCGCTCGGCCATGTTCATACTGCCGCGCGGGCTGGGTCCGATCGAGACGCTGCGTGCACGGGCGGTGATCGAAAGCGGGATTGCGGCGCTCGCCGCGACGGAACGCAAAGATTCGGACCTCGACCGACTCTTCGCCGCATTACGCGCGATGCGCGAAAACATCGACGACAAGGCCGCGAACGAGGCGGCCGACCGCGAGTTCCATCTGGCGATTGCACGGGCGACGGGAAACGAAATGCTCCGGCTCGTGGTGGCCGCGATGTGGGACAACTCCCGCGCCGACCCGTTGTGGACAAAGATCGAGGAGCACTTCCATACGCCCGCGTTGCGGGCGGCTTCACAGGATGACCATCAGCGCATCTTTTCCGCCATCATGGCGCGCGATGCGGCCAGTGCGCGCGCGTCGATGCAGGCGCATCTCGCGCGCGTAATCGGTGAATTCACGCAGGCCTGGCGTTAGCCCGAACGCCGAGTCCTGATCTCTGGTCAATGCGGCACGTTGACGACCCCGTGCTCCGCACTGATCGCATTGCTGCCAGGGTTCGCAACGATAGGCGGCAGGTTCGACACGCTCAACATCGGCGCGGCACCTGGATTGCCGCCGCGCGGTGTCGTGCGAATCACCTGCGACGGCGGCAGCGGCGTGCCGTTCTTCAGATGGCTCCACATCAGATTGAGCGCCTGGAGGTTGTAGTAGTGGACCGGCACGAAGCGGGTGTCGAAGCCAGGGAAACCCAGAAACGCGTCGAAATGCTGTCCATTCATCACCTCGTAAAGCGACAACCGGCTGTGCGAGCCTTCCCGCACGCTATTCGCGGCAAGATACGCGCGCGAAGCGTGATTGATCGGCACCAATGCATCGCTGCGGCCCTGGACGATGATCGTGGGCTTGCCATGCAGGATCGCATTCACACTGATCGCATCGACGCTCGCCAGCATGCGCGGGTTTTTGCCGGTCCACAGCGCACGCGCGCATGCCGCGCCGGCGAAGCTCGCGTCGGGTGTCGCGAGCCGATGGTCCGCGCCTGCCGGCGGCGTAACGTTGTAGACAAGGCTGATGCCGTTGGTTGGCGGCACCCCGTTGCCGAGGCCGAAGATGGTCGGCATCGGCGAGACCGCCGGCGCAACGCCCGCCGCACCCGTCGCCGGGTTCGTCGTGCCGAAGCTGAAGCCGCACAGATTGTCGACGACGCCCGCCCTCGTGTACGCGTTCGCGTAAGTGACGGCGACCGCCGGCACCGCTTGCGAATCCCACATCGGTGCTTGCAGCAGGTCCGAATCCGCTTCATAGCCGGCCTGATGCAGCCGAGCGAGGGCGTCATTGGCCTGCGTTTGCGTGTCGCTGCCATGGACATATCCGGCCGCCGCTAGCGACGCGCAGCGGGCCTGGCGGATCGCATTGGTCGTCGCGACCGGCAGCGCGGTCAGATATGGAGCGCCGGCGGCCGCGTCCGCCAGCGCGGCGCACGGTTCGAGCAGATTCGCGAGCGTCATGTAGTCGGCCAGCGGTTTGCCGGCCGCGGCGATACGCTGCCCGCCCTCGATCACCCGCGCATTGCCTGGCATCCGCACGTTGATCTGCGGCTCGCCGACCACCACCGCCGTGATCCACCCTTTCGTGTCCTGTTCGGCGGCCGCGAGCGACGCGCCGCCGCCATTACTCACGGATGCCGCGATGGTGGTGATACTGCCAGGATGGTAGTGCACGCGCTGATGCGACGCGTCGACGCGCGGCGTGAACTGCTGGTTCAGCACCCAGTACGCAAACTGGATGGCTTCCAGGGTGTCCTTGCCCCAGTCCTGTTCCGGATTCTGTTGTGAATGCGCGTGCTTGAACGCATAGCGGTTCGGAAACTTCTGGTTGTACGTGGTCAGCATGGTTGCGGCCACGTTGGCGGTGAAGAGACTGGCTTGCCCGGCGGTGGCGGCGTCAGCGAGGCGGCCATCGATCAGCGTGACGAGGCCGCTCATCAGTTCGTGCGCGCCGTTGCCGGTGCCCTTGTCGGTATAGGCGACCGCGCAGCCGCGCTTGAGGCCCCATTCGCCGGCCGCCGAAATTGCGCCGTAGACACCGCGCGAGCCCGACGACGTCGCGGTGACGATGCACGGATTCGCCGGGTTGAAGCTTGCCGGCACCTGAACGAGAAGGCTGACATTTTGCCGACCCCTGCCGTCGTCGGCGTAGGCCAGATATTCGGTGCCGGCGATTTTTCCTTCGCCCAGGGTGTCGTTTCCATCCAGATCGACGTTGGGCCCCCAGAAGCGGCCGTAGCCGCCGGGCGCGGTCATGTCGACGAGCGCGCGGTAGTTCGACCAGATTGCAAGTCTGCGCAATTCCGCTGCCGTTGGGCTGGCGGCGTTCGCAACGGCCGGCCCCGTGGGGCTGGCGAGTCCGGTTTTTCCGAGCCCGGCTGTCAGCAGATCGTCGCTGACGCCGTCGTAGCTGGTGGTTGAGAGACTGCTTGCCACGACGAACGATGGCAGCGTATTCGACTCGCCGTGGCCGTCCCTGTCGTGATCGGTGGCGTGCGCGGCGCATACGAACGTCGCGCATGCCGTTGCGATTGCCAATGCTGTCGCGGTACGCAGCCGTAGCGTTCCGATTCGGCTTGCGATCGGGAAGTCTGCCATTTGTGTCTCCTTGTTTGTTGTTCAAATAAGAGATGCACATCGCACTTTGAGAATCGCTGTGCCTCGATGAATCACAGCATCGTGGACATTAGGACAATCGGGGCCGACATGCCAGCAGAGTTCACCCGGAGATAACCGGGAAAACTGGCGCTCGGCCATGTTGTCGGGCATGCGCGTTCGTGTCGTGCAGTTTTTGGGCTAGGTTATGTCGGCTTGCGGACCAGCGCGAGAAAGTCGGCCGCGCTTCGCGCATCTGTGTGTCCTGAATGCCGCGTTTGCCTTGCCATCGTGTGGCGCCCGTCATCACCGCGATGCCAGGCAGCATCACGCCTGTGTTGGGGTTCGGTGGCTTCAGTCACGCGCAGGTGACATCGTCAGCCGAGCGGCTCGCCAATGTCATTCACGAGGTGAGCTCGATAGTCGGCGCGCACGATCGTCCGTGACGATCGATCCGGATGTCCTAAGCCCCAGGACGATGCTTACGAGACTTGCAAGCGTCACCAAAGCGGCCAGAATGGCAGCGTGATGGAGTCCTTCGGCCAGATCGTCGAACTCCGGTCGCACCAGCGCACCGAACAACCCCACGCCGAGCACGCCGCCAATCTGACGAGCGGTGTTCAACACGCCCGATGCAATGCCCATCCACGACGGGTCCACGTGCGTCAGCACGGCCGTGTTGATCGATGGCACCGCGAGCGCCACGCCGACGCCGACCATCAGCAACGGCAACGCCACGGCCAGCGCGCTGCTATCCACACGCACGAACGCAAGCGAAAGATAGCCGAGCGCGGCCAGTGCCTGGCCGACAACCATCGGCAGGCGATAACCGAAACGCGCCGTCAGCGAGCCCGATGCGACGTTCGCGACGGTCACCACTGCCGTCATAGGCAGGAACGCGAGGCCGGTTTCGAGCGGCGTATCGTGACGCGCGCTCTGGAAAAACAGACTCATCGCGAACATCAGTCCGTAGTAGCCGAAATTCAGCGACAGCCCCGTTAGCGCGCTGACATTCACCGCCGCATGGCGGAACAGCGCGAGCGGCAACAGCGGCTCCGCATGCCTTGCCTCGACCATGACGAACAGTCCGCCTGCAACGATCGCGACGGCTAGTCCCGCCAATACGGTCATGCCGGTCCAGCCCAGCCTGCCGCTTTCGACGACCGCATACGTCAGCCCGACCAACGCAATGACGGCAAGCGTCTGGCCGGCCAGATCGATGCGACGCGCCGCGTGCCCCTTCGTGTCAGGCGCATGAGCGACAGTCAGCCAGATGCCTGCGACACCGATCGGCACGTTGATCAGAAAAATTGCCGGCCAGCCGAAGCGGTCGACGAGCACACCACCGACGAGCGGACCCGCACCCAGCGCGAGCGCCGCCGTGCCCGCCCAGATGCTGACGGCCTTCGCCCGCGCCTGCGGGTCCGGAAACGCCGCACCGAGCAGCGCCAGTGACGACGGCACGCACAGCGCCGCGCCAATGCCCTGCAACACGCGCGCCGCGATCAGCATCGCCGCGCCAGCCGACAGCCCGCACCCCACCGATGCGCAGGTGAACACCGCAAACCCGGCGGCAAAGATGCGGCGTGCGCCGAACCGGTCGGCCAACGCGCCAGCGGACAGCAGGAAACTGGCGAACGCCAGTGTGTAGGCGTTGACGACCCATTCCAGCGCCGTCGAATCGAGGTTCAGACTATCGCGCATTCGTGCAAGCGCGACGTTCACCACCGTGACGTCGAGACAGATGAGGACGAAACCGAGGCTCGTCGCAAGCAAGGCAAGGCGCGATGATCGGGTCGGGAAGCTGAGCTGTTTGCGCATGATGTCCGTGCATGAAGTCGGGCGATGCGGACCGGGAGGGGCCGCAAGCGTCGTGTACGCGGACTGTATTCCCGCAGCGAAGATTGATAAATGCACGGCGAATGGCAACAGAACCAATTATTATTGAGGAATGGACCTCCTCAAAGCGATGACCGTGTTCGTGCGCGTAGTCGAAAGCGGCAGCCTGACGGCGGCGGCGGTGGCGTGCGACCTGTCGCCGACGATGGTCGGCAATCACCTTCAGGCGCTGGAAACGCGGCTTGGCGCGCGACTGATCCATCGCACGACACGCAAGCAGCAAATCAGCGCGTTCGGTCAGGCCTACTATGAAAGATGCGTCGAGATCCTTGGGCTGGTCGACGATTCCGAACGGCTCGCGCTCGATCATCTCGCGACGCCACGCGGACGCCTGCGTGTGACGGCGCCCGTCGTCTTCAGCAACGAATGCCTGATTCCGGTGATTGGGGATTACTGCGAGCGCTACCCCGAAGTGAAGCTCGATATCGTCGCCACCGACGCGCTGTCGGACCTGCTCGACGACGGCTTCGAGGCGGCGGTTCGCATCGGCGCACTGGGCAATCCGGATCTCGTCGCGCGGCGTCTGAAGCCGTACCGTCTCGTGTTGTGCGCGTCACGCGCGTATCTGACAACGCACGGCACGCCGTCGTCGCCCGACGCGCTGCTGTCCCACCAGTGCCTGACGTACGCGTATCCGCCGCGCTCGGAATGGCACACGGCGCAGCCGGAATGGATGCTGCACGGTCCGGACGGACGCGTGAGCGTGCCCGTCGATGGCCGGCTGAGGATCGACAATTCGGAAGCGCTGCGACGGGCGGTGCTGCGCGGTCTGGGCATCGCAATGCTGCCCGAGATTCTGGTCGGCGCGGATCTGCGATCCAGGCGGCTGATCGAAGTGCTGCCGGAGTTCGCCGCGCCTGAGCGGCCGCTGAATCTACTGTATCTGCGTGAGCGACAGACGTCGCCGAAGCTTCGGAGCTTTATCGAATTTATGATCGAGCGCTTCGGCGCGGACGATACGCAAGTCGATTGACGTGAGTCGATCGACTTTCGAGGCCTTCATTCAAACACCGGCTTTCCTGAAGCGTCCTTGACCTTCGTCTTCCACTGCGTGCGGATTTCCGACACGACCGACTCCGGCAGCGAGATGTAGTCGAGATCGCTGGCAGCCTGCCCGCCGTTCTTGAATGCCCAGTCGAAGAACTTCAGCGTTGCCGCGCCTTGCGTTGGTTTGTCTTGCGTCGAATGCAGCAGCACGAAGGTCGCGCCGACGACCGGCCATGCATCCTTGCCCGGCTCGTTCGTCAGAATCTGGTAGAACGACGTCTTCCAGTCCGCGCCGGCCGCGGCCGCCTTGAAGGTTTCGGTATTGGGCACCACCACGGCACCGGCCGCATTCTTCAGGCTGGTGTAGATCATGTTGTTTTGCTTCGCATACGCCCACTCGACGTAACCGATCGCGCCCGGCAGGCGTTGCACGAACGCGGCAACGCCGTCATTGCCCTTGCCGCCCGTACCGGTCGGCCAGTTCACGCTTGTGCCTTCACCGATCTTCGACTTCCACTCCGGGTTCACCTTCGACAGAAAGTTGGTCCAGATGAAGCTCGTGCCCGAACCGTCGGCACGGCGCACCACCGCGATGTCCGAATCCGGCAACTTGATGTTCGGATTCAGCGCGGCGATCGCCGGATCATTCCATTTCTTGATCTTGCTCAGATAGATGTCGCCGAGCACGGCACCCGATAGAACCAGTTGACCCGGCTTCAAGCCCGGCAGGTTCACGACCGGAACCACGCCGCCGACCACGGTCGGGAATTGGAACAGACCAGTCTTCGCCAGTTCATCGTCCTTCATCGGCGCGTCGGAGCCTGCGAAATCGACGGTCTTCGCGATGATCTGCTTGATGCCGCCCGCTGAACCGATGCCTTGGTAGTTGACCTTGCCGCCACCCGCCTTATGGTAGGCGTCAGCCCACTTGTTATAGATCGGGGCTGCAAAAGTGCTGCCCGCGCCGGTGATGTCGACGGTTTGCGCCTGCGCGGCCGCGAGGGGTAGAGCAACGGCAAGAACTGCAATTCCTCGTTTGAACAGCATGGTTTGCCTCCACGAGATTGACTGACCAAATCAATTGTTGTAGCAAGCTACGGGCCGCGATCCCTCTGTTGCGCATACCGCAGGCCCGTCGAGCCTTGCCATCGGCTCGGACGTCTAAACTTAGGCGGTTCGAATGACATTTCGTTGACAACTGCGGCGCGACGCTCAGGCAGTCTGATTGCGGCGTCAGTTCTGCACTGAGGTCGGCTGTGTCAAGTTGACGGTTGGTATCTCACGGACAGGCTTCGGCTTCCGCATAGTACCGGTTCGGCGCGGGAAACACTCCCGTCATGACTTCGATCAGAAAGGGGCCGTCATATTGACTAGCTTCGCTCAACACGTCATCAAGCTCGTCGATGCGCTCAACCGCGCGCGCGGCCACACCGATCGATGATGCAAAAGCCGACCAGCTATGACAGGGCAATTTGGTGAACTGCTCTGAAATCGAACCACTCCTGATAGCGTCGATATGAATTGCGCCATGCGCGGCGTTGTTCAGAACCACATAGATCACCTTGACTCGGTATCGAGCCGCGGTCTGAATCTCCATGCCGTGCATCATCATGCAGCCATCGCCGGTCACCACGACACACGGGCGTTCGGGGGCCGCAAGCTTGACGCCGATTCCGGCTGCGATGGCCCAGCCCATCGGGGCGAGCGAGCTCGACGAAAAGTAGTTGCCCTTACCTGACGACAGCCAGTAATGGGCCATGAAGATGCGGTGGGCTCCGGAATCCACTACGACGTTGCTGTCCTTCGGCAGCATCCGGCACAAGTGCTTGACTACGTCTCCAGGATATAGCGCTTCATCACCGCTGGAAACTCGCGCTCCTGACTGCTCGAACTGGTGGTCGTACAGGGGGGTCTCGTTGATTTCGGCAATCCACCCCCTTCTTCTTTGCAGTGCTTGCCGCAGCCCGGGAGGGTTGTCCGCGGCTTTCTGAGCCAGCAACCGGAAGCTCGCGGAAATTCCGGAGAAGATTCCTTGACGCGAAATGTGCCCCATCGCCGGGGAATCGAAGCTGTCATCAAAGATGAACAGTTCCTTCCCCCCTGTCAGCCTCCTGCTCCAGTTCATGCTGTCTCGCTGGTTCAGGTCGCTACCGAACACGACTAGTGCATCAAGTTCGTCGGAGTTGATCACCCGCGCAGCGCGCGAATGACTTGAAAATCCGTACACGCCTAGTGCAAGGGCATGTTGCTCGGGAAATGCACCCTTTCCCGATAGTGTCGTTGCAACCGGAATGTGAAAGCCTTCGGCAACCTCGAGAAGAAGCTTTGCAGTTTCCGCATCATTGCCGCGACTTCCGACCAGAAACGCGACTCTCTTCGACTGAAACAGATACTGGTCGCACAGCGCATCCAGAGCGGCGCGGTTCGCAGGTACTTCGCATGCGTTAAATTCGCGGTGAGCGTAGGGTTGCCGTGCCACGTCGTGACCAGACAGGACATCCTGCTTTTGAACGTCTACGGGAATACTGATGAATGACTGCGCTCGACGCATCCAGTTCAACCCTTCGGTCGCACGACGCATCTCGGCCTGGGTATTTTCCTTGTTCTTGAGCTCGACGATATCCGTCACCAGACTTCTGACCACGCCGCTTTCAAAAATGCCTCCTGGCGTGGCATCCTGGAACGCCCCTTTGCCTTCCGCGTGCGACGAGATCCCGCCGGCAATATAGAGCATCGGAATCCGGTCTGCGTGAGCGGCCGCCATGCCGGGAACGAAATTCATCGTGCCTGGGCCGGATATTCCCGCGCAAACGCCGAATTTCCGGCTGGCGCGGGCATAGCCATCGGCCATGAAAGCACTGCCAGTCTCATGAGCGCCTACGATTCCGCGAATCGAGGGGGAGTTGTCGATTGCGTCCAGCAGCGGATAGATCAGTTTTCCCGGGACCAGGAACACGTGGTCTATTCCGGCGGACTCCAACGACTTCACAACCATTGTCGAGACATTGAGCGGAGCGTTTGATCCCATAGTTTTGGTTACGATCTCACGAGATATCGTTAATCGAATCTCACCGCTGCGCATCAGCACGTCGCGCGCTGCCTGTCGGAGCGGCGCGAGACGAGGTCGGCGATGGCCAGTGCGCGGAGACGGCGAGACGACATTCAAGGCGCTGCACATCGAGTGCAGTCCTGCATCACGCTATTTCCTCGAACCCGCTTGACCGGCGGGCCCGGGTGTCTCCGTCCACCATCACACGACCTGGCTGCACTGTTGATCATCCACGCAGCCTCCGTGCCTGAGGCAGTCGCCGCGGCGCATTGATAACCATCCGGCGCTCGCGTATCGCGGATCTTCGCCCGCTCAATTCCTGCGGGGCTGGCACGCGCCGACGGTTTGAATCGACGTCATCCAGCACCCGGAACCGTTCAGAATGTCTGCCAGTCCGTCTCAGTCGCGGCGGCGACGACTACCGGACCTTCCGAAGTGGGGACTGGCCTCCTCGCAACCTTTGCCGGTGCTACAGCAGAGAACGGGGCGCGTTTCAGGGCCGCCGTCCGTTGCGGTACTGCCGCTTGCGACGTCGCTCGCGATGAAGCAGCCTTCTCGCCATCGACCTTGAAAAATGCGACCGTCTTGCGCAGGCTTTCCGCTTGCTGGGCCATTGTCTGAGCTGCCGCCGACGCCTCTTCGACAAGCGCAGCGTTTTGCTGCGTAACCTGGTCCATCTGGTTGACCGCCTGATTGACCTGTTCGATACCGGTGCTTTGCTCGCTCGATGCCGACGAGATCTCGCCCACGATGTCGGTCACGCGCTTCACCGACTGCACGATTTCCTTGATCGCACCGCCCGCTTCTTCGACGAGCATCGAGCCTGTCTCCACCCGGCTGACAGAGTCCGAGATCAATTCCTTGATTTCCTTCGCGGCAGTCGCACTGCGCTGCGCTAGCGTGCGGACTTCACCCGCCACGACAGCGAAGCCCCGCCCCTGTTCTCCCGCGCGGGCCGCTTCGACCGCTGCGTTCAGCGCGAGGATGTTGGTCTGGAAGGCAATGCCTTCGATGACGCCGATAATCTCGGACATCGTGGCCGAGCTGGTGGAGATGTCGCGCATTGTCTCGACCACGCGCCCGACGATGTCGCCGCCACGTTGCGCGACGCCCGAGGCGGTACCCGCGAGCGTGGCAGCCTGGGTTGCATTGTCCGTGTTGTGGCGGACCGCCGCAGTCAGCTCTTCCATGCTGGAAGCCGTTTCTTCGAGCGACGCCGCCTGTTGCTCCGTGCGGCTCGACAGATCCAGATTGCCTTGTGCGATCTGCGCACTCGCAGTCGCGACACCTTCGGCGTTCTCGCGCACCTCTGATACGACCTGCACCAGCGCGTCGCACATGGCTTTCAGCGACGCCATCAGGCTGTTCGTGTCGCCGGGACGCAGGGCGATACTGATGTTCAGGTCGCCGGCCGCCACGCTTCTGGCCACAGCAGCAGCGGTCGCCGGCTCCGTACCCAGTTGCCGCGTTACGCTACGCATCATCCCTATGCCGATGCCCACGCCGATCGACACGGACATCGCCACGAAGACCAGCATCAGATTTCGACCTTCCTCGTACACGGCATCGTTCGATTCGGCTGTCTGTTGCGCGTCGCCCTGTTTCAGGGCAACCAGATTGCCCATCAGCACGAGGGTCTTGAAGCCTTTGTGGTGGTACTCGCCCAGCATGTATTCGGTCAGACTGTCCCGATCCCCGATCGCCGCCGCATTGATCTTGCCTTTCATTTCATTGAAGGCCTGGATGTAGTCCTGCCAACCCTGATCGAGCTCGGAGAAGGTAGCCTTGCCTTTGTCGGTATAGACGAGCGGCTCCGCCTGATTGAGGTGCTCACGTGCCGAGGCAAGCGCCTTGTCAGCCTGATCCAGCGAGCCGGCCCGCTTTTCGGCCGTCGTGGCCAGAACCGCGTTGCGCAGATAGGTGCCGACTCGCAGTACGTCGGCGTTCGCCTGCTGTATCAGGTTGAGCCCGACAAGGTCCTGTCGATACGTCTTGTCCGCGTTCGCACTGATCTCCGCCATGTTGTGCAGGCCGATCCCGCTGACAACTGCGCTGATGATCGAAACCAGGATGAAAGCACTGATCAGCTTGGCGCCGAGTTTCATATTGCCGAAATTCATAGTTCGCTTTGTTGAGAATGTAAGAACCGAACAGATAAGCAGGTTCGTTAACGCTGTGGCGCCCGCCGTCAGTCGGCAACGCAAGCCACATTTCCTGAAGCGTTTGACGCATCGAAGCAGCACGCTGTTTGCAACATCCGGCCCTGCCAACGCTAAACGCAGTACTGCACGTAACTGGTTATCGGCAACGTGGCCTGTTTCTTCAGATGAATTGCGGGGTCATCGGAAGATTTTTTATAGTGCGTGCTGGCCGCACTCAATTGGTGCGAGGTGCGCGCAAACGTAACATGCACGTCCTATATCTTTAGCTCAATATAATATTTAGCCCTTGCATAACCCGGTGTTAGCCTGAATTCGTCCCGCAGGCGTGCACCGCATCACGTCTGCTCCCGCTGCCATTTCTCCATCGAAACGAATATCCGCAAGGAGCTACCGTGAGCATCGAATTCATCGGCATGATCCAGCAACGCAAGGTCTCGGAGACGTATGCCCCGCAGGGCCCCGCGATCGATACCGACTATGTGCGCGGGTTCGCGCAGGTCCATGAAAACGCAGGCTTCGACCGCATCCTCGTGCCGCACAGTTCGACCAGTCCCGACGCGACCATCACGATCGCCTACGCCGCGAGCGTGACCTCGCGCGTGCATTTCATGCTCGCGCATCGGCCGGGTTTCGTCGCGCCGACTTTGGCGGCGCGGCAGATCGCGACGCTCGATCATTTCTCCGGCGGTCGTCTCGCGGTGCACTTCATCTCCGGCGGCAGTGACGAAGACCAACGGCGCGACGGCGACTTTCTGAGCCATGACGAGCGCTACGCGCGCACCGACGAGTATCTGCAGATCCTGCGCCGGGTCTGGACCGAACAGCGCCCGTTCGATCACGTGGGCCGTTTTTACCGCTTCGAAAGGGCCTTCTCCGACGTCAAGCCGAAACAGACGCCACACGTGCCGATCTATTTCGGTGGTGCATCGGAACCCGCGCTCGCGGTCGCGGGCAAGCACGCGGACGTCTACGCGCTGTGGGGCGAATCGAAACAGCAGGTCCACGAGCAGATCACGCGCGTGCAAGCCGAAGCCGCGAAACATGGTCGCAGCGTGCGCTTCTCGGTGTCGTTCCGGCCGATCCTCGCATCGACGGAAAAAGCCGCGTGGGAACGCGCCGAACACATTCTCGACGAGACGCGCCGGCTGCGCGTCGAGCAAGGCTTCGCGCGTGGCGGCCCGCAACAAAGCGAAGGCGCCCGGCGTCTGCTAGCGGCCGCAGGCGACGGCGTGCGTGCGGACGAGCGTCTGTGGACCGCGGTTGCCAGGGAGATCGGCGGCCGTTCGAATTCGACGGCGCTCGTCGGCACACCGGCACAGGTCGCGCAAACACTCGCCGAATATCACGCGCTCGGCGTCACGACGTTCCTGATCCGCGGCTTCGACCCGCTCGAAGACGCGATCGACTACGGCCGCGAGCTGATTCCCGCAACGCGCGAACTGACGTCGCGCGCACGTCGCGCCGCATAACCGGAGCGCGACGACATCATGAGCACCGTACTCGCCGCTACGCGCTCGCTTGCATTGCGCCCCACCCCGCTGCGCAAATTCTGGTTCGACGACGACGCCGAGCCGCCCCGCTCGCTCGCGCAAGAGCGTTTGCACCGGCAACAGCGCCTCGCCGGCGCGTTCCGCCTGTTCGCGCGTTACGGCTTCGCGCAGGGTCTGGCGGACCACATCACCGCGCGCGATCCCGAATGGAGCGATCATTTCTGGGTCAATCCGCTTGGCCGTCATTTCGGCCGCATCCGCGTGTCGGATCTGTTGCTCGTCAACCGTGATGGCGACATCGTGATAGGCGACGGACCCGTGAATCAGGCCGCGTTCGCGATCCATGCGGCGATTCACGAGGCTCGGCCCGACGTGGTGGCCGCCGCGCACACGCATTCGCTGTACGGCAAGGCATGGTCGACGCTCGGGCGCACGCTCGATCCATTGACGCAGGACGCCTGCGCGTTCTACGAAGACCATGCGCTGTTCGACGACTTTCGCGGCGTCGTGCTCGACACCACCGAAGGCGCGCGCATTGCGCACGCGCTCGGCTCGTACAAGGCCGTGATCCTGAAGAACCACGGCATCCTGACGGCCGGCCCGTCCGTGGAGGCGGCCGCGTGGTGGTACATCGCGCTCGATAACGCGTGCCATGCGCAACTGCTCGCGCAGGCGGCCGGCACGCCGCAGCCGATCCCGCACGACATGGCGGCCCTCACGCATCAGCAGGTCGGCCGCGCGAACGGTGCACGGCACGCATTCGACAGCCTGTATGAAGGGCTCGTCGAAGCCGAACCGGAGTTTCTCGACTGATGGCCATCGATAAACTGCGGCGTTTTGTCGGCGACATCGCGACGCTCGTCGATTCTGGCGTCAACGAAGCCGGATTGCTCGAACAAGGCGCACACGCGCTGCGCGAACTGATCCGCGTCGATGACTGGCTACCGGACGCGTACGTGCAGCCGTCCGTCGAGCGCTATCAGCAGTTCCTGTTGTATGCGGACGCGCGCGAGCGCTTCAGCGTCGTCAGCTTCGTGTGGGGACCGGGCCAGCGCACGCCGATTCACGACCACACGGTATGGGGCTTGATCGGGGTGCTGCGCGGCGCCGAATTCGCCGCGCCGTACGCGCGCAACGGCGACGGCACGCTGCGGCAGACGGGCGCCGAAGTGCGCCTCGAAGCGGGCCACGTCGAAGCGGTGTCGCCGGGCATCGGCGACATTCATCGCGTGCGCAACGCGTATGACGACCGCACGTCGATCAGCATCCACGTGTATGGCGCGAACATCGGTGCGGTGCGCCGCTCGACGTACTCGCCCGACGGCCCGCCGAAGCCCTTCATCTCCGGTTACTCGAACCACACGCTCCCCAACCTGTGGGACCTCGGCAAGGAACAGCATCACTGATGACGACCTATCCGGTTCGCACCTACGAAGACGTGCGCGAAGCGCTGCTCGCGCGCCGCGAAATCGCGCTGCTCGACGTACGCGAAGAAGACCCGCATGCGCAGGCGCATCCTCTGTTCGCGGCCAATTTTCCGCTATCGAAACTCGAACTCGACGCCTATACGCGTCTGCCGTGCCGCGATGTGCCGATCGTGCTGCTCGACGCCGGCGAAGGACTCGCCGCACGCGCAGCCGACAAGCTGACAGCGCTCGGCTACACCCGGCTTGCGTTGCTCGCGGGCGGCCTCGACGGCTGGACTCGCGCCGGCGGTGAAGTGTTCCGCGACGTCAACGTGCCGAGCAAGGCGTTCGGCGAATTCGTCGAAGCGGGCCGGCATACGCCGTCTTTGTCGGCTGAGGCCGTGGCGACGCTGCTCGCCAATGGCGACGACGTCGTCGTGCTCGACGCACGGCGTTTCGACGAATACCAGACGATGAACATCCCCGGAAGCGTCAGCGTGCCCGGCGCCGAACTCGTGCTGCGCGCGCGTGCGCTCGCGCCGGACCCGAAGACGCGCGTGATCGTCAATTGCGCGGGGCGCACGCGCAGCATCATCGGCGCGCAGTCGCTCGTCAATGCGGGGTTGCCGAATCCGGTCGCGGCGCTACGCAACGGCACCATCGGCTGGACGCTCGCGGGACAGCCGCTCGAGCATGGCAGCGACTGGCAGTTCGATCCGCAAGCCGGGCTCGATGCGGACAACCTCGCCGCGTCGCGTGGCGCGGCGCGCGCGCTTGCGGACCGCGCGGGCGTGAGCCGCACGACACTCGTCGAAGCCGCGCGCTGGGCCGTCGAAGCGTCGCGCACCATCTATCGCTTCGACGTGCGCACGCCTGCCGAATATGAACGCGCGCATGCGCCCGGCTTTCAGGGCGCACCGGGCGGGCAGCTGGTGCAGGAAACCGACATGTTCGCGCCCGTGCGCGGCGCGCGCGTCGTGCTGTTCGACGACGACGGCGTGCGCGCGAACATGACGGCCTCATGGCTCGCGCAGATGAACATCGACGTGTATGTCGTCGACGAGGCGACGCCGCAAGAGCTGAGCGCACGCGGCGCGTGGCGCGTGGCGCGGCGCGAAGCCCGAGCCGGCGCCCACGCCGAGCGTGTCCGTTGAAGAACTGGCGGCGCTCCTCGCCGATCCATCGAGCGGGACTGTGGTGATCGACGTGACGGCCAGCGCGAATCATGTGAAAGCCCACGTTCCGGGCGCCTGGTGGCTCGTGCGCTCGCGGCTCTCCAACACCGTCGACGATCTGCGCACGCTACCCGATGCGAAACGCTACGTCCTGACGTGCGCGACCAGCGCGCTCGCGGCTTTCGCCGCGCCGGAGCTTGCCGCGCTGACGGGCAAGCCCGTGCAAGTGCTCGAAGGCGGCACGTCCGCGTGGATTCGCGCGGGGCAGCCGACCGAAACCGGCGACGCTCATCTCGCGTCGCCGCGTATCGATCGCTACCGGCGTCCGTACGAGGGCACCGACAACGCGCGTGAAGCGATGAACGCCTATCTGGAATGGGAGTACGGTCTCGTCGCGCAATTGGAGCGCGACGGCACGCATGGCTTCTTCGTGATCTGATCGACGTATGCTACGCGGGCGCCGCATAAAGCGTGCGCCGCATCGTCGTTCCTAGGCGGCGCGCGGCAGCCGCGCCGCCTTGAAGCTCTGCTCCACGCTTTCGGACAGCACGGCGAGCGCCGACTGCATCTTGCCGAGCGCGCGCGACCTGACGATCCACACCGCGATCTCGGGCTTGAAGTCACTGACCGAGACCACGTCGAGCCGCGCGGCATGCGCACTGATGCGCAACAACGGCAGCGGGACCAGCCCCAGCCCGACGCCATCGGCGACGAGGCCCAGTTGCAGTTCCGTGCCGAGCGTCTCGAGGTTGAGCTTCAGTGCGTAGCCTTGCGCGCCAAGCGCCTGCTGTAACCCCGCCCGAAAACCGCAGCCGTCGGGATTCAGCACCCATCCATACGACTGGCATTCGGCCAGCGTGTGTACGCGCTTTTTCAGACTCCCCTTCGGCGCGACGACAGCGAGCTTGAGCTCCCCGAGCGATTCTCCGGCCAACGTGTCGGGCAACACGCGATTAGCCGGCAACAGCACGATCGCGGCATCGAGCTCGCCGTCTTCGACCTTCTGCAGCAACGGCTTGCCCCAGCCCGTCGACACGCACGCCTGCAACTCCGGATGCGCGCCACGCAACGCATGCAATGCCTTCAGCATCGCGACGTCGGCGACCGTCTGCGCGACGCCGAGACGCAGTACGCCGGCAAGCGGTGCGTCGTCGGTGACGAGATGCCGGAGCGCATCGACTTCCCGGACGATCGCGCGGCATTGCTCATACACGGCGCGGCCCATCGGCGTGGTCTTCAGCGGCTTGGTGTTGCGGTCGAACAGCTCGACGCCGAGCGCTTCCTCGAAGTTCTGGATGCGTCGCGTGACGGCGGGTTGCGTGAGCGCGAGAGAATCGGCAGCCTGACTCAGCGACTGGCTGCGCACGACGGCGACAAAGGCCTCGACTTCATCGAGTTTCATGGATGTGGTGTCGTTGGATGGAACGTTGAACGGCCCCGCGCATGCATGACCGTTGCACGAGCTTAGCGTGTCGACGCATCGATGTTCAAGCGGCGCGTGCTTTCTTCACTCGCATATTAACAAAGCAGAACAATGCGTTTGCCTTATAAAACGCGCATACGTATCGTGTGCTTTTCCACTTGGCCTGCGCCGCGCTTCCTATGTTCTATCTTGCGAATCGGTTTCTACTGAGGTTTTCCGGTGTTCTGCTCAGCGCGCTCGGCGCAATTGCACCGCTTGCGGCTACGGCGGATTCCACGCTCAGGGTCGGCGACCAGCAATTGCAGACTCGCGGCATTCTCGAAGCGTCTGGAGAACTGAATAATCTTCCGTACCGGATCGAATGGTTCAACTTCCCCGCCGCGCAGCCGCTCGGCGAAGCGCTCAATGCGGGCGCGATCGACGTCGGCGGTCTCGGCGATGCGCCGCTGATCTTCGCCTACGCCGCGGGCGCCCGGGTGCGCGCGGTGGCGGCGACCCGCTCGATTCCGCGCGATCTCGCGATCATCGTGCCGGACGCGTCGCCGATCAAAACGACCGCCGATCTCAAGGGCAAACGCATCGCGACGACGCGCGGCTCGATCGGCCACTACCTCGCGATCGCAACGCTGGAGCGCGCCGGCATCAAGCTGTCCGACGTATCGCTGCGTTTCATGCAGCCGGCCGATGCGAAAGCGGCGCTCGCGTCGGGCAACGTCGATGCCTGGTCCACGTGGGACCCGTACGTCGCGCTCGCCGAGCAACAGGATCATGACCGCAGCATCGCCAACGGCATCGATCTTTCGTCGGGACTCAGTTTTCAGGCGGCGACGCAGACGTCGATCAAGGACAAGCACGCGGAAATCGCCGACTTCCTGAAGCGCGTGGCCGCCGGCCAGCGCTGGGCGCTCGCGCATCCGGACGAAGTCGCCGCCATGCAATCGAAGGTGACCGGCTTGCCGCCCGACGTGCTGAAAACGGTCTACCGGCGCGCGCAATTGCGACCCGTTGCGATCGACGACGGCCTGATCGCCGAGCAGCAAAAGACCGCCGATCTGTATCACCGCGCGGACGTGATCAAGACCCGCCTCGACGTGACGCCAAGCTTCGACCGGCAATTCCCGCTCGACGCGCGATGACGTCGCGAGCATCCGCACAACCCGCAAACCCAACCGATCTCTGCACGATGACCAGCCGTCCCGCTGATAGCGCGCTTGCCGAAGCCGAGCGTGACGCCGCCGCGCTCGATGCGCTCGCCGATCTCGACAGTCCGCAAGCCGCCGCGTGGCTCGACGCGCTGACCCGCGAGTTCGCGGCCGGCGCGCCCGCGCTCGACGCCGGCCCGCTGTTCCCGCACGACAACCTCGCGCGCCTGCGTCGCGCGGGCCTGCTGTCGCTGAGCGTGCCGCGCGCGCTCGGCGGACGGCAAGCCACGCTTGCGCAAACGCTGCGCGTGGTCGGCGCGGTCGCGCGCGCGGAGCCGTCGACGGCACTGATCCTCGTGATGCAATGCCTGTATCACCTGCGTCTGCAGGCCAATCCGAACTGGCCTGCCGCGCTGAAGGAACGCATCGCGCGCGATGCCGTCGAGCGCGGCGCGCTGATCAACTCGCTGCGCGTCGAGCCCGAGCTCGGCTCGCCGTCGCGCGGCGGCCTGCCCGCGACGATCGGACGGCGCGAACACAATCACTGGCTGCTGAGCGGCCGCAAGCTTTATTCGACCGGCAGCCCGGGGCTCACATGGTTCGCTGTCTGGGGCCGCACGGACGAGGCCGCGCCGCGCGTCGGCACATGGCTCGTGCATCGCGACCTGCCGGGCATCCGCTTCGGCGAGCCCTGGAACCATCTCGGCATGCGCGCGACCGGCAGTCACGAGGTGATCTTCGACAACGTGTGCGTGCCGCTCGACCACGCGGTCGACCTGCAGCCGCCGCGGCAGGCCACCGGCATGGACCCGCTGACCGGCATCTGGATGAACGTGCTGCTGCCGTCGATCTACGACGGGGTCGCGCGGGCCGCGCGCGACTGGTTCGTGCAATGGGCCGCGCAGCGCACGCCTGCCGGGCTCGACGCGCCGCTGTCGAGCCTCGAACGGTTTCAGCAGACGGCCGGCCGCATCGACGCGCTGCTGTTCAACAACCGCGCGCTGCTCGACGCGGCACAAGCGCCGGCGATCAAGTATCTGGTCAGCCAGAACGCGATCGAAGCCGTGCAGCTCGCGCTCGAAGCGAGCAGCAATCCGGGACTGAGCCGCGACAACCCGCTGGAGCGCCACTACCGCGACGTGCTGTGCGCGCGCATTCATACGCCGCAGAACGATACGGTGCTCGGCAATCTCGGGCGCGCCGCGTTTGCCGGGGTTGCGGGGGTTGCCGCTCCATAGATTCGGCCGCGCGCGGAGCGCGTGCGGCCTCTCAAGCCAGCACGTCGGCAAACACCCGGGTCGCGAAGCGATCCGAACTCGTGCCCGCATTGAGCACGCCGACCGATTTCAGATCGTCCGCGTACAGCGCGATTTCCTTCTTGAACGCATCGCCGACCGGATGGTGACGATCGGTGTGGCTCTTCAGCATCTCGGTCAGTTGCGCGACGTTCGCGCCCGGCGCATTCGGCGCGAAAATCGCCGCCGCCTCGGCCGGATGATTCGCGGTCCATTCGGTTGCCTCGAGCAGCGCCTGCGTGAGTGCCTGCGCGCTCGCGCGGTCCTTGCGGACCAGCGACCCGCGCACGCCGAGCACGCAGCACACGCGGTTCGCGTACTCGCCGCACAGGTTGTTCGACACCTCGTGCAAATGGTCGGTCTCGCGCAGTGTCCAGATGGTCGGATCGCCGTCGGCGATCGCCTGCACCTCGCCCTTCCTGAGCGCCTCGCCGAGCAGCGGCGCCGGATACTGGCGCCAGCGCACGTCGTTATCGGGATCGATGCCGAGCTTCTTCAGTGTGATCGCGAAAAAATTCTTCGCCGGGCTCGCCATGTCGCTGACGCCGACCGTGCGCCCCTTGAGCCCTTGCAGATCGACGATGCCCGATGCGCGCGTCGCGAGCAGCCGCATGCAGCCGCCGTGGATGCCCGCCGTCAGCTTCACGTCGAAGCCCTGCTCGAGCGGCTTGATCCAGCGCAGCGCCATGCCGACACCGGCATCGGACTTGCCCGTCGCGATGGCTTCGAGCAACTGGTCGGTCGAGCCGGCGAAGTTGACGAGTTCCACTTGCAGCCCATGCTTGCGGAAAAAGCCCTGCTGCGCGGCGACCGGCACCGGCGCCGTGCAGATCGCGCCCGCGTTCCACGACAGTTTGAGCGGCTGCAACGCTTGATCGGCTGACGCGCGTACGCCCGGCAGCCCGAATGCGGCACCGCCTAACGCGGCCGCGCCGGCGGCCTTCGCCGCGCGGCCGAGCCATGCGCGGCGCGCGAGGTTGGCCGGCGCGCGGTCGTCGTCGAAATGATTCATTGCTGTGCTTCCCAGAGGTGTGGTGATGAGTGAGCGGGTTGCAGATGCCGGCGCGCGTGTCAGGGGTCGAGGCCCAACTGCGCCAGCACCTTGCGGCGCAGCGCGACGAGCGCGGGGTCGTCGCGATGCCGCGGATACGGCGCGTCGTTGCGCACCTGCGCGACGATGCGCGCGGGCCGCTCGCTGAGCACGATCACGCGATTCGCGACATACAGCGCTTCCTCGACATCGTGCGTCACGAGCAGCACCGAAAACCGCTGCGCCTGCCACAGTTGCACGAGTTCGCCCTGCATGCGCATGCGCGTCAGCGAATCGAGCTTGCCGAACGGTTCGTCGAGCACCAGCAGTTGCGGGTCGTTGACGAGCGCGCGAGCCAGCGCCGCGCGCTGCGCCATGCCGCCCGACAGCTGATGGGGGAACGCGTTCGCGAAGGCGGACAGGCCGACCAGCTCGAGTGCGGCATCGATGCGCGCTGCGGCGGCGCGCTTCGTGCGACGCGCCTCGGGACCGAGTGCGACGTTGTCGCGCACGGTCCGCCACGGGAACAGCGTCGGGTCCTGGAAGACGACCACACGCGACGGGTCGGGGCCGCCGACGCGCTCGCCATCGGCGTGGATGGTGCCTTGTGCCGGGCCATCGAGGCCGGCCACGAGACGCAGCAACGTCGATTTGCCACAGCCGCTCGGTCCCAGCAGCGCAACGAATTCGCCGGGCTCGATCGAGAGGCTGACGTCGTCGAGAACTGGCAACGCGGTGCCGCGCAGCGCGAAGCGATGACTGACGTTACGCACGTCGATGCGTGCGCCTTGCCGCGTATCAGCGGCGAAGTGCGCTTCGGAGGCAGCTACCATTTCAGCATTCCTTTCTGCCAGGCCAGCAGACGATCGCGCACGCGAAACAGCAACGTGATGAGGGCTGAGCACATCAGTGCCATCACGAGCAGCGCGGCATACATGTTCGGATAGGCGGCCCAGCCCTGCGCCCATTGCAAGTACCAGCCGAGTCCCGCCTTCACGCCCATCATCTCCGCGACGAACAGCACGGCAAACGAGGCACCGAGGCCCATGAAGAGCCCCACGAACACGGACGGCAATGCGGCGGGAACCGCGACACGCAGAATCAGGAACGACGGCCGCGCGCCGAGCGTGCGGGCTACGTCGTAGTAGGCGGAGTTGACGCTCGCGACGCCCGACCACGTGAGCACGGCAACCGGAAACGCGGTCGCCAGCGCGATCAGGAACACGCTCGCGCTGAAGCTCGACGGAAAGAAGAAGAACGCGAGCGGCAGCCACGCGGTGGCAGGCAGCGGCCCGATCAGCCGCAGCACGGGATGCACCCAGTAGCCGACCGCCTTCGACCAGCCGATCGCGACGCCGATCACGAAGCCCGTCAACGCACCGGCCACATAGCCATAAGCAAGCAGCGCGAACGAATGCGCAACGCTCGCGGCAAGCCGCGGCAGATCGTCGGCATAGACGGCGATCAGGGCCTGCGGCGGCGCGAAGAACGGCCGCGGCAGCCATTCGAGCTGCGCGGTGGCGATTTCCCATCCGGTGATGCCGAGCGACAGCGCGAGTAGCCATGGCGTCGCCTCGAGCCATGCGTCCAGCCGTGAGCTTGCCGCGGTGGCCACGCGCCAGCCGGCCACGCCGATCGCCAGCGACGCCGCCGCGAGCACGAGCTTCAGAATCAACAATTCGCGCGTGTACGGCCAATCGTCGAGCGTGGGCCACCATTGCGTGAGCGCCGCGCCAGCTAGCCAGCCAAGCGCGGCCAGTATCGCGGCGACGCGCTTGCCTCGTTCGCGCGCGACGTGTCGGGCGGCGTCGGGAAAGCCGGCGAGTTCGACAGCACGGGATCGAGTCGACCGGGCGCCGCGCTGCGTCAAGGCGAGATCATGCGTTGGCAAGATGAACCTCCGAAATCGCGCGCACGTCGATGCGGTTGGGCAGGATCGCGTCGCGCTGCGCGCGGTCCGCGACTTTTTGCAGCGCGTCGATGTCGCTGTCGTTGACGAAATGCTGCTTCAGCGACGCGCGTTTCGTGATCTGCCGCGCCGCATCGAGTGGCGAGCGCGTGAGCGTCGCGTAGATCTGCGCGTAAGCCTCGGGGTTTGCGATCGCCCAGTCGCCCGCGCGTTGATAACGCAACAGCAGGTCCGCGATCGCGGCGCGTTTGCGCGGGTCCGCTAGCGCATCGCCCGATGCCGTGATGAAGCCGAGCCCGCTGTTGATGCCGGTGCCGTCGCGCAGCACGCGGCCGCCGCGCTGCACGGCGATGCCGTAGTACGGATCGAACGTCGCCCAAACCTCGATCGAGCCCGATGCGAAGGCGGCAAACGCATCGACGGGCAGAATGAAACGCACCGACACGTCGTCCTTCGACAAACCCGCCTCGGCCAGCGCGCCATACAACTGGAACTGGGAAATGCTGCCGCGCGCCGACGATACGAATACCGTCTTGCCTTTCAGATCGGAGACCGAACTAATCGTGGAATGCGGCGCGACCAGAATGCCAAGTTGTGCGCCCGATCCGACTCGCGTCGCGACGATTTTCAGCGACGGGTCGCCGACGGCCGCCGCGAGTACCGGCAAGTCGCCCGCCGGCGCGAGATCGACCGAACCGGCGCGTTGCGCTTCGAACAACGGTGCCGCGCCCTGGAAGTTGGCCCAGCGCCACGCGTAGGGCGTGCCGTCGAGCACTTTCGCCGCTTCGACGAGGGCGCGCGTACCACCGGCCTGATCGCCGAGCACGAGCGTCACGCTTTGCGCGGCGCGGGCATCACTCGTGCTGGCAAACGCGGATACCGCGGCGATCGGCGTCGCGGCCAGCGCACGCATAAGCGTGCGCCGCCGTGTCGAAATTGACGTTAGAGCAGATGCGGTCATAGGTCCTCGCTGTCGATATGCAGCACAGCGTAGCGACGAAAAACCGCGCTGAGAATCATTCTATTTCGATATGTTTATATCGATTCAATATTTATGTTTTGCATCTTCCGGGCAGCCACAGAGGTATGCAACGCGTGACGCAAAATCAAACAGGAGGGACCCATGAGCAACGGCATCGCGAAACTTTTCCGGCATTTGACCGCGGGTGTGTATGTGATCGGCGTAGCGAACGGCGAGCGCCGCAATGCGTTCACCGCAAGCTCGGTGATGCAGGTTTCGTTTTCACCATTGCTGGTCGCCCTCGGCATCAGTCCCGAGCATGCGTCGTACGAACTCCTGCGCAGCAGCGCGGTGTTTGCGATCAGCGTGTTGCGCGCGGATCAACAGCGGCTCGCCGAGCACTTCGGCACGCAGTCGGGCCGCGCGGTCGACAAGCTCGCGGCGGCTCGCTGGCGTTCCGGCGTGACCGGCGCGCCGCTATTGCTCGATGCGCTCGCGCATTTCGAGTGCCGGGTGACCGACGACATCGAGGCGGGAGATCATCGGGTGGTCGTCGGGCGTGTCGTCGATGGCGCGCTAGACGGTGCGGACGGCGCGCCGCTGATCTATGCTCAGACTGGCAATCTCGACATGAGCGAGGACCTTTACCCGGAGACGTTTTCGTAGCGGGTGGGATAACCGAAGTACCCGTCAGGTACGCATCTTGCAACGGGGGAGGCATTCCGTCCCGCTCGATCCCGCCGCACCGCAGCCCGCTTTTACACCCCGATGGTCCGCGTCTTCTTCAGCGCGATCCATGTCATGCCTTCGCGCAAGCCTTCGAGTACCGCCTCCCTTTCCACGGCGAACACCCGCGATTGATGAAAGGTGCGCTCGAAATCACCGTCGGGCGACGCATGCCTGACATGGATCGTCGCCTGAAACCCGCCTTCCTGCGCCTCGTGCGTCTCAACGCTCACGGACCAGCTTCCTTCCTGCGCGTTTGCTGATAGGGTCATTGGATGCTCCTCGGTTGTCGCGAGCGACTGCCATCGTCAGCGTAATCCCATTACTTTCAACTTCGTTTCAGACGCGCGCCATCGCGTGAAAACCCTGCAGGGAAAACGCGCAGCGACCCTTGCACGCGGCGTGCTCACCGCGCCGCATGCACCGATTTCGCGCCCCTCGCCCCGACGTTTCGCGGTAAGCTTTCCAACGGTATCCGCGTCACGAGTTCGTGCCGGTGCGGCAACGCTGCCCTCATGATCGACGAACGTCGGAGTTCATCATGTGGTACGCCTTCATCGATGCACAGCAACGCCTCGCTCGCGCGATGGTCGGGGGAGTGCAAGCCGAATCCGACTCGGGGCCGCGCCCGCAAGCGGGCTGGCTCGGCCCGGAACTGGCGGCCGACGCGTTCAGTTGCTGGCTGCTGAGGTCCACTTGCGCTTTCGAGCGGACCCCGCCATTCGCCATCCACTCCGTTGCGGGCAACGGTCTCCGCGTTGCCGTCGACGAAAGCGTCGTCGCTTCGCTGGCGGTCGGCGCGCTGCGAAGATTCAGGCGCAACCCGCCTACGCCGTCCGCTGACGGAAAACTGCCGGTGCTGTTGTGCGCGCCGCTTGCCGGACATCGTTCGGTCATGCTGCGCGAGACCGTCGAAACGCTGCTCGAAGAACGTGACGTGTTCGTGACCGATTGGGCCGACGCGCGCGACGTGCCGCGCGAAGCGGGCCCCTTGTCGCTCGACGACTACGTGCGGGCGCTCGAAAGCTTCATCAGCACCGCCCGCGCGTTCGGATCGCCGCTTCACATGATCGCGATCTGTCAGGCGAGCGTGCCCGCGCTCGGCGCCGCGGCGCTGCTCGCCACGGACGAGGCCGCGCCGATCGCGAGCGTCTCGCTGCTCGGCGGCCCGATCGATACCCGTTTGAACCCGACCGTCACAGACCGCTTCGCGAGTTCCCATACGCTCAAGTGGTTTCACGACAATGCGATCGATACGGTTCCGCCGCCCTATTGCGGCGCGGGACGCCTCGTGTATCCGGGTTTCATCCAGCAGGCCGCGATTTTTGCCGCGCATCCGGAGCGGCACTTGCGACTCGAAGCGGATTACTGGTCACGTTGGCTAGCGGGCGACATGCCCGGTGCGCAGCAGGCGCTGCGCTCGGCGAACGAATATGCCGCGGTCCTCGACATGGCCGAATGCTACTTCCTCGACATGCTTCGTGTGGTGTTTCACGAACATCTGTTACCGCGCAAGCTGTGGTCGGTCGCCGGGCGTCAGGTGCAGATCGCCGCGCTGCGCGATACCCCGCTGTGCACGATCGAGGGCGACAGCGACGAGATCACAGGCGCGGGGCAAACACATTGCACGCATGCGCTTTGCGATGCATCGACGATGCGACCCGCGCGGCAGATCACCATCGAGCAGTGCGATCACTACGACCTGTTCATCGGGCCGCGTTGGCGCGATGCGGTTCATCCGGGGCTCCGCGAATTCTGGCGCGATCTCGAACACGCCGCTTTGGAGGTTCGCCGGCCGCGCCGCGCGCTCAGGGTTTCGGCAAACCGCAGATCGGCCTGAGGCGACTGCGAAACCGTCGGCAGTGCGTATCTGGCGATCGTCGAGCGCGAAGTCACGACGCAAGTTGCACAGTGCGCCTCAATGCATATGCATGCCCCCATTGATCGCGATGTCGGCACCGGTGATAAACGCCGCCTGCTCGGAGCATAGAAACGCAATCAGCGCCGCCACCTCGTCCGGACGTCCCAGCCGGCCGACCGGAATCTGCGGCAGGATCTTCGTGTCGAGGACTTCGCGCGGCACCGCTTCGACCATCGCGGTCGCGAGATAACCGGGCGACACCGTGTTCACCGTGACGCCGTGCTTCGCGGTTTCGAGCGCGAGCGCCTTCGTGAAACCGTGCAAGCCCGCTTTGGCCGCCGAATAATTGGTTTGCCCGTAAGCGCCGCGCGAACCGTTGACCGACCCCACGTTGACGATACGGCCGTGGCGCCGCTCGAGCATGCCGGGCAATAGCGGCTTGGTCATGTTGAACAGGCCATCGAGATCGGTACGCAGCACGGCGTCCCAGTGCTCCTTGCTCATCTTCGCGAAGCTCGTGTCGCGCGTGATGCCCGCGTTATTGATCAGCACGTCGACCGCGCCCAGTTCGGTCAGTACGCTTTGCGCGCAGCGCGCGCATGAATCGAAGTCGGCGATGTCTGTTTCATACGCATGAAAATCGCGACCCGTGTCGCGCTCGTGCTGCAGCCATGTCGACACGTGATCGTTGTGCGTCGAATACGACACCGCGACCGTCATGCCCGCGTCATGAAGCGCCCGGCTGATCGCCGCGCCCAAACCGCCCATCCCGCCTGTGACCAATGCCACGCGATCCGTTCCCATCTGAACTCCTCCTTGCCGTGTCTGCCATTGAAGGTGCGATCCATGTACTCGCGCGCCGCCGTCGCGGATTACCCGGCAGGTGCCTCCTCGGTGCTCTGCTCGCGCAACAGCAACACCGGACAGCGTGACGAACGCAGCACCCGCTCCGCCACGCTGCCGATCACGAGGCGCTGCACGCCGCGCCGTCCGTGCGTGCCCAGCACGAGCAGATCCGCGTGGATCTGCTCCGCGTGGCGCAGCACGATACTGGCGACGTCGTCGGACAGGCTGTCCGACTCGATCAGTTCGGGGCGGCATGGCACCTCGGCGTCGACGCACGCTTGTGCGGCCTCGTCGAGCACCGAATGGCCGTCCTGGCGCAATGCCTCGACGAGTGTCATCGGATCGAAATAGCCGGCATAGGAAAAGAGCGGGGTCTTGTCGACCACATAAACCGGATGCACGACGCCTTTCGTCAACGCGGCGAGATTCACCGCTTCTTTTAGCGCGCGTTTCGAGAAGGTACTGCCGTCGAGCGCGACGAGGATATGCTGATACATGCCGTTTCTCCACTCAGGTTGGATTGATCGACGCGCGTGGCTCACGAGCGGATCGCGAGCACGGCCGCGCCGGTCAGGTTGCCATTGCGCAGGTCGTCGAGCGCGCGGTTCGCGTCGCGCAACGCGTAGGTGGTCGTCTCGATCGCGAGCCGCGTCTCGCCAGCGCTGCGCATGAACGCCAGCCCATCGTCGCGGGTCAGATTCGCGACCGATACGACGCGCCGCTCGCCCCACAGAAACGCGTACGGGAACGACGGAATGTCGCTCATATGAATGCCGCCGCACACCACCACGCCGCCCTTCGCGACCGCCTGCAGCGCCAGCGGCACGAGCGCGCCGACCGGTGCGAACAGCAGCGCCGCGTCGAGTTCGGCGGGGGGCGCCTCGTCGCTGCCACCGGCCCACGCCGCACCGAGCCGCAGCGCGAGCTGCTGGGCCGCGCGATCGCCGGGACGCGTGAACGCGTAGACAGTACGCTGCTGATGATGCGCGACCTGCGCGACCAGATGCGCGGCCGCGCCGAAACCATAGATGCCGATCCGTTCGGCGTTGCCCGCCATGCTCAGCGTGCGATAGCCGATCAGTCCCGCGCATAGCAGCGGCGCCGCCTCGATATCGCTGTAGTGCGGCGGCAGATGGAAGCAGTAGCGGCTATCGGCGACCGTCCGCTCGGCGTAGCCGCCGTCGATCGTGTAGCCGGTGAAACCCGCGTCGTCGCACAGATTTTCGCGGGCGCACAGGCAGTAGCGGCAATGGCCGCAGGTGCGCCCGACCCACGGCACGCCGACCCGCTCGCCCACCGCGAAACCGCTGACGCCCGCGCCCAGTTCGGTCACCACGCCTACGATTTCGTGGCCCGGAATCACCGGCCGCTTCGGATGCTCGAGTTCGCGGTCGACCAGATGCAGGTCCGTGCGGCATACGCCGCAAGCATGCACGTCGATCAGGATCTCCCCGGCACCGGGCCGCGGATCCGGCACTTCCCGCTCGGTCAGGGTCGCCGAACTGCCGTCGAATATCATCGCTCGCATCGGGTTCTCCTGCACACGCATCGGCACGTCGATCAGGACCGTTTCGCCGCCCGTACACTGATCTTATGCCTGATACGGGAGCACGTGCCGCGATTGCGGAAATCCGGGATTGTCTGCTCGCGTGCGCGGCGTCTGCGCCGACGGCCGGCGTCGCCTATCGCGAACCCGAGCCGAGCGCGCTCGTCGGCAGCGGCGACGTTCTCGCGACGGCCCATGCACCGCGCAACGCTTCCTCTCGGAGTCGCGTTGTGGTTCACTGGCGCCACCGCGTTCATCCAGCAATACGACAACCATGCAGAACGAACGATGATCGATCTCGACAATTTCACCCCCGTCGCATCCCTGTGCGGGGGCTTGCTAATCGGCGCCACCGCTGCGGCGATGGTGCTGGTGCTGGGCCGCATCGCCGGAATCAGCGGCATAGTCGGCGGCCTGCTGCGCTGGACGAAGCGCGACAGCGCATGGCGCGTCGCCTTCGTGGCCGGACTCGTCGCTGCCGCGGTGATCGCGCGCGCGGTGGGCGCACCGGTCGCGATCACCGTCGACGCGTCGTGGCCCGCCGTGATCGCGGCCGGCTTGCTGGTCGGCATCGGCACCCGCTACGGCAGCGGCTGCACCAGCGGACACGGCGTGTGCGGCATTTCACGCGGCGCGGTGCGCTCGCTTGCCGCGACGGCGACGTTCATGGCGGCCGGCTTCGTCACCGTGTACATCGCGCGGCATCTTCTGGGAGCTTAGGATGGCAACAATCGTTTCATTCGTATGCGGGCTGCTGTTCGGTTTCGGCCTGCTGTTGTCGGGCATGGCGAACCCCGCGAAAGTGCTGGGCTTCCTCGATATCACCGGACGCTGGAATCCGTCGCTCGCGTTCGTGATGATCGGCGCGGTGGCGGTCGCGGCGATCGGCTTCGCGATCGCGAAGCGCCGCGACAGGTCGCTGCTCGGATTGCCGATACAGGTGCCGGCGTCGGCGCATGTCACGCGAAGACTGCTGCTGGGCAGTGGCGCGTTCGGCGTCGGTTGGGGAATTGCCGGGTTCTGCCCCGGCCCCGCGCTCGTCGCGCTCGGGCTCGGGTCGGCGAAAGCGTGGGTGTTCGTCGCGGCGATGATCGCGGGAATGGCCGTCTTCGAGCGGCTCGAACGGCGCTCACAGGCGCTGACAGGCGGCCTCGACGAGCGGCCGTTAACCTGAGCTTAAGGCGCGGCAGTGTACGATCCTGTGTCAACAGAACCCTCTACTCTCAGGCTCGCCCATGCATCTCTCGACTGAACCCCGCTATGACATCGTTGCACGTTTGCTCCATTGGCTCGTCGTCGGGCTGGTTGCCGCGCAGTTCGTGATCGGCTGGACGATGCCGGACGTGCATCGCGATACCGTGCCGAACGGCGAAATCGCGTGGCACCTGGGCGTGGGCACCGCACTGCTCGCCGCGATGGTGTGCCGCGTGCTGTGGCGTGCGACTCATCGGCCGCCGCCGGACAACCTGCCGCCGTTGTTTCGCGTCGCCTCCAAAATCGCGCACCTGGCGCTGTACTTGCTGCTCGTGCTGGTGCCGTTGCTCGGGTGGATCAACGCTTCGTCGCGCGCATGGACGGTCCGCCTCGCCGGATGGGTTCCGTTGCCCCCGCTGTCGGCGGCGGGTTCGTCATTCGGGCATGCGATGGGCGATGTTCATAGCGTTCTCGCTTGGGTGCTGTTCGCCGTCATCTGCCTGCACGTCGCCGCGGCGATGTTTCATCAGTTCGTCACCGGCGACCGCGTTCTGCAGCGCATGAAAATCTAGCGCGACCGCCACGCACGCTACATCGCGATCACCTTGCCGGGGTTCAGGATGTTGTGCGGATCGAGCGCAAGCTTGATCGCCTTCATCGCAGCCAGTTCCGCCGGCGAGCGTGACAGACCGAGCACGCTCAGCTTCTCCTCGCCGATTCCATGCTCGGCCGACACCGAGCCGCCCATTTCCCCGGTGAGTTCATAGACGACGCGCTTGACGTCGGCGGCGGCCTCGTCGGTCCAGCCCGGTTCCTGCACCACCACGTGCAAGTTGCCGTCGCCGAGATGCCCGTACACGAGGATCGTCGCTTGCGGCCAGCGCGCACGCAGCCGCTCGTCGCAGCGCTGTGCCGCATCGCCCGCCTGCGCGACCGCGAAGCTGATGTCGAACGAGATGCGTCCCGGGATCAGACGCGGATATTCGGCCGGCGCGTCGCGAATCGCCCAGAACGCCGCGGCATCCGCCTCCGATTGCGCGATCGCGGCGTCGGCGATCACGCCGCCGTCCAGCATGTCCGCGAGGAATTCCTCGAAAGCCGCCGACTGCCGCTCCGGGTCCGCGCCGCAAGTCTCGAGCAATACGTAGTAAGCGTGATCGCTCGCGAGCGGCACGCGCAACTCGGGCATGCGTTGCCGCACGAAGTCGCAATAGCTGGGCCACATGACCTCAAACGCGGACACCCCGGCCGGCAGCCGCTCCTGTGCGCGGCCGAGCAGCGTGGTCACCGCCGCATAGTCAGGCATGCCGCACCATGCGGTCGAGATCGCGCGCGGCTTGGCGCGCAGGCGCAGCACCGCGCGCGTGATGACCGCGAGTGTGCCTTCGCTGCCCGTCAGCAGGTTGCGCAGGTCGTAGCCGGTATTGTTCTTGATCATCTTGCGCTCACCGCCGATCACGCTGCCGTCGGCGAGCACCGCTTCGACGTCGAGCACCTGATCGCGCATCATCCCGTAGCGGATCACGCGATTGCCGCCCGCATTGGTCGCGATGTTGCCGCCGATCGTGCAACTGCCGCGCGCGCCGAGGTCAAGCGCGAACATGAAGCCGGCGTGATCGGCCGCTTCCTGCACGACCTGCAGCGGTGTGCCCGCGAGCACCGTCATCGTCGCGCTGACCGGGTCGATGTCGACGACGCCGTTCATCCGCTCGACGCTCAGCGCGACTTCGCCGCCGAGCACGCAGGCGCCGCCCGCGTGCCCGGTCATGCCGCCTTGCGTGACGACCGGCTGGCGGAATTGATGACAGATGCTGAGCGCGGTGGCGACCTCTGCGGTCGTGCGCGGGCGGATCAGCGCGATCGGATCGGTCGATGGCGTGCCGCTCCAGTCCGCGAACTGCCGCCCGCCAAATTCGGTCGGCAGGCTCACGATGTCCGCGCCGAGCGCCGCGCGCAGCGCGGCGACGGCTTCGTTACCGCGGGTCGCGGAGATCGGTTCGTGCTGCATCGGACATCTCCAGTTCGTCAGACGGGCAGCGCCGTTGCGCGCGCCTGCCCCGTTTGAATTGCAGTTTGAATTTGAGTTTGCGTCTCCGTTCGCATGCGCGACAGCGGCGCCTCACGCCCGGGCCAGCGCAGATAACTCCGGTCGAGCCCGGCGATCTCGCTGCACCCCAACAGACCGAGCGCCCGATCGATCTCGGTCTTCAAAATCTCGATGGCCCGCTCGGCACCCGGCTGACCGCCCGCGCTCAGGCCGTACGTCGTCGCGCGTCCGAGCAACACCGCGTCGGCACCCAGCGCAACCGCCTTCAGGATCTCGGAGCCGCGGCGGAATCCACCGTCGAGCATCACGCACAGCTTACCGCCGACCTGCTCGACGACTTCGGGCAGCACATCCATCGCCGAGACCGCGCTGTCGAGCTGCCGGCCGCCGTGGTTCGACAGCACGACACCGTCGACGCCGGCCTCCAGCGCCTTCAGCGCGTCCGGTGCGCCAAGCACGCCCTTGACGATCAGCCGACGCGGCCACAGATCGCGCAGCCAGCGGATATCCTGCCACGACAACGACGGGTCCAGTTGCTGGCCCAGCGTGATCGTCGCGCCCTTCACGCTGTCCTGCCCCGGCGGCAGCAGGTCGCCGAGATTCGCGAAGCGCGGCATGCCGTTGGGCCACAGCACGTTGGCCATCCAGCGCGGATGGCGCAACACGTCGAACTTGTTGCGCCAGTCGAGTTTCAGCGGCGCGATGTAGTTGCGCAGGTCCCATTCGCGCTTGCCGAACACCGCGCTATCGGTCGTGACGACCAGCGCCTCGATGCCCGCGGCCTTCGCACGCTGCGCCAGCTTCGCGAGATATTCGCGCGTGCGATACATATAGACCTGCATCCATACGCGACCGCCCGCACGCTGCACGACGTCCTCCAGCGCGACCGTCGACACATTGCTCAGCACGAACGGAATGCCGGCCGCCGCCGCGGCACTGGCCAGCTTGACGTCGCCTTCGCGAAACATCAGGCCGCTATAGCCGGTCGGACCGATCATGAAGGGCGCCGCGCTGCGCTCGCCGAACAGCATCACGCTCTGGTCGCGCCGCTCGACGTTCACGAGCGTGCGCGGCAGAAAAGCGATTTCGCCGAACACGTCGCGATTGCGGCGCAGCGTCGCTTCGTCTTCGGCGCCGCCCTCGACATACTCGAAACAGAAATTCGGCAGACGCTCGCGGGCCATCGCACGCAGATCATCGATGCTGTGCGCGCGCTTCACGTCGCGGCCTGAATAAAGGCGGCGTTCCAATTGCATCCTCCTGGTTGTGTCGCTGCGATTCCCCGGCTCAGGTCACCACGCCGACCTGCCACGGCACGAATTCGCTTTGCCCATAGCCGTGCAACTCGCTCTTCGTGCGCGTGCCGGACGCGCAATCGAGCATCGTGCGGAAGATCGCTTCGCCGAGTTCGTCGATGCTCGCGCTGCCGTCGATCACGCCGCCGCAATTGATATCGATGTCGTCCTGCTGGCGCTCCCACAACGCGGTGTTGGTCGCCAGCTTCAATGATGGCGACGGCGCGCAGCCGTAGGCGGAGCCGCGCCCGGTCGTAAAGCAGATCAGGTTCGCGCCCGAGGCGACCTGCCCGGTCGCCGACACCGGGTCGTAGCCGGGTGAATCCATGAACACGAAGCCCTTCGCGGCGATCGGCTGCGCGTATTCGTAGACGTCGACCAGATTCGTCGTGCCGCCTTTCGCGACCGCGCCGAGCGATTTTTCGAGGATCGTCGTCAGGCCGCCCACCTTGTTGCCCGCCGATGGGTTGTTGTCCATCGCGCCGCCATTGCGCGCGCAATAGTCTTGCCACCATGCGATGCGCGCGAGCAGCTTGTCGCCGACGGCGGCGCTCACCGCGCGGCGCGTCAGCAGATGCTCGGCGCCGTAGATTTCCGGCGTTTCCGACAGGATCGCGGTGCCGCCATGCCGCACCAGCCGATCGACCGCGGCGCCGAGCGCCGGATTCGCGGAGATGCCCGAGTAGCCGTCCGAGCCGCCGCATTGCAGACCGACGCATAGATGCGAGGCCGGCACCGGCACGCGCTGCACGCGGTTCGCGTCGGCGAGCATCTCGCGCACCGTCGCGATACCACGCTCGATCGTCTTGCGCGTACCGCCGCTGTCCTGGATCGTGAAGCTGCGCAGCTTGGTCGTACTGGCGTCGAGCCCGCCCGCGGCGAGCACGCCGGCGATCTGGTTCGTCTCGCAGCCTAGCCCGACGAACAGCACCGACGCGAAGTTCGGATGCACTGCGTAACCGGCAAGCGTGCGGCGCAGGATCGCGATCCCCTCGCCCTGCATGTCGATGCCGCAACCGAGCCCGTGCGTCAAGGCGATCACACCGTCGACGTTCGGATAGTCGGCGAGCGCGTCGGGACGCACGTCGCGCCGGAAATGATCGGCGATCGCGCGTGCGACCGTCGCCGAGCAGTTCACGCTGGTCAGGATGCCGATGAAATTGCGCGTCGCGACGCGGCCGTCGTCGCGACGAATGCCCATGAAATGCGCGGGCTCGTCGACATAGACGGTCGGCTGCGCATCGACGCCGAACGCGTGCTCGCGGGAGAACTCGGACATGCCCAGATTGTGCGTGTGAACATGCTGGCCGCGCGCGATCGCCTCACGCGCGACGCCGATGATCTGGTTGTAGCGCTTGACCGGCTCGCCTGGCGCGATGTTGCGGGTCGCGATCTTGTGCCCCGGTGGAATCAGCCCGGCGACGACCAGTTGTTCCGCGTCGATGCGGGTGCCCGGCAACAACTGCCGGGTCGCGATGATGACGTCGTCGCCGGGATGCAGGCGGATGATCGCGGACGCGACGCTAGCTTGAGTGGACATGAAAAGCCTCGATAGCAGGGTTATTCGAATGCGCTGGAAACAGAATACGTCAGATCGTGGAGCCCGCGCCCTTCGGCAGATCGCGGCTTTCCGATTCCAGCGACAGCGGCTCGATGCGTCCCACGATCACCAGATAGCTGAACGCACCAAGGAAGCAGAAACCACCCGCCACGACGAGCGGAATCGTGAACGAGCCCTTCGTCATCGCGACCATCACGCCGGTGAACGTCGTGATCACGATCCCCGCCAGATTCGACGCGAAGTTCTGGATGCCGCCGATCGACGCGACATGGCGCGGCGTCGGCGCGACATCGCAGGGCAGCGACCAGATGCTCGCCGCGGCGAACGCGAGGCTGCCATAGGCGATGCCGAAGAACGCGAGCATCAGATACGTGTTCTCCGTGAACGCCGACAGCGTGATCACCGACGACAACAGCATGCCGCCGACCATGCAGGTCTTGCGCGCAGCCGTCAGGCTCCAGCCGCGCCGGAACAGCGCGTCGGACACATAGCCGCCGAGCCAGCCGCCCGGGATTGCGATCAGCGCCGGAATCATGCCGAGCGTGCCGAGCGATTTCAGCGAGAAGCCGCGCGTCTGCACGAGGTAGCTCGGAAACCACGTAATGAAGAAATAGATCACGAAGTTCAGGCAGAAGAAGCCGAGCATCATCCCCCACAGCGTGCGGTGACGAAACAGCGATGCCCACGTCACGTTCTCCTGATCGCCCCTCGCCCGAGCCGCCGGTGCGGCGTTGCGTGCGATGTGCATCGCGTCTTCCACTGGATTGCGATAGATCACGAGCCAGCCGACGATCCACACCGCGCCGAGCATGCCAGTGAGGACAAATGCGGCCTTCCAGCCCAGCGTGCCGATGATCAGCGCGACCACGGGAATCGACAGCGCCGAGCCGACCCGTGAGCCGCTATCGAAGATGCTCGTCGCGATCGCGCGTTCCTCGGGCCGGAACCATTGACTGACGAGCTTCGCGCAGGACGGATACGCGCCCGCCTCGCCGACGCCGAGCAGCAGCCGGCAGCCGAACATCCCCGCGACGCTGGTCGTGACCGCGGTGGCCGCGGTAAACACCGACCACCAGCCGACTGCGAGCGGCAGCGCGATGCGCGCGCCGACCCGATCGACGAACCAGCCGAACGGCATTTGCATCAACGCGTAGGTCCAGAAGAACCCGCTCAGGATGAAGCCCATCTCGGCGGGGCCGATGCCGAGCGCCTTTTCGATTTGCGGCGCGGCGACCGCGAGATTCGCACGATCGATGTAATTGACCGCGATCGCGAGAAAGCACAGAAAAATCACTACCCAACGCATCTTCTTCTTCATGAAATCGTCTCCTCTTGGCTGGTTTCTATCTGGATGAATCACGCGGCCTCGCGGCCGCCGGCGTGCTGCCGGGGTGTACTGCCCGGGTCTACTGCCCGGGTCTACTGCTGATCTACTGCGGATTGACGACCCGCGCCGCTAGCCGCCGTGTGCGCGCGCGGCAAGCGCCGCGTTCAGACGCGGTTGCTCGACACGCACGCCAAGCTCGCGTGCGAGCTCGATCACCGGCTTGAAACGGCGCTCTTTCTTTTGCTCGTGATTGCGCGCGATGTCGGCGAGGCGATGATCGAGGAACGGGTTCTCGAAGCGTTCGCGCAATGCTTCGATGCGCGCGAGGCTCTCGGGGTTGGCCGTCGTCTGCACGACGCTCACGTGCCCCAACGCGCGGCCCGCGTCGAGCGCCGCCGAGACGAATAGATCCGCGTGCGCCTGCAGGAAGCGGCTCGTGCCGAATTGAAGAATCGGGTTGCCCATCGTCCGCATCGTCGGTTCTCCCGCTCGCTCAACAGGCGACCAGCGCCTTGATGACGCCGGCATCCGGATTCAACAGCTCGGGGAATTCGCCCGGTAGATCGGCGAGTTCGACGACGTGCGTATTCAGCGCTGCGCTCGGAATCTTGCCCGCGCGCATTGCGTCGAGCACCGTTTCGAAGTCGGCGACGGCCGCGTTGCGACTCGCGAGCAAGGTCGTCTCGCGCTTGTGAAACTCGGGATCGGCAAACGAAATGCGCTCGCTGACGATCGACACCAGCACGTACTTGCCGCCGTGCGCGACGAACTGCAGCCCACGCTCCATCGCCTTCACCTGGTCGCCGGCCTTGACGTGCGCGCTGGCCGGCGCCGATTCGACGATGCCGGCGAGCTCGTGCCCCATCACAGGCGGATACGACAGATACGGCTGATTGCCGGTGAAGATGTGGAAGTCGGTGCCACAGATGCCGACCCGGCGGATGCGGATCAGCACATCGTCAGGGCCGGCGTTCGGCATCGCACGTTCGGCGAGCGCGAGCTGGCCGGGTTGTTCGCAAATGACTGTCTTCATCGTCATGGAGGAATTGATCGGGTATCGGGATGCGAAGCGAGCAGCAGGGCGGCTCGACTGGCGTCTATCTGGCGTCTATCCGGCCTTACCAATTCGCAAAAATAACGTCACATGCGATACTGGTCAAGCCAATTTGCACGGAATTGGGGGAAACCCCCGAACGCTGTCAGCGCGTCGCCGAGCGCGCGCGGTTTGCGCGTCGGGCGCTTCGATCTACAATCGGCGCTCGCCTTATCGGGCTTGCACAAGCTCTATCGCCGGGAAACGTTTCGTGACTGTCAAACCTGCCGACCCTCGCCGTCTCTATCTTCAGATCGCGGAAAAACTGCGCGATCTGATCGCTCAGCCGGATTTCGCGCCGAACGGCCGCCTGCCGCCCGAACGCGCGCTGGCGGAGACGCTCGGCGTGTCGCGGCCGTCGGTGCGTGAAGCGCTGGTCGCGCTCGAACTGGAAGGGCTCGTCGAGATTCGCATGGGCTCGGGCGTCTATCTATGCGCGGCGCCGTCCGCGCGGAACGGTGCATCGCTGTCGCCGGCCGAACTCGGCGACAGCCTGCTCGACATCATGGGGGCGCGTTGTGTGATCGAAGGCTCGATTGCCGCGAGCGTCGCGCCGTTCTGCAAGCCGAAAGACCTGAAGACGCTGCGCGCGATCTACGACGAGATGGCGCGCGAAGTCGAAGCCGGCAGAATTCCGGTCGCGTCCGACCGCGCGTTCCATCTCGCGATCGCGCAAATGTCCGGCAACGAAGTGCTCGTGCGCACCGTCAGCTCGCTATTCGATGCGCGGCATAGTCCGCTGTCGGAAAAGCTGCGCGGCCACTTCGAAAACGAAACGACGTGGGGCGCCGTGCCCGAAGAACATCGCGTGATTCTGGAAGCGCTGGAAGCGCATGATGCAATCCAGGCGCAGGCGGCGATGCAGCGGCACTTGAAGCTGTCGTTGGAGCGGGTCATTGCGGGGGGGCAGCGCACGTCTTAGGCGGCGCTCCGGGATACGGTCGAATCAGCTCGCATGCACGACGTTCGAACTGCGCCATGCCGGACATCCGAACCCAGTAGTGATTGGCCGGCAAGCCATTGACCGCCAGCACGCGATGATTTCCCGATCAGCGCGCCGCCGCCCGTGCCCTGACCGACTTCACGCGCCAGTTCGCGAGCGCGCCGAGCGCCATCAGCAGGCTGGTGCCGAGAAACACCGCGCGCATGCCGACATGTCCGCCGACGAAACCGCCTAGCAGCGGCCCGGCCACCTGCCCCGCGTACTGCGACGACACCGAGTACCCAAGAATCGCGCCCGTCACGTGCGCCGGCACGTTGTGGCGGATCACGCTCGCGATGCACGGCAGCAAACCGCCTAATGCGATTCCCATCAGGAAACGCAGCACGATCAATTGCCAGCTCGCGGTGACGAACGCCTGCGGCACGAGCAGCACCGCCGAGGCGGCGAGGCAGCCGACGATCACATTCCAGTGCCCCGCGCGATCGGCGAACTTGCCCAGCCGTGACGACGAGATCATGC
>NZ_VZQQ01000060.1 GCF_014397785.1 Paraburkholderia podalyriae
GCAGGCATCACGCTGGGCCCTGGTTTCACGGCACCGCAGGTCTCTTCGGCAGCCTGCTTCCGTGCACATCGGAAAGATCGCACGATGAGAGTAACGTGACGATGTCCGGCCGTCGCGGGCCGCAACGCTATGACAGGTCGCAGGATGCACCGACTTGAGACTAACGCAGAGTTGCTGTGCTTTCTCACGTTATCCGAGATATTTGCCTTTCGCACCACCGGAGAGTGGCTGCAGCCCGATCATCTTGTTGAGAGCACGAGGACCTGCTCGACCGGGAGCGCAACATCTCTGGGGTCATCGTTGGACAGGGTCGCACCGTTCAGTCGTCCGCCGTCCCAGTACAGCACTGAGTCGCCAGTGAGGTCGGCGGTTGTGCCGGGCGGGCGGTCGCGAAGAAGCATACTGATATTCGCACAGTACTTCTCTAGTTCAGCGTCGAGTCCGGCGCTCCTATACTGACGCCGGCTCAGGCCTGCCGTCACGTACTCCAGTCTCACAAAAGCAAAGGCTCGCGGACCAAGGTCCTGCTCACTGCAGCCTCGGTGGCGCAGAAGTGTTCGAAATCGTCCAACGGCGTGTGACCTGGATCATTTTTTGGAAGCTCGCGCCCGCCGATGACGAGTTCCAATAATCGGTCGGGTTCTCCGTAGCACATGACCTTTCTCGCGTTAGTGACAGGAGTTGAAGAGCAAAACGAGTTCCAGCCCGCGCCCGTCAGTGGCTTGCGGAAACGCCGGGACCTAGAAGTGAAAAATCAGCGCGGGCGCCAGAGACGCGGTGAGACGAGCGGCGTTACCCGCCAGAACTCGCCGTCCTGACGATGCGGGGCGGTCGTCGTTGGGGTAGGACGGGACGGCGGGAGCGCAGATCATCTGCAGCAGCCGGTCGCCGAACTGTCCGCTGGACGAGACCTCAGCCAGCACTTTCCTCCTCCATCTGATGAAGCAGCTTCCAGATCAGGGCGCCCTTCGTGCGGTGCCGTGCAACAACGCGCGCCACGACTTCCTCAGCGGCGGCCTGGGCGTCAAACAGGACGTAATAGTTCGTCATCGACAGATTTCCTCGTTAAGTCAGTGAAAATTGCGGCTCGCCGTTGGTAGCTCGCCAAGCAGGTGCGACACGTCGACGAGCCGCTGCGCGACCAGATGCTTCACGTCGCCTTCGCGCTGCCATACTCCATAGACAGCGAGAAGCGATGCGCCCAACGCTTCTCGCCGCTGCCGCTCCAGGGCCGACTGCCAGACGATGACATTGACCGACCCGGTTCGTCGACGAACAATGCGACCGGCCGCTTGTTCTTCTTGACCAGCTCACGCAGGTCGCGCTCGCGCTTCTCGCCCCGCGTCGGAATGCGGACCTGCTTTTCAGTCGAGAGGTCATAGAACAGCGCCGCAATGAACGTCGCCGGCTTGATGCGATGCTTCTCGATCGCGAGCGACTTGGAGACGGTGACGCGCTTCTCATCCTCGAGCGCCTGCTGAAGCCGGCGCAGCATCATCGTCTTGCCGCTGCCGATGACACCGCACACGGCGATCAACCGTCCTTCGAAGATTGCCCCCTTGGAGCCAGCGATGCGCTTTGTGATGTTCGGTTAGCGGGGCGGCCCGTCTGTGTCGCCTGGTTCGATGCGGGGTTGCACGAGGCGGTGCGCACACGGTTCGCGGCCGGATATCGCGCCGAGGATCAGTTCCGCGATGGCCTCGCCGGACGCGTGCCCGGTCGGCTGCACGACCGCCGTCACCGTGCGAGGGAACGCCACGTCGGCTGGTACGCCGTCGTAGACGATCAGGGAGAGATCCGCGCCGACTATTTTGCCGCTGTCGCCGATCGCCCGGAATGCGCCCGTTCCAGCGATATTGTTATCGACCAGCACAGCCGACGGCGGTTCGGCGAGCTCGAGCAGGCTCCGGACCGCTTCGTAGCCGCCCGTTCTGTCGAAAGGGCATTCGATCACCAGTTGCGCCTCGGGCTCGATGCCGGCCTCACGCAGAGCCGTCAAAAAACCCGCGCGCCGTTGCGCCGCGAAGTTGAGCGTCAGTGGCGCGCTCACCATGCCGATTCTTCGATGCCCGAAGCTGATCAGGCGTTGAGTCGCCGCGCGAGCACCCGCCTCGTTGTCGAAGTCGAACCATCCGTATGGCTGCTCGCTGTTTGTACGTCCGTACGCGATGAACGGGAAGTCGCGCTCCTGGAGAAACCGGACGCGCGGATCATCTACCAGCGTGCGCGCCACGATCAGACCATCCACCAGCTTGCCGTCGACGAGGCGCCGGTACGTTTCGAGTTCCGCATTCGGCCGCGCCGAAACAATGAAAAGGTCCAAGCCGCCTGCTCCCAGACCCTCCGTCACGCCAGCGACGACTTCGCCGAACCTGGGGTCGCCGAGCGCATTGGCACCGAATGGATACACCAGTCCCACGGCCTCCGCACGGCCTGTGGCAAGCCGGCGAGCCGTGGGGTCGGCGTGATAGCCGAGTTCCTGGGCGGCCTGCCTGACTCGCGCCCGGGTGGCTTCGCTTACATCGTCGTATCCGTTTAGCGCCCGGCTCACGGTCGTTCGCGAAAGACCAAGCGAGATCGATAGCGTTTTCAAGTTCACCTTCACTGTGCCACCTCTGGACTCCCCGTTTCCAATCCACCGGCGCCGTCGCTGAAAACGGCCGGCATGCCGAAGTACGCACATCGTACACGTCCACACAAACGTTTGACGTCCAAACCGGTTTGGATTAGCATTCAAACCGGTTTGGACGTGGCCTTTAAATATCTTGCTCAGCTACTTTTTTCGACCCTTTCAGGAAGCGAACCCTATGAATTCACTTCGATCCCCGCAAAAGATCTCGAACCGTGCCCGCCTGCGGACCAGCCTCATCTCCGGCTCGCTACTCGCAGCGGCTGCGGTACCGGCGCTCGCCCAATCCACCGGCGCGGGATTTCCCGCACCGACCCCGCACTCGCAGCAGGCCTACGACCCGGAGGATAGTTTCACTATGCGCTGGACGCGCGCCGACATCCGTCAGATCAAGGCGCAGTCCCACACCGCGACGGCTGCGGACAAGAACTCATTGCCCGCCTCGCTGACCATGCCGGACATCGCCCAGGACTTCCCGCTGATCAATCCGAACGTATGGGTCTGGGATACGTGGCCGCTGGCCGACCTGCGCGCGAACCAGTTGAGTTACAACGGCTGGGAAGTGATCTTTTCGCTGACGGCGGATCCGCACGCGGGCTATACGTTCGACGACCGCCACGTGCACGCGCGTATCGGCTTCTTCTATCGGCGGGCGGGGATTCCGGCGTCGCAGCGTCCGGCGGATGGCGGCTGGACGTGGGGCGGCCATCTCTTTCCGGACGGGGCAAGCGCCAAGGTCTTCGGCACCGCGCCGATGACAAACAATGCGGAATGGTCCGGCTCCGCGCGTTTGATGAACGGTAACAACGTGAGCCTCTACTACACGGCGCTGTCGTTCAACCGCTCGGGCGCGGGCGGGCAGGACATCACGCCGCCAATCGCGATCATCACGCGCACGGACGGCCACATTCATGCAGACGACAAACACGTCTGGTTCGATGGTTTCGACAACCACCAGGCGCTGCTGCAGCCCGACGGCCAGATGTATCAAACGGGGCAGCAGAACACCTACTATTCGTTCCGCGATCCCTTCGTTTTCACCGATCCGGCTCATCCGGGCAAGACGTACATGGTGTTCGAAGGCAACACGGGCGGGCCGCGCGGCGCACGCACCTGCACCGAAGCGGATCTGGGTTATGCGCCCAACGATCCATATCGTGAAGACCTGAATACCGTGATGAACTCGGGCGCTGTCTACCAGAAGGCGAACGTCGGTCTTGCAGTCGCGACCGACAAAAACCTCACGCAGTGGAAGTTCCTGCCGCCGCTCCTGTCGGCGAACTGCGTGGACGATCAGACCGAGCGCCCGCAGATCTATATGAAGGACGGCAAGTACTACCTGTTCACGATCAGTCACCGGGGAACGATGGCCGCGGGTGTGGACGGTCCGGACGGCGTGTACGGTTTCGTCGGCAACGGCATCCGCAGCGACTTCCTGCCGCTGAACCAGGGCAGCGGTCTTGTGCTCGGCAATCCGACCGACTTCGATATGCCGGTCGGCGCGCCTTATGCGCAGGACCCGAACCAGAATCCGCGCGCGTTCCAGTCGTACTCGCACTACGTCATGCCAGGCGGCCTCGTCGAGTCGTTCATCGACGCGATCGGCCCGCGCCGCGGCGGCACGCTCGCGCCGACTGCGAAGATCAGCATCAGCGGCATCTCGACCTCTGTCGACCGGTCGTACGGCAAGGGCGGGCTGGGCGGCTATGGCGATATTCCGGCGAACCTGCCGGCGAACGGCAACGGCAACGGCAACGGCAACGGCAACGGCAACGGCGCCCAGTAAGTCTGTCTATCGTCCGTGGGCGGATGGCGGTCCGATCTGCCATCCGCCCACGAAATCACCAACGCGAGTATGAGCGAGGCGCCATGAGCAGATGGATTCCGGATCTGTCCGCGCACGGCGGCCCCGCGTATCTCGCCATAGCGGATGAAATCGAAACGGCGATACGCGTCGGGGGCTTCAAGGCCGGCGACCGCTTGCCGTCGCAGCGCATGCTCGCCGATTTCCTCGGCCTGCGTTTGAACACGGTGAACCGCGCCATGCGCGAGACGGCGCGCCGCGGGTTGACCACGGGCAGCGCCCGCCGCGGCACCATCATTCGCGGGTCGTCGCTCCACGAGGCGCATCGATCACGCTTTCCGGAGGCGGCATGACGCTACGTCTTCCGTCTTCCGCCTTGTAGCACCGAGGAAACGACCACTCATGCATGAACTGCTGTATCCCTTCTTTCTTTTCCAACGCTCGCTGGCGGCCTGGCTTTTTGGCGCGCTGGCCGTTTCAGCCGCGGCCTGCGCCGCATCGCCGACTCCATCCGCCACGGCACAAGCCGCCGATGTCGGCACGCCGCAATGGCGTTCGGTGCTTCACTACACGCCGCAGCGCAACTGGATGAACGATCCAAACGGGCTGGTGTACTACAAGGGCCTTTATCATCTGTTCTATCAGTACAATCCGAACGGCAATTTCTGGGGCGATATGTCGTGGGGACATGCCACCAGTCGCGACCTGATGCACTGGCATGAACAACCGGTTGCCATGCGCGCGGAGGAAACGGAAGAGATCTTCTCGGGTTCGATTGTCGTAGACGCGCACAATACGTCGGGTTTGGGCGCGGCGAATTCGCCGCCTCTGGTGGCGCTTTACACGAGCATGTACAAAGCCGGCTCCGGGCATGAGGCCGGCACCCAGGCGCAATCGCTTGCATACAGTACTGACGACGGCAAGACATGGCGACAGTATTCGCGCAATCCCGTGCTGACGCTCGATCCGGAATCCAAAAACTTTCGTGATCCTAAGGTGTCGTGGTACGCGCAGGGCGGCTACTGGCTGATGACCACCGTTGTCGCGGACGCGCACGTGGTCAAGATCTACCGCTCGAATAACCTGATCGACTGGACATTCCTGAGCGACTTCAGTCTTCCCGGCGTTCCTCATCGAGAAGCGCTCTGGGAAATGCCGGATCTATTTCCGCTTCTGCTCGACGGCGATAGTCGCCAGCAGAAGTGGGTCATGATTCTCAACGTCAATCCATGGTCGATTGCCGGTGGATCCGGCGCGATGTATTTCGTCGGCAACTTCGACGGTAAGACGTTCACGCCGGAGCATGTGCCGACGGCAGGTGCGGATCCCGCGGACTATCAGTGGCTCGATCACGGCGCCGACTATTACGCAGCCGGGACCATCACCAACGCTCCGGGCGGCGACGCAATCACACTAGGCTGGATGAGCAACTGGGACTACGCCCAGCAGGTGCCCACCACACCATGGAAGGGAGCGATGGCGCTGCCGCGCTTGCTCGCACTCAAGACCGTCGGCGGCGTGCCGCGACTCATCTCTACGCCAATCGAGCAATACGCGCGCCTCTTGCGCGAAGATAAGACCACGCGCGTGAACACATTCAGCGTGTCGTCGGCGACGCAGCAACTTGCTGTATCCACGCGAGGCATCGTGCAGAACATCGCTTTGACGATTAGCCCACATTCCGCCCGGCGTGCCGGCATCATCGTAAGGGGCTCGGAGAATGGAGAGGTCGGCACCCGTATTTTCTACGACACGACTAGCCGGACGTTGACACTCGACCGTTCGAAGTCTGGAGAGACCGGTTTTTCGAACGCGTTCAGCAAGCAGCACATCGTCAATCTGCCGTTGGAGAACGGCAAGCTGCCGCTCACCATCGTAGTCGACAGGAACTCGGTGGAAGTATTCGCCGATCACGGCCGCAGAGTCATCACCGATCTCATCTTTCCGGCGTCGACCGACAACCGGATCTCTGTATTTGCCGACGACGGCGAAGCGACGTTCAGCGACATCGCCGTGACGAATCTTCTTTAGTCGGCGATCGGTATCAGCGCGCAGCGTCTACGCGTTGTGGAAATATGCTGATGAGGGGCTCGAGCAATTGACATGTTTAATTCGCGTCCCGGAATCCATTGCCCAGCAAGCTTTCAGGGCATTTAATGCAGTGGGGTCCTGCGAGTTGACAATTTTAATGTCCCAACGTTGACAACTTTATTGCGTTCTACGCCTGCGGACCCGCTCACGCTGCCAGCGCGTAAGCACGCATCGCAGGCCGTGCCGATGAGGGCGGGAACACGCACCAAAATCCGTCATCATGACGGAAAAAGAAGAGTGTCAGCGAGCCCGTGTCGCGCAACGACTCAACCCGTACGCAACGACCGTGGCCCGACTTCGCACGACTGTACCGAGTCAGGCGAACCGGCGCGGACGGAGTTGGCGCAACCCATTTTTCGATGAGCCAACGCAACGATTTCTCCTGGGTGTCCATCACTACTGCTCCTTCAACCAACTTGCCGTTGATGCCGCCCGTCTGTCTGCGATGTTTTATTGGTCTCATGACCAAATACTAGCGGTCAAATGACCAATATTCAAGCTCGATTTTTTGAAAGGGAGAGTACTGATAAGTAAGATGATCTAGCGCCTGTGAAGTAACTACTACATTGCAACTCTGCGCCTAAGGCCTGCCTAACGGTCATTCTGTCTATGCTTAATTGGTTTTTTGACCTACGATGAATCGGTCATGTGACAGAGAGCGATAGCCGCGAGGGCTCGCAATCGATACTGAAGGAATGGAGCGGGGATGAAGGACATCACCATTACATCGGCACAGATGCTTGGCACGGATTCAGCAACTGAGCTCAAGCATCGAGGCAATCGAGTGACGCGCGTGCCGGAGATCATCGAAGTTTCGATGAACGTCTTCGCGACCTTGGGGAACGCGGGGTTCACCCAACGCAAGGTCGCGAGCGATGCGGGCATTCGCTTGAGTACATTGCAGCACTACTTCGGTACTCGGGAAGACCTGCTAAGAGCCACGCTGAAGGCAATGGCGGACCGTTACATCGAGCTTTTTCGCGCCCTTGCGAAAGACAAGCTGCTATCGCCTGAAGCCCGCCTTGATGCGATCATGGATGAGACGTTCGCCGGAATCATGGCACCCGATGCCAGAACCGCCGCGTTCGCTCTCGAACACTGGAGTCTCGCTGAGCGTGAGGATTTTGCGCGCAAGCTTTCGGCGGAAATCACCGCTGAATTCCAGGACATATTCACGGGCCTCGTTGCGAAAATCAACCCTGCGCTGACGTCGGGGGAATGTGCGCTTCGCGGCGCGCTGCTCGTATCGCAATTGCAAGGTTTGCTCGTTTTCCTTCGGCGCGCCGGGGACAACGCACCCGATCCGAACGCATTTCTGGCGGCGGCTAAAGTCGTTTGGAAGGCATTGAGCAAGGCGCCGCAGTAGCGTCTTGTTCGCTACCGCTTGGCGAGTGTCGCCATCATTTCATTCAACTAGTACTACTGTATTAACAACCAGGCGGTTTTCCGGCCGCAGCACGGGCACCGTTCAAGGCAAGCAAGTAAGGCGGCGGCAAGTTCCAATCGCGACGTTGTGATGGAATCCGCCACGTGTCGCTGCTTACGTAGGGGCGGCCCGGGGCCGGAAGCCTTCGGGTAAGGAAGACACCTCGCCGAGTAACCGATGAACTCGAGTTTTTTGCACCACCAAACGTTCGGTGACGAGAAAGCCGTAGGTCGCGATGCACTGCGTCGCGTGGTGGTGAAAGCCGCGCCAGCCGCGTCCCTCGAAATGCTCCAAGCCGAGTTCCTGCTTGAGCTCCTGGTAATCGCGCTCAATACGCCAGCGCAGTTTTGCGAGTCGCACGAGTTCCTTGATAGGCGTATCAGCCGGCAACGTACTGAGGAAGTACGTGGTCGGCTCGACTTCTGCTTTGGGCCACTCGATGAGCAACCATTGCGCCGCACTGGTCTCGCCTGATCGGGCTGCGCGGGAGGCGCAATCCAACCGGAGCGCCGCAAAGCGCGACGACAGGGCGGCGTTGGTGCCTTGCTGCCAACCATCCTAAGTGACACGGATAACCGTATGCTTCGCGTCGAGAGGCGCTAGTTCGCTCATGCGGGAAACTGCCGTCCGGCTGCTTAGCGCCGCCGCCGTCAACAATCCTCGACATTACTGACGTAAGCCCCGGTCCGCCCGAATGTCGGCAAAGGTCGAGAAGCACTGGCAAGTTACCGGGCAGGTTTCCGACGCGAACCAGCCCTTCGAGTGGCTGCTTCGTGGGTTGGACGAACGGCAGAAACTGGCCGTCTTTTGCCTGTCGTTGCCCAGCATCCGATCCCTTTCAAGAGCGAGCACAAGCACCCTGCCATTACGGCTTTCGGGGTCACAATGGAGCTACACTGAAAGAGCAATCGAAGCAGGAGAAAGCCATGGCAAACTCTGACCCTACAAGCACCTTCCGAGGGCTGCCGCTTACCGCGGAACAGGACGCGGAAGTAAGGCACTACATAAAGGTCCGAACGCAGCGTGGCCTGCCGTGGGATACAGCAGAACTGAACGCGATGCTCAAAGACATGCTGCAGCCCCCAAACGACGGCAACGACGAATTCGATGCCCCGGCAGACGAAATGAAAGCTGCCGCCGAGCGCGCAATGGCGTCGGTCGACGAAGCGATGGAACCCATCGAGGCGGGCGAGGAACGGAATGCGGCCATGGAGTCGGAAAGCATGAAAGGGCCCAGGCGATTAAACGGCAAGCAATGGTGACGCTCGCTTCCTGGCAGCACCGATACAGGGGCGATTACGACGCGTACCTCATGGGTGCGGTGCGCGGATCTTCACAGTCTGATCGCTTACGGTTCGCAACTGCCCGGTGGTGGAATAATTTTTTACTGAGCGGCAATGGAAACACCCACTCAGATTCGGGATATCGCCGCTGATTTATTTTTCCGGTGCAATAGTCTTCGTTCTCATGTGACTGGCGCATATAGGTAAGGCACTATCGGGGGACATGAGGTCCTTGGCCGCTGCGCGCTTGGGGATCACCTACCATCTTTGAAGAGGGTTATGCCTGATTTCGCAATCTGTTCACGTTCGGTATTCCGCGGCCACGCTGCGCGTGTTAGCGGACCTGATTGCCTCACATGAATTCCTGGCGGCGTATAGCGACAGCCAGGTTGGGTGAAAGCGCCGCTAGCCCGCGTGGAGAGTCGATCGACGTCAATGACTCGAACCGTCTGGACGGTGATTCCCGAAGCTTTGCATGTCGCGCGCCGCGTTTCTCGGAATGTCGAACAGGAAGCAGACAACGGTAACGGCGTGCGCATTGCGCCGAGCAAAAATCTGCAGCATCTCAACAACCATCCGGCGCTCGGAACGTCAAATCCAGTATCCCGCTTGTATCCTCAAGTCAGAATAAGTTTCGGGTAACGGCGCGGTTCACGGCCTTCGAGGACATCACGCCCCCGCGCTGTATCTGCGTATATGCAGCCATAAGTTATTTTGCCGTCATCGCTCACTTTGAAGAGGAAAAGATGCTCGTTCTCCATTGAGAACCCCGTCTTTGTTTTCGCGCGTGCAACCACAGGCACGAAGATGTAGCCGTCAGCCTCAACGACCGTCCTCAGGTCATAATTGAAGTACTCGTATTCTTTGTACACGTGCGCCCAGAATGCGAGAAATTCCTCCTTTCCCGTGTACTTTCCCCCATACGGCCGCGAATCTGAAAATTCGAACTCGACATCATCGGCTAACGCGGCAACCAGGTCAGTTCTGTCGTTACGCTCGAATCCGGTGAATGCCTTCCTGCATGCATCAACAAGGTGTTGCTCGCTCATTCTCGTCTCCAGTAAATATGTTGATACGCTTCTGTCAATCCAAAAGGTCCGACACGTCTACCGGCCGCAAGATTGTCCGCTTTCGTATCTCAGGCCGTACTACGCTTGAGCGTCGACTGAACTGTCTGCCCAAGGGTCAAACCCACTGTCCAGCACCGCTCGCAAGGCATCTCGAAGACGTGCAGCAGGTGACGCGCCGTACGCACCCTCGAACTTCGACTGAGCTTCGCTCCACAGCGGCAGGGCCATTTTGTATCTGGCGAGCCCCGCCTTCGTCACGACCGCCTGCTTCGAGCGCCGGTCCTCGCCCGGAACGATATCGATCAATCCGTCCCGCTCTAACGGTTTCAGGTTCGAGGTCAGTGTCGTCCGATCCATGGCCATTTTTCCGGCCAACTCGCCCATCGCGAGCGGGCCACCTTTGACGAGCTTGTGAAGAATCGAAAATTGCGTGATCCGAAGCTCGACGGGACTCAACGCCCGGTCATACACCGCGGTCAGATAGCGCGAAGCTTGCCTCGCGGCGAGACAATTGCACCGGCCGTCTATGTTGGGAAGCTTGCCTTCTGTCCTTGTCATTTGCATATTCTCGATAGTTCCTGATTGCGAAAATATACGCCCATATGCTCCTATTGCAACCGAACGTGACCTACGTGACCTACGTGACCTACGCGACCTGCGGAAGCATCACCGCTACACTTCCAATAAAAAGTCACATATCGCAGCCGCGGTATCGCCCGGTTGTTCGAGATGCGGCCAATGCCCCGATTGCGCGATCCGCACTAGCCTTGCGGCGGGGAAACAGGCATGAGCCATCGCGTCAATCGCATCAATCGGCACTACCGGATCCTCTTGAGCGCCGAAGGAGTACAGGACCGGCGTAGCCGCACGGACCATTGCCCAAGGGATCCCCGCCGCTGAACGAACACGAAGATGAACAAGCGCAGAGACATCGAATTCAAAACCCGGGACGGTCTAACATTGCGAGGCTGGCTGTTTGTGCCTGAAGGAGACGGAACACGCTTCCCTGCGATTTCAATGTCGCATGGATTTGCCGCAGTCAAGGAACACGGACTCGCGCCGTTCGCCGAGGCTTTCGCCGATGCCGGATTTGTTGTGCTGGTCCATGACCATCGCAACTTTGGGGCAAGCGATGGTCTCCCGCGTCAGGACATCGACCCGTGGGTACAGGTTAACGACTGGCGTTGCGCGATCTCCTGGCTGGAGACTCGCCCCGAAGTCGATGCCGATCGGATTGGCATTTGGGGAAGCAGTTACAGCGGGGGACACGCTCTCGTTCTGGGCGCCACTGATCGACGGTTGAAGTGCGTCGTATCGCAGGTGCCGACAATCAGCGGATATGAACAGGGCCGGCGTCGGGTTTCGCCGGACGCTTTACCCGCATTTGAACAACTGCAGTTGGATGATCTGCGCGCACGGCATCGCGGCGAATCGCCCCGAATGCCAGCCGTCGTCAGCGGCAATCCAGCCGAACTCGCGGCCTACCGCGCGCCCGACTCGGTCGCATTCTACACGCAAGCACTTCCAGAAGGCGCATGGAGCAACACCGTCACGCTGCGCTCGACATTTGCCGCGCGCATGTATGAGCCGGGTATATGGGCCGAGCGTATTTCGCCGACGCCGCTACTCATGATTGTCGCGACGCACGATGGTGTAACGATGACGGATCTCGAGTTGCAAGCCTACGAGCGTGCGCTACAACCTAAGCGCCTGAAACTGATTCCCGGCGGACACTTCGATCCTTACGGGGCGAGTTTGGACGAAGCCCGTCTAGCGGCGACGGCGTGTTTTCTTGAACATCTTGTTCATTGAATTCGCTCCAGACATTTTTCGACCCGGCTACAGCTACTCTGCCGGCATCTAAACGGCTATTAACGCTTCAATCAGTCAACGCTTCAATCAGCCGTATTCCTGGCGGCGCCTGGATACGGCATCAACTCCACGGAGACATCATGCCAGTTTTTCACGCCCACATTCCCACCGGTCGATTTTCGAAGGAACAGAAGAAAGCGATCGGCAACACGCTGAACCAGTCGCTCGTCGACGGACTCGGCATTCCGCCCGGCGACCGCTTCATCATGATTAGCGAGCACGACCAGGACGAACTGTTCATCGATCCGACCTTCATGGAGATGAATCGGACCGCTAATGCGATGATTATCACCGTCCTGGTCGGGGCACATCGTCCTCTTGAGGACAAGCAGAAGCTGCTGGCGACCATCACCCGACTGCTTCACGATAACGTCGGAATTTCTCCCGACGATGTATTTATCGCACTGGTTCCGGTACCGAACGAGAATTTCTCTTTTGGTCGGGGCATATCACAACTGGCGGAAGGTGCGCCGCGCTGGTAACCGCCCCGGCCAGCGAGACGCGACGACAGAGACCATACCGCAGTCGCAAGGAAGGGCGGTATGGCCAATACAAGGTCGACGCCAATTGTCAGAGAACTGGCGATGTCTATAGGCGACGGAACAACGTTCAACGGCTCTGTCAGGTTGAAGGATGTAGAACACCTGCGCATCGCCCGAGCGATACCTTCGAGTTTGTGGCTTCGTCCCTTGGATCCTTTGTATAGAGCTGGCCACGCTCCGCGCTGTACCAAAGCGGAAACGTTGTGCCTTTGACCGTTACGGCAAACTCCATTGGCCCGTTCGCAGGATCGCTCGCCACTTGCGGGTCGACGCGCGGTGCGTGGACAGGCAGCGCATGAGCAACGGCAAGGGCGAGGGCAATACCAGAAACGGCACTCCATACCTGTGCTGGGCATTCATCGAGGCGGCCAACGTCGCGATGCAATTTAGCACCGAAGCCCGGCAATTCTACGAGCGCAAGAAAGCCAGGACAAATCCGGTGGTCGCGCGCAAGGCACTGGCACACAAGCTGGCGCGTGCGTGCTTCCACATGCTGAAGGAGCGAAAGCCATTTGATGTGAACTGCTGCTTCGCGTAAAAGTTGCGACGGCGACCGGCAAGCCCTGATCGTTGACTGGCGAGCAGCCACCCAATTGAATGGGATACCGTGCCGCCGTCCCCCGAAGTGCAGCAAAGCGGATCGCCCGCAACCTGAGCCAGCCCTGGATTGGTGCCGGACGTTTGGCAACCACGAGTATTGTGCGAACCCAATGGACGCGTTGCGGCACCAACGTTCTTCTGGGGCGGCAGAGCCACCAGGGCGACAGGCAACCGATGTCTCTTCATGGCCATCCAACCTCGACAGCCAGCGATCGGCGGCACGCGACGGCTACATCGGTCATCCACATAAGCCGCCTATCCGGTCCAGATGCGCGGTGGCGCTCGCATACCCATTGCCCCCGAAATCCGTCATGTACTGGTTAGATGGCTTGGCCGAATCCAATCCGGGCCCCGTGAGGGCCGAAGGCGTTCCTTGACAGTGCGTCCATGCCCCACGATTGGGCGCCGCTGCCCCTGTATCGCCGGCTCGGACAGGCTTGCAACGACACGAGGTACGCCAGTCCGGCAACGAACGTCTGGCATGGATATCGCTTAAAGCGTTGCAGAGTATAAGCAGCTAGCGTCGGCGTATCTGACCGGCGTGGGGCATTGCTCTTGGGGCGCATCGCGCGCCTACGTCGACCAGCCTCGACGTTCGAACGGAATCGTCCGGATTCCGTCGACAGGAAGCGTTGCGTTAATCGCCCCGAATCTTCCTCGATCGTCATCCGGCACGCCGGGCGCATCGTGCCCGACACGTTCTTACGTCCGCATGGTCTTCCTACGTTCTAACAGGGGAGCCCTTTTCATGCGCGTATTGCATCGCATCCTGAGCAGCATCGTTCTGGCCGCGAGTATCGGTTCGACGACATCGGCGCATGCCGACGATCACATCATCATCCTGACGAGCTGGTATGCGCAGGCCGAGCACGGCGGCTTCTATCAGGCGCAGGCCACGGGCCTCTACAAGAAAGCCGGGCTCGACGTCACGATCAAGATGGGCGGCCCGCAGGTCAACGGCATGCAGTTGCTCGTCGGCGGCCAGGCCGACTTCATTCTCGGCTACGACTTCCAGGTGCTGTCGAGCGTCGAGGCGGGAATTCCGGTGACGACGGTCGCCGCCTCGTTCCAGTTCGACCCGCAAGGCATGCTCACGCACGACGACGTGAAGAGCCTCGCGGACCTCAAAGGCAAGACGATCCTCGTCGCGGGCTCGGGCCGCGCGTCGTGGTGGCCCTGGCTCAAGGAGAAGTATGGCTATAGCGACGGTCAGACGCGTCCCTATACGTTCAACCTCCAGCCGTTCTTCGCTGATGCGAACGTCGCGATGCAGGCGTATCCGTCATCCGAGACGTTCCAGGCCGATCGCGCGAAGGTGAAGACGCACTTTTTCCTTTTTGCCGACGCCGGCTATCCGCCCTACAACACCACCATCGTCGGCATGAAGAAGACTCTTGCCGAGAAGCCCGATGTCGTCGCGCGCTTCGTGAAGGCATCGATGGAAGGCTGGAAAAGCTATCTCGCCGATCCGGCGCCGGGCAACGCGCTTATCAAGAAGGACAATCCCGAGATGACCGATGCGCAGCTCGCGTTCGGCGTGGCGCAACTGAAGAAACTGAAGCTCGTGACGGGCGGAGATGCATCGACGCTCGGCATCGGCGCGATGACCGACACGCGCTGGAAGAAGACCTACGACTACATGGTCGGCGCGAAGCTGCTCAAGGCGAGCACCGACTACAAGAGCGCCTATACGCTGCAGTACATCCAGAACGCGAAGGTCATGCCCTGAGCGGGCGTCACGGGATCAAGGAGTCCGATCATGCTGGTCACACGTCAGAAAGTCCTGCGCCGCTTCTGGTACGCGGTCATGCCGATCTCGCAACTGGACGAAGGTCCGCAGCCGTTCACGCTGCTTAACGAACCGATCGTCCTGTGGAAAGGCGCGGGCGGCAAGCCGCATGCGCTGCGCGACCGCTGTTGCCATCGCACGGCGAAGCTGTCGAAGGGATTCGTCGATGCCGATGGCAACATCGCCTGCGGCTATCACGGCTGGACCTACGACTTCAGCGGCAAGTGCGTGCGCATTCCGCAAAACGCAGGCGGCGAGATTCCCTCGCGCGCGATCGTGCAGTCGTATCGTTGCGAGGAGCGCTACGGTTACGCGTGGGTTGCGCTCGACGATCCGCTGCAGCCGATTCCCGAATTTGCCGAGGAAGCCGCACCGGGCTATCGGCGCATCCTGCAGTTCTACGAACAGTGGAACACGAGCGCGCTGCGCATGATGGAGAATTCGTTCGACAACTCGCACTTCAGCTTCGTGCACAAGTCGAACTTCGGTCTCTTCGACAATCCGAAGCCATCGAAGTACGAGTTCCGCCCGAACGAATGGGGCTTTGAGGCCGAGACGCGCGTGCCGATCCGCAATCCGCAAGCGAGCTTCCGCATCACGGGCACCACCGACGGCATCACAGAGCGCCATCTGATGAACCGATGGTACATGCCGTTCGCGCGGCGCTTCGGCTGCATGTATCCGGCAAGCGGCATGCATCACATCATCTACAACTGCGCGACGCCGATCGACGACAGGACGATGATGCTCGTGCAATGGCTCTATCGCAACGACACCGAAGCGCAATGTTCGACCCAGGAGCTGATCGACTGGGACCGGCCGATCACCGATGAAGACCGCGAGATTCTCGAAGCTACCGACTACGACGCGTGCATCGACGTGCGCCGCCAGCAGGAATGCCACATGGCGTCCGATCAGCCGGGACTGCTGATGCGCCGCATGCTGCTCAAGCTACTCGAAGAGCATGGCGAGCGCGAAGTGTTCCGCATCGATACAGAGGAGGCATGAAGCCATGAGCGATGACAGCAAGGACACGGCGCTCGCCGTCCAGCGTGTCGACAAGGTCTATCCGAACGGCACGATCGCACTGGACGATGTGCGCTTCACCATCGGCGCGGGAGAATTCGTCTCGCTGCTCGGACCGTCGGGTTGTGGCAAGAGCACGCTGCTCAAGATGTTCGCCGGCATCGAGACACCCACGCACGGTCACATGCGGTGGTGGGGCCAGCCGTTCAGTGTCGTCGGATCAGTCGGGCGGCGCATGTCGATGGTGTTCCAGGAAGCCACGCTGATGCCTTGGGCGTCGATTGCCGACAACGTGCGCCTGCCGCTCGACCTCGCGCACGTACCGCGACGCGAAGCCGATGCGCGGGTCGCCGTTGCGCTTGCGAACGTCGGTCTTGGCGGCTTCGGCAACGTGCGTCCGCGCGAGCTGTCGGGCGGGATGCAGATGCGCGCGTCGCTGGCACGGGCGCTCGTCACGGAACCCGACCTGCTGCTGCTCGACGAGCCATTCGGCGCGCTCGACGAATTCACGCGCAACAAGCTCGATGCCGATCTGCGCGCGCTCTGGAGAAAGCGCGGCATGACCGTGGTGTTCGTCACGCACAGCATCTATGAGGCGGTGTCTCTGTCGGGACGCGTGGTCGTGATGCAGGCGCGGCCCGGGCGTATCATCGCCGACGTGCCGATCGGCGGCCCGGCCGAACGCGACGAAGCGTATCGCGTGTCGGCGCCCTTCATGCAGCATTGCAAGACGCTGTCGGACCTGATCACCGACGCGCATCTGGCATCGAGTGAAGACAGGCAGGTCGATACACAAGGAGCGCAATCATGACCAGTCAGACGCTTGCAACGAAGCCTGCGATGCATCCGAAAGCCGAGCGCCGGCGCAGCCCGCCGCTGTTACAGCGGCCCGGCGTGGCGAAGGCGCTGGCCCCCTGCGTCGTCGGCATATTGATGCTGCTGGTCTGGGAAGGCTGGTGCGCACTCTTCAAGGTGCCGGTGTATCTCGTGCCCGCGCCGCATGACATCGCGCTGCAATTGGTCGCCGATGGTCCGATGCTCGTCATGAGTCTTCTCGCGACGCTCAAGATCACGCTGCTCGCCTTCGCACTCGCGACAGTCCTGGGCGTGGCGGTCGCACTGCTGTTCGCGCAGAGTCCGCTGATCGAGGCGAGCTTTTTTCCTTACGCGATCTTGCTGCAGGTCACGCCGGTTGTCGCGATTGCGCCGCTCATCATCATCTGGGTGAAGGACACGACGTTCGCGCTCGTGATCTGCGCGACGCTCGTCGCGTTGTTCCCTATCATCTCGAACACCGCACTCGGCTTGCGCAGCGTTAATCCGGGCCTTGTCAGCCTGTTTCGCATCAATCGCGCGACACGCTGGCAGACGCTTGTGCGTCTGCGCATCCCGAGCGCGCTGCCGTATTTCTTCGGCGGCTTGCGGATTTCGAGCGGACTTTCGTTGATCGGTGCGGTCGTTGCGGAGTTCGTCGCGGGAACCGGCGGCAGCGGTTCGGGTCTGGCTTATCAGATTCTGCAGGCGGGATTCCAGTTGAACATTCCGCGCCTTTTTGCGGCGCTTTTTCTGATCACGCTGACGGGCGTGGTGCTGTTCGGCATCACCGTGTGGGTCGCGCGCATCGGCTTGCGCGGCTGGCACGAGAGCGAACTCTGAGACCATCGATATGAGCATACTGATTCGCAACGCAGCCGCCATCATGACCGGCGGCGACGGCAGCGCCGAAGAACCGGCGCGCGTCGACGGACCGGACATCCGCATCGAAGGCGAGACGATCGCAGCGATTGGCAGGCTCGCGCCGCGCGAAGGCGAGACGATCGTCGATGCCACCGATTGCGTGGTCTATCCGGCGTGGGTCAACACGCATCATCATCTTTTCCAGTCGCTGCTCAAGGGCGATCCTGCGGGACTCAACGCCTCCCTCACGCCATGGCTCGCCGCGACGCCATATCGCTTTCGCGCGCTCTTCGATGAGAAGCGCTTCCGCCTCGCTGCCCGCATCGGGTTGATCGAACTGATGCGCTCGGGATGCACGACGGTCGCGGACCACAACTACCTGTACTACCCGGGCATGCCGTTCGACAGTTCGGCGATCCTCTTCGACGAAGCGGACAAGCTCGGCCTGCGCTTCGTGCTGCTGCGCGGCGGTGCGACGCGCACGCGCCAGCTCGAAGCCGAGTTGCCGACCGCGCTTCGGCCCGAATCGCTCGATGCATATATCGCCGATATCGAGCGGCTGGCATCGACTTATCACGATGCCTCGCCGCGCGCGATGCGTCGTGTCGCGATGGCGCCGACCACCGTGCTCTATTCGATCTCGCCGCACGAGATGCGCGAGATCGCCCGCGTCGCGCGCAGGCTCGGCTTGAGGATGCACAGTCATCTGTCGGAGACGGTTGGCTATCAGGACAGCGCGAAGGCGATGCATGGCGCGACGCCCGTCGAGTTCTGCGGCGAATACGACTGGCTCGGCGACGATGTCTGGTACGCGCATCTTGTCAAGCTCGATGCGCGCGAGATCGCGCTGCTCGCCGAGACCGGGACCGGGGTCGCGCATTGTCCGCAATCGAACGGGCGGCTCGGCAGCGGCATTGCGCCGGTGCGCCAGATGGCGGACGCGGGCGTGCCGGTGTCGATCGGCGTCGATGGCGCGGCGTCCAACGAAGCCGCCGACATGATCTCCGAGGTCCACATGGCGTGGCTCGCGCAGCGCGCGCGGCGCGGCATGGCGGCGCAACCTGTCTATCGCGGCGGCACGTTCGAAGGCGGCGCCGACGTCGCTTCGGTGGAAGAGGTCGTGCACTGGGGGACGGCGGGTGGCGCGCGCGTGCTTGGGCTCCAAGGCGTCGGGCGGATTGCGCCGGGCTACTCGGCCGATATCGCCGTGTACCGGCTCGACGATCCCCGCTACTTCGGCCTGCACGATCCGGCGATCGGACCGGTTGCGTCGGGTGGACGGCCGACGGTCGCGGCACTATTCTCGGCCGGACGCTGCGTGGTGGAGGACGATGCCGTGGCGAATGTCGATCTCGGCGAACTGCGACGGCAAGCGCTGGCCGAGGTCAGCGGGATGCTGGCAGAAGTGGCGTAACGGCGGCCCCCGACTGCATCAAGAACTCCCGGAACGCGTTAGCGACGTGAGGCAGGCGCCGCTCCGACATATGCGCGACATGCCACCCTCGCTCAATCGGTGTGGACGGCACGGAAAGCCTCGTTAGGAGTCCAGCCTGGCGCCAATGCGCAACGTGCCGCCCAGTTCGCCGCGCAGCGCCGCCACTTGCTCGCCTGTGACGCGTCGAGCCATCAGATCGACTACGCCTTTCATGCGAAATAGAACCACATCCGTTTCGAGCAGGGCGCGCTATCGATATCGAGCATCGATCGCGGCAGCCGCGAGATCGTCATAGCCGGGACGACAGACGGCCGCCCAATTCTGCCGCGCAGGACGCTCGCATCCGATACGCTCGTGCTCGCGCCTGGCAGCGCTTATGATCAGTTTTATCGTGGTTAGATGAGTCAAGGTCGGCGACGTCTCTGTTTGACCCTGACGTTCCCTTCGATCAGCGGTGACCTCTACGGCCGTTTCTAAGGACGACTCGACGTCTGAATGTCCGAGCGACGGTGCGAGCGAATGGCGCCTCCTGGCCGCATGCCGCCCCAGAGAAATATCGGCAAGTCAATCCTTCTTTCGTCTTTCGATTTCCTGTCTCACACGTTCGATTTCAAGCCGTTTGGCTTCCTTTGTTCCCCATCGTGGCGCTCTGTTCTGGGTGGCTTCGGCGGCTGCACGAATGCGTGCTTTGGCAGCAAGTTGATTGGCTCTGCGGTCGTCCAACTCCCTCATTTTGACCGCTTGCCGCTCGGCGAAGCGTTCAGCCGCGATGGGTGTGGTTCGTTCAGGTAGTCCGGCAAGGACCACAAGCTTGTCGATATTGTTCCAGGTGCTGATCCAGCCGTCGTTGTAGGCAAACTCACTAATCAACGGGAGGTTGAGTGCCGTGTAGATCGGGACCCAGTTTTCTTCTTCGCCCTGGCGGCGACGCACAGCGAGTTTGGGATTGAACTGGTACCGCCCGGTGGATACGCGCAGAAACAGGGATCTATTGTAGGCATAGTCCCTGTCGATTTCGTTCCTCGCCAGCACGCCAGAAAGATGCTGGCGCTTGTTGCGCTCTGGCCGCGCGATGTTAGCGGGTAAGTGTTGCCAGGCATCGAGGATGATTTGGGTCTGGAACGCGCTGTCTGCATTGCCTCGTATCTTGCTGAATCGGGCTTTGAACAATACCCACAGGGTCTGGAACAGAAAGTATTCAGATAGATGCCGGTCGATGCGGACCAAGCGATCACCCGCTCTGACATCAATGCAGGGCGGAGCCAGGCAATCATAGATTGCCGCCAGCGGGCCAGCAGCGAACTTTGCATCGCCAAATGCCTGACGCAAAGCCCAGTGCAGGGCATTGTGACCATAGTGATCGACGGCATCGCGGTCGGCACCGCGCTCCAGCAGGGCTTCCACCAGCGCCACATTTCCTGCAGCAGCTGCGGCCATCAGCGGCGTCTGGTTCATTGGCAGACGATGATCGACGCCATGGTGGTCACACTGCCTGAGAATGTCCTTGAAGCGGTTGGCGAAGAAAGGGACGTAGCTCTTGCGGGCGAACACCGCGCGCTGTTGATCAAAGGTTCGTGCCTGCTCGAATTTCGCCTCGACTGCCAGCCACTCGGCGAGCTGCGGTTCATCGAAGCAGGTGGCATAGTCAAAGAGTTGCTGCTTGCCCTTGTTGCCCGGAGACTGCTCGCGGAAGACCTTGATCAGCAGTTCCCTGACCTTGGCCTCATCGAACACCGGCCACGGCACCGGGACCTGCTTCAAGATGGTGCGGCGGATGGCCTCCGCCTGCTCCTGCTTGCCCTGCAGGTCGAGTTTGCGTGCTTCCTTCTGCCAGTCTTCGAGCGTGGATTGCTTGGCCTCGATCCTGGTCTGGCCGACGATCAGATCCAGCAACCCGAACAGATCATGCCCTGTGTCCGACTCGATCATGTAGATGTTCTTGATGGCGCGCGTCAGCGCTACATACAGGGCATTAACGAAGAATTTATAGACTTCGAGCGACTTGTCACTCTTGTCTTTGGCGCGTTTGTAATCCAGTGTCTCGACCGCCAGATCGGTCTTGGCGATGCCCTCGGCAATGTCGTTGAACTCGCCCCGGTGATCCGATATGAAACGGTAGAGCACGATGTTCTCGTATTCGAGACCCTTGGCTTCGTGGATCGAGAACAACAGCGGCGTGGCAAAGTGCTTGCGGGCGTCGGCCTTGTCCTCATCGCGCATTACCAGGACGGCGAACTGGGCGGATTGGCGAATTTTCTGGTCCAGCTCGCGCTTGGTGGCGTCCTTGTCGGGTATCAGCGTAACCTGGCCGGTCTCGCCGCCGACGGCCTGGACCAGGAAGTTGCTCTCGCGGTCGATGGAGCCGAAGCGCCGCTGCTTGATCTTGAGCAACTGATTGGCGACGCGAGTGGCCTCCAGGCCGTTGCGAAAGTTGGCCATTAGCACGCGCAATTCCTGCCGCTCGGCCAGTTTCGGGTCCTTCCAGAACAGGCTCTTGACTTGGCTCCAGGAAAAGAAATTGGGGTGGACAATCTGGTTGGAATCCCCGCAGAGCATGAAATGGCCAGGCTTCTTCATGGTTTTCAGCACGAGCGCGAGTTGCACGGTGGTGATGTCCTGCACCTCGTCAATAACCACGAAGTCGTAGCGCGGCGCAGCCAGCGCTTGCCAGTCCTGGGCGACCAGATTCAGGTCGTAGAGCTTTGCCTCGGCCAGCCAGGCGCGATACTTCTCAAACAGATTGTAGAGTTGGTCGCGCCGTTCTGCGGGAAAGATCGATTGACGCACCCCCAGTGCTTGATACTCGTCGCGCGACAGGACACCGCCCGACCCGGCAGCAATCACGCCGCGAATCTCCTCGAAAGCCTGGTGGGCATCGACATCCTTGAAGTTCTGCCGTATACGGGAGTACCAGCCCGCAAAGTCGCGCCAGCTAGCCTCGCGTCCTGCCGGAACGCGGATCGACTCGACAAACTCCCGGTAGGACAGAAATACGGCATCCTGACCGCCATGCTCGAAACCGTTGGCGTAATAAAGGTCGCGAGCACTCTGCGCCAGGAAGGCGGAATGAGTGACGTAGAGGACCTCACCTTCGGCATGCTTCAGCTTTTCAAGCGTCAGTGCGGTCTTGCCGCTGCCAGCGCTGCCGACGACAACCAAGGGAGGTGGCTGTCGGTAAATGATCTCTTGCGTGTCATCAAACGAGATCGGTTTGTCGAGCAGGTGAATGCCGGTACGCTCGGGATGAAGGTAGCGTAGAGCTTGCGCCTCCCTGATGGCGTCATCAGCGCTGATATCTGGAATTTTGCTCTCGTCAATCGCCGCGCCGCGCAGGAAACGTGACTTATCGTAGGCGTGATTGGCGATCACTTCCAGCATCAGTGCGCAGACTTCATCCCCGTGGCGCACCAGCGAGAACAACAGCCGGTCGGCGTCATCCAGCTTCGCCCGGTAGAACTTTCCGTGGCTCAGATTGGCGAGCTTCTTGACTTGGGCAGCACGGAAGTCGTGGCGAGCGATGGCCGCGGACACCTTGTCGTAGCTGGCCTTGACGCGTGAGGTGTCGAGGCCTGTGTATTCGAGAATCTTCATGACGTGATGCGGACAAGTACAGGAGCAAGATTCTCTCACAGCCGCCTGGGCTGCCAACCTCTCTAGCAAGTTTCCGGTCATTCTCGAACGGCAGCTATCTGACGGCGGACGCGCTATGGCAGAGTATTTCTTCATGCTGAATGACGGGTTTTGGCGGCGGTTTCAAGCGGTCGATGCAACACAATGAACGTCGGTCAGCGCCGGGACTCCTGGCCACGGCCGTGGGAAGAGGGCCCAGTAAGGAGGCTCATCTATCACCTCAAAGTCGTACTCCTGCGGTTTGTCAAAGATGTCGTCGAACATCTCGTTCAGTTCCTGCTGCATGCACTCCAGGTCTCGCACGCTCATGTAGCGCCATTCCTTACAGAAGCGGTGCTCCCCGGCGATGACTTTCCGGGCCGGAAGGTCGATGAGTATCCGATGTGACATGTACGGCTGGCTCGCCCACAGGGACCCCCAGCGACCGACGGCGTACCGGCGAAGCGGCGCACTCATCGAAGCATCCGCGCGACGCCGGCGCTTGATCGTCCTGTGTCGAGATCGTCCACGGTCAGCGCGCTGAGTTCGGCCGCCGTGATGCCAGTGGCAAGCAGCAGCGCGACGATCGTTCGCCGTCGAGCGAACGGTGAGCTTTTCCAGGAAGGGACCGGGTGTGTCAACCGACCGGCTGGCCGCTGCCCCTATAATTCTGCGACAAACGGGAAGAATGGCGGTTTGGCGTTAGGCGCCATTACGAACAACAGCGCGCAAGATGTTCACTGTGCCGTAGACGCGGACCAAGGAAAGGAAGGCGGCGCACTCGGCGGAGAGTGATGAGATGAACCCGGTTTGGTTTGGCGTTGTACAGCAATTCGACTGGCAGGACACGCTAAGGGTCGTCCTCCCTTCGAATGTGATCAGCTCAATCGTGACGATCGCCTGGAATTCCCACAGGGATTGGCGCGACTATCGTCGGGGACGTGGCGTTGTTGCGCTGGAGGTGGCGCTCTCGCTGGAAAAATACGCCCGCACCTGCCGTGCCATGATGCACAAGGCGGGTTGGGCATCGGACGAAGCGATTCGCACGGATAGCAGTCAGCCGATCCGAGCCGAGCCGAGCGTTGGGCGAATACGGCAGTGCGACGGGGTTGTCGCCAGTCGATGCCTTCCAGCAACATCGACAGCTGCGCAGACGTCAGATAGATCTTCCCGCCGTCAGCGTGGGGCCAGATAAACCGCCCGCGCGAAAGCCGCTTCGCGAGAAGCCATAGTCCGTCATCGGTTGCCCATAGAGTTTTTACGAGATCGCCGCGACGCCCGCGAAAAATGAACACGTCGCCGCCGAGCGGATTCTCTTCGAGTGCCGTTTGCACCTTCGCGGCAAGAGCCGGGAAACCACTGCACATGTCGGTTACGCCCGCCGCGATCCACACGCGCGTACCCGTTGGTAGGCCGATCACGATCGCACACTCTTGAGCACCGTGCGCAGCGTTTCGGCGTCAACCGCGCCATCGACCTTCACTACCGCCCGGCCGATCCGAACTTCAATTGTGCCGACGGTCGCGGTGGGCTTCACGATCTCCTGTTCGACCGACGATGTCGGCGTGACGTTGACGGGCGCTTCGCTTACGACCGTCACCGGAACAAGCTCGGTTGTCGTCAGGGCAGAGCGCATTTTGCCCTCACTTCTGGCCTGACGAACCAGTTACGACGAGCCGTCCGAATCCACTTTGGCCACGTTGGATGCCCTGCGGTCCAGTTTCATGTACATGTCCGCCGCTACGATACCAAAGACAATGTGAACGAGCGCGTTGACCCAGTTCCGCGCCTCCGCGAACCACGGAAAAAATTGGGTCATGCCATAGAAATTGATTATGTAGACGATCACGCCGAAAACGGCACCTACGAGCGTTGCCATCCCCACGCTAGAGTCGAGACTGAACGACACCGCGATCAGGCTGAGGATGAGCGCGAGAACGATTGCAAGGGCAAAATGGACGATGAAGGCTGCAAGGACAATGCCGACAGAGAACGCATGCGGCGATCGCAATGCGCCACGCCCCAAAATGATAGCGGCGATCATGCGTGGAGGTTCCGTCAGGCTCTGGCCGGTCACGAGCGTCATCAGAAAAACCCCCAATATGAGGAATATCGCTCCGGCGATAACCCCGCCAGGGCGGCTGCCCGCCAGTCGGGCTAACGGTGCGTGAAATGATGGGAATCCAGGTGAAGTTCCACAATTTCTCTCCCAATCGATCCGGATAATTCATTTTAGGTCGAGCAGTCGATCCTGCCGGATGCAAGCGCGTGGGCCTGCCAAAGCGGTTCCACCGTTTGACGAACTCCCGGCGCGAAGCGCCGCACCCAGCGGAGGAGAGCGGTCCGTCACGAAAACCAATACGCTGACAAGGTTATATATACAGGTCTAGAATGAAATTGGCGTTGGGCCGTTCGCGAAATGCTTCTCCCGGAACGGAAAGCGATTCGCGACGTGGCCAGAAATCCCCACACAGAACAGTGTCGCTCACTCCGAACGTGCGGATTTCGTTTCGATGTAATCTGGACCAAACGGGTCCTGATTAAAACGGGAGATGTTCCGATGTTGCGCATGAGCAAACTTGCCGATTACGGCACGGTGATCATGACCGCGATGGCGCGCGATCCCGATGCCGTCCACAGCGCAAGCAGTATTGCGGCGGCGACCGGGGTCGCGATGCCTACGGTGTCAAAGGTGCTGAAAGTGCTGACGCGGGGTGGTGTCGTGGAGTCGCTGCGTGGCACAAACGGCGGTTACCTGCTGCCGCGGCCGCCCGCGCGGATCACGCTGGCGGAGGTGATCGCCGTCGTCGACGGCCCGATCGGGATGACCGAATGCAGCACTACGCCCGGCCTGTGTATCCAGGAGGCGGCGTGCGCGGTGCGCGCCAACTGGCAGAAGGTCAATCGCCTGATTTACGAAGCGTTGCAGCAGGTCACGCTGGCGGACATGGCGGGCCCCACCTTGCGCGCGGTCGATATCAGCGCGATCCGCGCGCGTAGTATCCCCACCCATCGCGCGGGCGCGACGCCTGCGCGCAAGTCGATTGACGGAGGCCACGCATGAGCGCATCCGCAACCGGTTTCGATGAACTGATCAGACGCGAATACCAGCACGGTTTCGTGACTGATCTGCAGGCCGATGCGCTTCCGCGCGGGCTGAGCGAGGACGTGGTCCGGCTCATCTCGGTGAAGAAAGACGAGCCGGCGTTCATGCTCGAATGGCGACTCGCGGCCTATCGCCACTGGCTCACGATGACCGAGCCGCATTGGGCGACGGTCGAACACCCGCCGATCGATTACCAGAACATCATCTATTATTCCGCGCCGATGACGCAGAAGAATCGTCCGAAGAGTCTCGATGAAGTCGATCCGGAACTGCTGCGTACCTACGAAAAGCTGGGTGTGCCGCTGAGGGAGCGCGAATTGCTAGCGGGCGTAGCGGTGGATGCGGTATTCGACAGCGTGTCGGTAGCGACTACGTTCCGCGAAAAGCTGGCGGAACTCGGCATTGTGTTCTGTTCGTTCTCGGATGCCATACAGCATCACCCCGAACTGGTGCGAAAGTATCTCGGCTCGGTCGTGCCGCACACCGACAATTTCTTCGCTGCGCTTAATTCCGCCGTGTTCAGCGATGGGTCGTTCTGCTATATCCCGCCGGGCGTGCGCTGCCCGATGGAACTGTCGACCTACTTTCGTATCAATGCCCAGAACACCGGGCAGTTCGAACGCACGCTGATCGTCGCGGACAGAGGCGCGTATGTGAGCTATCTGGAAGGCTGCACCGCGCCGATGCGCGACGAAAACCAGCTGCATGCCGCTGTGGTCGAGCTGGTCGCGCTGGAAGGTGCACAGATCCGCTATTCGACGGTGCAGAACTGGTATCCGGGCGATGCGTCGGGCAAGGGCGGCATCTACAACTTCGTGACCAAACGTGGCGACTGCCGCGAGGCGAATTCGAAGATTTCATGGACTCAGGTGGAAACCGGCTCGGCGATTACGTGGAAGTATCCGAGCGTGATCCTGCAGGGCGATAACTCAGTCGGTGAATTCTATTCGGTGGCGCTGACCAACCACTATCAACAGGCCGACACTGGCACGAAGATGGTTCACCTCGGCCGCAATACGCGCAGCACGATTCTGTCGAAAGGCATTTCGGCGGGCCGCGGAAAGAACGCGTATCGCGGCCTCGTGAAGGTCGGCCGGGCGGCGGAAGGCGCGCGCAATTACACGCAGTGCGATTCGCTTTTGCTCGGCGACCGTTGCAGTGCTCACACATTCCCCTACATCGAGGTCAAGAACCCGACCGCGAAGGTCGAACACGAAGCATCGACGTCACGCATCGGCGAAGACCAGTTGTTCTATTGCCGGCAGCGTGGGTTGTCGCAGGAAGATGCGGTGTCGATGATCGTGAACGGCTTCTGCAAGGAGGTCTTCAAGGAGCTGCCGATGGAGTTTGCTGTCGAGGCGCAAAAGCTGCTCGGCGTGAGCCTGGAAGGCGCCGTCGGATAACCCACAGCGATTCGCGAGGGATTCGGACCATGCTTGAAATCAGCAATCTGCAGGTCGAAGTCGACGGCAAGAAAATTCTGCGTGGCATCGATCTGGGTGTAAAGGCCGGCGAGGTGCACGCGATCATGGGCCCGAACGGCTCGGGCAAGAGCACGCTTGCCCAGGTGCTGGCCGGGCGCGAGGACTTTGCTGTTACGGGCGGCGAGGTCTCGTATCTCGGCCGCGACCTGCTGGCGCTCGCGCCCGAGGAGCGCGCGCACCAAGGACTGTTTCTCGCGTTCCAGTATCCCGTCGAGATACCGGGCGTGAGCAACGTTTATCTGCTGAAGGCGGCGCTGAACGCGCAGCGGCGGTATCGTGGCGAGCCGGAGCTCGATGCGATGGAGTTTCTGCAACGGGTCAAGGAGAGGATGACGCTGATGCAGATGGACGAGAGTCTGCTGTATCGCGCCGTGAACGAAGGTTTTTCGGGCGGAGAGAAGAAACGCAACGAGATTCTGCAGATGGTCGTGCTGGAGCCCCGGCTCGCCATTCTCGACGAAACGGATTCCGGACTCGACATCGACGCATTGCAGATTGTCGCGCAGGGCGTCAACAGCATGCGCAGCCCCGAACGGGCGATCGTGCTCGTGACGCACTATCAGCGGCTATTGGACTACGTCGTGCCGGATCGCGTGCATGTGCTGGCGAATGGCCGGATCGTGAAGTCGGGGTCCCGTGAACTGGCGCTGGAGCTGGAGCGTAAAGGCTATGGTTGGATCGACGATGAAGCGGTGCAACCAGAAAATAGAGCAAGCCAGGAAAGTGCGGGGCATCCATGAAAAACGAATCTCTCGACTATTTCCATCAGTTTGGGCAACTCGCGAAGACGTTGCCCGGCGCTGAGTTTCCATGGCTGCGCGCCGCGCGCCGAAGCGCGTTCGACCAGTTCGACGCTCTGGGTTTGCCGACCACGCGGCACGAGGACTGGAAATACACGAACGTGTCGGCGATTGGCAAGCGTCCCTGGCATTTCAGGGCGCAACGCACCGACGATAGCGACGTGCGGCACGTCGTCGATGAACTCAAGCTGGACCCTGCCGGGCATCGACTGGTTTTTGTCAACGGTCGGCATGTGCCGCGGCCGTCGAAGCTGGATGGCTTGCCGCATGGGGTATTTGTAGGCTCGCTCACGCGGGCGTTGAGAGAAATGCCGCAACGGCTTGAGGCGGCGATCGCCTCGCACGCATATACAGATGGCTTTGCCGCGCTGAACACGGCGTTTATGGCGGATGGGTTTGCCATCGTGCTGCCGCCTGGCGAGGTCATCGATCAACCGCTGCAGATCCTGTTCCTGACCGACGAAGTGGGCCTTGCGGTGCAGCCGTTCAATGTCGTGCTTGCAGGAGCACGCTCGGGCTGCACGATCGTCGAACATTTTGTAGGGCTGAGCGACGACGCGTACTGGACCAACGCCGTTACCCGCATCGTCGCAGACGAGCAGGCGGACGTGCAGCACTATCGGTTGCAGCAAGAGGGCCCGAAAGCTTTTCATATCGCGTCGGTCGCCGCTGCGCAGCAACGGGGCAGCTGTTTTACCTCACATGCATTCGCGTTCGGCGCCGCGTTGTCGCGCACTGGTATCGGCACAAGCCTGAACGCCGCGAACGCGCAAGCGACGTTGAACGGTCTCTATTTCGTCGGGGGTCGGCAGCACGTCGATCACCACACGCGCATCGATCATACAGAGCCTCATGGCACGAGTCGCGAACATTACCGCGGCGTGCTCGACGGCGCTGCGCGCGGCGTGTTCAACGGACGCGTCATCGTGCATCGCGATGCGCAGCAAACGGACACGCATCAGGCGAATCACAACCTGCTGCTGTCACGCGATGCGGAGATCGACACAAAGCCGCAACTCGAGATCTACGCCGACGACGTGAAATGCACACACGGCGCGACGGTCGGTCAACTGGACGAGAACCAGCTGTTCTATTTACGTGCACGAGGTGTCGAAGAGCGCATGGCGCGGGCGCTACTGACCTACGCATTTGCACGCGACATTGTCGAAGGTGTGCGCATCGATTCGCTGCGTGGCCGGCTCGAAAACCTGCTGTTCGCGCGCACCCCGGAAGGCGAGCGCATCAGGGAGTTGCTATGAAGCCGTTCGAACAGATGCAGACGCCCGATCCGCGCAATGTCGAGCACTGGCGAGCCGATTTTCCAATTCTGGGCGAGCGCGTGCATGGACGGCCATTGGTCTATCTCGACAATGGCGCAACGACGCAAAAGCCCGCCTCGGTCATCTACGCAGAAAACGCTTACTACCGGCATAGCAACGCCAATGTGCACCGCGGCGTGCATCTGCTGTCGCAGCGCGCGACCGATTCATTCGAGGCCGCACGCGCGAAGATTGCACGCTTCATCAATGCGCAGCGTCCGGAGGAGATCGTGTTCGTGCGTGGCACGACCGAAGCGATCAATCTCGTCGCCCAGAGCTATGCTCGCCCGCAGATCAAACCCGGCGACGAAATCCTGATTAGCGCGATGGAGCACCATTCGAACATTGTGCCGTGGCAGCTCGTCTGCGAGCAGACGGGCGCGGCGCTGAAAGTCGTGCCGATCGACGATACGGGCGCACTCGATGCTGACGCGTACGAGCGCTTGTTAAGTGAACGTACGCGGCTGGTCGCGGTGACGCACCTGGCCAACGCGCTCGGCAGCATCAATCCGGTGGAGCGCATCGTTGCAGCGGCACACGCGCGGGGCGTGCCGGTGCTGCTGGATGGCGCACAGGCAATCGCGCATCTGCCGGTCGACGTCCGCGCGATAGATTGCGATTTCTACGCGTTTTCCGGGCATAAGGTGTATGGACCGACTGGCATTGGCGTGCTATACGCCAATGCCGCACTGCTTGAAGCGATGCCGCCGTGGCAGGGCGGCGGCGACATGATCCGCTCGGTAACGTTCGAGAAAACGGAATACAACGCGATTCCGTGGAAGTTCGAGGCGGGTACGCCGAACATTGCCGGCGCGATTGCGCTGGGCGCGGCGCTCGACTATGTCGACAGCCTCGGCATGGAGGTCATCGCCGCGCACGAGAACGAACTGCTCGCCTATGCAACGGATGCGCTGCGGGTGATACCGGGTTTGCGTTTCATCGGTAGCGCACGCGACAAGGCAAGCATTCTGTCGTTCGTGCTCGACGGCGTGCATGCCCATGATGTCGGTACGATTCTCGATCATCACGGCATCGCCGTGCGTGCGGGCCATCATTGCGCGATGCCGGTGATGCAGCGCTTCGGCGTACCGGCGACCGTGCGCGCGTCGCTCGCCCTCTACAACACGCAGCAGGATATCGACGCGCTGATCGAAGGTCTCGGCAAGGTCAGGGAGATATTCGGAACATGAGCGATCTGCGCGATCTGTATCAGGAAGTCATCTTCGACCACTACCGGCGGCCGCGTAACTGTCATGGACTGTCCGGTGCCAATCACATGGCTGAGGGCTATAACCCGCTGTGCGGCGACCGGATTACGCTTTATCTGCGAATCGAGGACGGCATCGTCAAAGAGGCGAGTTTCGAAGGCGCAGGCTGTGCAATTGCGACAGCATCAGCATCGCTGATGACCGAGGCGCTGAAAGGAAAAACGGAAGCAGAGGCCGAAGCGCTGTTCGGGCGCTTTCACGACATGGTGACAACGGCCGCTGCAGGGCAGGCCGCAGCCGCGCCGGAGATGGGCAAGCTGGCGGTGCTGTCCGGTGTACGTGAATTTCCCGAGCGTGTGAAGTGCGCGACGCTGGCTTGGCATACGCTGCACGCCGCGCTGCACGACGAGGATCGCCCCGTTTCGACAGAGTGAGGCAGACGATGAGCACATTCGACTGGCTAAAGCGCGCTGAGGTCGCACAACCCGGCAGAGGCACAACGACAGAACGTCTTGAAGAGCGCGTGATCGACGCGCTGCGCACCGTGTTCGACCCGGAGATTCCGGTCAACATCTACGATTTGGGGCTTGTTTATGGTCTTGACGTGGACGAAGCCGAAGGCCGCGTTGGGATCCGCATGACGCTGACCGCGCCCGGCTGCCCGGTTGCGCAGTCCTTCCCGGCGACGGTAGAGGATGCGGTGTTTCCGGTAAGCGGAGTGAACGACGTGCACGTTGAACTGGTGTGGGATCCGCCGTGGTCGAGAGACCGGATGTCGGATGCGGCGCGCCTGCAATTGGGGATGCTTTGACATGTCCGACTGGGTCGATGTCGCCGCGATCGGGGATTTTCCGGCCGGGTCTGTTCGCAGCGTTGAGGTCGATGGCGCGCAGGTTGCTGTGTTCAACGTCGACGGCACCTGTTACGCAATCGAGGATGTCTGCCCGCACGACGGCGGCATCCTGACGGGCGGTGTGGTGGAAGGCGACGTGGTCATCTGTCCGCGCCACGGTGCACGATTTTGCATCAGGACCGGAAAGGTGCTGGCGCCGCCGGCATATGAGGATGTGGTGGCGTTTCCGGTGCGGATCGAGGCGGGCGTCGTTCAGGTGCGTGACGAGCGGTGGGATTGAGGTGCGCTGTCGACCGGCTCTCGTTCTCACGACAGCGCCGTCACGACGCCCCAGCCCCCTGATGCAGCTCGCCGCCTTGCATCAAGCGCCGGGCGATGTCGGCCGTTTGCAGTGTCCCGCGTTCAGTCGGTGAATGGGCGGCGAGATAGCGGGCGACCGCAATGAGAATATGCCGGCCCTCGTCGGTATTGCCCCGCACGGCAAACGGCCGGGCCCCGGCCTCCAGCATCTGATCGGCGCGGAAGCCTGCATCTTCGCGCAGCACTGCAAGTGCAAGCGTGGCGATGAGCGCCTGTGGCGGATGGCCGAGCGTGAGATGCCGCGCTACCAGCCGTGCTGCAAGATCAACATGTCGCTGCCGGTCGAAGGCGTCGAGCAAGGCAGTGCGGATCGTCTCCGCATCGGTAGGGAGGTCGTCGAGCTGGCCGTTGCCATCGCCCGGCATGCGGGCCGCCGGCACATTCAGATAGCGGGCAAGGTAGAGCGCCATGGCTCCGTGCATGATGCCGCGCACTGCCGTGACGTAACCGTCCATGTCCGCGGTCCCGATCCGCCTGAGCATCTGGTGGAGCGCGTTAGCGTAGGTAAAGACGTCGTGCGCCGTCTCCCAGTCGGCATGCTCGTTGGCATTGCCGAAGCGAGCCACCCGCAGCGCCGCGCCCTAAGCGAGGGACCGACCGAGATCGGCAGGAGCGGCGCCTGCGCGGATCGCTACCTTTAGCGCGTCAATGATCTTCGCTGGCTCGTCACCGAGCAGCTCCCGGGCGAGCGCTGCGTGCTTCGACCAGCGTTGCAAGTTGCGCCACGCAGCGAAAAGTTCCGATATCTGGCTGGCCGATTCATCGCACAGCGCGACAAGATCAACGGGCTGGCGCCAGGCGGTCGATTCCTCGGCGCTAGGGGCCGCCACCATCTGGCCGACGGTAGTAGGCAGCAAAGCTGGCGCGTGCTCCCAGCCGATCAGGTCGAGGCACTCCAAAATCGTCGTTGAACACTCGAGCATCGGGGTTATATCTAGGACTACGTCGTGTCGAGGCCAGATTCAGGTGTCGCCGGCGGCCGGTCAGCTTACGCTGCGAAAAAGCGGACATCTGAACTTGGCTAAAAGCGGACATCGCAACTTAGCCTCTACACCGTAACAACTTAATTGTTTTGATATTATGTCAAATAAATGGCGGCGAAATTGCGTCGCCGGGTTGCCTCCGGACCGTTAATGGTTTAAATTCAGTCCTCAACCCCTTCTACCCGGAGCGCCAAATGCATCTCGCGGACCATGTGAAGCCAATCAGCTACCTTAAAAGCGAAGCTGCGCAAATCGTCAAAGACCTGACTGATTCGGGCGAACCACTCATCATCACGCAGAATGGCGAAGCGAAGCTCGTCGTCCAGGATCTACGAACCTACGAATCGACGCAGCAAACCCTCGCGCTCCTGAAAATTCTCGCGATTGGCCAGAAGCAGATCGAGCGTGGTGATCACATCGATGGCGACGAGTTCTTCGCAGAGCTAAACGAGCTCGACCGTCAAGAAAAGCTCCGCTGATGGCGGGACCCTTGCTGAAATACCGGATTCTCCCTACCGCGCGAATCGGCATCGACGAACTGAGAAGCTATGTCGTCCGCACGTTTGGTTGGGAAACATGGCGTCAGACATCCGCGCAACTGCAGGAAACGATCAACCACATTCGCCAGTTGCCCGCTAGCGGTTATGCGCCTGCCGAGCTTGAGGGCTTCTTCGAGGATGGTTTCCGACAGGCTCTTTCCGGCAAGAACCGGATCATCTACCAGATCCGCGACGATACCGTCTTTGTTCATCTAGTGGTCGACGTGCGACGCGACCTGCCCTCCCTGCTTCAGAGGATCGTGCTTCGTCTGATGTAAAAGGTCTGGACTCGACAACTGGGTCGCTTCAGACCGGACCGGCTCGCAGCCCAACCACGCGGCACGCCGCGAGCGTTTCGTTGAATTCAACCTCGAAGCAGAGCAAAGTACGCAGAGACGCGGCCGCGTACCGCGTACACTTTCTTTCCATCGGGCGTCGGATGCCGGACGCCTCCAAAGGTCGAGAGCCCGCTACCGCCTGCGCGCCGATAGGACAGGCGCGGGTGGCACCCACCGATGCTCCTTTGGAGGGCGGTCAAACATCAAGTCAAAATCGGTGAATCCGTTGCTCCGTCGCTGCCGCGGGGGCCACCGTATTTGTGAGGAGCGTCCTCGGTGACGCCAACGCGCGGGAAAGTCCTATTTTGCCCCACGTGGCTGGACGTCTTTGCGAGGAAAGCTGGGAACGGGAAGGCCAGCGAGCACCCCCGTGGCCCGTGCGGCGCGGCAGCCAGCAACCGGATGTTCATGCTGTGCGGCCCGGTGCGGCACGCGGCACGACTGTCACCCGATGCGCCACATTCGCTCGAGGTGTTCCCGCAAAGGCCCACCTCATCCGTGGACGTTGCGGCCGACGCGACGATCCAGACAGCGTTCGCGCATCTTGCACAGGATCCACCGTGGACGAAGATGATTGCTGCGGCAATTCGCGAGCAGTTCGGACAAGGACGCAAGGTGCCGGTTCTCACCGAACGGACGGATCATGGTTCTGTCGCGGTAAGGCGATGTGAGCGAACGATAGCGATATGATGAGGATTGCTTACATCACCAGCGAGTAGAATTGCCGGGCGGCCGATGGCTTGAGTTTGGCTGCGTCCTTCATCTGCCCCTTGGCGATCATATGGATGTATATGAACGCCTCCCGTTTGCGGAGGAATTTCGCGTGCATTGACATACAGAATCGGTTGCGGCTGTATATGCGGCCTTATTGCAGCCGATACGGACGCTGCGGGCCTCTATGAAATTCGCTGACTCGCACCTCATTGAGTTCACGAGCTTGAAGCTCTGATGCATATTCAGGTTTAGCGAGTTCAGGTCCGACCTGTCGTGTCATCACATTCGAGTACCAACGCAACCTTTCGATCGTGTCATGCTGTAGACGTCTATTCGCGAGGTGCCTCCAATCGTTCAGGCGGGCTTCGCGCTCACGTGTCCCTTCTGGTAAGGCCGGTCGTGGGCCAGGACTGCCCAGATCGTACGCGCCATCTTGTTGGCCAGCGCCACAGTCACTACGTTTTGCGGCCGCCGCTTGCTGATCTGCTCGACCCACGGGCCAGGCACTTTGGCATGATTGAGCACGCTGCGCGCGCCGTGAATGAGCAGCGTGCGCAGATACGTGTCTCCGCGCCTGCTGATGCCAAGCAGCGTCACCTTGCCTCCTGAGCCCGTTTGCTTTGGCACAAGACCGATCCACGCCGCAAACTCGCGTCCCGATCTGAA
>NZ_VZQQ01000061.1 GCF_014397785.1 Paraburkholderia podalyriae
CTACGCGCTCCTTCCAGCGCCTCTGGCGCAACCGCATTCGCATTGGTTTTCTTCAACATCAACCACTCCAGTTTGGATCACACGTTTTACCCCAAATCTGTGTCCAAAAAAACCGGAGGCGCCGCAGGTTTATCTGCATGAGGCCATTTTCCGCGTTTGTTTCGGCCAGGCCTTCAATGCCGGTTGGCGCTTTCTTGCGTACGTTCAGCGGCGATCGGCAAAGTCGGCCGTACGAAACGTACTCGTTGCTGCTGGATACGCTGAGGCTGGCTGCTGTCATCAGATTGCTCCGGTTCAGCCATCGCTTCATTGCGAGGCACAGGTTAATTTTATAGGCCTTTTAGTCCTTATAGACAGGTATTAATATTTAATATCGTAATAGCAATTCAGTATACATTTCCAAACGATAAAGGCTAAGTATTGTTTGATATAAGGGGCTATTAGTCCTAAACTAATGACGTGCCTCGCAATGAAGCGATGGCCGAACCGGAGTTTTCCGATGACTACTGAAATCCAAAACCGTATTACTTCCTCGATCATCCCCGATGAACTGCGCCTCAACGTGCTGCCGCGCTATCTCGGTCGCCACTACCTCACCGGCGAAGGGATGGTGTACGACTGGGCCGCGCGCCTGTGCAGCAGCTACGACGGTGGCTCGTGGCATTACTTCACGCTGTCCAACGGTGGCTTCTACATGGGTCCGGCCAACATGGGCCGTGTACATGTGCGCTGGCATCTAAACGGCTACAACGACATGATGGGCGCGGATGCCTTCGGCATCACCGTGACGCTCTTCGCTCTGTGTCACCTCGCGGAAAAGACGCAGGACGACACCATCATCGAACGTTTCCACCAGTTGCGTGAGTTCGCCACGCAACACGTAGAAGCCGCCAACATCCTGCGCGCCATCGACTAACTAACCGGCCCCCGGCCTGCCGGCCGGGTCTGCTCCTTGATTGGGGAACAGCATGAACACTCTTGCAAGCCGCTTTGCCAGCAACGCCGTTGTCCTTCGCTCGGACAATCCGCTGACGAACAACGAAATCGCGGAAGTTGCGCCGTCCATCCTTGCGCAATCCGCGCACGAAAGCCGCTCGGCACGATACAGCTATATCCCGACTGTTGATATGCTCGACGCCCTGCGCAAGGAAGGTTTCCAGCCCTTCATGGTCTGCCAGACCCGCGTGCGCAAGGAGGGCATGCGTGACTACACGAAACATATGCTCCGCCTGCGCCATGCCGACCAGATCACCGGTCGCGAGGCCAATGAGGTCATCCTCCTGAATAGCCACAATGGCGCGTCGAGCTACCAGATGATCGCCGGAATGTTCCGCTGGGCGTGCCAGAACGGCATCGTGTGCGGCAACGTGCTGAACGATATCCGTATCCCGCATAAGGGTAACGTGATCGGTGAAGTGATCGAAGGCGCGTTCAAAGTGCTGAAGAGCTTCGAAGCAACGACAGAGCAGCGCGAAGGCATGGCGGCGACCGTGCTCGATGAGGGCGAACAGGTTGCCTTTGCCCGCGCGGCGCTCACGTTGCGCTATGAGGAGGACAAGCCTGCGCCGGTTACGGAACGCCAGCTTCTCGCGCCGCGCCGAGTGGAAGATCGCGCGCCCGATCTCTGGGCCACCTTCAACCGTGTCCAGGAAAACATGATTCGTGGCGGGCTGCAGGGTCGAAATGCGAGCGGCCGCGCCACCACGACCCGTGCCGTTACAGGTATCGACCAGAACATCCGCCTGAATCGGGCCCTGTGGGTATTGGCTGACGAACTGCGCCGCCTGCGCGGCTAACCGGATCGCCCCGGCCTTACGGTCGGGGCGTGTCCAGAAAGGGGAATTCACATGGATCCGCTCAATACCCGTCCTACGTGGCTGGCCGCCCTGCTGCCGCTCCTGGCTGTCTGGCAGTACGGAGACCGGGGCATGGTTCGTGGCGAACTGTACCGCATGGCCCTGTCGGCTGACGCGGCGGCACAATCCGCTGACGCACTCCAGCGCATTGCCCGCATGCTCAACCGCGATGGCAATCCGGTAGAGATGCACTGCGAGGAGTTGCGCGCCATCGCCCTCGCCGCGCTAGCTGGCTTCGAACGCGTTCCCCCTTGTGCGCCCGTTGCAATGCTCATGGAGCACAACGGAATCCTGCATTAAATTTCGTCATCCTGATTAATCGTCAATGCCCGCGTGGAGGTCACGCGGGCCTGTGAGGTACTCATCACTGACGTTTTGCCATTGTCGAAATCGAGCGGGCCATTAACTACTGGTGTACCCAGGAACCGGCTGGTCCGGACGGTGCGTTGTGTGCAAGAGCGTGTGTGCGCTCGCTGCCGTGTACGACCCGATGATCTATGAGCGCGCCACGTCCGTAGCGGTGGCACGTCTCACCTCTGAACAGGTTGCCGCGGTGCGCATCGCACTGGATCTCCGACACCCGCAACGTCCGTCGCCTTGATAGCTACGCGGCGGCTTTACGGCGCATACCGACTGCCGCGCCCCGCCGCCCCTCCCCCTGCAAGCTAGGAGGCTGGATAATCACGGGAGCATCGCGCGCGCCGCGCGCCCGGATCGAGGCGCACGGGGTCCCCCATGGCCGCATCGCCGGACATGGGGAGAGCGCCGGCGCGCCGCGTCAGCGGCGGGACGATCCGGTACGGGCCCAGGCAGACCACCGGCCGGGGTCGTCAAGCGCCCGCGGGGCGCGTGAATCCCCCGCGGCGTGAGCCGTGGGGGCTGGATAATTACGGGAGCACAGCGCGCCGCGTCTGCGGCGCGACGATCCGGTACGGCCCAGGCCGGGCACCGGCCTGGGCCGTCAAGCGTCCGGAGGGCGCTTGTATCGCACGCGGCGTAAGCCGTAGGGACTGGATCTTCACGAAACACATGGAAAAATAAACGGTTCGAGGTAAGGATGAGCTATCACATCGAAATCCGGGCCACCTGCCTGCGATCGGCGGAGGACGGCTGGGAGCAGCCGAGCGGAGCCGAGATTCAGGAGGTTATCCGGCGCACCGGCTTGCCGGGACGCGCGGTTGCGCGCTATCTCGGCATGTCGGAATATGGCGGTCGGCAGGTGCGCCGCTGGATCAGCGAAGACGCCGCAATCCCTTACTCGGCCTGGGCCTTGTTATGCGACCGGGCCGGGCTCGGGTGTATCTGGCGCCCAGCAGCAGACCGAGCCGGGCCGGATTCACTCCCATAACGGTGCACCTTGTGCCCGCACCGACTCGAGGGGATGTTTTATAAATACAGTTGGCGATCGGGAATCGGAAAACTGGCAGGTGATGCCCGAGCTCGTAAACACCCGCCGCGCAGTCGGCGGACTGCAAGGACTCCCCTGATATTGGGGAATGACGAGATGCAGTAGCTGGAAGCTCGGCGACGAAATTGGCTCTCCCCACACGGCCGCGGCACCCTGCTAATACTACAACATCGTTGCATTCAGCCCGAGACGCGTCCAAAGACAACGTCGTCAATGATGCCGGGCTCGACGAGTATGGCTACTGTGACGACTACATGTTGGCCGTCGGTCGGCGGCTGTTTCCCGATGTGCCGGGCCAGTCCGAAGGATCCGGCTTCCGGACCGCCTACGACATCGTGTGCAGAGCACTCGATGAGTGGAGAGCCGGTCTTGTGATGCCATTCAATCAGGTCTCCCACGCACCCGACCTATAACACGGCATTACGGACGAATTGTTGTGCATTGTGAATGCCAATCATGAAACGATATCGAACGGCAGACCGATACCCTCGCTACCGATCAGCCGGTCGGTCTCCAAATCAAAAAGCAAAGCGCGGAGGTGCATCCTCGACGCGACCATCTTCGGCGGCTGCACGAGACGCATGGTGGTGAAACGGTCTGGATTAACGCAATGACCGTGAATGCGAGCTAGGGGGAGATGCTTGAGCAGGTCTGCGAGGTGCGGAGCCGAGTGCTCGCGTTCCGTTTAAGCCTTGGTGGCGGCTTTCGCTTTGGTGCGCAGAAACACGAACGAGTAGAGCGCAAAGGATAGGTCCTTATGCGCCAGCACTTCCGACTCATGAATCGTCAACGGGTTGAGCTTCACCCGCTTGATGGCCAGCTTACCGGCCGCGGAGGCGATAAAGGCACGCATGAAGTCCTTTTGCGCCTTGCCGTCCGCCTTGTGATAGGCCTCACGACCGAGGTCGGCATTCTCGACGGTCTTTGTTTTGCTGCGCTCCTCTGCCGCTGCGGCGCTGGCGGCGACGGCCGCTATCGCCAGTTGCTTCGCGCTGGACTCCGCGCTCTCCTGCTCCTGCTGCTGTTGCTGTACCGTTAGCATTTTGCGGTCAGCGTCCGATAGCTTGTAGCCATCGGTGATAGCTTTTAGCAGGTAGGCGCCCGGACTCTTCTTGACTTGGCCGGAGTCGACCTTGGCGCGCGTGTATTCGATTGCCTGGAGAATACGCTCATCCGACCACGCAGCGCGGTTTTGCGAGATGGTGTTGAACTGCTTTTCGGTGAAGCCGAATTCGTTCTTCAGCGTCGTGTATATCTCTTGCGCGCCAAGCAGGCTAGCTCGAATAGCTCCAGCGGTTTCTTTGCGCGTCAACCTGAAACGAATCCGGTCAATCTTTTTCGACTTCGGGCTCACGGTGCGAGTCTCGTAGCTAAGGTCGATGTCGGAGACTGCGTTAATCTGCTTAACCGCCTTGTCGAGGTTGTCGCGTTTGAAGTACTTGAATTCGGTTGCAGTCGACGCAGCCTTCCCGGGCCAGCCACGTACCACATCGACTTCGAACCACTCAGTTATGCCTTCTGCCACGTAACCGATGACGTGGTCGTAAATGGCTCGAGCATAGGTAAGCGTGAAGGCAGAGGTGATTCGCAGGCTCAGCCAGTGCGACTTCACCGGGTCCTTGATGTGCGGAATGAGCGGCTCAGGAACCGCAAAAGTGATGCGCCCTTTGTCGATACCGACGATACCGATGAGCTGTACGGACACCCACTTTTCGTCCTCCGCGGACGTGCTGCCAGGGGGCGAGGCCGAAACCTGAATCAAGGCTTTTTGAGCCTCGGACACGACTGTTCGCAGGTGCTTGTAGTTGTAGCTGTCATAACGCATGAGCCATCGGAAGTAGCTCAGCTCGACGTCATAGATCTTCGGGGTGGTCGGCTCCTGCGCCACGATGAAGTGCGCTGCGTCCAGGAGTCGCCTGGCCGTAATACCCACATCGGTGATGTCTATAAAAACGTTGTTACGCTGATAGCCAATCTCCTTCGTCGATTCGTTGATCGGTGTATCAGTGGTGAGCATCTCCTCGAACAGCTCGAACGACAGCTGGCGCGAGGTTGCGCGTGTCGTGATGTTGTTTGCCATCGAGGATCCTGCCCCTAGTTGCCGGTCGCGGAGACTCTATCACGTGTAGGTGAGATGTCAAAACAAAAAGACTCACCATGAAATCGGGCATTTCAACAATTCTAATCACCCACCATTGGCACGTGTGTGTTCAACAAATCCACTCACCTTCCCGCTTTTTGGGGCCGGGCGTCATGATGGACGGTGGTATGTTTTTCAAAGTCTTTTAAAAGCGAAAACCAACCAACTAACAACAGAGAAACCACGATCCCCGTAAAAACAATGGGTTAGTCCCGTGTGGGTGAGCATTTTTGTGCTAGAGGTGAGGACTTTTGTAGGCAGAAGGTGAGTAGAAATCCTTGACTAGCGTGAGAGGTTTACCAGCGTCAGGTGAGTGATTCTGTAGGCGCGAAGTGACGGTGAGAATTTTTGTTGAATATCGCTTCCCATCCCGGCGACCCCTACCTGGCGGGGCTTACCGGCCAAAATAGCTCGAAATGGGTGAGTGGTTTTGTTGAAGGATGGCGAGTGCTTTTGTGGCACCACGCAGCTGGCGTGCTCGATTTATCAGCATGAACGGCACCAAGGTCCACCGGACGGCCGTTTGCGGCCAGCGCATCTGTGGATAAGACGATAACCGGTTGATGATGGTGAGTATTTTTGTAGGCAAGTGCAGTTGTCCTTGCAGTGAAAACCAGCATAACGCTTGCGTTGTGGGCCGTCGGAAGACTCCGACCGGGGAGCGATGAACTCTCTTGGGGCAAAAATATGCCCCGCATTTCGCGGCAATGCGATGTGCCCGCAATGGGATGGTGAGAGGAATTGTTGAAAGAAGCAGGACGGGCACGTCAACTGGCAGATTTCAACAATTCTTCTCACCCACCTTCACAACCCTGCTTCAACGTATTTCAACAATTTCTCTCACCATTAGGTTTCGGAATGCTTTCGCACGAGCAGCCAGTTCTGGCTCTTCTGTCGTGCCGTTCGATCGTTTTTCGTTGTTTTTCAGCGGATTAGGGGGAGAATTTAAGAAACTAGCTTATGCGACAGCGATTTTTTCAAAGTTTTCGAGTATTCTACGCTTCGTCACGATTTCCGGTGAAAGTGTAAAAACCATGTCTAAAGTCGAATTTCCCGCTATCACACGCAAGGTTCCTCTAGCGAAAATCGCAAAATTTGCAAAAAAACTGGACGGGCTGACGGCCGAGCTGCGCGAGCAGATTCTCACGCCGAGGCCGCGAAAGTCACCACCGAACTTTACGACTGCCGAAGTAGCAGACCTGTGCGGGCTGGACCGGACCAAGCTTCACTACCAAGCGACGCGGGAAGGAAGCACGTTGCCGCCGGGCGTTGCACACGGCACGGGCCGCAGCCGCCTGTTTACCTTGGCCGAGGCGCGCATCTACGTACAACAGTTGTCGGAAATCTATCAGTCGCCGCTCGTGACCGGTCGCGAAGCAGATGGCAAGATTGTTCTAGTCGCCAACTTTAAGGGTGGGTCGACGAAGACTACGACGACGATGTGTATCTCGCAAGGGTTGTCGTTGCGCGGACGGAAAGTGCTCGTGGTTGACCTGGACCCGCAGGCCTCCCTGTCCGAACTCTGCGGACTTTATGCCGAAAACGAGGTCGACGAGGATTCGACCGTTCTCCCTTTTATTTATAACGAGGAGATGGAAGGCGGACTGGAATCTGCTATCAAGGAAACTTATTGGGACGGCTTGGATGTGATTCCCGCACATCCGTCGCTGTTCAGTGCGGAGTTCTTCATCCCCTCGATGCTGAAGACTCGCCCGAGCTATCAGTTTTGGGCAATCCTGCGGAAAGGCTTGGAGCCGCTGCGCAAGAAGTACGACTACATCATTCTGGACACAGCTCCCTCCCTCTCCTACCTCACATTGAACGCATTGATGGCGGCTGATTCGATGGTGATGCCCTTGGTGCCGGAGAGCCTAGACTTCATCAGCTCGGTATCGTTTTGGGGGCTGTTTTCGGATATTGCCGCGAACTTCATGGAGAAGGAGTCAGACAAGGTCTACGATTTCATCTCCGTGATTCTGTCGAAGGTGGATACAAGCCCGACGTCGTCAGCACCCATCGTTCGCTCTTGGACGCAACGCGCTTACGAAGACTGGTTGACCACGACCGAGATTCCGGCGAGTTCGGTGATGAGCAACGGCGCGCTTGCGCTCTCGACAGTGTTCGACCTCAGCAAATCCGACGGGGTCTCAAAGACGGTGCAGCGTGTACGGCAACCACTGGTTGAATACTGCAAGTGGATTGACAACATGTACGTCGACGAATGGAGTCTCGCACAATGAGCAGCATTCGTGATCGTATGGCTCTACAAACCGCCAACCTCCGGAAGACGTCCTCAATTTCTGACGAGGAGATGGACGCGACCAAGCCCGTGCTCGAGAAGCCGAAGACAGGGCCTGGGATGGCAGGGGCCTTGGCAGCCGCACAACTTAAAATTCAAGAGTTGGAAGCGAGTGGCGGCCAAGCAATGATTCCGGTTGCGGAGGTTGTGCCGAATCCATGGCAGCCGCGGCGGATTTTTGTCGAGGCCGAGCTTTCAGATCTTGCAGAGTCTATTCGCGAAAAGGGGTTGGTTCAGCCGGTGGCGGTGCGGCGCGTTGAGTCCGGCTACCAACTGGTCGCTGGTGAGCGGCGATTGCGCGCGCACAAAATCTTGGGCATGGAGCAAATCAAGGCCGTCATAGTCGAGTGCTCCGATGAGGATATGGTTGTTCTCGCGTTGGTAGAGAACATCGGGCGGTCCAACCTGACCGACTATGAAATAGCGACTTCGCTTCGTCGTGCAGAAGCAGAGTTTCCGAATCGAAAGCGGCTCGCTGAGTCACTCGGTATGTCTCGCACTGGGCTGTATCAATTTTTGGCGTTCGAGAAGCTGCCTGATTTCATCAAGGAGCAATTGGACTTGCAGCCCGCGTTGCTTGGGTGCAACGCCGCAGAAGAGATTGTGTCGGCTATCAAAAAGCATGGCGCTGCCGGTTTGGCTGCGGCAAAGGACTTATGGTCGGACGTTCTCAAAGGAGAAATTCTCCAGGGCCGATATGCTGCCGCAATCGTAGCGCAGGCCACCCGTCAGGCTTCACGAACGGAGGCCCGCGAGCGGAGCATCGCGAAGTTCTTTTCGGGCAAGGAACAGGCCGGTAGCATTACCAAGGACGTGAACTCGTTCACCGTCAAAATCAAGACCGGGTCGCTTAGCGAAGCTCAAGAGACTCGAATCCGGCAACTTATCAGTGAGCTGTACAGGGAAGAACCAAGCACGCAGCAGTAATCGAACTCACCGAAGATAAGCCCGCAGACTGCGGGCTTTTTTTGGTTCATTGCCAAATGCGGGTTGCCCGCAGATCAACGCTAGACTGTCAGTAATGCGGACACTCAGAAATAGTCCGGACCTCCCAATAGCGCCACACCCTGGGCGACGTCGCGCGGTGTCAGTAGTACCGACACTCCGGACCTTCGTTACGTTGCGACCCGCATGGCACGCCTCGTGTGAGGCGCCGAAGTGTCAGTATTACTGACACGCGGAACCTCCTGATATCGGCGGCACGGCCGATGCTCGCCAGAGTGTCAGTAGTACCGACACTCTGGAGACCTATGCCCTTGACGTCTGCAGGTCAGGCGTCGCCTGAAGGAGAAGAGCCTGAACAAGGCCTGACTGTTTGGGAAGAGACATGCCGCCTAATGGACGATGCGACGGGAGAGCCTGCGAAGCAACTCGAACGCCAGTGTCCATGGTTTCCAGTAATCCCGCCAACCTGACTTGGGACCGCGCCTGAGGTCGGGCGCTGGAAGCACCGGAGGCCCACCCGCTGGTGCAGTGCGGCACGTTACGGGCTGGCATAGTGCGAACTGCCGCTGCCCTCGCCGGCACGCATCTGCCCGGAGCTCGGCGGGGCGGCGGGGTATGTGGCGTGGCGTGTCCGTGATCCGCCCATGCAACGCGGCGGCAGCTAGCCTGCTGTCGTGAAAACCTGGCCGGAGAACGCGAGGTGCGGCATTTACCGTGCGTCGTGCCAGGGTGCTGTCCGCCGTTAGCCCCTTATTTGGGCGGGGCGGTTGCGCGCAGCCGGCGGTCTGGCCCGTCGAGATGCGGCGGGCGTAACACGTACGTTTCCCTGTGTCCCGGGCAGACCGACCGCGATCACAGCCACTTGGACGCCACTAGAACATGGTGAGACGGAAACCACGCTGGACGTGATCTAGGTCGTGCAACAGCGCATAGAGGTCCGGGCATCACCTCTGATTTGAATCAAGGCGGACGCGGCGCGGGGCAGAATCGTCCTTCTGAATGCAGCGGACATTACCACGGAGAAACCTGAAAAAGCGATTCGCGCTTCCGTGTCGATCGCCGTGCTTGGCAACGATCGCCTGCATCGCGGCCGTGGTCGCGATGCCCGATGCGACGACAGAGCACGACTGCACCACCACGGGCGGATCCTGTTCCTTGGGGCGCGGCCCACGGCCGACGCCGTGGCGCTCCTCGAGCGGCTGCTACCCCCGTCTGGTGCATCGACATCCGGGGCTGATGCGAGCGGCTTCATTTACAACATTCGGATATCGGCGATCTGATGGAGCGCCCGGTGGCGGGCACGACACGCGAGCTGCAGCAGCTCGAGATCGGGTGGTGCGTTGTCTGCGGCGTGCGGGTGCGAGCATCGTGGTGGCCCGGAGGTGATCACTCGGCGTGAAGAAGGACATATGATCCTCAAGTCGATTTTTCCCGCCAGACCGGCAGCACGGGGTGGGTCGGTCGGTCGGAAGGATCTTTGGGTGACAACTGATGCTTGATGCTTGATGCTTGATGCGATATGGGCTATCCTGACGGGGTGTGAAACAACTGGATGCCTATGGAGGTCCCCATGCGAACCACCCTCGATATCGACGACGACGTGCTCGCCCTCGCGCGCGCGCGCGCCGACCGCGAGCACGTGTCGATCGGCCGCATCATCTCGCAACTCGCGCGCGCAGCGCTGCAGCGTCCCGCAGTCGCTCCGGCCACGCGCAACGGCTTGCCGGTGCTGCCGAACGCGCGCACCGCGCGGACGGTCACGCCCGAACTCGTCAACCAGCTGCTCGACGAGGCGCCCTGATGACGTATCTGCTTGACGTCAATGTACTGATTGCGCTGCTCGACGCCGGTCATGTACAGCACGAGGCCGCGCACGAATGGTTCGGCCGGGCAGGGCACGCCGCTTGGGCAACCTGCCCGCTGACTGAAAACGGCGTGCTTCGCATCATCGGCAATCCGCGCTACCCGAATACGCTGGAGACGCCTGCCGCGGTCGCGCCGCTTGTCGCGCAGCTGCGCGCACATCCTGGCCACACATTCTGGTCTGACGACCTGAGCCTGCTCGATCCGGAGCACGTTGACGTCAGCCGCGTCCTAGCGACCGACCAGGTGACCGACACGTACCTGCTTGCCCTCGCGCGGCGCCACGGGGGAACGCTGACCACCTTCGACCGCCGGCTGGTCGTCGATGCGGTGCCGGATGGTGCGCGCCACCTCGAAGTCATTAGTTGATGCTGGTGCCGCGCTCCTGAGACTCGCTCTTCGCGGGACTTTCGAACCCCAATCGCGATTCGGGCCTAAGACAGCTAGGGAACATTAGGGCGATAATGTGGCCCACTTTGCCGCGCCCGTGAAACATTCCGGGGTAGATGTCTTTCGCCCGTAATGTGTTGTCGGGTAAGGCTTGCGCCGATGTTTGCATCGAATGTTTCACGGGCGTGGGCCGTCTGCGTGTTTCCGGACGGCGTCTTTGCATTGGTCGGCCGCCAATCTCACAGCTCGGATTTGCGAAAGGCAAACGTGTAGTGAAAAACACGTAATATGTAACGCCAAGCTAAGTGCGGTTTCCGCTCCGCTAAAAAATTATCTCGATTTCCAGACGCGACGATTCACTCTGCCGGGAAGAGGGGCTTTCCGTATGCGAGAGAGATGACTTGGAGTGCGCCGCCCGCCACATCCGTTATCCACGCACTGTTATGGACACGCAGAGCTCACGCTGAGTTGTTGAGTGACCCGTCTGCCGATCTCGGGCGATGCGAACGCGGTGACGATTCCGCCCGGCCGGGCCGCGGCAACTGATCACGCCGCCGAACTTCGCGACTACGAAAGCAAATATCGCAGGGAGGGAAACCAGCGGGACTGTGACGAACGACGTCAAAGCAGCCGCTACCGAGAGTGACACGGGATCAAACGCCGCGAAACGAGTGTGGCGAATGTGGGTGCAGCTGAGCGCTAAGGGCCGACGCCTGCATCGTTCGTGGGTACCGGTGGTGCCGCCCGGAGAAACGTTCGGCGCAGGCCCCGCGGAAATCACACGGACCGAGATTCGTGACACGACATTGGGGTTTTAACCTGTAAGCCACGAGTCATAAACCCGATCCCGCGCCTTTCCCAAAAACGTTCGACCTGCAAACTGACCTCGCAACCCGTTACTTGGTATCGTTGCCTGCCGCCGTCCGTCTCCGGCATCGGCAACGTACGTGTGCATGTCCAGTACTGCTCGAATGAGGATGCCTGCTTCGCCGCCGGGCGCATGTCGGAGTGCCCGCTTCAGGCGTCGGTCAACCACGGCGCGTAGACCTCGTTTGGGTACCGACACGCATCGATAACTTCAAGGCGTGCAATTAATCTTGCTTTGCATGCGTGCATATGATGGCCGGGCACGGCGTAGTGCCACGGTCGCGCTACATCGACGGCATCGGATTCGTGTGGCGCGAACGAGGACCGCCCTCAGGATCGCCCTGTCGCATATGTCAATTTTCGAGTCAGGGCTCCACAAATTTGCCAGAATAGCCACGTCGACAAATTCTCGATGGGAAGGGCGGCGCCCATGTATCGATTTGAAGAGTACGACCTCATCATCGACGCACGATGCGAGAGGGAATTTGCAGAGGATCACATCCCTGGCGCAATCAACCTCCCGGTCGTCAACAATGACGAATACGCAGAGGTGGGAACCTTGCATCGCACCGACAAGATGCGCGCGTACCTGATTGGCGTGTCCTATTCGCTGAGGAATATCTCGCGCCATCTGGACACAGTGATCGTGACCCGTCCTCGCCGCAACAGGATTCTCGTATATTGCTTTCGAGGGGGCAAACGCAGCCGCCTATGGTTCGATGCACTTGACACGGTTGGCTACAAAGTAGAGCGGTTGCCGGGTGGATGGAAGGGTTACCGCCGCTGGGTCAACGAACAACTTGAAACCCGCCCGCGAGAGTTTTCGTACCTCGTTCTTTCTGGACCGACCGGCTGCGGCAAAACGCGTTTGCTCGAGCAACTTTCGGTCGAGGGGGCGCAAGTGCTCGATCTTGAGGCGATCGCTGCGCATCGCGGTTCTGTCATCGGAGCAATCCCGGGCGTTCCACAGCCGACCCAGAAATATTTTGACAGCCTGCTTCTCCAGAAGCTCTCGACCTTCTCGCCAACGCGCCCGGTGTGGGTTGAGGCAGAGAGCAAAAAGATTGGCAATGTCCAACTTCCGCTCGCGCTGTTCGAAACAATGCATTCAACCGGGACGCTCTTGCAGGTCAGCGCGCCGATGACTGAGCGAGTCCGACTCTGGCGGGAAGATTACGCGCACTTTGAAAGCGATCCCGATTCCTTAGTTGAGCGGCTGACACACCTGCGAAGCCTCATAGGCGGGAAAGAACTCGAGCTATGGCGTGAGTTGGCTGCGTCGCGAAGGATTCCAGAATTGTTCGAACGCCTAATGATTTCGCACTACGATCCGAGCTACGCGCGTTCCACAAAACGAGGCTATCAATCATTCGCCGAGTCACCTTGCATCGAGCTAGTGGATCTCCGGCCTGCTAGCCTTAACCAAATTGCTCGGAGCCTCATCAGCCGCTTTGGCTGATATGCAAAAGACATCGACTCTCACTCGATCGTCTAGTCACGTCCCGCAATTCTTGCCACCACAACGTGCATATCAAGATCACGAACCAGAGCCAATTGCCGAACATATGCATATCGGTTCGCATTAGTGTTTCTGGATGTAACAGCGGTGGCACGCCCCGAAGTTGGAGCATTAACTTTATACAAATTCTTTTGATCCAGACAGGACAGATTGTCGGATCGGGAGCACTGGGGCATGTCCATCACAATCGAGGACCGCATCATCCCGCTCCTAGACAAGCTGGCTCGGCTTTGCTCATCAGGGACTGCATCGCTGCGTGGTGTGCTCCGGAGAGCGGTCGATCCGCTATCCTCGGGCATTTAAGCGTCGCTGCTTGATGTCCATATCCTCTCGGGTTGGGAATTATGAGCGAGTGCATCAACATCGTGTGTCCGGCTTGTGGAGCGTCATTCGGTGACGACTGCTGGGAGGTCTTGCTGGAGAACGAGGTTCATCAACTGACATGTCAGATATGTCAAACAGTCTTTTTCACTAGGCTGTTCGAGTGTGAAGCCTGCGTGGCCGACAACGTAGTTTCCGCAAGGTCCCCACGAGACTGTCTCGATCGCACTTGTAGAAAGTGTGGTCATCATCCCGACGGGACTGGAGAGGACTATGAAGAATCTTATCTTTGAACGCCATGTCGGAGCGTCCTCTGAACGGGTCGGCCTACGGCTATACCGAGTGACAACCGGGTTTATTGCCGAGCGGTTTCTTGTCCAGGGAAACCAAACGGTTGCCGTACAGGTACTCCCGATGTCAGTACGTGCCGATTTTGAGGGCTTTGCATTGGCGGATCCGCATTACTCGACGATGCGAGCCATATATGGGGAGGTGCGGAGACTGGTGTGGGGCCGCCACGTTGATGAGGCGCGTTGAGCAAGGTAGGACCCATGGATCTGAGTGTTGATGACCTGTTGAACTCCACGGATGAGCTGGAGCTGATCTCGCTTGTCAGGCGCGCGGTTCAAGCTCACGGAGCAGAGTGGTTTGTGTTTGCCTCTTTGCACCCGTCCGATTGTTCAGATAGTCGATCGACCTACCGGTTCTTGATCGGCTGCCGTCCAGAGTGGTGCCAGCTATATAACGCAAATCGGTGGTATCTAACCGATCCATGCCTCGAGTATGCACGTTCCAATACGGCGCCTGTGTTAGGTTCAGCGTTGCCTATCCGAACCGCGGGACAGAAACGTATGCTGGAAGTAGCCGCGGAGTACGGATTCCGAAGCGGCTATTTGATTCCAGCTCATACAAGCGAGAACGGTCGCATCGGAATTCTATATCTCGGGTCCGATCGGCCGCCGGAAAAAGCGGAACCGCAATTCCACGAGGCCCGCCCCTTTTTTCGTGCTCTGGCGTTGGAGCTTCTCGAGTGGTCCTCCGGTGCTTTGAGGGAAGAGGCCTTGCAGACGACAGGTCTTACGCAAGACGAGGTGCGGCTCTTGGGCCTGGTAAAGACAGGCTTTACGGCGGCCGAAATCGCAACCGAACTACGGGTTTCATCGATGACGGTCTATCGCCAGTTTCAGAGGATCAACGAGAAGCTCGGCGTTGGTCGCATTACCAGAGCCGTGAAATTTGCCGAAGAGCATGGCCTCCTGGCGTGAAAATCAACGATGGTACTGGCTTTCGGCGATGATGCCGGCTGCTGCAATTTTGGCGTTTCTTTGGGACTGTCCGTGGAAGTTTCTGCTCTGCCTGATTACTACCATCCTGCTAGGTGACTTGCTCCTCGGTGAACATGTTGAAGCCGACGGCGAGCAGCACTGTGTCACAGTGATCAGCGCTGCTGTTCCCGTCGTCTTCATTTGCCTGTGGTTGTGCGCAATTCTCACGACGGTGATCCGCTTGCGATGGGTAGCTGTGCCTGAATACGCGGGGCTCACTGCCGCATGTGGTGTCTTGAGTGCGTTTGCAATGGCGCACATCCATGAGATTTTGCATCGCGGTGGTTATCGGCTCAGAGTGGCATCTGATATCGCGCTGACGCTGGCTGGCTATCCACACTACCGGATCGTTCACGACCTGCATCACTCGCACGTAGGAGATGCCCGCTACGGCTCCACTGCTCGCCTTGGTCTTTCGCTATGGCGACATGTTGGCAACTCCCTTCGTCTTTCGTTACTCGCTGCATTCACTCACGATCGGCTCCGAATGGCGAAAGGTCGAAAGAGCAGACTCATACGGCCGGCCGCAGCTTGCATTGCGACCGTCGGGGTGTTTGGGTGCCTTGGTGGTTCCCGCGGCATTCTGTTCTATCTCGGGCAGAGCGCTATCTCTATGTTCATCGTCGAGGCGATCGGCTATATCCAGCACTACGGTCTGATTGGTACCGCCCGCAATCGTGAAGACGCGCTAGCGTGGAACGTGCGTTCCTGGTTGTCGAATCGGCTTTTCGTGAACAATGGGCTCCACACCCATCACCATCTCGACCAGACACGCTCGTACGGGCGACTCAGGTTGGTCGGCAAGGCGTTGCCAGCCGGCTATCTGCAAATGTTCATCCTCGCCCTCGTCCCACCGCTCTGGTTTTTGGTTATGAATCGCCATGTGGAATTGCTCAGCCGCCCCCATAGCATGGGCGAAGATGAAAATCAAGAATAAACGTGGATCTTGAAGTTATCAGCATGTTTCGACCAAAGTGTCAGTGTAGTGTCGATTCAGTGTTGCCATTGGCGGACGGCGTGACGCATTGGAAGAGAGGGAAAGGGGGAATGAATGACATCGAACGCTAGTGCGGGCATTACGGAACTACGCACGCGTGGCCCACTTACGGTCTTCCTGGCGGGCAGCTTGTCAGCGTGGCGCGTGAAATCTGCTTGCATGGTGACCGCGCACACGCGGTCAATTTTGCACGCATGCTCAGGTAGTGGCTCGCGAGCGCTGGTGTAACGGTCGCGCCTGTTCGCCAAATCGTCGCACAGCAGCTGATCGCAGGTTGACGGGCAAAAGAGCAATGCCTATAATCAAAATACGATTTCTGATTTTTGATGTTCATGAATCAAAAAGTGATTCATGATGCTTGATGAATCCTCTCGCTTGCTGCAAAAAGCCTCTTTCGGTGCAAAGAAAGGGCGATATGGGTATTACGCAAGCGGAATTGGCAAAAGGACTGGTCCCCCGGCCTCGTGTGGCGATCTTCATGGGGCCGCTGGGCTCGTGGCAGATCGAATTGACGGCGGATGCAAAAGTCCTGACGGTTGAGACGCAGCGGGGGCATCCAAAGACGTGGCGCGTTCTGGACGACGCGATCGCCTTTGCGTGCGAACACTGCAAGGACGCGGAAGAGATCCGGATCCGCTTCAAGGATATGGAGTTTGTAGCAGGCAACATCCGATGATCGACCAGTGACGGTGCTACCAACACCGTCACTGGCCTAACCATTGATTACCGTGCGAGGGAAATAATGGCTAGCCTCATTATAGCCGCGGCGATCGTGGCCGCGCGCGCTCACTGGATCGAGTACGGCCCATGGTTGATTTCAACCAGTTAGCTCAACAGTGCGCGCCATCCGTGCATCCCGTCACGATGCAAGCCGTCGCTCGCACCGAATCCGGCTTCAACCCCTATGCAATCGGCGTAGTTGGCGGCCGCCTGGCGCGACAACCCCGCGACTCCGAAGAGGCGGTTGCCACGGCTCGCGCGCTCGATGCACGTGGAATCAATTTCAGCGTCGGGTTAGGGCAGGTGAACCGGTTCAATCTCGCCCGGTACGGCCTTACGTACGAAACCGCTTTCGACCCATGCGCCAATCTTTGTGCAGGCAGTGCGATCCTGTACGCCTGCTATCAGCGGGCAAGTGCCGCGTATGGTCAGGGCCAACGCGCCTTGCGGGCGGCAATCGGTTGCTATTACAGCGGCGATTTCGTTGGCGGCGAACGGGCTCAATCCAACGGATCCAGCTACGTACAGCGTGTCGTTGCCAATGCACGTAGCACGGCGGGACCTGTCGACATGGTTCCCGCGATACCCGTCATCATGGACCGGCCAGCTGGTACGACGACGCAGGTTGGTGCAGGAGAGCGTAAGTCGAGCCCCACGAGCCACGCCGTTCGAGAGCCGCGCCAGGATGCGCCACATCCGTCATGGGATGCCTTTGGCGACTTCGGCTGCGACAGCGACTCATGCAGATGACTTGACCGGCCGCACCGCGGCTCTTGTTCGAAAAGGAGAGGTCATATGTTTCGGAAAATGAAATTCCATCCAATAAGGTTAGTACAACTGAAAGACGATGCGAAACGCATGGCTGGCGCTGCCGGGTCAACGGTGCTTGGCGCCGCACTGATTGCGCCTGGACTTGCCCTGGCCGGAGGTGGCCTTGATTCAGCGACAGAGGGTGCGAATACGTTCAAGATCTGGCTGTATTCGTTTCTCGGTGTCTGTGCTTCCTGCGTGCTGCTATGGAAAGGGGCGGAGTGCTGGGCAGACCGTTCTCACTGGAGCGAGTTCGTTACGCTCGGCGGCAAGGTCGCGGTGGTCGGTGCTGTGGTCGGCGTGCTCGCTCCGTACCTGTGGAACCTCTTCACCTGAGCACGCGCCATGACAGACGAGAAAGCCCGCTATCCCGGTTTCAATGGTCTTGGACGTACTGCGGCCATCTGGGGCGTGCCTTACATGGCGATGCTGGTCATAGTCGTCGCCTCGATGTTCACGGGTGTGCTCGTAGCCTTCTTCGTTGGCCCGGGCGGCCTGCTGTTCGTCTTTCTCGGCTTTCCGGTCCTGCTGTGGTTCAAGCACATATGTGAAACCGATGATCAGGGACTGTGGATCATGTGGCTGCAGTTCCGCTGCCGCTTCTATTTCTGGCAGTTGCGCATCCGCGCACGGGTAAATGCCGGACGGGCGGCACCAAACTTCGGCAACACGTCGACGCTTGCGCCATTGCGCTACGGCCGGCAGCGTCGTGTCTTCCGCGATTTTCTCCAACCATTGTCCAAGGGCGAGCGCCGGCTGCGTGAGCTCGAACGGGAGCCGTGATGGGCAGCAGACCAACCATCTCAAGCGAGATCCTCGGCGCAATCGGCGCCGTCGAAGACTGGATGCCAAAGTTCAGGCACCCGGTCACAAGGCACGTACAGCACATCGATGGAAACCGTTTCATGGTGACGCTTGCACTGAGTGGCGTGCCGTTCGAGGTATTCGAAAACATCGTGCTTGAGCGCAAGTTCGACCGCGACACCGAGACCCTGAGCAAACTGGGTCGCGATCTTGGCGGACGCCTTGCCTACCACGGTGTTTTCATGCGACGGCGGGTGAATGTCAGTCGCGAGTACCGTTTCGACAGCCCCTTCATGAACTGGTTTTCGACGCAGCATGGCGGGCAGTTCAGGGGCGGCCGGTTCTTCGAAAACCGCTATTACTTTTCGATCATCCTGAAGTACGAAGATTTCGAGGACGGACTGAAGGAAATCGCATCACTCGCCGGGCAGGCGCTGCAACAGCTTGAGGACTATGAGGCCGAACTGCTCGAAGTGTACGAGCGCACGCATATGAACGGCTCGAAGATGCTGTTCTCGTCGCTTTATGGATTCATCAGCTATCTCGTGAACGGTGTGACGGTCGATCTGCCTGTCGCTGCGGAGCCCGGTGTCGACGTCATCCCGTCCAGCTACCTTCGCTTCGGCTACGACACGCACGCGATCGACGGGGCGGGTGTGCCGGACCACCGAAGATTCTTCACCTGCCGCGATCTGCGCAGTTTCCCGGACAAGCCGGGCTTTGGTCAGCTTGATCCACTGCTTTCGTTACCAGTCGAATTCACAGTGGTACATTCATTCAACTGCATGACGGGTTTCGAGTCGAACCGCACGATCGACTCGGCGATCAACAAACTGGAGTCCGCCGCCGACAAGGCGAAGCACCAGGTCAGGGAACTGCGCGATGCGCAGGGTTACGTCAACACGGGTGAGCTGTCGTTCGGCGAGTACCATGGTGCGGCCGTGATCTATGGCGCAAGTACACTGGAGGCGCTGGAAAACGGGATCCTGTTCGCATCGCGCTCACTGAACGAATGCGGTGTCGAGTGGGCGCTTGCGACCGGTTCGGCGCCCTTCACGTATTTTTCGCAGATACCCGGTGCGAGGGTCAAGCCACGGCCGAAGATCCAGTCTTCGCGCAACTTCGCGTCAATGTTCACCTGTCACGACTATTCGGCCGGCAAGGCCGAGGGCAATCCGATTGGCGACGGCTCAGCTGTCATTCCGTTCCGTTCGGCGTCGGGAATCTATCACTTCAGCCCGCATGCAACCCGGCAGGGTGACGTCAACGTGGCGGAGAAGCTGGCCGCGCACCTGAAACTGCAAGGCACAACGGGTGCCGGCAAGTCGACAGTCGCGACCGCCGTCACTGGCATGCTGTCCCGGTTCGGGCAGCTGCTCTTCGTACTGGACAAGGGCCGAGGCTGGGAAGTGTTCATCCGCGCAATGCGCGGTGCCTACGTCCATCTCGAAAAAGGCAAGCCGACTGGCTGGGCGCCGTTCGAGCTGGTCGACACCGCCGAGAATCGCGAGTTCCTGTACGGGTTGGTCGAACTTTGCGCGCGCAGGAACGGCGTCGATCACCAGGGCAAGGGCATCAAGATCGACCTGAGCGCCGCGGAGAAGATCCAGTGCCGCAACGCTGTCGATGCAGTGATGGCCATCGAGGACGTTCGCCTGCGGCGATTCAGCCTGCTGCTCGACAGCATTCCGGATGAGGGCGACGACAGCTTGCGCCAGCGGCTGTCGCTGTGGTGCAAATCGGAGAACGGCCGCTTCTGGTGGGTGTTCGACAACCCGCCGAACCTGTCGCTGAACATGACGCAACAGCGCTGGATCGGTTTCGACGTCGAGGCATTCCTTGTCGAGAACTACGAACCCTCGGAGCCGGCGTTCGCCTGGCTTTTCCACCTCAAGAGGATGATGCGACGAGAGGGCAGGCTCATGCAGACCGTGATGGAAGAGTACTGGTTGCCCATCCGCTTCCGCACGATCCGCGAACAGATCGAGGAGACGCTCGCAAGCGGCCGGAAGGAGGGTGAGTTCATCATGTTGATTACCCAGCAGCCCGAGCAGGGCCAGAAGGCTGCCGACCTGTACCCGGCGCTGCGCAGCCTCGTCGCTACGAATCTCTATCTGGCCGATCCGGCGGCGGAAGAAGAGGCGTACGTGCGTGATGGCATGACGCGCAAGGAATTCAGCGAGTTCAAAAAGCTCACGCCGTCGTCGCGCCGGTTTCTCATCAAGCAGGGTAACCAGTCTGCGTTCGCGAGCTTTGACATCAGCGGCATGGAAGACGCGATCGCCGTGTTCTCGGGTGACCGCGAGAACGTCTTGATCTGCGACACCGTGCGCGCGGAGCTGGGGGACGATCCAGACGTGTGGTTACCGGTCTACCTGGAACGCGTCTTCGAACGCAAGCTGAGTACGCGCCTGGCGGCAAAGCATGGTGCCGATGAGCGACTGTGGACCAGCGAGCTGCAGCGCGGTCTTGAGCGCAAGCGGGCCGAGCTCGCCCGCATCTATTCGTCGGCACGCGCGGTCGACGCCGGTAACGAAGCTGTCACTGCCTGATGGGGGAATCGTGAACGTCAACGATGAGGAACGCCCTGCACGCCTGCTGCGGGGCGCTCGTGTGGCCGTCACCGCGCTCTGCCTGGGTGCAACGGCCATCGCGCGCGCGCAGGGCGTACCAACCATCTCGCCTGCCGAGCTTGCCCAGCAGATGGAGCAGGTCCAGCAGCTGATGCAACAGATCGAGAACCAGGAGGCACAGTACCGGGCACTTACCGGTAACAGCGGCCTGGGCACGATCATGAACGACGCGTCCCTGCGCAACTATCTGCCAGAACAATGGCAGGACATATACGACCAGGCGAAGAGTGGCAGCCTGTCGGGCATCAGCTCGACGATGCGCTCGATCGAACAGCAGGAAGGCATGACGGACGCCGCGACGCCGGGGCAACAACGCTATTACGACGTGCTCTCGGCTAACAAGGCGATGAACGAGCAGGCATACAGCGTGACGATGGCGCGGCTCAATAACATCCAGTCGCTGATGCAGCAGTCGAACCTCACTCAGGATCCGGCTGAGAAGGCGGACCTGCAGAACCGGATGACTGCTGAGGAGGCGATGGTTACCAATGAGCAGACGCGTCTGCAGCTCACTACCCAACTGCAGCAGGCGGAGCTAAAGCTTGCGAAGGACCAGCAGGAGCGGGAATTCAAAAACCAGTTTCTCGGAGGCTCAAATGGTCAATAAGGCATTGCTTGGTACGGTCGTCAGTCTGCTGGTCGTCATTGCCGGCTATCTTGGCTATCTGGCATGGGACCGCCATCAGCACAACGTGCAGGAGGAGATCGCACACAGGCAGGATCTGGAGTTCAGGGCACATCTACTTGGTACGACGCCCGAAAAGCTCGAGCAGGAGGAAACGCCCGAACAGCGCGAGCAGGACAAGGAAGCCGAACAGGTGGTGAAAAAAGCAATGCAGTAATTGAAACGATTTCAGGAGTCGAAGATGTCATTTGCGCCTATCACGACGACGATTTTCTCAAGAATGACGTCCGACTTCGATGCGAACGTCATCACGACCATCAGCACGGGTTCCGAACGCATCATCGGACTGATTTCGCCATTGATGATGGCGTGCTTCAGCATCTACGTGCTTTTGGTCCTGTGGTCGTACTGGCAAGGGCACAACGACGAACCCATTAACGACTTCCTGATGCGTATGGCGGCCTGGGCGTTCATTCTGACCTGCGGCATGAACATTCAGTTCTATACCGAATACATCGTGCCAGCTGTGAACGGGTTCGGCGAGCAGCTCTCCGGCGCGATTACAGGGCAGAGCAATCCGGTTTCGGGTCTCGACAATTTGTTGAGCGCCTACATCAACGCCTGTGGACAGATCTACGATCACGCACACAACTTCGAAATCATCGGCGCGGTTTGGGTGATTTCAGTGATGCTTATCTTTGCCACTCCCTTCATGGGGTTGGCCGTGGCCTACATCATCCTCGCCAAATTTGCGCTCGGGCTGCTGCTCGCACTCGGACCGCTGTTCATTTCAATGGCGCTGTTTCCGCCCGTGCGGCAGTTCTTCTGGAACTGGGCAGGACAGTGCTTCAATTACGTGCTGCTCGTGGCTCTGTTCGCAGGCGCAGGCGCGATAGAGGTCAATTTCGCACAATCGATCGCTCCGAGCGGAACCGCCTTCCCGTCGATGCGGCAGGTGGTAGAGATCGACGTGATGGGCGTGGTGTTCTTCATTGTCGCCCTGAATCTTCCGGGCCTCGCCTCGGCGCTGGCAAGTGGCGTGGGCATTTCGACGATGACGGGCAAGCTGGGCGGTCTGGGTCGTGCGCTGGCCGCTGCGTCGAAAGCGGGTAGTGCAGGCAAGTACAGGACGGGTGGCTCCGTTTCGCAAACGTAGGAGGTTCCATGCCTCACTTCTTTGCGAAGCTGATCCGCTGGTGGTTGCTCGCCGTCTGCTGGGTCACGTGTGCCGGCTTCGTGGGGGCGTTGCTTAACGATGTCGGTGCGTTCATCTATCACCGGTTGCATCGATGACCAATGAATGGAGGGCATCTGGCATGAAAACCCTGTTCTGCGCATGCCTGCTCGCATTTGTCCTGCCGGCGTGCAGCTCTGCGCCGAAACCAGCGGAGCCGACGGGCCAATGGGTGCCAGTCAACCCGCCGCTGGCCCAGCAGTCCGGCCGCACGGAACCGAAGTGAGGACCAGGATGGTATCAGCAATCAGACAATGGTTCGCGGCTGGCGCGGGCTCGCGCAATCGCGCACGGACGTCGACCGCATCCGCCGCGCGCGGGGAGGCAGCAGCGAATGCCGTTGACAGGTCACAGCGCGACGCACTCAGCTGGTATCTGGACCAGGCGCGGGAGTTCGAAAAGTCGAAGGTTGAGGCGGCCGAAGAGAAGGCGAGGATCGCTGACCGCCGATCGGTTCTCTCGGGCGGCATCGCACTCGCGGCTGTTTTTGGCACGGCAGCTTTAGGACTCCTGAAAAGACCGAATCCACCTGCGATTCTGCGTGTGAATGACACGACCGGAAAGGTCGATGTGCTGCCCACGACTGCGAATGGCCACGTCAGCTTCACTGAAAAAACCGACCGCGCGGACCTGCGCCGCTACGTCGAGATGCGCGAGAGCTACGACTGGGAGACGATCTCCGACATGCACAGCGCTGTGATGTTCATGAGCGAAGATCGCGAAAAGGACGCTTATGACGCGCTTGTCCGTGGCCCGGCCGGCTCGCTAAAGCTGCTCAAGGACCAGGCGCGCGTCATCGCCCGGGTCGGCTCGATTACTTTTGTCGGTTCGACCGCGCAGGTGTTTTTTTCACGGCAGCTGATCCCCCTGAATGCGGCGGCAAAGCGCCCGGACCCGAACTATTGGATCGCGACAGTGGCCTTCACCCGAGTCGATGTGCCGGAGAAACAGGATCAGCAGGACATTGATCCGGACGGATTCAGGTGCACCAGTTACGAGGTGACACGCGACTATACCCGCGCGCCGGCGGATGTGTCGCCCGATGCCGTACCGACGGGTTCGAGACCGGGCGGGAGCGCGTCGTGAGTTGTCCTGGACTGCGTTCGCCGATAGGTGCCGTGGCGATTATCGCCGCTTGTGCGCTTGCGGCCGGCCGCGTCCGTGCGCTCGAAATCCCGCGCAGCTGTGGCGCTGACCCGCACATCCAGTGTGCGACGTATAGCCCTGATCAGGCCTACCGCGTGGCGACGATGCCGGGCCGTGTGGTGATGATCCAGTTCGAGCCCGGTGAGCACATCCTGAAGGACGGCGGTGGCATTGGCGACGCGCGCGCCTGGCACGTTTCAGTCAACGACAGCGGAGCGTTGCTGAAGCCCGGTGCGCTCCAACCCGAAACCAACCTCGTGCTCGTGACCAACCGGCGGACATATTCGTTGTCGCTTGTCGACGTATCGCGGTTGCAGCCCGCGACGTGGATCCTGCGCTTTGAGTATCCGGACACGAAGGCGAAGGCCGCGGCCGAACAGCTACGGCGCCGCGAGGCGGTCAGCTCAGCGCTGGCGGGCCAGCAGGACGCGCCAGCGGTCCCGGCAGCAATCGCAGCGCCAGGCGCGGCGACGTCCCCAGGTCCGCCTGGGTCAGCCACGCCCGCAGCGAACTTGCAGTACATGATGCGCGGCGATCGCGCGCTTGCGCCCACCGCCTTGTGGGACGACGGACGTTTCACCTACTTCAAGTACGCAACCGCGCGCGACCTGCCGACGATCTTCACGAAGCTCCCGGATGGCAGCGAGGCGACAGCGAATTTCCATGTGGAAGGCGACACCGTCGTCGTCCACGAGGTCTCAGGCGGGTTTGTCATCCGCTACGGGCAGTCGGTGCTGGGGATCCGCAACGACGGCTACTCGCCCGACGGCCACTACAACCGCACCGCATCGTCGTTGCCCGGCACGGCGCGCATCGAGCGCGCGCACGTCGGCAGCGATCGGCCGGAAAACTGACGGGAGAGCCGAAGCGTATGAGCGAACGCGACGAAATCGGTAGTGCTGGGCCTGCTGACGTCGGACCTCAGCCGTCGCTGGACCTGCCGGGGCGCCGCCGCACACGTGCGGGAAGGCTTAAGCTCGTGCTGGTCGCGTTGATCGTGATCGCGCTGGGCGCTTCGAGCGTCACGATCTACCTGCAGCGGCTCTTCCAGCAGCATCAGGACGCGAAGCTGGCGGCGCTCAACAAGCCAAAAGATAGCGGCGCGAACGAGACGGGTGCCGACCTCGAGACCCAGAAGGAGCGCATCAAACGCGCCGAAGCCGAGCAGGCGCGCGCCGCATCGGACGCGGCCGCCGCTGCGGCAAGACAGCAGCTTGCGACGCCGGCCGGCGCAGCGTCGCGCCCCATCGGCGAAGTGAGCACTGCGATCGCGAGTAACCGGCCACGGTCGCTGACACCCGCTGAGCGGCGTCTCTCAGGCAGCGTGCTCGTGATGTCTGGCGACAGCAGGACCTCCGATGCTCCCGAGGAATCCGCTGTCGCGTCCAGTGACGCTGGCGGCGGCACTGTAGACACCACCGGCAACGGCCCGGGTGGCGATGGTCTGGCCGGCATGGCGAAGTCCATGGGGCTCACGGCGCTGCGGGGCGGCCCATCTGGAGCCGCCGGTTCATCTGGCACAGGGCTGGCGGAAAGCCATGATGCCGGCAACAGCAAGGGATCGGCTTTCGACCAGTCGCTGCAGCCCTCGAAGCTGCAACCGATGCGCGCCTCGTTCCGGCCCAACCGGCACTACACGATTGCCCGGAACACCATGATCCGTTGCGGGCAGGCCACCGCAATCCGTACCGACCGCCCGGGATTGGTTGGCTGTCCGATCGCGGATGACGTCTGGTCTGACGATGGCACGACGTTGCTTATCCGCAAGGGCGCGTTGGCAAAGGGCGAGCAGCGCGACGCGGTGATGCACGGGCAGGGCGTGATCGGTGCGATCTGGGACGAGATTGACGATGGTGACGTGCGCATACCCCTGAACTCACCGGCGACCGATCCGCTCGGCGCTGCGGGCATTCCCGCCTACATTGATCAGCACTTCTGGACCCGCTTCGGTGGCGCACTGATGGTGAGCCTCATTGGCGACTTCGGGCAGGCCCTCGCCAACAAGGCCACCGGCTCGGGCCAGACGATCACTTTCACGAACAGCTCGAATGCGACACAGGATGTGGCCGCAGAGACGCTGCGCAACTCGATCAACATCCCGCCGACCGCATATTCGAACCAAGGCTCCGTGATCAACATCTTCGTTGCCCGCGATGTCGATCTGAGTAGCGTGTATGAAAACGTCGGCAGCGACGGCAGTGAAATTGCGCCGTCGGACCGGCAATGACAACAGCGAGGACATGACGATGCGACTGCAGATCCCGTTTCCCGACACCTTTCTGCTCCATGGTATCGAACGTGATGCCTTCGAGGCCAGGCTGCGCGACGCGCTGCATTGCGTCCTCGACGGGAGCCGCGTGTGGCAGCTGGCCGAACAGATCGATGTCCGCCGGCCGTTCGAGCCGTCTGATGTCCTGCCGCTGCGCCGGATCGGCGACGAGCACGTCTTCGAGCAATGCATGACGCTCGACGGTTGCCGGTTCGACGACATGTCGATGGCGCTGCGCCCCGTGGTCACGCATGCTGTCGGCGCGCGCCTCGGCATTGAGCTGGCCGAGCCCGGCATTGTGGCGGACAGCCTTGGTCAGCAAAAGGGTGCAACTAACTGTCCTGGACCGAGCATCCCTCCGACACCGCGTCAGCGCAGGACAGGTGTGCTTGTCCTTGCTATCGCAGCAGGCACAGCAGTGGGAGTTCTGGCGACAGCGACAACGACGTGGAAGGTTGCCTGGCCGGCGGCGGCTACCGCAGGGATGGTCACGACGGTGATCTCCACGTCTCCCGCGCAAACGTCGCGCAATCTGGCGAGCAGCGTGCCTGACGGCGGGCGACTGTACCGGGTCTCGGTTCAAGTCGAGCCTCAGGGCACAGATGCGGGATCGCCCTGACGGGCTCGGTGCGGCTATTGCCAGCTCGCCCCAGACATATCTGGAAGGAGTGAATATGAATTCAGCGGTTATCGATGTCATCGAAAAGGGGACCATCGCGCGCAGCTTCCTCCGGCAGATGGGTATCGCCAGTTTCTTTGACAGCAGCCTGACCGAGGTGGCCATAAACCGGCCCGGCGAGATATGGACACAGGGTTCGGGCGCCTGGCGGCAGCACGAGGCGCCCGCCTGCACGCTTGACGCCTGTTTCAAGCTCGCCAATGCCCTGACGGTGATGAAGGGGGGCAAGTTCTCGACGAAGGAACCGATCCACCCGGTGGTCCTTCCCGATGGCCAGCGCGGTCACGTGCTGATGCAGCCGGCGTGCGAGCAGGACACCATTTCGATCACCATCCGGATTCCTTCAAACCAGCGGTTCTCGGTCCACGAATACGAGCGCAACGGCTGGTTCGCGGACTACCGGGACGTGTCACCGCGCCGGGAAGTGCCGGCATCGCTCGACCTGCCGCCGTACGAGCAGAAAATGCTCGAGGCGAAGAGTCAGCGCAACGTCACCCGACTCCTTGAGCTCGCCGTCGCGAACCGCCTGAACATCGTGCTCGCTGGCGGCACGGGCTCCGGCAAGACGACGCTCAACAAGGCGCTGTCCGATCTCGTGCCGTCCGATGAGAGGATCGGCACGATCGAGGATACGCCGGAACTGTCGTTGCCGAAGCATCCGAACCGCGTGCATATGTTTTTCAGCGATACGCTGCCGGCAAAGGAACTGGTGCGCTCGACGCTTCGCATGAAGTTCGACCGCGTGTTTCTTGCCGAGCTGCGTGGCGACGAAACCTGGGACTACATGACGCTGCTCAATACGGGTACGCCCGGTGGTATTACGACCGTTCACTGCAACGACGCCAGGTCGGCGCACTCCCGTATCGCGACGCTGGTCAAGCAGAGCGTGGCAGGTCAGACGCTCGACTGGCAATTCATCATGGATCAGGTCCGCGTAACCGTCGATCTCGTACTTTTCATGCGCGACAAGCGTCTATCGGAGATCTGGTACGACCCGGTGGATAAATGGCAGCTGCTGGGAAGCATCGCATGAAAGGGCGCGCTGCATCCCCATCCCAGGCCGCCGGTCGCCTCAGGAGATGGGACGGTGACAATCATGAAGCGATAGCGCACTGAAGGACGAACCATGCCGAAAATTTTCCGCATTCTCATTCCGTGTCTGGTCGTGCTGGTGATCGTGGCCGCCGCAGTGACGCTTGGTCAGTATCTCGGCGGGCTGCTGTTCGCGAAGATGCAGAAGCTGCCGCAGGACGCGGTTGGCGTCTTTACGCTGTACGACTACTGGCAGGCCTGGGGCGACGTCCCGGCGGTCAGGCGGGCCCTGTCCGTCTGCACGCTGCTGTCAGCCGTCATTGGCTGTATGCCCGTGGTCGTAATCACGATGGCGCTGGTGAAATCGCGCGGGCATATCGCGCAGTTTGGCAATGCGCGCTTCGCCAAGAGGCGGGACATCGTAAAGGCTGGGCTGCTGGAGAAGTGATCATGCAGCCAGATTCAACTCTCACTGTACCGGCAGGGCCAGGAACGACTTTTTTGCCGGCGCTGCGTCACCTGTTTGCACCTGCGGGACCCGTAGTTATCCTCACATGATCCAGGAGGAAAGCACCTTGTCCTACATGTATCCACCGTTCATCGTCGGCAAGTACAAGGGCGAGTACCTAAAGTATCGCGGCCAGGACTTCCTGATGCTCGCCGCCGGCACGCGCTCGGGCAAGGGTGTCTCGATGGTGATCCCGAATCTTCTCACCTATCCGGATTCGGTCGTCGTCGAGGACATCAAGGAAGAGAACTTCATGTACACGTCCGGTTACCGCAGGAAGTGCGGTCATGCGGTCTACCTGTGGTCGCCGTTTTCGGAAAACGGCCGGTCGCACGCGTACAACCCGCTCGAATACATCGCCGGGCGGCCCGCGTATACGCGCGTAGGTGACGTGATGACGATTGGCGAGCATCTGTATCCGTCGAACGTCGACGCGCGCCTGAGGTACTGGAACGACAACGCCCGCAACCTGTTCGTCGGAATCGTCCTGTACCTTCTCGAAACGCCCTCGCTGCCGTGCACGTTCGGCGAAGTGTTGCGGCAGGCCTCGGGCAGGGGGCGTGCGATCCGCGAGCACGTCTCGTCGATCGTCAGTACGCGCTCGAACACTACCGGCACGCTGCCTGTCCTCAGCTTCGAGTGTCTGGATGCGCTCAACCGCTTTCTATCGCAGTCGAAGGAAGCGTTCGCCAATATCGTGTCGACGATGACGGCGCCGCTCAACGTGTTCAGTAATCCGGTCGTCGATGCAGCGACGAGCCGATCGGATTTTCATCTGGGCGACGTACGAAAGAACCGTATGTCCGTCTACGTCGGTATCAAGCCGGGCGACCTGAAGGCGGGCGCGTTGCTCGTCAACCTCTTCTTCTCGCAGCTGATCGATCTGAACACGCGTGAGCAGCCCGCCGAGAATCCGGATCTGAAATACCAGTGCGCATTGCTGATGGATGAGTTTGCGGCGCCCGGCAGGATCGACATCATCGATACGGCCAACGCGTTCATCGCCGGGTTCAACCTGCGGCTCGTGCTGATTTTCCACGGGATGTCGCAACTCGAGGACCCGAAGCTGTACGGCAGGCACGGTGCGGAAACGCTTGCGATCAACTGCAAGATGCGCAGCCTCTTTGCGCCGCGCACGCTCAAGGACTCGGAAGAATATTCGAAGATGCTGGGCACGTTCACGCATCTGTCGCGTTCTCGCAGCCGCAGTCGCGGTCGCAGCGCGTCGACAAGCACGAACGAGACGGAGCACGGCCGGCCGCTCATGCTGCCGCAGGAACTGCGGGCCCTGTCCAGCCGCAAGCAGATCATCACGATCGACGGCTGCGAACCTATCCTGTGCGAAAAGGCGTACTTCTACGAAGATGCCGAGCTCGTCGACCGCCTGGTTCAGCAGAGCCCCTATCTGCGAGGGGTAATGGCCGGTCTCGAAAAGACCAACCGTCGCCGCGCGTGGTTCGGGTTCGGACCGAAGTTCCCCAACGAAGATCAAATGAAGCACGCCGCATTCGTTGCCCGCGAACTCAGTGCGCCAGTGCCGCGGATCGACGTCGAGCACTGGTGGCACTCACAGAACGCCGTGCGTCGCGCGCAGACGGAGCCTGCAGCGGGCGCAGCGCAGGCCGCCAGCGTGCGCGATGTCCGTGAGCACGAAATTGGCGTGCTCACCGCCGTGCATTTCGCCAACCGCGGCACTATCCGCGCCTCGCTGTTCCGGCTGATGCCGTACCTGGGTGAGGTGCTCCCGGATGCGGTCGTGTCCGCACATGCGGCCGCAGCAGCTCAGCCTGGTTCCCACGCCGCCGCGCAAGCTGATCCCCAGCCTGAACAAGGAGTCGTCGCATGAACGAGATCGAATTCCCGGCCGACCAGATTGACCATCGCGAGCGCGGCGCGGCCAACGCCGACGACGCTTCGGCCATCCGGGCGCGGACCACGCCGCCGGCGAACGAACCGGAAGGGAAGGCCGGTCCGCGCCATCCGGAAATGCCCCTGGACGGCGCAACGGAAGAGCGCCTGAAGAAGATCCGGGCCGCAGATCGCGAGCGGACCCGGCAGCGGCTCGCACCGGATGTGTCGCGCGATGAGCAGGCCGCCGAAGGGGTGAAAGCAGCTAAAGGTACCGGCCGGCTGATCGGCAGGAAAGACGGGGAGGCACAGAACAGCATCCGTCCAAAGCCGATCTTCGAGAAAACCGGCTACGACGTGCCGAAGTCAGTCAGCAACCAGTATGTTGCGCAAGACGGGAAATTCCTGGACCGCAAGAGCGAGACGGTGCACTTCGAGGACACCGGCCGCACGCTCGCGACGGCCAGCGAGGACCGCAGCGTGGTCGCGCACATGGTGGAAGTTGCAAAGGCGAAGAACTGGAGCGAGCTGCAGCTCAAGGGCACCGAGGAATTTCGGCGGCAGGCATGGATCGCAGCAGAACTCGCCAGCGTACCAACGCGCGGCTTCGAGCCGAAGCAGGTGGATCGCGCGATGTTGACAGCTGCGCGCGAGGCCATGCGCATCGGCGCGGGCGAGCAAGCTGGCGATGCGCATGAAGCGCGCACCAACACCGTTGAGAGCGCAGCAGCCCAAGAGTCCGACGTCGCGGAGCCCGAAAAGCCCGCGCGGCGCGCACGGGCCAGCGCAGGCGCAGGCCGCATCGCTGACACGCCGGCCGGGCAACGAGCGCACCAGTCCGGCCGCGCGGGGCCTGCAACTCCGTCGCCGTCGCCGTCTCCACCACTAGAGCAGCCAGTAGCCGGTGTGACTGCGGGCGTGCTGATCGCGCACGGGGCGGCACCGTTCAACCACGACGCCAAACAGAATCCAAGCTATTACGCGACCGTGCGCACCGTCAATGGCGAGCGCACGGTATGGGGCCTGGATCTCGAACGCGCCATCAGTGAGGCTGGCCTGCAGGTCGGCCAGCACATCGAACTCGAAAAAGGCGGCAGCAGGACTGTGACGTCCCGGCAGCGGCAGTTCGATGCACAGGGCAATGAGCGCGCGCCAAAGACTGTTACGAGCCGCCGTAACGAATGGCGGGCTTCCTCGCCGGACATGCCGGGCCCGGCTACGCACGGGCAGCGTGAGGCCCTCGCCCGCGCGCGTCGGGAAGTCGACGAGCGTCGGCAGATAAGCGAAGCGCGCGAGCGCTTCCTGAGCGGTAACTGGCAGTACTCGAAGGAACAGCGCGCCGCGCTCGACGCGGCGCGCGAGCGCATCAAGGAGCAGGCCGCACGAGAGGTTCTGCGCGAGGAGATGAAGGATTTGCCCGAGCAGCAGCAGGAGAGGCTGATCGCGGAGTTCGAGAGCGCAGTGGCCGCGGCGCGAGCAGCGAACCGGCCGCTCGATGTGCCGATGCCGCAGGTCAGCGAGGCAACGATCGAGTCCGTACGTGAACAGATCGAGCGCGAACAGCGCGGCCTCTCGCAGTCTGTGCAGCAACCGGCCCAAGAGACCACCGGGCACCCAACACAGGAGGCGGGTCATGAAGTCCCGCCCTTTGAACTCGAACCGTAGCTGAACGCGGCTGGCGTGGCCGCGGTGATGCGGCTACATCCATCAACCGGTAAGGAACATTGCACCATGAAGATTGCCGTTATCAATTTCTCGGGCAACGTTGGCAAGAGCACCGTCGCGCACCATCTGCTCGCACCGCGTCTGCCGGGCGCTGAAGTGATCCCGATCGAATCGATCAATTCGGATGACCGCGAAAAGGAAGGCGCGTTGCGCGGGTCGCAGTTCGATGAGCTGCAGGATCAGCTGATGACGCTGGAAAACGCCGTCGTCGATGTGGGCGCGTCGAATGTCGAAGACTTTGTAGGTCTGATGCGAAGCTATGACGGATCGCATGAAGACTTTGATCTCTTCATCGTGCCGGCTGTATCGACCGCCAAGCAGCAGGTGGACACGATCGCAACGCTGCGTTCGCTTTCTGAGCTGGGCGTGCGCGCCACAAGGATCCGGCTGGTCATGAATATGGTCGATCGCAAACAGGACGTCAACCGCGGCTTCGCGAAGCTGTTCGAGTTTCACTCGCGCAGTGACGCTTTCTCGATGCATCGTGATGCAGTTATCTACGAGAACCCGATCTTCGAAAAGATCAAGGGTTTCGACAGGTCGATCGTCGAAATCCGCGATGACCCGCGCGACTATGTCGCGCTGAACGCCGAGGCAATGGAAAACGGGGCATCGGAAGCCGAAAAAGCACACATCCGACGGATGGTCGCACTCAAACGTCTTGCGATTCGGGTGACTACAGAACTGGATGATGTGTTCAAGGTCCTGGTGCGCTGATGGGCGCGTCGGAGGATTCGATCCGCGAGGAATTGATCGGCGAAGTGCTCGGCCAGCTGTCGCATCTGCGTCGTGACGTGAAAGAGCTGACCCAGTTGCTCCAGGCGAGCGGCAAACAGTTCAAGGATGACGGCGAACTGACGCTGCTGCGCTTCACTTCGCGCTACGAGCAATTCCTCAAGGACTTTAACGCAGCGACCACTGGCGTGCTCGCCGAGGCAGGTCATTTTGCTGAGGCGCGCGACCAGCTCGTCGGTGAGCTTGCATTGCGCGAATACGACGCGGCGAGTGCTCGCGTGCGGGGACAGTTGCGCGATGTGCTGCGCGAAGGTGGTCACCGCTGCGGTTTTGGCCGCCTCGAGCTTGCAGCATGGGTCGTCAGTGCAGCGCTTGGTTCGGCCGCACTCTCGGTCGGCGCGGTCGTGGTGCTGCATATGATAGGCGCATAGGAGTCGTTCCATGCAATTCCAGACATCTTTTGTGGTCGCAGCGGTATGCACGGCGCTCGCGGGTGTCACGCCGGCGCGGGCCGACGATGACAACCAGAACGCATGCGGGACAGTGCTCTGCCTTGCCGGACTGATGCAGGGCGGCAATGGCGGTCGGGACTGCAGCCAGTACGAGGCAAACTACTTTTCCATCGTGCGTTATCACCATGGCCATTTCGATCTGGGCGGCACGTCGAGCGCGCGCGGCGATTACCTCAACCAGTGCCGTTCGGTTGGAAGCGATCAGAAGAGCGCGGTGAATTCCAGGTACGGCGGCGTCGAGAATGGCCCGTGAATCGCTTCTCTCAGGGCGCGGCGAATTTCCTGGCCTGCGGCAGCCGGGCTTTTCATCTTCCGGCGGCGATCGCGCGCAACGGCGGCGGGACTGCGGCGACGTCAGGGCACTGCCAGCGCTGTTCCAGCTGAATCTGATGCATCTCGCTGCTGCGAAACTGCTTAAGACCATGGAGTTGGACCGCGAGTACCAGGCGGGCGAAGTGACCAGGCGATTTGACACGCCGATGGCGGCGATAAACGGCATGCTTTGCGCCCTCGTCGAAGGAGGTCTTGTACTCGTGCGCAGCGTTCCATCACGCATCATCCGCGTTGAGCGCCTGTCGTTCGCGCCGCAGCCACCGTCACCGGTCGTTGCGGACACGGGTACACAGACAGCTGTAGCCACGCCGCCGTTCGCCCGTCAGAATCATGGCTGGTTGCGAGACCACGGCACGTCGCTCCTGGGCGTGCGCAGCCTCGCGATGCTCGTCCGGCCTTCACGTTGAACGCATCATGGAACTCATCGAGCGCGATTACCCCGATACGGTCAGGCGACATCTGAGTGCTGAAGAAGCCGCAGCTGTGCGGCGGTTCTGCGGCGAAGGACAGCAAGTGCGGCCTGAGGACGTCAGACTCGTGGAAGCCGTGCTCGAAGAGATGCACGACGGGCGACATGTGCGTCTGTGGCTCGAGTGTGACGGTTCTGTCGCGGTAAGGCGATTTGGGCGAACGATAGCGATATGATGAGGATTGCTTACATCGCCAGTGAGTAGAATTGCCGGGCGGCCGATGGCTTGAGTTCGCCTGCGTCTTTCATCTGCCCCTTGGCGATCATATGCATGAGTTCAATGCCGCTCAACAAGATGCGGGCACAACGAAAATTCTTGAATCCCAACATGGGTCGGGTACGGCGCTTGATCGCCCGATGGTCTTGTTCCACGATATTGTTGAGATACTGATATGACTTTCCATGTCAATCGCGATGTTGATTTTTCGCTTTTTCATAGGCGCGAGAATTCCCTGAGGGCGGCGTAGCAGTAAGGTCGACGGTGGATCACACTGATATCCGCGGATTGGCTACCGCATTACAGAGGTCCGCCTCATGAGCCTGC
>NZ_VZQQ01000062.1 GCF_014397785.1 Paraburkholderia podalyriae
GCGTGAATCGTGCCCACGATCGCCGATCATGGACACGACCCCCTGATCTATACGAATTCCACCACGACAGCACCATCATGCCTTGCGCGCGCGCGAATGAGGAACTGGCCCAGCCGAGCCGCTTACGAATCACCTGTGGTTCGAGACCGAAGAAGTCGATCGCCAGGTGTATGTTTATTTTCCCGTTACGGCGAACTGTCTTGAGGTCGGGGGCATAGGCCCGGACATTGGGGATGACGCTGCCGCCACCGTAATAGAGGCGCACTGGCCTCATCTGGATGCCCTTCCAGACGCATTGCAGCACCGCGCGCACCAACGCGCTTCTGGTTTGACTACCGGACAACCCCAGTTCTGAGCCGCCTTGGAATCCAAGCGCCGCGACATCCACTTTGTCGTCTGGATTACCGAAATAGCTGGTGAATGTTTCCTTGTACTGTTCCGGTATGCCGGACGAAGCGTGCAAAAGCCGCTGATGCATCAACGTCAGCAGATCGGTGGCGTTCTCGAAGGCATTTTCCGCGCCGAGGAGGAAAGCCGATTGGACACTTTCGAAGCCGAGCGACACACTGTTGAAGTTCTTCAACTGCAGACTTGGAAATCGCTTCGACTGGAAGACATCGCCCGTCGACAGAAGTATTTTCAACCGCACCACCAGTGTGAGTCAATGCCGTTGCCAACAGGCGCTGCATGCCACGTTCTGGCAACCAAAACTGCGCTTGCCACAAAGTTCGGTGATCGTATTTCGACTTCAATCACTCCCATATCTCATCTCCATGCCGACTGCGAAACATCGCCCGTTTTCATGCATGCAGATTGCGTACGCGCGCCTCTTAAGATCCGACGCATGAACTGTAGATAGCAATATTCGCGGTGACATGTTCTTCTGCCAGAAAGTGTGCGGAAGCGAACATTGAAACAGAACTTGCCGTCTGCATCGCGACGCAGGGATTGCATTGGTCGCTAGCGACATGCCGGTTCCGTTGCGGGCTTCGCAAACCGTCATCTCGCCCGTGCGGCAAGGCGCGCAACCATCCGGTCAGCCATTGTGCGATCGATGACTGCGAATGAGCGGCTCGTGCGCTCATAGGCATACATGGCGCCCGTCGCGATGTCGAACCACCAGCCGCTCAATACGAGTGCCCCGGCAGTGACTTGCTGGCGGACGATCGGGTAGGTCATCAGGTGCTCGAGTTGCACGAGTACGTTGAGTTGCGACAATTGATCGTGCGCTTTCAGGCTGTCGTCGAGCGGACCTTCCTGTTCGAGGCGAAACGCTGCGTTGTTGGCGTGGCATAGCCATTTATCGAGGTTTGGCGATTTCAGCTTGGCGTTCCTTGAGAAGACGGCCTTCATCGCGCCGCACTCCGAATGTCCACACACGACAATATTCGCGACTTTCAACACCAGCACGGCATATTCGATCGCGCTTGCCTCGGAAAGATCTCCGGTAGAGACGCCCTCCGCAGTCGCCGGTGGTATCAGATTGCCCACATTGCGCATCGTAAAGAGATCGCCGGGATGGGTTGATGCAAGCAGATCCGGCACGACCCGGCTGTCCGAGCACGTTATGAAGAGCGCATCAGGTGTCTGCGCGAGCGCGAGTTTGCTGAACTGCTGCGCGTATTGCGGCAGCATTTTCTCCCGGAACTCAACGATGCCCATGATGAGTTTTCGCATGGTTTGCCTCTCAAACGATGGGTTGCCTTGCTGTCGAGCTTTCCGAGCCTCCAAGCCCTTGCGAGTCGGGGATACGGGCCAGCGCCAGGTCCTCCGGAAATGGATGCTTCGAGCCGATCGCACGGTCCAGCAGAGTCAGCTCGACACGCAAGGCGTCGTGACGATGCTCCGGCAAGCACTGGAGGAGATTCTCTATCGCCGCGCGCTGACGCCGCGCGATCTGAATGCTGCCCGCGCCGTACTGACGTATCTCGCGGAAACTGATATGCACGAAATCTTCCCAGTTCGGCGTTCGATAGATGACGCGCACAAGTCCGGACGTATCCGTTATCTCTTCGGTGTACAAAGACCGTTTTCCGACTACACGCAATAGCCGCTGCAACTGATCGATGGCCAACACGGCCGTTGTTGGATCGTTGATCGCAGCCGACAACGCTTTCAGCGCAATATCAACAAGGATGCGAAACGCGAACATAGGATCGTGTTCCATCGTGCGTTCGGTCCCGAAAGCAACCAGTGTACGCAGCCGGTTTTCATCGATTGCGTCAGAGTCTCCGTACAAATAAAACAAGGGTTCGTCCACCGCGACAAAATCGCCGACTTGCGGCACGAATTCGATAACCGAGTTAGTGCGCCTCGCCTTGGCGACAAGTCTGTCGAGATTCACGGCCAGGACGATGCCGGATGTACCGCTATGGCGAACAATGCGGCCAGGGACGCCTCGCTCGTGGTCAAGTCTCGGCGGGGTGATTCGGCCCGTCGTTGGGTTGGGATAGACGCTTTCGATGACCGCGATCCCGTGCTCCCCAACCCGAGCCACGAGGCTTACTGGACGCAGGCATTTCGCCGCATAATCAATCAGGAAAAGAAATGCGACGACAGAAGCGAATCCGAATAGCGCTGCAATGAATACCTGAAGCTGGTGCACCTCGCTGTCGCCCATCCAGCCTAGGGTCCTGTTGGCGAACAGAAGCGTGAATACGAACAATCCCGAGATGCTGCGGATCACGTTATCGCGCAGCAATGTGGTCGCGATGATCCGCGGGGTATATTGACCGCCAGCGACCTGGATTGCGACGAGCAGCGAACCGAAGGTAAACACCAGAAACGCCAGGTCTGCGGAGACGATATCGCCGACAAGTGACCGCGCTCCAGTCATGGACAGCGCAAAAAGGCCGGTTTTCGGATCGAGGATGTCGTGTCCGATCAGCCACCTTCCGAGCATTTCAGTGAGCGGCTTTACCACGGCATAGATCGCCACCGCGACGAGCGGTACAGTCCACAGGGAAGATCTGAGGTAACTCTTTAAGCTGTACCAGCGGTTCCAGTCCATGTTTGCGCTTTTCCTACGATTCATACGGCAGCGGAGCCCGAAGCGTTCGCGGTTCGCCTTTGACCCATGTAGAGGAAACTTCCCGGTGGGGGTGCGAGCATGTCTTCGCTTACCCGTGGAGTCGGGTCTTCCGGTGGCCACGTGGACCCTCCGAAAACAATAAGACACGTGACCTTCAGGTCGGTCAATCAGACTTTGGTCCGATAGGTCGAGGACATAGAGTTTCGGGAATCGCGTCTCGATCGATTCCGGATTTTCGATGCCCGTCTATCGCGCCATCGCGGACAGCGCGTCTTCGGCGACTGGCGCGCCTGCCCGCGCGTTTTCGGCAGTGGCATCGGCCGCCACGTGGGCCAGCTTCATCAGACGCGGCTGAAGCAGCAGCGCGACGAGACCGCTCCAGCCGGTCTGGTGCGAAGCGCCGACGCCACGTCCGCTGTCGCCGTGAAAGTACTCGTGGAACAGCACGAGATCGGACGAGCGCGGGTCGGCCTGCAACAGCGGATAAGCCGTCATCACGGGCCGCACGCCGTGCTCGTCCTTGAGAAAGAGGGTAGTGACACGCCGCGCGAGACCGTCGGCGATCTCGCTGAGCGAGCACCGGTTGCCCGATCCCGTTGGATATTCGATGCAGAACTCGTCGCCGTAGTAGCGATGGAATTCATACAGCGATTCGATCAGCAGATAGTTGACGGGCATCCACACAGGCCCGCGCCAGTTCGAATTGCCGCCGAATACGCGCGAATCCGATTCGGCCGGCTGATACGCGATGCAGACGTGCGCGCCGCCATGATCGAACTCGTACGGTGTATCGCGATGCACGCGTGACAGCGCGCGCACGCCGTGATCGGACAGAAATTCGTCTTCGTCGAGCGCGCGGCGCAGCAATGCCGTCATCCGGTATCCGCGTAGTAGCGAGAGCAGCGTGGTGTTGCCTTTGCCGGGTTCGGTCCAACGCGATACGAGTTTGGCCAGATTGGGCCGGTGATCGAGAAACCACGCGAGCCGTTCTCGCAGGCCGGGCAGGTGGCCGTATATGCGTTCTTCGAGCACATGCACGGCGAACAACGGAATCAGGCCGACGATCGAGCGAACGCGCATCGGCACACGGGTTCCGTCTGGAAGATGCAGTACGTCATAAAAGAATTCGTCGTGACCGTCCCATAGCCCCGTTCTGCAACCTTCGCTGCAACCGACGGCTTCTGCGATATACAGGAAATGCTCGAAAAACTTCACCGCGATTTCGACGTACGCGTTGTTCGTCATCGCGAGCTCGAGTCCGATCTGCATCAGGTCGAGCGCATACGAGGCCATCCAGGCGGTGCCGTCCGCCTGGTCGATGCGGCCGCCCGTCGGCAGCGGGGAAGAGCGGTCGAAGATGCCGACGTTGTCTAGCCCGAGAAAGCCGCCCTGGAAGATGTTGCGGTCCTCCGCATCCTTGCGGTTGACCCACCACGAAAAGTTCAGCAGCAACTTGTGGAACATCACCTCGAGAAACTTGTGGTCACCGACGCCCGTGACTTCACGGTCGAGTTCGTACACGCGCCACGTCGCCCATGCATGAACGGGCGGATTCGCGTCGCCGAATGCCCATTCGTAGGCGGGCAACTGCCCGTTCGGATGCATGTACCGTTCCTTCACGAGCAACAGCAACTGTTTCTTCGCGAAGTCGGGGTCCATCATTGCGAACGCGGCGGCATGAAACGCGAGATCCCAGGACGCGTACCACGGGTACTCCCACTTGTCCGGCATCGATACGACGTCGCCGTTGCACATATGCCGCCAGTCGGCGTTGCGCCCGTGCCGGCGTCCTTTCGGCGGCTTCGGCTGACCGGGGTCGCCGTCGTGCCAGCGCGTCACGTCGAACTGGTAATACTGCTTCGTCCATAGCATGCCCGCGAGCGCCTGGCGTTGCACGAGCCGCGCATCGGCGTCGCTGATGTCGTGCTGGAGCGCGGCGTAAAACTCATCGGCCTCCGCGATCCGGCGCGCGAACAGCGCTTCGAAGTCGAGCGGCACGTCGTCGCCCGTGATGCCCGGTAGTGCCGCCGGACGCCAGCGCAGATACAGCACCGCGCGCTCGTGCGGCGCGAGCGACAGGGCCACATGCGCGGCGGCGCGGGTGCCCGCGTCGCGGCGTATCGCGTGCTCGTCGCCATCGACGAGGTAATCGTTGAAGCCATCCTTGAACGGGCCTGCGCCGGCGATGCCGAAAAGGCGGCGGACGTTGGTTTCGTTTTCGCAGAACAGCCATTCGATCGGCTGCGGCGCCGAGGCCGTGACGATCATCGTGCCCAGCGCGGGATTGTGCGCGATCACGCGCGCGCCCTCGGCGGACGCCGGCTCGAGCGTGAGCGACGGCTTGCCGGGCTTGCCTGACCACGCCCAGCGGTTGCGCGCCCAGAAGAGCGGCAGCACATGGAGTGGCGCGGGCCGATCCGCGCGATTTTCGACGGTTACGCGCATCACGATGTCGTCGGGTGTGTGCTTCGCGTACTCGACCCAGACGTCGAAATAGCGATCGTTGTCGAACACGCCCGTATCGAGGATTTCGTATTCGGGCTGATCGGCGCCGCGCCGGCCGTTTTCCTCGACCAGGTGCTGATACGGGTACGCATCGTGGGGGTATTTGTACAGCATCTTCATGTACGAGTGCGTCGGCGTGCCATCGACGTAGAAGTAAAGCTCCTTCACGTCCTCGCCGTGATTGCCTTGCGCATTGGTCAAGCCAAACAGCCGCTCCTTCAGGATGGGGTCGCGCCCGTTCCAGAGCGCGAGCGACACGCACCAGTCGAGCGGGTCGTTGCCGAATCCGGCAATGCCATCCTCGCCCCAGCGGTACATGCGGCTGCGCGCATGATCGTGGGGGAAATACTCCCATGCGGTTCCGTAGTCGCTGTAGTCTTCGCGAACGGTGCCCCACTGCCGGTCGCTCAGATAAGGCCCCCAGCGCCGCCAGCAGTCGAGGTCCTGGCCATGCAGGCGGAATCCTTCCGTCGAATGGAGCAGATCGTTTGCGCGTATCGATGACATGTGACCTCCCAAACCGGGATCGACCGTCGAACACGTTCAGTGCGTGAGTCCCCGCCTATCCCGTCTCGCGTGCGTCGCCGGGCGGTATCTGGATGATAGGCGTCGTTTAGACTTATCGAGGTCGGAGGCCGCCTCGTTCCTGGTTTCATCTGACGTTTTCTTTCGCTATATCCGCGCTGCATCGCCTGAACGTAAGGATTTGGAAATGAATCAAAAACCGCGTGGTCTGGACAATGGCCTGACGAACTAGGGTGATCACGACTTCGCGCGCTATCTGCGCCGGTCGTTTGCCAAATCGATGGTTTACACCGGCGAATCGCTCGACAAGCCGACCGTCGGGATCTGCACCTCGGAGAGCGGTTTCAATAACTGCCATCGCCACTTTCCCGAAATGATCAAGGCGGTCGAGCGCGGCGTGCTCGCGGCGGGCGCATTGCCGGTCGTATTTCCGATGATTTCGCTTTGCGAGGTCTTCCTTTCGCCGACTTCGCTGGTCTATCGCAATCTGATGGCGATGGTGGCCGTCGAGGAAATGATTCGTGCCCAGCCGATGGATGCGGTGGTGACGCTCGGCGGATGCGGCAAAACCGTGCCGGCGATGTTGATGGGTGCGATCTCCGCGGAGCGGCCCGCCGACGCAATGGTGGTGGCCGGTCCAATGATGACCGGGCGACATCGCGGCGAGCGGCTTGGCGCGTGCACGGACTGCCGGCGCTTCTGGTCGAATTTCCGCGCGGGGAAAAGTCTCGGCGCAGGAGATCAAGCATGTGGAGGGGCGGCTGGCGGTCACGGCGGGAACGTGTGCGGTCATGGGCACGGCGTCGACCATGGCGCTGATCGCGGAAACGCTGGGCATGATGCTGCCCGGTTCGGCGGCGATTCCGGCCGTGCACGCGGATCGTCTGCGCAATTGCGAAGAAACCGGAGCACTGGTTGCGCGCATGGCCCTCAGTGGCGGACCGAAACCGGCCGAGATCGTGACGCCCGCGTCGGTGCGCAATGCCTTGCGCGTGCTGCTCGCGGTTTCCGGTTCGACCAGCGCCGTGATTCATCTGGCGGCGATTGCTGGTCGTATCGGACTGAAGATCGATTACGACGAGTTCAACCGGCTGTCTGATGAAACGCCCGTACTCGTGGATCTCAAGCCGGTAGGCAACGGCTACATGGGAGGATTTCCATGCAGCCGGCGGGCTGGAGGGCGTTCTGCGCGGACTGATGCCCCAACTCGATGTGACGTGTCGCGATATCGCCGGGCAGAGTCTCGAGGAGCGTTTGAACAAGCCGCTTGCCGATCCGATCGATACGGTCGTGATCCGCTCGACGGAGAAACCGGTCAGTCCCGAGGGCGGACTGATTGTTCTGAACGGTAGTCTGGCGCCCGGCGGTGCGGTTCTGAAGCGCGCCGCCGCTATTCCCGAACTGCTCGAACATGAAGGGCGTGCCGTGGTATTTACCTCGCTCGAAGATCTGGCCGCGCGCATCGACGACCCCGATCTGGACGTTCGCGCGGACGACATTCTGCAGAACGCGGGGCCGCGCAGTGCTTCAGGCATGCCCGAGGCCGGCTATCTGCCGATTCCGCAGAAACTTGCGCGGGCGGGGGTGAAGGACATGGTGAGGATTTCAGATGCGCGCATGTCGGGCACGGCGTACGGGACCAACGTGCTTCACGTGACGCCAGAAGCGGCGCTCGGTGGCCCGCTGGCGGTGGTGCGCAACGGCGATCGGATCCGGCTCTCGGCGCGGGACAAGCGGATCGATCTACTGGTCGACGAGGTCGAGCTGGCGCATCGTGCCACTGAGATTCGTCCAGCGGAAGGGACATATGCGCGCGGTTATCAGCGTCTTTATCACACCAGCGCCACCATCGGGATCGGCAACGCAAACGAAAGAACGACCTGACTGATCACCAGCGCCTGGGTGGCATTCACGCCGAGGCCGACTACCAGGAACGCCGGCATCATGGTCACCACGCGAGCGCCGGATGCGAGGGTTTCGCTTGCCCGAACGCACGCAGTCATTCCTGTCGTGCTTCGGTCCGATCCGCCAGCACTTCGCGTTCAAGCGTCATCTGCTGAGCGCCTCGCTCTATCGCAAACAGCTCGCCGCGCGATTTGAAGCGTGGCGTCTCTTCATCGGCATTGCCCAAGCTCCGTCCACCGTGTTCTGAGACACGACTGTCCTTGCCGATATCTCGTCATGGAGTCAGCAACGTGACAGCGCCCGACGGAGGGTAGCGGCTATTGGATCTACTCCCAAGTAGCAACGATGTCGTTCAGACGACCTCGATCGCCAAGGCCGTGGCCTCGCCACCGCCGATGCACAGGCCCGCCACGCCACGCCTGACACCGCGGTGGCGAAGCGCCCCCAGCAACGTCACGATGAGGCGAGCGCCCGTCGCGCCGATCGGATGACCCAGCGCGCAGGCACCACCATGCACATTCACCCGCTCGTGCGGCAGCGACAGTTCGCGCATCGCGGCCATGACCACCACAGCGAAGGCCTCGTTGATCTCCCACAAGTCGACATCGTCGACCTGCCATCCCACCTTGATGAGCAGCTTCTGAATCGCGCCCACGGGTGCAGTAGTGAACCAGGCCGGTTCCTGTGAGTGCGTGGCGTGTCCATGGATAACCGCCAGCGGCGCCAGTCCACGCTCGCGTGCGGTGGACTCGCGCATCATCACCAACGCCGCTGCACCATCGGAGATCGAACTGGAGTTGGCCGCCGTGACGGTGCCGTCCTTGCCGAAGGCGGGCTTGAGGGTGGGGATTTTGTCCAGTTGTGCCTTCGCCGGCGCTGCGTCGTCGTCGACGAGTTTCTCGCCGCTGCGGCCGGGCACGGTCACCGGCGTAATTTCCCACCGGAACAGGCCGTCGCGCTGTGCCTGCTTTGCACGCACCGTGGAGGTTAAAGCGTAGGCGTCCTGCTCCTCACGCGTGAAGCCGAAGTGGCGCGCGCAGTCATCGGCGAAGGTACCCATCAGGCGGCCGTCGGAGGCCGAGCCGTAGTGGTCCTCCAGTCCATCGAAGAACAGGTGGTCCAGCACCTGACCGTGCCCGAGGCGCTGGCCCGAGCGAGCCTTGGGCAGCAGGTACGGCGCGTTGCTCATGGATTCCATGCCACCGGCCACGATCACCTGTTGACTGCCGGCCAGCAGCAGGTCGTGCGCCAGCATGGCGGCCTTCATGCCGGAGCCGCAGACCTTGTTGACTGTTGTACAGCCCGCCGACAGCGGCAACCCGGCGCCCAGCGCCGCTTGACGTGCGGGCGCCTGGCCCACGCCAGCGGGCAGCACGCAGCCCATCAGTATTTCGTCGACAGCTTCCGGCTGCAGCCCGGCCCGCTGCACAGCGGCACGGATCGCGTTGGCGCCCAGCTGCGGCGCCGTCAGCGAGGCGAAGTCGCCCTGGAAGGCACCCAGCGGCGTGCGGGCGGCACCGACGATGACGACGGGATCATCGGAAGTTGAAGAGGTAGGCATGCGAGTCTCCATCCGCCGCTCAATGGCGGCGTTGCAAGGGGGTGAGGAAAGATTTCGGCCTGGCCGAACCTGGCTGACCATGTTCGGGCTCGGCGACTCAAGTCAAGCGCAGCGAGCGGCTGCAAGCATCACGATGACTGCTCCGCACGCCGTATCATCTGGCCGCCATGCGGATGGCGCCATCAAGGCGAATCACCTCGCCGTTGAGGTAGGTGTTTCCTACGATATGCAGCGCGAGCTCCGCGAATTCGTCGGGTCGTCCGAGGCGCGCGGGAAAAGGCACCATCTTTCCGAGCGCGTCCTGCACTTCCGTAGGCATGCCTTTGAGCATTGGCGTCTCCATGATCCCAGGGGCGATGGCGACCACGCGAATGCCGTGGCGCGCCAATTCGCGCGCGATGGGCAGCGTCATCGCCACCACGCCACCCTTGGAGGCAGCGTAGCCCGCTTGCCCGATCTGGCCATCGAAGGCCGCGACTGAAGCGGTGTTGATAATGATTCCACGCTCGCCATCGGCGTCGGGCATGTTCTCGATCATGCAGGCTGCGGCCAGCCGGACCATGTTGAAGGCGCCGATCAGGTTGATCTGAACGGTGCGCGCGAAACTCTCGAGCCGATGCGGGCCTTCGCGGCCAAGCACTTTCTCGGCAGGTGCAACGCCAGCGCAATTAATCAGGCCGTGCAGCATGCCAAAGGTGTCGCGGAACGCGGCTAATGCATGCTCCGCGCTGACGGCATCGCACACGTCCGCCCTGATGAAGCGGGCATTGGAGCCTAGTTCCGCCGCCAGCGCGGCACCCGCGTCCTGGTCCAGGTCTACCAGCAGCACTCTGGCACCGCCCGCGACAAGGCGGCGTGCCGTGGCGGCGCCGAGACCGGAACCGCCGCCTGTCACGACGAAACCTTTATCCTGAACCTGCATTTCCCTCTCCTGAGTGTTGGCTCCGACGCACAGCGCACCCGGGCGATAAGCCTGCCAGCACGGACCGGGAACTCGTCGGTGCGCCCTCGAGCGCCCATTTGTATGGCCGGCACGTTGCTGCACGGCCGGCGCCGGCAAAGCTACGTTCGCGATGATCCACTGGCTGGTTATCGTAAGCGGCACCTTTGAGTTGGCCCATGTCCATAGACCTCGACATGCATGAACCTTTTGGACATATCGAAAAGGTCGCCGATCTCGGCAACAATGCATGCTGGCGAAAGACCGCCGGCGCCCAGCCGTCCCACGTTTCAATTGCGCCTTGCAACGATTAACATCAGTGCACCTTGATAGGCGGAACCTGACCATGCATGACGCTCAAGACAAGGGCACGACTTCCATCAGCCTGGTGCGTGAAGCGATTCTGGTCGCTACGCAACGTAATCTGGATGTGCCCGTAGCACTACAGCATGCCGGCATCCCGGCAGAATTGTTGAATGCCCCGAGAGCCCGCGTGCCCGCGCTAGCCTTTTCGCGATTGTGGGCGGCTCTGGCGGAGCTGATGGACGACGAGTTTTTCGGTCTGGACAGCCACCCACTTCGCCGGGGCAGTTACGCGCTGATGTGCCACGCGGTGCTGCATGCAGAAAGCCTGGAACACGCGCTGCGTCGCATGCTGAAGTTTCTGCGCGTGGTTCTCGACGACATTCATGGGGAGCTACGCTGCGAAGGCGAGCATGCACTGATCGTCCTGCATGATGATGGGCTCACGCGCCGCCTGTTTGCCTACGGGACGTGGTTCATCCTCGTGCACGGCCTTGCGTGCTGGTTGGCACGCAGACGGATTCCGCTGATCGAGATGAGATTTCGCGCTTCCGCACCAATCGATGACAGCGACTATCGCATGCGCTTTTGCGAGGATGTAACGTTCGCCGCAGAGGAGACCCTGATCCGGTTCGATCGCAGTTTCCTCGACCTCAAACTGACGGAGACGGAAACGAGCCTGCGCGCATTCCTGCAGGGGGCACCAGCAAACATCCTGGTGAAGTACCGTAACGAATCCAGCACTACTGCCCTGATAAGGCGCCGGTTGCGCAACCAGATTCCCGACGACTGGCCCGACCTCGAGACGCTATCGCAGTTACTCAATCAGTCCTCGGCCACGCTGCAGCGCCGCCTGCTGGCCGAGGGCACCAACTACCGGCAACTGAAAGACGAATTGCGCCGCGACATCGCTATCGACCTGTTTTCGAGCAGTTCTCTCACGGTCGCTGAAGTCGCTGCACGGACCGGATTTCAGGAGGCCAGTGCGTTTCATAGGGCCTTCAGGAAGTGGACGGGGGCCAGCCCCGGAATGTACCGCCATGGCAAGGCGACTTCTTCGGTGTAGAACTGCGACGGTAGTCACGGCGCAGTTGGCTCGTACATATTTGTTCGCAGCCCTGATCGGTCGGCAGATTCGAGTCCCGTTTTCAGACTGTGCGCCGCGCAAAGCTGAGTTCGCACACTCAGGCCACTCAAGCACAACCAGTCCCGCCTGATCGGATTGCGCATAGGCGTGCGACTCCGGAACCCACACCACTGACACGCAGCCGACCCTCAGGGCGATGGTTAATCGCGTGCAAACGCCGAAGAAAGAGCAGCCTGTCTACAGACCTCATTCAAATTGAGGTCGGCGGACATGGAACGCCATTTGAACCAGGCTGACACTGCAGTCGCGTGTGGCGCCAGGGTCACGTCCAGTTGCAGGAAGTACAGGACCGGTCCCGTAGCGGCCACGCACCTGGTTGCTGCGGTAAGAGAAGTGAAGCGTTACCGGAGTCCAAAGGATGTGGCGCGTCGTTTCGCACAAACGCCTCACGAGCATAGCAGCGGAAGAAAGGAAAAATCGCCCGGAATCGGAAAGTTCATACGGCGGTGACAACTATACGGAGACGAGAATGCAAATTCAGTTAAGAAGCGGCCGAAGCTGGGAAACAACGAGTGCCTTGTTACTGGTTTCAACTGTTGCGATATCGGGCTGCGGCGGCGGCCATGACTCCCCCTCTGCAAATGCCGCGGTGAAGACGCCAGCCGCGATGTGCAGTGCGTTGGCTGGCATGACCGTTCCGGCCGCCTCGATCGGGTTGCCGACAACCGGTGCCACTGTCGTATCAGCGACGCTCGTCGCCGATACGGATTCCGGCAACACCAATGGCGAATATTGTAAAGTGTTAGGCAGTATTCATCCGGTGGAATTCAATGCGCCAGATATTCGCGCGGAGGTGGACCTTCCGACTAACTTCAACGGCAAATCCGTTCACTTTGGCGGCGGAGGGTTTGACGGCGCTATCCCCGATACGGAAGGCTCTCCTCTCGATGGTTTCCTGGTCGGCGCAGAGCCAGCAGGCGTCACTACGCCGCTGCGCAGAGGTTACGTGACTCTGGGAAGCGACAGCGGGCATGAGGGAACGAGCTTCGATGGTCAGTTCGCAGAAAACGATGAGGCACTCGCTAATTACGCAGGCGACCACATCAAGAAGACGCATGATTTTGCGGCGTACATCGCAAAGACACGTTATGGCTCGGCCTTTGTGCACAGCTATTTTATTGGTGGATCGGGCGGCGGACGACAAGGCCTGATCGCCGCGCAACGATTTCCACAGGACTACGACGGTATCATTTCGACATTTCCCGCGTCGGGAATTACGGGACTATGGCTCCAGATGGGCAGGATCTCGCGATCGCTCCTGGCGCCAGGAGGATACGTCACCCCGGCTAAAGGCAAGGCACTTCTGGCCGCAGTCATGGAACAATGTGACGCTTTGGATGGCGTGGCTGACGGCATTGTTAGTAACCCTTCAGCGTGCGTGTTCGATCCAAAGCAGATTCGCTGCCCCGGCGGAGTCGACACCGGTGACACGTGCCTGTCCGACGCGCAAATCAATACAATGTCCACCGCTGGGACACCGCTTACTTTCAGCTTTGATCTGGCGAACGGAATTCAAACTTTTCCACCATACAACGTATTCGCCGGTGCGGACTTTTGGTCAAACTCGTTGGCTTGGGGCGCGTCAGCCACCGATGCCACAATCGAACCCGGGGTCTTCGGAAAAAGCGCGTTTTATTACACGTTCTCCAATGACATGCTCCGATTTGCGGTCGCTCGCGATCCTGGCTTGAGCATTCTCAATTTCGACCCTACCAGCCCGGGACCGCTTGCCGCGCGTATCCAGGCGGTGAGCGCGCTCATGGATAGCACGAGCACTGACTTGACTCAATTCCAAAGTCGCGGTGGCAAGATCATTCTCCAACATGGACAATCAGACCAGTTCATTCCAGCTCAACTGTCGATTGACTACTATAACCGTCTGGTATCCAGGTTCGGGCAGGGGCCACTGGGTCAGTTTCTGAAATTTTACCTGGTACCGGGCGCGGCGCATGGTTCCGGCGGACAGTTCGGTGGTTCATACGATGGTCTGACGGCACTGGATAACTGGGTCACGAAAGGGATCGAGCCTCATAATCTCACTATCACCGATCTTGCTCCGCCAGCCGCTGGACGTACCCGACCCATGTGCGAGTACCCACAGTGGCCAAAATACGTCGGTGGCGACCAGAATATTGCAACCAGCTTCGTGTGTTCGAACTAGTCGGGCTGGCAGCTCGCCCGTTCATAGCGGCTGGCAGCGTCGGTTACGGCCACCCTGCCAGCACTAACCCGACCGGGCGCATACGGTCCACCGCCTGCGCCTTGGTTACAGCCGGTCCGCCAACACATTCCTTTGAAAAGGCAAGTCCAGCGAACGACTTCGTTCAAGGTCGCGCCGGTATCCGCCGGCTGCGCGGAAATGCCGGCGAACGCAGGTGTCCGGCGACCTCATCAGAATTGAAGTTGATGGACATGGACTACCCGCTTCGTCCGCCCGACACTGGCTACAGCACCGTACCCAAGGTCTGTCGGAGTCGCGGCAAAGGCCGCGTCATCGGGAGCGCAATTTGGACTCGCGTGGACCTCACGCACGACATAAAACCGACGGAGACAAAATGAACCAGATAGACGTGCACTCGCTCGCGGGTGAGGCGAGATTCAATGGCTTTCACACCCTGATCCTGTTTTGGTGTCTGTTGATGTTGATACTCGACGGCTACGATCTTGCCGTTGTGGGCGCAGCGCTGCCATCCATCATGAAGGACATGGGCATCGACGCTACCAGGGCTGGCATCATGGCCGGTTCGGCACTCTTTGGTGTGATGCTCGGGGCCATTTTCCTTGGTACGCTGGCTGACCGTTTCGGCCGACCAATGATGATCTGTGTTTGCGTCGCGCTGTTCAGTCTTTTTACCGCAGCGGCTGGATTGACCAGCGATCCCATCGCTTTCAGCATGACGCGATTCATCGCTGGCCTGGGCATTGGCGGAGTCTTGCCAATTGTCACCGCGCAGATGGGGGAATTTTCGCCGAACACCCTGCGCACGCGATTGGTGACGCTGGTGTTCGCGGGATATTCCATTGGCGGAATTCTTGTGGCGCTGACTGCGAAGCAGCTTATCGGCAGCTACGGCTGGCAATCCGTCTTTTTTGCCGCAGGCCTGCCTGTCCTGCTGATTCCGTTAATCATCAAAACGATGCCCCATTCGATGTCCTTCCTGGCTAACAGCGGCCGGCACGACGAACTGCGCACTGTGGTGAAGCGGTTGGTGCCCGACTATCCGGTGAGCGGTCAGGAGCACTTTGCCGGATCTTCAGCGGACAAAAGCAAGGACGCATCGGTGCAACGCCTCTTCCAGGATGGGCGGGGCTTCAGTACGACGATGATCTGGGTCGCGTTCATGACTGGCCTTTTCATGGTCTACGCACTCAGCTCCTGGTTGACCAAGCTGATGGCAATGGCTGGATTCAGCCTGGGTTCAGCTTTGAACTTCGTGATCGTCTTCAACGTCGGTGCCATCGCCGGTGCGATTTTCGGTGGTTGGCTCAGCGACAAGGTCAACATCAAACGGGTGCTGACTGCGTTTTACGTCGTCGGGGCGGTTGCGCTGTCACTGATGGGTTACACGAAATCGACCGTGTCATTGTTTGCCGTTGTATTCGTCGTCGGCGCATCGACGCTTGGTACGCAACTGCTTGCCTATGCTTATGCGGGTGACTTCTATCCTCATGCGATCCGGTCTACCGGTGTTGGCTTCGCTTCTGGCGTGGGCCGGATCGGCGCCATCGTGGCACCGGTGCTCATCGGTTGGCTCGTCTCCTTGAAGCTGCCGCTTGAACAGAACTTCATGGCAATCGGTCTGGGTGGCCTTATCGGCGCGGCGGCGGTGACGCTGATCAATCAGGCACGCGCCGACTCGTACCGTTCCGCCAGCGCGCCTGTCGCCGTAGTGCAAGGTAGCGCAGGGCGCTGAGGTCTCTAACATACACTGCTTCATGGCCGAGGTTCGTTCGTGTGAAGAGCGCGGCTGTTACGGGCTCTCCACCCGAAAAAAAGCACCAAGTCCAGGTCGCAGCAAATTTTCAACATGCCGAGAAAAATGGACCGTCTATCTCCTCCTCCTTTCAGCTCGTTTGCCGACGTGAGTCGAGCCATCGACTGGGCACTCGTCACCCGGCGCAGCGTCCGTGCTTTCCTGCCCATACCGGTTCCCCGCGAGGAAGTCGAGTCCATCCTCAACGTTGCGCGCTTCAGCGCAACCGGCGTCAACATCCAGCCCTGGCATGTGCATGTTGTGACAGGCACGATGAAGTCCCGCCTGTCTGCTGCCATCAACGAGATCAATGATGATCCTGCACGAAGTTCAGACCTGGAGGAGCCCTACGATTACTACCCGCGCGAATGGATCGCGCCGTATGTGGACCGCCGGCGGGAGGTCGGTTGGAATCTGTACGGCCTGCTGGGCATCCAGAAGGGGGACAAGGAGCGGATGCACGTCCAGCACGGCCGCAACTACAGCTTCTTTGATGCGCCCGTAGGCCTGTTTTTCACGGTTGACCGGGTCATGCGTGAAGGAAGTCTGCTGGACACCGGCATGTTCCTGCAAAGCGTCATGATCGCTGCCCGGGCGCGGGGCCTCGACACCTGCCCGCAGGCGGCTTTCAACAAGTTCCACCGTGTCATCGCCGACGAACTGTCCATTCCCGACAATCACATGTTGGTCTGCGGCATGAGCCTGGGTTATGCGGATCCCAGTTGCATCGAGAACTCGCTCGTCACGGAGCGCAGCCCGGTGGGCGATTTCACTACTTTCTACGAAGAATGAACGGAGACAAAGTCATGAGTGCAAAGGCCTATTCTCAAGGACTTGAGAAGAACGCGGCAAACCACGTTCCATTGACGCCATTGACCTTCCTCGATCGAACCGCCGATGTCTATCCGGATCGGACCGCGATCATTCATGGCGACTTCCGCCAGACGTGGGCCGAAACCCGCGAGCGTTGCTATCGCCTCGCGTCGGCGCTCGTTCAGTCGGGGATCGAATCGGGCGACACCGTGTCGATCATCGCGCCGAACACCCCGGCCATGCTTGAGGCTCACTTTGGCGTGCCGCTGTCCGGAGCCGTGCTCAACGCCGTCAATTGCCGCCTCGATGCTGACGGTGTCGCATTCATTCTGCGCCACGGCGAATGCAAGCTCCTGCTTGTAGATCGCGAATTTGCTCCGCTGGTCGAGAAAGCATTGCAGTCGGTTTCCAATCCGCCGCGCGTGATCGACATCAACGATCACGAAGCGCCTGACGGCCCCGCCATCGGGGAAACTGACTATGAGTCGCTGCTGGCGAGCGGCGATCCGGCATTTGCCGGTCGCCACCCGGTCGATGAGTGGACGCCCATTGCCCTGAATTACACGTCGGGTACAACCGGGGATCCGAAGGGCGTCGTTCCCAGCCACCGCGGCACCTATCTGATGAGCCTGTTGCAGATGACAAACTGGCCGCTCCCGCGCGCGCCGGTTTATTTGTGGACGCTTCCCATGTTCCATGCGAATGGCTGGTGTTTCACATGGGCGATTACTGCCGCCGCCGGAACACATGTATGCCTGCGCAAGGTCAATGCTGCCAATGTTCTTTCCGCCATCGTCAGACATGGTGTAGATCACTTTTGTGCGGCGCCGATCGTCCTGTCAGGCCTCGCAAGCATGCCTCATTCAGAACGGCAGCCGCTGCCGCGTCGGGTGCGGGTCCTGACAGCCGGCTCGCCGGCGCCAGCCGCTGTTCTCGAGGCCGTTGGCGCGATGGGTTTCGATGTCGACCACGTCTTTGGCATTACTGAGATTTCCGGCACTCCGATCAGCTGTGCATGGCATGACGAGTGGGACGCGTTGCCGCCGGAGCAGCAAGGGAAATTGAAAGCGCGGCAAGGTGTACGTGCGGCAGCGTTCGAAAAAATGTCGGTCGCCGATCCTGAGACGCTCGAGACGGTGTCTGCCGACAGCAAGTCTTGCGGTGAGGTCATGGTTCGGGGGAATACGGTGATGATGGGATATCTGAAGAATCCCGACGCAACCGGAAAGGCCTTCGCCGGCGGCTGGTTCCATACTGGAGATCTGGCCGTCGTCCATCCTGACGGCTATATCCAGATCACGGACCGCTCCAAGGACGTGATCATCTCCGGTGGGGAGAACATTTCGTCTGTCGAAGTGGAGGAGGTCATCTACCGCATGCCGGGCGTCCTGAACGCGGCCGTGGTCGCGCAGCCTGATGACAAATGGGGCGAGACTCCTTGTGCATTCATCGAGCTGAAGCCGGATGCGCTGAACACTACCGAGGAGGATGTGATTTCGTTCTGTCGTGAACGACTGGCGCATTTCAAGTGCCCGCGTCGGGTGATTTTCGGCGAATTACCGAAGACGGCGACCGGAAAAATCCAGAAGTTCCGCCTGCGGGAACAAGCGGGCAGTCGGGCAGCAATCACGAGACTGGCGGGATAAAGATGTCGGGATACTGAACGCGCTACGGACCGTCACGTGCGAACACAGTGAAGCGGGGCAATGGCCGCGCGTATGCGCAAATGCGCTGATCATGGTGCTTAAAGTGGAGGGTAGAGCGTGTAAAGCTCCTCGGGCCTAGGTTCGATGCCGGCCCCTATGCATTCCTTGAGGGGCCGGTGTCGGAGCCAGCTAACGGGCATCAAACGCGAACGCATCGAAAGGTGGCAGCACCAAGCCAATAGCCGCACAAGCGGATACATGAATTGCTATTGCGTTTGCGTTCGAAGTTGTATCAGCTTTAGGCTGCGGTTGACGATTCGTGCAGGGCTTGGGCGTTGAAGTCGATAATCAGGAGATCTGAGCCGCCGACTTTGAGCAGGGCGACACCACGCGGAAAGTATGGCGGTGACGTCAGCGTTGTGTCCGTGCAGGAGCCCAGGGATTTCTGATCTGCTTGTCTGCAGGCGTACGGACAGGCCTGCTTTTAGATGTGGCAAGCTCATCCGCAGTCGAACATTTGGCACTTCACCTGATCTTGACGACAACTTTGCCCTTCGCGCGTCCGAGGGCCAGGTATTCAAGCGCTTCCTTTGCCTGCTCGAAGGAAAATACCTTGTCAATCACAGGACGGATGCGGTCTGACTTGAGCAGCTCGCCAATTTCGGACAGTTGGCTACCATCGGGGCGCACGAACAGGAATGAGTAAGTGACGTTCCGCTTTCTCGCGAGCCGTATGATCTTGCGGCTCATTAGCCCGAATACAAATCTCAGAATAAAGTTCAGCCGGCGAGCGCGGGCGAACGCTGCATCCAGCGGACCGATGAGAGAGACAATCTTGCCCCCCGGCTTGAGGATGCCGATGGATTTTTCAATCGCGTCACCCCTGATCGTGCCGAGCACCACGTCGTAGCCGCGCAGCACTTTCTCGAATTCCTGCTTCTTGTAGTCGATCACCTCGTCTGCGCCCAGGCTGCTCACGAGTTGAACATTTCCGGTGCTGGTATTCGTTGCCACCTTGGCGCCAAAGTGTTTTGCCAGCTGGATCGCGAATGTGCCAATACCGCCGGACCCCGCAGGGATGAACACCTTCTGACCCGCCTGGAGATTGGCGCGCTCCTTCAGGGCTTGCCACGAAGTGAGCCCGACCATTGGAATCGAGGCCACCTGCACAAAGCCCAGATTAACCGGCTTCAGCGCTGCGGCGCTCTCCGGCACCACTGCAAATTCGGCGATCGATCCTGTGCCAAGATCGAACAGGCTGGCAAAAATGGCATCGCCTTTCTTGAAGCGTGTCACGCGGCTGCCAACCTCGGTCACAATGCCGGCAAGATCGCTACCGAGCGTGGCCGGTAGCTGGAACTTCAAGACGGGCTTGAATATTCCCGTCGGAATCATGTTGTCGATCGGGTTCAATCCCGCAGCGTGGACCTCCACCAGCAGTTCGTCTGGTTTTAGCGTGGGGCGGGCGACCTCGGCGAACCCGATCTCGGGCGACTTGCCATAGCGTTTGAATGTAAGTGCTTTCATGTTGATGCGATTCCGGTTTGTCGTTGTATCGCGAGGGGGGCTGAGAACCTCATCGTCGGCGAACATGGGACCTGGCACCTCCTCATAAACCAGCATTTCGGGTCCGCCTGTCTTATGAAATGGTACTGCTTTCATCTCTGCTGGCCCCAGGCCTTGATCGCCTTGAGCTGGCGAAGCAAGGCGCGGGGTGTCGGCCCCTTGTCGCGATCCGCCTTGCGTTCGTTAAGCCTTTCCAGGAATGCACTTGCTGCCAGCCGGCCTTTGGCCGTGGAGGTGAAGAACAGATAGGTCTTGGGATCGCGCAGCGTCAGCAGGCCCTTAAGCATCAGTGGCAAGGACATGGCACCGACGCGATCGATGCCCTGACCGCCCGCGGGCCCCGCGCCTGTGAGAATGAGCCTCCGTACGAGGTCTGGCGCCTTTAGCGCCGCGTCTTGGGCCACGAACCCGCCGAGCGAAAAGCTGAGCAGATCGACCTGATCGAAACCCATCGCGCGGATGAGCGCGACGGTGTCGCGCGCCATCTCGTCCACGGCCGTGATGCCGCCGGACAAACCGATTCCCCGGTAGTCGATCGCAATAACGCGATGCTTGCGGGCCAGGCCATCGACGATGCGCGGGTCGAAGTTGTCCAGCACGGCGCCCCAGTGGTTGAGCAGGATCAGCGGGATGCCGCCGTGCTGGCCCAGTTCGCGGTAGGCGAAGATGGTTCCACCCGCGCCGACCTGGTTGTTCTGTGCGTGCGCATAGGAGGTTGCCGATTGGCTATCTGGGTTGAAACTGATCATCATTGATTCCTTGGGTTCGGCCTTTACGCGTTGACGTCCACGACGGTGCGGCCACGCACCTGGCCCTGGAGTATCGGACCTGCAAGGCCAGGCACTTCGGCCAGGCCGACCACCTGGGTAGCGCGTGCGAGCTTTCCGGGGTCCAGGTCCGTGGCCAGACGTGCCCACGCTTGCAGCCGCACGTCCCGCGGCGCGTTGACCGAGTCGATGCCGGCCAGGGTCACGTTGCGCAGGATGAAGGGCAACACCGAGCCGGGCAGGTCAGCGCCCTGCGCGAGCCCGAAGGCCGCCACCGCACCGCGGTAGGAGGTCTGCGCCAGCACGTTGGCCAGCGTATGGCTGCCCACCGAGTCGATCGCGCCGGCCCACCGTTCTTTTGCAATCGGTGCATCCGGCTCGGACAGCGTGCGACGGTCGATGACCTCGGCCGCACCCAGCTCTCGCAGGTAGTCCGTCTCCGTCAACCGCCCGGTCGAGGCGACCACCCGATAGCCCAGCGTGGATAGCAAGGCGATGGCGATGGACCCGGCCCCACCGCCGGCCCCGGTCACAAGCACATCGCCTTTGTCCGGCGCCAGTCCCGCATGCTCCAACGCGAGCACGGACAGCATCGCGGTGTACCCAGCCGTGCCGATGGCCATCGCGTCGTGCGTCGAAAACACGTCAGGCAGCTTGACCAGCCAGTCGCCCGGGACGCGTGCCTTCTGCGCGAAACCGCCGTGGTGGGTTTGACTCAGGCCCCAGCCGTTGGCGACAACGCGGTCGCCCACCGCGAACCCTGCGTGCGACGTAGCCTCTACGACGCCCGAAAAGTCGATGCCCGGAATCAGCGGGAACTGGCGGATCACTGGCGCGCGGCCGCTGACCGCCATCGCGTCCTTGTAGTTCACCGTCGAATAGTCGATCGCGACGGTGACGTCGCCCGGCATCAGATCGGCTTCGTCGAAATCAACCAGGGCGGTGGCAATCGCATCGCCGGTTCTGGTGGCCAGCAGCGCCTTGAATGTCATGATCACTTCTCCTTTGGGGGCACGGGTTTCATATGTCGAGCATCATGCTCAGGGATAAAAAAAGGCCGATGGAGACTCAATCCGCCGCTGGGATGAGGTGCTCCAGCGCCGCCTCCAGCAACGATCTGGACAGCGGTTCTTCGTCGACCGCACGTGCCAGCACGACCGCCCCAATCATCGTGGCGGTGGTCGCCAGGGCGCGCTCGTGCGCAGCTCAGAACGCAGTGCGGTTGTAAGGCGAAACGACTTTCGGGGGCTGCAGGAATGCCGTCAGGCCCTGAAACCACATCACTTCGCGAAAGTCGCCGCTAATGATCAGATCCTTGTTGCCCAGGCCCCTGAGGAAGGCCGCCTGGCTTTCCCTGGCCGACAGGATCGCGAAGCCTTTGACGGCATCTCTGAAAGTGAGCGTGAACTGGGGGTTCGCCGTCAGTCCCCCAATGGATCGGATGGCGCCATCGCGAATGACGTAGTAGCGACCGACGCCGGACACCGTGCGGATCTGAAACACCAGGGTCTTGCCCGCGACGTACTTCGCGCAGTCGGGGTTGTTCCTGATCTGTCGTTTCAGGAGCTGGGTGAACATCCACAGCAGGAACTTGAACTTGAGCATGGCGAGGGCCTTTGGATACTGGATCGTGACTCCGGGGCGATAAGTGGCGTGGTCTTCACTCGCTCAGAAACCGCTCCACGTGATAAAGAAAACGCTGCGGGTGCTGGAACTGCGCAGCGTGGCCCGAGTCCGCGTAGATGAACAACTGGGCGTTCGGCAGGTTGCGAGCCATGTAGAACGAGTTGACCGTCGGAATCATCACGTCGTTGACGCCGTTGAGGATGAACGTGGGCTGCTGGATGCCACGCAGGTAGGCGAATGGATCGTCTTCCGAGAGCCTTGGCAGATACAGCATGTTGGCCTCGATCTGTGCTTTCGCGACCTCTGGGGAAGACGGGGGGTCCTGTTCGACGCGTTGATGGCGACGTTCCCAGAATTCCCTCGCGGCCTGCCCGGCATGCGCCGACCGGCCGAAGAACAGGTAGAGAAAGTCTTCGAAGACGGGGACGGGATTGACCGCTGTGCCCAGCACGCGCGGCTCCATGTCGGGGTCGCCACCACGTGGACCGGTGCCCAGCAGCATCAGTTTGCGCACCAACTCGGGATGACGCCAGGTCAGATCCAGCGCCTGAAAACCGCCCAGCGAGAAGCCCAGGACATCGATCTTCGGCAAGCCCAGCGTGCGAACGAAGGCGGCCGCGTCATCGGCCATGTCCTCAATGCGGGTGCGCGGCTGGCCGCCGGACGAAGCAATGCCGCGACCGTTGTAGAGAATGACTTCGCGGCCTTCGGCAAGGCCGTCCGTCATCAACGGGTCCCAATGGTCCATGCCGCCGCGAAAGTGCTGCAGAAGCAGTAAAGGCGGCTGCGAGGAATCGGTGTTACCCCAGCGGCGGTAGGCGAATAGCGTACCGTCGACATCCGCGAAGCGCGTGGGCGTGGTGATATGGGTGTCAGTCATCGGGTTACCTGTTGAGGGCTGAGCCGGCGTGTGTCGGTCGATAAGGCATGGCCTGGCTTTCGAGTAAGAGAGAAGCCGCAGTGGTCAGGCTTCCGGCCGATAGCGATCGGCCACGTGCGCTTGTCGAATATCCGACAGGAGCCCTTGACGCGCGCCATCCAGCGCGTCCCAGCGCGCGGCCACGTGCAGCGGCGGGATGGTGACCAGCTCGCGGCGATCGAAGCCGACCAGTGCCGCATCAACCAGTTCGCCGACCTCCATCACCTCGGCAAGCGTATTGACGTCGACGCCGGCGCGCTCCCAGATCTCCGTGCGGGTCGCCGCCGGCAGCACCGCCTGCACGTAGACGCCGCTGGGCGACAACTCGAGGTTCAATCCCTGCGACAGGAACAGCACGAAGGCCTTGGTGGCGCCGTAGATCGACATGCCGAGCTCGGGCGCGAAACCCACCACCGAGCCGAGGTTGACGATCGCGCCAGTCCCCGACTGCACGAAGCGCGGAGCGACCGCGGCTGCGAGCCGCGTCAGTGCCGTGGTGTTGAGCGTAATCAGGCGTTCGATGCCCTCAGCGGTCTGCTGCACGAAGCCACCCGACTGACCCATGCCGGCGTTGTTGATCAGGATGCCTATGCGAGCGTCGTCGCGCAGGCGAGTCTCGACCGCGGCCAGATCCCCAGGCTGGGTCAGGTCGGCCTGCAGCACTTCGACGGCCACATTGCGTTCTTCACGCAGGCGCGCGGCCAGCGTATCGAGGCGCGCCTTGTCGCGTGCAACCAGCACGAGGTCGTGGCCGCGGCCGGCGAAGCGCTCGGCGTAAGTGGCGCCGATGCCGGAGGAGGCGCCGGTGATGAGAACAGTCGGAAGCGAGGTCACGGGTTATTTCCTTTACAAGAGTGGTTCGGACGCGAACGCAAGCAGCGCGCGCCTCAGGCGGCAATGGTCGGGTAGTCGGTGTAGCCCGCAGCGCCGCCACCATAGAGCGTGGCAAAGTCGGGCTGCGCCAGCGGTGCGCCGGTCTTCAGGCGTTCGACCAGATCGGGGTTGCTGATGAATGCACGGCCGAAGGCGAACAGGTCTGCCTGACCCTCGTTGAGCCTGGCGGTAGCGAGTTCCAGGTCGTAGCCGTTGTTGGCCAGGTAGGTTTGCCTGAACCGGCGGCGCAACGCGTCGTAGTCGAACGGTGCGACATCGCGCGGGCCGCCGGTCGCACCCTCGACCACGTGCAGGTAGACGATGCCCAGCGCGCTGAGCTGCCCGGCGATGTAGTCGTACTGCGGCTGGGGATCGCTGCTCGAGATGCCGTTTGCCGGCGACACGGGCGAGATGCGTACACCGGTGCAATCGGCGCCGATTTCTTCCACCACTGCAGCGACGACTTCCAGCAACAGGCGCGCACGGTTCTCGATCGAGCCGCCGTAGGCGTCAGTGCGCTGATTGGCCCCGTCCTTGATGAACTGCTCCAGCAGATAGCCGTTGGCGCCGTGGATCTCCACGCCGTCGAAATCGGCGGCCATGGCATTGGCCGCGGCTCGACGAAAGTCGCCAACGATGCCCGGCAATTCGTCGAGTTCGAGGGCGCGTGGCTGCGACACGTCGGCAAAGCCATTGTTGACGAAGGTTTTCGTCTCCGCGCGGATGGCCGAAGGCGCGACCGGCGCAGTGCCGCCAGGCTGGACATCGACGTGCGAAACACGGCCGACGTGCCAGAGTTGCGCGAAGATGCGTCCCCCCTTGACATGCACGGCCTCGGTGACCTTGCGCCAGCCGGCGATTTGCTCGGGTGTGTACAGGCCCGGGGTGTCCTGATAGCCCTGGGCCTGGGCTGACACCTGAGTGGCCTCCGTGATGATGAGGCCAGCCGAGGCGCGCTGGGCGTAGTAGGTCGCGGCCAGGTCGCTGGGCACCAGCCCCGCGCCTGCGCGATTGCGGGTCAGTGGTGCCATGACAAAGCGATTGGCGAGTGTCAGGCGGCCAAGGGCGTAGGGCTCGAAAAGCGTCTTGTCGGTCATGTTGCGTCAGCTTCTGGGGTTGGGAATGAGATCAATGATGACGATCATAATCTAACTTGTCAAGGTTTTGATGACGATCGACATCAATGTATAATGGTGCCTTCGCAGACATGAACCCACTGTGGTCAAGAAATGAAGATCACCAAGGCACAGGCACAGGCCAACCGGGAGCACGTGGTCGAGACGGCGTCCCAGCTGTTTCGGGAGCGTGGCTACGATGGGGTTGGCGTTGCCGATCTGATGGCCGCCGCCGGCTTCACCCACGGCGGCTTTTACAAGCAGTTCCGCTCCAAGGCCGATCTGATGGCGGAATCGGCGGCGTGCGGCATCGCGCAGACGGTGGCGCTGAGCGCGGGTGTCAACGTGCCGGAGTTTGTGCGGTACTACCTTTCTCGCGAGCACCGCGACACCCGCGCGACCGGTTGCACGATGGCCGCACTGGGCGGGGATGCCGCGCGTCAGCCGGAACCGGTTCGGGCCACGTTTGCGGCCGGCATTGAGAGCCTGCTGGCTGCGCTGAGCCCCGAGGGCACTGAGTTTGACGGCGCCGATACGGCCCAGGCGCGAGCCAGGTCCCTCGACATACTGGCACACGCGGTCGGTGCCATTGTCATGTCGCGCGCCTGTCCGGACGACTCGCCGCTGGCCGACGAAATCCTTGCCGCTTGCCGCGAGAAGATTCTCGCGTCACTGAGCCCGTCCGCGACAGCGAGCACGCCTCTGCCAGAGCACACCACTGGCTGACCTATGGGTTATACAGAAAGGAACTGTCAATGAGTGTCGATCAGGTCATGGAGCGTTGGAAAGCGGACGAGGCAGCGGTGCGCGCCCGCTTGAGAAAAGCTGATGCGGCACCTCGGGAACAGCTCGCCGAACGATCAGGCATGGAAGTCTTCCAGGCGATCTTCGCTGGCGAACTTCCACCGGCGCCAATAGGCGAGACGCTCGACTTCGTACCAATCCACATGGCATCAGGCGAGGCAGTGTTCCAGGGGCGGCCGCAACGCCGGCACTACAACCCCTTGGGCACTGTGCACGGCGGCTGGTTCGCGGCCCTGCTCGACTCGGCCGTCGGCTGCGCGATTCACGCCACCTTGCCGGCAGGTAAGGGCTTTACCACACTGGAACTCAAAGTGAACATGGTGCGGCCGCTCAACGACGGCGTGCCACTGGTGCGTGCTGAGGGCAAGGTGATCCATGCGGGGCGCCAGATAGCCACGGCCGAGGGCCGCATCGTTGGCCCCGATGGCAAGCTGTACGCCCATGCGACCACGACCTGCTTGATCTTCGACCATCCCTGATTCACTGCAAGCTGTACTCATGAGCAAGCCTGACATCGCCTTTTGTGCGCCGGTGCGCAAGGCGACGTGGAATGCGAAAAGCGTTGCCCATTCGAAAACGAGCAGCGCCTGGTTTCAATCTTCGTTCTCGATCATGCGTTCCCAGGCTCGACCGAGCCGAATGGCCGTGTTCTGCCGCCGCTCCACCGATTTGGCGGCGCTCAAACACGAACCGCCCAGTCGCGCGATCTAGGCGCTGATGATCAACGTCGCCCGATCAAGGCGTTTTTCACGGGCGAGGAGAACTGTGCGGGCGGAAATTCTGGGTGTCACGCGTCGATCATCGCAGCCCCGCAATCTACCTTTGACATTATAAGGATAATGTCAAAATTACAGGAAGAGGGCGTTAGAAACAGGACGGGATGCAAACCAAATCCGTAAAATCCCCATGAGTGACGTCCTGTCCTCCGACGCGGCGCTGGCCGCCGAGATCGAGCACCTCAAGGCCCGCTTCCCGAAGACCCGCGAACTGTACCGGTTCACCATCGCCACCGACATTGCCGTATATTTCTGCGATCCCAAACACCCCTGGCAACACGGCTCGAATGAAAATACCAACGGCCTGTTAAGACAGTACTTTCCGAAAGGCATCGACCTGTCGGTCTACTCACAGACTAAACTCAACGCCGTGGCACGAAGGCTGAACGAGCGACCACGAAAGACACTGGATTACGAAACACCGGCTGAACGATTCCATAGAACTATTGCATCGACCGGTTGAATCCGCCCTTGCAAGCGGCCTTGGGTGCGGACGTCGTCGGAGGCCCGCAGAGGGCCGTCTACGGTAGTCCGTCATCGGACCCGCTTCGGGTTCTAACCAGACATATGAGTGCTCCACGCGCCTTTCATCGGAAAAAGCAGGCCTGGAAAAACACGCCACGGGTTGGTTGCGCTCGCCGCCGCCTTCATCTGGATATCTTGATTGCCGGCATGAACCAGGGTTTGCGCCGCGGCCAATGCGGCATGCGAGTTCGTGCGCCAGCCTCGCCGTACGCACCGAGCGGGATAGGCAGACAAAGCGCTAGCGCAGTTGCCATGAGAGATCGACGGATGAACATCATGTCTATGTTTACCTATTGAAGTATTTTCCGCTGCCTCGCACTGCACAGAGACGCGCATTCTAGTTTTCGCCAGTGACACGCGCGTTACGCAAACATCACGATCTTCATATTTTCAGCGGAGTCGCACCCCGCAGCCTGAGTTCGACGGGCGTATGACGCGCCCGCTTCAGATGCATATTTAAACCTTCCTGTCCCAAGCGCGTGCGCGGTGAAAACACAGCGCACGCCCGATCCTTCTCAGCGACGATTCACATCCATTGGCGAAAGGACGTGTCGTCATATGACGACAACGAGTGCCACATGTTAATACATTTTGTGTTTAGCTCCCATCTCATTGTCACAAAAAAACGTCGTAATCAGCCACACTTTACTTGCGTTACCTAGCGCTCTCTGATGGACTCGATATGTCGTCATTTGACGAGATATTTTTCTTTGGGCTCGACGATGACACTCTGTCGTCACACTAGTTCCGTAAAACGTCTCCCCGCGTAGACGGTGAGCGCATCGGACGCGAGACGCACGATATCGATCCCGGCAACGTCGATGCGAACTGGCGAAAGTCACGCGGACTATCGGGGCGATCAGCAATCCTCAAGGATAGTCCGGGTGATCCAGTTTTCGCGAGGGTGCCGGAATATTTACTGACCTGAAACCTGGAACAGGTGCGACTGATCAGGAAGTTTGCAAAGATAGTGGAGAATCAACATGCCGCACAGGCATATAGCTGGGTTGTTGGTGGGGGTGATGAGCGGCGCGACGATGAACCTCGCGTATGCCGCAGATACGGCGACTTTGCAGGGTCACGTTTTGTCGAGCGCGGACAAGCGTCCGCTGGCCGGCGCTCAAGTTCGGATTCGCGAGACGGGGACGAGTACCACCACCTCGCCTGACGGAACCTTTCGTTTTACCAGGCTTACGGCGGGCCAATACACATTGGTCATTACCCCTGCACGCTCACCCGCCGTCGAACGGACCGTGGTGGTGCGTGAGAGCGGCACCACGAGCGACGACGTCCTCGTCGACGCAGTCGTTCCGTCGCTCGACCACGTGACCGTCACGTCGCAGCGCACCGCGAACGTCGTCGCACGTGCGACTCAGCAGAACGCCCCGAACATGGTGACCATCCGGACCGCCGAAGACATCCGCAAGACGCCCGACGTAAGTGCCGCTGAAGCCACGGCGCGTATGCCGGGCGTGTCGCTCGAAACGGACTCCGGCGAAGGCCGCTACGTCAACATCCGAGGCCTCGATACCAACCTGAACAGCACCACGTTCGACGGCATCCACCTGCCGCCCACCAACCCCGCTTCGGCCCAGAACGGGGGGCGCGCGGTCGCGCTCGACACGATTCCGGCCGGTATGATCGGGCAGATCGTCGTAACCAACACCAACAAGCCAGAACAAGATGCGGATGCGCTTGGCGGCACGATCGACATCGCCCCTCGCAAGATGCCTCTTTCCGGCAAGCCGTTCCTTGACGCCAAGCTCGGTACAGGTGTCGAGACGCTGCGCGGGACCACAATTCAGGATTACGAGTTGACCGTGGGTGCGCGCTTCGGCGCGCACGGCGTTGCCGGCCTTGGTTCGGGCCTCACGTCGTATTCCGACGCGCCGTTTACCTTCATCGGTACCGTGGCCTCCAACCAGGATCACCGCGGCGTCGACGACGTCGAACCGGCCTATCTCGATCAGCCTGGCCTACCGAACAAGGCATATGGGCAAATCGACGAGCGTCACTACGACTATCATCGCAACCGCCTCGGCTACGGCGGCGAACTGGACTTTCAGCCGAACGCCGACAACAAGTGGTATTTCCAGTACTACAACTTCGGCTATACCGAGAGCGTGAACCGGCAAGATATCGCGACCAACTTCGCGGGCAATCCGGTCCAGAATCCGGACGGCACGATTACGGATTCATTGGCCAGCGGGAACGGATATGCGAAGGGACTGCGCGACGAGCAGGAGACACTGCGAACGCAACTCTATGCGCTGGGCGGTGAGAACAGGATCGGCCCCGGCAAGCTCGATTATCGCGCCGGCTTCACCAGCGGTACCTACGACAAACCGTACGACTACAACACCGCGTTCTGGAACGGCTCCCCGGGCTCGGTAACGTATTACCCCGGCTATGACTTCCCGACGCAAACGATCCTGTCCGGTCCGAACCCGGCGGATCCCTCTGGCTATACGCTGCACAGCATTGGCAACTCGACGCAGTACACCAAGACCAATGAGTGGTCGGCCAACGTCAACTACACGCTGCCGACTCACTTCACGAGCGCCGAAGACGAGCAGATCAAGTTCGGTGCAGGCCTGCGTCGAATGTCCTTCTCCAGCCAGACGAACTACTACTCATACTCGCCGGATGTGGGAATCCCGCTGTCGCAGGCGGTGTTCGGCGGCCCGAACATTTTCTACAACGGCATGTACAACGTCGGGCCGTCCATCAGCGATGGATACATGAGAGGCATCTATGGTGCTGCCGCCGCCGCCGGCAACGTCATGAGTCTCTCGGGGCAGGACGCCGCCTCGTTCTCGGCTATCAACGAGAACATCTACAGCGCGTATGGCCAGTATCAGTTCGGGTGGGGCCGCCTGGGCGTGCTGGCGGGTCTGCGCGGTGAATGGACGCAGGCTACCTTTGACGGCAATCTGATCGACGCGGCTACTGGTGCTGTCATGCCGAACCAGACGGCAAACAGCTACTTCAACCTGTTTCCGTCCCTGCAGCTGCGCTACGACTTTACGCCGACGTTGGTGGGTCGCGCGATCTATTCGAGCACGATCGCGCGTCCGGGCTTTGCCCAGAGCAGCGCTTCAGTCTCCGCCGATCCGGGGACGGGAGCCGTGACCACCGGAAACCCGAATCTGAAGCCGACCACCTCGCAAAACTTCGATCTTCAGATCGAGAAGTATTTGCCGCACGGCGGCATTGTTTCGCTCGGCGTGTTCGACAAGTCGATGAGCGACTACGTCGTGGGCCGGGTATCGACCGTCAACGGCTCCCCGTATCTCCCGGGGTATACCGGCCCCGTCACGCTGCAAAGCTTCGCCAATGTCTCGTCGGCACGTGTGCGCGGCCTCACCGCCAACTACGAGCAGCACTTTACGCAGTTGCCGGGACTCCTGGGCGGCTTGGGCGCAGGCGCGAACTGGACCTGGACTAATTCGCACCTGGACATTCGCCCGGGCGACGATCACACGCTGCCGTCCGCTCCGCGCAACACGTATAACGCCAGCGTGTTCTACGAGCGTGGTCCACTGGACATGCGTCTGTCGGCCTCCTATGTCGGCGCGAGCCTGTGGGCGGTTGGCGGCTCGGCTGCGACAGATGTCTACACCGCTGCGCGCTTCTCACTCGATTTCGGCGGCAGCTATCAGGTACGCAAGGACGTCAGCGTGTATCTCGACGTGCGCAACATCCTGAATACGCCATTGAAGTTCTACGAGGGCTCGCCGGACCGTCCGATCCAGCGCGAGTTCTACGGCCCGACCGTGATGGTCGGCGTGACGATCCACGAATAACTTTCTTAGAACGGTTGAAAATGATGAAACTTAAAACGCTAGTGCAAGCAGCAATGGCAGTAGGTCTTTCGTCGACGCTGTTGTGCGGCGCGCTGCACGCTGCACCGATCGCCGGCCACACGCAGTTCGAACTCATGAAACGCTACGCGCTGAGCGGCAACGATCGCTGGGACTACGTCGCATACGACGCGGTGCGCCATCACCTGTTCATCAGCCGCGACAACCATGTGCAGGTCATGGATACCGTGACGGGCAAGCAGGTTGGCGAGATCAGGAACACCGACGGAGTGCATGGTTTCGCATTCGTTCAGAAGCTCAGGCTCGGCTTCATTACCAACGGCCGTGCCGACACAATCACGGTGGTTGATCTCGACACGCTGAAGACGGTCGATACCATCAAGGCGGGCGGCCCGGATCCGGACGGCATCCTGTATGTGCCGGGTCTCAGCCGCCTCTATACCAGCAACGGCCACGACAAGAGTGTGAGCGCGATCGATCCCGTCACGCGCAAAATCGTCGCAACGATGCCCGTCGGCGGCAAGCCCGAAACTGCGGCGGCCGATAACCAGGGGCGCATCTTCGTCAATGTCGAAGACAAGGGCGAGATCGTGGAGATGGACGGCAAGACGAACCAGGTGCTCGCCCACTGGACGCTCGCGAATTGCGAAGAGCCGTCGGGCCTCGCCATCGACACGAAGACCGAGCGTCTTTTCACCGTCTGTTCCAACAAGCACATGATGGTGATCGATGCCAACTCCGGCCGCGAGGTCGCCCAGCTGCCCATCGGCGGGCATCCGGACGCCACTGCGTTCGACCCTGTGCTGAAGACCGCATTCAGCTCGAACGGCGAGGATGGCACGCTGACCGTCGTGCATGAAGACGACGCGAATCACTTCACGGTGCTGCAGAACATGACGACGCAGCAAGGCGCGAAGTCGATGGCACTCGATTCCGACCATCATCGCGTCTACCTGGTGTCTGCGCAATTCACGCCGGCCGCGGCTGCGACAGCTGACAATCCGCATCCGCGTCCCGGCGTCGCGCCTGACACGTTCAACGTGCTGGTCGCACAGCCCAAGTCGCAGAGCGCCGGCAACTAACGTACAGACGCTGCCTCAACCGCACCACCCGCGGCATCGCTACGGTGATACCGCCGGAAGCTGAGTCATTCAAGACATTACTTAGAGAATAGCACCATGCTTCGCACTATTATCGACTCATCGGAACAGTCTTTTGGCTTATTGCCTCTGATGGCACTCGTCTTTCTGGCCACGCTCGCCGTCATCATTGAGCGCATGATTTTCTTTGGCACCTCCGTGCGCAGCGGCATCAGCCTGGAATACGACCTCAAGCAGGTAGGTCGGGCCAAGGCCGATGAGGTCAAGAAACTCATTCAACATTACCAGGGTTCGGTACAAAGCGAACTCATGAAGTCCGCAATTGAATCGCGGGGCCAACCGGCAGAACACTTCGAGCGCGAAGTGGAAGAAAGCATCATGTTCCAGATGAGAAGGCTCGACCGCAATTTGTGGGTGCTGGATACGGCCATAACACTTGGGCCGTTGCTCGGCCTGCTGGGTACCATCATCGGCATGATCGGTTCGTTCAACATTCTGGGCACGTCGGGAACCAGCGACCCGATGTCTGTGTCCGGCGGCATTGCCCACGCGCTGATCGCCACCGCCTGCGGCCTGACGATTGCCCTGGTCGGCGTGGTGGCGCTGAACTATCTGAACAAGCGGGTGCGGATGGTTCTTCTGCAGATGGACATGATCAAGTCCATGCTCATCTCGCGGCTTGCCGCGTGAAACGCGACCACCTCACATACCGGAGAACACCGTGAGAAACCATCGGGCTCACTACTTTGGCAATGACGAAAAACCACGGATCGAGATCATTCCGATGATCGACATCATGATGTTCCTGCTGGTCTTCTTCATGCTGGTCATGCTGAGAATGGTCCAGGGCACTGGCCTCAAACTCGAATTGCCGCAATCGTCTACCGCTGCACAACTCTCCACGGTCGCCGTGACCGTGGGTGTGGAAAAGGACGGCCAATTGCACCTGGACCGGAATGACATCTCTGGGCCGCAACTGACTGCGCGCCTGAAGGACATGGCGACCAAGAAGCAGGTCAATGTCACGATCGCAGGCGACAAGGGCGTCGAATATGAAACGATCATCAAAACCATGGATCTGGTACGCTCCGCGGGGATCAGTTCAGTCGCGCTCGCGACCGATGCGCAATAGCCTCTGGAGTCCAGCGGAATGAACATGAGTCTCTCCGGAAAACCCCGCGGCGCACTGTGGCCGATCGAGGCGTCACGGCCACGCGCCGGCAATGCAATGACTATCGCGATTGTCGCTGCTCTTGCGATCGAGGGCACGCTGATAGCGGCCGTGACGTCGACGCGGGTGCCGGCGCCGAAGCCGGCACCCGCGATGCCCGTGATGCAAATGCGGTTCGTAAAAGCCGTTACACCGCCTCCGCCCCCGCCGC
>NZ_VZQQ01000063.1 GCF_014397785.1 Paraburkholderia podalyriae
GTTCGCGTTCAAGCCGTTCTCACGGGCCAACCTGGCGACTGACACCCCTGATTCACAAGCTGCCATCGCCAGGCGACGGCGGAATTCGGGACTATGGTTCGGGCGGCCTTTACGGCTGCCAGGCCTCCGAGTTGGCTCTGACAAAATGGTGTCCACCACTTCGAAAATGATGGACATCACTTTGATGCCGATTCTTGCGCCCGTCTACGACGGCCATCGCGAGCCGCTTACGGTAAAGCCCATCTGAGGTGGGCTGAAAGAAGTGGACGCCGACGTTCCGTAGAATTGAGGAATGAAGGCACTGATCGCATCCCGAAGGCCGTGTACACGAAAGAACCGCCGATGGTTACCGGCATGCTTATCACAGGGATTGGGGATTGGCGCAGGCTTGCTCAATAGCGAGACCACGAAAGTTGGCATGACCGTGGATTCAGAAGGAACGTGCCGGCATGGCTTCGGGGGTGTGCGGCACGACGACACGCTTCACTGGCCTCGTGATTGGTATCGCCGGGCTCGGAGTCGTGCTCTACCTGTCGCTGATAGCAATCATCGATCTCAGCAAGTACACCCAAAAATCACCGCAAATTTGCGTCAAGGAAAAAAGCCAGTCCGAAGACTGGCCACTGTCGCTCAACTGCTTGGAGATCAGGCGGTTCAGAACTTGTGGTACATCCCAAGGCGGAACGCGAGCTGGTGATTGTTGCTGGATGCGTCCCCCGTGACACCATCGAAGATGGCGGCTTGCGTCGCCCCTGCAGCTGCCCTCTGGTATGTACCCATCGCGTAGATCGCCGTACGCTTCGAAAGCGAGTACGTGGTTGTCAGGCTGATCTGGTGGTAGACCGGTACCGTAGAGTTGTAACCGACGTCGCCGTGCGTGTAGTTATATGCACCGCCAACCGACCAGGCAGCCGTCAGGTTGTACCGCCCGAATGCTTCGTAGTTCTGGAACTTGACGGTGGCAAGCGTTCCGTTCGCTTCATCGAACTTCGTATTCGTGTAGTCCAGGCCGAACAGTGCTCTCCCCAGTTCGTAGGTCGCGCCAGCGCCAAACACCTGCTCGTTTTTCGGATTACCCACGTAACTGAACGGGCCGCTTGCACCAATGGCCGCGCCCGTGGTGTTAGCGACAAAATTGCCGTCGACGAAGAGCAACGCGGGGTTCTTGGCGAACTCGTAAGCGCCAGCCACGGTCAGACCGCTGAACGAGTATGTCGCACCTACGCTCCACATGCCGGTCGTGCCGCGGCCCGGTGCATTGGTATTGGTAAAGGCGTACATACCGCCAAACTGGAACCCAGAAAACGTCGGGCTTGCGTACTTGATCGAATTATTGACACGGAACGAATTGTCAGTGTTGTCGATGTCGCCCGCATGAACGATCGGACCACCAAACTGGCCAGGTGCAGTCACCGGCTGCAGGAAGTCCACAACGGAATCGTACTGACGACCCAACGTAGCCGTACCGTAGCTGGCGTGAGTGAGACCGACATAGGCCTGACGACCGAATAAAAGCCCGCCCTGCCGCAACTGGCCATTTTCCAGACTGAAACCATTTTCAAGCTTGAAGATCGCGCTGAGCCCACCTCCAAGGTCTTCCGTGCCGCGCAGCCCCCATCGGCTGCCATAAACACCGTCGTACGTGCCATCGCGCATATGCCACAGAGAATGGCCGCCACTGTTGTTCGTGTAATCGATGCCTTCATCGATTACACCATACAGAGTGACGGAAGATTCAGCGTGCGCCGTCACTGCGGCGAAGAGCGAAGCTACAACCATTGCTATCGAGCGTACTTTTTTCATATGTAATCCTACCTTTATGAGCTGTCGAAGTTTAATTTTTTTGGACGAAAGCTGGCACTTTTCGATTACTGGCTCAACACACTAGACAGCTAGAGTCTTGCCATCACAGCAGAACAGCCAACTCGCCTGTCTGACGTATATACCTACAGATCGGTTTTTTTGACTGTTTAGTCAGTATGCATGAATTGCTCGATTCGTCAAAAATCTTTCCATCCCAGAGAGTGTATTGTTGAATATGTCCAACAGGTCCACTCTCAGGACAACTTGCAACTCATGTTTCGGTCGACGCCATCGACGTTACACAACGTGGCAAAGTTAGATGTCGAGACGTACTTTTACCGAGGCTGGCTTCGCGACGCATGGCAGGCAACGTCCTGCAGGTAACGGTGCGGCCGGTTCAATCAAATAATCGACCTGCCCTTCGAGCAGGCTGCATTCGCAGGTGTTACAGGACCCCGAGCGACACGCCGATTCCGCATATACACCATTCATTTCCGCGAAATCCAGCAAGCTTCCCGAAAAATCGTCCCATTCCACTTCAAGGCCGGACCCTTCGAAAACCACAAGCGCCTCGGTCACTTTGGACTGCACGGCCTGCGATCTTGGAGATAGCACCGTCGCGGGACCAAAGCTCTCGTACCGTATGCGATCGTGACTAACGCCAGCATCAGTTAGCCCGTCGTGGACCATCTGCATGAAGCCGGACGGGCCACAGAGATAGAAGTCGCTGTCCTGCGCAGAAAAGGCCCGTAGCTGATTCGCGGTAACGAGTCCAGAACTATGATGCCGCTGGTCCTCCAGGTCGGCTGCTGTGGGATTTCTGTATATGAAATAACAGGATATTCCCGGCCGGGTCGTTGCAAGACGGCCTACTTCGTCGTGGAATGCATGCAGCGTCCCGTTGTCGCACGCGTGCACAAAGCTGACCTGTCGCGTCGTGTCAGCAAGCACATGCAGCATGCTAATCATTGGTGTGATCCCGACGCCACCACTAAGCAGCACAACCGGCCGATCGCTTGTGGGGTCGAGGTGGAAAGCACCATAAGGTCCCGCGATATCGAGCACCGAGCCGACTGATACACGGTCATGCATGAAAGTTGATACTTTCCCTGCCGGCATTTCCGCGTCCCGGCCTTTTTCATGCTTGATCGTCAAACGATATTTCGAGCGATCCGACGGACTGCTCGAAATTGTGTAGGAGCGGGAAAGTCCCTCGGGAATCCGCACGGTCAAATGCTGTCCCGCGACGAACGAAGGGACCTCGAGCCCGTCTGTCGGGGCGAGAACAAACGAGGATATGAGATCGCACTCGGCAATCTTCTCGATCACCTGATACTTAGAAAACTGAGGCATTTTCCTGACTGAGAACCGATTGCAGGCAATGGAAAAGTTGACGTAGCCCACGACGCGCTACGTCAACCAAGTGAAAGCATCAACACACAACGAGTGCATCAGCGCGTTCGATGACGTCAGGCTTGGGCTGCCAAAGACATCTCGCTCAGGTACCAGTCGATGAACCGCTGGGTCTTCGCCTCGATAGGATCGGCGTAAGGTCCCGGCGTATAGAATCGACTATTCACACCGATCTGGTTTTCTTCGACGATACGTTTGTCAGCGGCCGCAGTAATGCGCCATAGCCACGTCACTTTCTCCTTGTCAAAATCGACGCCCTCTTTTGCGTCGCCCCGGACGAGCCATGTCACGTGGAAATCGGTTTGCGTCACCGATCTTGGCGTGTAACGGAAAATTGCGCCGTAGTCGCTGTACGCGAGGAAGTGGTTTAACTGTCCCACGTACATGATCGTGAACAGTCCGTCATAGCCGCTGGCGTTTCCCATCAGTGGGGCCACCGGCTGCCCGCCATCGCTCGCAGTCAGCGCATTGTTGAACATGCCATGACGCTCGACGAATACTGCTTCTTCTCCACGCGTCTCCCGCTCTGCCCACTTGTCGATCGGCGAAATATCGATCCCGTGTTCGCCGCGCGCCGCTCTCGTCTGCTCAGTAATCTGCTCGGTGTTGGGACGACCTTGCGAATGAACGCGGGAGAATTCAGGATGTGAGGGGCCGCAGTGATAGCATTCCACCTGATTCTCGAGCGCCAGCTTCCAGTTGGCGTCAATCGAGTAGCGCTCCTCGTGGATGACTTTCGCGTCGCCCCAACCAAACTTGCCCGCAGTCGCACTCAGCATTTCCGCAACCACCGAAAACTCACGAGGCTCATCGGACAGGTTCAGGAAAATAAGCCCTTCTGCGACCTCGACATTCACCGGTTTCAGGCCATGACTACCCGAATCAAACTCCGGCGGCATCATGCGAGCATTTCTCAGACTTCCGTCGAGTTTGTAGACCCATGCATGGTACGGACAAACGAGGACCCCGCCATTTGCATGCCCTGACTGTTTCGAGCAGATTCTCGATCCACGATGCCGGCACACATTCGCGTGCGCGTGCACTTCGCCGTTTTCTCCGCGTACTACGATCACAGACTCCGAGTCGAACTCGAATAGAAAGTAGTCGCCTGCTTTCGGGATCGAACTTACATGCCCTACGCAGTGCCATCGGTTCATCAGAAGATTCTCGACCTCCAGACGATAGATCTCAGGGGAGTTGTAGAACGGTTGCTGAAGAGTCAGCCCTGACTGCTGATTCGCCAGCAGTTCGGACAGGTTCTGGCGGAAACCTTGCGACCCTTCGGCTTTAAAGGGTTTCTGAAACATGATCGGTTGATGAGGCATAAGTTGCTACTCCGCGGACAAAACTGAGCTCAAACCTACAATTAAGCAAACCGCTTCAGGTCGGCCGGATCCTGAAGCGTTCAAATCACTGGACGTATCGCGCTTCCCCGACCTTGGCTACGCTTGAATCAACGCCATGCGCCTTCAAAATTTCGATCAATTCGCCGTTTTTCTGCATATCGGCGATATCGGCATTCAGGGCATCTCCCAGACCCGTGTTGCTCTTCGTGTACAGAAAGCCAGACTGCGCGGGCAGCACCGACGACTTGACCCGCTTGTCCGGCTCGGCCGGCAATACCTTCATCCCAGGCATTTCTCCATTTTTCGATGCGATGTTCGCTTGCACGTAGCCGTTCACCGCTGCGTCGATACGGCCTGTCTGAAGATCCTGAATCAGCGCCACCGCGTTCGGATAGAGATTCAACTTGTCGCCGTACAGACTCTTCAAGTCGCTCACCCAAAGATAACCTTGAACGGTTCCGACCTTTTTGCCGTCAAGCTGGCTAAATTTGGTGTAGCCTTCGCGAGAGAAAATGCCAACGAGGTCTGTGTAGACCGGGTTAGACACGCCCATTACCTTGGCGCGGTCCGCTGTGCGATACCAGGCGCTCGAGGAAACATCAGCTTTCCCGCTGAGAACATACTGGATCGAAGCAGACGAGTCCGCTGACGTCGCGTTGACTTGGAGGCACTCTTTCTCGCCGACCTTTCTCAGGATGTCTGCGTCCACACCGACGAATTTACCGTCCTTGTCGACATTATCGAAGGGCGGGTACACCGTCGCTGACACCGTCAGCACGCCTGGGTTGATCGTATCGAACTTGTGCAGGGGTTTGCACGTCTGCGCGCTTGCCGACGCGACGACGACCATACCGACACACGTAGCGAAAAGCTTGGACATAGCGTTATTCATTTCAGGCTCTCTTTTGACCCAATTGAAAAGAAACACATGACGACCCGTCTGATTCGGCCCCGGTAAAATTGATCGCGACCGACATTGCTTTACTTCTTAACTGCACCCGGGCGAAGTGACCTTTCGGCCGGACAGGTACTACTCATCTCCAGCCACTGAAACCCGCCCGAATCAGCAGTCGTGGCTTAGTCTGTAAAAACTGTCGTACTGGTCGTTCAAAAAACTGTCCGATCAGTATGCGCCTTGTGCGCTTTGATCAAAAACATTTTTTGGGGTGGGAAAACCCTCACGCGCTGTTCGGTTGGGCCTTGTCCATGGTGCTCTGCATGTTTCTCGCCACGAACGCTCGGAGCGGTTTTCCAGAAGCGAATCGCAGATAAAAAAACTGGCGCCCCCCGTCAGAGATACGCCAGCCGAAATGAAACGCTCCTGGATGTCATCTGCGCCTACATATTCGGATAGTTCGGACCTCCGCCGCCTTCGGGTGTGACCCACACAATGTTCTGCGTTGGGTCCTTGATGTCGCAGGTCTTGCAGTGAACGCAGTTCTGTGCGTTGATCACGAGCCGCTCGCTGCCGTCGTCGTTCTTGACGAACTCATACACCGCCGCCGGGCAATAGCGCGCCTCCGGCCCGGCATAGGTCTGCCAGTTCACGTTCACCGGCACCGACGGATCTTTCAGCGTCAGATGCGCCGGCTGGTTCTCCTCGTGATTCGTGTTCGAGATGAACACCGAAGACAAACGGTCGAACGTCAGCTTGCCGTCCGGCTTCGGATACGTGATCGGCGTGCACTGCGAAGCCGGCTTGAGCATCTCGTGATCGGAATGCTGGTGATGCAGCGTCCACGGCACGTTGCCACCCAGCAGCTTCTGCTCGATGCCGACCATCAGCGTGCCGAGGTATAGGCCCTTGCTCATCCACTGCTTGAAGTTGCGCGCGCGGTACAGCTCGGTATGCAGCCACGACGTCTTGAAGCTCTCCGGATAGGCCGTGAGTTCGTCGCTGGTGCGCCCAGCCTGCACGGCATCGAACGCGGCTCCGGCGGCCAGCATGCCGGTCTTGATCGCCGCATGCGAGCCCTTGATCCGCGATGCGTTCAGGAAGCCCGCGTCGTCACCCACCAGCGCGCCACCGGGGAACACCAGCTTCGGCAGCGACATCAGGCCACCGGCGGTGATCGCCCGCGCGCCATACGACACGCGCTTGCCGCCTTCGAGCACCGCGCGGATCGCCGGATGCGTCTTGTAGCGCTGGAATTCCTCGAACGGCGACAGATACGGATTCGAATAGCCGAGGCCGACCACGAAGCCGACCACCACCTGGTTGTTGTCCATGTGGTAAAGGAACGAGCCGCCGTAGGTGTGCGTATCGAGCGGCCAGCCGGCGGTGTGGATCACCAGACCCGGCTTGTGTTTCGACGGATCGATTTCCCACAGTTCCTTGATGCCGATGCCGTACACCTGCGGATCGGCGCCGTCGCGCAGCCTGAATTTGTCCGAGAGCTGGCGCCCAAGATGCCCGCGCGCCCCTTCGCAGAACAGCGTGTACTTCGCGTGCAGTTCCATGCCGAGCTGGAAATTCCCGGTCGGCTCACCGTCCTTGCCGATGCCGAGATTGCCGGTCGCGACGCCCTTGACGGAACCATCGTCGTTGTGCAGGATTTCGGCCGCTGCAAAACCAGGGAAAATCTCGACGCCCAGCGCCTCGGCCTGCTGGCCCAGCCAGCGCGTGACGTTCGCGAGGCTGATCACGTAGTTGCCGTGATTCCTGAAGTTGTCCGGCAGCGCCCACTTCGGCACCGATTTCGCGCCCGTTTGGCTCAGGAACAGGAAGCGGTCTTCCGTCACTTCGACGTCTAGCGGCGCACCTTTTTCCTTCCAGTCCGGGATCAGTTCGTTCAGCGCACGCGGGTCCATCACCGCTCCCGAGAGAATATGTGCCCCGATTTCCGAGCCTTTTTCAAGCACGCAGACGCCCAGCGCGACGTTCCTGCCTACTGCCAACTGCTTCAGCTGGATCGCAGCGGACAGGCCTGCTGGCCCACCACCGACGATCACTACGTCATATTCGATCGATTCACGCACCTTCGGCGCTCTGTCAGCCATGTCTTCACGACCTATCCTGCTTTTCAGCCTAAAAACGCCTTCTGCCGATGTTGCTATGCAGAAGATGCATTGCTTCCATGAGCACCTGCCGTGGGCACGTGCCTCTCGTATTGCATTACCAGAGGTGGGACTGGCGCGGTGAGTGGATCAGTTTTCAACAGCGTTGGCGGGTAGATGCACAGAACCCTCCGTCGTGTCGGAAGAATACGTATGCGAATGAACCGGAAGACACCTTTGCCTCAACGCACACATACCGCCATCGTCCGGATCGGCGTGCGCGAAACGCGTCACCTTTACCCGATCCATTAAAGCTGGATCCAGCCACTTTTCAACGAGCGCTCTCAGCGATTTGTCGCGTGACTTCGTGACGGGTTTCCTCCGATCTGCTCTGGCTTCTGCCACAGCGCTTCTGTCCTACGCTAGGCCAGCGCGCTGGTCAGCTCCGGCGCGACCGCGAACAGATCGCCGACAAGGCCGTAATCCGCGACGCTGAAGATCGGCGCTTCTTCGTCCTTGTTGATCGCGACGATGACCTTCGAGTCCTTCATGCCTGCCAGATGCTGGATCGCGCCCGAGATACCAACCGCGATGTACAGCTGTGGCGCGACGATCTTGCCGGTCTGACCGACCTGATAGTCGTTGGGTACGAAGCCCGCGTCCACTGCCGCACGCGATGCACCCAGCGCCGCGCTGAGCTTGTCGGCTAACGGCTCCAGCACCTTCGTGTAGTTCTCGCCGCTACCCAGACCACGGCCACCCGAAACGATGATCTTCGCCGACGTCAGTTCAGGACGATCCAGCTTCGTCACTTCGCGGCTGACGAACTGCGAGATGCCCGCGTCCGCGGCGGCTTCGATCTTCTCCACCGTCGCGCTGCCGCCTTCGGCTGCAACCGGATCGAAGCCCGTTGAACGCACTGTGATGACCTTGATGGGATCAGCCGATTGCACGATCGCAATCGCGTTGCCCGCGTAGATCGGGCGCATGAACGTATCGGCGCTATCAACAGCGGTGACGTCGCTGATCTGCGCGACGTCGAGCTTTGCAGCGATACGCGGCGCGATGTTCTTGCCGTAAGCCGTAGCCGGCGCGAGGATGTGCGAGTAGTCCTTCGCGACATTCAGCACCGTCGCCTCGACGTTTTCCGCGAGGCCTTCGGCCAGTTGCGGCGCATCGGCCAGCAGTACCTTTGCGACGCCTGCCACCTTCGCAGCCGCATCAGCCGCGCCTTGCGCGTTGTGACCCGCGATCAGCACATGAACGTCGCCGCCGATCTTCTGCGCGGCAGCCACCGTATTCAGCGTCGCTGCCTTGAGCGCCGCGTTGTCGTGTTCAGCAATTACCAGAATCGTCATTTCATTCGTCTCCGTGTGCCCGTAAAAATCAAAGCACCTTGGCTTCCGTCTTGAGCTTCTCGACCAGCGTCTTCACGTCGGCCACCTTCACGCCAGCCGAGCGCTTCGGCGGCTCGCTGAGCTTCAGCGTCTTCAGACGCGGCCTGACATCGACGCTCAGATCCTCCGGTTTCATGGTTTCGAGGGGCTTCTTCTTCGCCTTCATGATGTTCGGCAGCGTCACGTAACGTGGCTCGTTCAGGCGCAGATCGGTCGTGACGACTGCAGGCAGCGTCAGCGACAGCGTTTCCGCGCCGCCATCCACTTCACGCGACACCGTCGCCTTGCCATCGGCAACTACAACTTTCGATGCAAACGTCGCTTGCGGCAGACCTGCCAGCGCGGCCAGCATCTGACCGGTCTGGCTCGAATCGTCGTCGATGGCCTGCTTGCCGAGAATCACGAGCTGCGGCTGTTCCTTGTCGACCACCGCCTTCAGCAGCTTCGCGACAGCCAGCGGCTGCAGGTCCTCATTCGATTCGATCAGGATCGCGCGGTCCGCGCCGATCGCCAGCGCCGTGCGCAGCGTTTCCTGACATTGCGTCACACCTGCCGACACGGCGATCACTTCCGTCGCCACGCCCGCTTCCTTCAGACGCACTGCTTCCTCAACCGCGATTTCGTCGAACGGATTCATCGACATCTTCACATTCGCAAGGTCGACACCCGTGTTGTCCGACTTCACGCGGACCTTCACGTTGTAATCAACTACTCTTTTCACCGGAACTAGAATTTTCATAGAACACCTGAGTTGCAGTTGGCGTGTCTCGCTACCCAGACACGCCAGTTGTTTCTTCAAGACGTGCGGTTACTTCATCGCCGCAACGATGATCTTGGCCGCGTTATGTCCCGGGACACCGGTAACACCGCCGCCAGGGTGGGTGGATGCTCCGCACTGGAAGAGATTTTTAATCGGCGTTCGATAGTCGGCATAATGAGCGATCGGCCGGCGGAAAAACACCTGATCCAGGCTGAGCTCGCCATGGTGAACGTGTCCTCCCGGCAACGCGAAAATGCGCTCGATGTCAGGTGGTGCGAGCACTTGACGATGCAACACGTTTTCGCGGAAGCCCGGCGCGTACCTTTCAATCTGCGACATCACGATATCGAAGAGGCGGTCATGCGCCGCATCATCCCAAGTGCCCTCTTTCAAGCGATATGGAACGTGCCCGCCGAGGATGCTGACCGTATGCATCCCTTCCGGGGCTGCACTACGGTCCACCGCACTCGGAGTGAGAATCCACATATACGGACGCTGCGCCATCTCTCCATGCCCCGCCGCTTCGAAGGCGCGTTGTAGCTCCTCAAGATTTTCGGCAATCGTGATAGACCCCGGCGGAGTTGAAATCCCTCTTTGCTGCAACGCAGTCCATTGGGGCAGCGCCTTGGTTGCGAGGTTGATCTTGAAGCATGAAGAGTCGGTACGGATGCGATTGACTGCGTCGTAGACTTCGTCGGGGACTACGTTCCGATCAAGCAGGCGATGGAAAAGAACCTTAGACGCCGTGTTGCTCACGACAGCGCGGGCCTTCACGGTTTCACCTCCGACCAGCCTGACACCTTTAGCCGTACCGTTTTCAACGATCACGCGTTCTACTTCCGCGTTCTCCCGTACGACGACACCACGATCGACCGCGCAGCGTTTCAAGGCCTGGGTGATGCTCCCCATTCCGCCTTCGACAAGTCCACCGGGACCTGCGGCGGTGTTCGGATCACGCAGGAAAGGGCGCGAAAGGACGTATGCAGAGCCGGGGCTCTTCGGGCCGATGTTGCCGCCGCTTCCGGATGCGTAACAGCCGAAGATCGTCAGCACTTCAGGACTCGAAAACCAGCGTTTCAGATAGTCATACGCGCTCAGTGTTAGAAGATCCCAAAGGTCGTAGAAACGGACACCAATCTTCCGGAAGCGCCAGGCGAACGACAACGCCTTCAGGATATCCGAAGCTTTGCCTGTCGTCGGATCCACCGGAATCTCGAACAGGAGTTTGCGCAGTTCAACAACGAGCGCTTCCATATGCGCAACGTAGCGGGGATACGCTTCGGCATCCGCAGGAGAGAACTTCGCAAGTTCCTCACACATCCGCTTCGTCTCCGGCCAGAAAACGATGCTAGTCCCATTCGAAAACGGCTGAAAGCCGGGTGCGGTTTCGAGCACCTTGACGCCGTAGCGCCGCAGTTCAAGATCCAGCATGATCTTTGGCTGCAAAAGGGACATCCAGTAGGAGGCCACCGAAAGATGAAATCCGGGCCACAACTCCTCAGTCACCGCGGCGCCACCAATCACCGGGCGTCGCTCCAGCACGCTTACCTTCAGGCCTGCCTCAGCCAGATACGCTGAACAGACCAGCCCGTTATGCCCGCCCCCGACGATCACTACATCAAAATCGGCCATACCTTTTTCCTGTTAAAAAGCGTGCGTGATCAGAAACAAACTGTCCGCCCGACTGGTACGACAAAAGGAAGACAAGACACAACAGACCGCCGACCTCTCTGCCGCCCGTCGCACCTGACCTGGCTACTCCGTCATCGGACGCCATGATCACCTGCGTCGTTCTTCGAGGGCCAGACTGGCGTAGCGTCCGGATGCCACAGTCGGTGAAAGGACGTCCGCAGCACACGTCCGATCCGGCGTAGCCGTTTCGCAAACCTTACTTGTACTATCAGGATTAAAAAACTGACCACCAAGTATATATCGCCAAATTTTCGTCACGCAAGGGGCGATGCTCCCCGGTGAAATCAAGCGTGCGATGTAAACCGTTCAGTCGGGGAGTTCGACAGGCTGGGCGGGCGCCGCGCGGCGAATGTATCGGGAAAGAGAAAGAGCATGGCAAGCCCTGACACGCAAAGGACAGGTCGCCAGTCATTGCGCCGCCGGGGCGGAGTGCCCCGGCGGAAGGATCAGGCCTTCACAGCCCGAGATTGGGATTTACCCTGAGATGCCTTCTGGATCTTCGACGAGGCAGGCTCCAGATAACCGTCAGTCAGCATCGAAACACAATGGTCAGCAATTGTTGCCGCGGGCAAAGGGCCGCTCTCCTTGTACCAGGTGTAAAGCCAGTTGCACATTCCGAGAATTGCCCGAACGGCGACTGCAGTGGGAATGGGCCGAAACACGCCCTCGTCCACTCCGCGCTGATACACGCCCTCAATGATTGCATCATATTCGCGCTTGCGTCCAAGGATGATCTTCTGCTGCTTCTCGGTCAGTTCACTCTCGTCGCGATAGTAGATCGCAGTCCATTCGCGGCTCTCCATCACGTGGGTTGCGTGTGCGCGAATGATCCGGCTCATCGCCTCCTGCGGCGGTAGTTCGGCCTCGATTATCGACGAAATGCTCGCGAAATAAGCGTCGTAAATCCGTGAAAACACCTGCCAGAGGATCTCGTTCTTGCTTTTGAAGTAGTAATAGACCACCGATTTCGTGTACCCGAGATTGGACGCGATATCGTCAATGGTCACGGCACGAAACCCTCGTGCCGCAAATAGTGTTACTGCCGACGACAATATCTCTTCCTGAACGTACGCCTGCTTCCGAGCCTTCAGTTCTTCTCGCTTGTCCTGTTTCAAGTGTGCATCCTCGTCCGGGCGCAAAAATAGCGCAGACATAGTTGATCGGTTGGAGTTGCCAGGCATCCGGGCAAACCAGATCCACCAGCAACCATAATTTGATTGTCATTTTTTTTGACTAGCAAGTCAACAAAGTAGAACAAATCGTCGCGGTAGGTCAACCTCAAAATTTGACCCACTGGACAATTATCATTCCGGCTAGTACATTTTCGCGACCGATAAGGTTTTATCGTTGTGCCGACCACGTAAATGGGGTCGAATGTCTAAATGGGATACAGATATGTCTAACGAACACAAGCCGGCGTGGCAAAGCTCCGTGAGCGTCGTCAGCGACGCAAATGTTCTGATCCGAGGCTACGATCTTGGCGAGATCATCGGCAAACTGTCGTTTTCCTCAGCCAGCTTTCTTTTGATTCGAGGGAAGCTTCCGACGCCGGGCGAAACGGCAGTGATGGATGCGATATTGTGCGCTGTTCTGGATTACGCACTGAAGAAGCCGGGTACGGTCGCGGCACGCTACTGCGTGTCAGGCAATCCTTCGATGGTTGCAGGTCTCGCAACCGCCGTGCTGTCTGCCGGGGAATATACGTTGGCTCCCGACCAGGCAGGTGCATTTGTTGCGAACACGTATGCCGAATTCAAGAAGGGCTCGGAGACGATGGATGTGGCGGCCGACAACCTCGTCGTTTCATTGCGAGCAAATGGCCAGCGAGTACCTGGCTTCGGCCACCCGAATTTCAAGTTCCAGGATCCGCGCGCGCAAAAACTCAAGACGATCGCGTCGGAGAATGGCGTTTGGGGTGAAATGTGTGACTGGTACGAGGCAGTCCATGCCGCTTTCATCCGTCGCGCAAACAAGCCGGATCTTGCCATCAATGACGTTGGCATGATGGCCGCGATCCTCGCTCAGATGGCTTTCACGCCGGCAGAAATGACCGGGCTCGCATTGATTTCTACCATGCCGGGTGTCGTAGCGCACATCTCGGAGGAATTGAGCAGCAAGATCCGCATTCGGACCGTTGATGACCAGGACGTTGCGTACACAGTCGAGAAGCGTGATCTGGTTGGGGACTTCTCCGCAATCAGCTAGCTAACGGCAGAATCGCTCGCTGTACAAGAAGAGAGGGGGGCGTCTCGCAACGCCCCCCTCTCTTTTAGAGTTCGGCTAGCATTGCTCTCAGGAATCAGTCTCCGAAGTAATAAGGATCGCCGGTTCGGCGATCCTTTCTATCTTCAATTCCAGGTTTCAGTATCCGCCATACAAGCCTCGCGTCAATGTCTGCATTATGCGGAATGCCGGATCTCCAGAGCGGCCTCGCCCATCGTCATGAACTTCACATCGCTTTTCGACTGCATGTAAGCGATAAGTTGCTCCAGCATCTTTACACGCGGACCTCGGCCAATGATTTCGGGATGATTGGTTAGCGTAAAAACCCCCTCTTCCTCATTCGCTGTGTCAAACTCTCCCTTCCACAACGAAAGCACATCCTCCGTCAGTCGAAGCCCTTGGTTGATCGGCTTCGTCACGAATTGGAAGTACGGAAAGTCGTCCAGTTCCCATGCCACTGGAAACTCCAGCACGTCGCTGTCTGTCCCGAACTGGAACATTTCTGCACTCATTACGTCGCCCTTGCGTGCAAAGAAGGGCTTGAAGTCACCAGCCATCAGGCTGCTGTCGTAGATCAAACCCGCCTCTTCCAAAAGCGCGATTGTGTTCTCGCTCAAATCCCAGGCTGGCGACCGGTATCCGACGGGGCGTTTCCCGGTGATGTCCGCGAGGATCGCAATGCTTTCGTGTAGCGCGGAGCGTTCTTCATCCAGCGACAGACCCACCGGCGTTTCGTGAATCAGTCCGTGCACGCCTACCTCGTGGCCTGTGTCGACAAGACGTCGGGTCAGTTGAGGGAAAGTCCTCGCTGTGTGCGCAGGTACGAAGAACGTTGCCTTGACACCCCGCCGATCCAGCATCTCGAGGATACGCGGCATACCAACCGTCGCACCATACTCTCCTCGTGACAGTGGCGTCGGCGTGACCTGCTTGAACGTGCTCATCCAGATCGCAAGGGCATCAAAATCGAAGCTGAGAATGGCAGTAGTCATGATGGCAACCCCAAAGTGTCGGCATCTGCGCCCTCCATGATTCGGCGCGCAATGACCAGCTTGTTGATGTCATTCGTGCCTTCTCCAACAAGATAAAGCGGGGCTTCGCGGTAGATGCGCTCGATCGCGAACTCGTTGATGTAGCCGTATCCACCATGTATGCGCAGAGAGTCCTGCGCGATCTGCGCGCAAGCTTCACTCGCGAAGAGTTTGGCCATCGCGGAGAGCATGTCAGCTCGCTCTCCGGCCTGCTTCTTGCGCGCAGCCTCAGCCGTCAGCAACCGCGCCGCCACGAGTCTCGTGGCCATTTCTGCCAGACGCAGTTGCACTGCCTGGTGATGGTCAATGGTGACGCCGAAAGCTTTTCGTTCACTCGCGTAACGCGTTGCCTCTTCCAGAGCAGCAGCCCCTAGTCCCACCGCGCTGGCCGCAATGGCGATGCGGCCGATTTCAAGGCTGTCGAGCAGGTGCCTCATGCCAAGTCCCTCCTGCGTACCAAGCAGAGCCGATTTCGGGAGCTCAGCATCCTCGATCCGGATCTCTACCGTGTCCACTAGCCCGAAGCCCATCTTATGGAACGTGCTGCCAACCAAAACGCCGACGGTCTTTTTTTCAACCACCAGAAGACTGAGCTTCGGCTTGCCCGTCGACTCGTCTTTACCCGTGCGTGCCAGAGTCAGCAGGATCGTAGCCTTCTCTCCGTTCGTGACGAAGATCTTGTCCCCGCGAACCCGGTACGTTCCACCTTCAGACACGGCAACTGTCGAAATCGATTGGAGATCCGAACCGGCACCTGGTTCTGTCAGACAGAGACATCCTCGCTCGGCGCCTGTGGCCATACCCGGCAGGTATCGCTGACGTTGCTGCTCGGTCCCATGCGTGGAAATAGCGTAGGCCACCGTCGCGTGACTGTTGATATAGGCCGCCAAGGTTGTCCAGCCGGCTGCGAGTACTTCCATCACTGATGCAAAGACGGGTAAGCGCAACGCGAGGCCTCCGTACTGCTCAGGTACCGCAAGTCCGAAAAGACCCAGTTCCTTTATGCCCTGCAAAAGTTCAGTCGGGAAAAGCTGTTCCCGCTCGAGCCTTGCGACCTGCGGCCGTACTTCCTTCGAGACGAATCGCCGTACTGCCTCCACTACCGCCAGTTCGTCATCCGAGAATCCGAGAGTGTCCATTTACGTTGCCGTCCATCCGCCATCAATTGCAATTGCCTGACCCGTAATGTAGCTTGCCGCATCCGACGCGAGGAAAACCGCGACGTCGGCGACTTCCTGCGGCTTGCCACGCCGGCGAGCCGGAATCGTGCGTTTGTATGCGTCGGGGTCCGAGCCCACGCCCCGATTCATGTTTACCGCGTGCTCGCCAAGAATCGCGCCGGAATTCTTGCGAACGTCTGTTTCGATTGCTCCCGGACAGATTGCATTGACGGTGACTCCGAGCTCTGAGTAGTCGCACGCGATCTGGCGCGTTAGTCCCACTACGCCAAATTTCGCCGCGGTGTACGAAGCCCCATCCGCAGCACCACGCAACCCGCCGACCGAGGACGTGTTGATGATCCGCCCACCGGTGCCCTGTTCAATCATCTGGCGAAGCGCGGCGCGGCAACCGAAGTAACATCCCTTCAGATTGATATCAATGATCTGGTTCCAGAGACCTTCTTTGGTGTCCATCAGACTCGCGGAACCGTCATACACGCCCGCGTTATTGATCATGATGTCAAGCTTGCCAAAGCGCGATACGGCCTCTTTCACCAGACTTTCGACCTGCGATTCGCTGCGCACATCCGTCTTAACGAAAACGGTTGGGCTTCCCGCATTCAGCTCTTCAGCAACGCGCTTCCCCTCTTCCTCAAGGATGCCACCGATCACCAGTTTCACGCCCAGCGCCGATAACGTCCGCGAGATGGCCAGACCGATACCACTCTCACCACCCGTGATAACGGCGACCCGATTCTTCAGATCTGTCATGAATATCCTCCACATGGCTGCGGCCGATCGGTTTGTGCAATCAACTGATCCCGCAAAATTAGACCCGTCAAATTAAATTTTAGACCCGCTGGTCAGTATGCTCCAATCGATCAAAAAATCAAAATCATTTCACCCGGGTTGCCATTGGCTGGGCGCGCAGAAGGAGCACATGCTCGCGCCAGCCGCCGGCGTTGGCAACCATAGTCACAGTTCTTGACACACATGGATCGGTTGCGAAGGCAGCCCGACTCAAGAATTGAGTGCTGTCGCAGATTGGCGGCGGACTGCGGATTTCCTCGACGCCTCGCCGGTTTCGGCAACAAAGCCGCTCATCAGCATCGTCACGAAGTGTTCCGCGATGTCAGCGGCCGACAAACGCCCGTCAGGCCTGAACCAGGTCGACAACGAATTGCACATGCCAATAATTGCGCGCACGGCGACACCGGTAGGGATTTTTCGAAACCGATTCTCAGCAACACCGTCAGCGTAGATCGCAGAGATCCGCACGCCATACTCGCGCTTGCGATCTGCCATCTGCTGACGCTGATGTTCGTTCAGTTCAGTTTCGTCACGCCAATAAATCGCGTTCCACTCCGGGCGCTCCATGACATGCAATGCATGATCCAGTATTAGCCGCCTGAGCGTCTCCTCTGGTCCTAGCCCCAATTCAGTGACAGATGTGATCATCTGGAAATACTCATCGTAGTTCCGCAAAAAAATCTGCCAGAGAATCTCGCTCTTGCTCTTGAAGTAGTAGTAGACGACGGACTTGGTGTAACCAAGGCTTGAAGCAATGTCGTCGATCGTCACCGCGCGGAATCCGCGACGGGCGAACAGACTCACCGCAGACATCAGGATTTCGTCCTGCACGTACGCCTGCTTCCGGGCTTTCAGTTCTTCGCGACGATTGATCATCTTCATATCTCCCTGTGTTCCGGCATCACAACGCGACTGGCGCGTGCGTTGGCTATGGATTGGCACAGCCTTCGGCGCCTTCAGACGGGAATAGATCTTCGGCTCGACGTCTGACTACCTCCGGGAGCGGAATGCTCTTGCGGCTCGAAAGATCGAAGTATACTGAGGTCATTAGCACATCTGCCGCGACGTTGCCCGTGAGAGCGAGAAGACTGTGCTGGGTGCGCAAGGACGTATGCCCGCAACGTAGAACCCGGCTTTCAACTCGGAACAGGTCACCAACCCTAAGTTCGCCGCGAAAGTCGATTTCGTAGCGAACATCGGCCCACCCTTGTCGCTTGGTGCTCCGCCATTCCGGGTCATAGCCCAGTTCAACGACCGTGTGCCACATTGCCTGATCGAAAGCAGCCACATAATATTGAACCGTCATATGGCCCATCGCGTCCGACTGGCTCGGGTAGACAACTCCGCGGAAGGTATCGAGTGCGCCGACCGGCCGGCTCTCTTGCGCCACACTCATGATTGAGTAAAGACTTTGCTCAGCGTCGGCACGGCATCTTTCCACGCTCGACGCGTATCGCGCGATACATCTTGATAGTGGCCTGCGTCCGGACGCGTGTAGTACCCGGTTCGTCCAATCTGATAGGCACCCGCCTTATGAAGATCGGCCATACTTTCGGCCATCTTCAACGCCATCAGGTTCGGGTTCAGGATGGGTACGACCGCAGTGTCGCCGCCCTTCATCAAGTGCTGCTGATAACATGCGGCGATGATCGTGCAGTTGAGAATGATGCACTCTGCACGGGTCTTCTCAACGCACGAAGCGGCCACCGAGATCACGTCCTTAGCGACGGCATCGGGATTCTTGATCATGTCCCGGATATACCAGTCAATAACCTCGAAGCCGCGAATATTGCCATCGAGCCCCGTCGTACGAGCGTATTCCTGCATGTACTCACACGCTTTGCGGTGATCAGTTACTACGGCCGACGATTTGCCGAAGAACGGCGCGAACTGCAAGGATGCTTCCATTGGACCAACAACCGGAATGTTGACGACTTCACGCCCGACTCTGACTGCGGGGTCATAGCAGCATCCCGAGATGACCGCGTCGAAGCCTTTTTCCTCAGCGTCCTGGATTGCCTCAAGGAGAGCGAGTTCCATCAGATGCTTGGGATAGAAATAGTCGGGGTCGGCCGGACACCCTTCGAGGTGCGAAATCGTCAGCTCGGTATCTGCAGCCGCGTAGTGTAAGAGCGTTTCATGAATCAGTTCGTCATACGCGCGAGTGCCGAAGGGATTGATGAAGTTGATGCGACGTGTCATTCTCATTCCAGATGGAAGTGCGTGTTTGGTTCGATGCTGATCTCAAGCGCGGTCTGTCAAGACTGCAATCGCTCATATAGATCAGGCCGCCGGTCTGTAAGCTGTCGAACCTCTGCACGCGAACGCGATAGCCGCAGTACTTCGAGGTCCAGCGTGGCGTTCAGAAGGTCCTCACCCTCCGCACCGACCGCGTATGTGCCGTCGCCGATCTTGAACCGGTTGTCGATCGGACATGCCACGAATGCACGACCGGTTAGCAGTGACGTGTAGTCGTTAGGAATATCCATCGGACCGACGAGCGTCGAAACACAGACGAACATCTGGTTTTCCAGCGCCCGTGCATGCGCGCTATGCCAGACCCGCCAAGTGCCACGATCCTCCGTCAGTGATGGGACAAGCAGAACTTCCACGCCTTCTCTCACAAGATATTGCGTCAGTTCCGGAAACTGGACGTCGTAACAGACAAATAGACCGCACTTCACGCCCCACACATCAAACGACATCAGCGCGTCGCCTCCATGGGTCTGGATAGCCCGCTCCCCACGAGTCATATGCAGTTTGTCCTGTCGCAGGATCTCGCCATCCGGCATGAACACAAACGCACTGTTCCGTGCGACGCCGTCTTCCTCATGCCAGAATGATGCACCGGCAATTGCCAGGCCGTGCTTGCCGGCTAGTGCCGACATCATTTGCTTGTAGGCGCCAAACATCGGTGTGAGCACTTTGCGATAAAACGCTCCCACTCCTGCGTTGTCGACTCTGGATGCGTCCGGATCTGTCCAGAGGAGCCCGGTCGAAACCAACTCCGGAAGCAGCAGGATTCGACTACCCGCAGAGGCAGCCTGCCTGGCGAGTGTCTCGACATGATTGCCCAACGCCGCGAGCGTCGGATACCGTCTTGTCCCGAAAGATGCGATTGAAACTGGCAGAAGTGCGCTCATTGGCGGGCCTCCATCCAGTGCGCAAGGAGCGCGTTTTTGTCGACCTTCCCCGTTGCGCCGAGAGGAAGCGCTGACATTGGTACAAAGAACGCTGGAATCTTGAAGTCAGCCAGCTTGCCGGCGCAGTGCGCCTTCAGCACTTCATCTGGCGGGAGATAGCCTGACCGCGGAACAATGTATGCCGCAACAAGCTGACCGAATTTCTCATCCGGCACGCCGATCACTGCAACGCTGCCGATTGCTTCGTGCGTTCCCAGCACCTGCTCCACTTCGGCAGGAGCGATGTTTGCTCCTCCCCGGATGATCAGATCCTTGCTACGCCCGGTCAAATAGTAGAAGCCAGCCGAGTCACGGTATCCGAGGTCTCCTGTGCGGATGAGATCGCCACAAAACAGTTCCCGGGTAAGAGCCTCATTTTTCAGGTACCCGAGCGTTGCCGATGGTCCCCGGACATAGACCTCCCCTGTCACACCTTCAGCAACCTCGCGCCCGTCCGCGTCGACGATCTTCAGTTGCACACCCGGCGCGGCCTTGCCGATCGCTCCTTCCGGCACGGGTGTCGTATCATTCCAGAACCGCCCGAACACGGGACGAGTCTCGGTCAGAGAGTAATAATCCTCGATCTCCTTGTTGAACCGAAGCGCGAAACGTCGGCGAAGATCTTTCGACAGCGGCGCGCCTGCCGATATCAGCAATCGCATGAATGACAAGTCGATTTCCAGCGAGTTCTGTTCCGCGTACTCAAGCATCATGGCGAACATTGTCGGAACGCCCTGGAAAATCGTCGCCCTATGCTGCTGGAGCGCGTCGAGTACATCGCGCGGATGGAATCGCCGAAGCACGACCGCTTTGCCTCCAGACTGCAGCGTCGCGCCAGTTGCCGTGGAAAGTCCATAGTGATATCCCAGCGGCAACGCGATGACATTCACGTCGTCCGGCCCCATTCCCCACATCTCGATCAGCGAGGCATTGCCCGCGACTTCGGCCGCCTGATTGAGCGCTACTCCTTTCGGGCGACCGGTTGAACCCGACGTGTACACCATCAGGAAGAGACCACTTTCGTTCCCGAGTTCGGAGACAGGAAGGCGATCGACATTCGATGGGTTAGTCGCCATGAAATCGTCAAGCAGGAGACCTGGTGTCTTCACGTCCTGATTGAGGGCTGCCTCCGCGACCTCTCTCATCCGCTCGTCGTAAATCAGCACCGTCGCTTCTGCGTGGTCGATGATGTAGGCAATTTCAGATACGCTAAGACTCGAATTGACAGGAACGAATTGCCCTCCAAGCTTCGCAACGGCGTAATAGACCAGCATCTGTTCGATGCGGTTTTCGGTCAGAACGGCAACCGCCTTGCCGCCGTCGAAGCCCCGCTCCTTCAACCGCGCTACCGTTCGCGCGATTTCATCCACCAGTTCCGCATACGAAAATGAGTTCGTCGTTCCCACCAGGGCAGCGTGTTTGCCGCCGCGCACAGCCTGCTTTTCAATGTCCGTGTTGATCATCCGCTCTAGCCTCTATGCCTGACACCACCTTCCCGTTTTACTATGCAGCCGCTTCCTCTTGACGACGATGCATCATCACCTTCCATTCGCCTTCCTGCACCACCTCGTTGCGCTGGTTACGGATAGCGACATAGAAATTGACGATACCGACGGATGGCTTCTTGGTCTCTCGCTTGCCAGTAACCTTCTCGTAGACGTGGATCGTGTCACCGATCTTTACTGGACCGCGCATGTCCCACGTCATACCCAGGAAGGCTACAGCCGTGCCTTCCTTGATGCCGAGGCGGCTTTCGAGCCCCGTTGCGATCGCAAACGCTGCTGGACCGTGCAAAATACGCCCACCGAAGACCGTGTTCTTTGCGAACTCTTCATCGGTATGCACCGGATTGTGATCACCAGTGATCGCAGCGAACATGACAATGTCGGCTTCGGTTATTGTGCGACGCGGACTTTCCCACTCCGTACCAACGTCGAGTTCATCGTAAAACTTTGCGTTCTGCCCGATTGCGGCGCTCATGTCTGTTCCTCTGATGTTGTAGTAAGGCCGAACATTTCTTGGCCCGACGTTCTTTCATGGCCTCGGCGCGAAACACCAAAGCCTGTCAAAAAGTGCTATTGCACGTCCGCAAAGCGGGGCGCGCCAGTACTTGCCGATTTCGGATCGAAGCCGTAGTTCTTGAGAATCGCCGCGATTTCGCCCTTGCGCTGCATCTCGTCGATGTCTTCGTTGATCGCCTTTCCCAGTTCATTGTTCGACTTCGCGTAGAGGAAACTGATCTGGGCGGGATGCACTGACGGCGCGACTCGCGAATCGGGTTGCAGGGCGACAACCTTGAAACCTTTGAACCCACCTTTCCTCTGCGCATCCACACCCGCGTTGTAAGTGTTGATCGCAGTATCGATTCGACCTGCCTCGAGGTCTTGGGCTAGCGCCACCGCCGTCGGGTATAGCTTCAGATTTTCGCCAAGAATCTTCTTCAAGTCGGCGACCCAGAGATACCCCTGAACCGTGCCCACCGTCTTTCCGGTCAGCTCGGCGAGCTTCGAATAGCCCTGTTTCGAATAGACGCCCATCTGTTCGAGATAGAGCGGGGTGGAGACGCCCATGACATTTGCGCGCGCCGCTGTGCGATACCAAGACCCCGACGACATGTCCGCGCGCCCCGTCACCACGTACTGAATCGACGCGGATGCATCTACGAGAGTCGGACTGATCTTGACGCATTCGCGCTCGGCAACTTTCTCGAGGATTTCTGCGTCGACACCGACGAACTTTCCGCTGGCGTCGACATTGTCGAAGGGCGGATAGGATGTGGTGGTGACCGACAACGTCCCCGTATTGATCGTCTCGAACTTATGCACGGGCGTACAAGCAGCAAAGCTGTTTGTCGTCACGGTGAGGAACCCGATCACGCCTAACACCGCTCCCATAATCTTGACATTCTGGCTCTTCAAAACGCTTTCCTCGTTATCTACAGAAAAATGCATCACGATGCGACATTGAATGCCACCTCCTACTCATGCCGCGACAGATGCTTCTCCATGCGTCCGATCAGCAGAGTTGAAGGCACGCAAATGGACGCATATAAAAATCCGGTCAGGACCAGCACCGGCATGTAACGGAAGGTGCTCGACCCGATGTCATTAGCCCGGCTGACGAGCTCCGGCAGTGCAATCGTGAAACAGAGCGAAGTCGTCTGCAGCATGACCAGCGCAAATCCAAGCAGCGGCGGAATGGCCACTCGCAAGCCCTGCGGCAGGATGATCAACCTGAAGCTGTCTCTGGTGCTGAGGCCTATCGCATAGGCAGCTTCCCGCTGACCGAACGGAACTGACACAAGACCGGCACGCATGATTTCGCTTGTGTATGCGCCCGTACTGAGCGCAAGTGCTACGACAGACGAAAAAAATGACGAGAGCGTAAGTCCAACCGTAGGCAGTCCAAAGTAGAGAAACTGCAGGAGTATCAGTGCGGGCGCGCCTCGACCAAGTTCGACGATCACGACGGAAATTGCTCGGAAGCTTTTTGACGGACTACCCACACCGATCGCGAGAGCAAGCCCCAGCGGGATTCCCAGCACAAGCGACGCGACTGTTACTTCCAGGCTTATCCCGAGCCCGGCTACGAGGCTGGGCAACCAGGAGAGCCAAAGGTCCAAGATCTCTTTCATCGTGCAATACTCATACGAAGTCGTGTGTCCAGAGCGCGCGATCCCCACGCCATTAGTACGCTGATTACGAAATAAATGAAGCCGGCCGCCGCGTAGACTTCGATGCCTTTGAAGGTCGCCTGCGATGCACGATAGGCCGCCTGGGCGATCTCCGGTACCCCAATTGTGGAAGCGACCGCGGTATCCTTGACCAAGCCAATGGCGTACGTCGCGCAAGACGGCAGTGCCGTGCGGAAAATCTGCGGGCCCAGCACGTCAACGTACTGTCGCCACCGAGACAATCCGAGCACCTTGGATGCTTCAAACTGCCCTAGAGGTACAGCTTTCATCGCACCTCGATAGATCTCCGCAAGATTTGCCGCAGTGATCAGAGCCAGGCCGATAACACCGGATGCAAAAGGACTCAGATGCAGTATGCCACTACCGATCCCGAAGAAAATGATGAACAGCCAAACAATCGGTGGGATCGATCGCATCACAAGAATGACTCCCATCGACACGCCCCGCACGACAGCGGAGCGCGAAACGCGCAACGCACACATCGGGATGGCGAGTATGGATCCGGCGACAAAAGCGAAAACTGTCAGCCCGATCGTCCACGGAACCGCCTGCAGAAGCATTCCGCCGACACTTTGAATAATGCCCATCATCGATCCCTCACAGCAGAGAGAAATTGGCGCACCCGGTCGTGGGTGGGATTGCGCATCACGTCTTTGCTGGCCCCCTCCTCGAGAATTCCACCGTCGGCCATCACGATGACGCGATCAGAGACGTTCTCAGCGAATCGCATCTCATGAGTCACAACCATCATCGTCATACCCTCATCCGCGAGTTCCCGCATTACTGCGAGCACTTCCAGCCCCACTTCGGGATCGAGCGCTGAGGTCGGTTCGTCGAACAGCATGATCTTTGGATCGAGCGCGAGGGCGCGGGATATTGCAATGCGCTGCTGCTGCCCGCCCGAACATCGCGACGGATACTGGCTAGCCTTGCTTGCCAGACCGACACGCGTCAGGAGTTGGATCGAACGCTCATCTGCCTCGTTCTTAGTACGACCCAACACCCGTTGCTGCGCGAGGCTGACGTTCTGAAGGACCGTCAGATGCGGAAACAGGTTGAACGACTGGAAAACCATCCCCAGTGCTCGCCGGAAGTGATTCAGTGCCGACCGGCTCGGCTTCTCGTCGGCCTTGATCGTCACCCCGTCGACAGTCACGCTGCCGGCAGTCGGCGGCTCAAGCTGGTTAATGCAACGCAGCAAGGTGCTCTTGCCAGACCCGCTCGGCCCGATCACGGCTACGACCTCTCCTGCCGACATGCTCAGATTTACGCCGCCAAGCACCTTGTGTTCGCCAAAGGATTTGTCGATTGCATCTAGCTGCAACAGGGGACTTGCCCCACTGGACTTTGTTGTCTGCTTCATACCCACTGCCGAGAGATCAGTCATGGTCATCATTTGCGTGTCGATTGCGCATCGCGAGCGTGGCAATACCCTCCTGGCACCGATCACGCTCACGTCCGGAGAACCCCTCCGGATCACGAGCACAATTTACGGCGTACCTACGATCTTTTAAATACTCACAAACCATTAAATTCGACCGATGAGTCAGTATGCCTGAATCCTGGCCACGTCAAAAAAGTTTTTTCCGTCGTTCGGGTCAGTCATTTGATTCACGTTTACCCGAAGTTTTCGGGGGTGTTGGGAGATGACTTAACCACGCCTTCCTGTTGTCTTCGACCACTCGCCACTAGTCGGCGCGCTTTGTGCCCGCGATGGATGCCTACAGACACGAGTGTGGTTCGGAGAAGCGAAGGATCGCCGATGCGCTTGCGGCTGTTGCTGGGCGATTTTTGATTGTCTATACTTAGTGGTCAGTTTTTTAACCCAATAAGTACAGGACACGAATATGCTCACTCCAGTCAACCCGCCAGCTGGCGGATTCCCGGGTGTCTCGCTTGGCATGCGAATCTCCGGCGGAGACCTTCTCATTCTCAGCGGGCACGTTGGCACCTTGCCGAACGGGGAGCTCGCTGAGGGATTTGAAGCACAATTGCGGGCGACCTACGAAAACATCAAAGCTACCCTGCATGCGGCCGGCGCCGGATTCGAAGCGGTTGCTCGGCTCACGCATTACGTGGTTGATTTCGATCCATCCATGCTGGCGATTCTGCGCTCGGTACGCTCCGAGTACATCAACAACGACGCACCGCCATCGGCCGCACTCATTCCGCTTGTGAAGCTTTATGACAAGGCGGTGCTGCTCGAAGTCGATGGTTTTGCCGTCCTGCCCGAAAGACGGCGTATCGACTGATGATGGACGCAGCAGGTCCAGCTGCGTCCGCCACCCCGATCACATTTCATCCGGATCGAATCACATGAAATCACGTGCCGCAGTTGCATTTGCACCGGGACAATCGTTGCAGATCGTCGAAATTGATGTCGAACCTCCACGCAAGGGCGAAGTCCTCGTCAGAATCACCCATACCGGCGTCTGTCACACCGACGCCTTCACGCTCTCGGGCGACGATCCGGAAGGTCTCTTTCCGGTAGTACTCGGACATGAGGGAGCGGGCGTCGTTGTTGAAATCGGCGAAGGTGTGACGAGTGTCAAGCCAGGCGATCACGTGATTCCGCTCTACACCGCCGAATGCGGCGAATGCCTCTTCTGCAAGAGTGGAAAGACTAATCTCTGCGTCGCGGTTCGCGACACGCAGGGAAAGGGCGTGATGCCCGACGGCACGACGCGGTTCAGCTATAACGGCCAACCCATCTACCACTACATGGGCTGTTCGACATTTTCCGAGTACACCGTCGTTGCGCAAGTATCGCTGGCCAGGATTAGCCCAGATGCAAACCCGGAACACGTCTGCCTTTTGGGGTGCGGCGTGACCACGGGTCTCGGCGCCGTAAAAAACACAGCGAAGGTGCAAGAGGGCGACACGGTCGCAGTGTTCGGTCTCGGCGGCATCGGCCTTGCCGTAATCCAAGGCGCAAAATTGGCGAAGGCTTCCCGTATTCTCGCCATCGATACCAACCCAAGTAAGTTCGAACTTGCGCGCACTTTCGGAGCTACTGACTTCCTGAACCCGAATGACTTCGGCAAGCCGATCCAACAGGTGATCGTCGATCTGACCGGATGGGGCGTTGATCACAGCTTCGAATGCATTGGCAACACAAACGTCATGCGCGCGGCACTCGAAAGTGCGCATCGCGGCTGGGGGCAATCTATCGTCATCGGCGTCGCCGGTGCCGGGCAGGAGATATCGACGCGGCCGTTCCAACTGGTCACCGGCCGGCGCTGGTTAGGAACCGCGTTTGGCGGCGTCAAGGGTCGATCTGAACTGCCGGGGATGGTCGAGGATGCGATGACCGGCAAGATCAATCTCGGGCCGTTCGTCACGCATCCCAAGCCTCTTCCGGAGATAAACGAGGCGTTCGACCTGATGCACGAAGGAAAGTCAATTCGCACAGTGATTCATTACTGAACCCGTAGAGCAGCTAGGACATGACCGTAGCAATCCACCCAACAGTCGACAAAGGTATCCAGAAAGGCGCGGAAAGTTTCGCAGGCGGCAAGTTGCGTTGCCTGTGCGTTCAGGATCCCGTTGAAGTCCAGATCGACTCCCAAGTCGTTTTCAATCATGCCTGCGGCTGCACCAAATGCTGGAAACCGGACGGTGAAGTTTTCTCGGTGGTTGGTGTTGTCCCACGCGACAAGGTTCACGTCACCGCTCGTAAGGAAAAACTCAAGACTGTTGATGAGCAGGCTCTGATCCGGCGGCACGCGTGATCCAGCTGCGGTGCACACCTCTTTGGCCGAATCGAAAACAAGGAGCATGCCTTTTTTGGTCTCGACTTTGTACATACCGAACTTTCTCCCGACAGCGGCTCGGAAGGTCCCGGTTTCGCGGCTTTCGTATCTTCCGTGATCGAAAGCGGAACGCCGCCGTCCGCGATGGCCGAGATCCGCGACACTCTTCGCAGTAACGGACTGGAGCCCTACGACTGCCTCAGTCCTGCATTGATGGACATCCTCGCCGCGCATGCAGCGAAGGCGAAAGGCACTTACCGAGAGGCTTGACCCATGGAACGTATTGAGCGGCACAGCCACGATGGTACTCAAGAGGTTTGGAAACACACCTCGATCACTCTGAATTGTGAGATCTTCGCTGCTCGGGGGGCGCACCTTGAAAACGATGTCACTGCGGGCCCGGAGTTCGGCGGCCGTTGCCACGACCTCGGCACCCGCCGCACCGTAATCACCATCGCCAAAGTTCGCACCTGCGCCGGCGCCGCTTTGCACAGCAACCGGGAACCCAAGCTTGATCAGTTTCTCGACCACTTCGGGCACGGTTGCTACACGTCGCTCCCCAGTGGCTGTCTCCAGAGGAATTCCAATCAGTAATGTCATATTGTCAATTGATGGTAGTGGCCGTCGCAAGGAACTCGGGCCTGCACTTCAGGGTTTTGTCGCAGTAAGGAGCACCGCGCGAACAATGTCGATATGTCACGTACTGCTTATATTGTGAGGTCTTAAAAGCGATCAGCGACGGACCGACGGGCTCCGCTCGCGCACGTCATCTTTCCTTTGGCTATCATATGCATTGACTTCAATCCCGCCCAGAATACAAGCGCTTCAGCACCCGGGCTATCGCCTAACTCAACGTCTTCATTGAGTTTTCAGTCGTGCATCTTGTTCCGCACATGATAGCGAATCGCCTTACTGCGACAGAACCTTCTAACTTGCCTCGGAATACTCGTGATCTGCTGGTTGCATTGGGGTGATTGCGGTTTCTTGGTTTATGGGTAGAGAGTTCCGGATATAGCCGTTTTTTCAACCGTTCGAACGTCGCGCGCAATCAGCATCACCAGTGTCTCGGCGATCAGTGCCGGCTTGTCTTCACCTTCGATCTGCAATTCGTTGGCGATCTTCAGAATGACGCGGCCCCTGGATTTTCTTTCGATCTCCAGCAACACTAGCTGGCTACGCACCCGCACGCCGGCTTTCACCGGCGCGACGAAGCGCACTTTGTCCAGCCCGTAGTTCAGGCCCGCCGCTGCGTCTGCGGGAATCATCCCGATGTCGATCGCCAGCGCCGCCAGCAGCGACAGCGTCAAGTAGCCGTGCGCGATCGTGCCGCCGTAAGGGCTCTCGCGTGACGCGCGTTCGACGTCCACATGAATCCACTGCTTGTCGCCGGTGCAGTCGGCGAACGCATCGATGCGCGCCTGATCGACGACGACCCAATCTGATACCCCCAATTCACGACCGACGAAGTCGTCGAGCGTAGCCATGCTGTATTCAATGATGCTCATGCTGATGTCTCCCTCTGTTGATCGGTCGATGCAAGCCGGCCCGCCATTCACATGTTCGGATAGCTCGAACCGCCGCTGCCTTCCGGCGTGACCCACACGACGTTCTGCGTCGGGTCTTTCACGTCGCAGGTCTTGCAGTGCACGCAGTTCTGCGCGTTGACGATGAGCCGGTGGGCGAGGTCCACGCTTTTGACGAACTCATAGACGCCCGCCGGGCAATTCGACTTTCCGGTCCAGCGTATTTCGCGAGCTTGACACTCACCGGGACAGTGCGTCTTTGAGCGCCAAGTGCGCCGGCTGATTCTCCTCATGTTCGTGTTCGCACTAAAGACGGACGAGAGCCGGTCGGACGTCAGCTTGCAATCGGGTTCGAATAAGCGATCGGCAAGCAGCGGGCCGCAGCGTCTCGTGCTCCGCGTGGCGATGGCTCAGCATCCACGGCACGCGGCCGCCAAAGAGCTTCTGCTCAGCCCGACCATCGGCGTGCCGACATAGAGCCCCTTGCTCATCCACTGCTTGAAGTTGCGCGTCTTGTGCAACTCTTAGTGCAGTCACGAGCGCTTGAACGGTTCAGGGTAAGCGCTCAGTTCGTTGCGCACGCGGCCGCACCGGATAGCATCGAATGCGGCGTCCGCGGCGAGCGTGCCGGACTTGATCGCGCCGTAACTGACCTTGATCCGCGATGCGTTCAGAAATCCCGCGTTGTCGCCGATGGGCAAGCCTCTGCCTAGCGACGGGTTACCGGGCGCGTTGTGAGTTAGCCCGGGGCAACAAGTCACGCCGTCGCGTTGAATCGGTGCGCCGAATCCAGCTGTGCAGGAATGCAGTGTCCGGGTGACACGACGGAGGCGTGACACGATCTAAGTCCATCACGTATGGTCAATAGAAGGAAAGTTTGAGTCCATCCAGTCGTATTGGCTCCGGGACGCCCATGCCCAACTTGAAAAGGTGTGGACGCGAAGGTTCCGAGCAGTTGTGAGATTGACCTGGACACGGCTGGCATCCGTTTTGTCCACGTCTCCAAACACTCTCAATTCATTCCGAACATCCATCACGGTTCACGCTCCTGAGTATTGAAAAAAACTTTCCCATTGAGCGACTGAAGAGCTAGCAACTCATTGATCCGCTTTTTCGACCGACTCAATCCGCAAGGGGATCCGCCAAGCAGACGATTAAGCATGAAGACGCCGGCGCTCTCGGTCGGATGGGACCACTGGCGCCGTCAGGCGATCCAGACTTCCAATGGGAAGTTGAAGGTTCGAAAATTGGCGTTTTGATCTCTCTCTCTCTCTGAAGCGATCAGCTCCTGCGCCTTTTGCACTTTCTTTGTCCACGTTGCGTCAGGCGCCTAGATGCCTTCGACGAGTTCCGGAACGATCGCAAACAGGTCGCCAACGAGGCCATAGTCGGCCACACTGAAGATCGGCGCCTCATCGTCCTTGTTAATCGCGACGATGACCTTGGAGTCCTTCATGCCAGCGAGATGCTGGATGGCACCCGAAATGCCCACTGCGATGTAGAGCTGTGGCGCAACGATCTTGCCGGTTTGGCCGACCTGAAAGTCGTTCGGGACGTAACCCGCATCGACTGCGGCGCGCGAGGCGCCAAGTGCGGCGTTGAGCTTGTCGGCGAGCGGCTCGAGAATCTTCGTGTAGTTCTCGCTACTGCCTAGACCCCGTCCACCCGAGACGATGATCTTTGCGCTCGTCAGTTCCGGACGATCGAGCTTTGTGACGTCGCGGCTCACGAACTGCGAAAGACCACTGGCTGGTGCGGCTTCGACCTTCTCGACCGCTGCGCTGCCGCCTTCGGCCGCGACGGCATCGAACGCCGTTGTGCGGACGGTGATGACCTTGATCGGGTCTTGCGACTGCACCGTCGCGATGGCGTTGCCTGCATAGATCGGACGCTCGAATATGTCGGCACTATCGACAGCGGTGATGTCGCTGATCTGCGCGACATCGAGCTTTGCGGCAATACGCGGTGCAATGTTCTTACCGTAAGCCGTGGCCGGCGCAAGGATGTGCGAGTAATCTTTTGCGATGTTCAGCACGGTGCCTTCGACGTTTTCCGCGAGACCTTCCGCAAGTTGCGGCGCATCTGCAAGCAGCACCTTGCCGACGCCTACGATCTTCGCCGCCGCAACAGCCGCAGCGTGTACGTTGTGACCCGCGACCAGCACGTGAATATCCCCGCCGATTTTCTGTGCCGCAGCGATTGTGTGAAGCGTCGCGGCCTTGATCGACGCGTTGTCGTGTTCTGCAATTACCAGATTCGTCATTTGCTCTGTCTCCGCTTCTACTTAGAGTACCTTCGCTTCGGTCTTCAGTTTCTCGACCAGCGTTTTTACATCCGGCACCTTCACCCCGGCGGAACGCTTCGGCGGCTCGGCGACTTTCAGCGTTTTAAGGCGCGGCGCGACATCGACGCCGAGATCTGCGGGTTTGATCGTTTCCAGCGGCTTTTTCTTCGCCTTCATGATGTTGGGGAGCGTCACGTAGCGCGGCTCGTTCAGACGCAGATCAGTCGTGATCACGGCCGGCAGCTTCAGCGAAAGCGTTTCAGCACCGCCATCTACTTCACGCGAAACATTGGCTCTCCCATCAGCCACAACGACCTTCGATGCGAACGTCGCTTGCGGCAGATTCGCCAACGCAGCGAGCATCTGACCGGTTTGATTGGAATCGTCGTCGATGGCCTGCTTGCCGAGGATCACGAGTTGCGGCTGCTCCTTTTCGACTAGCGCCTTCAGGAGCTTCGCCACAACCAGCGGCTGCAACTCTTCATTCGAGTCGATAAGAATTGCGCGGTCCGCGCCGATCGCCAACGCCGTGCGGAGCGTTTCCTGCGCCTGCGCAACACCTGCCGACACGACGATCACTTCGGTCGCGACGCCGGCTTCCTTCAGGCGCACCGCCTCTTCCACCGCAATTTCATCGAACGGATTCATAGACATCTTCACGTTCGATAAATCGACACCCGAGTTGTCCGACTTCACCCGGACCTTCACGTTGTAGTCAATTACACGTTTCACCGAAACCAGTATTTTCATTTTCAGCTCCCATCTAGCGCTCCTGCGCCAATAGTCGTCCAATAGACGGCTCGACAAACGATTCGCGACGATTCCGCCGACGACACAGCACAAGTGCCTATGGCCGCGCCTGACAAGTAGCCGGTCGTTGGCGCGCAACACTCGCGTTTACACATTGATCCGTTCGAAAATCGCCGCGATCCCTTGGCCGCCGCCGATACACATGGTGACGAGCGCATACCGCCCGCCGATGCGTTGCAACTCGTACAGCGCTTTCACCGTGATGAGCGCGCCAGTCGCACCGATCGGATGGCCGAGCGATATCCCCGAGCCGTTGGGATTGACCTTCGCGGGATCGAGACCAAGTTCCTTCGTGACCGCACACGCTTGTGCCGCAAACGCTTCGTTCGCTTCGATCACATCGAGCTCGCTTAGGTTCAGCCCCGCGCGCTCGAGCACGTTGCGGGTGGCGGCCACTGGACCAATGCCCATGTATGCGGGATCCACGCCCGCATGTGCGTAGGCGACGAGGCGCGCGAGCGGCTTCAGGCCGCGCTTTTCCGCCGTACTGCGTTCCATGAGCACGACCGCGGCGGCCGCGTCGTTGATGCCCGACGAGTTGCCGGCCGTGACCGTGCCGTTTTCCTTCGCGAACACCGCCCGGAGCTTGGCGAAATCGCCGGCCGTTGCATTATGGCGCACGTGCTCGTCGGTATCAAAGACGACATCGCCCTTCTTTGATGGGATCGTGATGGGCAGGATCTGTTCCTTGAAGTGGCCGTTGGCAATCGCCTTGGCCGCGCGACGGTGCGATTCGAGCGCAAGCGCGTCCTGCGCTTCGCGCGAGATGTCGTACTTGCCCGCGACGTTCTCGGCGGTCACGCCCATGTGAATCGAATGGAAAGGATCGCTGAGCGCTCCTACCATCATGTCGACGAGCTGCGTATCGCCCATGCGCTGGCCGAAGCGCGCGGCGGGCATCGAATACGGCGCTCGGCTCATGCTTTCGGCGCCGCCACCGATCGCAATGTCCGTGTCGCCTAACAGAATGCATTGCGCCGCCGAGACGATCGCCTGCAAACCGGAACCACACAGGCGGTTCACCGTCAGGGCCGGTGCGTGCTGTGCGACGCCGCCGTTGATCGCGGCGACGCGCGCGAGGTACATGTCGCGTGGCTCCGAGTGCACGACGTTGCCGAACACGACGTGCCCCACTTCGTCGCCCGACACCGACGCACGTGACAGCGCCTCGCGCACCACGCGTGCGCCGAGATCGGTCGGTGGAAAGCTCGCCAGGCTGCCTCCGAACCCGCCGATGGCGGTCCGTACACCGCTCACAACTACCACATCTCTGCTCAATTTCAACTCCATTTGGCAACAAAGTATCGGAAGCCCGCTTCAATCCAGGCGATTCCGGTCCTTGTTCACATAAACTCGATGTCGATGCCCTGTGCAAGTTCGACCGGGTCTGGCCGATATTCGCTGGCGAATATGTTTTCTATCTCTCACGTGTCAACATTGCGCCGAGAAAAGATGCATCGCCCTAGGGAAACGCTGATTTATTCGGCTCGGCGGTCATCGCCGGCGTAGCTGAGGACGTTATAGAAGACAGCTCACGGAACAGACTCACGATGATGAAGAGGCAGATTGGCTTCGCGGAAGCGGAAATT
>NZ_VZQQ01000064.1 GCF_014397785.1 Paraburkholderia podalyriae
AGATTCAGATAAGAAGCTATTGAATTCGATGGTACGAGGTCGACCCGCGATCACTTCGTCGAGGCGCCTTGCAGCCCCATCATCGACTTGGCCCTCGGCGTCAACCCCGCACTGCTATAGATACCTGCGACTTGCCGGTGCCGGTCGGCCCGGCAATCAGGATGGCGACCTTCTCGTCGATATAGCGGCCGTTAGCGAGATCGTCGATGTGTGTCCGATTCAGGTTCGGCAGGCGGTCGAAGTCAAACGTCTCCAGTGTCTTGCCCATCGCGTAGCCGGCGCGGGAGAGCCGGGTACCGAGCTTCTTCTGGTCGCGGCGGGCGACTTCGTCGTGCGGCAGCATGGCGAGGAACTCGGTGTACGCGAGCTGCCCGTCGATGGCCTGCCAGTTGCGCTGCTCAAGCGAGTCGAACACGCCGGATAGACGCAGCTGCTTGAGGGCCGTGTTCAGTTCAGGACTGGGGTTCATGGGCGGTTTAATGGATCAGCAGAGATTGAAGATCGCGGCCGAAGCGGCCGCCGTTGACGTAGGTATCGGTGAGCATTGACGGGGAATGCGGCATGGGCTGGCTCTCCAGTCCTTTGTCCAGAATCGTTTTGTCGGTTCGCCACCGGGGGTTGGAATGGGCCAGCGCCCGTTCGCACGCAGGCAGCCTCGAGCCTTGCGTCGCCGACCCTTGCTGCGCAACCGCACGATGCCCTGTGCGCCCCGCAGGTTGAGGAGCACCGGGTCGTTGAACAACCCCAGAATCAGCGCATGGCATGAAGGACCAATCTCTTTGGCCTGAGCCAGACACCATTGCGGATCGTGTTCGAGCCAGGCTTGCGCCGGCGGCGGCTGATGATCGCGCACGGTCGAGCGCGCGCCGGGCTTGCGCAGCCGGGGATGAGTGGCGACGAGTTCGTGCTGATGGAACAACTGCACGACCGTGTCGGTCGCCTTCAGCCACGGCGTCTTGCCCACCAGGGCGAACGGCACCGAGTACATGGCCTTGTGATGCTGGATGTGCGCATCACGATGCACGGTGACCGTGGACCACGCGGCAAGCACCGGCGGCACATCGAGCAGCGCCGTCAACAGCGGCCTCTCGATGGCGAAACGCACAAGCGGCTGTTCGCGTGTCGTGCCGTGTTCACGGACGCCGGCTTCCTGCATGATCCATTCGCGCACCTGCCGGTTGGCGTCCGCCAGATCACGAAACGTGCGCAGCGGCACGAAGGATTTCTTGACGTATTTGACGCCCGATCCAACGACGCCTTTCTTCTGCGGGTTGTGCGGCGGACAGGCATCGATCCTGAAACCGTAGCCTTCAGCCAGGCCCGCGTAGGAGCGCTGGACTTCGGGGTCGTACGTGCAGGCCCGGACGATCGCGCACTTCGCGTTGTCGATGTTCTGTGCCCGAGGCCGTTATGTGGCTATCGACGCACATTTGTATTGCTGTCGGGAGGGGCGCGAATGTCTGGGCACATAACGAACTACAGCGCGTTGAGCCATTCGATGAGCGATTTGTCGTCCTTCCAGACCGCGCGAGCGCGGGATGCCCCCGAATTTGAAAAGCTGATTTCGCAGGCACGTAACGCTTCGAGGCCCTTGAAACGCATGATCCCAAGTTATCCATAATGTAAATGTATTCCATCAAAACAATCGATTTTACGAATTGTACGGCATGGAGGATAGTGTTCCTGGCAGATCCATTTCAATTTCGCAAACCTGCTGGCGCCTTCGTGATGCCGCGGTAGCGGATCAAGTGTGTCGTAGAACTGAGCGAAGCCGAGGAAATGACGTTGCAGCAGTTATCGATCAATCACATGCATCGGGACACGCGCACGCGAGCGGCGGCCTGTCACTGCTCGGACACAGGACCAAGCGCAAGCTCACCGCCGAGCAACTCCGCGTGAGCGGCAGTCGGTCTGTGACTGGCTCACGCATGGCGCAACAGCGGCGTGTACGGCCCGACGGGCGGCCATAGCGGTGGGAACATGAAGCACCACTGGCGACGCTTCATCACCTGCACGAAGGAAACGCCGATGCCGAACTCGCTGAACTTTCTCGGCGGATACGGCACCGAATTTCAAGTCAATTTCTCGTGGACGCTCTCATGAATACTCTAGCAAAACGTCGGGCCGGAGAAATAGAATTTAGGCATATCAAGATGGTTGTCGATCTTTGCCCTGACTCCGAGAAAAATCCTCAGGTGTACGCCGACCATCAACCGAGGCACATGTCCAATGGGGCCACGGTCTTCAGCGGCATGGGCAAGCTGGATCGCGCCGACACGACGCGACAAGCGTCTGGCAGGTCCCGTAGGCGCTTACTACCGGCAAACCTTCGCATAGTTCTCCAAACCCTTTCTATATCGGCCGCTTACCTTCGTACAGTTGAGGCAACCCTCGACTTCGCCTTGGCTTCGCGACGAATCGGGAGCAGCCAATTGCAGGTGCCAAATGCTTCAGCGACCCGGCCAAATGGATCTCGTGTCAATTGCGGTCAGATCGTGCGGAAGATGCGGGGGAAGTCTTTGGTAGATCTGGTGCGAAAGGCACGCGCGCTCGATGTAATCTCCATCGTGGATGAGGTTCGATCGGTCCGTGAAGCGTTGACGGAAATGCTCTTTTCTTCTGGCTTCATCCCAGAACTGTTCCAGAGTGCAGATGATTTCTTGAAATCGAACCGCTTTCTCAGCAAGTCCTTCGCGTCCGTCAGGTCCACCCTCAAAGGCCGGACGGCGCATAGGAGGCAGTCGTGAATTTGGCCGTGTCCACAGATAGAGGACCTCTCTCCATGCGCTCTCAGGTGCGGTGGAGGCTGGTTTGGGAAAATGAGTTGCGACTCGCCGACCACATCGAACTGTCCGAGTTCTTCCGAAAGACCTACGGACCGACCGGGGCGTTTAATGCAAAACCATTCGAAGGCAATCACAGTTGGGCTGGTGCGCGGCCAGAGTTCCGTGCAATCGGCTACGACGCGCGCGGCGTAGCGGCTCATATCGGCGCACTGCGTCGTTTCATCAAGGTTGGCGCAGTCGATCTACTAGTGGCCGAACTAGGATTGTACGCGGTACGTCCGGATCTTGAGGGACTCGGAATCCCTCAATTAATGCGCGTGATGTATCCCGTGTTGCAGGAACTTGGCGTTCCATTCGGCTTCGGCACGGTTCGACACGCGTTGCGGCAACATATTGCAAGGCTGCTCGGCCGACCCGGTCTGGCGACTATTGTGTCTGGAGTTCGCGTGAGGTCGACCCTTCGAGAAGTGCATCTCGACACGCCGCCCACGCGCACCGAGGACGTACTCATTGTCGTCTTACCGATTGGACGGTCAATGAGCGATTGGCCGACCGGAACGATAATTGATCGGAACGGGCCAGAACTGTGAGGCACTGCTTATCCGAAGCGCGCAGCGAGTGCGCTGACACCACCGGACGTCGCTGCGTTTATTTGACGTTTGACGACGGCCCTAATCCACTTTGCACACCGGACGTCCTCGATGTGCTGGCGGAACACCGGGTGCCAGCGACTTTCTGCGTCATCGGCGCGTACGCAGCGGACCAGCCGAAACTGATCCGACGGATGATCGCAGAAGGGCACGAGGTCGCAAACCACACGATGACTCATCCGGACCTGTCCAGATGCGAACCCACCGAAGTACAACAGGAAATACTAACGGCAAGCAGGGTCATCAGGATGGCGAGCCCCCATGCTTCGCTGCGGTATATGCGTGCCCCGTATGGCATGTGGACCGAAGCAGTGTTCACTACGTCAGCGAGCGCTGGTCTGGCGCCCCTCCACTGGTCGGTAGACCCGCGAGACTGGTCTCGTCCCGGCGTGGACGCGATTGTCAGCGCAGTGCTGGCCTCTGTCCGGCCGGGTGCAATTGTGCTCTTGCACGACGGATGCCCTTCCGATGAGTTGGGACGATGCACTCACGCTGGTCGGCGCGAGCAGACCCTCATGGCGCTTTCCCTCATGATTCCAGCATTGCATGACCGGGGGTTTGCAATCCGATCGCTTCCTCAACCTCATCGGACGAACCAGATACCCTATGAACATGCTTGCCGCAAGTAACACTGTCGCTGTCTCGTTTTATGCGCTGCTCTCGACTATCTATAAAAGCACGCAGGCGCTTTATGCTCAGTCGACAAACGTGTCATCGCTGTCGGACGGCCTGGTCGACTCCGACACTCTGCCGGGCGTGGATGTCATCGTTCCCTGCTTCAATGAGGACCCGCGCACGCTCTCGGCATGCCTGGAGTCCATCGCAAACCAGGACTACGCCGGAAAACTGCGCGTCTATGCGGTTGATGATGGTTCTGCGCATCTCGACACCGTGAGGCCGGTATACGATGCGTACACGCGCGACCCCAGATTCAACTTCATTACGCTTTCCGCATTGGCCGTGCGGATCTGAATGCGTGTCTCGCTTTTGCGGCCCTGATCGCGGCAGTCTTGCGGGCATCGACGAGAAGCTGGCATTGCCAGACCCGCTTGTCGGCGACGCTTATCGGGATGCCGAGCTACCGGAAATTCCGAAAACGCTGCGGGACGCCACCGATATCAGTTCGATATTCTGTCCGCTAGCGGATGGAACCGATCGGGCCACCTCCAGCGCGGCCGCATTGTTCGGAACGTAACATTCGCGACACGAACAATCGGATGATGCACCGCCATAACCCGGCATTGTACCGGTCAACATCCCGCAAATTGTGCTCCGACTGTAGACGCTCGCTTGGCACAACGCTTGCGGTCCATCGGCGACAGCTCAAGAGACCTGACATGCTCAATCCGATCATCAATGACACGACACTTCGCGACGGCGAGCAGACCGCCGGCGTCGCGTTTTGCACCGAGGAAAAATGCGCAATCGCCGCCGCACTGTCGCGAGCCGCCGTGGCCGAACTCGAAATCGGAATTCCTGCCATGGGCGAAGACGGAATGGCGTGCATCGCTGTGATCGTCGACCTGAACCTCGACGCCCACCTGATGGTTTGGGGCGCCTCACCGACGAGGATCTCACTGCCGCATTGCGCTGCAATGCCGATATCGTTCATCTCTCGGTTCCCGTTTCGGATATTCATTTGCAACACAAGCTGCGGCAGTCGCGCAGTTGGGTACTGGCGCAGATCGCACGCGTCGTCGACGAGGCAGCGAAAAGCCATCCCAAGATTTCCCTCGGCATGGAAGACGCCTCGCGCGCGGATCCCTCATTTCTCATAGAAGTGGCTCAATGCGCGCAGCAGCACGGAGCCCAGCGCGTGCGCTTTGCCGACACAGTCGGTATCCTGGACCCCTTTAAGACCTTCTACGCCATTGCAGCGCTGCGCGTTGCCGTCGATCTGGAGATCGAAATCCATGCGCACGACGACCTCGGGCTCGCCACAGCCAACACACTGGCCGCCCTTGGGGCCGGCGCGACCCATGCGAGCACCACCGTCAACGGGTTAGGTGAGCGCGCCGGCAATGCAGCGCTGGAAGAAGTCGTGATGGGCGCGCGGCACCTGCTGCGACGAGACACCGGCGTCGACACCAGAGCGCTGCCCGACATTTCATCGCTGGTCGAACAAGCCTCAGGCCGCGCAGTTTCCTTCAACAAGAGCATCATCGGTAGGAGGATCTTTACTCACGAGTCGGGCATTCACACCGACGGCCTCGCGAAGCACCCCACGACCTACGAGGGATTCGATCCAGCAGAGCTCGGCCGGCAACGGTTGACGATACTCGGGAAACATTCTGGATCTCAAAGTGTGCGTGAGGCCTACGACGCTCTAGGCGTGAGGGTGTCGGAGCGGCTCATCCCGCCCCTGCTTGCGCGCATCCGCTATTTCGTCACGCAGTACAAGCAGGCGCCGAATGCAAGCGATCTGCGCCGCTTCCTGACCCAAGCCCACAGCACGCGGGTGAAGGTGTCGTGAGTGTGGTTATGGCGGCCAAACTTGTCCAATAGAAGTAACGACATGCAAGAAGTTATCGAACAACTGCGTCACCTGTCGTCGGCCGAGGATTTCCTGCGATTCTTCGACATCGCATTCGACGAGAAGGCGGTCAACGTGAGCCGCCTGCACTTCCTCAAGCGCTTCTTTCAGTACATCGAGCAACAGAAAGGACTGCCGCGTAACAACGCGACGGCCGTGCTTGCACTCGCCGCTGCAATCCGGCAGATTGCAAATGCACAGGCAGTGCACATTATCTTCGCCGGCAAGCAGACCATCGATGGCGACACTGCCCAGGTCGGCCCCGGCATAGCGAGGCGATTGGGCGTCCAGTTGCTCACGTATGTATCCCGGATCGTCGAGACTGACCTCGACGCGCGCACGGTCGTAGTCGAGCGCTGCGCCGAAGGCGGTGTGCAAGTATTGAAAACCGCACTGCCTTGTCTCGTGACGACGCTCGAGAATACGAACGAGCTGCGCTTCGCGACGCTGCCCGCGACGATCCACGCGGCAGGATTCCCGGTGCGCAAATGGAATCGCGAGCAGGCCGGCATTGAGGACGTGAGCAAGATCGGGCTGAAAGGTTCACCTACCGTGGTACGCAAAGTGTTCGGGCCGACGCCACGCGACGAAAAGGCCGAGATGCTCGAATTGGACGCGTCCAGCCTGCGCGACGTCTCGCTGAAACTCGTGCACGAGATATTCGCTCGCCATCCGACATTGGAGGCGAACCTGTTGATGAAAAGGGCCTCATGAACTCGCCCGCTGCCTCGGAAAACAGGCCGGCCGCGCCGGTCAAACGGGCCGTCGGCCGTAACCTCGATCTGCCCGCACGTCTGAAAGCCTACCAGGGCGTCTGGGTCTCTCTCGAGCACGACCGCGGCCACGTGCATAGCGTGTCGTGCGAGCTGCTCGGTGAGGCGCGCAAGCTCGCCGACAAACTCGGCAGTCGTGTCGCTGTGGCCGTGCTCGGCGGTACCGACGAGCCGCTTGAGCAGTTTGCCAGTGAGGCGTTCAGTTTCGGCGCGGACGAAGCGTATGTGATTCACGACACTGTGTCGCTCGGCTATCGCAACGAACCGTTCACGAAAGGGCTGACCGACCTGGTCAACAAGTACCGCCCCGAGATTCTGCTGCTCGGTGCAACCTCGATTACCGGCGGCTGCCTGGAATGCGGAAGTTGCCGCATTCTGTGCACGGACCATCACAACCTCGAATGAGCATGTCCGCGCGGCGGGCATCGCATCCAGTTCAAGTTCGGGTAGACAAACACATCCATCGTCACATCGGCTTCCGAGCGCCGCAAAAGCGGCCGGACGCCTCACCATATCGGAGCAAATTGATGAATCTCATTACTGGTATCGAATCGACCGATCTCTTCGGCGGCAACGTTCCCTCCCCCGTGCTACAGCTGATTGAGAGAACCCACGGCGGCAGCAATGACGATGTGGCCGCCGCGTTGTGGACTGCGGTCCTGTCGTACCCGCGCTGCCTGCCACCCTACTATCTGCTGTATAAGTTTCATGCGAACCGGGGTGAACTTGGCGAGGCCCAGGAGGTCGCGACCAAGGCTTTGGCGGTCGCCGCCCGGCAAGCGTCGCTCGACAGCGACTGGTGTGCGGTACAGCCGGGCGACACCGACTTCACCGTTCCTGGTCCGGGCCGCTTCTGGCTCTTCACACTGAAGGCGCTCGCGTTCTTCAGCGTGCGGCGCGGTGAGCGCGCCGTTGCACTGAAGCTGATCGCCAAGCTGCGCAGGCTGGACCCGATCGATTGCATAGGCTTGGACGTCGTGGAAGCCTTGCTCGCACAGTCCGGGTCCCGATAGTCGCCGCCGGAAGATCAACTGACAAATTGACAATATGTCCCCGGCAAGGCTATGGCAGACCTCCATTGCAGTTCATGGCGATCGTTTCAGTAGTCAAAGCCGACCTTCACCGCACACTTCGCGCGGGCGCGCACGCTGGGCTACCTAGACAGCCAGATCTTCATTCTGGCCCGAAGCAATCCGCGAAATCGGCACAATCGCCGCAGTTTGAAGCCTTGCAGATAATCAACGCCTCGCGCTCGCACACGTGCTTGTAGAGGAATTTTTTCCACTTCATGCCGTGGACGTTTTTTTCAGCGAGCCGTGGAAACCGGTAGCCCAGCGGTGCAGACAATTCGGCGGACATCCGATAAAGAGACTGCGTTGCAAGCAGGGGTTGCGTTGCAACCAGAAACGAAATCAAGGCAACAACCAGATTGACGCACGGCTTGCCGGTCGCGCCGAACCTGCTCGATCAGGCGTTTGCCGTCACTGTGCCGAATCAGCCCGGGTGTGGCGATATACGTTATATCGCCGCAAAACCCTCGAAACCCCCACAAATCCATGCCGCAAAAACCTTGCTGAAATATGCCATTTTCTAACTTGGGCGGATTGCTCTTCGCGTGGTCTTACGCGAAGGAACCATGCGTGACGCCTCCTGCAATATTATGTCCCGCATCCAGTTGCTTGCCGGATCACTGTTGTGAAGGGCAGACCATTGGACGGCCTCGGTGAATGCGGGAAGTGGCAGCGGAAGTTCGACGATCCGCAGAGGCATCGTTTTTTCGAATTCCTTGGCCAGCCTTAAGGGCATCGTCCCTATACGGTCAGTGTTTAATAGCATAGGCGGGATCATGCTAAAGCTCTGCACGATGACCTCGTCCCGTCTCTTGAGACCGTGCTCAAGAAAAAACCACTCCTCGATGGTGGGCCGCCGCGTACGCCCGAACCTGACCACAACGTGCCCCATCGACATGTATCTCTCAAATGTAAGCTGCCCTGATAGCTGCTTGTTCGTGCGGCAGCCTACGCACACGAGTGTCTCCTCGAACAGCTTCGCTTTAGGGTGCGCGCCCGACATGAACATTTCCGGCAAGATAAGAAAATCGGCTTCGCCGCGCCGAATAACCTCATCGGGGTCATCGGCAAGTGGCAGCAATTCGAAGCTGACGGCAGGAGCTTCCCGTGCAATACGCTCCACGATCTTTCGAAAAAATACGACTGCCATGAAATCGGAAAGGATGATCCTGAAGCAGCGATCCGATTTGGCCGGGTTGAAGACGTCTCGGGAAATAACGGAGAGCTGGATGTGCACCAGAGCCTCGCGGATTGGAGCAGCAAGCGCTTCTGCACGCGGTGTTGGGACAAATTCCCGGCCCCTCATCGTAAATAGTTCATCGCAAAAATAGGCGCGTAGCCGGGCGACGGCCGCGCTCATGGCCGGCTGGCTCAGGTTGATGCTGCGTGCCGCCGCGGTGAGATTACGCTCGGCCATCAGAGCATCGAGCGCGACGAGGAGATTTAGATCGAGGCCCTTGAAACGCATGATCCCAAGTTATCCATAATGTAGATGTGTTCCATCAAAACAATCGATTTTACGAATTGTACGGCATGAAGGATAGTGTTCCTTGGTAGATCCATTTCAATTTCGCAAACCTGCTGCCGCCTTTGTGGTGCCGGGGTAGCGGATGAAGTGTGTCGTAGAACTGAGCGAAGCCGAGGAAATGACGTTGCAGCAGTTGACGATCAATGACATGCATCGGGAGCCTCCTCGCGAACCCGCCGCATGTTTGGCAACGATTGGGGGTTTCCTCGGGGGTTCCAGCGCTTCAGCTTTCTGGTCGCGCCATCCTTCAGCGCCAAGAAACGCGACCCTGGACCAAACGGTACAGAATTTTCATGAATTGCGGCGCCATTTTGCAGACGGACCCTACGCGAGATTCTTTGGGGCTGGTGACGTCTGACCGGTGTTCGCAGCGGCGAGCGATACCCCACCTTACTTATGTGGTAGGGGTTCGAGTCTTGCCAATAGGGGCTTCCTACCACGATGAAGGAGAGAGACATGCTGTGCTTAGGAGTGAGCGGCGGGCTGGACAAAGTTCATGAAAATCCACTCGAACTGCCGAACACATTTCTGCACGACGGCGCTGCGGTGCTTGTCCGGGACGGACGCGTAATAGCGGCCGTCGAAGAGGAGCGCCTCAACCGGATCAAGCACTCTAACAAGTTCCCGAGCAGTTCAATTCAATACTGCCTCGCATCCGCAGGGATTCAGCTCAGCGATATCGACCGCATCGCGTTTTACGCTACCGAGGCCTATTGCAACGTCATGCTCGAACGCCTGTTCCTGTCCCAGCCGAACATCTCCATTCCGGTGGATGCCAAGCTGTTTCTGCGTAACTTACTAATGCAGGAATTCGGTACCGAGGTCGATCCTTCGCGAGTCTCATTCGTGAGTCACCATCTGGCGCATGCCGTGAGCGCGTTTGCGATGTCTGGATTCGAGGAAAGTCTGATCCTCGCGGTCGATGGCGGCGGTGATTTCCTCTCGGGACTCTTGGCGCTCGGATCTGGAACCGAAATTACGCAACTCGCGACTTTCGCAGAGCATAATTCTCTAGGGCTGTTTTATCTCGAAACAATCCGGTATCTCGGTTACGGCTTGTTCGACGAATACAAGGTCATGGGGCTTGCCCCTTATGGGGATCCCGCTCCCTATCGCGGGCTCTTCGAGCAATTCTATCAACTCTCCGCCAACGGTGAGTACCGCGTCTATCTGGATCGCATCGGTCCGACGTTGCTCCGCAGCATCCAGGTCCGGCGAAAGGGAATGCCATTCACACAGCAGCATCGAGATGTGGGTGCTTCATTGCAGGAAGCGCTGGAGCGGATCGTGTTTCACATTCTCTGCCATCATCGCGAGGTCACCGGTATGAAGCGGCTGTGTATAGCCGGAGGAGTAGCTCATAACTGCACCATGAACGGTAAGCTGCTGTATTCGGGACTTTTCGAAGACATCTTCGTGCAGCCCGCAGCGCACGATGCCGGTTGCGCATTAGGCGCTGCCCTTATGGTGTCAAACGATTTCGGTCGGCCCCCGCCGCGTGAGCGATTGCAGGACGTTTATTGGGGGCCCGATATTGGGAGCGATCTAGTCGTGGAGCAAGAATTAAATGCGTGGGCCGGACACCTCGACGTTGAACGCAGTGATGACGTGGCAGGCAGAGCAGCCGACTGGATGGCCAATGGCGCCGTGATCGGCTGGGTGCAGGGTCGTTCGGAGTTCGGGCCACGCGCGCTTGGCAACCGCAGCATTCTTGCCGATCCCAGGCCGGCCGCAAACAAGGACCGGATCAACGCCATGGTCAAGAAGCGCGAGGGTTACCGACCGTTCGCGCCATCAGTGCTCGAGGACGATGCGCGCGAATTTTTTGACCTCCCAGAGGGCACCCGCGAATTCCCCTTTATGAATTTTGTAGTTCGCGTGCGCGACTCCAAGCGTGCCTTGCTCGGCGCCATCACGCACATTGACGGTACAGCGCGGCTGCAAACAGTATCGCGCAAGACCAATCCCGCCTACTGGGAGGTTATTAATGCGTTCAAGAAGCGGACAGGAATCCCAATTCTGCTCAATACTTCATTTAATAACAACGCTGAGCCGATCGTAGATTCGGTTGCCGACGCGATTGCCACATTTCTGACGACAGAGCTGGATGGACTTGTGGTCGGGCCGTTCCTCGTCAAAAAGCGGCCCGCAACGCAGGAACATTGGACTGCGCTCGCGGTTTCACTGCCGCCCTATGCATCGCTCTATCGAGTCCGCGCTCACACAGCGCGGGATCGTCAGGAGACGGTGTGCGAAATTCGCACCGGCGGCTCCAACTGTGACAGTGTGCGTATTTCACATGAGTTGTTCGATCTGCTGATGCGGATCGAAGGCGAAGCCGTGCTCGGACATCTTCTCGATACGATTACGCCTGAGCAGACTCGACGTGAAGCCCTCGTCAAGGAGCTGCGCGGATTGTGGGAACAGCGTCGGGTTCGGCTACATCCCTCACGGGCATTGTCACGGTAACGACGCCCTTCCAATGAGTGGCTGAAGATCTGAAACTAGGTAACAGCGCTCGCGAGCTATTTTTCTAGAACGTTAAACAATAGCGTTTGGCCGCCGTGCAGTTCTTGTACCAACACGCCGGTGTCCAACGGAGCACCAGTCCCGGCCCAAGGTCCGGACACTTGCAGCGGCGCACCACAAAGGTAGGCGGAATTGACACATCAAACGAACTTCGAATTGCTGCGTCGGGAATTGGACGCAGACGATCCATGGCGGCTCGATGGCAATCCCTTTGAGCACGAGCGCCACAGGCAAATGCTTCGGATGGCACTTTCGCAGGGATCCGTCACAAATGCGCTCGAAGTCGGATGCGCAGGCGGAGCCTTCACGGAAAAATTGGCACCGCACTGCCAACGGCTCACCGTGATCGATATCGTGCCACGCGCAATTGCCAGGACACGCGAACGGATGATGGACCCACCACACATCAATTGGATCGTCTCCGATGTCCAGCATTTTTCGACTGAGCAACAGTTCGATCTGATCGTGGTGGCGGAGGTTCTCTATTACCTCGACGGCAGCGCCGAGGTGCGCGCCGCTGTCCGCAATTTAGCACGGATGCTTGCGCCCGGTGGACAGCTGGTTTTCGGATCGGCACATGACGCCAATTGCCGGCGATGGGGCCACATTGCCGGAGCCGAGACGGTCATAGCCATCCTGGAAGAAGAGCTGGTTGAAATCGATCGTTTGAGGTGCGTCGGGCAGTCGTTGAATGAAGACTGTCTGCTCGCCCGTTTTCGGAACGCGGCTTCGCCTTCGTGTGGACCAACTTACCAGCGTTAGGCAGGGAGATATTATGCGCATCTGTGGGATAAAACTGACGCACGACGGAGCGATCGCCCTTGTCGAGGATGGAAAACTGGTTTTTTGCGTGGAGCAGGAAAAGCGAGACAACAATCCGCGGTATCAGGCGATCGACGACCTCGACGCGATCGCGATCGCATTGGCCGAGCATGGTTTCGGTGTGCACGATATCGACCAGTTTGTCATCGACGGCTGGGACGGAGTAGTCGAGTCGCAGTTTCGCGTCCTCAGTGGGTCGATTCCCGTCAGCCTGAAAGGGGCTCCTTATGCCGAGCGCCGAGCCGATGATCTTCTCGCTTCGCTCGACGGCTCCGGACTGCTTGTCGGCGGCCAGTCCTTTCCTTATAAAAGCTATCCTCACGTGTCAGGCCATGTGGCCTCCGCGTATTGCACCAGTCCCTTTGCCCAAAGCGGGCAACCTGCATTCTGTTTGGTGTGGGATGGTGGCATCGTCCCACGCCTCTATCATGTAGAACGCCACCACGCCCGCCATGTTGACTGCCTGTTCCCCGTGATAGGTCACATCTACGCTGCGGCGGGTCATCACTTTGGTCCTTATAAGAAGCCGGGCGGCGCCCGGTGGGATCTGGGTGTGGCCGGCAAGCTGATGGCTTACATCGCGCTGGGCTCCGTTGACGAAGATATCGTTGAGGTATTTCGCGGGCTTTATCAGGCACGCTTTGCTGGCGACACGGAGTGTGCGCAAGCTTATCGCGAGAACATCCACAGCGCGGACGCGTCACTAGCAGCTGTAGGAGAGTTCTTCGAAGCAAGCGCGCTGCGACTAGAAGCCAGGCCGCCCGAAGACGTACTCGCCTCGTTCCATGTATTCCTCGAGCGTCTTCTCGTTCATGAAATGGGTATCGCGCTGCAGCGCCATTCGATTGCGGGCCCGAAAAATTTGTGCATCGCTGGCGGATGCGGACTCAATATCAAATGGAACAGCGCCCTGCGCGCGAGCGGTTTGTTCGACGCAATCTGGGTGCCGCCGTTTCCCAACGATAGCGGGTCTGCGATTGGCGCCGCTTGTTGCGCGCTCGCAGCTGAGCAGGGCTTCGTGCCGCTGGAGTGGTCGGTATATAGCGGACCGGCCTTAAAAGGTTGCCAAGTACCGCCCGGATGGACGGCGTCTACTTGCTCCATTGCAGAACTCGCCGGCATACTCGCCAGTAGCAAGCCCGTCATTTTCCTTGCCGGCCGGGCCGAGCTCGGACCACGAGCATTGGGGGGCAGAAGCATTCTGGCCGCCGCGACTTTGCCCACAATGAAGGATCATCTCAACGACATCAAGTTTCGAGAGCACTTCCGTCCCGTGGCGCCAATTTGCCTTGAGGATCGTGCGCCGACCATTTTTAGCCCGGGGAGCCCTGATCCCTATATGTTGTTCGATCATCAGACGCGCGCGGAATGGCGAGAAAAAATCCCTGCCGTCGTGCATCTCGACGGATCTGCCCGATTGCAGACCATTTCAAGAACTTCCGAGCATCCGGTGGCGCAACTTCTGGTCGAATATGAAAAGCTGACCGGTATTCCGTTGCTCTGCAACACGAGCGCCAACTATCACGGACGAGGTTTCTTCCCGGACCCTGCTTCAGCCTGTGCGTGGGGACGCGTCGAACGTGTGTGGTGCGATGGTTTGTTACTGACCAAGACTGGTCTGTCGCCGTCAGTCGACGAAACACTTTTCGCTACGTCGCCGTTCGAAGATTGCTGACTTTGCAGCTCAGTGGTCAGTACGACGCGGTCAATTGTCCCGGCAGCTCGCTCTATCGCTACGGTCCGAAGACGATCAGCAGGCCGCCCTTGGCTCGATTTTCGCAAGCACTTATCCCGGGCGGAGGTTGCTCATCGACCCACGAAACCTCGATGCCATCTTCTGAAATTTTCAAGGTAGTTGTCGCCTCAACGTTTGAGTTCAGACGGCCTTTCTCTCCTGGTGATCGCGCTGCGGAGTGCCTGGCAGGTTGTGAGTTCGATCCGGGTTCAGATGCACCGCACTTACGCGCTGCCCGTTGCGCGTGCGGCCTTTTCATCGCAGCGGATTGCGTTGCCGGGCAGTCTTGTAGAGCACCATGCGCCGATCCAGAATGTCCTGATCAAGGTTGGCATGACGCTGCGGCGGCGTCACGAACTGGATCGCGCTGTGACGATGTTCGTCGTTGTACCCGCACACCAGTGCGCCCACCCAGCTGCGCGCGGCGAACGGGTATCGAACGCCTTGCGGGTAAGCGGGCCGGTACTTCATGGGCTTGAACAGCGACTCGGAACAGGGGTTGTCGTTGCTCACGCCCGGGCGACTCAACGACGGCATGACACCCAGCGCCTGGAGTGTGGCGAGCATCGCCGCGCCTTTCATCGGGCCGCCGTTATCCGAATGCAGAATCACCCGGTCAGGCTGTATCGCTTCACGCGGGCAGAGGTGCGCCCGTCCACCGCGTCAGGTTTGCCGCGTTGCCAGCGCTGAACTGTCCGGGCACTACTAAGCCCCAGATTGTTGCACGCGTCTGCCTCGCGAGCCCCGGTCAGGGTCGCCTCGCTGATCAATGCCCTGCGCTCTTCAGGAGTCGTCATTCGGCCTCGCCCTCGAACAGCCCACGGTACTTTATTTGCAGCACCAGTATCGCTGCGGCTTCAGCCAGCGCCTTCTCCTTGATTCAGCTCACGCTGAAGCTGACATTTGCCTGCGTCAGATCCCGTACTTCCTGGGCGCTTCCGCGCCGGCTACCGGCGGCGCCGCCAGTGCCAAAGATCCGCTCGCCACTGCGCGAGAAGATGCGCAAACAGCCCGCGCTCACGACACCAGCCGTTCAACGCTTCGTCGACCAACCCGTGGTTCTCCTGCAAGGCCATCAGCCGTTACTCCAGCGACCAGTCATCCGGACGCTTTGCATGCCCCGAGCCCGAGCTCCGGTTCGCGGCGACTGCACCTCCCATCCGTTTCGTCAATGTCAAAACGTTCACGTTCAATTCGTCCGCTACGGTTCCAACCGTTCGGTTGCCCCGCTGCAGGACCTTCGAGAGCGCCTGCTCCCTGAACTCGACGGAATACGTCTATTTCGCCTTCAACTTGCACCTCACTCTTCTTGATAAAGAAATTCAGAGGCGACAACTATGACGCCGCGGGATTGTTGCGCACTGGCCCGACAAACAGTAGCCCTCAAGGACCACCTGAGTGATCACTTAACCAAGAAGAATTGACCTAGATTAAGGGCGCACAGGGAGACCGCGAATAGTATGAAGGAATACGACGGGCGGATATCGACATCCGTCACGCTAGTTCACCCACAACATTACCGATGCGAACGCTGCAGTGCCTGCGCCAACGGGAGACCAATCTGCAGATATCGGACGACAGCAAGCTCTATACATGAATGCTACTTCAAAGCCCGTGGAATGGATCTCAGTACACGCGAGCGAGCGACGGTCAAAGTCGAGACCAGTCATTGAGTCCGCGGAGAGCCCAATAGCGGAATGGGGCGGGAAGAGGCGCCCTTCTCTTGCCTAGATCGTGCCGCCCGCCCACCAACAAACCGCGCTATCAATATCATGAGCATGCCAAATTACGACCTACCGAAAGACATAGCAAACCATCTGGTTGATCCGCAGTTCTATACCAACCTCAATCGCCTCCATGAAACCTATACCTGGGCGCGTGCAAACAACCCTGTCGGGCGCGCAATGGCGGATGGACATGATCCGTTCTGGGTGGTCACGAAACACGCCGACGTCTCCATGATTTCAAGAGAAAACGCCCTGTTTCATAACGGCGACTATTCTGTCGTCTGCAGGCCAAGAGCGTCGATCGAGCATGTCATTTCCACCACCGGTAGTCCAAACATCGTCCGATCACTCGTGCACGTCGACGGCGACGAGCACAAGAGTCTACGTGCGCTGACACAGTCGTGGTTCATGCCTAACAGCATTCTCGAGCTTGACGACCGCATTCGATCGCTGGCAAATATAACGATCGCGAAGCTGTTGCATCACAGCGGGCAAGTGATCGATTTTGCGAATGACTTTGCATTGCATTTCCCACTGAGCGTGATCATGGATATTCTCGGCGTTCCGCAGGAAGATTCCCTGCGCATGCTGACGCTGACTCAGGAGATGTTCGGAAGCGAGGATCCCGAATACAAGCGCGAAGTGCAGAGCCAAGGCGATGATGCGAGCAGTGCGATGGGCAAGGCTCTGCTGTCCATTGTGGCCGACTTTAAGGATTATTTCGACCGCCTGACCGAAGACCGCCGAAAGAACCCACGTAACGATATCGCAAGCTTGCTGGCCAACGCGGTGATCAACGGACAGCCTATCGATGAAGCGACCCGTCTTGGCTATTACGTGATCATCGCCGCAGCAGGACATGATACGGTTTCGTCGTCCATATCGGTCGCAATGTGGGCGTTGAGCCGCTTCCCTAAGCTACTGCCGCGACTACAGGCGGATCGTTCGCTGATTCCGCAGTTTATCGACGAAACCCTTCGCTACGCATCGCCGGTGCGTCATTTCATGCGTACAGCGACTGCCGACACCAACGTCCGGGGCCGGACAATCCGCAAGGGCGATTGGCTGATGCTCTGCTATGGCTCGGCAAATCGTGACGAGGAAGTCTTCCCTGAGCCGTTCGCATTCAATATCGACCGCAAACCGAACAGGCATCTCGCCTTCGGCGTCGGCGCCCACGTGTGCCTGGGTCAGCATCTCGCGAACATGGAAATGCGCATCTTGTTTGAGGAACTGGTCCCGAGGTTGCGGCTTATTGAGCCGGCGGGCGAAATCGAATTCGTTGCGTCCAGCTTCGTGAGCGGCCCGAAGCATCTTCCAGTTCGTTGCGTGCTGCATCCGCATTGACCCACCGGAGTCTGTAGTTGGAGTGAACCCTTGAGGCTCCGCCTTCACTGCGGAAGTTACCAGGCGCCTACGTACGGGTCCCGGCATGAAGCCGCATATGAGCTCGGGCATGACGATGAACCGAGCGTCCTCTTTCCGCACCTCTGCATGCAGCGTGGGTTTTGGCGGCCGCACAGCATAGCGATTTCGGCGAACAGTACGTCACCCAGTCGGACGCACCGCGGTGTACGATCCCACTCTGGAAGCAGCTTTTCAACGATGTCAGACTATCGGCGGACAACACGATATCGTGTGCGAGCTTCCACACGCTACCGATCGGTGGCGTAGATGGAAACAAGGTTTCGTCCGGCGTGGGCGGCCAGTTGGGCGCAATCAACGCACCGACAGTGTTCAACTCGGCACTCAACCGCAAGCAGTTCTGGGACGGTCGCGCCGCCACGCTGCAGGAACAGGCCGGCGGCCCACCGCTGAATCCGGTCGAAATGGCGTCCACGTCATGGAGTGAGATCATCGATAAGCTGAAACAGGACTCATCGCTGACGCAACAGTTCTTGCGAGTGTACCCGGACGGTTGGTCGGGCGAGAACATCGCAGACGCGATCGCCGAATATGCGACGATGCTAACGCCGAGTCGTTTCGATGCTTACCTGCGCGGCGACAGGGATGTGCTGAATAGCGAGGAACTGCGCGGCTAGCAGTTATTCAAGGCGAACCATTGCGCGACCTGCCACGCTGGCAAGAATCTGCGCGGACAGTCGTTCGAACGGTTGGGCCTCGCGGCCGACTACTTCGCCGCTCGGGACTACGCGCGCACCGACGCAGACAACGGCCGCGCCGACTTTACGAAAGATCCACTCGATCGCCATGCGTTCAAGACGCCGACGCTGCGCAACGTTGAGCTGACCGCACCCGATTTTCACGACGGCAGCGCATCGATCTGCGCGAAGCTGTACGTGACATGGCGACATATCAGGTCGGCAAACAATTGGCGGAATCGGTCGTTGATGCAATCGTCGCGTTCCTGAAGACGCTAACGGGTACGCACCGACCCGTCGCGCCCCATTGATCCGACCACCGCGGCTGACATCAGGACGCGACAAAAGCACCTTGCAACGGCTGCGCGCAGCTATAGGTCGAATGCCAAGGGCTTTCATGCGATGAGGGGCTCTGATGTCCTGATACTTGGTATTGGTAATTCCATTGGATCGCACTATGAAAAAAATGTGTCAACGAGGGCTTTGGCAATTTTTATTTTTTTGATGGTCTATTTTCCCGTCGGGGTGTTGGCGGAGGTCAACGATCGCCGCTCGAGCAGTGCGGCGCCGGCTTAACGCTCGTCTGGAACAAAGACAATTGGTTAATTCACCATTCGTCAACCATGTTGACAATGCGAAGGCCGGCGTCCAGAACCTGCTCATCGGATGTGCCTTCCGTCGGGTGCATATCCCCACCGCTGCCTGAAGCGCTATATCGTCCGGGAACTCTACCCGCTCATTCTGGCCGATTTGGCCGATTCGACGGCCATTGCTTGAGACAGGAGCGTCAACGCGCCGACCGAGAGCCTGTGGGGATCGCCCACGCGGGCACGCATTCTCGGCCAGCTGTTTGTAACGCATCGCGAAGCGATGGACGAAGTAGTCGATTGGTTGAGCTTCTACAATCACGGCCGTCTTCACTCGACGTTGGGCTACGTTAGCCCGATGCAATTCGAGGGGGACTGATACGCCGCCCAGAACCAACAGGTGGCATAAGCGCCGCTCAGTTAAGGGATCCCAAATTCGCGGGCAACGTCAAGCTCCAAGATCAACCTGAACTACAGCAGCACGAATTCCGCGACCCAATACCAGCCGGGCGGACAGCTGAGCGCGGACTATGGCACCAACTATCACATCAACCAGAGCTGGCTCGTCGGCGTCGGTGGGTACCTGACGGCGGGGGGCTGAATACGCAGCTCAACGATGACAGGATGAATGCAAATCCGCATTCGGCGACGGGCATCGAACCAATGAACTGACCTTGGGGCCGCAGGTCGGCTATGGCACGCAAAAATGGGGGCCGTACTGCACTGGCAGCATCAGATCTATGCGCGTAACGCTGCCTATGCCAATACGTTTTGGCTAAACGGCCAGATCAAGTTCTAGCGTCGCGGAAGCAGGAGAAGGCAGGATTGTCGAGCGTTGTGGTTACATGGCCCGGCACCTGCCTCGGAATAAAACGCCCTTGCCCATTCGGTCGCTGTAGCACTAACTCGCTGGACGATGTCGAAACTACTTACGACTTACGACCTCTGCCGCGAACGGGGGATTGCCGCCGCCGGCATTGGCCGGCATCCCAACGATCGATCTGTATCCTTTTTCTTTCGCAATCCTGCGCGCTGGTTCACTGAGTACGGATGGGACTTTCGCACGGTCGATCCATAAAACGTAACGGAGGAAAGATATGTCCTCAGGACCGGTATTGGTTTGGAAAACGAAGGATTGAGCAATCTGGATGACGGAGCAACGCCTCGCGCTGCGTTTCCACCCCCTCGACCACGACCAATGCACCAGCTTCGTGCAACAGCGACACTAGTCGCGGAAGTTGACGCGCGAGACGTGAGCTCTGAGCTGCTTGTTCGATGACCCTGCGGTCCAGTTTGACAATATCGGGCTGGAGTTGCCAGACGCGGTCAATATTGGAATGACCGGCCCCGAAGTCATCAAAGGCTATCAGGAATCCCAGTTGCCGAAATGAGGCAACGCCGTCGATCAATTGCTGAAAATTTCCGTTCGGCGTCTCCAGCACTTCCAGGACTACACGGTCAGGCGTCAGTTCCAAGCGCCTTATACTGTCCTCTACCAGGCGGCGATAGGCCTCTGAGACGATGAAGCCGTCTGGGCGGACATTGAGAAATAGCCGGTCACGGGCATTTGCCATCAGCGCGAAGTTTGATGTGTGTAGCAACTGGACACTGCGCTCAAGATTGTTCCAACGTCCCCGTTCAACGGTGCGGTCCAATACCGCAAGGGGATGAACTTCCTTTCCGGCAGGGTCGCGCACCCGAAGCAACGCCTCATATCCAATTGAGCGACGATGCGACAGGCTGAATATCGGCTGAAATGCGCTCGAAAGCGTCAGGTTTCCCAAGGCGTGCCGACGAATACAGGAAAGGCGCGTTGCCTCCGCCGAACTGCAGCGGGTCTGAAGGTTTCAATTGATTAATCGATGTTACAGCGCCGAAGGTTGAGAAGGGTCACGTCAACAAATCTACCTGGAACCATAGCCCCTTCCTGGAACATTTCATCGTTCCGGAGTTGCGTACCACGATACTATTCGCCGGATGCAAAGCATTATTTTCGTCATTCGCTTTCGAATCTTTCTAAGGATTGCTTCGCGTTAGAAAAACAGGTATCCGTTGCGGATGATCTATCGGTCCCATTAAACTGTAGATGATGGCATACGATAAGGCGTCACACGGTTGGGCGCCATGAGCTTGACCGTATTGCCGTGCTGCTGGAACACGCGAGCCCGGTGATGTGCGCCGGAGCACGCTTCGATGCCGATCGGGCACGCTGGCAACTGCGAGATCAAGCTCACCAGTTGATCGCGCGGCACACGCGGCTTGATCAGCATCGCTTTACTGGTCCCGTCCACACCGTGAACGGCAAATACATTCTTGGCAAGATCGATTCCGATAGTGACAATAGGCATAGACTTCCCCTCTCGCTGGTGTCGATGAACGTTCGCAACTTCATCTTGGCACATTGATGCCGACTCGCGGCTTCCGCCGCAGCCTCGGGACGGGGAAGTCCCCCTTTCATTCTCTAGTCTCGCCGCTCGCCGCCGCAGATGCCACGAGCAACGCATAGCTGGAAGTGTAGTCAGCTCAGTCTGATTTTGGGCTGTACAAGGCTATTGATCTGTTCGGCGCTCCACATCAGTGCTGCTTTTCCGAAACCATGAAGCGCCTGCTGAAGGCGGCGATAAAGCATCGCATGGCTCATCTGCGCGAAGCGTCCGCGTATGAAGCCACCGCGAAAGAAGCCAAAGCTCCCTAACGTACCAAATGCGCCATAGTCGCTGAGCGAAACGAGCGAGCCATAATCCCGGAACTTAAAGTCAGGCAATGGTGCTCTCGCGAGCCACGCCGGCAGATGGCGGGCCAGATGTTCAGCCTGCTGTGTTGCGACCTGTGCGGTAGGCGGTAACGGCCGTTCGTGATCCATCAATGTCAGACTTGCGCAGTCGCCGAGTGCAAAAATATTGTCGTCGCTCGTCGACTGAAGCGTGGCTTTAACCACGATCTGGTTTGAACGGGTGGTTTCCATTCCCGCCAGATTGTTCATGAAATCTGGCGCCTTGACGCCTGCGGCCCAGACCATGAGGTCGGCGCTGACAAGACGCCCGCCGTCGATCTGGAACCCATTGCTTTGCGCTGCCGTGACCCGCGTCGAGGTCTGCACGCGAAAACCAATATGCCTGAGCTGTTCCTCACTGGACGCTGAAATCTTTGGCGGGAAAGAAGCAAGGACGCGCGGTCCGCTTTCAAGCAGCGTCAAGCTCAGCCGGCTGCGCAAGGTAGGGTCACCATAGCCCTCGGCAATCTCAAGTACGCGGCTTAACTCAGCGGAGAGCTCGACACCGGTGGCGCCTGCCCCGACAATTGCGACCCGAAGTCGTTCATCCTTCGCGACGGCGCGAAGCATCCGGTTACGCAAGACGACGTTGAAAGCTTCGGCCTGTTTCTGGCTATCAATGAAGTGGCAGTGTTGCCTGACGCCGGGAACGCCGAAATCGTTCGCCTGACTGCCCACCGACAGCACCAGCACGTCGAAGGGGATCGTCCTGGGTTCGAGCACGAGTTCGCCCTCGGGCGTCCTGATCTCGTCGAGCAGCACTTCTTTGCGGGCACGATCCAGTCCACACATCCGGCCTGGCTGCCATGCAAACCGGTGTGCGCTCGCGTGAGCGAGATAACTAACCTGCTGCTGCGAAACATCACGCGTGCCTGCCGCGATCGTATGGAGCATCGGTTTCCAGATATGGGTCTGGCTGCTGTCGATCAACGTCACACGCGCTTCGTCCGAATGCGCGTAATGGTTGCCCAGCCTTGTCGCGAGCAGGATCCCGGCGATTCCACCGCCGACAATGACAATACGGATTGGGTGAGACATATCGGTTCCTGGTTGAACGGAGTTCGCCGGCCGACGCGAATGGACGACCGATGTACAGAATCAATGAGCCTTCGAGTGATCCGCGACCCGCGTGGGTTTCGGCGCAAGCCACACCGCCAGCGCCGCGAATCCGCCGCCGAGCGCGCTAGGGACACGTCGAGCGAGACATCATGACGGCTCGCGCTTTCCCGTTTTCCCAAAAGCTCGTAAAAATACGTCCGTGCCGCGGCGTGTCCGCTCCTTGATTTCCCTATCGGTTGCCCGCTTCACAACTCCGAATAGGATGCGCGCGTGCAGATCACCTGCCCACAGGTTCACCAGGTCGTGGGCCGCCAGCTCCGGCGAGTCGACGATCAGTTCATTGCGCGCCGCGGCCTCGCTGATGATACCGGCCAGTACCGCCACAGTCCGCCCCGGCCCTGCATCGTAAAAGCGTGTCCTTAGCGGCAGGTCTTGGCGGCCGGTCGGCAGCGCGTGCGCCATGCCAGCAACATGGACACTGACGATGATCTTCAGGAATGCGGCGCCGATGGCGGACAGCCGTTCCCGTAAGGGTAAATTTTCGGAACTCGCGGGCGGCAGTACCTGGAGCATCCGGTCCGAAACGTCACGCACGACTGCCTCGAATAACGCTTCCTTGTCCGAGAAATGGCTGTAGACCGTCATCTTTGACACCCCCGCCTCTGCGGCGACGGCCTCCATGGTCACGGTGTCGTAGCGCTGCCCGGAGAAGAGCCTCGTTGCCGCTTCCACAATGGACGTGTGCTTGGCGGCATCTTTCGGCCGACCGACGCGGCTCTCTGACGAACATTTCTGCACGTAATAACTCCTGCTTGCAATTTCTGTACTTTATAGTCTAGCATAACAGTTGCTGTACTAATGGGTATAGAAACACATGCGCGCGTCAAAGACTACCAAAAACATTCATCCGAAGTACAACTGCCGCCCATCGACAGCACAGGGGCGAGCCGCTCCGCTTGCGTCTCTGTCATTGGCCGCACTTCTGGCACTCGAGACTATGCTCGCGGGTTGCACGGTCGGACCGAATTACGCCGCTCCGCCAGCGCCCAATGTATCGAGGTTTACGGAGAAGCCAGTTCCCGCGCGCACTGTTTCCACCGACGCGACTGCGGGCACCGCGCAAACCTTCGTCGAGGGGCGCGACATTGAGGGTGACTGGTGGGCGCTGTTCCATTCGCCGCAGATCAACGCGCTGGTCGAGCGCGCGCTCAAGGCCAATCCCTCGCTTGCCGCCGCTCAGGCGACGTTGCGCGAGGCGCGCGAGAACACCCGTGCGGAGCAGGGCAGTTTTTTCCCGCAAATCAGCGCGAGCACATCGGCCGAACGCGAGCGCAACTCACTGGTGAGCCCGGTGCCGAAGACATACAACGTCATAAGCGGATCGCTCAGCGTGTCGTACACGCTCGATGCATTCGGCGGCGTTCGCCGGCAAGTCGAGCAACTGAATGCCCAAGCCGAGTACGAGCGCTACGAACTGGAGGCGACCGAACTGACGCTGATCGCGAACGTCGTCAATGCGGCCATCAACGAGGCTTCGTTGCAGGCGCAGATTGATACGACACACGAGATCATCCGCGCGTATACTGCCGCGCTCGACGTTATGCGCCACCGCTTCGAGGCCGGCGGCGTAAGCCAGGTGGACGTGCTGCAGCAGCAGTCACTGCTGGATGCGCAGATCGCCACGCTTCCCGGTTTGCAGAAGCAGCTCGAGCAGCAGCGCAATCAACTCGCGGTGTATCTGGGCGGCCTGCCGACCGACTACACCGGGTCTACGCTCGATCTCGCCAGACTCGTGCTGCCGGAGGAACTGCCGGTGTCGCTGCCGTCGAGTCTGGTTGCGCAGCGCCCCGACATCCAGGCGTACGGCGCCTTGCTGCATTCGGCAACGGCGAACGTCGGCATCGCGGTGGCAAACATGTTGCCGCAGATTTCGCTGACCGGCAGTTATGGACGCGATGGCAGCAGCTACTCAAACCTTTTCAATCCCGCAGGCATTGTGTGGAGCCTCGCGGGTAGCCTCACCCAGCCGGTCTTCCAGGGCGGCACACTCAGGGCGAAGAAGCGAGCCGCCGATGCTGCGGTCGATGTCGCCGCCGCCCAGTACAGCAGCACGGTCAACGCGGCGTTTCAGGACGTGGCCAATGCGCTCGTCGCCGTTCATCGGGATGCCGAAACGCTTGCTGCGAACCTCGAGACGCAGAAAACAGCTGCTGCGAGCCTCAGGGTCGCTCAGGCGCAATACCGCGCGGGCGGCGGGACTTACCTCAATGTGCTGAGCGCCGAGCAATCCGATGAGAGCGCGCGCCTCAACCTGATTTCCTCTCAAGCCACTCGCTACACCGATACCGTCGCGCTCTTCCAGGCGCTGGGCGGTGGCTGGTGGCATCGAAGCGATGTCGATCCCAAAGTTGCGCAATGTTGCGGAGCATTTTAAATCATGACCCCTGTTACCCCGCTTGCGCATACCGCCAATACCCCGCCTGAATGGCAGCGGCCGCCTAGAACCTTGCTTCGCCTGTTTCTGATGCTTCTGGTGGTGGGACTGCTTGCCGCCGCGCTGATTGGTTTCCACCTGTTCAAGGGGCACATCCTGAAGCAGGTCACGGCCGGCATCCAGTCGCAACAGGCGACAGTGTCGACCACATCTGCTGTCTTGCAGCCGTGGCAGGCGACGCTCACGGGCGTCGGATCCCTGCGGGCGTCGACGGGTGCGGATCTTTCGCTGGAAACGAGCGGCGTGGTCGATGAAATCGACTTCGAGTCCGGCCGTGACGTCAAGCAAGGGACCGTGCTGCTCCGCCTGCGTCCGAACGACGATCCCGCCAAGCTCGCGCAACTGCAGGCCACTGCCAGTCTGGACGAGGTCACCTACAAGCGCGACCTGCAGCAACTTGCGGCGCAGGGCGTGGCGCAGTCGACCGTGGATACAGATGTCAGCAACCTGAAGGCGGCGCGCGCGCAAGTCGCGGCGCAACAGGCGCTGATGAACGAAAAGGTCGTCCGCGCGCCGTTTTCTGGACGTCTGGGCGTGCGTCAGGTCGATGTGGGTCAATACCTGGCGGCCGGCACGACGGTTGTGACGTTGCAGGCACTCGACCCGATGTTGCTCGACTTCTATCTGCCGCAGCAGGTGCGTGGGCAGATCAGCGTCGGACAGACCGTATCGGTGAGCGTTGATGCGTATCCCGGCAAGACGTTCACCGGCACGGTGACGTCGATGAATTCGAAGGTCGACACCTCGAGCCGCATGCTGCAGATACGCGCGTCGTTTGCGAACCCCGACGGCGCGCTGCTACCCGGCATGTTCGCCACCGCCAGCGTGGCGAGCGGCGCGGAGCAATCGCTCGTGACGATTCCGCAGACGGCGGTGACGTACAACCCATATGGCAGCCTCGTCTACGTGGTCCACGAGGGCAAGGACGCGCAGGGCAGGCTGCAGGCAAGTGTCCGCCAGCAGTTCGTGACGACTGGCGGGACGCGCGGCGATCAGGTCAGCATCCTGAAGGGACTGAAGGCCGGCGACGTGGTGGTGACGGCGGGGCAACTCAAGCTGCACAACGACGCATTGGTGCAGATCGACAACAGCGTGAAGCTGCCCAACGACGCCGCGCCCGTCCCGCAAGATCACTGAACAGGACGGCTCATGAAATTTACCGACATCTTTATCCGCCGGCCTGTACTCGCGTGCGTGGTCAGCCTGATGATCCTTGTGCTCGGCTACAAGGCGTTCACCTCGCTGCCCGTTCTCGAGTACCCGAAAACCGAAAACGCCGTGGTGACCGTGACCACGACGTACTACGGCGCCGATCCGCAGACCGTGGAGGGTTTTGTCACCACGCCGCTGGAAAACGCCATCGCGCAGGCGAACGGGATCGATTACCTGTCGTCGAAGAGCATCGCCGGCACCAGCACGATCACCGCGAACCTCGTGCTCAACTTCGACCCTGACAAAGCGGTCACCGAGGTCAACGCCAAGATCAACTCGGTGCTCAACCAGTTGCCGAGCGGCGTGCAGCAGCCGGCCATCACGGTCGCGATCGGACAGTCGCTGGACGCGTTGATTATCGGCTTTTCGAGCGATGAACTCACGCCCAACCAGATCACCGACTACCTCGTGCGCAACGTGCAGCCGCGTCTGCAGGCAGTGCAAGGCGTGCAGACGGCCGAACTGCTCGGACCGCAGTATTTTGCGCTGCGCGCGTGGCTCGATCCGCAGAAGCTCGCGGAATACGGCCTTACCGCGACCGATGTCACCAACGCGCTTTCCTCGAACAACGTGATCGCAGGACTGGGAACCACCAAAGGGCAGATGGTGCAGTTCAACCTGACCGCATCGACGGATCTGCATTCGGCGCAGCAGTTCCGCGATCTCGTGATCAAGCAGGTCAATGGCGGCATCATCAGGCTGAACGATGTGGCCAACGTCACGCTCGGCTCGGAAGACTATGAATCCGGCGTGTCGTATAACGGCCAGAAGGGCGTGTACGTGGGGATCCAGACGGTGCCGGGGGCGAGCCTGCTCGATGTGATCAAGGGCGTGAAGGCTGTGTTCCCCGACATTCAGAAGGCACTGCCGGCGGGGTTGCACGGCTCGGTCATCTACGACTCCACGGTATTCGTTGACAGTTCGATTCATGAGGTCGAGAACGCGTTGATCGAGACGGTGGTGATCGTCACGCTGGTGGTGTTTGCCTTCCTCGGCGCGCCGCGCTCCGTGCTGATTCCGGTCATCGCGATTCCGTTGTCACTGGTGGGCACCTTCGGCGTGATGCTCGCGCTAGGGTTCTCGATCAACCTGCTGACCTTGCTCGCGCTAGTACTGGCGATCGGGCTGGTGGTCGATGACGCGATCATTGTGGTTGAGAGCGTGAGCCTTCATCTCGAAGGGGGCATGCGGCCACGCGATGCCGCGATCAAGGCCGCGCGCGACCTCGCCAGCCCTATCATCGCGATGACCATCGTCCTGATCGCCGTCTATGTGCCGATCGGTTTTCAGGGTGGACTGACCGGCGCATTATTCACCGAGTTCGCGTTCACGCTGGTTGGCGCGGTGACCATGTCCGCGGTCATTTCTCTGACGCTGTCGCCTATGATGTGCGGCCAGTTCTTGAAGCCGCACGATCAGGGCGGCCGTTTTGTCACGCGCATTGTCGAGACGATCGATCATGTTTTCGGTTCACTGCGGCGTGGCTATGAACGGCTGCTGCGCAACAGTTTGCGGACGGTCCCGGTGACGCTATTGTTTACCGGGCTGGTAATTTCCAGCATCTATTTCCTGTACACCAGTGCCGACAGCGAACTTGCACCGCAAGAGGATCAAGGGGTCGTCATTCTGCAGCCGACTTCCGCGCCGGACGCGACGCTGCAGCAAAAGGAGGCGTTCGGCCGTCAGGTCGCCGACATCATGGCCAAGGTCCCCGAGGCCGCGCAGACGTTCCAGGTTGAGAGCCCGTCGCAGTCGATTGCCGGTGTGACGTTCAAGCCGTGGGATCAGCGTCATCGCACTGCGACCGATATCCAGCGCGATCTGCAGAACCAGTTCAACAAGGTGGCAGGTCAGAAGGTCGTCGCGTTTCAGCCCCCTCCGCTGCCCGGTTCGCAAGGCTTGCCGATCCAGTTCGTGCTCAAGTCGACGCAGCCGCTGGATAGGCTGAATGTAGAGGCTCAGAAATTCCTTTCGGACGCAGCCGCCAGTGGGATGTTCCTATTTATCGATAGCGACCTCAAGGTCGACCAGCCGCAGAAAGTGTTCGATATCGACCGCGACAAGGCCTCACAACTCGGCTTGACGATGCAGCAGGTCGGCACGGCGCTGGGCGGTCTGTTGGGGGGCGGTTATACGAATTACTTCAGTCTCGATTCGCGCTCGTACCAGGTAATTGCCCAGGTGCAGCAGCGCTCGCGCCTGACGCTCGACCAGGTCATGAATTACCAGATCGCGACTGTGAATAACGTGCCCGTGCCGTTATCGTCGATCGCCCATGTGCGGACCGAAACCGTGCCTGAAACCATCAATCATTTCCAGCAGGTGAACTCGGCGACGATCTCCGGCGTGCCCGCGCTCGGCGTTTCGCAGGACGCCGCGCTCAGGTCGCTGCAGGCGCTTGCGGCGCGTACGCTGCCGGCGGACGTGTCGATCGACTATGCCGGCCCTTTGCGTCAACTCGTGCAGGAATCGAGCGGCTTTGTGGGCACCTTTGTTCTGGCGCTGATCATCATCTACCTGAGTCTCGCGGCGTTGTTCGAGAGCTTCCGCGACCCGTTGGTGATCCTTGTTTCGATCCCGATGTCGGTAGCGGGTGCGCTCGTGTTCATCAGCCTTGGGCTGGGAGGGGCGTCGCTGAATATCTACACGGAGGTCGGGCTGGTGACACTGATGGGGCTGATCAGCAAGCACGGCATTCTGATTGTGGAAGTCGCGAATGCGGCGCAGCACGAGGGCATGTCGAAACTCGAAGCCATCGTCCATGCGGCGGGGATCCGCTTGCGGCCGATCCTGATGACTACCGCGGCGATGGTGCTCGGCGTCGTGCCATTGATCCTGTCCTCAGGTGCGGGCGCGGCGTCGCGTTTCAACATGGGGCTGGTGATTGGCAGCGGGTTGGCGATAGGTACGTTGTTCACGCTGTTCGTGTTGCCAGCGGTTTATCTCACGTTCGCTGCTCGACATGCAAAGGAGACGACCGAGTCAAGGGTGCAAACGGCGGAGATGGTTTAGCCTCTGCTCGACCTCGGCGGTGAAGCGGCCGCTTACGAAATGCTACCGCCCGATGCGAAGGCATCCGGCGCGGAGCGCTCACCGTCCATCAACACAAGGATGTTTTTCTCGCTCATGCCGCGCAGGGCGATACCCGGCAGGGCGGGGCATTCTGGCGCGAGATGGCCGGGGCATGGACGGTAAGCGGACTCGGCGTTCGACGTTTCTGTCGTGAGCAGGGGCCCGCCGTTAGTACCTTCGTTTATGGCGCAAGAAGGGGTATTGGTCCTTATCGTGAGAAATCTGGCGGTCGTCTTCCGGAGAGCCCCGTGCAGTAACCGTCTCCGTTTTTGCGTCCGATGCGCCACGCCCGGTCTTGCAAGCTATCGAAAAGTCACGGCTGTTCAGAGCAAAGCGCCAGTTATTCGCACGAACCTGACTTACTTTGGATTGCGAGCCCTTATGAAATTGCTGATCAAGAGCGCGGCACCCCAAGCGGGCGTGTTCTGGGGCGTGGCACTGAAGTCGAGCGCGCAGCACAAGCTGACTGAGGCGAACAAGCGGTTCAACCGGAAGCACGTGTTTCGGGTGATCAAGCGGCAATCCGGCTACACCAAGGTGCGCTACAAGGGCTTGGGGAAGAACGCGGCCCAGGTGTTCATCTTGATCGGGTTGACCAATCTTTGTCTGGCGAGGCGAGCGATGCTGACGTAAGCGGGGAAGATGCGCCTGCTGCGCGCCCACGGGGCGCCTGGGGGGCGAAAAAGCCCGCGACTCGGCGGGAAAATGGGTTAGTTCGGCCCCATTCCAAAAAAATCGACCCTTCCGGTCGATCGCCGACGTGTCAGTCGAACTTGAGCAGACATTCATTATGGACCACCTCGAAACGCTGCGGACTTTTTGCACCGTCGTCGAAATGCAGAGCTTCACGCACGCCGCGAATAAGCTCGGCGTCTCGACGTCAATCGTCTCGCGCGCGATAACGGGGCTCGAAACCAGGCTCGGTGTACGTCTTTTTCAGCGCACGACCCGACACCTCGCACTCACTGAAGCCGGGGACGAGTTTCACGCCGGCTGCTCGCGCGTGGTTGCTGAACTGGACCTGCTCGAAGCCGGTACCGGGCAGCGCGCACGGGAGCCTGCCGGGGTACTGCGGCTCGTCGCCCACACCACCGCGGCGGTGCTAGAGTTGCCACCGCTGATCGCCGGGTTCCGTGCCCGGTACCCAGCCGTGCAGCTCGAATTGACGCTGGCGGAACGGCCAGTCGATCTGATCAAGGAAGCCTTTGATCTCGGCATCGTGCTGCCGTTCATGCTGACGAGCGAGCTCACGATCACCCGTGCGTTGTGCCGCCTGCCCCTCGCCGTGGTGGGCTCGCCCAGCTACCTCCAGGGGCGCCAGCTACCGCAAAGGCCCAACGATCTCGCCGCATTCCGCTTCGTCACAATACTTGCGTCGATCAGCGAACCACAACTGCGATTCCAGCGCGGTGGCGAACAGTTTGCCGTGCCACTGGAACACGACGTGTCGACCAACAACGCCGCGTTGAACAAGGAACTGGTGGTGAGCGGTGCTGGTCTCGGCGCGTTGCCTCTTACGATGGTCGGCAAGGAGCTGGACGATGGCCGGCTGGTACAGCTGCTGCCCGACTTCGAGGTCGTGAGCGCGCAGGCTGAGCTGAGGCTCGCATATCGGGACCGGAGCCTGATGACGGCGAAGGTCCGGGCGTTCATCGACTATGTGACGTCGTACTTCGACGCGCGCGCGGCTCAGGTGAGCCACGCGCAGCAGCGGAAGACGGTGGCCGCCGGCAGTGACAGGCCGTCCTGATTGCCAGATGCTCATGCAAACGTTCCCTACTCTCGTCGTCTGCGAGCATTGTGACAGCGTGTACCGCCGCCGCGCGCTGGCCACGCGCGAGGTGGCGCGCTGCGCGCAATGTTCGGCCGTCCTGTATCGCGCGAGCCAGCTCGATGTCGATCGGTGGCTCGCGCTAACCGTCGCCGCAGCCATCGTCTTCGTGATCGCCAACGTCTGCCCGGTGATCCGGATCTCCTTGCAGGGGCTGCACAGCGAGACGACGCTCTGGCAGTCCGCGGCAGCGCTGGCGCACGGCGCGGTCGCACCGATTGCGCTCGCCACTGCGGCGATGATCGTCGTGGTGCCGTTTCTGCAGATCGCGCTGCTCGGCTGGGTACTGGCATTTGCCCGCGCCGCACGCCGAGCGCCGGGTTTCGCGTGGAGCATGAGGCTGCTTGCGATGCTGCGCCCGTGGAGCATCGTCGAGGTTGGCGTACTTGGCATGCTCGTAGCCGTCATCAAACTTTCCAGCTTCGTGCAGGTGGCAGCTGGTCCCGGCATCTGGGCCACGGCAACGCTGATGGTGCTGATCCCAATGATCGCCAATCGCGATGTCCACTTGCTGTGGGAATGGACCGACGCGGAGACAGCATGAAGCCACCTCCTCGCGCGGGACAGCTAGGCCTGATTGCCTGCCATGGATGCGGACTGGTTTGCGCACATATGCCGCGCGTGGACGGACACGCCCAATGCCCGCGCTGCGGACGAGCCCTGCATCGACGGCGCCCGGACAGCATCGCACGGTCGTGGGCGTTCCTGATCGCTTCCCTGATTTTCTACATCCCCGCCAACGTGCTGCCGGTCATGCACACGAGCCTTCTGGGACACGGCAGCGACAGCACGATTCTCTACGGCGTCGTGGAGTTCTGGAAAGCAGGGTCCCGGGGCATTGCGTCGGTGATCTTTATTGCAAGCGTAGTCGTGCCGTGCGCCAAGTTCCTGATCCTCAGCATGCTGCTCGCGACCACGCAACGTCGCAGTCGCCGGGCAATGAACGAGCGTGCCCGTTTGTACCGGCTCGTCGAAGCGGTCGGCTACTGGTCGATGCTCGACGTGATGGTGGTGGCAATAGTCTGTGCGTTGGTCAGCTTCCATGCGCTGTCCGACAGCGAGCCGCGCATCGGCATTCTCTTTTTCGGCCTTGTGGTGATCCTCACCATGCTCTGCGCCATGAACTTCGATCCCCGACTCATCTGGGACGCTGAGGAAACATGAATCCTGTATCAAACAAGCCGCTACCCGAGCCCCGAGATCCTGTCGTCACCCGTAGCCGATGGCGGCTATCGCTGGTCTGGCTCGTACCTCTCATCGCCGCGCTGATCGGGCTGTCGATGGTGATCCACGCGTGGCTCTCGGCGGGCCAGGAAATCGCCATCTCGTTCAGGACCGCTGCGGGGCTGGAGGCCGGCAAGACCCCTGTCAAATACAAGGACGTGACGGTCGGAACCGTATCTACGGTCGCGCTCAGCGACGATGGCTCACACGTGGTCGCCTCGGTTTCGCTTGCCAGGAGCGCGCGGAGCCTGGCGCGCGCGGACAGCCGCTTCTGGGTCGTCCGGCCTCGTTTGGGTATGACCGGTGTCTCGGGTATGGACACGCTGCTGTCCGGCGCCTATATCGGCGTGGACACCGGCACTTCGGAGGTCGCGCGCACAGCGTTCACGGGGCTGGAGACGCCTCCCGCCGTCATCAGTGGGACGCCGGGAACGAGTTTCACGATTCATGCGGACGACCTCGGTTCGCTCGACATCGGCTCGCCCGTTTACTACCGGCGCATTCAGGTCGGCCGCGTCGCGTCGTATAGGCTCGACGCCGATGGCCACGGCGTCAGCGTACAGATCTTCGTCGATGCACCGTATGACCGGTTTGTCACGGCGGATACCCGCTTCTGGAATGCGAGCGGGGTCGACCTCTCGCTGGGCGCCGACGGTTTCAAGCTCAAGACGCAATCCGTGGCCGCGATCGTTGGCGGCGGAATTGCGTTCG
>NZ_VZQQ01000065.1 GCF_014397785.1 Paraburkholderia podalyriae
TGTCCGATCAGACGCCGGATGAGGCATACTTCGCGACGCTGCCAGCGATCAAATTGGCAGCTTGATGACCCCGGCGCTTCCACTTATAAACTCGATCTGACTGTCCGAACCAACGGCGCCACCTCTATTCGCACCCATGATGGTCAAGCGCAACTATGGCCGCATCATCGTGGTTTCTTCAATGCAGGGACGGCACGGTACGAAAGACGCAGCAAGTTATGCGGCGTCCAAGTGGGGCATCTTTGGGCTGATGAAGTCGGCGGCCCTCGAACTCGGTCGCTACAACATTACAGTCAACGCCGTGGTACCGGGGCTCGTCGCCACCGCTTTGACGCTGTACGAAAAGCGACTGACCGAAAGCGTCTGTGAGACCGGCTACCACAAACCGAACGGTTTCCTGACGCCGCAGGAGGCGTGGGACCGCCGCGCGGCAACGATGCCGCTTGGAGTCGGGTGGGTGCAGCCGGAAGACATCTCGCCTGCGGCGGTATATCTTGCCTCGGATGCCGCCGCGATGGTCACCGGCTCCGAAATCGAAGTGACGGGCGGCGACAGCGCGAAAAGCCTATAGCGGGATGTGTGACTCGCTCCGCCTCTCAATCAGGGCGTCGATGCCCCCCATTCCGCTTGGCTGAGCCATTAGCAACGGCCCAACCGGCACATATGCCGCTCGCGTATATCCGGCACAGGAAAGAAGAAGAGACAGGGGGTGGGCCCACGCATAGGCAGGCTTGTGACTGACTCCGGCAAGCTAGATTTGTGTTGACTAATGTTTTGAAGTTGACCGATAGTCACTGCCGAAAAGTCCGTTAATTCCAGGCCCGTGCGTGAAAGACATAACCCACTCCCCCTCATCGCGCGCTGACCATGTTTACTTCAGCGTGCGCGACGATATCTTCGACATGCGCCTGCTGCCCGGCGATCGCATGACCGAAGGCAGTATCGCCGACCGCTTCGGCGTTTCGCGGACGCCGGCGCGCGAGGCGCTGCAACGCCTTCAAAGCGACGGTTTGATGCGCGGCTATGTGCGAGGCGGCTGGAAAGTCGTGCCGATCGACTTCAAGCGCTTCGAAGATCTGTACGAAATGCGCAAGCTGATCGAGACGTTTTCGGTCAGCCGGCTCTTTGGGGTCGACGGCACCTTGTCCGCGACCGCCTTGCAGATGCTCGACCGGCTCGACCGTATTTGGGACGTTCCTCACACGCAGCGGGTTCGCGACGGCCGAGAGATGGTGTCGCTCGACGAAGCCTTTCATGAGGCGCTGGTCCTCGCCGCTGGCAACGCCGAGCTGAGCGCGGCCATGCAGCGCGTGACCGACCGCATCCGCGTGGTGCGGCGGCTCGATCTCGTTTGTGGCGACTGCATCGACGACACTTACGACGAGCACATTGCGATTCTCTCGGCCATCCGCGATCTTGCGGCGGACCGTGCAGTCGCATTACTGGGGTCGCACATAGAAGGAAGCCGGGCGGAGGTGCGCACGCTCACGACTGAGCGCCTGCAACGCGCCCGCACCGCATTGGAGCCTCACAGCGCTCCGTATGCACCACCGAGGTTGCGCGGCACCATCTAGCAACACGCGTTGGAGCGCCTCGATTTCTCAAGCGCCTTCTGCACTCGACCTTTACCGGGACTCTACCCGTTGGCATGGTTCTCGCATATGCACTGACTATGTATACAAGCAAACCCCCGTGCCTTCAATGCCGTCCGAATTCCTGAACCCGAGCCGCGGAACCCGCGGCATGGCGGTCGCGCCTCACGCGCTCGCCGCGCAAAGCGCTCTGGCGATTTTGCGTGACGGCGGCAACGCCGTCGAAGCGATGATTGCCGCGGCCGCGACGATCGCGGTCGTCTATCCGCACATGAACAGCATCGGCGGAGATGGCTTCTGGTTGATCTCGCGTCCCGGCGCTGAGCCGGTCGGCATCGAAGCGTGCGGCGTGGCGGCGCTGGCCGCGACCATCGACGAATATCGTTCGCGCGGACTGTCCGCGATTCCCGTGCGCGGCCCGCTCGCAGCCAATACGGTGGCCGGCACGGTGTCGGGCTGGCAGCGCGCGCATCGCTGGTCCGCTGAGACGCTCGGCGGCAGGCTGCCGGTGAAACGCCTGCTCGAAGACGCGATTCATTACGCGAAGCAGGGCGTGCCGGTTACGCGCAGCCAGTCGCAGTGTGTCGAAAGCCGCCTTTCCGAATTGCGCCCGATCGTGGGTTTCAACGAGACCTTTCTACACGGTGGTCGCGCGCCCGCTACCGGCGAGCGCTTCGTTGCCCCGCGTCTTGCGGCCACGTTCGAACAATTGGCCGACGCGGGCTTCGACGACTTCTATCGCGGCGACCTCGCGCGCAGCATCGCGAGCGATCTACAGTCGGCCGGCTCGCTGCTGAGTCTCGCGGATCTCGAGCGGCACGAGGCGCGCCTGCGAACGCCGCTCGCGCTCAAGCACTCGCTGGGAACCATCTACAACATGCCGCCGCCGACCCAGGGGCTCGTGTCGCTATTGATTCTGGGCATCCTTGATCGCGTGCTGACGAAGGACATGGACCCGCTTGGTTCCGAGTTCGTGCATGCGTGCGTCGAAGCGACCAAGCTCGGGTTCGCCGTGCGCGATGCCGAGATTACCGATCCGGATCACATGCGCGTCGATCCGCGTGAGCTCTTGCAGCCGGCCGGACTCGACGCAATGGCCGCGCAAGTGTCGCTGACGCAGGCCGCGCCGTGGGGCGCCGGTCGTGGGCCGGGCGATACGGTGTGGCTGGGCGTGACCGACAGCGACGGCGTCGCGGTGAGCTTCAATTGGCGGCCCGCTCGCGGCATTGCTGCATCAGCACGCGGGCAGCTGGGAGCCGGTGTTCTCCACCGCGATCACGCTCGACATCGTCACCGCACTGCTGGCCATTGCCGTGCTCAAGCCGATGCGCCGCCGCTTTCTCGCCGCGCAGCGGGGCGTTTGACTCCGCCCGCCGTCTGCCGCAATGCACACCGAACCGTCGTCGAGGAACAAACATGTCAGTTCAGCTTGCGTTACGCAATATCCGTAAATCGTTTTCGAACAAGCTCGGTTCGGTCGACGTCCTCGGCGGTCTGACCTTCGATATTCACGAACGCGATTTCGTCAGCATCATCGGGCCTTCGGGCTGCGGGAAAACCACCGTGTTCAACGTGATCGCCGGTCTGCTCGAGGCGGATAGCGGCGATATTATTTATCGCGGGCAGAGCGTCGACGGCTTACGCGGCAAGGTCGGCTACATGATGCAGCGCGACCTGCTGCTGCCGTGGCGTACCGTGCTGCAAAACGTGCTGATCGGGCCGGAACTGTCGAATATGCCGGCCGCTGAGGCGCACGACATGGCGATGGAATACCTCAATACGTATGGTCTCGCGGGCTTCGAACATGCTTATCCCCGCATGCTGTCGGGCGGCATGCGTCAGCGCGTCGCGCTCATCCGCACGCTGATCAACGATCCCGACATCATCCTGCTGGACGAGCCGTTCTCGGCGCTGGACTACCAAACGCGTCTGTATCTGGAAGGCGTGTTGATGGAAGCTGTCGACACGTTCCACAAGACAGTGGTTCTCGTCACGCACGACATCGACGAAGCGGTCGCGTTGTCCAGGCGCGTGGTAGTGCTCGGCGGCCGTCCTTCGCAAGTGAAGAAGATCTATGACATCGACATCGCCGCGCGCTCGCCGATCGGTGCGCGCAGCGACCCCAACTTCGCGGGTTATTTTCATGCATTGTGCGGCGAGCTAGATATTCAGACGGAGGTAAAGGCAGCATGACGCAGTCTGTTTCCATCGATAAATCCGCACCGGCACGGCGTGTGCCGAAGGCTCGCGGGCGGTACGCACTCGACAGCGGCTTGGGCCGTTCGCTGTTGCAACTGGCGGCCGTGATTGCGTTCTTCGCCATCTGGGAGGGTGCGGCGCGCCTTGGCTGGGTATCGAATTTCCTCGTCGGCTCGCCGTCGAAAATTCTTGCGGCGCTCGTGCGCGACATGCAATCGCAGCAGCTTTTTATCGACACCGGTTATACGCTTTTCGAAGCCATTCTCGGTTTTGTGTTCGGCACCGCGGTCGGATCAGTGTGCGGGCTCGCGCTGTGGTATTCGCCGTTCGTCGCGCGGCTGACCGAGCCATTCATCGTCGCGATCAACAGTGTGCCGAAGATCGCCTTCGCACCGATCGTCATTCTATGGTTCGGCACGGGGCTGATCTCGAAGGTCGCGCTGGCCATTTCGCTGACAGCGATCGTCGCGCTGATCGCCGCGTATGAAGCGGCCAAAGACGCCGATCCTGATTTGCAGGCGCTGCTTGTCACGCTCGGTGCGAACAAGAACGATGTCTTCATGAAAGTGGTGGTGCCATTCACCCTGCCTTATGTGATCTCCACCTTTCGCATCAACGTCGGCTTCGGTCTGGTCGGCGCGGTAGTGGGCGAATTCATCTCGTCGGAGAAGGGCCTCGGGCACATGATCTTCACAGCATCGAGCCTGTATGACCTCAACACCGTGTGGGCGGGCCTGTTCGTACTGATGGCGATCGGCTTCGTTCTGTACTTTTTGATCGACCTGCTCGAGCGCAAGCTGCTGCCGTGGCGGCAGGCGTCGAATACCACGACGCTCAAGGTCTAACGTTTCCGGCAGTCCAACCATTTCATCTTAGGACAGACGATGGCACTAACCGCAACAAAGGCGCTGACCGCGCTGAGCACCGCGTTAATACTTGGCGTTGCAGCCGTTTCGACACCGGCGCTTGCAGCCGGCAAGAAAGTGACAATCTCACAGGCGTTCCAGTCAATGCTGTATTTGCCGCTCTATGTGGCGATCGACGGTGGCTTCTTCGAGAAGCAAGGACTCGACGTCAGCAAGCAGACGGCGGGCAGCCCGAGCGCGGCGCTCTCCGCCGTGCTGTCGGGCAGCGCCGATTTCTCGCTGCACGGGCCGGAGTGGACGGCCGTGGCCGCCGAGAAGGGCGCGGACGTCGACGTGATCGCCAATGTCGTGAACGGTGCAGCGGTGTGGATCGCGGTTGCGCCGGACGTGAAGTTCAGCAGCATCAAGGATGTGAAGGGTCAGGTTGTCGTGGCGGGACAGATGCCGACTACGAGCACGTCGCTGTTCTTCAAGCTGCTGAAGGAGAACGGCATGTCGCAGAGCGACGTCAAGCTGGTTCAGGTGCCGCTCGGCTCGGAAATTGGACCGCTGGTCGCCGGTCAGTCGAAGATCGCGGTGATGTATGAGCCGGGTCTCGATCAGGCCGTCGCGAAGGGCATGAAAGTCGTGCTCGGCTTCCCGAAGCTCTATGGCGAGTACGCATTCTCGTCGATCTCCGCCAAACGCAGCGTCGACCCCGATGCGGCCGCGCGGTTCGTGAAGGGGCTGCAGAACGCGCTGGTTTACATGCAGGGCCATCCTGCGGAAACCGCGGCGATCGCTCGCAAGGAATTCCCCACGCTCGATCCCGTGGTGGTCGATGCAGCCGTCAAGCGCATGCTGGACGAAGGCGTGTATCCGAGAAACGTCGGCATCACGCCGAAAGCGCTGACCGTCGCGATGGACACGCAGATCGCGCTCGGCAACCTGAAGCAGCAACCCAACTACGATGGATTCATCGTTCAGAGTTACATCCAGCCGGCGCTTGCCGCCAAATGACACCGTTTGCCGACGCTTCCATGACCACGTTCGCTGCTTCTTCCATCCCCCCGATTCCCACTATTGCCCGGATTCGCGCCGAGATTGCGTCGGGCGACGCCGGCGTCGAGCAATACGTCGCGCGCGCCTATGACGCGGCGTGCGAATCGCAGGCGTCATTGCATGCGTTCTGCTATTTGCCGGAGGCTGCGCCGATCAATGCCGCTGATGCGACGGCCCCGTTGGCGGGCGTGCCTGTCGCGGTGAAGGATGTTCTGGATACCGCCGACATGCCGACCGAATTCAACTCACCCGCCTACAAAGGCCGACGCCCTGAGCGGGATGCGTGGGTGGTGGCGCGTCTGCGTGCGGCGGGAGCGTCGATTATCGGCAAGACCGTGACCACCGAATTCGCCTGGCGTCAGCCGGGTGCGACCGTCAACCCGTGGAATGGCGGGTTCACGCCGGGTGGTTCGTCAAGTGGCTCTGCGGCGGCGGTGGCGGCGGGCATCGTGCCGCTCGCACTCGGCACGCAGACCCAGGGCTCGGTGATCCGGCCTGCGGCGTATTGCGGCATCGTCGGGTTCAAGCCGTCTTACGGCGCGATCGCGCGCACGGGCGTGTTGCCGCTGGCGTGGTCGCTCGATCACGTCGGCATCTTCGCGACGCGCGTCGCGGATGTGGCCTACACACTGGCGCTAGTTGCCGGCGCCGATGCAGCCGATCCACACGTCTCGTGCGTTCCGCACTCCGCCGCGATGGCGCCCGGCACTCGGACGCGGCGCGTCGGCGTGCTGTCGAGACAGGCCGGCGGCGAAATCGAGCCGGCGCAGCAGGCCGCGCTGGACAGGCTCGCGGCCCAGCTCGCGCGAGACGGCGCGGAGATCGTCCCGGTCGATCTGCCGGCCGAGATTTTCGAAACGCCCGCGCATGCGTTGAAACTGATGTCCGTGGAAGCGGCCATCACGCATGGCGATCTCGTCGATTGCACGCCCGAGCTCGTGAGCCCGGCAATGCGCGGTCTCGTCGATGACGGGCGCAAGCTGCCCGCCACCGCATACGCCAGCATCAAGGCGGCGCAGATGCCGATGGCGCATCGCTTTCACGACTGGCTGACGCGCACGATGGCGCTCGATGCGCTACTGGTCGCGCCGGCCACCGGCGAGCCGCCGCGCGGCCTCGACTACACGGGCGACGCATCGTTCTGCGCGCCGTGGACCTTCCTCGGTGTGCCGGCCGTGACCGTTCCCGTGGGGTTCGGGCCGGCCGGCTTGCCGCTTGGCGCACAACTGGTGGGTGCCGCTCACGGCGACCTGGATTTGCTGATGCTGGCGGAATGGGTCGAAGCGCGCACCGGTTGGCAAGCGGCCTTGGCACAGCGGCGAGGTTGAATGCGGTGGCAGGCTGGGGCATCGATATCCGGTTGATGCCGAGGTGCCGGTCGAGTTGCAGGGGAGCCAGGCGGGCTGCTGTTCATTCGCCGTATGAGGCGAGTCGACTTGGCCCGGGCTGGCGAGTCGCCATGTTCGAAAGCGCGGCATGCCGTGATGCAGCTTCATGGGCTCGCTCGCGGTCGGGTCAGCATTGGCGCGATACCCGCCGCACCGCCGCACCGCCGCGTCGTTTGCGGCCACCACCAGGCGGCTAATCCCATTTCGCGGCAGGGAATGACTGAACGTTATCTCGCCCAGCACTCTGTGGAGCGCTGGGCTCAAACGTCATCGTTCGTAGTGCGTGCGATAGCTCGCCACGTCAGAAGCGATGGATCATCGCGACGCGATAGACCATCTGGTTCTGGCTGCTAGACATGCCGGCCGCGGCGGGGATTTGAGCATAGTCGAAGTCAGTGCCGGTGTGCGCGCTGACGACGTGTTGGTAGGCACCTTGTACATAGACCGACGTGCTCTTGCTCAGGTCGTAGTCAAGCGTGAGACCGACCTGATGCCACTTGGGAGTAAAGGAACCGCTGGTGGAGTGAAGGTGCGCGATCGTAAACGTGTAAGCCGCTCCGAGCCACAGGTCCGGTCGGAAGAAGTACTGCTCGTTTGCTTCGAAGTTGTCGAATTTCCAGGAATTCCATGTCCCGCCGGAGGGCCCGCTCTGGGACGTGAAATACGAGTTGGAAGTCGGGTCGTACACGTCGACGTGCGAATAGGCGAGTCCGGCCAGCGAATGCGCAAAGCGGTAAGTCGCGGCCACGCCGATGTCCTGCTGCGATGAGGCGGCAAACAGCGTGTCGCCGGAAACGGCGCCGCTGGCGTTTGCACCGGGGTTGTCGAGCTTAAGATAGGAAGCCGCCGCCGTTAAGCCACCGTTCTGGTAGTTCAACGTCGCGCCCCAGGTGCGGTTATTCGCGAACCCGCCCGCCTGGTTGCTAAAACCGTACATCGCTTCGCCAGTCAGGCCGCGGTATGTCGGGCTCACATACTTGACAACGTTGTTGACGCGGAAATCCCAGTCCGCGTTGTCGTTGTCGAACGGATGCGCGTTCACATCGCCACCATAATTTCCGGCCGCGGTGAGGCCGCCGAAGCCAAGCTCGTCGACGCTCGTATCGTACTGACGGCCGAACGTGATGGTGCCGTACTGATCGGACGACAATCCGACGTACGCCTGCCGGCCGAACAGACGCCCGCTCTGGCCTGCCTGTCCACTGTTCGTATCGAAGCCGCTTTCCAGCTTGAATATCGTTTTCAGACCGCCACCGAGATCTTCCTCGCCTCGCAAGCCCCAACGGCTCCCGTACGTGTCACCGCTTTTCATTTGATACGTGGCGTGTCCTTTTGCGTTGCTCGTGAAGTTGAGGCCCTCATCGAGAAGCCCATAGAGCGTCACGCTCGATTGTGCGTGCGCGACGCCGGTGACCAGCGTCAAGGAGGCGACTGCTGCCCACGTCAAGTTCGTCTTTTTCATTTTGACTCGCTATTTAAGGATTGTCCGCATGATGTTGCCAGGAGCCGCAGACGATCGACTCGAGACTGCCTACGCAATTTCGGTCGCTCGACTCGAAAGGCGAAGCAAGTCTAGGCAGCGAGAATTGCCACCGTTCACAAGGAAATGAAATCGAGCATTCAGGAAAGTTGAACAAGGCGCGTGAGTCGTTCTCGGCATGGAAAGTGCCGGCAGACAGACGTGTTGAAGGGGCGCAAGCCGTTGTATTTGGCTACCCCCCGCTTGACTTACTTTTTTTAGCGTTGGTGTAGGCGCGAAGCAAAACTAAAAAAGGCTTCATCAACGTGGAGCGGGCACTTTAGGGGAAGCGAGCAATGATGCATGCATCGTTCAACCATGGACATTGCATCATGAATCAGCTTCAGGCGATGCGCGTCTTCACCCGTGTGGTCGGCCTCGGCAGTTTCAATCTGGCGGCCAGGCAGCTTGGCGTGTCAGCGGCATCGGTCACGCGCAGCATTGGCTTGCTGGAAGCTCATCTGCATACCCGCTTGATCAACCGGACCACGCGCACGCTGTCGCTAACCGAGGCAGGTCGCGATTATCTCGAGGGCTGTCGCGCGATTATCGAGCAGTTGGATGAAATGGAAACGTCCCTCGTACAGTCGACCCGGGAGTTGCGCGGGGCGCTCCGGGTTGCAAGCGTGGCAACCTTCGCTGACGGCGGACTCGTACGCCTGGTTGCCGCCTACCGGGAGTTGCATCCTGGCGTGTCTTTCGAGGTAACTACTTTCGATGTCCATATCGACATGGTCGAAGGTGGCTTCGACGTCTGCTTCTCGGATGATCCTGGACTATTCAGCTCAGCGCTCGTTTGCCGGCCACTTCTGCGCATCCCACAGATCGTCGTCGCATCGCCTCAGTACCTGTCCAGGCACGCCACGCCAGTTGCCCCCGCGGATCTGACCCGACACACGCTGCTGTACCGGTCAGGAAGCGGTGCTCGCTACTGGGAGTTCGTGGATCGTAGCCGGGTTTCACGCGTCACCGCATCTGCCGGGATTGCGTCGTCCAGCTATGCGATGCTGAAGTCCGCATGCATGCACCACTTGGGAATCGCCTTGCTACCTCGTTCGATCGTTGAATCGGAATTGCAACGCGGCGCGCTTGTCGAGCTATTCGAACAGTTCAGTGTCGGCAGCGGCGCGAGAAATCTTTGCGCGTTGTATTCGTCGCCGGGCCTGTTGTCGAGGAGGGTGCGAAGCTTCGTAGACTTTGCGGTGGACCACTACCGCGCAATGGATCGCACATCATCGCTTAAGGCGGTCGCTTGAACTTCAAGCTACCGTCTTTCAATGAGGCCTTGCGGCAAGCTCCGCACTGCACCTGACAACTGCGCGTCCAGCCGGCTGCGTGAGAGGTGTCTAGTTCTTCACGGCAATTCAGGTGATCGCTGAGCCGCATCACGCTTCAAACGCCGCCTGTCTGCCGTTCGCGATGCCACCAGGCTGATGCGCTGTACGTGGAGCGGTTTCCGCGAGAGGAAGTCGCAAAGCCCCGCCGCGGGCAGCAATGCGTACAAGCGTCCCCGACCTCTCCGGTGCAGCCTCGAGCTCTCGTCCATACGAGTCTCGCTAACTAAAAGTTCCTTAATGTTCGAGGTAGAACCCTGTTAGCGCCCTACGTTCAGAATCCCCTCATAAACATGCGTGCCATGCATCAACCACATACCGATGCCTGCGCGCGATGACAATGCGCTTTCCTGAATGGAGCTGTCCCGATGTTGAAACTGGTCAGGCTGGCGTTGACGCGGCCCTATACGTTCATCGTGCTCGCGATGCTCATTCTACTCTTGGGCCCTCTATCGGCATTGCGCACGCCGACGGACATTTTTCCCGACATACGCATTCCGGTGATTAGCGTCGTATGGAGCTATACGGGACTACAGCCTGACGACATGGCGGGCAGAATCGTTACCTATTACGAACGCACGCTCGGCACGACAGTTAACGATGTCGCTCATATTGAATCCCAGTCGTTCACGGGTTACGGCATCGTCAAGATATTTTTCCAGCCAACGGTCGACATCCGGACCGCGACGGCTCAGGTCGCATCGATCTCGCAGACCGTGCTTAAGCAGATGCCGCCCGGCACGACTCCGCCGCAAATTCTCAATTACAACGCGTCAACTGTTCCTGTATTGCAGTTAGCGTTGACAAGCGACACACTCGACGAACAGCAACTCGCTGACTACGCGACAAACGCGATTCGCCCGCAATTGCTGAGTGTGCCGGGCGTCGCGATTCCGACGCCATACGGCGGAAAGACGCGAGAGGTGCAGATCGACCTTGATCCAAAAGCGTTGCAGGCGAGAAAGCTGTCGGCGGAAGACGTCGCGGCGGCGCTTGCCCGGCAGAACCAGATCATCCCTGCCGGTACGCAAAAGGTTGGTGCATTCCAGTACAACGTCAAGCTGAACAATAGTCCAGCGGACCTGCAGGAGTTGAATGCGCTACCTGTGAAGGTGGACGGCGACGCGACCATCTACATTCGCGATGTCGCGCATGTACGGGACGGATATCCGCCGCAAACCAATATTGTCCGGGTTGACGGCCGCCGCGCGGTTCTGATGAGTATCCTCAAGAACGGCTCTGCTTCGACACTCGACATCATTTCTGGCGTCAAGGCGAAACTGCCGCTCGTCGAAGCTTCGCTTCCCCCGCAATTGAAGCTCGTTACGATGGGCGACCAGTCAAAGTTCATCAAGGGCGCGGTGAGCGGCGTGGTGCGCGAAGGCGTCATCGCGGCGGCCCTCACGTCCGCCATGATCCTGCTTTTCCTCGGCAGTTGGCGCTCGACGATTATCATCGCGGCGTCGATTCCGCTAGCCTTGCTCGCGGCAGTTGCGGCGCTTTCGCTGATGGGCGAGACGCTGAATGTGATGACGCTAGGCGGACTCGCGCTAGCGGTCGGAATACTTGTCGACGATGCCACAGTCACCATCGAAAACATCAACTGGCACCTTGAACAGGGGAAAGACGTGCGGCGGGCGATCATGGACGGCGCGCAGCAGATCGTCACGCCCGCACTGGTTTCATTGTTGTGCATATGCATTGTGTTCGTTCCGATGCTGTTGCTCGATGGCATTGCGCGGTTTCTTTTCGTGCCGATGGCGGAAGCCGTGATGTTTGCGATGATCGCTTCGTTCATTCTGTCGCGCACGTTTGTGCCGATGATGGCGCAGTACCTGCTCGCGCCTCATGCATCGGGCGGACATGCAAGTGGTGAACTCGCTGCGATAACCGATCCTCATGGCAGCATGTCGGAACGTCCAACGTCGCGTAATCCGTTCATCCGCTTCCAGCGCGGCTTCGAGCGACGCTTCGAGCGCGTGCGCGGTGTGTATCGTGTGCTTCTCGGGCTTGCGCTGACGCACCGAAAGCGCTTTGTCGTTGGCGTACTCGCCGTCGTATGCGTGTCGTTCGTGCTTGCACCGTGGCTCGGACGGAATTTCTTTCCCGACATCGACGCGGGCGAAATCGCACTGCATGTACGCGCACCGGTTGGGACGCGCATCGAGAATACGGCAAGCATTTTCGATCACGTTGAAAACACCATTCGCCAGGTAATTCCGCCCGATCAACTGAGGAGCGTGGTCGACAATATCGGCTTGCCAGTCAGCGGTATCAACCTGGCATACGACAATAGCGGCACCATCGGTTCACAGGACGGCGACATCATGATCTCGCTGGGTGAGAATCACGCGCCAACGGCTCAATACGTGACAAAGCTGCGCGAAGTGCTGCCGCACGCGTTTCCTGGTACGACTTTCTCTTTCTTACCGGCGGACATCGTTAGCCAGATTCTGAATTTCGGCGCACCGGCACCGATCGATCTTCAGGTCGCTGGGCCGGATCAGGCAGGAAATCATCAGTATGCGAACGAACTGTTGCGGCGCGTGCGGATGATCTCCGGCATTGCCGATAGCCGCATTCAGCAAGCGGTCACTTACCCGCAATTCACAATCGCGGTGAACCGCTCTCACGCGGGACGACTCGGCATTAGCGAAGAGGATGTGACGGACTCCGTCGTCGCAACGCTCGCCGGTACGAGCCAGGTGGCGGCCACCTACTGGCTCAATCCGAACAATGGGGTTTCGTATCCGATCGTCGCGCAAACCCCCGAATACTGGATGGCATCGCTGTCCAGTCTCGAGAACCTGCCGATAACGGACGCGAGCGGCAGGTCGCAATTATTGGGCGGTGTCGCGAGCATCGCGCGCGGCGTCGGCAGCGCGGTGGTATCGCATTACAACATCGAGCCGCTGTTTGATATTTACGCCACTCCGCAGGGCCGCGATCTGGGTGCGGTCGCGAGCGACATCGACGGCATCGTGCGTGCGACAGCGAAAGATGTGCCCAAAGGCTCGACGGTCACACTGCGCGGTCAGGTGCAGACTATGAATAGCGCATTTACTGGGCTGTTGCTCGGCCTCGTCGGTGCAATCGTGCTGATCTATCTGCTGATCGTCGTGAACTTTCACTCGTGGGGCGACGCCTTTGTGATCGTCTCGGCTTTGCCTGCGGCGCTGGCTGGCATCGTGTGGATGCTGTTTGCGACGCACACGCCGCTGTCGGTGCCTGCTCTCACTGGCGCCATCCTCTGCATGGGTGTGGCAACCGCGAACAGTGTGCTGGTCGTCAGCTTCGCACGCGAACGGCTCGCGGTGACTCACGACGCACTGCGAGCGGCCTTCGAAGCGGGTTTCGCGCGGTTTCGCCCTGTGTTGATGACGGCACTCTCGATGATCATCGGCATGGCTCCGATGGCGCTGGGTCTCGGCGACGGCGGCGAGCAGAACGCACCGCTCGGGCGAGCCGTTATTGGTGGCCTGATCTGCGCCACCTGCGCCACCTTGCTGTTCGTTCCCGTCGTTTTCAGTCTGGTGCACCGGCGCGACGACGCCCCACCAGACGCTGAGCCGAGCGAACCACAACGCGAGTCACACGACCATTCATCTTCCGAACCTGGAGTCATCCATGTCAACTGACATCGACATAGCAGCGCCGCGGCGGCTGCGGCCTCTCAAACTCGCAGGAGTTGTCGCTCTGCTGGCTGCCGCAGCGGTTGCAGCGGCCGGCATCGCAACGCGCATGCATGCAAAGGAGCAGATGGCCAAATGGTCGGCCGCGCAGGCGATTCCAACGGTTGTCGCCAACCCGCCGTTGCATGATAGTTCTGCGCAGGTGCTAGTCTTACCTGGCCAATTGTCGGCCTATGTGAAGGCACCGATCTATGCGCGCGTTTCCGGTTATCTGCATGCGTGGTATGCAGACATTGGCGCGCACGTGAAGGCCGGGCAGTTGCTGGGCGAAATCGATACCCCCGATCTCGATCAGCAACTCGCTCAGGCAAGTGCCGATCTGCGCACCTCACAGGCGAACGAAACGCTCGCGGCATCCACGTCGCGCCGGTGGACCCAGATGCTGCAGCAGGACTCCGTATCGCAGCAGGAGACAGACGAAAAGACGAGTGACCTTGCGGCAAAGCAGGCGATGGTGGCTGCGAATCAGGCGAATGTTGCGCGGCTGGAGGCCCTCGAATCGTTCAAACGGATCACCGCACCTTTCGATGGGGTCGTGACCGCGCGAAAGACCGATGTCGGCGCGTTGATCAGCGCGGGCGGCGGCAACGGACCGGAGTTGTTCACCGTCTCCGACGCGCGGCAACTGCGCGTGTACGTCAGCGTGCCGCAGAACGAAGCCGCCGTGATCCGGCCCGGCCTGGTCGCGAGTCTGGCCGTGCCTGAACGCCCCGGCATGCAGTTCTCCGCAAAGCTTGTCGATACGGACGACTCCATCACGCCCTCTTCGGGGACGCTGCTGGTGCAATTGGCAGTCGACAATTCCAGCGGCGTGCTGATTCCGGGCGAATACACCGAAGTTCATTTTGAACTGCCCACGGACAACCATGCGATGACAATTCCTGCTAGCGCGCTGATGTTCCGGGAAAGCGGTTTGCAAGTGGCGGTGGTCGGTCCGGGCAATCGCGCAATGCTGAAGCGGGTGAGCGTCGCGACCGACCTAGGTACCAAGATTGTGATTGCATCGGGTTTGACTGCCACCGACCGGGTGATCGACAACCCGCCTGATTCGCTGGCAAACGGCGATCCGGTGCGACTTGCTTCGACATCCGCGACGACCGCGCTGACACAGCACAATGACGCGGAGCGCAGTCATGGTTAGGCGTCGCGTATGCGCGGTTCTGATTGCCGCAGCGCTCGTGAGCGGGTGTTCGTTCGCGCCGCCGTATCAGGTACCGCCGTCGGCCATGCCGAGCGCGTTCAAGGAGGCCCGCGGATGGCAACTCGCGCAGCCTGCCGACCGTATGCCGCGCGGTGAGTGGTGGACTGTGTATCGCGATCCTGTCCTCGATGAACTGGAAAGCAAGGTGACCAGCGCTAACCCCGACCTGGCCGCGGCGATGGCTCGGCATGACCAGGCGCAAGCGTATCTGGACCAGGCTCGCGCTGGCCACTTTCCCACCATCGGCGCTTATGCGCAGTTCTCACGCTCGCGTCAGTCCGACAACCGGCCATTGAGGGGCGCTACTCAACCAGCGCTCTACAATTCGGCGACTGTCGATGCCGGCCTCAACTATGACCTCGATCTATGGGGAAAGGTGCGCAATGAGGTTGCCGCGGGCAAGGCGGCCGAGCAGGCGAGCCAGTACGACATCGAGTCATTGCGGTTGAGTTTGCAGGCAAAGCTTGCTGAGGCGTATTTCCATCTGCGTGGTCTCGATCAACAGCAGGAATTGCTGGCGGATACCGTTCGCACATATGAGCATGCATTGCAGTTGACTGAAAGCCGGCACGGTGGAGGTATCGCATCCGATCTCGATGTGTCTCGTGCCCAAACCCAACTTGAATCGGCAAGGGCGTCAGTTGAAGATGTGTCGGCACGAAGGGCCTTGTACGAGCATGCGATCGCGACTATTGCGGGTGAAGCGGCTTCAAAATTCTTTCTAGCGCCCGCCGTCGCCCCGACGTATTTGCCGTCCATCCCAGTTGGAGTGCCTCTCGCGCTGCTGCAACGTCGGCCCGATATTGCGGCTGCCGAGCGCCACGTCGCCCAGGCGAACGCGCAGATTGGCGTCGCCAAAGCAGCTTTTTTCCCGGATGTGTCGTTAGGTCTTGACGGCGGTTATCAAAGCACAACTTTATCCCCGTGGCTGGCAGCGCCTAACGAGATGTGGTCGATCGGTCCGAGCCTGCTGGTGACCCTGTTCGACGGCGGCCGGCGAGCGGCCGTCACGCGGCAGGCGCAGGCAAAGCTGGCAGAAAATGGTGAAAAGTACAAGGCGACGGTGCTGCTGGCGGTACAACAGGTGGAAGATCAGCTTTCGCAGTTGCATTACCTGGGCAACGAGTCCGCGAAAGAAAGACGCGCGCTTTCGGCTGCGCAGCGTACGCTTAAGTTGTCGATGTCGCGTTATCGCGATGGCGTCGTGAGCTATCTGGATGTCGTCACTGCGCAGGCAATGGAACTCGAAACCCAAACCTCGGTGCTGGATTTGCAAACTCGCGAGTTGATCGCCTCCGCTGCACTGATAGACGCGTTAGGAGGTGGATGGGCCAACGAACCCGCCGACACGCCCACGTCCACAACGACGAAGTGAACAGTCACGTTTCGCAGAATAGGATGCCTCGCAGCGGTGTGCAGCGATTCGCGGCGATGCGTCCTGCTCGTCATTCACAACGCGAGTTAAAGACAGATGTCTAGAAGCGGTGGCGCAAGCCCATTGCGACCACGGTCTGCTGATCGCCTGCCGACGGTGCCAGCGTAAAGATAGAAGCGTTGCCGAGCGCCGGTATGCCGCTGGCGCCGGACACATGCTGATAGACCCCTTCAAGATAGACGTCTGTAACGTGCGACAGGGCATAGTCGGCTTGCAGCATCACCTGATTCCATTTGGGCGATGCGACGCCGCTCGCGCTGCTGAAATGCCCATCGGTGAACGTATAAGAGCCGCCGAGGCTCAGGGCCGGCGTAAGCGCATATCGCGCGTTCAGTTCGTAGTTGGTGAACGTCAAGAGGTTCCCCTCGAGAGCGACGTACGTACCGCCTTGCGCGACTTGAGCTGGGTCGTCCATGATCGTGCGCGTGACTACGAGGCCGACGGTGGCGGGCCCGAATGCGTAACGGCCCGCTGCGCCGAGGATGCGTTGACGCGCGCCCGTCAGCATCGCGTCGCCGTCACTGCTGCTGATCGCACCACCTGTGTTGGTGGGCGCGTCGACGCCGCCTGGATGATTACCCTGAAAATATCCGACTGCCAGGTCGACCGGCCCGCGCGACCATGCGGCGCCGCCGCTGAATGCGTTATTGTTGCTGAAGCCGCCAGCCGCATTGCTGAATGCGTAAGCCCAGCCGAATTTGAAACCGTGGTAATCCGGGCTGCGGTACTTGACCGCATTGTTCATGCGGAAGTCGTTAGCCAGGTTGTCGTTATCGAATGGGTGATCCGCGATATTTCCGCCGAAGCCGGAGCCGGTTGCCGACAAGGGCGCGACAAAGTCGACGAGGAAGTCGTATTGGCGCCCCATGGTCACTGTGCCCCACGTGTTGCTCGACAATCCCACCCACGCCTGCCGCCCGAAGACGTCTCCGCCATTAGCCAGTTTGCCGTTGGCAATGTTGAATCCGTTCTCCACATCGAACACCGTGTGCAAGCCGCCGCCCAGGTCTTCGGTGCCACGCAGCCCCCAGCGGTCACCGTTGAGATTCCCGCTCACCATCATCCAGTTCCTATGTCCCTGACCGTTGGCTGTCTTCTGGTTACTGACATAGTCGATACCCGTGTCGAGCGTGCCGTAGAGAGTGACATTGCTCTGAGCGTGCGCGGCTGTCGCGAAAGCCGCCGCTAGCGCCGCGCAGGCTGTTGCCAATGCTTTATTCATGTGGTTTTTCCTAGGGATAGATATGTCTGCCGCGCTTTCGGGCGCGAGTTCGCGCGTCGATGCGAGCGACTGGCGGGAATGTATTCGGACACGATTGGCTGCGGGTGATAAAAAGCGATCGATTAAATGAAATTGCTTTAATGTTCTGATCCGCCCGGGTTCAGTGATTCGTGATCGCACACTATGTCTTCAATAAACTAATTTTCACCGTTCAGGTAGTCATTCGATAAAGGTGGCTGGTTATGCTGATCCTCAACCGGTTCTCGCGCGACATAACGCACAGCGACCGGCCAATTAACCTAAATGTTGAGGATGAGAAAATGAAACGGATCACATTGGCGATCGTTCTCGCTGGAACACTGTCGGCCGCAACGGCCTTTGCACAGTCGGCTCCGGCCGGTTCCGCGGATAGCACGCAAGTGAGCAGTCAGGCGGCTCAGGTCGCGTCAAATGTCACGTCGGCGGGCGCGGCCAGTGGCCAGTGGGTGGCGCCATATGGTCAGCCGGAGGCGTCAAAGACCCGCGCTCAGGTTTACCAGGAACTGGTGCACGCCGAGCAGGATGGGCAACTTGCTTACCTGAACTCGACGATCTATGCGCACCCGTAACGTAGCAAAGCGCCTTGACCAACGGCGGCACGATGACGTCGTTGGCTGAGATTCGTGCCCTACAAACGCTTGTAATCTGGAGCCGAGATGAAGCGAAGCCGATCCACGAAATTTCGGATGGCCTTGATTCTGGCGACCGTTGCTAGCGGTCTCCTGTCCGGCTGCGCAGCGGACGCAACGAAGGCCGCCGACCAATGTGTGGGTCCACCAAGCTATTGCAACGTCTACTTTGGTGGATCATAGGGAGTGCGCTTCCCTCGGTCGGGAAGCGTACAGTCAGCGGCATGCGAAGAGGAAAGAAGCGGGAAAGCCACGTTGGGTCAGATCATCTACCGGCAACTTTCGTCAACCATTCGTCAGCGTGAGCTGATAGCCGTAGCGTTTTAATGTATCGATGTGTACATCCGGATAATGCGGCGATAGCTTGCGACGCAGACGCGATATGACAAGATTGACGCTCGAAGCAGCGACGTCATCGTGATCGGGCCACGCATAGCGGATCAGATCGGATCGTGACACAGGCAGATTCGGCTGGCGCAGCAGGCATTCAAGCAGCATGGATTCGCGGCGTGTTAAATAGAGCCGCTGTACCCCCAGCACCAGCTCCCGCGTGGCAGTATCGAATGTGGGACACACGGGCACCTGTCCCTCGCGTTGGACCGCATCAGAGCTAACGCGCCGCAATGCATGCATGCGCTCGTGCAATTCAATGAAAGACAGCGGATGGCAGAAGCAGGCGTCGCCACCGGCTCGCAGTACCTGCGTCCTTTCCTTTGCGTGAGTCGCACCGAGCGCCACGATAATTGGTGCACCGCGGCTTTCGCTCGCGAGTTTTGGTAGGGCAGCTAGCAGGCAGGCATAGGGCGGACCGTCTGTCGACATGACAATCACTACGTCAAAGCGCTCTTGACCTGCCAGGAAGATCGCATCCTTCAAATCGTCGACGTGCTCAAGGCTGTGCGCGCTCTCGATCAGGGCTTTCTGAAGCCAGGCGGCCTCGGGTTGTGTACCGGTAACTAGTAAAACACGCATGAACTGTTGAGTGCGAGGGGCTGATTGAGAAAATCGGTCATGTCAATGTTTTGGTCCAGCACTGAATCGTCACGCGCGTGCCCGGGTTCGCATCGCTGATGCGCATGCAGTAGTCATGCACGTTCACGACTGCCGAGACGATGCTCAGCCCGAGACCGGAACCCGGCAGATGTCGCGTCCGGTCGCTGCGATAAAAGCGCTGCAGGACCGCGTTGCGTTCATCCGCAGGAATGCCCGGACCACTGTCGATGACATCGATCTGCGGGCCACGCGACGTCCGAATGAGTTCGAGCCTGACGGTGCCTCCATCCGGCGTGAACTTGATCGCGTTGTCAAGCAGATTGCTGAGAGCTTCAAAAATCAACGCGCGGTCCGCATGCGTCGTACCGACGCTCGCAATTTGTGTGACGATGCCGATTGACCGGCTCTCGGCCAGCGGTTCAAAGAGTTCGCCGACTTCCGTCAAAAGCGAGGCCAGTTGCATTTCCTCGAAACCGCCGCGACGTTGCAAGCTTCCGATTTCGGAGATACGCAGCATCGCACGGAAGCGCTCCAGCAGTGCATCCGTGTCGCGCCGCGCGTCATTTACTAGCTTGTTCAGCTCGGCGTCCGGTAGTCCGGCTATTCGTTCGTCAATGTGCACCAGCGACGTGCGTATATGGCTAAGAGGCGTTCTGAGATCGTGAGCGATTCCGTCGCAGGTTCCTTTCACCTCGTTCATCAGCCTTTCGACTTCGGCGAGCATGTGGTTGACCAGTTGAGCAAGCATATCGATTTCATCGCGTCCCCCAGTCGGCAGACGTTGTCCGAGGTCGCCGCGTTGCGCAATACATTGGGTCACGCGGCGGATCGCTTTCAGGCGTCGAACCTGTCTGACGCTCAGTGCTAGTCCGGCAATGACGCCCGCGCTGAGACAGAAAAGACCACCGCCGATCAGCGCAATGATCATGGTTTGCCGTATGCGCAAGACATGGGTAAGATCTCTCGCGATCACCAGCGTGTCACCGTTCGCGCGCTGGGCGGCCATGACGCGAACCATTGGGGCTGTTTCGTTGCCTCCGAGTACGAGTTTGTCTCCGAGAGTCATACCCACGCGATTAACGGGGACACCAGGCGGGCGCACGAGTATATCGCCAGCCAGATGCCGTCCGTCGGAAGCAAACAGGCCGTAAAAGTTGGGGTGCATGCGCTCGTGTTCAGAACGCTGACGAACGGCGTCGGCGAGACTGTCGACGGGAGTGGTATCGAAATAGATCAATTGCCAGTGGAGGACTGCATCGGTTTCGCGGTCCATGACGAACGTGACCGAACGTTCCACCAGCACTAACAGCAGCATGACGGAGACAGAGAAGATCGCCGCATAGACCGTCACAATGCGCAAGGTCGTTGAATGCCAGCGGCCGCCCAGCACCGGCTGCGAGGAAAATGCGGGGTCGCTCAAGATGCCGCTAGCCAAGTAAATATCCTGAACCGCGTACGGTCTGGATCAATGGTTGCACGCCAGGCGGATCGATCTTCTTGCGCAGACGGCCCATATGAACATCGATCAGATTAGTGCCCGGGTCGAAGTGATAGCCCCATACTGCTTCGAACAACATCGTGCGGGTGATTGTCTGACCTGCATGGCGCATCATGTATTGGAGTACACGATATTCGGTGGGGAGCAGCACGATCTCTGTGTCGTCGCGTGTAACCGTGCGTGCGACCAGATCGAGTTCGAGAGGACCGACTCGCAAGGTTGCCTCGGATTGTGCCGGTTGCACTTGCCGGCGGCGTAGCAGCACTTCTATACGTGCTGCCATCTCGTCGGCATCGAAGGGTTTGGTGAGATAGTCGTCGCCGCCGGCGCGCAAGCCGCGAATGCGTTCGTCGACGTCGCCCAGCGCGCTCAGCATGAGCACAGGCGTCTGAATGCCGATGCCGCGCATCGTCCTAAGTATCGTCAACCCGTCGGCGCCCGGTAGCATGCGGTCGAGGGTGATGACGTCGTACTCATCGCTGAACGCGCGCGCCATTCCCTCGCGGCCGTCCGCAACCCAATCGACGGTGAAGCCGCGATCATTTAGCTCTCGCACGATTTCGCGTGCAGTCATCTCGTCATCTTCTATGGTCAACACTTTTGACATTGTCTTTCCTCGGTTCGCGTCCAACAGAGCAGCGTGAGATGCGCTAATTCGGCATGCAATGTTCCTGGTCGAGGGCCGCGAGATGCCGGGTTATCGCTTCGCGCAGTTGTGCGAGGCTGTGCGTCGGTAATGCGAATCCGGTCCATCCCAACCCGCTATGCCGAAGGATCAGTACCGCGCCGTCATACAGCGGGTGCTTTTCGGTATGCCAGCATGGGTCCATCTCCAGTACAAACTGCTGCTGTGGGGACGGCTGCAGGGGAATATCGGGGCGCATTCCCGCACGCAGGTAGCTCAGACGGTGAATCACTCCGTCGATGTCTTCTGCGTCTAGAAGCACCGCTGCATTTTCAATACCCATGCGTACCGCGGGTTTTCCGTGTTCGTTGACGACTTCCAGGCTCATAGCTTGCGGCATTGCGTGCTCCCAGGATAGATTGTCCTCGCCCATTATTGCGCGCGGAAAACCCCGGCTGTGTGAAAGAGCGCGATGCTTCGATGAAACTTTCTTTAAGCACGAGACTATCCTAAGAAATCCCGCGTGGAAGAGTCATCTTGCAGCTTAGTCCTGGTCGCATTTCAGGGCTTTCGCCCGCACATTAAAAAATTTTAATGTGGCGTCGGCTCAAGCCGGCGGCTCGACATGCGTGTATCTCAGCATGTAGCCGGCGCTGACAATGCAAGCGCAACTTGTGCCCGCCGCGCATCGCTGTCTCGCCTGAACTCCGATCGATGTCCCTCGAGATCCTCAACGCTGCCGCTGGTTGCACTGTTCAACTGCTATGCCGGCCACCATTGCTGGCGACGCGCAAGGCGCTGCTCTAAAGCGAGCGCTTATTGCGAAGTTGAGCGCTGTCCCCGATCACTGACGTGCGGGCCACGGCAGCTTCGACGTGCAAAGAGATTAACTAATCTTCATCGTTTGGGTAGCAAGCCGATACCGGCAGCAGACTACGCTGGTTAGCAGCCTGTTTACACGTTTAGTACCCAAGCGGTCGGCTATCCGGCTTGCCCGGCAAATCTGTATGAACGTCGTGATATCGCATTCGCGCCTATTCACTACGTCTTTGGTCGTGCCCAAACGACGATAGCCAACACCTGCAAAACGCCAACAAAACGGGAGATCGCAATTCCTTGGAGACAATCCATGCAGTCCAGCTCAACTGACTCCCACCGCCGACAGTCGCCGATTATCGCCATCTTTCGCGTGACAGCCGGTAATTTTCTTGAGCAGTTCGATTTTTTTCTCTTCGGCTTTTACGCCACGCAGATCGCCGCCGCCTTCTTTCCCCTGCATAGCGAGTTTGCTTCGTTAATCTCCACCTTTGCCGTATTCGGTGCCGGGTTTCTGATGCGCCCGCTTGGCGCGGTATTTCTCGGCGCCTACATCGACGACGTCGGTCGGCGCAAGGGCCTTATCATGACGCTTGGCCTCATGGCCAGCGGTACCGTGCTGATAACGTTCGTGCCTCGGTACTCGACAATCGGGCTCCTGGCGCCGGCTCTCGTGCTGATTGGCCGCTTGCTCCAAGGCTTTGCGGCGGGCGCCGAGCTCGGCGGGGTTTCTGTTTATCTTGCGGAATTGGCGTCGCCAGGAAAGAAAGGTTTCTATACCAGTTGGCAGTCAGCCAGCCAGCAATTGTCGATCGTCGTTGCGGCGAGTCTCGGGTTTGCCCTAAACCGACTAATGGATGCGGCGGCAGTCGCAGCATGGGGATGGCGTATCCCATTCTTCGTCGGTTGCCTGGTTGTGCCGTTCGTCTTCATGCTCAGATACAAGCTCGAGGAAACAGAGGAATTCAAGAAGCGCGAGACTCGACCACCGATGCGCGATGTGATCCGCACCTTGGCCGCTAACTGGAAGGTCGTGGTAGCTGGAGCCATGCAGGTAGCCATGACCACCACCAGCTTCTACCTCATTACTGTCTATGCACCGACATTCGGCAAGACTGCCTTGCGCTTGGGCACGGCGGACAGCCTGCTCGTGACCGTCTATGTCGGCCTGTCGAACTTTATCTGGCTGCCGGTTAGCGGTGCCTTGTCGGACCGGGTAGGGCGCCGACCGCTGCTGCTGTCGACCACCGTGCTTGCACTCGCCACCGCCTACCCCGCACTTTCGTTTCTGGCCGACGCGCCGACATTCGGCAGAATGCTAGTAGTGCTTCTTTGGCTTTCGTTCCTCTACAGTATGTACAACGGTGCGATGGTCGTGTCCCTTGAGGAAGTGATGCCATCGGAAGTGCGCGTTGCGGGGTTTTCGCTTGCATATAGTGCTGCGACTGCGCTATTCGGCGGCTTCACGCCGGCAATCTCCACAGCATTGATCCACGCAACGCACGACAATGCGGCACCTGCCTGGTGGTTGAGCTTTGCTGCGGCATGCGCATTCTTCGGTACCTTGGCATTATGTCGGCATAAGCCGGCGTCTGTGAGTCCGTCTTCAGCACGCGAATCTCGGTCTGTTCCGCGACCTTAGTCAGCACGGGCGCTTGGCCTTCTGGCCGCCAATCCGAATCAGCGCATGTCGAATAGCTCCTGATGGAAGTCTTCGTGCGCTAATCCACGTGCAACCAGATCGTGCCGCAAGTTCTGGCCAAAACTCGCTGGCCCGCAGAACCAGACATCGGAGGAGATCCAGTCTGGCACGATCTCACGGACGCGCTGCCCTGTCAGGCGGTCGTCCTTGCCGCTAATCAGCACGTGAAGGCGCACGCTGGCGGCAATTGCCAGTTGACTAACCTCGCGGACGAACTCGTCGTCCATTGCGTTAGTGCTATAGAACAGGTCCACTGCGCGTTGATCGGAATGACGCTCTCGCGCTTGCATTCGCGCGAGAAATGGGGTTATCCCAATTCCGCCGGCGATCCAGATCTGTCTTGGTTTGTCGCTGCGAAAGTCGAAGCGGCCATATGGCCCTTCAACGCTGACCTGGTCGCCAGCCTTTAGAACGGCCGGCAATTGCTCGGTGTAATCGCCAATGCTCTTGATATGAAAGCGCAATTTGCCGTCGTCGTGCCACGCCGATGAGATTGTGAACGGATGCGCACCCTCGTTCGCGTCGAACGTGACGAAGGCAAATTGTCCGGCGGCATGGCCCAACCAGCGGTCCTTGAGTTTGATGACGATGCTTAGTACCCGCATCTCCCGGTAATGCACGCGGTCCTCGACATGCCCGGCTGCTTGTCGCGTTCGTCCGATACGGCGCAGCAGCGAGACGGACGCGGCCACCATGGCCAGAAAAATCAGCAGTGTTATTACTGGGCCAATCGCTGTGGTCCAGTAGCCGTGCTTCATGAGTACCACCGCATGGAACGCCAATAACGGGTACGCAACTGCTAGCAGCCGATGTGTCCTGAAGAAATGTCGGTAAGGAAAGGCTTTCAGCAATGCAACGAAGATGATTGCAACCGTTGCATAGAATGTCCATTCGCCAATCCCTTTCGCGAGCCCATGCTGCGCGTCTAGAATCTGGACAAAGGCTGACGGCGCGACCGATGCTGACAAGCCGCGCTCGCGCAACGGCCTTTGCATCCAGCCCAGGCCGATTACCCAGTTTGGAGACTTTGCACACAGCCAGTGAAGTGTGGAAAGCACCAGTGCGCTGATACCGAGCCATTTGTGCAGTCGGTACATCTTGTCCAGCCCGCCGAGAAAGCGCTCCATGCTGGTCGGCCGGACTGCTATAACGATGCCCGAACTCATGCAGCCGATCGCGAGAATGCCGGTCAAGTTGATCATTGACAGTTGCAAGGCGCGGAATCCATGCGACCCGGGCAATGAACTTTCAGCAATTAGCCAGAGCAGGGCCAGCCCTGTTAGCAAAAGCAGATAGGTTAATCTGATGTTTTTCACGATGTGGATGCGCCGCAGTGTGACTCCGGTGCGCAGTCGTCGAGCCGCGCTGGAGCTGAGAACACGGTTGAAACGGCCTGCCGTTAGTTGACAGCAGCCGCGAGCCTTCGTCCGGCTATGTCGACGGTTTCTCGGGGTGCCGATCTTACTGCCGGACGGTGACCGGATCAGACTGACGCAATTGATCAATAGCCGGGGGCAGGCGATTGGATGTATGCGATGTTGAGGGTCGGCAGATCCAGAAAGAAGCTTCCGACCCATCGCCATTTCCTGCCTGCGCCCGGTCACCATTCTTCGTGAGTTGAAGAAAGTTTGCGGACGAGCCAATGTAGCCCGTACAGCCTAAAAAGTCAGCTGCTGGAACATGAAGTTATTTTTATGCAGTTGTCAGTGCAATCGCTCACCGCGCGTTGCCTGGGCAGCGTCGCGGCGAGACGCGGACTTGCGAGATGAACTAGCTTGCCTTGCTGAGGGCGCTAGAGTCAACGTGGGTGAACGACTTGCCGTACACGTGTAATTGCGTTTTTTGCGCGTATTTCAATGTATCTCCCGTCATGTCGAACGTGATCGAGAAAACACTTGTCGCGTCGTTCTTCAGCATGTACTGAGATTCGGCTACCCCGTTAGATTTTGACGTTAGAGTCATCTTATCGCCGGCTTTTCCTTCCGCCACAACGCAGACCGCCCGTGGAATACAAAATGAGTCATAGACAGTCTGGTTCTTCTTGTCGTAAATCAGATAGCCGCGTTGGTCATGGAACTGTTTGTTGTCCCTTTTTCGGAACACCTGCAGCGTATAAGCCATTGCCACCAGGTATTGATCGCTGGCATTCGTTGCATCCGCTGCGGGTTCAAAGGTCAACTGTTCGTAATAAGGTTCCACTGCGGGATTGCCTGTGCCTACTGTGGAACCCACTTGACCGGGCGCCACATCGAGGCCGCCGGCAGCAACGGTTCTCCAGGTTCCGGCCAGTTTGGCTAATGGACCGAAGTCCATTCCTTTAATGACGGTTCCCTGTGCGTATGCGGTGGACATCGTTGACAGGGCGATTGCAAAACAAACGACGTATTTATTCACGATTTGCGGTCCGTTATTCAAAAAAAGTTTTCTTGTCTGACGGCTATTTGACAAGAGAAGCTAACGTCAATTGTTTCATGTCCTGTAATTCCAGGTTTCAAAAAAAGTCTGCGCGCCGTAGCGGCCGGCCTGGTGCAAACGGCCCGTACAGTCGCCAATAACTCATGGCAGACTCAGGGATGCCAAGTCTGGGACGCGACGATTGACGCAAGTATCAACTGTAGCTGCCGTCGGATGTGTATCGCGCCGACGGCGCGACGACGGCTGAAATCTTTCCCCGTGCTGGCTCGAAGAGCCGCAGTCGGCCCACGCGCCGACATCTGTATCGAAACGCGACGCCGCCATCCTCGATGTTCACAAGCAGCCGGGCTACAACGTCGTGCAGACGATCGCCAACATCACGGCGAAGCTGCCGGCACACCAGTACACCCCGCCAGCGTAGACAGCGGCCCCTTTGAAGGTCGAAGAGTGGGCAACGTGCATCTGCACCACCGCGAAACCGCCAGACGAAATACCCGCGACGAAGACCTTCGTCGGGTCGATCCGATAGCGCTGAAGTTTTACGATCGTGGACGCGCCCGATCCACCGTCCGCGGTCGGGCTCCCGGTGGCGGCTAACGCCGTCGCCTGTGCCGGTGCACCGGCATCCGTACTGGCCGAATCGCCACCACCCCCGCACCCGGCGAGGCAGATCGCTAACACAGCTGCCGACGCTAACCGTAGGCCTAGCGCCATCGTCATCATTGTCGTCTCCTCGTCGGAGCGGAATAAAACTAGTAACGCCGCCACCGCCCGTCGAACTACCGGCCGTTTCAGCTTCCGCCTAAAACTCGCTAACGCAAGTCATCGATAAGCGCGAACAGACGATTGCGGCGTGCGATGCGAGCGACCATATCCAGCAAAAATCGCTCCTGCAGCGCTTGTAATCGCAAGCCTTATCAGCATGAAGCTTGTTCGGACGGCTTTCGTCAGGATGCTTTGCAACCGCAACTGTGCGGCCGCGACGAACAGCATCGGTAGCGCGCCGGGCAGCGCAATGGCGACGAGTCCGAGTTTGCCGAGTGGCATCGTGCGCATACTCCAGACAATAGCCTGGCAGACGGCTTGCACATCGGCTACGGGACCTAGCTCGGGAGTGTCCAGAATGTCCGGACTGCCGATGTCTTCTTTCAGGATCCAGCGACGGTGCACGAGGCGGTCATGATGACCGACCAGACTTCCGTAGCTGAATATGGCATGACGCTTGACCTTGCCGAGCGTCACCATGAACGGCGTGAATCCTTATCGGCTCCGGGACACTACGATCCGACGGCTCAGTCACACGGAAATTGGCTTCAACGTCTGAAGTGCCCCGCCCTGCCGGGCCGAAGCGTAGGCCGCGTCCATGACTTGCATCATCAGCTCCGCATCGCGCAACGACGCGATCGGTTTGGCGCCAGACTGGCTTTCGGCGAGCACTCGCTTGACGAAGAGCGGGTAGTAGACGTCGGTATCGAGCTGGAGGCGGCGGCTTCGCGTGCCGGCTGAAAGGTTGTTCCTGTCACGAATCTCGATTCGGTCCGGTCCGGATTTCACATACAGACGATCGGAAGCAAGGGTAAAAGAAAATTCGCGCTGCTCGTCGGCGGTACTGGGAAAGCTGTACCCCGTCTCCACCAGGCCGATCACGCCGTCTTCGGTTTGCATGGTCAGCAGCGAATAGTCTTCTACGGCACCCCGATGCGTTCTCGAGTTCATGATCGCGGAGACGCGGGCGATTTCCTTGCCAGTGAGCAACCTGAACAAGTCGATGAAGTGCGTGGCCACATTGATTGTCGACCCGCCGCCGGAATACACGGGATCGAGCGCCCAGCCGGCGCCTGCCGCTTCGTACCGACTGGGCGGACCCACAACGAAACGGAACGACATGTAGTTGAAGTCCGACGGTATGCGGCCCTCCGCATCTTCGAGTGAGCCGAGCAATTCACTCATCCGGAAGATCAATGGAACCGCGCAATAGAGATTGGCTTCCTCGGCCAGGGTGCGAAGCCGGGTGATCTGCGACAGGTTGACCCCACACGGCTTTTCCAGTGCGAACGGAATGTTGCGTGCGATCACCGCCTCAGCGAGCGCTGGCATTTCAGAATGCCGACCGAATACAAATGCGAAATCGACCTGCTCACGCTCGAGCAACTCATAGGCCGACGAGTACAACCTGCTTCCAAATCGTGCGGCAATCGCGTCCCCCTTCAGGTGCTCGGCATCCGACACTGCAACGACCTGAATTCCTGGCGCTTCAAGCGCATCGAGGTAAAGCGGGACATGCCAATGGCTAGCCTCTATCAATGCAACTCTCATACGTATTCTCCCTTCAGATATCTCGCGACTCTTTTCCACCAGAAGTCAGTTGATGAAGACTGCCAGCCCCGGCGCTTCCCTTATGTTCCACACCGTGTCAGCTATGTCGCCTGACTCGGCATTCATCGTAGGCCGCCGTTCGGTAATGATCGTCCATCGGGACGGTAGTCGAATCCAAGGAAGCGCAAGGCATACAGCGCCTGTCCCTGGTGCATCGGACCGCCGTCCTGAGTGCGGCACCCGCGGGCGTGCGCGGCGCGGCGAAGCGGCGTCGGCTCCGCCGAATTGACGATGTCTACGACGATGGCACCGGGCGCAAGCCGCTCTGGATCGACTGGCATGGCATCGTTCACTTTCATGCCAAGCGGCGTTGCATTGATCACGACCTCGAAGCCGTGCGGATCGGCGGGGGCCGATCGTGTATTGCAGCCCGTCCCAACAGCGACGGCTGCCGCAAGATCGTCGGCCCGACGCTTATCGACATCCGATATGGTCAGCGTGCTAGCGCCCGCGGAGGCGACGGCGAATGCGATGGCTCGGCCCGCGCCTCCTGCGCCAACGAGAAGCACCGACTTATTGGCCGGATGGTTGCCTTCCCACTGCATTCCAAGGACGCAGCCGACGCCATCAAATATCGCGCCGACCCAGCGTCCGTCTGCTTCGCAGCGAATGACGTTGAGCGCGCCCACCTGACGGGCAGTCGAATCCAACTCGTCGACAAATGCGAGCATCCGTTCCTTGTGAGGCATAGTGACCAGCATGCCGGACAGATTGCCCATCGCTCGTGCACCGCCGACGAAGGCCGGCAGGTTATCTCCCTTGACCCAGAAGGGGATGCAAGCCGCGTCGGCGTGCTGCTCGATAAACAGCCGGTTCAACAATTGTGGCGATTTCGCCGCGCTCAGCGGGTCGCCTACCAATCCATAGAGTCGCGTTGTGCCAGAGATATGTAATTGCATTGCCGCTTGATATCCGATGTAAAACGAAGGTCGATTCCTGCACATTCGCTACGGCGTACAGCGTCGAGGTGCCCACCTGTTGCGACGTACAACGTGCCTTATGGAGAAAGCCCGTATTCAGGAAAGCTGGATGCGCCTGTTTGCTACTTCCATGGTGCCGGCGGTTGAGCCAGATCCCACGTCCCGAAGACCGCCGGCTCGTTGATCTCGATCACTTCGAGATCATCCGAGCGCCACATCACGTTGTGCGGAACGCCGGCGGGCTGGGACAGGCCGTCACCGGCGCTGAGCGTGACATCGCTGTCCACGCCGGCAAATCGAAACGTGACCGATCCGCGCAGCACATAGAGGTAGTGCGCGGTCATGTCATGCCAGTGCCAGCCGGTGGGTGCAGTGAACGGCTTAAGCGCGCGAATATGCTTCGCCCCGATGCGACCGCTGGTGGCGGTGGCGAGCCCAAGGTCGCGATACTCCGAGTCGGCGCGCAGGCCCTCCTGATTCCAGGGGGTCTCGGACGCGCTGATGTGCGACAACGCGCTTAGGGACTGCGCGAGTTCACGCGGGCCGTCGTAACGCGGCGTGCCTTCGTTGTGCATGTGCCTTTCTCCTCTATTGCTTCGGGTACTCACAGTAGCCGCGGACGGCAAATCGCGCGGCTCAACGGCCCAGCGTAACTTGCGCCCCCGCGTTCGGCGCGACGAGTGCGGCGGTCACGGCGGCTAAGGCCGCAGTTCATTGGCAAGCTCCCCTGCATCGGCATCCTTGATCGTCCGAGCCATAGCTTCACTGCGCAGGCGTTCATATTCAGCCTTCGGTACGGCGACCGCATTGCGGTCGCCCAGATCGGCAAGGCGAATACGGTACGTTTCTCGTGTAGTGAACGCGGCAAACGCGGCAACCAGGCAAATACCCAGGGTGAGAAAACCTATCTTCAGCGGGATATGGGTGGACCCCGGAGGCGCGACTGCGACGAAAAGCGACGGCAGCAAGGCACACAAAGTCGTCCCGACGTTTTGCCCGATCGCCATGCCGGAGACGCGCACGCGCGTGCGGAACAGTTCGGGGAAGAGGCTCGGGAACACGCCGTTGAAGCCCTGGTAAGCGACGCCCCACATGAGCAACGAGAAGACCAGTGAGAGCCAGATACTGTGGATGCTGATGGCGTACAGGTAGCCGAAAGCGAAGATCCCGGAGCTCACAACGCCGACGATAACGGGGGGCCTGCGGCCGATCCTGTCCGAGAGGTTGCCGACGAGCGGGATCAGTATTACGGAACAAAGGTTGCCGAGGACCGGCACCCACAGAAAGACGCCGGCAGGAAAGCCAATGCCGTACGCCGGCTGGACTGCATAGGTCGCGCCGAACACAGTCGCAAGGAGCGCGGTGACGGCGGCGAGCGCCATGCCGACGACGCGTAGCACGTCGCCCCAACTCTCGCGAAGGACCTCGATGACCGGCGAGGCCGGAACTTCCCCGTGTGTCTGCTCTTCGGAAAATGCGGGGGTTTCATCTACCTGACGGCGAATGATGTAGCTGGCGATGATCACAACGATGCTCAGCAGGAACGGAATGCGCCAGCCCCACGATGCAAACTGGTCCTTCGGCATAAAGTGCGCGAGCGGCAGGAAGATAGCTGCCGCAAGGAGCTGTCCCGCCTGCACCCCTTGAAGGGTGAAGCTCGCAAAGTATCCCCGCCGTCCGAACGGCGCATGTTCAAGAATCATGGAACTCGCGCCGGACATCTCGCCTGCGACTGCAAACCCCTGGACGAGTCGCAGGATGACGAGCAACACCGGAGCCCAGACACCGACCTGGCTGTAAGTGGGCAAGAGGCCCACACACATCGTTGCAAAGCCCATCAGGAACATGCAAAAGATCAGCACTGTCTTGCGACCGTGTCGGTCGCCGATGTGTCCGAGCACCATAGCGCCAATCGGTCGGGCGACATAGCCCACACCGAAGGTCGCCAGCGAAGCGATGATGCCCACCGTTGGACTATCAGAGGGAAAGAAGAGCTGCGGGAACAGCAGCGAGGCTGCGGTCGCGTAGATGAAAAAGTCGTAGTACTCGAGCGCTGAGCCGATCCAGCCGCTAGCTGCTGCAATCCTCGATTGGCGCTTGCCGTCGGGCCTCGCCGGTGCACTAGGGTTCATGCCTGTCTCCATTTGTGATTGACTTTCTGTTGGTGCTTGTCTATTGTTGTAACATCGTTCCACTAAGAATCATGTTACGTCAATTATGAGAGTTGTCAAGGGTGCAGTTGACCGGTCGCTACAGGCGATCGAGTTGCTCGCAAGAGAAGCGCGATGGATGCGTATGTCGGACATCGCCGCGGAACTGGAG
>NZ_VZQQ01000066.1 GCF_014397785.1 Paraburkholderia podalyriae
GTCGCGTCCTGCTGTACCAGGCCGACGCTGCCGCCGTCCAGTTGCTGCGTCAGGTTCGTGACCGAGCCTTCCACGCTGGTCACGCGGCCGTCGATGCTGGTGATCGCCGTCTGGTTGGTCGCAATGCTGGCCGCGTTGGTCGTCACGTTCTGGTTGGTCGCGTGCAGTTGCGAACCGTTCACCGCTTCGGTGCTGGTGTCGCCCAGCGCACCGGCCTTCACGCCGCTCAGCGTGCGCACGCCATCGGTGCCACTGAAGTCCACCGTCGTGCCGTCCAGATCCTTGGCCACCGTGATGTTCCGGGTCGCTGCGTCGCGCTGCACCAGACCGATGGTGCCGTCGTTCAGGTTGTTGGTGACGTTCGTGATGTCGCCACTCATCTTCGTGATCTCAGCTTTGTTGATCGCGATGTCATTGCTGTTGTCGAGCGCGATGTTGTGGATCATCACCAGGCCATCGTTGAGGTTATCCATCATCGAGGCGTTGTGGCGCACGTTTTCGTCGATGTTAGCGAACGCGTCACCCACGTTGTTGACCGTCGTACCGCCCACGCTGTAGCTCGGCGCGCTGATCGTGCCATCCGACTTGATCGCCGCCCCACCGCCTAGCGCATTCACCACTCCTCCGAGCTGGCTCAGATTGACAGCATCCGTACTTTGGGTACCTGCAGCCAGGTTCACAATCTGGCGTTGGCCGGTGGTCGCGCCTACCGACACCGTATTCGCCCGGTCGGCCACCGAATTCACGCCCAAAGCTACGCTATTGGTGGCGGTGACCGTGCTCCCGAAACCGAGCGCCACAGAATTTGAGGCACTCACGGTTGAAGCTGGGCCGAAAGCTGCCGAGCGATCACCGTTGACAACGGCCATTTCGCCGAGTGCAATCGCGCCACCCCCGTTCGCCTTGGCTGAATCGCCGATGGCAATGGCCGAGCTACCGTCATAATCAACGTCGCCTTTAGCGTTTGCACCAGCACCAATCGCTATCGATCCAGGAGTGCTGGCAGAAGCAGCGGCGGAGGTGATGGTCGAATTGTTAATAGCAATGTTGCCATAGGCGCCAATAGGATTCGTCACATTAGCAGCAGCATTCCCGCTGTAGCCGGCAATCACACCCAAGGCTACGCCGATGCTACCCATCACGCAGCGTGACTTGCTGCGTTTGCCGCGACGCGCAGTGTGCTCGGATGCAGCCACCCACGACCCAAGGGCTTCGCTCCAGATGCTGACATAGGATTTGTTCATGACATGATTCCTTTTAAAGTTTGAAAAAGAATTGAGTTATGCGAACTAATGCCAAATCGCCGTTGCCATTTCTTGCTGTTCAATATCAGCTGCAAAAACGGGAGCGATGTCGATCCCGAAAGCTCGTGGCCGCAGTAAGAATCGGCCAGATTCTGCCGAGTCAATCTAGGTCTGGCCTTTGCTAAATCTCTGTAACTGGGTTCAGTCTATATTTTTGAGATTGGGCAAAAATAGGTCAGGTCCGAATCGGCGCTGACCGGCATTTGAGCGCTGCAGCGCGTGAGATGGCGGTACCTGCCTGTAATTGCGGAAAGCGTGGCAACGCCAGAAATCTCGACACGACGACAGATGGTAGAAAGGGGCCCCTCATGTGTTTCATCAAGTATCAGCAGTTCAGCGATGTCCGCCTTCAATACTTGCGCTGAGGAGTGCAACTGGGCGTCGCACGGGATTCAGGCCCGCTCGCAAGTTGCGCGCGCACGCGGGGGCGAGCCTGCGTCCGGTTTTTCACGCATGGCGGCGCATAGCGCATCGCTTACAATCGCCGCCATGAATATCTCCACTTCTCCGTCTCTCCCGATTCCGCCCGGCCATCCCGCCGCGCCGACGCTGCCGCGCATCGCGGTGCTCGCGACCGGCGGCACGATCGCCGGCTCGGCCCCGGATGCCGCCAATACGTCGGGCTATCAGGCGGGCGTCGTCGGCGTCGATCAGCTGCTCGCGGCGGTGCCGGCGTTGTCCACGGTCGCGCGAATCGCCCCCGAGCAGATCGCCAGCGTCGATAGCAAGGACATGGCGATGCCGCTGTGGACCACGCTCGCGCAACGCATCGACACGCTGCTCGCGACGGACGACGTCGACGGCGTGGTGGTCACGCACGGTACCGATACGCTCGAAGAAACCGCCTACCTGCTGCATCTGACCGTCAAGTCGGACAAACCGGTCGTGCTGACCGCGGCGATGCGCCCAGCGTCGGCGCTCTCCGCCGACGGTCCGCTGAATCTGCTAAATGCGGTGACGGTCGCCGCGCACGCGGCGGCACGCGGGCAGGGCGTGCTGGTCGCGTTCAACAACCGGATTCATAGCGCGCGCGACGTCGTTAAAACGAGCACGTATGCGGTCGATGCCTTCCAGTCGCCCGAGATCGGCGCGCTCGGCTGGGTGCAGGATGGCCGCGTCGAATTCCAGCGCGGCGTGGTGCGCGCGCATACGTTCTCGAGCGAATTCACGATCGATGCGGCGTGGCCGCAAGTGGAGATCGTCACGAGCTATGCGGGCGTGTCGCGGATCGCCATCGATGCGTTGGTCGCCGCGGGTGTGCGCGGCATCGTCGTGGCGGGTACGGGCAATGGCTCGATCCACCAGTCGTTGCAGCAGGCGCTGGCGGATGCCGCGATGCGCGGCGTGGCGGTGGTGCGCTCGTCGCGCGTGGGTTCGGGGCATGTAATGCGCAACGGCGCGGCGGCCGACGATGCGCTCGGTTTCGTCAGCGCGGGTTCGCTGAATCCGTACAAGGCGAGGGTGTTGCTGATGCTGGCGCTGGCCGCGGGCCATACCGCGCCGGCGGCGTTGCAAAAGGTGTTCGATACGTATTGATAGCGATGCTCGCGACCGCGCTGCCGATACCGGTCGTATCGACGGTGGCGGTGAAATGGCGCAACGCTGAATCCGACAGCCGGACACCCGACGACGACGTCTGACCGACCAAGGCTTCCCCGGCGTAGCCGGGTGCCGCTGCGGACCCCACCTGCCGCTCTCAGCCCAGAGCGGCGCGATTTGCCCGTTCCACCACGCCGGCAGCCCAAGCTGCCACGCGACGAACGGGCGCCCCACCAGTGCTCGCCGTGATTGCGCGGATGCCCAGGCGGCCATCAGCGCAATCAACGGCGTGTTCAATCACAGAGCAATCACGAAGACCTAAGCCGCCTTCGCGTCCTCGCTGTCCGGCGTCCGCGCGACCTCGTGGTTCGCCATGATCTCGAGCGCGCGCACCATCGCCGAGTGATCCCACGCCTTGCCGCCGTTCGCCGCACAGACGCTGAACAGCTGCTGCGCGCTCGCGGTATGTGGCAGCGCGATGCCGAGCTTGCGCGCGCCGTCGAGCGCGAGATTCAGGTCCTTCTGATGCAGCTCGATGCGAAAGCCCGGATTGAACGCGCGCTTCGTCATGCGCTCGCCATGCACTTCGAGAATCCGCGACGCCGCGAAGCCGCCCATCAACGCGCGGCGTACTCGCTCCGGATCGGCGCCCGAACGCGACGCGAACAGTAGCGCTTCGGCCACCGCCTCGATATTGAGCGCGACGATGATCTGGTTCGCGACCTTGCAGGTCTGACCCGCGCCGTTCTCGCCGATCAGCGAAATGTTCTTGCCCATCAGTTCGAATAGCGGCCTGGCCAGCGCAAAGGCTTTCTCGGGACCGCCGACCATGATCGTCAGCGACGCGTCGCGCGCGCCGATTTCGCCGCCGGATACCGGTGCATCGAGATAGTCGACGCCGAGCGCGTTGATCTTCTTCGCGAACGCCTGGGTGTCGAGCGGCGAGATCGAACTCATGTCGATCACGAGCTTGCCTTTGGTGAGACCCGCGGCGACGCCGTCGTCGGCGAACAGCACGTTGGCGACGTCAGGTGTGTCCGGCACCATGATGATGACGATGTCGGCAGCCTGCGCGACCGCGGTCGAACTGGCGACCACGCTCGTGCACTTCGCGATGTCGTCCGGCATCGGATACCCGCCGTTCACGAACAGCGCGTGTCCGCCCTTGATGAGGTTGCGCGCCATGTGCGCGCCCATGATGCCGAGTCCGATGAAGCCGATCTTTGCCATGTGTGTGAATCTCCAGGGTTATTAGGGGACGTGCGTTGAGGACCTTCAGGGAGCCGTGATGATCCCTGATGCGCCTCAAGCCGCCGCGTGTGCCGCGCCGCGCGTCTGACCGGCCACGCTTTGCACCCAGCCGAGGCCGGCATCGGTCGTCGTGCGCGGCTTGTATTCGCAACCGACGTACCCTTCGTAGCCGAGCGAGTCGAGCAGCGCGAACAGGTACGGATAGTTGATCTCGCCGGTGCCCGGTTCGTGCCGGCCCGGGTTGTCCGCAAGCTGGATATGCGCGATCTGCGCGAGGTTCTTTTCGATCGTCGCCGCGAGTTCGCCTTCCATCCGCTGCATGTGATAGATGTCGTATTGCAGGAACAGATTGTCCGAGCCGACCTCGCGAATCACGTCGAGTCCGTCGCGCGAACGGTTCAGCGCGAAGCCCGGAATGTCGTATGAGTTGCACGGCTCGACGAGCAGCCGGATGCCGGCCTCCTTCAGCTCGCGCGCGGCAAAGCGCAGGTTCTCGACGATCGTCGCGCGGGCGGTGTCGGCGTCGACGTTCGCGCCCGGAATGCCGACGAGGCAGTTCAGTTGCGGCACCTTCAATGCGCTGGCGTATTCGATCGCGCGGCCGACGCCTGCCTGAAACTCGGCGACCCGATCGGGCAAACACGCGATGCCGCGTTCGCCGGCTTCCCAGTTGCCGGCCGGCAGGTTGTGCAGGACCAGTTTCAGGCGGTTCTGTTGCAGACGTTCGCTCAATTCGGCGATCGAATACGGGTACGGAAACAGGAATTCGACGGCATGAAAGCCGGCATTTGCCGCCGCCGCGAAACGGTCGAGGAACGGCATTTCGGTGAACAGCATCGTCAGGTTCGCTGCGAATTTCGGCATGGTGCGTATGTCTCTCAGGTCGGTCAGGGAATGGCGCGTTGGGTCGTAATGAGGCGAGGGCGCAGAGCACATGCTCGGCCCTCGCACCGCGCGCGCTGAATGCTGCGGATACCGCGAAGGCGCAACGCCTAGTCGAGCAGGCTGATCGCCGTCGGCGCGTCCGCGCGCTTTTCGGCCAGTTCCTCGAACTCGTTGATCGCGTCGATCTCGGTGCCCATCGAGATGTTGGTCACGCGTTCGAGAATCACTTCGACGATCACCGGCACGTTGAACTCGGCGAGCATCGACTGCGCTTTTTGTAGCGCCGGCTTCAGCTCTTCCGGCTTGAACACGCGAATCGCCTTGCAGCCGAGACCAACGGCCACCGCGACATGATCGACGCCATAGCCGTTCATCTCCGGCGAGTTGATGTTCTCGAAGCCGAGCTGCACGCAGTAGTCCATCTCGAACGCGCGCTGCGCCTGGCGAATCAGGCCGAGGTACGAGTTGTTCACGACGACATGCACGTACGGCAGCTTGAATTGCGCGCCGGCCGCGAGCTCCTCGATCATGAACTGGAAGTCGTAGTCGCCCGACAGCGCGACGATCGGCCGTTGCGGATCGGCCGCGCGCACGCCGAGCGCCGCCGGAATCGTCCAGCCGAGCGGGCCGGCCTGGCCGCAGTTGATCCAGTTGCGCGCCTTGTAGACGTGCAGGAATTGGGCGGCGGCGATCTGCGACAAGCCGATCGTGCTCACATAGCACGTGTCGCGGCCGAACACCTGGTTCATCTCTTCGTAGACGCGCTGCGGCTTCATCGGCACGTTGTCGAAGTGCGTCTTGCGCAGCATGGTGCGCTTGCGTTGCTGGCAATCGGCGACCCACGCGCTGCGATCCTTCAGCTTGCCCGCGGACTTCCATTCGCTGGCGACTTCGACGAACAGTTCGAGTGCGGCCTTCGCGTCCGACACGATGCCGAGATCCGGGCCGAACACGCGGCCGATCTGCGTCGGTTCGATATCGACGTGCACGAACTTGCGCCCCTTCGTATAGACATCGATGCTGCCGGTGTGACGGTTCGCCCAGCGGTTGCCGATGCCGAGCACGAAGTCGGACGCGAGCATCGTCGCGTTGCCGTAGCGATGCGAGGTCTGCAGACCGACCATGCCGACCATCAGCGGATGGTCGTCGGCAATCGCGCCCCACGACATCAGCGTCGGGATCACCGGCACGCCGACCGTTTCGGCGAACTTCACGAGCAGGTCTTCGGCCACGGCGTTCAGTACGCCGCCGCCCGACACGATCAGCGGCTTGTCGGCATCGTTGAGCAGCGTGAGCGCGGCCTCGATCTGCTTGCGGGTGGCCTTCGGCTTGTAGACCGGCAGCGGTTCGTACGTGTCGATGTCGAATTCGATTTCGCCGAGCTGCACGTCGATCGGCAGATCGACCAGCACCGGACCCGGACGGCCCGAGCGCATCAGATGGAACGCCTGCTGGAACACACGCGGCACCAGCGCCGGCTCGCGCACGGTCACGGCCCACTTGGTGACAGGCTTCGCGATCGATTCGATATCGACGGCCTGGAAGTCTTCCTTGTACAGGCGCGCGCGCGGCGCCTGGCCTGTGATGGCCAGAATAGGAATCGAGTCGGCCTGCGCGGAGTACAAGCCGGTGATCATGTCGGTGCCAGCGGGACCCGACGTGCCGATGCACACGCCGATGTTGCCCGGCTGCGCGCGGGTGTAGCCCTCGGCCATGTGCGACGCGCCTTCCACATGGCGCGCGAGCACGTGGCTGATGCCGCCGGCTTTGCGCATCGCCGAGTAGAACGGGTTGATCGCTGCGCCCGGCACGCCGAACGCGGTATCGATGCCTTCTCTTTCGAGCACCAGAACGGCGGCGTCGACGGCTCTCATTTTGGCCATGAATGTCTCCTCAATGTCGGGGAATTACGTCGGTTGAAGGACACTGTAGGCCTGCGCCAAAGGTTTGATAAGATCAGTCCGGGTCGCTTATTCCGAAACAAAAAGTATCGAATGGCGTGAAGCCCGGCGCACGGCCGGCGGCGGCCTGCCATCAGACAGGTGGGAGACGAACATGGACCGCTTCAAACAGATCGAAACCTTCGTGCGAGTCGCCGACGCGGGCAGTCTCGCGGCGGCGGCGCTGGAGGAGGGGGTGTCGCCGGTGATCCTCGGGCGGCGCATCGATGCGCTCGAGAAGCGCCTCGGCGTGAAGCTGATGTATCGCACGACGCGGCGGCTCGTGGTCAGCGAGGACGGTGCCGCATTTCTCGAACGCTGCCGGGGACTCCTCAGCGAATGGGATCAGGCGGAGAACGAACTGAGCGCGGGACGCCGCGCGGTGAACGGCCATCTGATCGTGTCGGCGCCGGCGGCGTTCGGCCGCAAGCACGTCGCGCCGCTCGCGCCCGGGTTCTTGCGCGACAAACCCGGGTTGCAGATGTCGTTCAATCTGACCGACCGGGTCGTCGATCTGGTGCGCGAGGGTTACGACCTGTCGATCCGCATCGGCGGCGTGGTCGATCCGAACTTCGTCGCGGTGAAGCTCGCGTCGAACCGGCGTGTGGTGTGCGGCACGCCCGACTATTTCCGCCGCCACGGCAAACCGAAGACGCTCGAGGATCTGCCGGCCCACAACTGCCTCGCGTTCAATCTGCAAGGCGGGCAGAACCGCGGCTGGTACTTTCGCCGCAACGGCAAGCTCGCGACAGTGCGGGTGGGCGGCTCGCTCGACTGCAACGACGGTGAACTGCTGCATCGCTGGGTCTCGGAAGGGCTCGGACTCGGCTGGCGCTCGACATGGGAAATCCAGCGGCAGCTCGCGCGCGGCGAGCTCGAAACCGTGCTCGACGAGTATGCGCTGCCCGATTACGACATCCTCGCGGTCTATCCACAGCAACGCTTCGTGCCGGCGCGCGTGCGCTATTTCATCGACTACCTGAAAGACGTGTACGCGAGCGACGACTACTGGAACCGGTCGTCGTACTAGCTGGCGAGCGGCGCGCATAGGCGAACCTGATGTTTTTGCGAATCCTCGCGTGAGTCGGGAATAAACTGGGTCTATGGCCAGTTCTGCCGTGAAAGACACGTCAGGAACGACACCTCGCGGGGCGCGCAACAGCAGCGACCCGCACGAAGCAGCCGCCATGCCCTTGGAGGGGCCCACGTGGTCCAGACCGACTCAGACGCCGCCCGCGCGCGGGGCGAGCCAAATGCTGGCACCGACGCCGATGCCGATGCCGCGAAAAGCCGCCGCTTCCAGCAGCTGGCGTTGCCGCATCTCGACGCCGCGTACAACCTCGCGCGTTGGCTGTGCGGCAATCCCGCCGATGCCGAGGACGTCGTGCAGGAAGCGTTCATGCGTGCGTTCCGCTTCTTCGATACGTTTCGCGGCGACTCCGCGCGGCCGTGGCTGCTCGCGATCGTGCGCCGCACCTGGTACACGGAATGGCGGCGGCGCGCGCCGTCGCACGACATGCTCGAATTCGACGAAACCATGGACGACGCGACCCTCGACGGCTGGACTGCTGGCGGCGACGATCCGCAGACGCTCCTGATCCGCGACGAGGATGTACGGCAGGTGCACGACGCGTTGGCGCGTTTGCCGGTCGAGTATCGCGAGGTGCTCATTTTGCGAGAACTTGAAGAGATGGGATATCGGGAGATCGCGCTGGTGGCCGACGTACCGATCGGGACAGTGATGTCGCGACTCGCGCGTGGGCGGCGCAAGCTGGCGGAGGTGTTGATGGTGCTGCGACAAGGCGGGGGGGAATCGGATGGCGGCGGCCGCAAAGGCGGGCAGGGTGGGGGGCGCGGGCCGACGGATGCGCCGCTCGATCAGGCCGCGCAGTCCGGGCGACTCGCGCAGTCTGCGGCGTCTGCGGCGTCTGCGTCCTCCGCCGAGCCAGCACGAAGTTCGGGCGAAGGTGGACCGGCATCATCGTCAGATGTGCCCGTCACCGCATCAGTGACGCGGCTCCGGGCGTTTGCCGACGGCCGGCCCCTCAATATTCCCGGCGCTGCCGCCGACCCCGCTCAGGAGACGCCGGATGGACTGTAACGAAGCACGGCCGCTCCTCGATGCGAATGCCGATCACGAATTGCCGGCGCCCGATGCGCGCCGGGTGCAGCAGCATATCGAGAGCTGCGACGACTGCCGGCGCGCGGGCGACAACCTGCGCGCGCTGAGCGGCGCGCTGCGCGCGGCGCCGTATCATCGGGCGCCGCAGTCGTTGCGGCTGCGGATCGTGGCGGGCTTGCCCGGCGCGCCCGATAAAGCGACCGCGGTGGCGGCGGCCCACGATGTACCGATAGACTCTGCCGGCAACGCTACCGCCGGCATGACGGAGCCGGCGACGCAGGAACCACGGCGTCAGCGGCGCGGGGCGCGGTGGCCCGCGTGGCTCGACGGATGGCTCAGGGGCTTCAGCGGCCCAACCGCCGCGGGCGGTGCAACCCGCGCGGCGGCGCGCGGCGGTGTCGCAGCACTTGTGATCGCGTTGTGCGCGGCCGCCGCGGTTCTGACGCTGACGCTGCACCGCCCCGCCGAATCCATGCCATTCACCGACGAACTCGTCGCAAGCCATGTGCGCGCGCAGGTATCCGGCCGCGACATCGACGTGATTTCGACCGACCGTCACACAGTCAAGCCGTGGTTCAACGGCCGGCTCGACTATTCGCCGCCCGTCGAGGATCTCGCAGCGAGCGGCTTCGCGCTGCAGGGCGGCCGGCTCGACTACCTCGCGCATCAGCGGGTCGCGGTGCTCGTGTACCGCGCCGGCAAGCACGTGATCGACGTGTACGTATTCCCGCAGTCGGCGGCGGGGGGGATGGCGCCGGCATCGCTCGATCGCGACGGTTATTCGATCTCTCACTGGGACGCGGCGGGCATGACCTGGTGGGCGATCACGGATGCCGCGCCCGATGCGCTGAGAGGCCTCGAAGCGGCGCTCAGAGCGCGTTTGCGGAGTGGCAGCCAGCGCACGGAAGCGGGTTGAGTGACAATAGCGGCGCCGCTTGCGCGACCCACCACCTCTAAGCTCTTGAAAACACGTCCGATTCCGCCACCGAATCGGCGGAATACCTTGCAACCCGTCCCCATTCAGGTTACACTTTCGGGCTTCTCACTTGCCGCACCGGTTCCGACGCCCGGGCGGCTTCTATCCAAAAGTCAGCACAAGGAGTGTGTAATGCGTCATTACGAAATCGTCTTTATCGTGCATCCCGATCAGAGCGAGCAGGTGCCCGCCATGATCGAGCGTTACAAGAGCACGATCACGTCGCACGGTGGTCAGATCCACCGCGTCGAAGACTGGGGCCGTCGCCAACTGGCCTACATGATCGAGAAACTCGCGAAGGCTCACTACGTCTGCATGAACATCGAATGCGACCAGACGACGCTCGACGAACTGGAACACGCGTTCAAGTTCAACGACGCCGTTCTGCGTCACCTCATCGTCAAGATGAAGAAGGCCGAAACCGGCCCGTCGCCGATGATGAAGGAAGTGCACCGCGAAGAAGCCAAGAAGTCGGCAGCCGCTCAGCCGACCGAAGCGCAGGCTTAAGACTCACTATTTAAGCTGCCAGACTCGCGGCGTCGCTCCGCTCAAGTACACGAAGGCATACACAGGTACATGAACCGGCTGCAACTCACGGCGAGCGTCGTCGAACGCGAATCGGTGCGGTATACCCCCGCCGGCGTTCCGATCGCAAGCTGCACGTTGCACCACCGCACGGAAGTCGTCGAGGCGGGCATTGCCCGTCAGGTCGAACTGACCGTGCAGGCGGTCGCCGCGGGCGAAGCGAGCGGTAAGCTCGAAAACTGTCAGATGGGCGTCGAAACGCTCTTCACAGGTTTTCTGGCGAAAAAACACCGTAACGCGCGAACTCTGGTATTTCACATCACAGCATTGCAGGACATTGGAAAGGACTAATCATGCCCCGCCCGACTGGTAAAAAATTCGACAAGCGTCGTCAGCAACAGAACCCGCTGTTCAAGCGCAAGAAGTTCTGCCGTTTCACGGCCGCTGGCGTCGAGTACATCGACTACAAGGACATCGAAACGCTGAAGGACTTCATCGGCGAGAACGGCAAGATCACGCCGGCACGTCTCACGGGTACCAAGGCTCATTATCAACGCCAGTTGGACACGGCCATCAAGCGCGCGCGTTTCCTCGCGCTGGTGCCGTACACCGACCAGCACAAGGCCTAACCCGACGACGCGATAAGGAGCATCCGAATGCAAATCATTCTTCTGGAAAAAGTCGTCAATCTGGGTAACTTGGGCGACATCGTGAAGGTCAAGGACGGCTACGCACGTAACTTCCTGATCCCGAACAAGAAAGCTCGCCGTGCAACGAAGGAAGCCCTGGCTGAATTCGAAGTGCGCCGCGCAGAACTCGAAAAGACCGCCGCTGAAAAGCTGGCAGCCGCCCAGGCTCAAGGCGAAAAGCTGGCAGGCCAGACCGTTCAGGTCAAGCAGAAGGCGGGCGTCGACGGCCGTCTGTTCGGCTCTGTGACGAACGCCGACATCGCCGCAGCGCTCGGCAAGCAAGGCTTCGAAGTCGAAAAGTCGCAAGTGCGTCTGCCCGAAGGCCCGCTGAAGATGGTTGGCGAGCACCCGGTTCAGGTTTCGCTGCACACCGACGTTCTCGTCGATGTGACGGTGGCTGTGATCGGCGAGCACGTCTAAGTCGACCGCTGAGCGTCACGCAGTATCAGCCAGCACTTGGCTGGTGAAGGGCAGGGGCCGGGTAACCGGCCCCTGCTTTTTTTGTGCCCGGCTATCTGTCCTGTACCCCTACGTTTGCGTTTTTTCTGCTCGCAGCCGTCGCCGGATTGCCCGATAATTCCTCCCCATGAACGCACCGTCCAAAGATCCCCAACTCGAGTCGCTGAAAGTCCCGCCGCATTCGATCGAAGCCGAGCAATCGGTGCTGGGCGGCCTGTTGCTCGACAATGCGGCGTGGGACCGCATCGCCGACTTCCTCGCGCAGAGCGACTTCTACCGCTACGACCACCGCATCATCTTCGAGCACATCGGCAAGCTGATCGCGGCCACGCGGCCGGCCGACGTGGTCACTGTCTACGAAGCGCTCGGCACCTCGGGCAAGGCGGAAGAGGTCGGCGGACTCGCCTACCTGAATGCGCTCGCACAGAACACGCCGAGCGCGGCCAATATCCGCCGCTACGCGGAAATCGTGCGCGACCGTGCAGTGCTGCGCCGGCTCGTGTCGGTCGCCGACGAAATCTCTTCCGACGCGTTCAACCCGCAAGGCAAGGAAGTTCGGCAATTGCTGGACGAAGCGGAATCGAAGGTGTTCTCGATCGCCGAAGACGGCGCACGCGGCACCCAGGGCTTTCTCGAGATCGGGCCGCTACTGACCGAAGTGGTCGAACGGATCGACACGCTCTATCACACCGCCAATCCGAGTGACGTGACCGGCACGCCGACCGGCTTCGTCGATCTGGACCGCATGACCTCGGGCATGCACGGCGGCGAGTTGATCATCGTCGCGGGCCGTCCGTCGATGGGTAAGACGGCGCTTTCGATGAACATCGGCGAATACGTCGCGGTCGAGTACGGACTGCCGGTGGCGGTGTTTTCGATGGAAATGCCGGGCACCCAGCTCACGATGCGTATGCTGGGCTCGGTCGGCCGGCTCGATCAGCATCGCATGCGAACCGGGCGCCTGACCGACGAGGATTGGCCGAAGCTCACGCACGCGGTGCAGAAAATGAGCGAGGCGCAAATCTTCATCGACGAAACCGGCGGTCTGAACCCGATGGAACTGCGCTCGCGCGCGCGCCGGCTGTCGCGCCAGTGCGGCAAGCTCGGCCTGATCATCATCGACTACCTGCAGTTGATGAGCGGCTCGTCGTCGGGCGAAAACCGCGCGACCGAAATCTCGGAAATCTCGCGGTCGCTGAAGAGCCTCGCGAAGGAACTCGACGTGCCGGTGATCGCGTTGTCGCAGCTCAATCGCGGCCTCGAACAGCGCCCGAACAAGCGACCGATCATGTCGGACTTGCGCGAATCGGGTGCAATCGAGCAGGACGCCGATGTGATCCTGTTCATTTACCGCGACGAAGTGTACAACCCGGACAGCCCCGACAAGGGCACCGCCGAAATTATCATCGGCAAACAGCGGAATGGTCCGATCGGTCCGGTTCGACTCACGTTCCACGGCCAGTACACGAAGTTCGACAACTTTGCTGGAGCGCAAAACTTCTACGGCGGCGAGTGACGCGAGAGGTCGCGAGCTGTTGTAACTGCGTTGCCGCCAGTGCGGCAACGGTGGCGCAACGGTACAATATGGCGGTTTTATGTCAGCCATAACGTGACCCATTTCCAGGATCCCAATGTTCGGTCGATTCATGCCCACCGAGGGCAAGTTCTTTGAAATATTCAATTCGCACGCAACGTGCATCATCTCGGCAAGCCGCGAACTCGAGCTCCTGATCGACAATCTGCAGGACGCCGAAACCCACAAGCAGAACGTGCAAAAGGCCGAGAAAGCGGCCGACAAGCTCACGCACGAAGCCATCGACCTGCTGCACAAGACCTTCATCACGCCGCTCGACCGTGACGAGATCCACAAGCTGATCACGACGATGGACGACATCCTCGACCTGATGGAGGACGTCGCGACCGCGATCTCGCTGTATGACGTGCAAGCGGTCACGTCGGAGGCGAGCCAGCTTGCGCATATCTGCACGGCGACCTGCGAGCGCGTGCAGTTCGCGGTTAGCCTGCTCTCGGACATGAAGCAGGCGAGCCAGATCCTGAAGGCCTGCGAGGAAATCGACCGGCTCGAATCGGAAGCCGATCGCGTGCTGCGCGCGGCGATGTCGAAGCTGTTCCGCGAGGAAGACGACGTCAAGGTCCTGATCAAGCTGAAGGCGATCTACGAGCTGCTCGAAACCATCACGGACAAGTGTGAGGATGTGGCGAACATCATCGAAGGCATCGTGCTGGAAAACGCATAATGCAATCGATACAACTCGCTATCTGGGTCGTCACCGGCCTGGTTGCCATCGCGCTGGTGTTCGACTTCATGAACGGCTTTCATGACGCGGCGAATTCGATCGCCACGGTCGTGTCGACCGGCGTGCTGAAGCCGCAGCAGGCGGTGGCGTTCGCGGCGGCGTTCAACGTCATCGCGTATTTCGTGTTCCACCTGAAGGTGGCCACGACCGTCGGCAAGGGCACGATCGACCCGGACATCGTCGATCACTACGTGATCTTCGGCGCGCTGGTCGGCGCGATTGCGTGGAACGTGATTACCTGGGTGTACGGTATCCCATCCAGCTCGTCGCACGCGCTGATCGGCGGGCTCGTGGGCGCGGCGCTCGCGAAGTCGGGCTGGGGGTCGCTCAACTGGGACGGCCTGATGAAGACCGTCGCGTTCATCTTCATTTCGCCGCTGCTCGGCTTCGTGCTCGGCTCGTTTTTCATGCTGCTGGTGTCGTGGCTGTACTTCCGCACGCCGCCGAGCAAGGTCGACCGGCGCTTCCGCCGCCTGCAGCTGATCTCCGCTGGCTTATATAGCCTCGGTCATGGGGGCAACGACGCGCAGAAGACCATCGGCATCATCTGGATGCTGCTGATCGCAACCGGCTTCGCGTCGATGAAGGCGGCTGCGCCGCCGCTGTGGGTCATCGGCGGCTGCTATCTGTCGATGGGCCTCGGAACGCTGTTCGGCGGCTGGCGCATCGTGCGCACGATGGGGCAGAAAATCACGAAGCTCAAACCGGTCGGCGGCTTCTGTGCCGAGTCGGGCGGGGCGCTCACGCTGTTCACCGCGTCGGCACTTGGCATTCCCGTCTCCACCACACATACGATTACCGGCGCGATCGTCGGGGTCGGCGCGACGCAGAAATTGAGCGCGGTGCGCTGGGGCGTTGCCGGCAACATCGTGTGGGCGTGGATTCTGACGATTCCGGCTTCCGCGGTGCTGTCCGGCGGGGCCTGGTGGCTGGGTCACCACCTCCTGTAATCACAGTGCGATGCGGGCCTGCGCTGCTGGCTCGGCTGAGTCCGGCTGAACCGCCCGCGCGGGGTTCGGCTTCACGCCGCCCGTTGCGTCGCACCGGTTTCCCTACGTAGTTCGACAACAAGCCCCGGTCAGATCAATGGCGCGTTGGCGCCATCCATCGGAATGATCGCGCCCGTCACATAGCTCGCGCGGCGGCTCGCGAGGAACATCGCCACGTCGGCGATTTCCTCTGGTTTGGCATAGCGGCCGAGCGGCATCCTGGCTTGGCCGCGCGTGAGCGCTTCGTCGTTGCCGATGCCTTGCTGCGCTGCCTCCAGCCGGACCGCTTCCTCGACGCGCTCGGTCAGCGTCGGGCCTGGATTGATCGCGTTGATGCGGATGCCGTAGCGCGCGTAGTAATGCGCGAGGCCGACCGTCGCGAGCATCAGCGCCGCGTTGGCCGCGCCGCCCGCGATATGAATGTCGCTCGCGACCTTGCCGCCCATGCCGATGATATTGACGACCGTGCCCGGCTCCGCACCACCGTTGGCCTTCGCGCGCTCGGCCATACGGCGCAGCACTTCCTGCTGTGGGTAGATGTACGGGAAATACTTCGCTTCCATCGTCGCGCGGAATGCGTCGGCATCGAGCGTTTCGGGGTCGTACCGGCGCGCGGCGCCGGCGCTGTTGATCAGCACGTCGATCGGGCCCACTGCGGTGCTGACTTCCTCGACGATATCGGTGGCGCTGTGCGGCTCGTGCAGGTCTGCGCGCGTGCGGTGCACGTGGAATCCTTCCTGTTTCAGCTGCTCGTAGGCGCGCGCCAGATTGGCGGGATCGCGCGACACAATCGCGACCTTCGCGCCTTCCTGCGCGAAGGCTCGCGCGCAGGCGAAGCCGATGCCTTTGCTGCCACCGGTGATGAGCACTACCTTATTCTTGAGCCCGAGTTCCATGGTCGTCACCCGCCGTCGAAAGAATATCGATGACGATAGCAGATCACGGCGTCAGAAGTTGCCGTTTGCGAATCGGGCGATGGGGTCGTCGCTGCTTTGCGTGGGGGCGGGCGCGCCGTGCGAGGCCGTCGACGCGCGCATCAGCTGAACGCCGCTTGTGCCTTCGGTCTGCCGTGCCTGCCGCGCCTGGCGTTCCGCGATGAAAGCGGGCGGGGGCGGTTCGAATGCATCGGCGGCGGCGTCGATTGCGTCGGGTGCGGTTTGCGCAAGGGTGCGGGCGGTCGTCGCGGGCTGCATCGGTTGCGCGGGCGAAGTAGTGTCACCTTCATACGTGCTGGCCTGCGCCGCCGGGGTGCCCGTCGCTGCCACGGCGGCGGCCGGGCGCGCCTGCATCTGCGCGGCGCTGAGGCCGGACGGCGGCGGCTCGAATTGATCGGCTTGCGCGACGGGTGTGCCGCCACTTGCACTGGTCGCCGGGGTCGCGGCCGCGACCGCAACACCACGCCCGGTCTGGGGCGCCGCCGCCTGATAACCCGGTGTATCGAACGGGGCCGGCGTCGCTGCCGGCCCAGCCATCCGGCGGATCCCGTCGAAGCGCTTCGCCCAGTAGGGATTGGTCAGATAGTCGAGCCGCACCGTGCCGCCCGTCGACGGCGCGTTGACGAAGCGCAGCTTGCCCACGTAGATGCCGACGTGCGAATGCGCACGCCCGGTCGTATTGAAAAAGATCAGATCGCCGGGCGCGATTTCGTCGGGTTCGACCGACTCGCCGCGCCCGCTCATCTCTGCCGTCGTGCGCGGCAGGTTCACCGACGCCGCGCGCAGCACGACGTAGCGCACGAGCCCGCTGCAATCGAAACCGCTGTCAGGTGTATTGCCGCCCCAGCGGTATGGCACGCCGACGAGGCCCATCGCCTGAATCGAAATTTCCTCGCGGCCGATGCTGTGATCGACGAAGTGGGGGAAGCCTGCCGGCGGTGCGTGATAGGCGCCGTTCGCGACCACGATGCCACCGGACCCGCGCGAGCTCTTCTGCGGCGCGCCGGCGCAGGCGGCGAGCAGCAGGACGGGCAACAGCGATAAGGCGAGTCGGCGCATGAAGACGGCACGGGCGGTAAACGCCCGCTTACTCACTGACGATGTCGGGATGGTAGCCGCCCGACAAGGCTGCCGCAAGAATTCTTGATAACTTACTTGAAGTTTGCGCGCTAAGTGTTGCCCGCGCGGCACGCCGGGCGATAAAAAAAGCCGCGTCCGGGAAGAACCGGACGCGGCTTGCGATGAAAGCCGGAAAAAAAACCGGCGAACGCCTAGAGGATCTCCGACGCGTAATCAGCGAGGCGCGAGCGCTCGCCGCGGGCGAGCGTCACGTGTCCGCTGTGCGCCCAGCCCTTGAAGCGGTCGACCACATAGGTCAGACCCGAACTGCCCTCGGTCAGGTAAGGGGTGTCGATCTGCGCGATGTTACCGAGGCAAATGATCTTCGTGCCCGGACCCGCGCGCGTAACGAGCGTCTTCATCTGCTTCGGCGTCAGGTTCTGCGCTTCGTCGATGATCAGATACTTGTCGACGAACGTGCGGCCGCGCATGAAGTTCATGCTCTTGATCTTCAGGCGCGAACGGATCAGCTCCTGGGTCGCGGCGCGGCCCCATTCGCCGGCGGCGTCGTCGGTTTTCTGCAGGACCTCGAGGTTGTCGTCGAACGCACCCATCCACGGCTGCATCTTTTCCTCTTCGGTGCCCGGCAGGAAGCCGATGTCTTCGCCGACCGGCACCGTCGCGCGCGTCACGATGATCTCGTTGTAGCGCTTGTCGTCGAGCACTTGCGCGAGGCCCGCCGCGAGCGCGACCAGCGTCTTGCCGGTGCCGGCCTGGCCGAGCAGCGTGACGAAGTCGATTTCCGGATTCATCAGCAGGTTCAGCGCGAAGTTCTGTTCGCGATTGCGCGCCGTGATGCCCCACACGTTGTTCTTGTGGTGGCCGTAGTCACGCAGCGTTTGCAACAGAGCGGTCTTGCCGTTCAGTTCGCGCACCAGTGCATGAAACGCGGGCTCGCCGTTCTGCGGCTCCAGATAAACGAACTCGTTGACCAGCATCGACGCGCACAGCGGACCCGTCACACGGTAGTACGTGGTGCCGGTTTTCGTGTCCTGCCAGCTTTCCATGCCCTTCGCGTGCCTGGTCCAGAAATCCTGCGACAGCGCGCGGATGCCCGTGTACAGCAGGTCGCTGTCCTCGAGCACCTGGTCGTTGAAGTAGTCCTCGGCGGGCAGACCGAGCGCATGCGCCTTGATGCGCATGTTGATGTCTTTCGACACCAGCACGACCTGGCGATCCGCGCGATCGCGCTGCAGCGCGCGCACGACGCCGAGGATCTGGTTGTCGGCCTTGCCTTCGGGCAGACCTTCGACGGGCTCGATGGCGGTCAGCCGGGTCTGGAAGTACAACCGCCCGGACGCCTCGCGGCTACCCAGACGCGCGAGCGAAATGCCGTCGGCCATGTCGCCCGCGTTCGCGACCAGCGCGTCGAGCGTGCGGCTCACCTGACGCGCGTTACGTGCGACTTCCGACATCCCCTTCTTGTGGTCGTCGAGCTCTTCCAACGTCATCATCGGCAGATAGACGTCGTGCTCCTCGAAGCGGAACAGGCAGCTCGGATCGTGCATCAGCACGTTCGTGTCGAGAACGAAAAGCTTTTGGACTTCGGCCAGCGTGGCGCTCGTGCCGCGCTTCTTGCGCGTGGTGGCCGGGGCTGCTGCGGCGGGTGCGGCGGCTGTTTCGGCCGTGGGCTGCTTCGCGGCAGGCGCGCGCGCGACGACCGGCTGCGCGTCACGCTGCGCTTCGAGCGCATCGGCTTCGAGCTGCGGGCGCCCAGCCGGAACCGGCTGCAACAGCGCGGCGGTCTGCCGGGTCTTGCGGCCGCGCGCGGGCGCGAGCGCGGGTTGCGCGGCGGGCGGAGACTCGACGGCGGGCACGGGCCACAACGTGGTGGCGGCGTTGGCGGCGTGCGCCATCGGTGTGGCGACATTGGCGCGGCCGTAATCGGCCGACTCTGCGGATTCCCCTTCACGCGCCTGTTTTTTCGCGGCGGAGCGCGCGGGCGTGACGGCTTTGGCCTTGTATTCGTCAGGCGGCAAAAGATTGCCGAGCTTGCTGGGGGGAGTAGGCAAAGGCATGGTTTCCCTCGAAATGATCGGGTCACATATCGTGCGCCGCCCATCGCATTCCAACGATGCCCTCATGGGACATCCAGTTTGCGCGAGGAGGCGCGCATTCGGTCTAAAGATGCCGGTTCGCCTGGTCTTCGATAGGCTCCTTGATGGAAGCGCGCGAACCAACGAACGAACGGTCGCGCGCAATTAAAAAAGCCGCCGCCCCGGCAATCGGGGCAAGCGGCTCGACGATGATGCTCGCGTTGCGCCTCACGCTCGGAACGGCACCGGTGGATCCGGTCAAGCGGCCGTCGGAGTTGGCGCAGCGGAGAAAAATGTGGGGTGGACAGGCACTCATTGCGGCCCAATATAACGCGCATCAAAGCGCTTGTACAGCCTCCAGAATATCGTCGACGTGGCCCGGCACTTTAACGCCGCGCCACTCGTGGCGCAGCACGCCATTAGCGTCGATGAGGAATGTGGAGCGTTCGATTCCCCGTACCTCTTTGCCATACATTTTCTTCATTTTGATGACGGCGAACAGGGCGCACAGCGTTTCTTCCGGATCCGAAATCAGCGGGAAGGGCAGTTCGAGCTTGGCTTTGAAATTGTCATGCGAACGCAGGCTGTCACGCGATACGCCGATCACTTCGGCGCCGGCCTTCCGGAACTTCGGATACAGATCGCGGAACTGCAACCCTTCGGTCGTGCAGCCCGGCGTGTTGTCCTTCGGATAGAAATACAGCACTACCTTCTTGCCCCGCAGCTTTGACAGCGTGATTTCGCCGCCCGTCGCGGCGGCGGTGAAGTCGGGGATGGGTTGGTCGACTGCGATGGACACGAGGTTCTCCGGTTGTTGGGGCAGGCGCCGCTAGCTGCCGCGGCGTCGGCCGGTCTGTCGATGACTTCCGCGCCGCGGCCCTTCAGGGCTGGACGATCAGTTCGCCGGAGCGCCCCGGAATCTCGCCCCACGTAACAGGGTACGATGGCAGCGTGTCCCGGTCTAGCGTGGCGTAGTAATCGCCCATCGTCGCGAACGTGTGGCCCTGCGCGCGCCAGCCCTCGAGCAGCTGTTGGAATACCGGCGCGAGCTTCTGTCCTTCGAGTTCCGCGTGCAGCGTGAACACCTGGTCGTGCGGATTGTTTTCGGTCTGCTTCAGCATCCACGCAGCGACGTTGTGCGTGTCGACACCGTCGACCCCGAGCACTTCGTCGAGCGTCGGCAGCGTGGTCGGCATTTGCACGTGCGTAAGCGTCTTGCCGTCGACCACCGGCAGATACGGCGAGTGGCCGCGGCCGTCGGACGCGTAGCGCATGCCCCACGCGTCGATCTGCTCGAACGCGTGGCCGTTCATCTGCCAGCCCGCCGCGCCGTGGGTGACGGGCGGCGCGCCGAACACTTCGATGAACCGCGCATGGCTCTGCTGCATCTGCGCGACGGTCCACGCGCGATCTTTGGCGCGCACGTTGTCCTGCCAGTACACGTGATCCCACGTGTGGATGCCGCACTCGAAGCCGGCTTCGTGGATCGCGCGCATCTCGGCCGCGGCCTTCGCGCCGATATCCGGACCGGGCAGCAGCACGCCGTACATCAACTGCCTGACGCCGTAATGCTCGACCACCGATGTGCGCGACACCTTCTTCAGAAAGCCCGGCCGCAGCACCCGACGCATCGCCCAACCGGTGTGGTCGGGTCCGAGGCTGAACAGGAAGGTGGCGCGCGCCTTGAAGCGGTCGAAGATGCGCGCGAGATTCGGCACGCCTTCGCGGGTGCCGCGCAGCGTGTCGACGTCGATCTTCAGGACGATGCGAGCCAAGGACGCGCCCTTATTGCTGTTCGACGAGTGCGCGGGCTTCGGCGACGTGGCCGCGATACGCTTCGAAAATCTTGCGCAGCGCTTCGTCGAAAGTCGATGTGGGTGCCCAGCCGAGTTCCTGCATCGTGTTGTCGATCTTCGGCACGCGATTCTGCACGTCCTGATAGCCGTTGCCGTAGTACGCGCCCGACGACGTTTCGACCAGTTGCACCTGCCTGGCGAGGTCCGCGTATTCGGGGAATTCGGCCGCGAGTGCCAGCATCTTGTGCGCGAGTTCACGCACCGAGAAGTTGTTGGTCGGGTTGCCGATGTTGTAGATCTTGCCGGTGGCGACGCCGTTCTTGTTCTCGATGATCTTCATCAGCGCGCCGATGCCGTCGTCGATGTCCGTGAACGCGCGCTTCTGCGCGCCGCCGTCGACGAGGCTGATGTTCTCGCCGCGCACGATGTGGCCGAGGAACTGAGTGACCACGCGCGAGCTACCTTCCTTCGGCGTGTAGATCGAGTCGAGGCCCGGGCCGATCCAGTTGAACGGGCGGAACAGTGTGAAGTTCAGGCCTTCCATGCCGTAGCCCCAGATCACGCGGTCCATCAGCTGCTTCGAGCACGCATAGATCCAGCGCGGCTTGTTGATCGGGCCGTACGACAGCTGCGATTCTTCCGGATCGAACTGCTCGTCCGTGCACATGCCGTAGACCTCGGAGGTCGACGGAAACACCAGATGCTTGCCGTACTTGACGGCCGAACGCACGATCGGCAGGTTCGCCTCGAAGTCGAGTTCGAACACCCGCAGCGGCTGCTTCACATAAGTAGCGGGCGTGGCGATCGCGACGAGCGGCAGAATCACGTCGCACTTCTTGACGTGATATTCGACCCATTCCTTGTTGATCGTGATGTCGCCTTCGAAGAAGTGCAACCGCTCATGATTGACGAGGTCGCCGAGACGTTCGGTCTGCATGTCCATCCCGAACACTTCCCAGTCGGTGGTTTCGAGAATGCGTTTGGACAGGTGATGGCCGATGAAGCCATTCACACCCAGAATCAGGACTTTTTTCATGAATGAGATTGGATGAGCTGGGCGAATTCCGCCGGACTGACGGCAGTCTCGCCGCCGTCGTGCTGGTGCCGCAATTCGTGGATGTTGATCGCGCGGCCGTCGCCGCAGATCGCGAAAACGGCATTATCGCTTACGTGCAGGCCCGGGGGCAAATCCGAGCGGAGCGCCCCGGGCGCGGCGAGACGCGCGCGCGCGACGATGAAACGGTGGCCGTTAAGATCGGCAAAGGCGCCCGGATACGGCGGCGCGACCGCGCGGATCAGGTTGTAGACCTGTTGCGCGGACTGATTCCAGTCGATGCGGCCGTCTTCCGGTTTGCGCCCGCCGTAATAGCTGCCATGCGCGAGATCGTTCGGCAGATGCGGCGCCTCGCCCGCGAGCAGCGCCGGCAGCACGCGCCACAGCGTCTGCTCGGCGGCGACCGTGACCTTGTCGAACACCTGCGCGGCGGTGTCGTCGGGCAGGATCGGCACCGGTGTTTGCGCAATGATCGCGCCCGCGTCGGGCTTCGCGGCCATTTCGTGCAGCGTCGCGCCGGTTTCGCTTTCGCCGTTGAGCACCGCCCAGTTGGTCGGCACGCGGCCACGATACTTCGGCAGCAGCGAGCCGTGCATGTTGTAAGCGCCCCGTGCAGCGATCGCGAGCAGTTCGGGCGGCAACATGTGGCGGTAGTAGAACGAGAAGATGAAGTCCGGCCGGGCGGCGCTCACCGCGGCGCGCAGCTGCGGGCTTGTCGGATCGGCCGGCGTGACGACGGCGATGCCGTGCTCGGCCGCCACCGAGGCCACGCTGCCGAACCATATGTTCTCGCTCGGGTTGTCTTCGTGCGTGACGACGAGCGCGATGTCGACGCCGCGCGCGAGCAGCACCTGCAGGCACCGCACGCCGACGTTGTGATACGCGAATACGACGGCGCGCGGCTTCATGGATTGTGCCCCTGATCGGCGACCGGCACCGGCTGCACGCCCTGCACGACGGTCTGACGCGGCGCTTCGGCGACGGCCGCGCCGTCGCGTTCTTCGAGAATGGTCTGCACCAGATAACGCGGCCGCGCACGCACCTGCTGATAGATCCGGCCGATGTATTCACCGAGCAGGCCGAGCGCGAAGATGATCACGCCGAGCAAGAAGAAGGTGATTGCAAACAGCGTGAACACACCTTGCACTTCCGCGCCGATGATGAAGCGGCGAATCAGCAGCAGGACGAACAGCGCCGCGGACCCCAGCGACAGGATCACGCCAATGAACGACAGCCATTGCAGCGGCACCACCGAGAAGCCGGTGACGAGGTCGAAATTCAGACGGATCAGCGAGTACAGCGAGTACTTCGATTCACCGGCGAAGCGTTCTTCGTGCGCGACCTCGATTTCGACCGGATTCTGCGCGAACGTGTACGCGAGCGCCGGAATGAACGTGTTGATTTCGCCGCAGCGGTTGATCGTATCGACGATATGGCGGCTGTACGCGCGCAGCATGCAGCCCTGATCGGTCATCTTGATGCGCGTGATGCGCTCGCGCAGATGATTCATCGCGCGCGAGGCCTTGCGCCGCCACAGGCTGTCCTGGCGCTGCCGACGGATCGTGCCGACGTAGTCGAAGCCCTCGCGCATCTTTGCGACGAGCTTGCCGATTTCCTCGGGCGGATTCTGCAGGTCGGCGTCGAGGGTGATCACGATGTCGCCGCGCGACTGCTCGAAGCCCGCGAGAATCGCCATGTGCTGGCCGTAGTTGCCGTTCAGCAGGATCACGCGCGTGGTGTCGGGGCGCGCGCGGAACTGCCCGGCGAGCAGCGCGGCGGATTTGTCGCGGCTGCCGTCGTTGATGAAGATCACTTCATAACCGGTGCCGAGCGCGTCGAGCGCCGGATAGAGGCGCGCGAACAGCGCGGCCAGTCCGGCCTCTTCGTTGTACACCGGAATGATGATCGACACTTCCGGTGCGACGGCGCGATGTTCCGAATAAGTCATGTCCGCTTACTTTCCGTAGTGTTCGCAAATTTCGTTGACCGCGCGGCATACGCGCTCGACGTCGCCTTCGTGCATCAGCGTGAAGAGCGGCAGCGTGACGGTGGTGGCGCCGAAGCGCTCCGCGTGCGGGAACATGCCTTCCTTGAAGCCGCGCGCGCGGTACAGGGAAAACAGGTGCAGCGCCGGGTAGTGCACGCCCGAGCCGATGCCGCGCTCCTTCAATTCACCCATGAAGCCGGCGCGGTCGATCGACAGTTTTTCGAGCGGTAGCGTGATCTGGAACATGTGCCAGTTGCTGTTTTCGAAATCGGCGAACGGCAGGCCGATGCCGAGCTTCACCGCCGCGCCGCCTTCGAGTTGCGCGAAGTACGCGCGCACGAGCTTCTTGCGCTGCGCGACGAAGCGCTCGAGATGCGGCAGCTGGCCGAGGCCGACGCGCGCGGCGACGTCGGTCAGGTTGTATTTGCCGCCGAGCACGTCGCAGTCCATGCCGTCGAAGCCGGTGCGCGTGATGCCCTGCAGCCGGTACTTCTGAGCGAGCACCGCTTCTTCCTCGTTGTTCAGCACCAGCGCGCCGCCTTCGATCGACGTCAGGTTCTTGTTCGCGTGGAAGCTGAACGACACGATGTCGCCGAGCTTGCCGATGCGCTCGCCGTTCCAGCGGGAGCCGAACGCCTGTGCGGCGTCTTCGATCACGCGCAGCTTGTGCGCGCGGGCGATCGCGTACAGACGGTCCATGTCGACCGGCAGGCCGGACAGGAACACCGGCAGCAGCGCCTTGGTGCGCGGCGTGATCGCTTGTTCGAGCAGATCGAGATCGATGTTGCGCGTGACCGGATCGATGTCGGCGAACACCGGGGTCGCGCCGGTCTCAAGGATCACGTTGCAGGTCGACACCCAGGTGGCCGGCGTCGTGATGACTTCGTCGCCGGGACCGACGCCGGCGATGCGCAGGCCGATTTCGAGCGTCGCGGTACCGGAATTGAAGGTGCGCACCGGGCGGCCGCCGCAGAACTCGGACAGCGCGGCCTCGAACTTCTGGTTCTGCGGGCCGGTGGTGATCCAGCCGGAACGCAGCACGTCGGCGACGCCCTGGATCGTTTCCTCGTCGATCTCGGGTTTGACAAACGGCAAAAACGGGACTTGTGACTGGCTCATGAATGCATCGCTCGATGGAAAGGGGCGCGGCCCGACGGGCGCGAAGTAAACCACAAACTTCGCGCAAACCCAAGGCCGCGGCTGAAAAAACGCAACCGCACAGCTTACCGCGGCCGACCTTACGTCTCGCTTAGGCGGCGCGTGCGCCGCGCGGGTTCCTGCGCGAGGCGCCGCGCTAGCTGCGCGCGAGCACGACCACGCCGACGAGAATGATGCCGATGCCAACCAGCTTCTGCACCGACATCACTTCGCCGAACAGGTACCAGGCGGCGATCGCGTTGACGACGTAGCCGAGTGACAGCATCGGATAGGCGATCGACACGTCCACGCGCGATAGCCCGATGATCCACACCGCCACGCTGATCACGTAGCAGGCGAGCCCGCCGATGATCGGCGGCTGGGTTGCCAGCTTGAGGCCGATGGGCAGGATGTTCGCACGGGTGAATTCGAAGTGTCCAACGGCATTCGTGCCGGCCTTGAGCAGCAGCTGCGCGCCGGCGTTCAGCGTAACGCCGGCGAGGATGCAGAAGAGGGAAATCGGGTTCATCGAAGGTCGGGTTCTCGAAATGACTATGGCTTTGCCGCGGGCGCGGAGGGGGCGGCCGCAGCGGCGTCGGCGAGTGGCTTCATCACCACCACGCGACGCGGGTCGCGCGCGATCACCTGCATCGGCACGCCTTGTTTGTCGAGGCGCTCGTAGGTCGGCGGCGGGATCAGCGCGAGCGCGTAGCGATCGGCCTTCCAGCGCTCGATCCACGCGTCGAGCGTCGGCACCCATTTTTGCGGCTCGACGGACACGCCGAACGCGAGCTCGTCCGGGTGCGCGACCATGATCATCGTGTGGCCGATGTAGAACGGCAGCGTGTGGTCGAGCACGCCGACCGAGTAGAACGGCGTGTCGGGCGGCAGCTTCGCGAGTTCGGCCTTGATCGCGGGCGCGAGCGGCGCGCCGGAGCTCAGGCGCCCGAACACGTCGTGACCGGTGCCCGCGATCGTGCCGAGCAGCAGCCAGCCCGCGCCGAACGCGGCGAGGCTACCGAGGCCGACCCGCGCGTTGGCGCCCGTGCCTGTCTGGCCGCGGCGGTTCAGCCACAGCGCGAACAGCGTCAGCACGAACGCGACGGCCAGCGCGGCGAGCACCCACACGCGGAATGCGACATACAGCGCGGCCGGATTGCGCGCGGTGCCGAGACGCGGCAGGAACAACGCCGCGAACGCGGCGACCACGAAAAACAGCGCGTAGCCCGCCAGATGCCGGCGCAGCTGCTCGCGCGTGACGAGCGACAGATACATGCCGATCAGCAACGCAATCGGCGGCGCGATCGGCAGCGTGTAGGACAGCAGCTTCGAGTGCGACGCGCTGAAGAACAGGAAAATGAAGACGATCCACGTGAGCATCAGCGTGACCGGCGCGAAGCCGTTCGGCTGACGCGGCTGGCGCCACGCGTGGCGCACACTCTGCACGCTCACCGACAGCCACGGCAGGAAGCCCACCAGCAGCACCGGCACGAAGTAGTAAAACGCGCCGGGGCGATTCTGCTCGGGCGTCAGATAGCGCTTGAACTGCTGGACGACGAAGAAGAAGTTCAGGAACTCCGGATTGCGCTGTTGCACGAGCACGAACCAGGGCGTCACGATCGCGAAGAAGGCGATCAGGCCGCTCACCAGATGCAGACGCTTCCACAGCGCCCAGTCGCGCGCGATCAGCGTGTAGAGCACCAGCACCGCGCCCGGCAGGATCAGCCCGACCAGGCCCTTCGAGAGTACCGCCAGCCCCATCGACGCCCAGCACACCAGCATCCAGCCACGCACGCACGGGGGCCGCAGGTTGGGGCGCTGCGCGAGCAGCAGCGCGCACAGCGTGAGCGTCATCCAGAACGACAGGCCCATGTCGAGCGTGTTGAAGTGGCCCATCAGGTTCCAGTACGGCGAGCAGGCGAGTACGAGCGCCGCGAACACGCCGGTCGCCGCGTTGAACACGCGCGCGCCGGTGAAGCCGATCAGCAGCACGCCGGCGAAGCCCGTCAGCGCGGTGTAGAGGCGCGCCTGCCATTCGCCGATGCCGAACCACGCGAAGGTCAACGCGTTCGCCCAGGTTTGCAGCGGCGGCTTCTCGAAGTACTTGTAGGCGTTGTAGCGCGGCGTGATCCAGTCGCCGGTCACAAACATTTCGCGCGCCATTTCGGCGTAGCGGCCTTCGTCGCTCGGCAACAGATGGCGCCAGCCGAGCGGCACGAACCAGATCACGGCGAGAACCAGCACTAGCAACAGAATCGCGGTGCGGTTGAGCGGTAGCCTCGACGGCGTATCGTTCATCAATTTCAACCTTTTTTGTTATCGACGGCGCGCGCACGGGCGCGGCGCGGGGGCCAGAACGGGGGAGGCCGGACGCACCGGCGCGGGGCCGCGCGGGATGCGTCCACGCCGGGCACGCTCAGGCTTCGATCAGCAACGCAGCCGCGACCTTGCGGCCCTCGGCCATCAGAATGTTGTAGGTGCGGCAGGCGGCCTTGAAGTCCATCGTTTCGACGCCGATGCGTTTCATGGTGAGCGCCGCGGTCAGGCGCGGGTGCGGAAAGCGCAGCCGCTCGCCGCTGCCGAACACGACCACTTCGGGCGCGGCGTCGACCAGCATCGCGAAATGCTCGGCGCTCAACTGCTCGAACGACGAGACGGGCCAGGCAATGACCGGCGCGTCCGGCAGCACGAGAATACTGCCCGCGTGACGCACCAGATTGATTTCGACGTAGTCGGCGCCGTAGCCGGTAACGGTATTCAGCGCGCCGCTGGAATCCTGATGTAATTTCAAATTGGTTTTCCGAAGTCGTCGTGAGACGTCATGCGTGTTGCCGGCCTGGCTGCACGTCGCACAGGCCGCGCGGTTCGACGCGTGTGACACACGAGAAGGCCGAAAAGGCTTGCCGTTGCGGGTGGTGCATTGCGGAAGTCGGCCAAAATCCGCTAAATTATAACTTTTTGTGCGACGCGAGTCGCATCGACTGGACGGCGAAAGCCGTCCCATTGGTGGCACCTTGTGGCCACCCCTTGTGTAGCAAGCGAAACCGGGTGCTGTCTGGCCTGGAATCGTAGCCTTAGACGCGCTGGAGTCTTCGGACTTTTGTGTGTAATTGCATTGACCTGATTACCGTCAGGTTCCGCCCAGTTAGCGGCTTCAACTCCGCTAACCAAGCGGATTGGAGTATGTGATTTCAGGGTAGGTCGAGCGCAAGCTCGGTTTGTCATTGTTCAACTTCACAGGATAGCCCCTGTGAAGCAGGGAACCTGCTGTGCGACCAGCAGTAGCCTAGGAGGACATGCGTCACTGGTAACGGTGGGGTGTGAAGCTTCTCTGACAATGTAGCCCCCGGCGGTTTCGGGCGGATGACTGCCGTGAGGTGGTCATCCGGAGACTCCTAGCAGCAATGGGGTCGAGGAGCTAGGCTGGCTGATAGGGTTAATGTAAGTGAACTGCTGATAAACCTCGTTAATAATGCAGTGCCAAAGCTGCTGGTAGGCACTAACCAAAAGGTGCGCGGTCGGTCAATCCGCTAGAAGGTCGGATTGCGTCGTCGTTGGACCGTCGGGGAATAGGCAGAACCTACGTCAGTCGTGTGACATGCCGGGAACGCGGTAAGCCCGTATCGTTGCCAGCGCGGTTTGGCTGGCAGGTGGACCGCAAGGAACGCTGTTGACGGTGCGGGTATGGGAGGACGGAGAAAGCGAATGCCGGGCCGTAATGGTCCGGATAGGGGTTGAGACATTACCTCACGCGATAAGCGGGCAGACTTCCGTCTGGTCTACCGTCGCAAGATGGCTGACAGACCTGAACTTTGGTGACACGGGTGTTCGCGCCCGTGCGTAGTAGATGGATGACATGTGGGCGCATGCGGCCCACATTTGTTCAACTGTTGTTCCCCAGCGGGGTGTTTCTACCCCGCTGGGGGAGATGCGCCTTCTGCTGTGGGAATGATCAACCCAAGGTAGGAGAGCAGCATGAAAGTATCCGTCCGAAAGGATGGATCTGCGCTTTCCCACGCGCCTGACAACTGGTACGCCGTAGATTGGCGTCGAGTCGAACGGAACGTGAGAGGGATGCAGATTCGAATTGCGAAGGCGACGCGGGAAGGTGCCTGGCGCAGGGTGAAAGCCCTGCAACGGATGCTGACCCGCACGTTGTCCGCGAAGCTGTACGCGGTACGACGTGTTACGCAGAACCAGGGTGCGCGAACGGCTGGAGTCGATCGTGAACTATGGGATTCGCCTGAAAGTCGATGGGAAGCCATCGGCAGGTTGAAGCGGCGCGGATACAAGCCTCTGCCATTACGGAGAGTCTTTATTCCCAAGGCCAATGGGAAGGAACGCCCTCTGGGCATCCCGACCATGCGGGACAGGGCGATGCAAGCCCTGTATCTGCTGGCACTGGAGCCGGTGTCGGAATCGACGAGCGATCCGAACTCTTATGGGTTCAGACTCAATCGCTCGACGGCCGATGCCATGTCGCAGATATTCATCGCCACGTCCCAGAAGGGTTCTGCCCGATGGGTGCTGGAAGCGGATATCAAAGGCTGCTTTGACTGGATCAATCACGACTGGCTGGCTGCCAATGTCCCAATGGACAAAGGCATTCTGCTGAAGTGGTTGAAGGCTGGCCTGATTTATAAAGGCCAGTTGCAGGCGACGGAGGCCGGTACGCCACAGGGGGGCATCATTTCCCCGACGCTGGCCAATGTGACGCTGAATGGGCTGGAGCGAGAACTGGTTGCGCATCTCGGTGCGAAATTCGGGATCGCGAAGGCCAAGAAGCTGAAAGTGAATGTGGTGCGGTACGCGGATGATTTTGTGATCACCGGCGACTCGAAAGAGATGCTGGAGAGTGAGGTCAAGCCTTGGGTGGAAGCATTTCTTGCTGTTCGGGGACTGCGACTGTCGGAGGAGAAAACGCGGATCACCCACATTGACGAAGGTTTCGATTTCCTTGGGTGGACTTTCCGGAAGTATTCGGGGAAGCTGCTCATCAAGCCGAGCAAGAAGAACGTGCAAACGTTCTATCGTAAGGTTTCGGAAACGATCAGCGGCAACAAGGCGGTGAGGCAGGAGGATCTGATCCGATTGCTGAACCCCATGTTACGGGGGTGGGCGCAGTATCACAGTCCCGTCGTGGCCAAGCAGGCGTACAACCGCATGGAGTATCTGGTTTTCCGGAGGCTCTGGTGGTGGTCGAAGAGGCGACACCCGCAGAAAAACGCCCGGTGGGTGGGGCAGAAGTACTTCCACTCAGTTGGCGAGCGTCAGTGGGTGTTCGCTGCTCCCGTGGTTTGGAAAGACGGTAGTAAGGGACTGTTTGAGCTGTACCAGATCAACGGCACGGTTATCAAACGGCACAAGAAGGTGAAAGGGGACTACCATCCCTTTGATCCGACGTGGGAGCAGTATGGCGAGCAGTTGCGTCAGGAACGCATGTGGGAATCGGTGCGTTACCGGAAGCAATGGGCGACGTTATACATGTCGCAGAGCGGGTTGTGTGCGCACTGTGGCTGTGCCCTGACGGAGGACACCGGCTGGCATGACCATCATCTCGAATATCGGATGCATGGCGGGTCGGACGCGCTGTCTAACCGGGTATTGCTTCACCCGCACTGCCACCAGAAAGTGCACGCTGGTAAACTTGTAGTAACGAAGCCGGTTCCGTCGTAGACGGAGCATTGTTTGTAGGCTCGAGCTGTATGCGGTGAAAGCCGCACGTACAGTTCCAAGGGGGCCCTTTTTCCGAGAGGAAGGGGGGCTACCCTACAGCCGCCTTGCGGCGCCCCTCGCTCAAGTGCCGCCACAAGCCGCGCTGCGCGCATCGGCGTGGCCTACCGGCTGCCTGTGTTGGCATTGCCCGCTTTCGCTGCGTTTTTTCCCGCGCCGGAACCCGCCAGGCCGCGGCCGCTCGACAGTTCGACTCATTTCGCGGCTGGCCGCCGTTTGCCCAAGGTTCGCCCCAGCCATCAACCAGGATGAAGTGCCCGCCGTGAAACCGATTCTCAAATCCAACAAGTTGTTGAATGTCTGTTACGACATTCGCGGGCCCGTCCTCGAACATGCGAAGCGGCTCGAAGAAGAGGGTCACCGCATCATCAAGCTGAACATCGGCAATCTGGCGCCGTTCGGCTTCGAGGCGCCGGACGAGATCATTCAGGACATGATCCTGAATCTGCCCAGTTCGTCGGGCTACTCGGATTCGAAGGGCGTGTTCGCCGCGCGCAAGTCGATCATGCACTACACGCAGCAAAAGGGCGCGCACGGCGTCGAAC
>NZ_VZQQ01000067.1 GCF_014397785.1 Paraburkholderia podalyriae
ATCCGATAGCTGTAGAAATGCCATTGATTCACGCAACAGTGATCAGGTACCAAATGGTACGAAGCCGTTGCGTCGAATTCGTGAAAGGAACGGGAAATCCGCAACGCTCTTTCCCGTACCACTGATGTTGATAAATTACGTTATGTCAAATTGAATGCGCCATCCTTGCGGGGCGGGGCTCGTTCCCGAGCGAAACAGGACTTACGTTCCCTGCCATCTGATCGCCAGTTTCGCCGGCTTGGATATCCCGCTGCGCGTCCTATACTGAAAGGGAGCCGCGCGGAAGCCGGCCCCTGATGCAGAAGCGGACGAGAAATCGTCCATTGGGGCGCGGTAGCGGGGCCACGGAAACGCCTGTGTGAATCGCATGGGCGTTTTCTATTTTTGGCCCGGATGACGCGTCGCAAATGCCGACACGTTCACCGGTGCGCAAATGTGCGACGTGTGGCTGCGTTCTCATGGAGCGAGTGCACCGCAACCTGTCCCGGTCACATTGAATGAGTCTGGCGGGAACGACGCGTTAGCTACCTCAGAAAATTCCCGCCTATCTACCTCCCCCGCACAGCTTCAGTATGGGATCGAGGCCCGCGTCGTGCGTTACGTATTTTTCGAGGCCCGATCCGGGCTTGCTGGCGAGCACTTGGAGAGCGATGTCGACGGCCCGTCGATATGTGTGGAGGCGAAAAAACGGATGCAGGCTGATGTTCAATGGTGTCGACCTGCCGTTCAGAGTTAGCGGTCTTCATTCGCCTGTGAGTGATCCTACAGCAGCCGTCGGACGTCCTCGCCTTCCAGCCAGGCTGCCGTCTGCAGCAGACCTGCGCGTCGCGCCCGCTCGATCAGTTCGTCACCTTCCCAATGTGGATGGCGCTTGCGCGCACGCAATTCGCGGAACGCCCCGGCCGCACGCTTTTCGTTCAGGTCGATCAAGTCGCGCACAAACGAGTCCGGGTGAATGACCTCGATCGCGAGGTCGTCACGCAAATGGTCAACGGCAAAATCCTTCAGGTTGAATGTCACGATTGCATCGGCGCGCGTTGCAAGGGCCGTCATCGCAACATGCCGGTCCTTCGGGTCAACCGGCAGCCTGCCTGGGAATCTGGTGGCACGTTCTGGACGAGCGCGTCCGGGAACGCCCGATCCATCGCGCGGCGCACGCTATCGATTCGTGCGGCCGCGTCGCCCGTCGTACCGCGCTCGTCAAGTCGCGAGACGAGGTTGGTCATCCATTCCGCATGGATGCGATCCGACCACCTTGGGTTGTAAAAACCGTGGTCGGCGAGCGTCAGCAATACATCGCGGGTGAACATCGGGAACAGCACGCATGCGTCCAAGACCACGGTAAAACGGTCAAAGGCCAGCCTCACAGGTCGTAGCCACCCATCGCTTCACTTTGCGCCACCATCTCATCCAAGGCCGCCTTACGTTCCACCTGCATGGTCGCCTTGTACGCAAGAACGTCATCCATACGGACACGGCGGTGTCGCCCAACCTTGCGGAATGGCAAATCGCCCGCCTCGAGTCGGGCAATCAGATACGGACGCGACACGCCGAGCATGTCGGCGGCCTGCCCCGTAGTGAGTTCGCTGTCGGCCGGATAAAGCAGGAAGGTCTGCTGGCTAGCCATCATCGCGAGCACTCTGGACAGGATGCGCAGCGTCGCCGGCGGCACATCAATGCGCGCGATGTCGCCGTCCTCCCCCTCCTCTACCAATGCCACCCGCGCCGCGCGAGCACGATCCAGTGCTTCGCCCATCAGATGGCTGGCGCTCGCAAGCAGCGCAGCCTGGTCGTCGGTCAGCTCGATGCGATCGGGGGTGGCAGTGATCATGGAAGGCTCCTGGTTGCGTCTTTAATCATACGCCGAATGATACGCTAACGCAATAAACGAATCAAACGAAATAAAGTAAACGACAAGCTAAAGTCCCGCCGGTGCAGTGCACGAAAGAGCTTCAGATATCCACGAATCCCTGCCACGACTCTCAAATCGCTGGCGGGCGGCAATCCATACTTGCTCATTTCCGTTCCGGAACGCGCACTGATCGAACTGGCGCGTCATATCGGCAAAGGACAATCGTTGGAGGAAGCGATTAACCTGATGCCTTCCCTGAGAAATATCCGGTCGCCGCCCTCGAACAATTCATGACGCACTGCAGGCGCTGGTTCGCGACCTGGGCAAGACCAGCAACTATCGGTGGGGCGCAGACCTGCAACGATACGTGGACCGGCCTGGCGCCGGGACACGTTGGTCCAACGTGAACAAAGACGGCGAACGTCTTACGCTAAATCCAAAATGAACGAAGCCGATCCCGACACGGTCCGGTGTGCCCAGTTACGCCTACTGAACCATGCGATGCCGCGACCTGTCCGTAATGCTGGTGCTTGCCTTTGACGGCCCATGCCTGCATACTAGCTAACATTGATTAGCTAATACGTAGGTGGTGCCATGCTCACGATCAACATGCACGACGCCAAGTCGAAACTATCAAGCCTGGTCGAGCGGCTGGAGGTCGGCCAGGAAAACGAGGTCATCATCGCCCGCAACGGCACGCCCGTCGCGCGGCTGCTGCCGTTCGCGGCGCCCCGGCGCATCGGCGCCGCGCGGCACCTGCTGGCCGGCCTGGCCGTGCCCGCCACCGTCGAGGCGTTCAACGCCGCTGATGACGCGATCGCCGCCGACTTCGAGGCAAGCGCGCAGCAGGGACTCACTCCGTGAAAGTGCTGCTCGATACGCATATCGCGCTGTGGGCCGCCGAAGGTGCGCCACAGCTGTCACCGCAGGCCGCCAGCCTGATCGAGGATCCGGCCAATACGTTGCTGGTCAGCGCAGCCGCGATCTGGGAGATTGCCATCAAGCATGCGAAAGGCAACCTGCGCGTGCATCCGCGCGATGCCCGCTCGGCGTTCCGCCTGTCCGGTTTCGTCGAACTGCCGATCACGGGTGAACATACGGAGGCAGTCTCGATGCTTACTTTCCATGCGGATCACGCGGATCCGTTCGACCGCCTCATGATCGCCCAGGCGCTGCACGAGGGGATGCCCCTGCTGAGCGCCGACCCGAAGGTGTGGCGCTATCACCCCACCCTGATGCTGCAAGCCTGACTTCGCCTGTTTGCTTGACACCGGCTCGCTCTAATTGCCAAGCGTCGGCCTCCAGTCGACCGTCCCGACGTTTGACCCGAAATCGTCAATTTGAGAACGGAGTAGATTTGGACATCTTCTACTACTGGAAAGACTTCGTATCGGATGTAAACGAAGGGCGGATAGGTACACTTGGCGCCGATACTCACAAGCTGGCTGAACTTCAGGAGCGGCTGCCGCGCAAGGTGTGGACGTTCATAACGCCTAAGGGCATGAAGGGGAAACTTAAGCTTATCGGTTCCATGTGGATTACCGACGAGAGGCCCGCGAACTTTGTACCCAAGTGGCCGCACAACCTTTTCTATGACGCTGCTTCACCCAGGTCAGTTCTCTTCACGAACTCAGGGAGTCCCGAAAAGATTGAGGAAGTCAGTTCCTACTTGAACAACCGGTTCAATCAAGCCTTCAGATCCAACTTTCAAGGCGAAAAAGGTCTTCACGCGATGGAAGCCGACGTCGTCCGCGGTTTCGAAAAACTCGTGCGTGACTACGAGACCGTCCAATTTATGGATGGGATAAAACAGCCACCGTTGCGATGAAGTCAATATTATCGTCCGGACTGCGACATAACGGGCAACTTCAGCGACAACGTTTCCGCGTCGCCATCGACTTCACGCGACACCGTCGTCGCCTTGCCGTCAGCCACCACAACCTTCGACGCGAAGGTCGCCTGCGGCAGATTCGCCAGCGCAGCCGACATCTGGCCCGTCTGGTTCGAATCGTCGTCGATGGCCTGCTTGCCGAGGTTCACCAGTTGCGGTTGCTCCTCGTCGACCAGCGCCTTCAGCAGCTTCGCGACTGCAGGCCTTCATTCGAGTCGATCAGAATCGCGCGGTACACGCCGATCGCCAGCGCCGTGCGCAGCGTTTCCTGACATTGGGCGACCGCCCGCCGACACGGCGGCCACTTCCGTCGCCACGCCGGCTTCCTTCAGATGTACCGCCTCTTCAACGGCGATTTCGTCGAACGGGTTCATCGACACCTTCACACTCGCAATGTCGACACCCGTGTTGTCCGACTTCACGCGGACCTTCACGTTGTAGTCAACCACCCGTTGACTGCCCCAGTATTTTCAACGCGCTCTTCCGATGACGGGCACCGCGCTGCAGCCATCGATCTTCATCGCGGTACCACTTATGTAGAAAAATCGCACCGCTAGGGTCTTCGTGCAGTCTCTCAATAAACACATCGCAAGGTCTTGATTTTGCGAGTGGTTTTATGCAGCCTCCGAAACAGGGGTAAGTTTGAAACCCAGTTTTTCGGCCCGACGGGCAAGATGATGCATGACGCGTTGACGGTAACGCTCCTCGTAGTAGTCTTGCCCTTGATCGATAAATTCGCCGCCTTTCGTCAGCATCGCATAGATCAGACGCGCCAGCTTATGCGCGGTCGCCGTGATGGCCTTGGGTCGGTCCAGTCTGGCGCACATGCGCCGGTAGTAGGCGCCCAGTGCAGACTGGCTGGTACGCAGTGCTGCGGCTGCCAGACGTAAAGCGTGTGCCGCACGGTTAGTAGTACGTTTGCTCGCGCTGGACAGCACCTTGCCCCCGGAGATCTTCGTTCCAGGACACAGGCCCAGCCATGCTGCAAACTGCCTGGCGCTTCTGAAGCGCGAGAGGTCCGTGCCTGTTTCGGAAATCACCTTCAGTGCGGTTGCCGTGTCGATGCCGTTAATGCGCGTCAGATCAACACCGCACAGGCCAATCAGGTACGTGCGTAAGTCGAACCGTGGAGCATTCTTGCCGCGCGAACGACGCTGAGGCTTATCCAGGCTTCCAGCATGCTTTTGCAGCGCGGCCAGCATGGCCTCAAGCTGCTGGTCACACACCATCAGTTGCGTACTGTATGCGTCATACAATGACATGGCCTGCTTCAGTGTGAACAGGTGCTCGTCGCGCCAGTTGCCCTGCAATGACTTGACGATGTCCTCTTCACTGGCGCGGATGCGGGCGTGTTTCATTCTGGCCAGGGTCACGGCGTCCCGCTCGCCGGAGATGATGGCGCGCACAATCTTCTGTCCCGTTTCGCCCATGATGTCGGAGATCACGTTGGCGAGTTGAACGTTCATTTGCGATAAGGCTTTTTGTATATGCTGGACGTGTCGCGCCTGATAGCGCAACAGCATATCCCGTTGCCGTGAAACAGCCCGCAAGGCGCAGATTTCGTCTGTCGGCCGAAACGCTCCCGACAGCAACCCGTAGCTCATCAGTTGTTGCAACCACTGGCAGTCAAGCACATCGCTCTTGCGGCCCGACACATTCTTTACGTGCCGGGCATTGACCAGATGGACCGTGAAACCCCGTGATTCCAGCAACTCGTACACGGGTATCCAGTAGACTCCGGTCGACTCCATTGCCACAGTGTCGATGCCGCAGGCTGTCAGCCAAGTGGCCAGCTTCTCCAGCTCACAAGTGAAACTCTTGAACTCGCGCACAGGTTCGTCGTCACGATCAGCAGGCACCGCCACATAATGGCTTGCCGAACCAATGTCGATGCCCGCCGCGTTCGGACAGGCTATCTCCAGCGTTGTTCTTGTGCGCATTGCCATGACTTTCGTCCTTTGGATTCGAGGTTGCCGCACAGGTTCGGGTACGTCGTTGTACTCACTCTCTCAAACGGGATGGCCGTTCATCACGGTCTCACCAGTGTCGCCGACGTGACCCAGGACCACGCTCTATCGCGGGCTGAGATGCACCATTGATGAATCGGTCTTCTCCCGCGCGGAATTCAACCTTACCGCAAGGGCGTCGCCACATGTTTATTGCAAACGCCTTTCGGCCGGCGCGCCGATTATTTCGCTCTAATGGTGCACGGTGCACGGCCTTGGCCGCCCATTCGACCTGGCGCAGTGCTTCAGCTGCGGCGGGCGGCCGAAGTAAAGTTCATCGCTGCGCGACGCGCTATACGTCGCCAGCTCTGATCCTGCGGACGGGCAATCAGCGCGGCCTTGCCTGCACCCGGAGTGCCGAAGAAACTTGGCATTACGCCATCACCGGCCACCGGGAATTTCATCAATCGCATCATTCGGTCAACGGCGACGGGTCCTTACTCGGGCAGGCGTCAAACGCGTCTTTCACCGGTTACGTCTTCATCCGCGCTGTAGACGGTCAATCCTTCTACTGGGTCCATCGGTGCGTCCCACGGGCGCGCGGCAATGGCCCGCATTGCTGCTTCATAGCCCGCGCGCTGTCGGGAAACAATGCCGGCTGGGGTGAAATCGATATCCTTCAACTGGTCGTCCCCGTCCAGGCGGGGCGCAGCAAGTTTGATCATACGCATGGTGGTCTGGCACCCCCAGGCGGCAAGCTCCTGGACTTCGGACGAGGCGCGCTCGGCTTCCGGCAAGCGCTTAACCAGTTCGCGGATCACATGGCGGAGACGGTGTATCTGCTGCTGACGCGCGATGTGACTGTCGGTGCGACTGGCGTACTGGATGTCCTTTTGCCGTTCCGAGATCTGCCATATGCTTTCCGGCTCAGGGCCGATCGGGTTCCACACCTGTACCGAGAAGATGACCGAACTCTTGCGGGGCTTGTCATCCAGCACCACCTCGACCGGGGTGTTGGAATAAACGCCGCCGTCCCAATACGGCTCTCCGTCAATCCGCACGGCCGGGAACGCGGGTGGCAGCGCGCCCGAGCTCATGATGTGCGAGGCATTCAGCCGTTGGTCGCGCGAGTCGAAGTAGCGCATCGCGCCCGTGCAGGCGTGAACTGCGCCCACGGTCAGTCGCGGATGCCCGGCGTTCAGCAGATCGAAGTCGACCAGCGAACAAAGCGTATCGCGCAACGGCGCAATCAGGTAATACGACGCTCGATCCACGCCGAGCCGGGCGAGCGGTCCGAGCCAGGATGCCGGATTGGGCTGGAAGAATCCCTCGATGCCGCCGCCGATGATCATCCATTTTGCAAAGATTTTGTCCCAGCCAGGCCAGGCAGCAGGCACGTCCAGGCGGGTGCGGTCGGTCACCTGGTTCCAGAATTCCTCCAGCCGTCGATAACGGCGCTCCGGTGGATTCCCGGCGATCAAGGCTGCGTTGATCGCGCCAATGGAGGTGCCGATCACCCAATCCGGCTGTATGCCCGCTTCGTCCATCGCCTGATAGACACCAAGCTGATACGCGCCCAACGCCCCGCCACCCTGAAAGACGAGTACGACTTGCCCGGGCAACTCTGTGCGCGCTGGGGGGTTCACTCTCATCGATTGCCTCGCTGATCTTTTCGGTAGCGCGACCTGAGTAAGGCGCCCCACGCGCAATTTCACCGTTGGGGGTAGCGGTGCGCGGGGCGAGTGCGAATCGATTGCCAGGATGGGATCCTGTTTCCTTGGCGTTGCGTGACGGCGTGCGACGATGGGACCCGAATGCCATTAGCAAGTGTAGGCGATCGACGCACGCTGACCTCCATTTCATCTGGCGACCAAGCGCGCTCAACCTCCGGTACCGGCGACATAGCCGACCCGCTTGATACTGTCGCGAAACGAGGTCTTACAATCGAAACCTGTCCCGCGCGGGGCGATGCTTCGCCAGGCCTGCCCCGGCCAGAGCGGAACAGGAGACATGCGCATCGCGGTTACTCGCCATCGCGATGGGAGGAACGCTGACCGACGAGGCGGCACAGGACTGCAAGGAGGCTACGCGATGCTCGCACTCTTTACCGATTTCGGGGCCGACGACATCTATGTCGGACAGGTAAGGGTCGCCTTGCTGCGACACGCGGCAGCCGGTACCCCCATTATCGATATGCTGCATACTGCCCCGAACTACGACTCGCAGGCAGGCGCGCATCTGCTCGCGGCGCTTGCGCAGTGGTATCCGCCGGATTGTGTCTTCCTGGCCGTGGTCGATCCCGGCGTGGGCGGCGAGCGCGATGCCGTCGTGCTGCAAGCCGACGGGCAGTGGTTCGTCGGGCCGGACAACGGGCTGCTCTCGGTCGTGGCGGTGCGCGCGGCGCGTACCCTGACCTGGCAGATTACATGGCGTCCCGCCGCGCTATCCGCCTCATTTCATGGTCGTGACCTGTTCGCCCCGATGGCAGCATGGATCAGCCGCGGCGAGTTGCCTCCCGACAAGCTCGTTGAGAGGACAGGCTTGCGCGTGCACCTGGATGCAGACGATTTCGCCGAGGTCATTTACGTCGATCACTACGGCAATGCAATGACGGGGCTGCGGGCTGGAACCGTGCCGAGGACTGCACGGCTAAGCATCGCAGATACCGGTGTCGAATATGCCCGGGTCTTTTCCGATGCAATGGCCGGTCAAGCCTTCTGGTACGAGAACTCAATCGGGCTCGTCGAGATCGCCGTGAATCGCGGCAGCGCCGCGACGCAGCTTGGCGTACGTGTCGGAGATCCCGTCCGAGTGAACGGGGGCGGTGAATCGCCGACATAGGGGTTGTTGTACTTTTCGTGCGAAATCTGGCGGTCACCTCCCGCCCAACCCCGTCCAGCAAGGCTTCGCAACATCACTGAATCTCGTTGGAGTGCGATTCTTCAAGCCATTGATGGATAAGGTTTTTTAGAAACAAACCGCCAGATTTCGCACGAAAAGTACGACAACCCCTACTACCAGTTCGACGTGACGCGCTGGCACGACGGTGACCCGGGTCAACCGAAGCCACCGCGAGCACGCAGGCACGGTCGCAACGCGGACTGGCGGCACATGTGCAATGGCGACATCGTGTCGATGCCCGACAAGTGGGAGTACCCATGGTACGCGTCGTGGGACCTCGCATTTCATGCGGCCGCGTTCGCCATGATCGATCCCGACTTCGCGAAGAAGCAATTACTGCTGCTCGTGAAGGAGCGCTACATGCATCCGAACGGGCAATTGCCCGCCTACGAATGGGCGTTCGGCGATGCGAATCCGCCGGTTCATGCGTGGGCAACATGGCGTGTGTACGAACTCGACCGCGAGGTGACGGGCGTTGGCGATCACGAGTTTCTGGAAGTCATGTTCCACAAGCTGCTGCTCAATTTCTCCTGGTGGGTCAATCGCAAGGACGCCGATGACCGCAACATCTTTCAGGGCGGCTTTCGCGGGCTCGACAACGTAGGCATCTTCGACCGGTCTTCGCCGCTACCGACCGCCGGCCGCATCGATCAGGCCGATGGCACGGCATGGATGGCCTCCTACGCGCTCGACCTGATGCAGATCGGCCTCGAACTGGCGATGACGAACAACGCGTACGTCGAAATCGCGGTGAAGTTCTTCGAGCACTTTCTGTATATCGCGGAAGCGGTCAGTTGCAGCGAAGGCTGCAGGACAGGGTTATGGGACGGACACGACGAATTCTTCTACGACGTACTGCACCTTCCGGACGGTACCCGTGTGCCGATGCGCATTCGTTCGATCGTCGGGCTGATTCCGCTGTTCGCCGTTCACGTGCTCGAGGAGCGGGTGTACGGCCATCTGCCGGGATTGCGCGAACGGCTCGCGTGGTTTCTCGATCATCGGCCGAATCTGGCAAAGCTGGTGTCGCGCTGGACCGAACCCGGCAAGGGTAATACCACGCTGCTGTCGTTGTTGCGGGGACACCGGATGACAGCGCTGCTGCGCCGCGTGCTCGATGAAAACGAGTTTCTCTCCGGGCACGGCGTACGGGCGCTGTCCCGTGTGCATCGCGATGCACCGTATGCCTTCGACCATGGCGGCGTGAGCGTCTGCATCAAGTACCTGCCTGCCGAATCGGACTCGCGCGTGTTCGGCGGCAATTCGAACTGGCGCGGGCCAGTCTGGATACCGGTCAACTATCTGTTGATCGAATCGCTGTATGAGTTCTATCGCTACTACGGCGATGAGTTTCGCGTCGAATATCCGACGGGGTCGGGCAACTGTTTTTCGCTCAGCGAGATTGCCGACGACCTCGCACGGCGCGTCACCACGCTCTTTCTCAAAGATGCACAAGGCGCGCGGCCCGTGATGGCGGCCTATCCGATGCTGCAAGCCGACCCGCGTTCGCAGGATCTCATGCTGTTCCATGAGTACTTTCACGGCGACAACGGACGCGGCGTCGGCGCTTCGCATCAGACCGGCTGGAGCGGGCTCGTCGCGCTGCTGCTCCAGCCGCGCATGATGAAGCTGTCCCACGTGGCGCCTGATGCTGCGTCGGTGGCCGCGCCAATGACCGAAGACACCGCACCGGCCATGGCGCGGTAGCGTTTCGGCTGCTGGAAGAGGAGCACAATTCACGATGAATTGTTCGACCGATTCGAGCCGATTCTTCCGGTAACCGGCGTCGTGGCCATGCCCCCGAGCGGCAGCGTCACCCGGAACGTTGTCTGTCCGGGACGCGAATCGACCTGAATCGTTCCGCCGTGCCGATGGACCACAATGCGGTGTGCGATGTGCAAACCCAGACCCCGCGCGTGACCCTTGTTCGCCGGCTTCGACGTAAAGAAAGGCTCGAACAGGTGCGGCACGGCTTGCGGCGCAATCCCGGGGCCGTTGTCGCTGATCTCGACCACCGCGCAGTCCGTGCCACGGCGCGTACGGATCGTGAGTTCGCCCTGCCCGTTCATCGCATCGATCGCGTTCTCGACGATCCGGGTCCACACCTGATTCAGCTCGCTGCCGTACACCTGCAGACGCGGCAGGCCGCGATCGTAGTCGCGGGTAACCGTTACGCCCCGCTTCAGTTCGTGAGCCATGACGATCAACGTGTCTTCGATGCCGTCGTGCACGTCGACTTCCTGCTGCGGCGCCTGGTCCATATAGGAATAGGCCTTCGTCGCTCTCACGATGTCGGCGATGCGCGCCGAGCCGCGCATCGCCTCCTGCATCAGCGAGTGCAGTTCCAGTGCCTCGAGGGTCCAGCGGATGCCCGCGTCGAACTGTTTCGCGTTCAGACTGCTGGCGAGCCGCATGAGATCGTCGACGCCGATCCCGTGCGCGACGAGGCAGGGCGCAGCCAGCCACGGCCTCGTCACCCGATGGGCCCCTAGCCAGTCACCGAGTTGCGCTTCTGCTTCACTTTGCCGGAGGGAATTCGCGCCCGTCATGCCGGTTTGCACCCCCTTGCTGCGGGCAAGGATCCGCAGCGCATCGAGGGCATCGCGGGGCAGCGCGCTGCGGCCGAGCGCAAGGGACGCATCCTCCAGCGCGTCGAGTCCGTCGAGCATGCAGTCGAGCGCGCGGATCACGGCCGAAACCGGATTGTTCAGTTCGTGCGCGAGCCCGGCCGCGAGCTTGCCCAACGCGGCCAGCTTTTCGCGATTCTGTCCTGCGGCTTCGAGCGTGGTGAGCCAGTCGGCCATCACGCGCGCGACGGCCTGGTTGAACGGCCCGCTGGACATGAACAGTTCACGGAACGCGGGCTCGGCAAGCCAGGCGATATCGCAATCGGTCGCGGCCTGGAGCGTCGACGGGTAGGGAATCGCCGCAACGAGGCACGGCGTGCCGAAGACTTCAGGCGCCATGTAGCGCTCGCTGGGAAGGTGCCCCTCCGCCCGTCTCGTCGACGTGAGCTCGCCGTTGAGCAGAAGCAGCAGGCTGGTGCACATTTCGCCTTCGTCGATGAGCACCTCGCCGGCTTTGACGGCGGACTCGGCGAGGTTGTCGCGCAGCCATTGCAGACGCTCCCTCGTGAGCTCCGCGAACACGGGCATCATGCCCAGCTTCTCGAGGTCGATCATGGTTGGCACACCTCTGCGGCGAAAAACGCGCGTCCGGAAGACGGGCGCCGCCGTCGCCCGGCCGCCTGGCTACAGGACTATTCGCTGGCCGGCGCTTACGGCGCAAGCGGCAGGCGAACCTGAAACGTCGTGCCGCCCGGACGCGATTCGACGCGAATCTCTCCGCCATGTCTTTGCACCACCGTCTGGTACGAGAGGTCGAGACCCAAGCCGGTGCCCTGGCCCAGCGGTTTGGTGGTAAAAAACGGCTCGAACAGATGCGGCATCACTTCCGGTGCAATTCCGGGCCCGTTATCGGTGATTTCGATCACGGCATCGTTCGCGTCGCGGCGCGTGCGGATGACGATCTCCCCCTTCCCCTCCATCGCGTCGATGGCGTTGTCGATCAGGTTGGTCCATACCTGGTTGAGCTCGCTGCCATGCACCACGAGGTGCGGCAGGCTGCGGTCGTATTCCCTGCGCACGGTGACACCGTGCTTGAGCCGGTGCTGCATGATGGTGAGGGTATCGTCGATGCCGTCATGGAGATCGACCGCCTGCTGGGGAGCCTGGTCCATGTACGAGTAAGACTTCATCGCCTTGACGATCTCGGAGATGCGCACCGCGCCGCGCCTCGTTTCCTCGACCAGCGAGCGCAGTTCCAGCGTCGCTGCGAGCCACCGGATGCTCGCCGCAAACTGTTCGTCGTTCAGCCGGCCCGCAATCGGCTCGAGGTCCGCGGGCGTGATCCCGATTCGCGCGAGGCAGGGAGCCTTCAGCCATGGCTGCTCGACGCCGCGCTTGCCTAGCCACTCATGTAACGCATCCTCGGCCGCGCTCTGCTGCAACGCGTTTGTGGCGATGCCGCTCCCCGATCCCTGGCGCGCGCCCAGGCTGTCGAGGGCGCTCATCGCTTCGGAGGGAATCGCGCTGTGGCCGAGCGCGACCGCCGCGTCCTTCAGCATCGCGAGGGTGGCGACCGCGCAGTCCGCCGTGCGCGCTACCGCCGCGGACGGATTGTTGAGCTCATGCGCGAGGCCGGCTGCGAGTGTGCCCAATGCGGCCAGTTTCTCCCGATTGCGCACAGTCGCCTCGAGGGCGGTGAGACGATCGAGGCTGCTACGGAAAATGACCCGGCTGAAAGCCTCGGAGGCCACCAGCAGTTCCCGGAACGCGCGTTCTGGAAGCAGTGCCAGGTGGCTGTCCGTCGCGGCGGTCGTCGTGCCCGGAGAAGGCCTGCCCGCGAGCAGGGATGCGCCCCCAAAGAAGCCTGGTGCGACGAACCGGTTAGTGGGAATCTGCCTGGCTCCGGAAGACCTCGTGGCCCGGACCTCTCCTTCCAGCACGAGGAAAAAGACGGAGTTCGTTTCGCCCTCGCGCGCGAGGACGTCCCCCGCTTTCACATAGATTTCCGTCACGTGTTCGCCGAGCCACCGCAACCGTTCGTCCGACAGATCCGCGAGGAGCGGCATCGCGCGCAGTTTGTCAAAGTCGATCATAGGGTGGCCAGGTATTGATGCACCAGATGCACAGTGGTCGAGCCTTCGCCCACGGCTGCCGCGACCCGCTTGATCGAGCCGGCGCGCACGTCGCCCGCCGCGAAGATGCCGGGCACGCTCGTCTCCAGCAGGAAGGGGTCGCGAGCCAGTGGCCAGCCCGTGGGGCGCTTGCCGTCCGTGCGCAAAGCGCGGCCGGTCACCACGAAGCCGTTGTCGTCGCGCTCGACGACATTGCTGAGCCATTCGGTGCGAGGCTCGGCACCGATGCAGATGAACAGTGCGCCGGCCGGGACAACTTCGATCGCGCCGGAGTTGACATCGCGCAGCGTAATTTCCGACAGATGACCTTGCCCGTCGACGCTGGCCACCATGGTGTGAGGGCGCACACTGACGTTCGGCGTCTCGTCGATCTCATCGATCAGGTAGCGCGAGACGCCGGCACTGAGAGAAGAGCCGCGGCACACGATCACCACATTGCGCGCGTACTTGCAGAGGAACATCGCGGCCTGGCCGGCAGAATTGCTCGCGCCGGCCACATAGAGATCCTGATTCGCGCAACAGACGGCTTCGGTGATCGCCGCACCATAGTAGACCCCCGCTCCCGTGAGGCGCTCCACACCGGGTGCGTCCAGCTGCCGGTACGACACGCCGCTCGCCACCACGAGCGCATGGCAGCTCACCTCTGAGCCGTCGGACAGCGTGACGAACTTGTACGGGCCTTCCACCCGTGTGCCGACCGCCCGCTGGGTCAGGATGATCTCGGCGCCGAAACGCCTCGCCTGGGTGAGCGCACGCCGCGACAGCTCCGCGCCGCTCACCCCGGACGGGAATCCGAGGTAGTTCTCGATGCGGGATGTGGTGCCCGCCTGTCCGCCCGGCGCTTCGTGCTCGATGATGGCCGACTTCAAGCCCTCCGACGCACCGTACACGGCAGCGGCCAGCCCCGCTGGTCCGCCTCCCACGATCAGCATGTCGTAAAAGGGCGTGGTCGAATGGGTGACGAGCCCAACCTTGTCGGCAATCTGCGCAAGCGTCGGGCGGCAGAGCGTCGAGCCGTCCTCGAAAATCAGCACTGGAAGCTGGCTCGCGGCGGCATCGAGCGAACTCAGCAATACGTCCGCCTCGCCGCCGCTCGCCACGTCCAGCCATTTGTATGGAATATGGTTGCGCGCCATAAAATCGCGCAACTGGTGGCCTTGCGGCGACCAGCGATGGTCGAGCAGGCGGATCCCCTTGAAGCTGCCGCGCCACGCGGCCTGCCAGGCCTCAAGCAGATCGTCGAGCACCGGGTAGAAGCTGAGTTCCGGCGGATGCCAGGGCTTCAGCAGGTAATAGTCGAGCCTTACCTTGTTGATCGCGCGGATCGCGACATCCGTGTCGGCGTACGCCGTCAGCAGCACCCGCTTCGCTTCGGGGAACAGCGCGATCGCCTGCTCGAGGAACTCGATACCGCTCATGTGCGGCATGCGCTGGTCGACCAGGAACAACGCAACCGAGCGGTTCTGCAACCGCAGCTGATGGGCCGCTTGGAGCGCTGCCTGCCCCGACCCGGCACGCATGATCTGATAATGCTCGCCGTACCCGAGCCGCAAGTCGCGGGCGACGGCATCGATCACTTCAGGGTCGTCGTCGACCGCAATGATGACGGGCTTGTCCATGTCGTTTGCAGATTCGATGGAGGCACCGGCCAACGGACTGGACTTACCTGAATGCGGGATCGGCCAGGAAACGGACGATCTCATGCGACCCGCCGCAGTGCCCATGTGACTCTACTAGCCTAGCACGTTGGTTCAGGGTTGCCAGAGCGGTCTTTGCAGGCTGCTTTATGGCTGCTTTGCGGCCGGCGTTCCTGCACAGCATCAAGAATCACTCGCACAGGATCGAGCTGGTACGGCGCCAGTTTAGTGTGACGCCGGGGGACACAATATGTGAAGCCGTTTCTGGTCAGTGGCAAGAACGAGGCGAATGATGCGGCGGCGACTTGCGCAGCAGTGACGCGCTCAGGCATTCACTTCGTTGCGATCAAGAGCGCTGAACAGCAGTCGCTGCAATCGGTTCATCGCATGCGCCAACGGCTCATCCAGGAGCGGACAGCGAAATCGAATCAGATCCGGAGCATGTTTGCTGAAGAAGGTGGGATCTTCCCGGTCGGGCTTCCGCAATTGAGAAAGGGAGTGGTTGAGCTCGTCAACAATCCCGATTCCCCCATTACCGCTTTGCTCAGACGGCTTGGCTCGATGTACCTCGAGCAACTGAAGGCACTGCAGCAATGGCTCGACGAACTTGCTGCCGAGATAGCGGAGATCTTCAAGAGCAATGAAGCTTGCCAACGGCTCGCTACCGTTCCAGGAATCGGGCCCGTGATCGCGACCGCGCTCGTCAGCAGTGTCGGTGATCCGTCTCAGTTCAGGAACGGCCGGCAGTTTGCGGCCTGGCTGGGGCTGACGCCGAGGCAAAAATCCAGCGGAGGCAAAACCAGGTTAGGCGGTATCACAAAGCGCGGCGACACTTATCTCCGAACCCTGCTTGTACAGGGCGCCCGCGCGGTCATGCACTTCGTGAACCGTCGCGACGATCGGCACAGTCGCTGGATCAAGGCTGTGATGCAACGCCGCCACGTGAGCATTGCTGCGATCGCCCTGGCGAACAAGACGGCGCGCATTGCATGGGCAATATTGACAGGTAACGGCTGCTTCCGAGGTGCGTAACAGGCAACAGATATTGAGTATTGCTTTATTTCTTTCGCGATTGCGCAAGAAGCGGCAAGCAGGGCGAACCGGTCGGACCGGCGCTTGCAGATCCTGATATATCCGGCGGCTGCAGTACGAAGCCAGAAGGCCGATGAGGAGCAAGCGCGCAAATTTCCATGATGGCTCGTGCAGCAGCAAGCACATCAGAAGCCGAATGTACGGACGCAGTCGTGACCCTCAAAATGCAAACCGATCTTGCTCATAGGCGGGAGTCCATGTAGGGAGTCCATGTACGTTTATAGGTGCGCAGTCTGTCTCGCCGCTGGATGCCGAATCGTGTCCCTGACGACCTGGGAACGTACCGATGAACGAATGAACCGGGCCCTGCCTCACAGGTTATCCACCGCGGCACCCGCCCGTGCCTGAGAAGGGGCCGTGGGTGCCGCGGTGGATAACCCTGCGCCCTCGTTGCGGTGGATGCCGAATGTCTGCCCTGGCGGGACTTGGAAATAGACAGATGAACCAACGAACCGACCTTGCTAAAAAGGGAGAGTCCTTATAGTCGTAACAGGCGACCCGCCGACCGGCCGTGGATAACTCTTGAAAGCGAGTTCATGGCGTCCACAAAAAGGGTACCGGTCCAGACTGAGCCACGAAATCGATGACGAAGTCACGATGCGCTGTGGCTTTTGCCTCCCTCACTCAACCAGCCAGCCAGTTACGTGCCGTGCCTTGGCTTAAACGGTCTTTGCGTGTGTCAGGAAAAAACGCAGCATCTCCTTGCTCGCATCCGGCCCCTTGACATCCGTGTATGACCCTGCGGAACTGCCGCCGGACCATGCATGGGGCGCACCGTGCACGATCCATTGCTCGCAGGTCGCGATGCCGTGCCTCTCGTTGAACAACCGCCGGGTGTATGACCGACCGCCGGGGACCTGCCCCTGTTGCGTAGTCGAGTTCGGCATCGAATCGCCGCCGCTGAAGGCAGCTACCAGTTGATCTCCGTTACATGGGTGCACCTTGGAGTCGGCATCCCCGTGAAACACAATCGACGGAATCTTCGGCGTCGGCGCCGCATGCGCCGGTCGGCTGCGTCGCTGGCCTCGCCCAGCGGTGCCACCCTTCATGACCGCGAGGGCCGACGGTAGATTGTGTGCGGCACCTAGAGGGAGGCCGGAGTGCACGCCTACCGCCGCGTACAGTTCGGGATACGTGTCTGCCATCACTGCGGCCATGGCGCCACCCGCCGAGAGGCCCGCGACATAGACCCGCCGCGTGTCGACCTGGTACGTCTCGATCACTTCATTGGTGACGCCAGCGATGATCGACGGCTCTCCTTGTCCACGTCGTTGGTGGCCCGGCTTGAACCAGTTCCAGCATTTCGAAACGTTCGCGCTCTGGCTTTGCGTCGGGTAGACAACGAAGCACGGCTGCGACTCAGCAAGCGCGTTCATCTGGGTCCCGGCAGCGAAGTCGTCGGCGTTCTGTGTGCAACCATGCAGCATCACTACCAACGGTAACGGCTGACCGTCGTAAGCGCTTGGCACATAGAGCTTGTACTCGCGGGTTCCCGCTGGGCCAGAAAACGAGCGCGTGAGAACGTGCCCGCGGTCCTCGGCTGCATCCGACGGCACAGCTGTACCGGGTTCCGGATGTCGCTTCGCTTTGAAGATCTGGAAAGCGTCCGGCTGAATCAGCGGCGCAACGCCGGCTAGGGCGTCACGGACAGCGGCATGGTCTTCAGGCGCTCGCGCCTGCTGCTTCACGATGGGCATCGCCCCACCAGAGATTCGCCCGCCTAACGCCGCCTTGACTGCAGGGCTTGCATGAAATGCGCCCAGCACGGTGACCGATTCGATCGTCGCGAGCGCGAGCTCAGCCGATACATCGTTGGCGATGCTGGTAAGTCCCAGCACCTGGATGTTGAGTCTTTCGCCACGCGCCTGTGCCGCCTCAAGCTCCTGGCGCGAAAAGTGTTGAAGGCCTACCACGAGGGCGCGGCGCGATGCGGTAGCGTCCGGCTGAATCAGCGCCGCACCGGCTAGGGCGTCAATGACAGCGGCATGGTCTTCAGGCGCTTGCGCCTGCTGCTTTACGATGGGCATCGTTCCACCCAAGGCGCGCTGGATCGCGGCGGTGGCTTCCAGAGGGCCCGCGGTGTGTAACAGGCGAGTCGCTTCTTGCAGCGAGGCAAGAAAATATTCGTTCATCTTCATCATGGATTCCGGTTGGGGCGATCTAATGGATTCGCCCGGCTAACGCAGCCTTGACTGCAGGGCTTGCGTGAAATGCGCCCAGTACGGTGACCGATTCGATCGTCGCGAGCGCGAGCTCAGCCGATACGTCGTTGGCGATGCTGGCAAGTCCCAGCACCTGGATGTTGAGTCTTTCGCCACTCGCCTGTGCCGCCTCGAGGTCCTGCCGCGAAAAGTGTTGAAGGCCTAACACGAGGGCGCGACGCGTTACGGTTTCGTGAAGGACCTGCGTGTGCCGCGAGAGCTGGTTACGAATCGCCGTACGGATCAGATCGGTCCGATTCGAGTAGAACCCTTCCTCGACCAGCAGGTCAATCTGGCCGAGGTCCACGGGGCCGACATTGATCGTAATTTTCTCGGTTTCGCCGCCCTTGGGGCGAGGGTCACCGGTTCGACCAGCGCGTATGTCAGTCACATTTGCCATCCCGTTGCCATCCTATAGGCATCTAACAGCCATCCCATTGGATGTTTTATAGACCTGTTTGCACTCCCGGTCAACCTCCTTTTGCGCCTCGTCACGGAAAGGCAGAGTTGCGCGACCCGGAGGTGCGCATGACGGACCTAGTGAAGCGGGGACGGAGTCGGACGCGCGACAATATATTAAGGGCCCAAGACGTGTAATTTACTCATAAGTCAGGAACTTAGCGGACATATGGTCTATGCTTGAGCGAGAGTTACTGACAGGATCGCTGATGAAACGAGACGGCCGGAGCCTGGCGCACAACACGCTTGAAGAGATGCGCATGCTGGCGGTTCAGCGCATGACTGAGGGGGAGCATCCTGATGACGTCGCGGCATCGTTTGGGATGCATCGGTCGTGGGCGTTCAAAATTCGCGCGCAGGCGCGAGGCCGCGGCCATGGAGTACGGGCGCTGCGCTCGACCAAAGGCACGGGTCGCCCACGCAAGCTCACGCCGGCGCAGGAGCAGCGGATGCTGCGATGGATCAACGGCAAGAATCCGATGCAGTACGGGTTCGATTTCGGGTTGTGGACGCGCAATCTGGTGCGCGAACTGGTGCAGCAGAGATTCAATGTCACGCTGAGTCTGGCTTCGATCGGCGCGATGCTGGCGCGCCTGGACCTGACGCCGCAAAAGCCGCTGCAGCGCGCTTACCAGCGCGATCCGCAGGCCATCGATCGCTGGCGACATGACACGTACCCGGCCATTGCCAGACAAGCTCGCGAGGAGAACGCGGACATATTCTTTTGGGACGAATCGGGCTTTCGGGCTGACTCGGTGCATGGCCGGACCTGGGCGCCGCGCGGTGAAACGCCCGTGGTCGAGCGGCCTGGCCAGCGGCAAAGCATGAGCGCGGCGTCTGCCGTCAATTCGAAGGGTGCCTTCTGGTTTGCAACGTACGAAGGCGGCCTCAGCGGTGAACTGTTCGTGACGCTGCTCAGGAAGTTGATGTTCAATCGCAAGAAGGTGGTTCATCTGATCGTCGACGGATTGCCGGCGCATAAGAAAGCCGTCGTCAAGGAATACGTTGCCAGCATGCAGGGCAAACTGACCTTGCACTTCCTGCCCGGTTACGCGCCGGACCTCAATCCGGATGAGTTGGTGTGGAGTCACGTCAAGCGCACCGGCGTCGCGCGACGCCCTTTGCGAAAGGGCGAAAAGCTGGGGCCGCGAATTCACGAGCAGCTTGCACAAATTCGACAGGACCCAACGCTCGTGCGCTCGTTCTTTAGGCATCCATCTGTCCGCTATGTTTCTGACCTATGAGTAAAAGCCGTTTGCAGAAATTCGCACGGAACAACCGCCAGCTTGATGCCGAGACCCAACGGTTAGACAGATTAACCTTGCAGAGATCAGAAAACACCTACCAATCGCCATGGATGTTGACCGGAACATCGCGGCGTAAAAATCTCGAACTTTCCCTTCCTATTCTGGGGAAACAGGAGAGCGGAAATCCGGAAGATGCGATCGATGATGGCATGCAAAAATTGGCCGTTTATCAGGACATCCGGGCCACGGCACTTAACGCACAGCGCACCAGTGGCTGCAAGCGGCCAACCGGCCCGCCGAAGGCATCGCCAGCCGATCGCTAGCCAACGGCCGTTTACCCTTGTAGACCTGCCACAGGTTAGGTAGATTAACGAATGTCTCAAAGGGGTCGTGTGCTGCCGATCGCAGCCTCGCGAGGTTGACGTTGTGTATGCAAATTGCATGGGTCGGCACACGGCCATGAACGGTCCCTCGCACTCTATCGGCGGACGCCTGCTGACGAGTGACGAACCGCCATTCGGTAAGGCGGCGACGGACGATTCGTCGGACGAGCCAGCTCCATTTTCAAGTGCTGTGCGCAGCGGCTCAGATTCGATGATTCGATGGCCATTCCGGCCGACGATGACTTCGGTTCGAGCGATCTCGTCCCGTGCTTCTCCCCAAGACAGAGCTTCAGCAATGTGTCATCACGGCCAGCACCTTGATTGCCTTTTTTAATGGTCAGCCTATATGTGATAGAGGACACTATCATGTATAGACCGGCTTCCTGGCAGACAGTGGATCCAGATCTATTTCTCACCGGGCCCTTCAGTCCGGCGCGGGCCGGCCATTAACCATGGACACACGGCTGCTGACCGCGGGCTCGGGCGCGCTCGCGCCCAGCGGCCCGCCGTCCCTCTCTCAGGTTCTGGTCGGATCTCCCTCCGGAAATGGTCAGGGCTTTCAGCCGGTTCGAGCGGTGAGCCCCCTCTCAGCGTTCTTGCGCAGCGCTGCCGCGAAAAACGGGTGTGAGTTTTGCTCTGAAATGCTCATCGGCAACTCAGGGTAAAAAACATGAAAAAGACGTCGGGTGCGCGGGATATCGTGGTGGTGGCGGCGTCCCTTGGCGGTCTGCTGGCACTCAAAAAAATCATGTCCTTGTTGCCTTCCGATCTCCCGGCAAGCGTCTTCGTTGTCATGCATATCGGGGCGTTGCCCAGCGTGCTTCCCGAGATTCTCCAGGCTGACTGCCCGCTGCCAGTCATGCATGCATGCGACGGTCAACCGATCGCCCCGTCAACGGTCTATGTGGCTCCGCCCGACCGGCACATGCTGATGCGCGACGGCCTGATTATTCTGTCGACTGGACCCAAGGAAAACTTTGCGCGCCCGGCCGCAGATCCCCTGTTCCGTTCCGCCGCGGTCGAGTATGGCCCCCGGGCGATCGGCGTTATCCTGACAGGAAGACTCGACGGCGCCGCGGGACTGAAGGCTGTCGACGCCTGCGGTGGTTTTACGATCGTTCAGGAGCCGTCGTCCTGCGTCGCCCCGGATATGCCGAAGGCGGCCCTCCAGGCCGTCTCGCCGAACAGGGTTGTGCCGATCGAAGACATCGCGGCAGCCATCGTCGGCGCGCTGACAGACGATTCGCGTAAAGGAGTCAGCATGGACGAACGCGAGCGGATCGCCCTGGAAACGAAAATCGCCTTGACAGGAATTTCATCGCCTGGCGACCTGGAGCGGCTCGGTCATCGGTCGAGCATGACGTGCCCCGACTGCGGCGGCGTCGCGTGGCGCATCGGGGATGACCTGCCACTTCGCTACCGTTGCCATACCGGGCATGCATTTTCGGCGCTGTCGCTTGAGTCGGAGCAGCGCAGCGGAGCTGAAAACGCGCTCTGGTCGGCTGTCCGGCGGCTGGAGGAGAGCCTGCTGCTTATCGAGGAACAACTGTCTCTAGGCGAAGCCGCACGCAGCCCGGGAACAACCGAGTTGCGCGCGCGGAAAGAGCGTTTGCAGGCTGCTATCGAAGAAACCAGGCAACTGGCGCTCGACTCGAGCACATCACCGTCGGAGAAAGCGGTATGAAGAGATTCGCGGTTTCGGTGCTGGACACCCGGAGGGCGTGTTTCAGCAGAGCGGCGACGGCTCACAGTTGGGTCTAACGCTGCTTGAGTCGACGTAAATCCGTCACGAACTTTTTCGCAGACGCAAAAAATTGGGCTTGGGGTGCGGTTGAATCGACAGTAGACTCGTTGCCGCAACAGCACTGGACCTAAGGCCAACGTAATAAAAGGAGTTCCGACGGCGGGAAGGGTATACAGTGAGCAGACTGGTGGCACTCCTAGACCGGTCTTTCGGAGATAGTACATGAGATTAGATACCAAGAAACCCATTCCTTTTGCGGCAACCGAGACCGCTTACAACCGGGATCGCCGGGCGCAGGCTCTTCTGCTTGAAGCGACGGACGCTAACCGGGCAGAACAGAGACGCATCAGCTATTCACTCATCGATTCCACCGTGGGCAAGTGGCGATATCCAGCGGAGATTGCAAAAAACTGATCGTGGCGCTCCATTTTCCGAATCCGAGCCGTAGCTACGATGCCACGCGGCATTGCGTACTTTTCTGGGGATATGACGATTCCCGGGAAATCACGTTTCAGGTCGACAGTGCAACGCTAAAAGGCCTGCAACCGGCGCTCGGGTCAGACGAACGGTCGGTTCTTGTGGCATTTGACGAATTTCGCGGGAAGCTACTTGAAATAGCGAAAAGGCAGTATGTCCGTGGCCCCCAGAATCGATATTCGATTTGATGAAATTCCACAGCTATTTCTCCAATGAGTAGCCTTCGCTTGGGCCGGCGCAGACGTCCGTTGGATCATCAACAATCGGCGCGCGCTTGGCCAAATCCGTTATTGGTTCCTAAGGGCGCCTGCGGAGAACAGACTTTTGAGGACCATGAGGTAGGCGCATGCTGAACACATAGCCGGCAGTTGGCCCAACCCGTTCAAGGCTGTCTTTCATGCTAGCCTCCAATGACCGATCGGAGTCTTTCATGCACCGGATGATCGCGTATCGCAGTTTCGAGATTCATGTCGAATTGACTCCGGCGGCCAAGGACATGTTTGACGTGACTTTTCAGATAAAAGGCGGCACCAACCTCGAGGTGCTCGGCGCCCGAGGAGGCCGCATACCGTTGCGCAACGGCCCTTTCACTGAACGATGGGCCTACCTGGTTGCCGAAATTGCCGGACAAGCGGCAATCGACGTGTTGCTTGGCCCAGTTGACTGACCCCATCCCCGTTTACTCCACCCCATACGCTGTGTGAGCGGAGCGGGGTACGGCCATCGAGGGTCAGTTGACGGCCCACAGAGTGGCAAATGCACGAAATTCCTCACTACCTTATTCTTCGCGCCGAACACGAATCGTACGTTCTGGACCGGGAGCGCGTGTTGATTCGCCGCCAGGCAAGTCACATGATGAACGCGTTCGCGCGCGCGCACGGCAAACCGATGGCGATCGAAGACGCGCGCTGGGATAGCTTTTCCCAGGAGTACGGGTTCTCGTCCGACGAACGGAAGTGTTTGTGCTCTTACTCGTTGGTGGAAGGCAGCGAAACCAGACATCAACTTGCGTTGCTCGCCAACCTTTAGCGTTCTGACGCGATCAGGGGATGAAGGTATGCGTTTATGCGCTGCGTATCGTCCCACCCAGCCTTGCGACTTACTGCAGACGCCGTGCGTGAATGGCCGTTGCACCTGAAAGCTGCCGTACGATTTACATAACACCTGATCTCATACGTCCTGTCGACCGGTTGAATCCGCAATCCACTGCGGCCCTTCGGGTCGGCTCTCCATCAATGGCTGTTCCCAAGGGATACTGTTGAAAAAGTCGCTGCGTGGTTTTCTCAGTTCTCCTGCGCGAAAATCGACCTCTCAGATCGGCCTACAAACCGCTCGCGCGTGCCGGCTAAGGGTAAGAAGACCCCTGAAAAGCTCGCGACAGAGACGCTCAGCGACTTTTTCAACAGTATCAAGGTGCAACGGTCATTGGTGCGGTCATGTCGGCCGGCAACTTCACGGCCTGGGCGGACACTCGCGAATCGTCGCAGAACCGGAGCAGCAACGTCCGCTGTCGCAACGTCCGTTGCTTCTACGGATTACTCAAAGCCCGTATTATTAGTACACAGGGCGCAAAGCGTTGTCGCAAAGCGCGCTGGCTCCAAGCATGCCGTTGAATGGTCTTCGCTTGAACTGCTATGCCGTCGAAGTGTATTTATCTTATCTGGCATCTCATCGTAAGTCCGGCCATTCAGGCAACGCCCACAGGGCGCCTCTATCGGCTGACGTCGACGATCTTAGCCTGTGTCGGCGCCTGAATACCAAGCAGTAGCGCAGCGACAGCAATCACGCGGCTTGCCCGCAGGCCGGTCAGACAATCGCTTGTGCTTTCCTTATGCCGGCCACACCCTTCCTGCCGGCACGGAACGCACTTGCTCTCCCCCTGCAACAGGTACACGTTGCCGCGCAGGCCTGAGCCGCGTCGAGCCCATGGCGCCTTACCCACCGGCCAGTTGCATGGCCACGGCCCCCAGCGAACCGGGTCGCCTGGGCCGAACAGCGCGATCGTCAACGTGCCGCATGCGGCCGCAACGTGCGTGGTACCCGTATCGGGACCAATGAAGATCTTCGCACGCCGGATCATTTCCGCCGTTTCGCCGAGCGTCAGCTCACCCACCAGATTCAGGACTGGCTCGCCAGCCGCCGCGACCACCTGCGCGGCATACGCGCGCTCGGCCTGCGCTGGTCCTCCGCTCAGCGCGACAGCCAAGCCCTGGGCGCGCAGCCAGCGGATGGTCGCGGCCCAGCCATCGACGGTCCATTGCTTATACCCGTACATGGCACACAGGTGCAGCACGACCATGGGCTGCCCACGCATCGCGCCGGGCGGCGCATTGAGCCGCGCCTCGAACCGGGCCCTGCGCTCGGGATCGGGACCGATGCCCGGTGCGACCACCTCCGCGCGCGGCGTCACGCCCACCAGCCGCGCCAGTTCGAGGGTGTTCGGCACGACGTGTGTCTGCGCTTGCCGGTCGAGCGCGATCCGGTGAAGCATGACGCGGGCGAACCACTTCACACGATCGGCGTTGACGAGCCCGATCCGCTTGCGGCCGGCAAGCCACGTATAAATCAGTGCGCGATCGGAATCGGTGGCTGCGCAGGCAAGATCGTAACGCCGCCAGATCCGCGCCGCGTCGACAATTCGCTCACGGAGCGGGACGCGCTGAGCGACAGTAATGACGCGGCGCAGGTCCGGGTTGTGCTCAAGTACCCCCTCTGTACCCCGAAACACGATCATGTCGATCATGGCCTCGGGCCATTGCGTCTTCATCGACCGGACAAGCGGCGTCACCAGCAACACATCGCCTATGCGACGCGGGCAGGCCACGAGAATCGTTCGCGGAGGCCGTTCCCGCTTCAGCGCACGTGAGTTGCCCACTTCGCCGATTTCCCGCTTGCGCGCCTCGATCCACGCAAGCAGTGTTGCTACATTCAGCGCGAAAAAGGCTGCGCTCATCACGAGCGTCAACGCGTCGATCGTCAACCCGAAGATGATCGTACTGCCAACCACGGCGAGTCCCAGATACGATGCGGTAGCGATTTCGCCGTCCGCGCTGAGCCGGTTCCGCCAGAACGGTGTGAAGGTCCCGACGTACAGAAGCAGCAGTGCGGCCACGCCCACCGTTCCCATTTGGGATAGCGTCGAAAAGAACTCGCTATGTGCGCCCGCGTTGACGATCGCCCGCGGCGCCTCGGCGCGTTGGGCAAGCTCGTTCAGCGCCTCCTCCAGACGGCCGCGCCCCACGCCAAACGCCGGATGGCGCGAGTACAGGAGCGCGGACGCGCGCCACAAGTGAAGCCGCAGGCCAAGCGAAGTATCGATGTTGCCTTGCTGCAGTTCCTTGAAGTCGGACACGGTCGCGTCGACCCGCTGGCGAACAATGCTGGTGGATCCGAGGGCCACGACAAACGCCACGATCGCACAGCCCAATGCCATGCGTGCCCGCCTGCCGGCCAGCCAGTGCCGGCCGCCGACGGTTGTCCATACGAGCAACGCCACCGCAATCCAGCCCCCGCGCGAGCCCGACAGATACGACGCATATCCGCCGAGCAGAAACGCCGCGATCTTGATCGCCACCTCGGCTACGCGCGCGCACCTGCCTCGCGTAATCGACACAATCGACAGGAAACCGAGCAGCAATGCCGTGTCGCCGAATGGGATCGGGTTGGTAAATGAATTGCCGAGGCGACCGGGGGCGAGCCAGACGGCTGGATGAAAGTGTGCGTAGATGGCCCACGTACCGACGCCCAGTGCGCCCGCCACAAATCCCCACTGCACGAGGCGGAGTTGCCGGTACGCCAGCGACCCCAGATAGAAAAAGGTCGGTACGACGAGAGCCAGCCGCAGGAATGGATCGAGCGCCGGGAACGTGCTGCTTCGAAGAACCGCTATCTGGAACAGCACGACGGCCGGCAGGCCGATCAGACCCAGCACGAAGAGCCGGTGGTCGCGAAACAGCGCCGCCGCACGACGCCGATGCTCGGCTTTGCCAAGGTAGGCCAGCGCGAGCGCGAATATAACGAAAAAGCAGTAGCCGGTGCCCCCTCTTATCGACAGCATTACAGCCGGCGACAAGACGACAGCCAAGGTAGCGACACAGCCTGATAGTTGGTTGGTACGCATCACGTCGGAACCTGAAGTCTAGCGAGGAGCAGCAGCCCAAGCCGATTGTGCCATGCGCACCGTCCATATTGAATGGAGAAGCGAATGGCTCAGGCCGAGCCCGGAAATTCGAAATCGTTCGACCGGTCAGCTCCAACGCGTTAGGCTTGAGCTTCCGTGACCGACCGACTTCCGCCGCTCGGCGCGAGATTGTGGCAAAGGCCGCTTTCAAGTGTCCGTTGTCAGTGCATGACAACATTCCCACCTGGCGCAACCATTCACTACACGCAGGAAAGATCGTGGCACAACTCGGTTACCTCCTCGTCGCAATGCTGTTGCGAGCATTCTCAGTGCTTCCGTACCCTTTGGTCGCGAGGCTTGGCAGCGCGCTCGGTGCAGCGGCGTATGCGCTTCCAGGTCGCCGCAAACATGTTGTACTTGTCAATCTGCGCCTTTGCTTTCCAGAAAAGACCGAACGCGAGCACCACGATCTTGCCAAAGAACATTTCCGGCAGGTTATCCGCAGCTATCTCGAACGAGGCATTCAATGGTTCGGTAGCGCAAAGACGATAAAGAATATTGTCCAGATCGAAAGCAGGATTGATCTCGAAGACAAGGATGCGCCACCTACCATCTTTCTGGGGTTCCACTTCGTGGGCATCGAGATCGGATGCATGCTGTACTCGATGCAGTTGCCTGTCGCAGCACTGTACACACGCATGTCGAACACGCGCCTCTGCGACCTTGCAAGGCGACAGCGCGGCAGGTTTGGCGCGGATATGATCGAACGTTCGACGAGTGCCAGAAAGATTTTGGGAATACTTCGCTCTGGCAAACCAGTCATGCTCGCGGCGGACATGGATCACGGTATCAACAACTCTGTTTTTGTCCCATTCTTCGGCGTTCCCGCCTGCACGCTGACATCCGTCTCGCGACTTGCAAGACTGGGCCATGCGCGAGTGGTGCCGTTCGTGACCGAGGTGCTGCCGGATTTCAGAGGGTATAAGTTGACCATCTTCGAGCCGCTCAACGATTTCCCATCCGGAAGCGACACCAACGATGCGCGGAGAATGAACGCGTTTCTTGAGGCTCAGATTTTGCGATTTCCGGAACAGTATTACTGGGTGCATCGACGCTTCAAACACCGCCCACCCGGCGTTCCAGCCGTCTACTAAAATACTGCGTGGTCGGCGTGTCCTTCCGCTACCGGTGAACAACCTGATTTGCCGACGAGGCGACAACCGCCGCGGCAGCGCGACGGTCCGTTGTCTGGGGCGAAGCCGCCGCTCGAATGTCCTTGTGAAAGTTTGTGCGACCGACCGTTGATGGCCGAGCGGCGACATCCTCGAAGATCTTCACTTTCGGACGATCTTCGGGGGACATTGAGCACGGTTACCGGCCTGCGCTCAGTTCTTGCTGTCGCCGCACTCGCGCGTCCTCCTCAAAACGTGTCTCTTCGAGTTCCTGCAGCACGCTATCGAGGTCCACAGGTCGCGTGTCGACCTCGATGCGACCGGTCAGTTCGGCATCGACATGCAGTCGGCCTGCTTCGAACAGCGTCCAGATCTCCGCGCCATAGCTCGTGGTGAGTATTTCCGGCGCGAACCGTCCGAAGTACACGGCCAGGTTGTCGACGTCACGCTTGAGCATCGCAGCCGCGTCGTTGTTGCCGGCTGCATCAACGGCTTGAGGCAGATCAATAATCACCGGCCCGTCCGCTGCCAGCAGGATGTTGTATTCCGACAGGTCGCCGTGAATCACGCCCGCACAGAGCATTCGGACAACCTGGTTGAGCAGCAGCGCGTGCAGTTCCAGGGCGCGCGCTTCGGTCAGATCGACGTCGTTCAGGCGTGGCGCGACGTCACCCATCCCGTCGACCACCAGTTCCATCAGCAACACGCCATCGGTACAGATATAGGGTTGCGGCACGCGCACGCCCGCGTCGGCGAGCCGGAACAGCGCGTCGACTTCGGCGTTCTGCCATGACGCTTCCTGCATCTGACGGCCGTAGCGCGTCCCTTTTTCCATCGCACGCGCCTGCCGGCTGTTCTTGACCTTGCGGCCGTCCCGATACGACGCGGCCTGCCGAAAGCTGCGCTGCTTCGCGTCCTTGTAGACCTTTGCACAACGCGTCGAGTTGCCGCTGCGCACGACGTAGACTGTTGCCTCCTTGCCGCTCATCAACTGGCCGATAACTCCGTCGATGAGGCCTTCTTCGAAAAGCGGCACAAGCCGTTTGGGCATTTTCATACGACCGCCACCTGCGGCCCGTGGGACGAGCATTCCACATGCTTGGATGGTGAATGGCCCGCCGAGGCATGCGCGATCAAGAAACCGATGAATCGAGGGGCCAGTGCTGCCGAGCGTATGCTTGTGGCGTGGGAGACGGATGGCGTCATTCCGGAGTATAAGGGAGGTTGATGGGCGAGGACGAGGCGAAGCAAATCTCCTGCCAGTGGCATAGAGGCATTGCCGCCGCAGTTCCAAGGCGCACGCAGCTTCGCCCGGCGGGCAGCACCCGACCCGAAGCTGTCTATCGATCGCAGAAAATCAAGTGGCCAGTATGCGAAGGCGGATTCAACTGGCCACTCGGCCCGGATCAGAGCCGGTTCCCACATGCGGAGGCTACGCGAGACACCCGGCTGGGCACTATACGGCTGCTTCAGCATGGCTGCCCGGCAGTTCCCGGTCAGTACCGCTTTTTCGGCGGCAACGAACGTTTGATCTGCTGGCGCAGGCGTGCCACTGCAGCAGCCTTTTTGCGCTTGCGTTCTGCGGTAGGTTTTTCGTAGGCTGTCCGGGCACGAAGCTCCGGAATCAAGCCGGTGCGCTCGATCGCGCGACGGAAACGGCGTATTGCAACTTCCACGGGCTCGTCGGGTTTCAGAATTACGGTAGTCAATTTTTTCCTGGGTTGAGTGCTCGCCGGGTAACTGCTGCCGCGGCAGGCGCACTATGAAGACATCTTATGTTCGTCCGATCTCAACTCGATCGTGTCGCCGTGTGCCGCGGCTATTTAGCAGCGCTCGTGGCACTGCAAGATCACTGACGCTTCGAAGCCTCCTTCTTCAGCTTCTTTGCGTCCTTCTTTTCCTTAGGCGTTCTCGTGGCGACTTTCTTTTCCGTCTTCTTGGCGTCATGGGCTTTGCTCACGATGGCCTCCTTTTGATGTCGAATTTGACAGTGTACGACGCGACGCCCCTTCGGCAGGCTTGGTTGACTCAAAAATACGCCGAGGCGCTCGCAATTAGCGTCGCGTGCCTGCCGCACGGTTGCCCAGCCGGTCGACTTAACGCGGGACTGAAATCAACGTGGAAGCACCGAGGTTGGCCGGTTCGACGTGCGGTTCGATTTCGCTGCGGTTAGGGTAATGGCCGCTCGGCTCGTCAATGACGACGTGCTGGCTCCTCACGAAGAATAGTCGCCTCTCTCGGGAAGAAAAACCCGCTCGGGCTCGTCACCATCGCATCCTGCGGAACGTATGCAATCGGATAGCCGTTAGCAGCAGTTGAGAATCCATGAAATTTTCCTACCCGTTTGGCCTCCACCTCGATGCAACCCGAAAAGCGTAATCGGCGGCTCTCGACGGTGGACCCCCAGATCACTCTGGAACCGCAATATCGCCCTTCACGAGTTGCCAGCCGTACACCTCGGCGAAATTCTTCGCGCTCTTTGGATTGTCGAATAGAGGCATGTCCGGGCAACCGCAAAACGGATAGATAACCCGCTTGTCATAAAGGCGGGTCACCTTCAAGGTCGGAACGGCGCCATTTATCGTCCGGCGGGACGAGGCGACGACCTCATAGTTCTTCTCGCCTAGCATAGATGCTGCATTCACGTTTCCTCGCGCATTGGACCGTATCGCCGTTCGCTCATAGGTCACGCACAGACTGCCCGTCAACCTCGCCATCAATCAGGCGCTCCGCATAGTCGTTGGATGCCCTGCGCGCCTCGCCCGCATCGCCAAACGGCGCACGATGTGGAATCCGAAATACGCGGCTGGCCGTCAGTGTGTCGTCGGTGCCTCGGCGGCATATCCTGACGGCAGCGTCAAAGCCGGCATCATAGTCGAATGACCCAACGGCCTCCGAGGGAATGTGGGAATAGGCGAGAGGATAGATCTGACCTCCCGCCAATGTGACAGTGCTATGAAAACTTCCACTATTGAATTTCCATCTCGCTTTGCGGCAGCAGCGGCCCATCTCCAATTGGCGGAACACCGTCAATGCATCGGTTACCGTGAGTACGCTGTTCGGCCCGGACTGTTTGACCAGGGCTGAACGCTAGCGGGAATTGGCAAACCGCTCACTAACGAACCGCACGGTGCGGGTAGTGCCATAGGCGTTGACCACTGAATTGTGGTCAATCCAGCCCAACAAAACGCGACTTGGTCCAGCTCACTCTTTTCCCTGCACGAAATCCGGGCGACGCATCCAATCCGCCTCCACCATGGCGGGCCGTTCGAAGCCATCAATGTGCCCAATCGCACACTAACGCCCGGTTTCGTCTTAGAGCTTTGCGCCCGGAGCACTACTTTTAACGCACGTCGATTGACTGACAAAACCGGTGCGGAACACGCAGGCCTGAACGGCCCGCTGATTCCACTGCGTCGGACCGCATCCAGCCGCTACGACGAAAAG
>NZ_VZQQ01000068.1 GCF_014397785.1 Paraburkholderia podalyriae
CCACCGCACCACGCGTACGCGCAACTGCGTGTCGCGAGCGACCTTCCTGGGTCTGGCATTCAAGCTGATCGAGGAAGCCGAGAAAACCTGGCGCCGTATCAACGGCCCTGCACAGATCAAGCTGCTGTTGGAGGGCATTGCCTTCAAGGACGGCGAACAGGTGAAAGACGATCAACCGGTTCAGCAGAAACTCGCCGCCTGAAAGCGCCTGCCTTCAAGTTGCCCATACACCACTCTTGACGTTAGCTCGTTAATCCCGCGCATAGCCTGCAACGCGAGTACGACCGGGTAAAACCAGCCAGCTGGTGACAGATTCACGCAATGCCAGTTCCAGCCTTTCACATTGCGCGAGCCGGTCTTCGATCGTGCGCCGGTGTTCATTGAACGCCAGTTGTTGCCATGCGCTGTCGAACGAGAACGTACTTATCCAGCGTCGGTGGGTGGGCCCCCAGTTGGGGTGACCAAGGTAATGAATGCCGTGGGCAAGCAGAAACGATTTGAGCCTGCAGCGTGCGGCCTTCAGATCTTCCCTGGCAGCCGACCAGGCGCGTGCCAGGTCTCGGAACGCTTCGTCTTCAATCGATGGCACATGTACGGCCGAGAGGTCGCCGGCGCGTAGCGAACGCACTAGCTTGATCGCGTCGCGACGGTCTGTTTTGACGCGATCTCCCGGTTTCCGTGGAATGAGTGACGGTGCGCAGACCATGCAGTCGAAGCCTTTATCGACCAGCCTCCTGTACAACCCATATCCGCAGGGCCCCGCTTCATAGACAAAGCAGATGTGCCGCGCCTTTGTTTGCAACTTCTTGCACAACCGGTCGATATCAATATGCATGGTGCCGACCTTGCCAAACAGTTCAACTTCGCTCATGCCGATCGCGTACGCAACCGTGATCGAATCCTTATGGACATCCAGTCCTACGTACAACGTGCTATCGTTTTCCACGCTGGCCTCCGTGTCGGAACAGACCGTTGAGCGGTGGCTCCATCCCCACTCAATGCGGCTCTGGCAGCAATGCTAACCCGCGCTTAATTCCCCTCGGCGGCCAGCCTTGCCGAACGGAAATGGAATGGACGCCTCCCACCCCACGAGTGGTGGAAGCGATGAACAGACACACATACTCACTCACGGACCGACCGTATCGGTACGGTCGGAACGGAAGATCATTGAGGTCTTCAGAGCCAACCGGAGGAGGTCTGCCATGAACCATACGGCCGTAGGCGTCGACATTGCCAAAAGCGTCTTTCAGGTGCACTGGGTCGACCCGCACACAGGTGAAGTTATCAAAAAGGCAGTCAGGCGAGACAGGTTTCTCGACTACTTCGCGAACCGGGAACCTTGCCTGATCGGTATGGAGGCGTGTGGCGGTGCGCAGCATTGGGCACGCCAGTTCACGAAGATGGGTCACCAGGTGAAGCTGATGCCGCCGAAGTTCGTCAAGGCGTTCAACATCGGCAACAAGAACGATCCAGCGGATGCGCGCGCCATCTGGATGGCCACACAGATACCCAGCAAGCCGGTCGCGGTCAAGACAGAAACGCAGCAGGCCGTGCTGGCACTGCACCGCATGCGGCAGCAACTGGTGAAGTTCCGCACGATGCAGATCAACAGTCTGCGAGGCCTGCTGGCCGAGTACGGCGAAGTGATGGGCAAGAGCCGCGAGGCTTTGGACAAGGCTATACCGGGAATTCTGGCAAAGCTGTCGGACCGTTTGCCTACCATGCTGATCGATACGATGCGGGAACAGTGGAGTGGTCTGACGGGGCTGGACCGGCAAATTGCCGGGATCGAACAACGCCTGCAGGCATGGATGAAAGACGACGTCGCATGCCAGGCAATCGCGGCCATACCGGGCGTCGGCTTGTTGAGCGCCACGGCGGCTGTCGTGACCATGGGCGACGCGAAGGCCTTTCGCTCCGGTCGGGAATTCGCTGCCTGGCTCGGCCTGGTGCCCAAACAAACGGGCTCTGGGGGCAAGGTTCAACTGCTCGGTATCAGCAAGAGAGGCGACACCTACGTGCGAACGCTGCTGATCCACGGCGCCCGTAGTGTGCTGCGACATCCAGACAAGGCCGGCGCATGGGTCGAGCAGCTCGGCAAACGCCGACCGTTCAACGTGGTAATCGTGGCGCTAGCCAACAAGATCGCAAGAACCATCTGGGCACTTCTCGCCCACGACAGGCAGTACGGGAGGGAGTACACGAGCTCGAAACCGCTTTAAAGAGTTTGCGGTGCCCAGGAGCTGTTCTCACAGGTGGCACGTTCACAGGTTGCGTTGGCAATCGCGTGCAATGACAAGATAGGTCGGACCGGGACTCCCTAAACCTGGGTATGACGAAGAGCCTTGAGCTCGACACGGAAATGAGGTGGGAGTCAGCGGATTTCATCGGGGCCCGCAGCCGAATGATTGGCTGCAACAGGCCGGATATAAAGCAGCAAACGCCACATCAAGTCATGCATACGAAAAACCTTCGCAAAAAGGGAGGCGTCCATATAAGTCATACTGACTTGCTGATGCCTAGCAGATTAGATTTTCCTCCCGTGCTGTATTGGCGCGGGACTAGACCGATCGATGCCGCAAAGTCGCGGCTGCATCTGAATTGTCGGGCATCACCGAGTTCGGCGGCTAGCACACTGGCGGTAATCGGGCCGACGCCTGGAATTGTCAGCAGACGTTGCCCACGTTCGTCTTGAAGCAGTTGGATTTGCAATTCCTTCTCAATCTCCAGAACCTGTTGGTCCAGGTATTTGAAATGGCCATGCAGGCGCTCAAGAACGCTAACAAACGGGCGCGGCAGCGAATATTCGGCGATAAGTGCGGGCAGACGTTTGATCGCATCGCGTCCAACCGGAAGACTGATGCCGAACTCCAGCAAAAATCCGTGAATCTGGTTAATCGTGGCTGTGCGCTGCTTGACCAGCGCCTCGCGAACGCGATGCAGGGCCGACAGGGCTTGCTGCACTTCGGACTTTGGTGTGACAAAGCGCATTGACGGTCGCGATGCTGCTTCACAGATTGCTTCCGCGTCAATAAAGTCGTTCTTGTTACCCTTGACGAACGGCTTCACATAGTGAGGCGAAATCAGTTTGGCTTCGTGCCCGAACGCGGACAATCTGCGCGCCATGTAGTGAGCGCCTGCACAGGCCTCCATGACAATGGTGCAGCGCGGGAAGTTGCTGAAGAACGTTAGCAGTTGCTTGCGTGTCATCTTCTTGCGAAAGACCGCGTGCCCGCTCCTGTCTTGACCGTGCAGGTGGAAGGTATATTTACCGAGATCGACTCCAACCAGCGTTACGTCGTTCATGATGGCCTCCGTGAAAGAAACCCTTCAAGCGTATGCCTCCCTGAGGGCCGAGCTGGCCATCTCATTACAGCCTCGAAACTTAATTTCGCAACAGCTTCTAACACTACAGCCGTAGTTATTTTTTCCTATACTAAGTTAGTATTACTACTCTGTATAGGACTATGAAAGAGATCGCGAAAGCGTGGGAACATGAAATCGATCTGTTGCATGAAAGACTGGCTGGCCTGTTCAGGCGCGCCGAGCCGCGACAGCGTTCGCTGGCTTATCTAAAGGGTCTGCTGGGTACAGTCGAACGCAAGAACGGCTGGCAGCTCGCAGAATGGATTGGCGAAGCCACGCCCGATGGTGTGCAGCACCTTCTCGAAAGGGCGCAGTGGGATGCCGACGCGGCGCGGGACATACTGCGCGAATACGTCGTTGAGCAACTCGGCGAGCGTGAGGCGGTACTCATTGTGGATGAGACGGGCTTCCTCAAGAAGGGCGAGTATTCCGCCGGTGTGCAGCGCCAGTACAGCGGCACGGCAGGCCGCATCGAGAACAGCCAGATTGGTGTGTTTCTGTGCTACGCCGGCAACGGAGGTAGCGCATTTATCGACCGGGAACTGTACATGCCGCAGGGCTGGATCGATGATCGCAGTCGCTGCCGGGCGGCGGGCGTGCCCGACACCGTGGAATTCGCAACAAAGCCCCAACTTGCGCGCCGGATACTGGAACGGACGCTGGATGCGGGAGTGCCCTGTGGCTGGGTCACCGGCGACGAGGTGTACGGCGGTGACCGTCCCCTGCGGCTGTGGCTTGAGTCGCGCACGCAACCATTTGTGCTGGCGGTCAAAAAGAACGAACCGCTGTGGTGGCAAGGCCCGACCTCGATACGTGCCGACAAGATTGCGCAAGCCTTGCCTCCGCAGGCCTGGCGCCGCCTCTCAGCAGGAATCGGCGCAAAAGGCGAGCGTCTGTATGACTGGGCACTCACGCCGTTATGGCGCCTGCAACTGGGCGCCGAAGAACGTCGCTTTGGCCACTACCTGCTGGTGCGGCGCAGTCGCGATGAGACCCGCGAGCACGCGTATTACGTCGTCTATGCGCCCCGCAGCAAGGTTACCCGTCAGACGCTGGTCAACGTCGCCGGCAGGCGATGGGAAATCGAAGTCGGATTCGAGGCGGCCAAGGGCGAATGCGGCCTCGATCAATACGAGATTCGTCGCTGGCAGGGCTGGTACCGTCACATCACACTGGCATTGCTGGCGCACGCGGTGCTTGCTGCCCTGAGGGCACAGGCCAAAAAAAACAGCTGAAGGTTCACTGCCGTTCAGCGTTCAGGAGATCCGCCGGCTACTGTGTCGACTGATATGGCGAACGCTCCACTCCGTTGAGCATGTGATGTCGTGGTCAATGTGGCGGCGTCGACATCAATACCGCGCCCAGCAATGTCACTACCGGCGACGCGGTGGCGTGCCTCCGGCGTATCTACGGCTGTAGTACTAAAACTCAACTGCAAATCTATCCGTCGAACCGGGTCAACCTCACACCTGCGATAAAGCGGTCAAGTCTTTCACTGGCCTCCGTAATCGCCCAAAGCGGAGCGCGATGCAGTTGCCGGTCGTAACTCGTTGCGATCGATGCAAAGAGTTCGAACCCCGCCTCGTCCAGCTTCCATTCGTTGCGTTCCCGGCCTGCGTCGAACACCATCGCCGAGGCCCGGTCCGCGGCGTGGAGCTCTTCATCGCTCATCGGGCCGAAGCCAGCATCGGCCAGGTAACTGGTCAGCAGCATGATCTGCGTGAGAGTCTGTGCGTCGCTCTTCGTGCCGACGCCGCGGCGCAGCGCATCGAGCGACAGATGAACTCGCAACGCGAGATCGTCGGCGATCTGGCGTGCGATAGGCAACAGCATGGCCTTGACATGCCGCGCGCGGGCGGCGCCACTGTTGCGGAAAGGAATCGGTTGTGCCATGGAGATCCGAGGGGTTTGCCTGAGCACATGCAATAACGGCGCGCTTCGCAAAAGGTTGAGCCTTCATTGCGCTTTGCCCGCTTCCGTGGACGGAAACGTTTGCTGCCGGCCATTTTCCCGCAGATTGTCGGCACGTCTCGATGTGCGTACGTCGCCCGGTGAGCCGTCCGGTTCCGACGATCCAGCGGCTTTCCCTCCTATGCTTACTCACCGAAAGTCGTCGCCGCATTGCCACCGCGCGCGCATCCTGCCATCTGCCTCGGCCAAAACTTCTCTATCATCACAATTGAAACAACGGCGACGAGGGCGCCGAACTGAGCAAGTCCCCGCCGGCAAGCGCCATCCAGCTGTCTTCGACCCGCGGAAGCATCGATGCAAGCTCATTCACGCGACGTTATGTCGGCGACCGCCGATTTGTGGACCGACGCGATCAGCAATATCTCAGCGCGGCGGGCGGGGCTACGAGTCGATTAACCGACCGTAATGACGGACAGCCACATCGACACGCAGCCGACCGGCGACAAATTCGACGGTGATGACGGCGTGCGGCTAGGGCCGGAGGTGCTGCGCATTCTGGCCGAGGCCAACTCAGGGCCTCGAAGGCATTGTCAGCGTGCCGTTGTGCGACCCGCAGGCGGTCGCGGCGTTGGCGGCCTCGGGTGTCGGTAGCACGATCACACTCACGATCGGCAACCAGCTCACAAACGATGGCACGGTGATACTCGTCGTGACCGAGCGCATGCATGAGCCGTGGGATCTCGGCGTGTTCGAGAGCGTCGGCATCGATCCGCGCCGCGCGCGTTTTCCGCCGCTCAAATCACGCATGAATTGCCGGCCGGTTTTCGTGCCGATCGCGGCGGCGCTCGTCGAATGCGATGGCCGCGGCGTCACGAGTTCGGACTATGTTCAGCTTCGAGCACGTGATGCGGCCGGTCTATCCATTGGACCCGGACACCGAATGGCCGCGACGAACTGATCAACACGTGTGCTTTTTGATAAATCGCGGCAAGGGCTTGTACAGTCCGCGATGAGTCTCTATAATTCGCGCCTCTAAAGGCTCGTAGCTCAGTTGGTTAGAGCACCACCTTGACATGGTGGGGGTCGTTGGTTCGAATCCAATCGAGCCTACCAACGCATCTGTGACGTAGACGAAAGCGGTTCCGCTTTCGTCTACGGTCCAGTCAAATCCATCCAGTCGTTCCCGTAGTTTTCGCCGTTCGGCATCACGTCCCCTTCGTTTTCGTTGTTCGCTTGCGGCTGAGTCTTGCTCACGTTCGTACGCGCTTCTCGCTATCGCGTCGTCGTTCGACAATGCGCGGTACAGTTAGGTCTTCCGCTTTCGCCGCCGACCCGGCTGCCGTTCGCATCGAATCGTTCGATCATGCGCTGCTGGCAGCATCCAATGAAGCTGACGCAATGAAGAAGCTCATCAACGATGTGTCCACCGTGGTCCCCGATATGCTCGACGGGCTCATCGCACTCAATCCCCAACTCTCGCTGTTGCAGGCGGCACGATCGTCTTGCGCGCCGATGCCGAGGCCGTGCTCGACGCGATACGCGCGGTGACCGGCCCCGCGGGCGCGTTGCTGATCGTCAAGAACTACACGGGCGACCGTTTCAACTTTGGCCTCGGGCCCGAAATCGCGCGCGCCGAGGACATCCCCGTCGACATGATGATCGTCGCCGACGACGTCGCGCTGAGCGCGAGCGGCGATCACGCGGGCCGTCGCGGAAAGCCGCCGCGTCGCTCGGCACGATGGGCGTCGCGATGACGCCATGCACGGTGCCGGCCGCGGGCAAGCCGGGCTTCGAGCTGGGCGATGGCGAAATCGAATGGGGCCTCGGCATTCATGGCGAGCCCGGCATCGCGCGCGGTGCGCTCGAGCCGGCCGACGCGATCGTCGGCAAGCTGCTCGCAAAGATCGTCGACGATCTCGCGTTGCAGGCGGGCGAGCGCGTCGCGTTGCTCGTCAACAATCTGGGGGGCACGCCGTCGGGCGAACTGAACGTGGTGGCCGGCGCCGCGCTGCGGGAGCTTCGCGGGCGCGGCATCGAAGTCGAGCGCGCGTAGGCCGGCACGTTCCTGACTGAGTGCGCTCGAAATGGCCGGCGTCTCACGGACGAGCGCATGGCCTGCGCTGGACGGGCGCGTCGCGCAGGTCGCCGTGCGTGCGGCGCCACCCACGCCGCGCGGCGCGAGCGGCGCGACGCTCGCACCTGACGCGACGCTGCGTCGCGCGATCGAAGCGGTCTGCGAATGCCTGCTGGCAGCCGAGCCGACGTTGACCGAAATGGACCAGCGTGTCGGCGACGGCGACCTCGGCATCAGCCTCGCGCGCGGCGCCCGCGCGATGCAGATCGAGCTCGATTCATCCGCGTGCGCAACCGGGCCGGATGCGGTGTTGCGCGGCCTGTCGGCGACGCTGCGGCGTGTGATGGGCGGCACGTCGGGTCCGTTATACGCGGTGATGCTGCTGCGCGCGGCGGCCGCGCTCGAACAGTCGGGCGGGACCATGGCGCTGCAATGGGACGGCGTTCAGCGCCGGTGTCGATGGATTGATGGAGCTGGGGGGCGCGGGGCCAGGCGATCGCACGATGGTCGATGCGCTGAAACCCGCCGCCGACGCGCTGCACGACGCGCTGGCTCAGGCGGTATCGACGGATGCCGCGTTGCAAGCCGCCGTCGATGCGGCAAGCGATGGCGCGTCGCGCACCGCATTGATGCATCCGCGGCGCGGGCGTTCGAGCTATGTCGGCGATCGCGCGCTTGGTCATGTCGACCCAGGCGCGCATGCGGTCGCGTTGTGGCTCGCGGCGATTCGCGACGCGTTGGTCGGTTAGGCGCGGGCGGACGCTACCGCGAACGTAACGGGCAAGCGCGCCGTCACTGAAGAGAAAATAGCGCCACGTTCACGGTCGCAGCAGATCGAAGCCCGCGAGCGCCACGATGCCGGATAGCGCGATCAGCGCCACCGAGTGCTGTCCAACGTACAGCAGCCCGGCGGCGGACCAACACGTTACGGCGAATGCGGCAATGCGTTTCATGCTTGTTTCTTCTACGACTCAAACTCAAAAACCGCTTCAAAAGCCCAGCGCAACGGCCAGCAAACCACTGACGACACCGCACACCACCACCGCACAGGCCACCACCGTCAGCACGCGCTGCGGAAACGACCGCGCGAGCATCGCGAGCGACGGCACACTGACGAGCGGCAGCGTCATCAGCAGCGCGCCGGCGGGGCCGGCAGCCATGCCGAACGACAGCATCGCCTGAATGATCGGCACTTCGCCCGCGGTTGGAATCACGAACAGCGTGCCGGCGATCGACAGCGCGATGATCCACAGCAGGCTGTTGTCGACGTCCGGGCCGATGTGCGGAAACAGCCACGCGCGCGCCGCGCCTAGAATCAGCACGAGCACGATGTATTCCGGCACGAGCCGCAGCGTCATGCGCCCGAGAATCGTGATCCAGCGCGAGAACGCGGTGCCCGGATCGTCGGCGCTGACCAGTTGCGCGACGGCTTCCCGCGACGCTTGCGCTTCCTGCGGCGTGACCATGCGGTTCACGACGTAGCCGAGGCCGAACACCATCACGATGCCGAGCGCGAGCCGCAGGCCCATCCACTGCCAGCCGAGCACGAAGCCCATGAAGATCAGCGTCGCGGGATTCAGCGCGGTATTACCGAGCCAGAAAGCAATCGCCGCGCCCGGCGCCGCTTCGCGTGCGCGCAGGCCCGCGACGACCGGCGCAGCGCAGCAGGTGCACATCATGCCCGGCAACGACATCAGCCCGCCCTTGACGACGCTGTTGAAGTCGGCACGGCCGAGCGCGCGCGCGACCCACTGCGGCGGAATCAGCGCTTGCACCGCGGAGCCGAGCAGCAGGCCGAGCACCATCGCCTGCCAGATCGCCTTGCCGTAGGCCAGCGCGTAGTCGATCGCGGCCTGCCACGAGGCTGCCGGCGCGCTCGCGGACGTGCCCATCAGGATCGACTTGCCGATCGAGTGCTGGCTCGCCGCGACGAACGCACGGTTGTAGTACGGAAACCACTTCACATAGAAGAGGCCGACGACGCCGATCAGCAGGAACACGATCCAGCCGAGCGTGACGCGGGGTTGCCGAAGGGTTGATTGCATGTTGGTGGTTGATTGTCGTTGTGGGTCAGCCGACGACGAGCGTGCGGCTATCGAGCTGCGCGAGCAGCGTTTTCGCCTGCTCGACGACGTCGGCGTCGTTCGGGCGGAAATCGAGTTGCAGCGCGTTCGGCAGATGTTCGAAATGCTGACCGCTGCTGCGCGCATATGCGGGATCGTAATGCCCTTCGATCAGTTCGCGCGCGAGTTCGGCGCGCCGGTTGTCATCGACGAGCCGCAGCCAGCCCGCGACCCGCTCGCGGCTATGCAGGCCGATCAGCCGTTCCAGCTGTCCCTTCAGGTAGTCGGGATGATCGAACAGATGCGCGTAATCTTGCAGCAGAAACGCTGCGCGATCCTCGCGGCTCGAGCGCACCTCGACGCACGCGCCGCGACGAAACGTTTCGAGCAGCGCGAGCGGCAGCGTGACCGAGCCGATGCGCCGGCTTTCCGCCTCGACGAACACCGGCCGGTTCACATCGAAGTCGCGCAGCGCGGTGACGAGCAGTGTGTCGAAACGCTTTTGCGACGGCTGCGGCACACCCGTATACGCGCCGAGCAATGAGCCGCGATGCGAGGCGAGCGCCTCGAGGTCGAGCGTTTGCGCGCCGGCCTGATGCAGCGCCGACAGCAGCCGTGTCTTGCCGCTGCCGGTCGGGCCGACGAGCGCGATATAGCTGAAGCGGCGCGGCAGCGTTTCGAGCCTTTCCACCGTCGCGCGACGGTAGCTCTTGTAGCCGCCGTCGAGTTGCCGCGCCGACCAGCCGATCATGTTGAATAGCGTCGTGACCGAGCCTGAGCGCTTGCCGCCCCGCCAGCAGTAGATCAGCGGGCGCCAGTTGCGCGGCCGGTCGGCGAACGTGGTTTCCAGATGATGCGCAATGTTGCGCGCGACGAACGCCGCACCGAGCCGTGTGCCCTCGAACGGCGACACCTGCTTGTACGTCGTGCCGACCAGCACGCGTTCCTCGTTGCTCAGCACCGGCGCGTTGGTCGCGCCCGGAATATGGTCTTCCGCGAACTCGAGCGGAGTGCGAACGTCGACGATTTCATCGAAATCGCCGGCTTTGTCGAGGCTGACTAGAAGACTTTTCAAGGGAGTAGGGACAAAACGGACCGCGGGAAGACCGAAATTATCGCATGGGCGGCTCGTTTAGGCGGTGACGCGTGCTTTCCCGCGTCCCTGTCCGCGCTTTTTCGTGCGTCGCAGAACCGCTCTTCTCAGACGACCTCGACCCGCGCGTCCCCGCTCACCATCTCGCCGATCACCCGCGCGTCGGCGAAGCCGTCGGCGCGGAACACGGCGAGCACCTGGTCGACCGCTTCTGGCGCGCACGACACCAGCAGCCCGCCCGACGTCTGCGGGTCGGTCAACAACGCGCGCCCGGCCGGCGGCAACGTCGCGGGCAGCACGACGTCGTGGCCGTAAGCATCCCAGTTCCGGCCCGATGCGCCGGTGAAGATGCCGGCCGAGGCGAGACTCGCGACGTTCGGCAGCCACGGCAGGTCCGCATAGCGCACGCGCGCGGTCAGCTTTGAGCCGCGTGCGAGTTCCAGCGTGTGACCGAGCAGGCCGAAGCCGGTGATGTCGGTCAGCGCATGCACGCCGTCGAGTCGCGCCAGTTCGGCGCCCGGCCGGTTCAGCTTGGTGGTCGCGCCGATCATTGCCGCATAGCCGGCCTCGTCGAGCCGGTCTTTCTTCAGTGCCGCGGACAGAATGCCGACGCCGAGCGGCTTGCCGAGAATCAGCACGTCGCCGGCCTTGCCGCCCGCGTTGCGCTTGACGCGCTTCGGATCGACGATGCCAAGCGCGACGAGGCCGTAGATCGGTTCGACGGAATCGATCGAATGGCCGCCCGCGACCGGGATGCCCGCTTCCGCGCAGACCGATTCGCCGCCCTTCAGCACGGCCGCGATCACGTCATGCGGCAGCACGTTGATCGGCATGCCGACGATCGCGAGCGCCATGATCGGCTTGCCGCCCATCGCGTAGACGTCGGAGATCGCGTTGGTCGCCGCGATGCGGCCAAAGTCGAACGGATCGTCGACGATCGGCATGAAGAAGTCAGTGGTCGCGACGATCGCCTGATCTTCGTTGAGCTTGTAGACGGCGGCGTCGTCGGCGGTGTCGTTGCCGACCAGCAAGTCGGGGAAGAAAGGCAGCGGGGCGCTGCGCTTGAGCAGATCGGCGAGCAGGCCGGGCGCGATCTTGCAGCCGCAGCCGCCGCCGTGCGACAGGCTCGTGAGGCGGGGCGACTGGCTTGCTTGGGGTTGGGTCATGGGAGCGGAAGTTCGGGTTCGTCGAATGACGGCATTATGAGGGTTGTTTTCGCAGTCTGCAGCGTCGGCGCGGGCGCAAACCGCCTTGTCCCGAACCCGTTTATCTCGACAATCAACGGTCGCTTAAAAACGCCAATGCAGAAGCAAATGCAAATGGCAGGCGCGCGCATTCGAAACCCATTCTCACGCGATAGCCATTTCCTTAGCGTCGCGGACAATCCTCTGCATTGACAGTTGTCAAACCCATTATCGCTGCAGATCGCGAAACCGCACCTATAATCAATTTGTCTCCAAAAGAGCCGAGGGCATTCAATGACACAGATGACCCGGCGACAATTCCTGAAGGTCTCTGCCACGACGCTTACCGGATCGAGCCTGGCCCTGATGGGCTTCTCACCGACACCCGCGCTGGCCGAAGTCCGTCAGTACAAATTGTCGCGTACAACCGAAACCCGCAATACCTGCCCGTACTGCTCGGTGGGCTGCGGCATCCTGATGTACGGCCTTGGCGACAATGCCAAGAATGCAAAAACGAGCATCATCCATATCGAGGGCGACTCCGACCATCCTGTCAATCGCGGCACGCTGTGCCCGAAGGGCGCGAGCCTGATCGACTTCATCCACAGCCCGAGCCGTCTGCGCTATCCCGAGTACCGCGCGGCCGGGGCGAGCGAGTGGAAGCGCATTTCGTGGGAAGACGCGCTCGACCGCATCGCGAAGCTGATGAAGGAAGACCGCGACGCGAACTTCGTCGAGACGACCGAAGACGGCAAAAAGGTCAACCGCTGGCTGACTACCGGCGTGCTGGCGGCATCGGCCGGCAGCAACGAGGTGGGTTATCTGACGCACAAGACTGTTCGCAGTCTTGGCATGCTCGGATTCGACAATCAGGCGCGTGTCTGACATGGCCCGACGGTGGCAGGTCTTGCCCCGACGTTTGGCCGTGGAGCGATGACGAACCATTGGGTCGACATCAGAAACGCGGACGTGATTCTCGTGATGGGCGGCAATGCGGCCGAGGCCCACCCATGCGGTTTCAAGTGGGTCACCGAAGCCAAGGCGCACCGCAAGGCGCGCCTGATCGTGGTCGACCCGCGCTTTACGCGTACGGCGTCGGTCGCGGACTACTTCGTGCAGATCCGCACCGGTACGGACATTGCGTTCCTCGGCGGAGTGATCAATTACCTGCTGACGAACGACAAGATCCAGCACGAATACGTGAAGAACTACACGGATATGTCGTTCATCGTGCGTGAGGATTTCGCGTTCAAGGACGGCCTGTTTTCCGGCTACCACGCCGACACGCGCAGCTACGACAAGACCTCGTGGGATTACGAGCGCGGCGGCGACGGTTTCGCCAAGGTCGACCCGACGCTGCAGGACCCGCGCTGCGTCTATCAGCTGATGAAGCAGCACTACTCGCGCTACACGCCCGAGCAGGTCGAGAAAATCTGCGGCGTGCCGAAGGAGAAGTTCCAGCACGTGTGCGAGATGCTCGCGTCGACGTCGGTGCCGAACCGCGCGGCCACGATCATGTACGCGCTCGGCTGGACGCATCACTCGATCGGCTCGCAGATCATCCGCACCGGCGCGATGGTGCAGCTGCTGCTCGGCAACATCGGCATCGCGGGCGGCGGCATGAACGCGCTGCGCGGCCACTCGAATATCCAGGGCCTGACGGACCTCGGCCTGATGTCGAACTTGTTGCCGGGCTACATGACGCTGCCGATGGAAGCGGAGCAGGACTTCAACGCCTACATCGCGAAGCGCGCCACGCAGCCGCTGCGGCCGAACCAGCTGAGCTACTGGCGCAACTATCGCGCGTTCCACGTGAGCTTCATGAAATCGTGGTGGGGCGACAAGGCGACCGCCGACAACAACTTCGCTTTCGACTATCTGCCGAAGCTCGACAAGTCCTACGACCTGCTGCAGGTCTTCGAGCTGATGAATCAGGGCAAGATGACCGGCTACATCGCGCAGGGCTTCAACCCGCTTGCCGCCGCGCCGTTCAAGGCGAAGAACGGCGCGGCGCTGGCCAAGCTGAAGTGGCTCGTGATCATGGATCCGCTCGCGACCGAAACGTCGGAGTTCTGGAAGAACCACGGCCCGTTCAACGACGTCGACAGCAGATCGATCCAGACCGAGGTGTTCCGTCTGCCGACTACCTGCTTCGCCGAGGAACGCGGCTCGCTCGTCAGTTCGAGCCGGGTGCTGCAGTGGCACTGGCAGGGCGCGGCCGGTCCCGGCGAAGCGAAGAGCGACCTCGAGATCATGGCGGGGCTGTGGCTGCGTATTCGCGACGCTTATCGCAAGGACGGCGGCAAGTATCCCGATCCGATCCTGAACATGACCTGGCCGTATGCGAACCCGGAAAGCCCGACGCCCGAAGAACTCGCGATGGAGTACAACGGCCGCGCGCTCGCGGACGTCACCGATCCGAAGGACCCGACCAAGGTGCTCGCGAAGAAGGGCGAGCAGCTCGCGACCTTCGCGCTGCTACGCGACGACGGCTCGACCTCGAGCGGCTGCTGGATCTTCTGCGGCGCGTGGACCCAGGCGGGCAACCAGATGGGCCGCCGCGACAACTCCGACCCGACCGGCATCGGCAACACGCTGAACTGGGCCTGGGCATGGCCGGTGAACCGGCGGGTTTTGTACAACCGTGCGTCGTGCGACCTCAGCGGCAAGCCGTTCGATCCGACGCGCAAGCTGATCGCGTGGAACGGCAGCACGTGGTCGGGCGCCGACATCCCGGACTTCAAGGTCGACGAGCCGCCCGAAAACGGCATGAATCCGTTCATCATGAATCCGGAAGGCGTCGCTCGGTTCTTCGCGCGAGACGGTATGGCGGAAGGGCCATTCCCCGAGCACTACGAGCCATTCGAAACGCCGCTCGGCTACAACCCGCTGTATCCGGACAACAAGTTGGCCGTCAGCAATCCGGCGGCGCGCGTGTTCCCGGACGACAAGGCCACCTTCGGCACACACGAGAACTTCCCGCACACGGCAACCACCTATCGTCTGACCGAGCATTTCCACTACTGGACCAAACACGTGCATCTAAACGCGATCATCCAGCCCGAGCAATTCGTCGAAATTGGCGAAGACCTCGCGAAGGAGATCGGCGTGGTGGCTGGCGACCGGGTCAAGGTCAGTTCGAACCGCGGGCACCTGGTTGCCGTCGCGGTCGTGACGAAGCGAATCAAACCGCTGACGATCGATGGCAAGAAGGTGCAGACCGTCGGGCTGCCGCTCCATTGGGGCTTCATGGGAGTCGCGAGGCCGGGCTATCTCGTCAATACGCTGACGCCCCCGGTGGGCGACGGGAATTCGCAGACACCGGAATTCAAGTCGTTCCTCGTCAAGGTCGAAAAGGCATAAGGAAAAGAGATGGCACTGCAATCACTGGACATCAGACGCGTTTCCGCCACGACCACGCAGCCGCCGGTGATTCGCGAGCCGGCCACGGGCACGGTCGCGAAGCTCATCGACGTGTCGAAGTGCATCGGCTGCAAGGCGTGTCAGACGGCCTGCATGGAGTGGAACGATCTGCGCGACGAGATCGGCGTGAACGTGGGCGTCTACGACAATCCGCCCGACCTCACCGAGAATTCGTGGACCGTCATGCGGTTTGCCGAGTACGAGAATTCAGCCGGCGATATCGAATGGCTGATCCGCAAGGACGGCTGCATGCACTGCGAGGACCCGGGCTGTCTGAAGGCCTGTCCGTCGCCGGGCGCGATCGTGCAGTACACGAACGGCATCGTGGATTTCCACCAGGAGAACTGCATCGGCTGCGGCTTCTGCATCGCCGGCTGCCCGTTCGACATCCCGCGTATGTCGCAGAAGGATCGCCGCGTGTACAAGTGCACGCTGTGTTCGGATCGTGTGGCGGTCGGCCAGGAACCGGCCTGCGTGAAGACCTGCCCGACCGGCGCGATCATGTTCGGCACCAAGGAGGACATGAAGCAGCAGGCCGAGGACCGCATCGTCGATCTGAAGGAGCGCGGTTTTCAGAATGCTGGCCTGTATAACCCGGACAAGGTCGGCGGCACCCATGTGATGTACGTGTTGCACCACGCTGACCGGCCGTCGCTGTATCACGGCCTGCCGGACGATCCGCGCATCAGTCCGCTGGTGTCGTTGTGGAAGGGCATAGCCAAGCCGATCGGGCTCGCCATCATGGGAATCGCCGCACTCGCGGGCTTCTTCCACTACTCGCGCGTCGGTCCGAACGAGGTGTCTGAAGCCGACGAAGCCGCGGCCGTCAAAGAAGCCGAGGAAGCACGCCGTTCGCGGGAGGATACGCAATGAACCGCTCTGAGGACACCGACTTCACGGACGTGAAGGGCAATCGCCTGATCGTGCGCTATACGCCGAACGAGCGCACGAATCACTGGATCACCGCGATCTGTTTCATCCTGCTTGCGCTGTCCGGTCTCGCGATGTTTCATCCGTCGATGGCGTTTCTGTACGCGGTGCTCGGCGGCGGCCAGTGGACGCGGATTCTGCACCCGTTCATCGGCTGCGTGATGTTCATCTCGTTCCTGATTCTTGCGTTGCGCTTCTGGCATCACAACTATCTGGACCAGGCGGATATCCAGTGGATGAAGCAGATCGGCGACGTGCTGAATAATCGCGAGGAACGCCTGCCCGCGATCGGCAGGTACAACGCCGGGCAAAAGCTGCTGTTTTTCGTGATGGTGGTCTGTATGCTGCTGCTGTTGCTGAGCGGCATCGTAATCTGGCGGCGCTACTTCTCGTTCTATTTCCCGATGGACCTGATCCGGCTTTCGGCGGTCGTGCATGCGGCGACGGCGTTTTTGCTGATCGTCGGCATCATCGTGCATATCTATGCGGCGTTGTGGGTCAAGGGCTCCGTTGGCGCGATGACGCGCGGCACCGTCACGTATGGCTGGGCGCGCAAGCATCATCCGAACTGGTTTCGGGAAATCATCGGCAAGTAAAGTAAGCTCGATCGGCGCTGCCCCAGGCGCGTGTTTCGATGCGCCGCACGCAGCGCCCCGCGCACCGGGCCGCCGCGCCTCGTCGATGACGGGCGGCGGCTCTTCAGTTTTCAGAGGTCGATATCTTGGCTCAACGCATTCTCGAAGCCGCCGACATCGAGTCGCTCGATCCCTCGGCAATACCCCGCATCCGCATGCCGGAACGGCTCGCGGTGTTCGCGCCGCGCGCCGCGCGCCTGCGTCAGCTCGCCTCGCGCGGCAGCCCGATCGCCGGCTACCTGCGGCTGATGGCGGCGCTCGCCGATGCGCAGCAGGCGGTGCTCACGCACTTCAACGCGCAGCCGCCTGGCCCCGAACTGATCGCGAGCGCGCAGCAGTATTCGATGCCGCTGATTCCGGCGCTTTCCGGCGCGCGCGATCCGGCGTGGCGCGACGTGCTGCTGCAACTGCTCGACAAGATCGAAGCGGCGGGCCCGTTGACGCCGCCGCTGGTGGCGCTGTTGGCGCGCCTGCGCTCGCTCGACGTTGCCGCGCTCGAAGCGCAGGCCGACGCGATCTTCGCGCAACGCTTCGCCGACGTCGATCCGGCGAGCGCGCCGTTCATCATGGCGGCGCTGCAGGTCGTGTGGACCGATCTCGCCGCCGACATCGACAGGCGCGACGTGCCGTATCTCGACACGCCGGGCCTGTGCCCGGTGTGCGGCTCGCATCCGGTGGCGAGCACGGTGCGCATCGGCGGCGCGTACGACAACTATCGCTATCTGCAATGCGGATTGTGCGCGACCGAATGGCATATGGTCCGTAGCAAATGCTCTAACTGCGATTCGACGAAGGGCATCGCGTACCACGTAGCCGGCTCGCCCGACGCCGACGCTGCCGCGCGCGAGGCCGAATCGAAAAACGCCGCGCTGAAGGCGGAGTCGTGCGACGAATGCCATACTTACCGCAAGATCGGCATTCAGGCGAAGGACTATGAGTTCGATCCATTCGCGGACGACCTCGCGAGCCTCACGCTCGATCTGCTGATGGGCGCGGAAGGTTACCGGCGCGCATCGCCGCATCCATGGCTGTGGCCGGAGCAGACGGCCGGCGCGGCCGAAACGGAGGGCGACGATTCGGCCTGACGGCGACCTGACCGGACCCAAGTTCAAAACGACATAAGGATTGCTCGTGAGCGATGTGAGCAGCTCGGAATTGCGCGCGCTGATGGCGCGCGTGCCGTCGGTGGACAAGGTCTTGGCGTCGGAAGAATTCGTGCCGCTCATCGGCGCATACGGCCGCACCCAGGTACTCAACGCGCTGCGCGATGCGCTCGACGCGTGGCGCATCAGCGCGCAATCGGGCGATGCGGCGGCTAACCTGGCGGTGCGTGCGCTCGATGCCGCGCAACTGCACGCGACGGTCGCCGCGGCGCTGCTCGCACGCAACGCGTCGCGGCTTCGCAGCGTGTTCAATCTGACCGGCACCGTGTTGCACACGAATCTCGGCCGCGCGCTGCTGCCCGACGAGTCGGTGCGCGCCGTGATGACCGCGCTCACGCAACCGGCCAACCTCGAGTTCGATCTCGCTACGGGCACGCGCGGCGACCGCGACGACCTGATCGACGATCTGATTTGCGAGCTGACCGGCGCCGAAGCGGCGACCATCGTCAACAACAATGCGGCCGCGGTGCTGCTCACGCTGTCCGCGCTCGCGGCGAAGAAAGAAGTGGTGGTGTCGCGCGGCGAGCTCGTCGAAATCGGCGGCGCGTTTCGCATTCCCGACATCATGAGCCGCGCGGGCGCGAAGCTGTGCGAAGTCGGCACGACGAACCGCACCCATCTGAAGGATTACGAACAGGCGATCAACGCGCGCACCGCGCTGCTGATGAAGGTTCACGCGAGCAACTATGCGATCAGTGGCTTCACGAAGGAAGTCGGCATCGAAGAGATCGCGCCGCTCGCGCATGCGCGCGGGCTCGCGGTTGCCGTCGATCTCGGCAGCGGCACGCTCGTCGATCTCGGCGAATGGGGCTTGCCGCGCGAGCCGACCGTGCGCGAGACCGTCGCGGCCGGCGCCGATCTGGTCACGTTCAGCGGCGACAAGCTGCTCGGCGGTCCGCAAGCGGGCCTGATCGTCGGGCGGCGCGATCTGATCGCGAAGATCAAGAAGCATCCACTCAAGCGCGCGCTGCGCGTCGGCAAGCTGACGCTCGCGGCGTTGGAGCCGGTGCTGCAGCTGTATCGCGTGCCGGAGAAGCTGACCGAGCGGCTGACCACGCTGCGGCTGCTCACGCGGCCCGCTAAAGACATTCATGACGCCGCGCAGCGCGTGTTGCCGGCACTGCAGCAGGCGATCGACGCGCGCTACACCGTGGCCGCCGAGCCGATGTTCAGCCAGATCGGCAGCGGCGCATTGCCCGTCGACGTGCTGCCGAGCTATGGCCTCGTCGTCCGAATGACCGACGGCAAACGCGGCGGCCGCCATCTGCTCGCGCTCGAGAAGCAGTTGCGCGAGATGGCGCGGCCGGTCATCGGCCGGATCGCGGACGACGCGTTGCGGCTCGATTTGCGCTGCCTCGAAGCCGCCGACGAAGCACAATTGATCGCACAGCTGATCGCGCAACCGAAAAGCAACTGAAGGACAGGCACGCATGATCGTCGGTACAGCGGGGCATATCGACCACGGCAAAACGACCCTCGTGAAGGCACTCACCGGCGTCGATACGGACCGGCTCAAGGAAGAAAAGGCGCGCGGCATTTCGATCGAGCTCGGCTACGCGTACGTGCCGCTCGACAACGGCGACGTGCTCGGTCTGATCGACGTGCCGGGCCACGAAAAGCTCGTGCACACGATGACCGCGGGCGCGAGCGGCATCGACTTCGCGCTGCTCGTGATCGCCGCCGACGACGGCGTGATGCCGCAAACCCGCGAGCATCTGGCGATCGTCGAATTGCTCGGCATCCAGCGCGGCGCAATCGCGTTGACGAAAGTGGATCGCGTCGACGGCGAGCGCCTGCGCGAAGTGCGCGACGAAGTGAGCGCGTTCGTCGGCGGCAGCGTGCTGCGCGACGCGCCGGTGTTCGATACCTGCGCGACGCGCGCGGACGATGCGGGCGTTGCCGCGTTGAACGCGCATCTGCTCGAGCAGGCCGCTGCATGGCGCATGAAGCGCGACGACGGCCTGTTCCGCCTGGCCGTCGATCGCGTATTCACGCTCGCGGGGCAGGGCACGATCGTCACAGGGACTGTGGTAGCGGGCAGCGTGAGCGTCGGCGACACGATGCTGCTCGCGCCAAAAAATCAGTCGGTACGCGTGCGCAGCATTCACGCGCAGAATCGCCCCGCCGAAACCGGTCGCGCCGGCCAGCGCTGCGCGCTGAATCTGGCGGGCATCGACAAGAGTGCGATCGAGCGCGGCGACTGGATCGTCGACTCGCGATTGTCGCAGGCGAGCGAGCGCATCGACGTCATGCTGACGCTGCTCGCCGACGCGCCGCACGCGCTCGAACATTGGGCGCCGTTGCACGTGCATCTCGGCACGCAGCATCAGGTCACGCACGTCGCGCTGCTCGAAAGCGACACGTTCGCGCCCGGTCAGCGCGCGCGCGTGCAACTTGTGTTCGAGCGGCCGCTGTGCGCGGTGCCGGGCGATCGTTTCGTCGTGCGTAACGCGCAGGCCAATCGCACGGTGGGCGGCGGGCACGTGCTCGATCCGTTCGCTCCGGCGCGCAAGCGGCGCTCGCCGGAGCGCTTCGCCTGGCTCGACGCGATACAGACGCTGCTCGACACCGGTTCACTCGACTCGCTGTTCGCGTGCGCGCCGCACGGTTTATCGCGGACGTTGCTGGAACGCTTGACGGGGATGCCGGCGGCCGCGCTCGCGTTGCCGGCCGGGACACGCGCGATCGAACTACCCGGCCACGAGGCGCTGCTGGTCGCGGACGCGACATGGCGTGCGCTCGCCGGGCGGCTGACCAGCGTGCTCGCGCAATACCACGAGCGCTCGCCGGATGAGCTGGGCCCGGACGCGTCGCGCTTGCGGCGCATCGCGGCGCCATTGGTCGACGACGCGCTGTGGCGTGCGCTGGTCGACGATGCGGCGGCGCGTGGCGAGCTCGTCAAACGCGGACCGTGGCTGCATTTGCCTGGCCACACCGTGACGCTCGACGCCGCCGATCAGGCGCTTGCCGCGACGCTGCTGCCCGAGATCGAGGCGGCGGGGCGGTTCGATCCGCCGTGGGTGCGCGACCTCGCGAACGCGCACGGTGTGCCCGAGGAGCGTGTGCGTCAGTTGCTGCGCAAGCTCGCGCGTCGGGGCGACCTGTTCCAGGTCGTGCGTGATCTGTTCTATCACCAGCGGGTGATTCGCGAGCTTGCGTCGATCGCGGCGAGCGAGGCGCACAAGAACGCCGGCACCGTGGCGGCCGCGCCGTTTCGCGACGCGACCGGACTCGGCCGCAAACGCGCGATCCAGCTTTTGGAGTTCTTCGACCGGGTTGGCTATACTCGCTTTCACCGTGGCCTGCATCTCGTGCGCACGGATAGTCGCTGGCTCGATCTACCTTGAACTTGCTGGCGCTCTGTTTCAAACGGCCACGCGTCATTTGATCACCGTAGGAAGGCATTCGTATCCGGTGGTGCGGCTGGGCTTCAAACCCAGTTGGGGGCGTCAGACGCTCTCGGGTCGGTTCGACTCCGGCTGCCTTCCGCCAGTGTAGTTTCGACGGCGCTGTTATCTTATGTGGAGGAACTCATAAATCTTCCATTCGGAAGATTTATGAGTTCCTCCACATAAACGCTCGCAAAAAGGACAGGGAGTCATGAGTACCAGGAACCACATTAGGTATCAGGCGAAAGAGGGTGATCAGCCCGGCTGGGATCTCTACACCGAAATTCTTGAGCCGGACGACGTCGTGTATCTCGAGCTCGACGGTGTAGCCGCTGAAGTCACGATGCTCGGCAACATGGAGCGCGGCCCGGGCACGGTGCTGTTGCGCCTGCCGGTTGACACTGCGAAGCAGCTTGGTCTCGTGCCGCCGGACTGGGAAAATTCTGACTGGGCAAAAGGATAGGTCATGCGCGAATACCGGGACAGGACGGTGCAGGAGGTCGCGGCATGCACATGCGACCGCTGCGGCCGGCGCATGACGCCCGTTGACGATCAGTGGGAGTGGTACGAAAAGATGTCGCTCGATTGGCGTGGCGGCTTTGGCTCGATTTTCAGCGACGGCGCCCATGTGAGCCTTGACCTTTGCCAGCAGTGTGTCCGCGATACGCTGGGGCGTTGGCTTCGCGTCGATCCGCCGTCCGCACCGGATGGCTCAATGCAAGCCCTGAAGGGCGTCGTGCCCCGACCCAATGCGCCGGTATCTGTCGACAGGATGAATCCATGGGAATTTCACGAGCGCGACTAGAGGGCTTACCGCCCCATGCGGCTCCGCGCGTCGCTCAGACTGCCGATCATGGATTGCCGTTTCTCATGGGGCATCCCGAACTCACCGTCGCGACACTCAGGCGGCTCGTTACCTTCGGTTGAACAGGTTAGCCTTATCGCTGAACGAGTCTTGTCGACCGCATCGCCGCCGGTGGGACGTTGGGAGTTCAAGCGCAGGTAACAAGATGGACCGGTCGTTCATGACGGCGCCTCAGAGGCAGCAGCTCGGCCTGAGCCGTCATTCGAGCATCGGTGCCGGTCAGACGGGTATGGGGCGCTTTCCTGTCATTCACAGTCGGTGGTCGCGAATGACTCGTCCCGCGGAAAGCGAACGAGTACTTGCGACCCCGAGCGGCCGCCCACATCAATCTGCCGAACGTCGCCTCTGGAACCGGACGTTTATCCCCCGTCATGGCGAAAGGAAGCCGCTTGCGCCAATTCGCACGAGTAAACTGACAATCGTCGAATCGTGGTGTAGCAACGCTCTATGGTTTCGGGCGTGCCGCCCCTTTCAGCACCTAGAAGAGATGCCTCAGACCAACCATCGCGCCGGTTTGACCCATCCCCGCGCCAGGCGTAGCACCTGCGCCCCCCGAGCTGACGCCGTATCGCGCGTGGGTACTGTTCGCGAGGTATGCTACCTGAGTGTAGACAGCGCTCCGCTTTGAAAGGAAGTACATGACGCGTACCGTACTTAACGTCGCGCGCGTATCGTGTTCGCGGTTTATGATCCGATAGGCTTCTCCATCGACATTCAAAAATGGTGTAACCAGATAGGAAGCGCCGGCATAGTAAATGTTTGACCGGACGCTCGCCGTGCTAGCTGAGGCTGGTTCAACGCTGCGTCCAAGCCATCCGCCAACAATTTTCACACCAGAAAATCTCACATAAGCATTCGCCTGTATGCGAGTGTCCTTGTCGCCACTACTCGCAATCGCGACTGGCGCCACCCCGTCGAAGAAGCTGAACGCTGCATTCGTCCCACCACGCTGTTCCTCGTACGACGCCACTACCCCGAACATGGGTGCATCGTACTTCACCATCGCCGACCAACCCCGACACTGATTGAAGTCGCTCGCGATGGATCCCGCGCAAGTCCCTTGTCCCGGCGAGTTTCCGGTGCCGGCTGAATCTCGGCCAAAAGAGTAAGTTGCGCCGAGTGTGAATCCGGCGAACGTGCCTTTGTAAGCAATGCTGTTATCGCTTCGTGCATTCGGCACATATGCGTCAAGCGATCCAAGGCTATAGATGGCGGGCCCGAGCACATCGTTATCGAGCAGGGCAAGGTAGGTCATGGTGTACTGACGACCAAACGAAACGGTGCCGAACGGCCCACTAACGCCAACCCATGACTGCCGGCCGAAAAGCCGGCCCCCTTGCCCAAGATCCCCGCCTCGCAGATTGAAGCCGCCCTCCAGAGTAAAAACAGCTTTATATCCGCCGCCGAGGTCTTCGGATCCACGCAAACCCCACCGCGACGGAAGCGAACCAGTAATCGCTGGCATCCGGAAAAGCTTGTCGCCCGACGCATTCGCATGCGAAATATATTCGATCCCTGTGTCAACGATGCCGTAGAAGATCACGCTGCTCTGACAGAAAGCAGGCATGGTGAAGAGTGCACCCACAAGTGATATGTAGTACTTACTGTAGTTCATGCGTCTCCGCCGGTGATATTTATCGTGTGTGCCGTCAAGCCAAGAGAGCCACGGCCAGTAAATCGTCTGCACAGCGGCAAGCCAGCATGTACTAGGACTCCAGTTTCGTCACGGGACACCCATTTGGCAACCAGATGGGTTAAATAACGGTAATAGATAAAATGAATAACACCGCCCGACTTAAGGAAGGCAAGAAATCGGTCGTCACCTATCGTCGTCTAGCCGACCCATCGTCTCCAAATAACTCGAGCACTTGAGCCCGCAGCCAGCGGTTGCCTGGATCGTTCTGCTGGGAGCGGTGCCAATGCTGTTTCAGATCGAATGACGGCATCGAATAGGGAGGTTCGAGCGCGTGCACATCGGCAAACCGTGCGAACACCTCTGCTACGGCAGCCGGGACGGTCACAACGAGGTCAGTGGAAGCAATAACCATCGGAATGCTCAGGAAATGCGGCGAATGGAGCATCTCGCGGCGCTGGACACCTTTCGCCTTCAGGAATTGCTCTACGATTTCCTGGCTGCGACCTTCGGCCTGCACGACTGCGTGCGGCAGCGACTGAAACTGCTTCTTCGTCAGTCCTTCCGATACCACCGGATGATCGGCCCGGACCAGACAGACAAAGCCATGACGAAACAATCGCTGCTGGAAGACGTCTGTGCCCTGAAGATCCGGAAAGTAACCGATGGCGAGATCCACTTCGCTGCGCTGCAACGCCGCCATCAGATCCTTCGGATCGGTCGACACAGTGCGCACGTCGACGAGCGGTGCATCTCTCGCGATCCGTTTCATGATTTTTGGAAGGAAGACCATTTCTCCAACGTCCGACATTGCGAGAGTGAACGTTCGGCGCGCTGTGCCTGAGTCGAAACCGGGCGCCGTGAGGATATGTTCACGGATATCGGCCAGGATCGACTGAACGACTGGGGTCAGCGCGAGCGCGCGCGAGGTCGGCTCCATCCCGTGCCGCACCTTTACGAATAAAGGGTCGCCGAGCTGTTCGCGTAGATGTTTGAGCGAATACGAAACCGACGGCTGGCTCAGGCCGAGTTCCTCGGCGGCCTTACCGACGTGTCCATGCCGCTGCAACGCGTCAAAGACCCTGATCAGATTCAGATCGAAGTTATCCATTTTGTCTATCACCGTTATTTACGCTATCTGATTGCCAGATGATAAGGCAGCCGTGAAACTTGCGGAAAGTCAATTTAGCGAAGCAACGACGGAAGGGTTCCGTCGATGTCTTCCCGACGATATGGAGACAACTATGTTTGCCAAAAACTCGTGGTACGTCGCGGCATGGGCCGACGAAGTAGAAACCCGCCCCTTCGCCCGGACGCTCCTGAACGAGCCCGTCGTCCTGTTCAGAGGCGCAGGCGGCACAGTGGCAGCGCTGGAGGATCGATGCTGTCATCGTGCCTTGCCGTTGCGCCACGGCGATGTCGTGGGAGACTGTCTGCGCTGCGCCTACCATGGACTGGAATACGATCTGAATGGGCAATGCGTCCGCATTCCCGGTCAGGACAGGATCCCGTCCAAGGCAAAGGTGAAGGCCTATCAGGTCTTCGAGCGCGACGACCTGATCTGGATCTGGATGGGCGATACCGAAAAGGCAGATGCGAACAGGATTCCGGCATACCCGTGGCATCAGGATGGCAGATGGCGGTACAAGAAAAACACGTACCTCATTGAAGCGAACCATCTGCTGATCTACGACAATCTGCTCGACCTGACACATCTCGGCTACGTACACAAGCAGACTATCGGTGGCGATGCCGAAACTCACTTCGCGGCGACGACGAAGACGACGCGCACGGACAGCGGCGTTCGTGTCGAGCGCTGGATGCCGAATTGTGTTCCCCCGCCGACATATACCGCTGCCTTTACATTTGGCACTGATCGGGTCGATCGCTGGCAAGAAATCGAGTTCGAACCCGGGCTCGTGCGAATTTTCACGGGAGCCAAGGACGTAGGCGCTGGAGCACCGGAAGGGCAGCGTGACGGCGGATATGGCTTCCGCGGGCTGAACGCGATGACCCCGGAAACGGAAGACACAACGCATTACTTCTGGTCGGCCGCGCATAATTTCCGCCTTGATGAGCCCTCGGTTACTGAAGAGATCTATCGAAACATCGTGGTCACATTCGGCGAAGACAAGGAAATCATTGAGTCGCAATATCGGAGTGTGAAGCGTACTCCCGACAGGCCGTTCGTCGACATCGCATTTGATATCGCCCCAGTGCAGGCGCGTCGACAGTGGACCGCAATGATCAAGGCCGAGTCCGCGCCGGCGTCACTCGAAGCGCAAACCGCGTCGGTCTGAGTTCGGGCGGAAAATATCATGAGTTTGACAGTCACAGTCACGAACAGGCAGCTGGTCGCCGAGGATGTCTGCGCGTTCGATCTGGTAAATGCGGACGGAAATCCTCTTCCGTCGTTCATCGCAGGCTCACACATTGACGTGCATCCACCCGGCGGTCCCGTTCGCGAGTATTCGATATGTAACGACCCCAACGAAACGCACAGGTACTCGATTGGCGTACTGAAGGACCCCGCTTCTCGTGGTGGTTCGATTGCCATGCACGAACTTAGGGAAGGAACGACCCTCACGATCAGCCTGCCGCGAAATCACTTTCAGCTATCAAAGGACGCGCATCACTCCGTTCTAGTGGCTGGTGGTATTGGGATTACGCCGCTTTTGTCGATGGCCGAAAGCCTCTACACGACCGGCGAATCATTCGAACTCCATTACTGCGCCCGCTCAAGCTCCAAGCTCGCTTTCATGGAACGCCTGAAAGGCTCACGCTTCGTGTCGAATGTCATCTTGCACGTTGACGATGGCGACGCTACGCAGCGTTTCAATGCTACGTCTGTCTTCAGCGCTGCCAATAATCCCGCCACTCACGTGTATGTCTGCGGGCCAGGTGGTTTCATCGATTACGTCCTGGGGGCTGCTCGCGCTGCCGGATATCGCGACGAGCTATTGCATCGCGAATATTTTGCCGCCGCAATTGAAGACACCGATGAAGAGGACCGAGCGTTCCAGATTCGAATCGCAAGCAGCGGCGAGGTCCTATCAGTCGGCGCTGACGAAACGGCCTTATCAGTACTCGCCAAACATGGCGTTGACATTCCGACTTCGTGTGAACAAGGCGTCTGCGGTACATGCCTTACACGCGTTCTCGATGGCACACCGCTGCACAGGGACATGTTCCTGACCGATGAAGAGCGTGCGGCTAATGACCGGTTCACGCCTTGTTGTTCGCGCTCACATTCGCCGGTGCTTGTGCTCGATCTGTAGATGACGCAGGAGTATGGCGTCACGCATAACAATGCGATGTCTTGCGCTCCGAGAAGAGCGGGTGCGTATTCCACGCAAAGAGAACAGCCGTTCCACTGCAAAGTGAATCGTGATTCCACGGCAAAGAGAACAAGAATTCCACACCATCGCGAACAAACTGAGCGCAGCGACGCGGGACCTTTGCCTTTTTACTCGGACTGCTGCTTCGCGGTCAATCGGCTACGTGTCTTGCGCAGTGATTCGCCCGCGAGGGTGATGCGATGTGCGTTGTGCACGAGCCGGTCGAGGATCGCGTCGGCGACGGTCGGCTCGCCGATCGCTTCATGCCAGTGATCCACTGGAATCTGGCTGGTGGCGAGCGTGGATCGGTGTCCGTGCCGGTCATCGAGCACCTCCAGCAGGTCGCGCCTGGCCGAATCGGTCAGCGGCGCCATGGCCAGATCGTCGAGAATCACGAGATCCGTCTTGGCCAGTTGCGCAAGCCACCGCGCGTAGTGCCCGCTGCCGTGTGCGATCGCCAGTTCCTCGTTCAGCTTCGGCACGCGCAGATAGCAGGCGGAGAACCCCTGACGGCACGCCTGGATGGCGAAGGCGCAACCCAACCAGCTCTTGCCGAGCCCGGTCGGGCCAACCAGGATCAGGTTCTGCCTCTCCCGAAGCCACTCACCGGTCAGCAGTCGGGCGGTAAGCGCCCGGTCCAGCCCACGGGCGGTGCGATAGTCGATGTCCTCGGGCGACGCGTCAGGGACCTTCAGTCTGGCCCGGCGCAGCCGGGCCGCCGTTTGTCGCGAGTCACGCTCGCTGGCTTCGCGCTCGACCAGCAGCCCCAGACGCTCTTCAAAGCCCAGCCGGTCAATGCCGTCCTGGGTCTGTTGCTCGGCAAGCGCCGCCGCCATGCCGGGCAGGCGCAGCGCGTGCACTTTGTCGACAGTGGGATGTTGCAGCATAACGACTCCCTTTCAATGATAGTAAGACGGCCCGCGCACGTTGGCGTGCATGAGCGGCAGGTCAGCCTGGGCGGGAGCCGCGTCGGGCTCCCGGTCCAGGCCATTCTTCAGCGTCGAGGCAATGAACTTGTAGTTCGGCGCTTTCAGATCGATGGCGCGGCGGCAGGCGGCTTCGAGCCGGTCGCGCCCGTAGTCCTTGCCCATGCGCAGCACGCCCAGGCAGGTTCGATAGGATTGCTGCGGGTGCTTGCGGGCACCCAGCAGGTGCTGGATAACGGCCGCCGTATGCGGACCGATGTCGGCGGCCCAGTTGCGCAGCCGCTGCGGATCCCAGCCTTTCGCGACCGCGAGATGCTCGGGCGGCATGTGCGCGTCGATCGTGGTGTGGTGGCGAGCTCGGGCGCTTTTGCCGTGGGCGGCAATGCGTTGGCCACGATGGAAGATTTCGACGGTGCTGGCCGTGTGACGCATGTCGACCTGCTCGCGCGCGTAGCGGTACGGCACCGAGTAGTAGTGCTGATCGAGCTCAACGTGGTAGTCCGGGCCGACGCGTGCGACCTTCCATTCCGCGTACTGATACGGCCGCTCGGGCAACGGCCTGAGCGCCGGGCGATCGATCTCGTCGAAGACGCTACGGCGGGAGCCAGGTAATTTCTTGAAGGGCCGGTTGTTCAGATCGGTCAGCAAGGCGGCGACCGCCCGGTTTGCCCCGTCCAGACTGAAGAAGCGCTGGTTGCGCAGGCGGGCGAGGACCCATCTCTGCACCAGGAGAACCGATAACTCTGCTTTCAGCTTGTCTCGCGGTTTTTTAATGCGAGCCGGGATCACAGCCACGGAGTAATGCCCGGCCATTTTCTGGTAGGTTGGATTGATGTCCGGATCGTAGAACCCAGGCTTGTGGACGCCCGATTTCAGGTTGTCAGGGACCAGGATTTCGACCAGACCGTCATAGAACGCGAAGGCGCGCACGTGCGAGCCGATCCAGTCTGGCAACTTCTGGGTCCAGGTGAGTTCCGCGAAGGTGAAGCCGGACACGCCGAGCGCAGCGACGAACAACTCGGCCTCGCGGATTTCACCGGTGTCCGGGTTGGATGATGCCCAGCTTCTTGCCCGAGTAGTCGACGAACAGCTTCTGGCCCGGCACGTGCGTTTGCCGCATCGTGACCGGCAGCCGCTGCGCCCATTCCTGGTAGGCCTTGCAGAACCAGCTGTAGCCGCAGCCGTCCGGATGCTGCGCCTTGTATTCCTGCCACAGCAGATCAAGCGTGACGCCTTTCCTGCCGATCTCGCGATGCACCGTCGGCCAGTCCGGCATGCCGCGCGTTGGCTCGCGCCGCGCCGGCGGCGGATACAGCCTCGCCTCGAGCGCCGCGTCGTCCGTTAGCAGTTCCGCTGGCAGCGGCCAGCCCAGCCCCGCCAGCCGCGTGCGGCGCAGGTAATGCCACACCGTTGTTGTCGAGGCGCCGACCGCGTCGGCGATCTCCCTCTGGTTGCGGTCGCACTCGAAATGCAGCCGCAGCACTTCCCTGATTTTGCGCATGGTCAACCTGACATTTGCCATTCGGCACTCCCGACAAAACCGTCGATCGTGCCACCGTTGACCCGCGTCGCCGCCACCCCGAAATCCTGTTCGCGATGGCGTGGAAACCCTGTTCTTTTTGCCGTGGAATCGGCATTAACTTTGCCGTGGAATTCGTGTTCTTTTGCCGTGGAATTCCTGTTCACTTTGGCGTGGAATATTCAAGCGGGCTCGCAGATTTAACGTAAGCGGGTATCCGTCAGCGTAACCCGTCAGAAGTTGGAATATAGTACGAGACCAACAACGCCGCGAGAGATCAGGACGAGGTGAGCGAGATCCCGCTGCGACAGTGCGACGGCTCTCTGGATGTCAGAACGCG
>NZ_VZQQ01000069.1 GCF_014397785.1 Paraburkholderia podalyriae
AGCCTCGCGAAGCTCGGCCTCAAAGATACCGCTGCGCCCGCAGTTTGGGAGGCCGTCCTGTCTGCTTGATGAGGTATCCTTTCTATAACAAAAATCTCGTCCAGACCGCCTATTTGCACCAGAGCCGTTAATCAAAACTGGCTGCGATCCAGGGGCGTTACCCCGGCTCCTCTGACTGAGGCAAAAAACCGCGGGAAGCGCCGGAGGTCAAAGTGCGTTACGTACGATAGCCCGTGCGGAGACAGCATTTAACGACCTCGGAAATAGCCGTCCTCGCGTGGTTCAGAAGTTTAGGTAAGGTCATCGAGGTGCGGCGCAAACTGTGTCTGCCCTGCGAATGTGCAGTGGCGTCAAAAGAGAAAATGCAATGCCGCCGCCGCGGGCACTGCCAGATTGGTGAGGAGAAAAGCGTGGTGTCGTGGTCACCTACGAAACGATCCGATGCTGGTGCGAGCGGAAAGAACCGCTCCGCTAACGGTCAGGATATGCGGGCTGTAGAGCCTGGCTCACATCCTTGATGTCCCGGCCGGTTGCACGATTGAGCTCGCGCGAGCCCATGGCCCAGTGGCGCTTTTGGTTCGTTGAGGTAACGGGTAACTAACGGTGTCAGCGCGATTTGCGCAGCGCCTCTTCAACGAACGCATTCGTGCAGGTCTCGCTGACCTTCACTGACTCATATGCGCGATTGACCTCGTGCTGCAGGGCGGTGCCCAGCTACGCCGTTAGCCGCAAAGGCTGCAATTGCCGCCTTTGCAGACATGCAACACACTCGCGCGTCCCGCCTCGGCGCGTGTTCCGGGCCCTTTCACGCCTGCTCCCGTCAATTGCTCGGCCTGACTTTGCGGCCTCCACCGTTCCGTGATGTTGAGTTGCACGTTGCGTGCCGTGATCATCGTTTCGGGCACAACGCATTGCTCGCAATAGGGACAGTCGAGAACATTGTCGCGCATGGACACGGCTAGCAATTTCTCGAAGATTCCCCCACATGAGGGACAACGCATATCGTAAAGCGGCATGTTACGTACTCCCCTTCAGTCGTAAAAAGATCGGACGCGCATTGCTGCGCGTCTCGCGGCGGAGCCGCCAACTCAGCCGCCCTGACTCTGGACCCGCCCGTCAGTCCCTGTGACCCCAGAACGCGCGCTCGCTGAGCATTCCGGTCGGTGCAATGTTCTTCTCGAAGATCGCGAGTGGCAATGACACCGTGGCCGAGCAGTTCGGAATATCGACGATGCCGCCAATGCGACCTTCAACCGGCGCCGCGGTGAGCAACATGTATGCTTGCGGCCCGGTAAATCCATGCTGCTTCAGGTAGTCGATAGCCTTCAGGCAAGCCTGGCGATAGGCGACCGTAGCGTCCATGTAATAGTTCTTTCCGTTCTCGACGCTAATTCCTTCAAAGGTCAGCCATTGGTCGTAATGCGGCCTGATCGGGCTAGGCATGAAAACCGGTGCACTGAGATTGTACTTGGCCATGCCGCCTTTGATGAGGTCGAAGCCGACATGAGTCGCGCCGTCCATTTCAATCGCGCCGCAAAAACTGATTTCGCCGTCGCCTTGGGAGAAGTGCAGATCGCCCATCGAGAAGCCCGCGCCCTTGACGTAAACCGGGAAGAAGATCCGGGTTCCGCTCGAGAGATCCTTGATGTCGGTATTGCCGCCATGCTCGCGCGGGGGAACGGTGCGGGCTGCCTCCTTCGCCATCCGGTCAAAGGCGGCTCCGCGTACGCCGCGCAGCACAGCGGTCGACGGCTCCGGCGGTTTTGCAAGACCCAGCTCGGCCAGCGGCGCCTCACGGCGATTCCACTCGGCCAGCAATTCGGTCGACGGAAGACAGCCCATCAGGCCCGGGTGCGTCAACCCGGCGATGCGCACACCCGGGATATGGCGCGAAGTGGCGTACAGACCTTTCAGGTCCCAGATCGCCTTGGCCGCATCTGGAAAATAGTCGCCGAGAAAACCGCCGCCGTTGCTCTTCGCGAACACGCCGGAAAAGCCCACCGGCGTGATCGGTTTGATATCGAGAAGATCGACGACCAGCAAGTCGCCAGGCTCCGCTCCTTCGATATGGAACGGACCGGTAAGCGGATGTGCGCGAGTCAGGTCGATATCGCGCACATCGTCAGTGCTGTCGTTGTCCTTGATTTGCGCGTCCAGAAAGTCGAGCGACTCGATGATGATCTCTTCACCGGGCTTAACCGTCGACAGGAACGGAATATCCGGATGCCAGCGGTTATGGCCAAGTTCCGCTTGTTCGGCAAGCGGCACGCCTGGCTTGATCGTGAAATGTTGCATGTATTCTCTCCGTGATATCAGAACGTGTTTGCAGTTACGGCGGGCGGGCTCGATCTAAGCTGCGCGATAGACGCATGCGGCGCAGCCAGCCTGGTAGCCGCCATTGACCGTGTCGTCCTTGATCTGCGTACATACTTTGGCGGTCCATTCGGCTTTTTCCAGCACCGTACCGTCAGGCAAGGTGCCGCCGCGTGCATCGAAGCGCAGCAGGAAAACCGCACAGGTCTGCACTCCGGCTACACTTCGACCTCTATGCCTGTCGGTAAAGCCAGCATGGCCGAAGCGGTTGTAGTACATATAACCAAGCATCGTGTTTATTCCTTTCCAGTAAGCAGCGTGCGATAAACGCCCGCCTTGTCCTGCATCCCTTGGGACGTCAAACAGAGAGGTAGCCGCTGATCTTCGCGATATCGACTTCATCGCGCCAGTCTTCGTGGACGAAGCGGCCCTTCTCGATCACCAGCAGACGGTCCGCAATTTCCATCGTGAAACTCAGCACTTGCTCCGAAACGATGATGGTGAGTTGCCTGAGATCCCGGATCTCTTTCAGCGAACGGGCAATGTCCTTGATGATGGAGGGCTGAATTCCTTCGGTAGGCTCATCGAGCAGTAGTACTTTTGGATTGGTGACCAGCGCGCGCGCGATGGCAAGTTGCTGCTGCTGCCCGCCCGACAAATTCCCACCGCGGCGATCGCGCATATCGTATAAAACAGGAAAGAGATCGAAGATTTCCGCCGGCACCCTACCCCGCGCCGCTTTCGGCAAGCCCGTCTTGATGTTTTCGAGCACCGTGAGCGTCGAAAAAATCATCCGGCCTTGCGGCACATACGCAATCCCTCGCGCGACCCGCTCGAACGGCGGCAGTTTTGCGACGTCGACACCGGCCACTTCCACCTTGCCCGCACGACACGTGAGAATGCCCATCAACGATTTGAAAAAGGTCGTTTTACCCATGCCGTTGCGGCCCATCACGGCGACGATTTCGCCGGTGGCAGCGCTCAGATCGAGTTGATGGATCACTTCGCTCTGACCGTAGCCCGAGACCAGTCCTGTAACGTTGAACATAAACTGTTCCTTTTGAATGCAAACTTGCCGTTCCGGCGCTACACGATCGCGCTTCAATGTCCGAGGTACACTTCGATCACTTTCGGGTTGGACTGCACCGCCTCCATGCTTCCTTCGGCCAGTACTTTGCCCTGATGCAGCACGGTGACGCGGTGTGCGATGTTCTTAACGAATTCCATGTCGTGCTCGATCACGACTACCGACCGATTTTTGGCGACCCGCGACAACAATTCGGCGGTCTTTTCGCGCTCCGACACGCTCATGCCCGCGACCGGCTCATCTAGAAGCATCAGTTCAGGATCCTGCATCAGCAACATGCCGATCTCGAGCCACTGTTTCTGCCCGTGGCTCAGTAACTCAGCCGTTTGATCCAGCATCTCGGTGAGAAACACTTCCTCCGCGATCTGGCGCACTCGCTCATCCACGTCAGGGGTACGGCGGAAAGCGATGGCGCCGAACACACTGCGCCCACGGGGAAACGACACTTCGAGGTTTTCGTACGTAGTGAGGTTTTCGTATATCGAAGGAGTCTGGAACTTGCGTCCTATCCCGGCGCGCACGATCATGTGCTCGCTCATCTTCGTCAATTCCAGGCCTTTGAAATTGATGCTACCGCTGGTGGCTCGCGTCTTCCCGCTTATCAGGTCGAGTACGGTGGTTTTGCCCGCTCCGTTCGGTCCGATCACGACACGCACCTCGTTGCGGTCCACATAGAGATTCAGGCCGTCCACGGCCTTGAAGCCGTCGAACGAAACCGTCAGATCCTCGACCGATAGTACGAAATCTTTTTTAGCCATGGTGTTCTCTGTTTTTGCGGATAGACCTGCGTCAGGCCTCGGGATCGGAAGCCGACAGCGTCACCAGCGCGCGGCGCCGCAGATAGCCGCTCACCGATAAGCGTGCAAGCAGCTGCTTGCCATGACTTTCATAAAGACCGGCGAGGCCATTCGGGAAGAACATCACCACACCGATGAAGAGCGCCCCCATCAGGAATAGCCACAGTTGCGGAAACGATTCCGAAAAATACGACTCGCCGAAGTTCACCAGCAACGCGCCGTAGACTGCACCAAACAAGGATGTGCGGCCCCCTACGGCGCAAAAGATCACCATCTCGATCGAGGGAACGATGCCCACGAACGACGGGGACATGAAGCCGACCTGCAGCGAAAACATCGCGCCGCCGATGGCGGAGAACACGGCTGCGACTGAGAACACGAAGATCTTCAGCGCAGCAACGTCGTAGCCTGAGAAACGTACACGCTCCTCCTTGTCGCGCATCGCCACCAGCAGCTTGCCGAGCTTGCTCGACAGCAGAAACTTGCCAAATGCGATGCACAGGAACAGCAGGCCGGCATTGACGAAGTACAGGACGTAGTGCGCCGAAGTAGTGCGGATGTCCCAGCCGAGCACCGTGCGCAAATCGGTTATACCGTTCACGCCACCGGTCAGCCCCTGCTGCCCGATGATCAGGATAGACAGAATGGCGGCAATCGCCTGCGTCACAATCGCGAAGTACACATCGCCGACGCGTCGTTTGAACATGGCGAGACCGATGACAAAGGCAAGCAGAGCCGGTATCACCAGCACCGCGGCGATAGCGAACCAGAAGTGCCTGAATGGTTCCCACATCAGCGGCAGATGTGTAATCTGATTCCAGTCCATGAAGTCTGGAATTCCCGGCGTGGACTGGATCTTTGTACTGACCGGATCCGATGCTTCCAGCTTCAGGAACATTGCCATGCAATAGCCGCCCAGACCGAAGAACACGCCCTGCCCCAGGCTGAGGATCCCGCCGTAGCCCCAGCACAGCGTCAGTCCTATCGCCACGAACCCGTAAGTGAGATATTTGCCCACCAGGTTCAGCCTGAAAATGTCCAGCGTCAACGGCAGCAGCACCAGTATCAGAAGACCCAGCCAGATGAACCCCATCACACCGGAGCGTCCACCCAGCCACTTGAGAGATCCCGAATTCATTGCTTTCTCCTGCGATCGAACAGTTAGCGCCGCACTTTCGGTGCGAAAAGACCTTGCGGACGTAGCATCAAAATGACGATCACGGCTGACAAGGTGAGCACCTTCGCCATTGAGCCAGACAGAAAGAACTCAGTGGTTGACTGGGTCTGGGCGATCGAGAACGCGGAGGCAATCGTGCCGAAGAGGCTTTGCGCGCCACCGAATACCACGGTCAGGAAGGTGTCCACGATATAAAGCGAACCGCTTGTCGGACCAGTCGAGCCCATGGTAGTGAAGGCCGCGCCTGCTATGCCGGCAATCCCGCATCCAAGCGCAAAGGTCAGGCGGTCGACTTTGCCGGTGTTGATCCCGACGGCGCCGGCCATGATCCGGTTCTGGGTGGTAGCCCGCACCTTCACGCCCCAATGCGATTTGTACAGAAACAGCAGCAGGATCGCCGTGAGCATCATGGTAAGGACCATCACCATCAGGCCGTTGATCGGGATGTCGAGACCCTGATAAGGCGATAGTGAACCCATTAGCCATTGCGGAAGATCCGGACTGACTTCCTGTGAGCCGAACACCGAGCGAAAGGTTTGCTGCATGGCAAGCGAGAGGCCCCAGGTCGCCAGCAGGGTGTCGAGTGGACGCCGGTATAGATGGCGAATCAGCAGCCATTCCACGAGGTATCCGAAGGCGAAAGCAACCGCGAACGCGACCACAATGGCCACGAAGAAATAGACAGGTTGCAGTGCCGGCGCATATTTGTGCATCAAGGCCGACAACACATAAGTCGTGTAGGCGCCGATCGTCAAAAACTCGCCATGCGCCATATTGATCACGCCCATCTGCCCGAAGATGATGGCCAGACCGAGCGCCATCAGCAGCAAGACGCTGAATACCGAGAGGCCATTGAAGCCCTGCATAGCGACGATCGCGCCGAACTGCGAGAACCAAGCCATGGTCAATCCCCTGCGCGGCCTGCGTTCGAGCAGGCGGTGTTGAACATCGAAAAGTGCTATATCGACTTGCGATTCCCGCCGGCGCCAACCATTGCTACCGCCGGCGATGACTCTCAGCTTTTTATTGATAGCCCTTCGGAAACGGATTCGGTTCAATCAAGTCCGACTTGTAGACAACCTTGAACTGACCATCGCGCTGGCCCTGGCCGATCAACGTGTTGCTCCACAAGTGGTGATTCGGGTGAACCTTGATGTCGCCTTCTGGCGCATCCTTGAACTCCAGACCCGGCGAAGCCGCCACTACCTTGTTGACGTCGAAGCTGCCGGCTTTCTCGCAGGCCATCTTCCACAGCCATGGGCCGAGGTACGCGGCCTGAGTCACGTCACCGATCACCGCGTCCTTGCCATACTTGGCCTTGAACGCCGCAACGAATTTCTTGTTGGCAGGGTTGTCCAGGCTCTGGAAATACTTCATGCACGAGTAGAACCCCTGGAAGTTTTCGCCACCGATACCCAGCAGCTCATCTTCGGTCACTGAGATGGTCAGCAACAGCTGCTTGTCGCCTGTTACGCCAGCAGCCTTCAGTTGCTTGTAGAACGCGACATTGCTGCCGCCCACCACGTCCGCGAAAATCACGTCCGGCTTCTTGAACTTCATCTTGTTGATAAGCGAACCGAACTCGGTATTGCCGAGCGGGTAGTACTCTTCACCGACCACTTCGCCGTGCAGCACGTTTTCAATGTGCTTGCGGGCGATCTTGTTGGAGGTGCGCGGCCAGATGTAGTCGGAGCCGATGAGATAGAACGTCTTGGCCTTCTTCTCTTTGGCGAACCAGCTCAGGCTGGCCAGCACTTGCTGGGTCGCTTCCTGGCCGGTATAGAACACGTTTTTCGACTGCTCGAGGCCTTCATAAAAGGTTGGGTAGTACAGCAGGCCATTGTCTTTTTCGAAGACCGGCAGCACGGCTTTACGTGACGCGGACGTCCAGCAGCCGAACACCGTGGCGACCTTGTCGCTTTCGAGCAGCTTGGTCGCCTTTTCGGCAAAGGTCGGCCAGTCGCTCGCGCCGTCCTCCTGGATCACCTTGATCTGGCGGCCGAGCACTCCGCCCATCGCGTTGATCTGTTCGATCGCGAGGCGTTCGGCGCGGATCGATCCGGTCTCGCTGATCGCCATCGTGCCGGTTGACGAATGCAGCTGACCAACCGTCACCGTGGTATCGGTGATCGCCCTGCCCGTCGTGTTGACTTGCGAAGTCGGCGGAGCAGCAGCGAACGATGGCTTGACCATCATCGCAAGCGGCAGAGAAGCAAGTGCCAGTGCGACTTTCCGGCGGCCCGGAGAGGCGAGTTGGACTGCGAGGGCGGATGATTCGCAAGCATGGTCGTCGCCGTTGTCGTCGAAGCGTTGTGTCATTTTTCAAGGTCCTTGTCTGCGTGGGTTTCAGGTCTGGCTGGCGAGCCCGGCGTGACGCGAAGTGCGGGCGCCAGCCTGCATGGCGCCGACACGGCGGCTCTTTTGTCGTTGAGCGGCTGAGGCAGAATAGGTATCCGAATTTCCGATCGGAATACGTCATATGACTTACGTGCCCTGTAGCCTCGCGGAAGTACAACGATGCCTTTGCACAAGCGGATCGGGGATACACGCGACGGCGTGGCTGCGTGGCGAATGCGCGCGCCTACGTCAAATGACGTATCGGCAGGTCGGGCGCACGTCGCTATGCTCGACGCGGGCAAGCGTGGCGTAGGCCACGGCCTGTCGACCAACCTGAGGGGGTGCGCTGTGGCGGTGCGGCAATGCCACATTCGGGACGCGTCGCGCACCGCTTTGAGTCTGCGCCGCGCATGCCCGCTCGCGCGGAGTGCTGCACGCTTATGACTGCATCACGCGCTGCGTATGTGTGGCATGCGCCTTGCAACTATTGGCTGCTTCGCTTTAACCACAGCCCGATTCCGGACAATTTTGGTGAACCAGTCTCCCGAACCTGCGGTCCCCCGTGCAATACCCGTGCAGCGCATCATCAAGGTGCGGCGCGATTACAACACCTGGGTCGCCGACGAAACCATCGAAGACTATGCGCTGCGTTTCACGCCACGCACGTTTCGCAAGTGGTCCGAGTTCCGGGTAGCCAATACGGCGTTTGGCGCGATCTCGTTCTTGGCGCTCGAAGCAGTTGGCGGCTCGATCACCGTCAGTTTCGGCTTCACCAACGCGCTCTGGGCAATCGTGCTTGTCGGCGCGATCATTTTTCTGACGAGCCTGCCGATCAGCTATTACGCAGCGAAGTTCGGCGTCGACATGGATCTGCTGACCCGCGGCGCCGGGTTCGGGTATATCGGCTCGACCGTCACATCGCTGATCTACGCGTCGTTTACTTTTATTTTCTTCGCGCTCGAAGCCACCATCATGGCGATGGCGTTGCAGTTGTACTTTGGGATTCCCCTTTCACTGAGTTATCTGATTTGCGCAGTAATCGTGATCCCGCTCGTCACACACGGCATTACGCTGATCAGCCGCCTGCAGGCGTTCACCCAGCCACTGTGGCTCGTGTTGCTGATGCTGCCTTATGCGGCTGTGATCTGGAAAGAGCCGGGCTTACTGCGAGAGTTGCCCAACTTCGTCGGCAACGCCGGCGGGCATGGACACTTCGACCTGCTGATGTTCGGCACCGCCACGACGGTGCTCACTTCGATGATCGCGCAGGTAGGAGAACAGGTCGACTTTCTTCGCTTTCTGCCCGAGCGGACCTCGCTCAACAAGCGCCGCTGGACTTTGAGCATGCTGAGCGCCGGCCCAGGCTGGATCGTTCTTGGCGTGGCCAAGCTGCTCGGCGGTTCTTTCCTCGCCGTGCTCGCGATTCAGCATGGCGTGTTGCCCGACCGCGCGGTCGAGCCGACCCAGATGTACCTCGTTGCGTACAAGTATCTGTTCGGCTCGCCGGAATGCGCGCTGTTGGTCACCACGTTCTTCATTGTCCTGTCGCAACTCAAGATCAATGTGACCAACGCCTACGCGGGATCGCTCGCATGGTCGAACTTCTTCGCGCGGCTGACGCATAGCCACCCCGGTCGCGTGGTGTGGCTTGTGTTCAATGTGCTGATCGCGTTCATGCTCATGGAGCTGGGAGTATTCCGCGCGCTCGAACAAGTACTCGGGCTTTATGCGAATATCGCGATCAGCTGGGTCGGTGCGGTAGTGGCCGATCTGGTGATCAACAAACCGCTTGGCCTGAGCCCGAAGGGCATCGAGTTCAAGCGCGCGCATTTGTACGATGTCAATCCGGTGGGCGTCGGCGCGACACTGATTGCCTCGACGCTGTCGGTACTGGCGTTTACTCACGTGCTGGGGGAGACCGCCCACGCGTTTTCGGCGCTGATCGCGCTCACCACCGCTCTGATTGCCGCGCCGGCGATTGCCTGGGCGACCAGTGGCAAATACTACATCGCGCGCCAACCGGTTGCGTTGGCCGGGGTTCCACTGGGCAAAGGCTATCAGTCGATTCGTTGCTGCATTTGCGACAAGGCGTACGAAACCGAAGACATGGCGCACTGCCCGGCTTATGAAGGTTCCATCTGCTCTTTATGCTGCACGGTGGATGCGCGCTGCCATGACCTATGCAAACCGGGTGCACGGCTATCCGAGCAAACCAATGCGACGATACGCTGGCTTTTGCCCAAGGCCCTGTCAACCCGTTTCAATACCCGCATCGGCCAATACCTGCTGCTGTTCGTGCTGGTGACCATGATCATGGCCGCCATTCTCGGCCTGATCTATACACAGGAGTCGGTGCTTGTCGACCAACTCTCGCCGGCCGTTGATGTGCTGCTGCGCACGGCATTCCTGAAACTGTTTGCGGTACTGGCGCTCGCGGGCGGGATTGGTTGCTGGTGGAGCGTGCTGACGTCCGAAAGCCGGCGCGTTGCGCAAGAGGAATCGAATCGGCAGACGCATCTGCTGCTCGAGGAAATCGACGCCCATCAGCGCACCGATGCGCAGTTGCAGCGTGCAAAGCAGACAGCTGAAAAAGCCAATCTGGCGAAGAGCCGCTACGTTACCGGCATCAGCCACGAACTGCGCACGCCGCTAAACAGCATTCTCGGCTATGCGCAGATGCTCGAGCAGGATACGTCCATTCCCCCACACCACCATCTCGCGCTGGCGGTGATCCGCCGCAGCGGCGAACACCTTGTATCGTTGATCGACGGGTTGCTCGATATCGCCAAAATCGAGACCGGCAAAATGACGCTGGAATTCGAGGAAGTCCGTTTTCCAGAATTCGTCTCGCAGTTAGCCGACATGGTGAGCTTACAGGCAAGCGCAAAGGGTATCGCCTTCCATTACGAAGCTCCCCCCAACTTGCCCTGCGCGGTGCGCGCCGATAAAAAGCGGGTGGGCCAGATCCTCATCAACGTTCTGGGCAACGCGGTGAAGTTCACCGATCGCGGCAACGTTACGCTGCGGTTGCAATACCGCCGGGAGATGGCGGTCTTCGAAATCATCGATTCAGGCATGGGCATCGATGCCGATGACCTGACTCGCATCTTTTTGCCGTTCCAGCGCGGCGGCAATGTCCCGGGCGGTTCGGAAAATGGCACGGGGCTAGGCCTGACCATCGCCAGAATGCTCGCTGACGTAATGGGAGGCACCCTCACCGTCGACAGCGAGACCGGCCGCGGAAGCACGTTTCGCGTCCAGCTGTTCTTACCGGAAGTACGCGAGCCGCAGCCGGTTCAAGCCCTCCCGAAACTGCCCATAGGCGGCTACGCCGGTCCGACGCGCCGGGTGCTGGTGGTAGACAACGAACGGGTGGACCGCGAGCTGCACGTCAAGTTGCTCGAACCGCTAGGCTTCGAGGTTCAGGAAGCAAGCTCCGGGCTGGAGGCACTGAAGGCCGTCTCGTCGTTCGCGCCCGACCTGATTCTGCTCGATATTGGCATGCCGCTGCTGGACGGCTGGGAAACCGCGCGCCTCTTTCGCGCCAACTTGATGAGCAATGCGCCGATCATCGTCGTCTCGGCCAATGCCTTCGACAAGGGCCGGAAAAACGCCGCGGGCATTCGCAACGAGGATTTTCTCGTGAAGCCTGTCAATGTCGTTGAACTGCTCGAATTGATCCGCGAGCGCCTTGACCTGCGATGGGTCCCGGCAACGCCCGTTATTGCGGCGCAGACACCGTCGGTTGACCCGTCACTCGCCGCCGCGCCCTCGACCCTGCCGGCCAAGGCGGCGCTGCCCGGCCCCGAACTGCTGCGCAGTCTGCACGAGTTGGGCAGCCTTGGGTACGTGCGCGGCATCCTCGACAAGCTTGGGGAAATCGACCAGCTCGACCCGTCCTGTGGCGTTTTCACCGGCGTTTTGCGCTCGCACGTCGAGCGCTTCGATCTGGCTGAATATTTGCGACACCTTGACCGAACCCTGCAGGCCAACTCCGATGCTACGCCCCGATCCGCTTCGCGATGTCGTTCTGATTGTTGATGACGCGCCCGAAAACCTGTCTATCCTGCATAGCCTGCTCGACAAATCGGGCTATACGGTGCTGGTGGCAACCGACGGCGCCGGGGCATTGGACCGGGCACGCCGCTTGCCGCCGGATCTGATCCTCCTCGATGCGCTGATGCCCGGCATAGACGGCTTCGAGACCTGCCGACGGCTCAAGGAAGACCTCCAGACCCGTCCGATTCCGGTGATATTCATGACTGGGCTGGCGGAGACTGAGCATGTTCTGCAGGGCTTCCAGGCGGGTGGTGTCGATTACATCACGAAGCCGATCCGTCCCGCAGAAGTGATGGTGCGCATCGCTTCGCATCTGCGCAATTCGCGCCTGGTCGTGCAGACCCGTGCGGCGATGGATGCGGCCGGCCAGGCGGTGGTCGCCGTTGGCCCCAGCGGCGAAGTGCTATGGCTGACGCCGCTTGCCCAGTCGCGGCTACGCGGCTCGCTCGACGCCCAGGGTCGCCTGCCGGCGGCATTGTGCAGTTGGCTCCAGGATGCGCTGCGGGCGCCCGAGGTCAAACCGTTCGAGTTGCAGACCGCAAGGGAACAACTGATAGTCAGCCGGCCGCGTCGCGGCGCTCACGGCGAGGAACTGCTGGTGATCCAGTGCAAGCCCGGTTGGCCCGGACCCGCCGCGTTGATGCAGGCGTTCCGGCTGACCCCTCGCGAAGCCGATGTGCTGTATTGGGTCGCTGTCGGCAAGACCAATCGCGATATCGCCGATATCCTCGGTATGAGCCCGCGCACGGCCAACAAACACCTGGAACACGTCTTCGAAAAGCTCGGTGTGGAGACTCGTACCACGGCTGCGCGCATGGCGTTGAATCTGGTGACACCGCAGACCACGCAGTAAAGGTAAAGCGTCGGCTGAAGGGCTCTGGCTACACGGCGTCTTACCGCGCGGTGCGCGAAATGACGACTGGCGGATTGCACCCTCGGGGACGGCTGTGCGCAGAGCGATCTAGCGAAGGAGCACGCCAGGGCGGAATTCCACAGCCGCGTCAGGTGCTGCGTCAGCGGCCTGACGACAGAATGTCGTTCGCGTTGATAAGCGCGGAGGCGATGTCCTCTACCGTCATCCGCTTGGCCATCGCCTGCTCGCGCATGATGCGATACGCTTCGACTTTGTTGACGCCGCGCTGGCGACAGAGTATCTCCTGTGCTTCCGCAACTTTGCGCGCGCTACCGAGCTTTTCCTCGAGACGCATAATGCGCTTGCGCAGTTTCCTGCGCTCCCGCCCGAGCTCGCGTGCAAGGACGATCGCACTTAGAAGACCGAACGACCGGATGGGCGATGTAACGACGGCTTTTGCGTCGATGTGCAGCATCGCCTCGATAAGCGTCGGGTTCTCATAGTTGAGAACCGCAATCGACGGTGGTGTGTCGTCGTCCGCGCACCAATCGTCAACGAGATCCAGGATGTCCGGAAAGAGGGCGAAGAAAACGACGTCGGTGCCTGCCGGCGCAGAAGGCAGCGGCGGCCAAAACGCTTGCACGTGGCAGCCGATGCGCTGCAGCTGCTGGGTAAGCTGCGCACCGTCGCGGTCGTGCGGATGAAACACGCACACGCGCAATGACCGCAAATCCATTAGCAAGTGAGAGATGGGGAGGGCCGGCGCCGGCACTCCTGGCCCGGCTTCCTCTTCGTCGTTCATTCACTGCTCCAGCTCATCGTTGAACCATCCAGTCGCCTAGTGTATGCGCGACGAGATACGGGTCCGGCCGTACAGGGGCGACGGCTTGCCACACAACGTCGAATTGTCCATCCCGGTTGACCCGGCCGATACGCGGATTGAGATGCGTGTGGTGAGTCGACGGATCGATCCTGACGCGTCCCTGCGGCGCGTCCAATTCGCAGCGCAGCAATTCCGGCATGAGCGTTTCAAGGTCGTTCGAGCCGGCCGCCCGCATGGCCTGCGCAAAGAGATGAACTTGAAAGTACGCCGCTTCCCAGCTCGCGTTAGGAATCGTTTCGGAGCCGAACATCCGCTCGAATTTCTCCAGACAGGCAAGATTGCCCGGAGAGTTGATCGAGCGAAAGTAAGGCGCCGCAGTAAAGTGACCTTCGGCGACGTCCGCGCCCATTTGTGCGACTTCAACTTCTGAGGTCGTCAGGCTCGCGATCGGCATCGATGCCGGATCGAGGCCGGCTCGTGCATAGGCGCTATAAAAGTGCCGCGTTGCGTCGCCGACCACCGTGGAGAAAATGAAGTCAGGCCGGGCCGCGCGAATGTCTTCGACAATTGCGGCGAAGTCGTCCTCCGTGGCACCAAGGCGGACGTACCGTTCGCCTAACTTCACTCCACTCCGGTACTGCGAGACGAGGTCAGACATGATGCGGTTCGACTCGTAGGGATAGATGTAATTCGACCCGACGAGATAGACACGCGCACCAAAGTTGGACGTCATAAAATCGGCCAACTGCACGCTGTTCTGATTGGGCGCTGCACCGGTATAGATGACGTTATCGGAGAACTCGAAGCCTTCGTAGAGCGTGGCGTAGAAAAGCAGCCGATTGCAGCGCTCCACAATCGGCAGTACGGCCTTTCGCGCGCTCGACATATAGCAGCCGAAAATTACCTGAACATCTTCTGCCAGAATGAGCCGTTCCGCAAACATGCGATATTTCGCTGGATCGGAGGCGGGGTCATGGTGGATCGGCACTATTTCGCGTCCTCCGATGCCCCCAGCCTCATTGATCTCGCGTATTGCGAAAAGCGTTCCGTAAAGCTGCGACGACTCGATCGCCGACATAATACCCGTCTCGGAAAACAGAACGCCTACTTTGATCGTTTCGGTATTTGCCACGTTTTTACGCGCCTGTAATTGCCTGGTTCGCCTGATCCAGAATAACCGGGCGCCGCGCGACCCGATACGTCATTGTCTCCGGCCAAAAAAAAACCGGCATATGTTCGGTACGGGCCCCGTAGCATCGGCCGCTCACCTCAAGCTTGCGAGTACCTTACTGACCTCCTGGGCGAGGTTCCCGGCGCCATTCAGTACGAGGTAATGGCCGTGACCGAAGATGGTCCGGACATACCGGTCCGCATCGCGATCGAATGCGAAGCAAAACGGCAAGATCCCGCGCGATGATAGAGCCGATACCGCGTCGCGGGCGTCTTCGATCAGATGCATGGAGTCGTGGACATCCACGTCCGACGGCTCGCCGTCAGTGACGAGCACCAATAGCTTCGCCTCGCTTTGCTCTCCATCGAACTGCGCTGTCGCATGTCGCAAAGCCGCGCCCATGCGTGTCGACAATGTGCCTTTCTGTGCTAGCAGCCGCTCTCGCTGCGCTTTGCCAAACGGTTCGTCGAAATCCTTGACACGCGTGTATCGGACATCGTGACGCCCGTTTGACGAAAACCCGTGCAGCGCAACGCGTGTGGCCGTCGGCTCCAGCGCGGACGCAATCGTCGCAGCGGCCTCTTTTTCGATATCGAGCACGGTCTGTTGTGTTACGCCGATCCTGTCGTTTGTCGACGTGGACAAATCGAGCAGAAACAGTACCGACATGCTTGGCGGCGTGCGCCGCTTTTGTTCGAAGATTCTTCCATCGCCGGCCACACCCATGCGTCGGGCGATGCCATCATCGATGACCGCGTCGAGATCGAGCTCAGGACCTTCGGATTGGCGGCGAAGGCGCCTGGGCGGTCGCTGCCACCCAGATGGCAACGCTTGCCGGACGGCGAGTAGTCCGGCGTCGACACGCTCGCGTTCTGCGGCCGGCGCACGGTCATATACGCACGTCCAATCGAGTAAAAGGAGCCCTACTCGTGAGTGCCACTCTGGATACCTATAAGCACGCCACGCTTCTGTCTCGATGGGCGGATTGTCGAGTAGGCGCATGCTGTCCACCACGTTCGGTCGCGCCGTGGTCTGGTCGGTCGCATCCGGGGCCCATTCCATTCGTGCATGCACCGGTTCGGACTCGATCGTCCACAAATAAGTATTGTCGTCGCGGTACCGCGGCTCAGCGCGGTACGACGATACATCGAACCTCACGCGCATCTGCGCAAGGTCAACGGCCAGTATGTCGGCAACTTCGTGACAGGCGGCGATATCTTCGTGATGCGCGGCAATTGCGTCGAAAAGTCTCCGCCCTTTACAGACCCATTCGTTCGGATCCTCGTAGCTGAAATCATGCAACGCGCGCGCCAGGCGAGCCGCCAGTGACGAGAAGGTCAACATACCGCGTTCGCCCGATGCCGCATGAAACGCACCCCACAAGCTGTGCAGGCCCGGGTAATCGCGCATCAACAAGCGTTCGACACGAGCATCCTCGATCAACGACGCCACCGCAATCCTTAACGCGCCCCGCTTGCCGACCGGCGAAGCGGGACGCGAATAGCGCAAATGGGCAAGCGCATGCGCCACCGAAGCTTGATATTGGCGCGCCGCGCCAGAGCGGTCGCTGCCCTCATCGATGGCTGGCGCAAGGCGTATCACGCCACCTTCGCCGATCGACGTTCGTAATGCGCCGCCGCCGAGTTCGTCGAGCTGGTCGGCGTGCACACAGACGCGTGTCGGCGCACGTTCTTTTCGCGCCTCCATCCCGTCGACATCCCACTGCCCGAATCCGGCTGCATAGCATTCAAGCATCCGCGTCGCTGAGGTGAACGATGCATCGACGACGCCTTGCATTGCCGAGCAGCTTTCGTTGCCCATACGTTCCGCAGGCATCGGGATCAAGCTCCGAATTGCGCGCGGACAAAGCCGTCGAGCGCGGTCTGCAATTCGTCGTCATCGCTGAGCGGGCGCGTCATAGCGAGCGCACAGGCTGCATGAGCGTCGATTCCGCCTCGAATCAGGCCGCATGCGTGCACGAGCATGCGCGTCGATATGCCCTCAGCCAGGCCTCGACCGCGAAGCTTGCGCGATTGAGTTGCAATACGCACGAGTTTGATCGCGATGTCGCGATCGACTTCGCCCTCATGAGCGACGACATCGGTCTCGGCCGCCTCGTCAGGGTACTGAAACTCGATCGCGCCGAAGCGCTGCCGCGTCGAAGCCTTAAGGTCCTTGCCGAACGACTGATATCCGGGGTTGTATGACACGACTAACTGAAAGTCGGGATGGGCGTGAATCAATTCGCCACGCTTGTCGAGCGGCAGAACCCGGCGATCATCCGCCAGTGGATGAATGACAACCAGCGTATCGGGACGCGCCTCGACGACTTCATCAAGGTAGCAGATCGCACCATAACGGACCGCCGTGGTTAGCGGGCCGTCATGCCATTCAGTGCTATCGCCGCGCAGCAGAAAGCGTCCGGTGAGATCAGAAGCGGTCGTATCTTCGTTACATGCCACCGTAATGAGCGGCCTGTTCAGGCTTGCCGCCATGTGCTCGACGAAGCGCGTTTTGCCGCACCCGGTCGGGCCTTTCAGGATTATCGGCATTCGCCGCGCGTGTGCCGCGGCGAATAGTTCGATCTCCCGTCCAATTGGCCGATAATAACGCTCCGTCGCCAATCTGTATTGCGCGAGGATATCCTTCATTGGCATCGTTCCTTGTCAATCGGTGCGCCGGTTTCCCGGCGCCAGGAGTCTTAGCGGTGTTCCGGATCGGCGTGCGGAATGCCTTCGATCGGACACTCCGGGGTCCCGGGCATGGAGCGCGTGATTGCTTCGACCTCGCGGCGCGTGCCTTCAGGGTCATTGATCCACTTGGTGTAGAACTCGTAAGGACATGCCGCTACGCCGTGGACGTCCTCGCCCGAATTGATCTTTCCGGTATAGCCGCGATGCACCAGCTTGTAGAGATGGTTTTGCGACTGCATGTTCTTGCGTGCGTCGCGCAACAGGCTGACAGACAGTTCGCCATACTGGATACCCATTTCTTCCGTTCCGCACTCTCCAAGCGTGCGACCGTCGAAACCGACGATCGCCGAATGGCCGAAGTACGAATAGACACCATCAAAACCGGTGGCGTTTGCCACTGCGACGTAGACATTGTTCATCCACGCCATCGTCTTTGCGGCCATCACCTGCTGCTCTTTCGCCGGATACATATAACCCTGGCAGCGCACGACCAGTTCTGCGCCACGCATCGCGCAGTCACGCCAAATTTCCGGGTAGTTGCCGTCGTCGCAAATGATGAGGCTGATCTTCATCCCCTTCGGTCCTTCCGACACATACGTGCGGTCGCCGGGATACCAGCCTTCGATCGGTGTCCAGGGCATGATCTTCCGATACTTCTGGACGATCTCGCCACGGTTATTAATGAGCAGAAGCGTGTTATACGGCGCCTTGCGTGGATGTTCTTCGTGCTGCTCTCCGGTCAGCGAGAACACGCCCCACACATTGGCTTTCCGGCACGCCGCACTGAAAATCTCAGTCTCCGCACCGGGTACGGTGGCAGCCGTTTCATACATTTCCTTCGGGTCGTACATGATCCCGTGCGTCGAATACTCGGGGAAGATGACAAGATCCATACCGGGCAGACCCTGCTTCATGCCGACCACCATGTCGGCGATCTTGCGCGCGTTCTCGAGTACTTCAGCCTTCGAATGAAGGCGCGGCATTTTGTAGTTGACGACTGCTACACCAACGCAGTCGTTGCTGCTCGAAATATCACCATGACGCATTGCTTTCTCTCCGGGTTGAGTCGGGAAACAAAAAAAAAGCCCGAGCAGACTCATCAGTCTGTTCGGGCTCTATTGCCTTTTCGCTCTTGCCGACAATGTTGGCGACAAGGAGATACATTCATTGCGCTCAAGCGTACGGAACAAGCGAACGCTTGTCAAGGAATCAGAATTCGTCTCTCACCTTCGCTGCAACGTGACGGTTGCTAAACGCGATGCAGGCTACTCGTTGAATGAAACGTGATGAAATGGTAAATGACTTGACAGTCCTTTTTCGTTGCTAGATCCTTCGAACCAGCAATACATCCTTTCGTCAACAGCGACGAATGCAAGAGGCAACAGAGCCCACCGCGCAGCCTGCAAAGGCGCGTGGTGGGCTTTTTTTTTGGTCACGGCTCAGGCTCGCGCGACGGCGGCTTGGCCCCATTGGGAACTACGTCATGTCATCTCCACAATCAGTAGGCATCGGCAAAGAAACGGCGCTTGACCACGTGCTCGGCGAAGAGTACGAGCACGCTCCCGTCCCCAAAACAGCGCGGCGCAGTGTTACCTCGGTTGCAACCGTGTGGGTCAGTTTTCCGATGATTATCACGAGCGCGATGACTGGCTCCATTCTGGTCGCGGGAATGGGTTTCGGCCGCGCGTTGAGCGCGATGATCACGGGCAACCTCCTGATGTTCGCTTATGTTGGCTTGCTTGGCGGTCTGGGAGCGAAGCACGGATTCAACTTCGCGCTGTTGGCAAGCCAGGTCTTCGGGCGCAAGGGCTACGCATTGGCTTCGGGCTTGCTTTCCAGCCTGCTGCTCGGCTGGTACGCGGTACAGACCGGCATCACGGGTAATCTTATTCACTCATCGTCTGGCGCGAACTATCTCGCCATGACGTTTATCGCGGGCTTGCTCTATCTTGCGGTCACCTTCGTAGGAATCCGCGGGCTTCACTGGCTCGGCATGGTTTCGGTGCCGCTCTTTCTAGTGCTCGGGACCTGGGTGGCAATCGATGCGGCCCGACATGCGGGATGGCATGCCGTGTCTGCTTATACCGGCACCAACCCGGCATCGTCGATGGCATTCGGCGTTGGAATGACAATCGTGATCAGTCTCTTCGTCGATGCCGGCACAGTCTCGTCCGACTTCAATCGCTGGGCAAAGAATGGTCGCGACTCATGGATCGCGACGTTCACGGCCTTTCCGTTCGCGAACTGCTACGCGATGCTGATGGGCGGCATCATGACGGCGGCCATCGCGTTGCCGGATCCCCAGCCGTTTGCGATGGACAACATGTTTGGATACATGCTGAATCAGCATCACACGTGGCTGAGCGCGATTGCAGTCGTTTTCCTCTTTTGCAGCCTCGGCTCCGTTTGCGCTCACTGTCTTTATAACTCCGCCGTCGGCTGGTCGAGGATCGTCGGCATCAAGATGCGCACGGCCGCAGTCATCCTGGCCGCAATCGGAATTGCCGTGGCCACAACCAACGTCTGGGCGCTGTTCATTCCCTGGCTCTCTCTGCTGGGCATCATCGTCCCGCCGATCGGTGCAATCGTGATCGTCGATCTGTATTTGGCCCGCCCTGGCGCCGGCATTGACCGCGAGTGGCGCGCTCAAGCGTTCGCGGCGTGGGCGATAGGATCGGTGGCAGCGTATGCGGTCGAAAAACAGATCCCCGAATTCTCGACAGCTGTATCGGCATTCGTAGTGAGCGCAATCGTCTACGGCTTGATCGCGCAGGTTTCGAAGAAAGCGGGCGTGGCTGCCGATCGCGCTTGACGATTATCGGCACGACAAGGCCTGAGCGGACGCTTGGCCGCGCCCATATCAATGTATCTTTCATAAGGAATGTATCAACATGTCGGACTACGAGACCTATTCTCTCGGCGATATCGAGCTCCAATGCGGGTTACGTGTCCCCGACGCCAAACTGGCCTATAAGACGTATGGGACGCTCAACGCTGCGAAAGACAATGTGATTATCTACCCCACGTGGTATTCGGGGCAGCATTACGAGAATGAATGGCTGATTGGCGAGGATAAGGGGCTTGATCCGCGCAAGTACTTCATCATCGTGCCTAACATGTTCTGCAACGGACTTTCATCGTCCCCGAGCAATACCCCTGCTCCATACAGTAAGGCGCGCTTCCCGAACGTGACCGCGTATGACAACGTGCGCATGCAATGGCGGCTGGTCACAGAGCTGTTCGGCATCGAAAAGATCGCGCTCGTCACTGGCTGGTCGATGGGTGCATTGCAAACGTTCCATTGGGGTGCGATGTATCCGGACATGGTCGAGCGAATCCTGCCGTTCCAGGGATCGTCGAAATGCTCAAGGCACAATTTTGTATTCCTCGAAGGCGTCAAGGCCGCGCTGACCGCCGACGCCGCATTTCTCGACGGTTGGTACGAAACGCAGCCCGACAAAGGTCTGCGCGCGGCGGCACGAGTTTATGCGGGTTGGGGGTTATCGCAAGCGTTTTATCGCGAGAAGCTCGATCTCGAGAAGCTCGGCTATTCCTCCCTGGAAGACTTTCTCGTCGGTTTTTGGGAGGGTTGGCTGCTGTCGAAGGACGCAAACAATCTGCTCGGCATGCTGTGGACGTGGCAAAACGGCGATATCAGTAATAACGAATTTTACCAAGGCGACCTCGTCAAGGCCCTTTCGTCGATTCGTGCAAAGGCAATCGTCATGCCTTGCAAGACCGATCTTTACTTCCCGCCAGAAGACAGCGAATTTGAAGTCAAGCATATGCCACATGCAAAGCTGGTCGTGGTCGATTCGATCTGGGGGCACTTTGCTGGCGGCCCGGGCACCAGCCCCGTCGATATCGAGGTGCTCCACAACGCACTGCGTGAGCTGCTCGCAAGCTAAAGCCTGGCACCGGGAAGGCGCCGCGCCACCGATAGATCGTTGGTGCGGCGAATGATCGAAAAATCGTGAGATTTAGGTCAATGCCGGCCCCATTTACACCGAATTCCTTATTAATTAAAACCTAATTACGCCAGTCATGTGCATCAAAATCAAACATTTGGCGGCGACCGCCGTTGCGAGCGCACTCGTATCCGTCGCTCATGCCCAAAGCAGCGTGACGCTGTACGGTGTGCTGGACGAGAGCGTCCAGTTCACCAACAGCGAAAAGACCGCAGGCGGTAAAGCTGGCCCCGCATGGGCGCTGGCGAATTCCGCAAACAACACCACGGTCTGGGGCATCAAAGGCAGCGAGGATCTTGGCGGCGGCACGCACGCCATCTTCGATCTCGAAGAGCAATTCGGCATCAATAACGGCGCGAGTTCCATCAGCGGCTACATGTTCTCACGACAGTCATGGGTTGGCCTCAAGGATGACCGCTGGGGTACATTGACTCTCGGCAAGCAGTACGCGTCCGTCACCGATTATCTATGCCCTGTCTCGGCCTACTGCACGTTTGGTGGAAACACATCGGCACACGTGTACGACAACGATACGGTGGGCGGCAGCTACACGGTCAGCAACGCCGTGAAATATGAAAGTCCGCTGATTGACGGTTGGCATTTCGGCGGCATGTATGCCTTCTCCAACGCGGCTGGCCAGTTTCAGAACAACCGTCTCGTGAGCGCCGGCACGGGCTATGACCACGGTCCGGTCCATGTCGCAGCGGCTTATATGAGCGCAATGAATCCGGCGAGCGCGAACGCCGCCGGTGCGGTGAATTCGAACATGGGGTACGCCATCGCCGCGAGCGATCAGACCGTGTTGGGCGCGGGTGCCCGTTTCGACATCGGCGGCGGGACGGCCGGTCTGTTGTATACACATTCCACGTACCTCTCGCTCGCAAGCGGGAACTTGCTCGGGGTGAGTGCCGGAGAAGACCTCCGCTTCGATAACTACAGCGCTTACGGACGTTACCCGCTCGCGCATGCGCTGAGCCTTGGCGCCGGCTACACTTTGACGACTGAGCACCTTTCCGGTGCTACGAGTGCAACGTTGCACAATCAGCAGGTCACGATGGAGGTCGATTACAACCTGGGCAGGAGGACGCTGCTGTACACCGAGGCAGCCTATCAACACGTCTCCGGAGGCAACGGCCTCAGCCTTTCCTACGCGGAAATAGCGGACACCGGCATTCCTTCGGGTACTAACAGCCAGACCCAAGTCAGTGTGGGTGTGCGCCATAGCTTCTGAGCTTCCAGGCAGACCGGCGTGCATCCGTGTGGCCGCGCCGATGTCGCCATCCTCGGCCCTGCGTGCGGCGGATACGCAACAGGGGTTTTGTCAACTCGTAGCATCGGGTCAGCAGAACCGGACGACAAAACAGGTGCCGACGCGCAGGCGACTGACACTTAGCCGCCAGTCGTGGGCCAAAGCGATCTCCTTGCAGATGGCCAGACCCAGCCCAGCGCCATCGTGCCGCGAATCGGGCGCGCGCCAGAAACGCTTGAAAAGAAACGGCAAATACTCCTCCTTGATCCCGGGTCCCTCGTCGCGAATCTGGACGGAAACGTCGTCGACGAGGACCGACACGGTGCTGTACGCTGGAGTTACGTTAATCGCATTCTCAAGAATGTTCTTGATCAGGATGAACAGGGCGCTGCGGTCCGCCCAGATCGATGGTCCATTGCCCGCCGAATCGAGTTCTAGCTTGATCTGTCGTGCGTCGGCCTTGCGCGAAAGATAGGCCACCACGTCCTGCGCGACGTCAAGGCTATTAACGTTACCGAACGCGAAGTTCTGCGATTCGCTCACTTCCGCCAGATGCAGGAGTTGCCGCACCTGACGCGCCATCATGTCGATCTCGCGTAGCAGGAGATCCTTGTCTTCAATGTCCGGTTGCAGCTCTATCTGCCCGCGAATCAGCGTGAGCGGCGTTTGAAGTTCATGGGCGGCAGATGCGAGAAACTGTTGTTGAACGGCAAAACCATTCTCCAATCTGCCTAGCGCGTCATTGAATGCACGAATAAGAGGGGAGATTTCACTCGGTATTCCTGACAGCGAAAGACGTGTCTTGAGGTTGCGCGGCGTGATCGACGCTGCAGCCTTTGATGCTTCCCGCAGCGGGCGGAGCACGCAATGAACCGTAAACGTCAGCGTGAGGCCGAAGGTGACCATCGCCACGAGAATCGTCACCGGGACAATGATCTGGATTGGCGCGATTTTCTGGTTGATGATGGCATTGAGAAGACGGGTGCTCATTGCGGTCTGAACGTAGAGCACAGCGTTGCCATGGGGGACGCGCAGCGTCATGATGTCGTAAGGTTTGTCGTCGATGTGAACGCGTTGAACGCCGCCGGCGATCGTCTCCAGATCAGCCACGCTTTAGGGCGTGTCGTGCTCAGCAGAATCCGATGAAAGCAGCACGTTCCCCTGCGCATCCAGTACGCGGTACTTGAACTCAGCCGGCATGACCTCGAAAAGCCACGCAGTCTCATCCGGAAGCCGTATCGATACCGGTCGACCAGATGCGTCAAACTTCACGCCGGTCGCGATCTTGACGGCGTTTTCGATCTGCTCGTGCCTCCCGAGCATCTGTTCGGGAAAGTGATTGAATGCGTAGGCGACGACGGCGGCCAGCACCGCAAGGCTGACAGCGAGCGCGGCAACGCTCGTCACCCAGACACGGACTGACAAACTTCGAAGCCATCGATTGAGCATGGTAGAGAGGGGTTCAGGCTTGCCGGGGTCTGCTGGCCGGCTGGTGGGTGGCAGGCGGATAGTCGGTCCGGGTATCAGCCGAGCGCTGTAGCGTGCGGTAAGGCGGCGAGACAAGCGCGCCCGTCGTGGCATCGTCCGTGGCCCAAGGGTGGAAAACATAGCCTTTTGCGCGCACCGTCTGGATCAGCTTCGGGCACGACGAGTCCGTTTCGATCCTTCGACGCAGACGGTGTATCCAGAGACTCACGACGGGAAGCTGGTCCCGCGCATTGGAGTGAATGCAGTGTGCAATGAATTCTCTCGACAGCACCCGGTCCGGCGCGGTCGTAAAAAGGCGAAGCACTGCGTACTCTGTTTGCTGCAGCGGAACCAGACGGCCTTCATACGAGAGCGTGCGCAAAGCGAAGTTCAACTCAAAGCCGCCGAAGCGGAACGGCTGGCGGTGGACCGGGCTGTGCAGCTGTTCATACATGACACGCCTGAGTACGCAACGGATCCTGACCAGCACTTCCTTCACATTGAACGGTCGCGACAGGACATCGTCGGCGCCACATTCCAGCGCCACAACCCGTTCGATGACGTCGTCCTGTTCGGCGAGCAGGATGACCGGCATATCGTCGCGATGTTCGCGCAGCATGCGCAATGTGGCGAGGCCGCCGCCGAACGACGGACCGCTTTTCATCACGATCAACGCGGGGCGTTCGACCTCAAGGCGCTCCAGCACGCGCGCGGGCTCGTACAGGACGGCCACGTCGAAACCGTTCGACTGTAAGCACGTGCGCAACGCGTCGCGGCAGTCGGGGTCGTCGTCGACGACGAGAATCCGGGGTTTCATCAGTCGCTCCCTCCAGACGCCGGATGGCGAGGAACGTTGGCGGATGCCGAGGTATGGTGCAACGAAAACCCCGCGCCCCGCACGTTGACGATGCGCGTCGCCGCACCGATCGCGGCCAGTTTCTTGCGCAGGCGGTGTACGGTCACTTCCAGTGCATTCGGGGTGACGGCTTCACCGAGACCCCAGGCGGCATGTTCGAGCGCGGAATGGCGAACGGTGCCGCCTTTGGACCTGACGAGATGCAGAATGATCTGCAGTTCGGCGGGGGCGAGCGGCAGCGTTTGCTCGCCGCAGCGGATCGCGCGTTCCTGTGGATCGATCTCGATATCGGCGAACGACGCGCACAACGCCGTCAGCACGACAGGCCGGCGCATCAGCGTGCGCACTCGCGCGATCAGTTCGCTCATCGCGAACGGTTTGGTCACGTAGTCGTCGGCGCCGCTTTCCAGTCCATCCACGCGGTCGTGCAGCGCGTCTCGGGCGGTCAGCATCAGACAGGGCGTCATCTGGCCGGCTGCCCGCAGGTTTCGCAGAAAGGTCAGGCCGTCGCCGTCGGGCAAGCCACGGTCGATGATCAGCACTGCATACTCGGCCCGGGTGGCGCCGTACCGGGCCTCGGATAGTGTGGCGAACAGATCAGTCTCGATTCCGGCGGACGACAGGGCCTGGCGAACCATCGCGGCGACGCGTGCATGGTCTTCGATCAGTGCAACTCGCGACATAGTATCGTGCTCAGTTGAATTGATAGAGGTACCCGATCTTGACCTCAGGGACATAGCGCTTTCCGACCAGCGGGCTGTCGGTAATGCCGCCGCCGAGATGCGATACACCGACGTCGAGTATCATGCCTTGATGCTGGGTGAAGTGATAATCCACTCGCGTGCCGATGGACATGTCGTAGGTCGACTTCCCGGTGTAGGCGGGGCGGCCGGCGCGCACTTCGGACTGTCGCACGCCGTAATAGTAGTCGACATATTTGCTGCTCAACCATTCCACACTTGCGTGCGGCTCGATTGAGAATCTGCCGTAGTCAAATGCTTTGCCGAAGTCAATCGTGGCCCTCTGGCCTTTGTTGCCGCCTTCGAGAAAGTCGCCGGACAATGTGCCAAATGCGGTATGCCACGCCAGCGCGGGACCATACCAGAAAGCCCAGTTGCGGTCCTGCATGCCGTTCAGGATGGGCGCATCGGACCCTTTATAGCCGTCGCCAATCGCGAAATGTCCACGCAGCGCGACACTGACGCCTGCCCAGTTGCCGAGCTTGAGATCGACCGACGTGCCGAAAGCGTGCACCCATTTGTTGTCGAAGAAAAGCAGCGGAATCGGCGTGTACTTCGTGCCATAGCCCTTATAAGGCGCCGCTTCGATTCCGGCGGCGGCACCGAGGCCCCAATGTGTGACGTTCGTCGCCTTGCTCAGAACGGTCAGTCCCGAGTCGTCCGGGTTGGGCGGCTCCGCGCCGTCGTCATCGGCCCGGACGGAGCCCGAATACAGGGCGACCGATGCGACGGCCAGAAGCAAATGATGTCTACGGCGAAATCTTTTATTCACTGTCGGTCCTAAAGTCGTGGGATGAGACAGAATTGACTTTAGGACTGGCAGACTTACCGCTCACTTACTCTGATGAGCGCTTTACTTATCGGCGTGATTGCCCAACGCGACGGACCGCACCAGTTGGACCGACAGACCGTCGGTTCTGCGCCGGAGCCCATCGAACGCGGTCGATGTCAGCAGACGTGCCGAGCACGCCCGGTAGCATGCTCGCCGGTCAGCGCGCGGACCCGCTTTGCGCGCTCGTCCACGAGCGCCCTCGTGAGGTGGAGTAAAGCGGACCCGTCATCCGGTTTCTTCGTAGGAACACGCAAATGAACGCACGGGTGTCCCTTTTCGTTCGCGTTCGGTGCCATGACTCCATGTCAGCGCGAGCTTGCCGCCGTGTTTCTGGCAGATCTTTTCGACTTCATTTTCTCACGTAGCTTCGCCACATCCGGCACCGCGACGCCCAGCAGCGTATAGACGTAACTGATGTGCTCATGCGCGAAATGGTCGTCGAGCGGGCCATTGCCGAGCAACAGTCGCATATACACCGGCGCGTACAGCAGTTCGCCCAGCGTCTCGATGTTCGGCGGCACGGGGATGCTCTTCTACGGTTCGGAAAATTAGCGCCTCAGAGATGGTGCGTTGTCCTTCCGACTGGATCGCTTTAGCGCGGTTCGCTGTTCGAAAAGCGAAATCGCCGGCCGCCGCATATCCGCATATCGGACTTCGAGATAGTCACGGGTACCGGCGGTCACGAACACGCGGGAGAGATCCTCCGGATGGTATCGAATGGTGACCGTGCGCCGGGACTCGCGCCATGCAACGAATATCGGATGCCAGTAACGAGTATGGAAAAGCGTCGGTCCATACGCCTGGATGGTCCTCGACGCCGCAGGCAAGAAACGGATCAGGAACTGCAACTCAGCGTCCCTAGCCCCCGACAATTGCCGCGGGTCAGAACTCCGGCCGAGCATTCTCCACATGTCGGCTGGCGCTGCGCCAAGCAGCCCCCGATGTGCCGCATGGTGGTATCGTCTGGCGACTTCAATCGCGAGCCATTGCTCAAACTCACGCAGCGTTAGTGCGGCCGTCTTTTCGGACTTTCGCGCTTTGCGACCTTTCGGGGACGATCCGGTCGCCCCCGGCAGGCCTCGCACCCGTTCCATGAGAGTCCGGTTCAGGCGCTCTATATGGCCACCGAAATGGGGACGTCCCACAGGCCGATAGGTCGATGCCGTATTCGCGGCACCCACTGCGAAGCGCCCTGCTTTTAAACTCGGCAGCGTTGTCGAGATGCAGAACTTCCGGAATTCCACGCATCGGCCAATCCGCGTCCGCCTCTATCTTCGCAAGCCATCGTGCTCGCTGACCAGCAGCACATCCGCTTGTGTATGGTCCTGAACGATCTCCAAGGGGTACTTGGCAGCAAGCGACCCCGGCGATTTGAGCGCGTCGGGCAGCGCCGCGCGCTTCAAAGCGTCCAACTCGCGATGCCTCGCCCATCGCCGCCCGATGGTCGTTCGGCTTGGCAGTTGCAGTCCCGCGAGTGCACATCTGCGTCGAACCTCCAGCACAAGATCCGTTGCAGGGTGGGCCAGCTGTCGCTGCTTAGGGAGCCAGACATGCACTACTTCGTCGATCACCTTATCGACGTCGTCCCCCAACCGACCGCCGCCCATCGATGGGCCTCGGCGATGCGGAGCGACGGAACTCGCTACAGGATCGGTTAAAAATCTCCGGCGCAGACGATACACCGTTGTTCAATGCACGCCGAGCAGGCGCCCGGCAAGAACGGCCTGTTCTCGTGAAAGCGGTCCCCGCCCCAATGGCCGAAGCACTGATGCTACTTTCGCAGCACGGTCGTCTGTCACGGTCGCATCCGTCATCGCAGCACCTGATCGACTTCCGTTGAACGCATTAGCGGAATTAAAGGACACGTCGAACCCGCCAGCAAAACTAACGGACAAACGGACGTGCATCCGTTGCCGGAACGCAACGCGTTAAAATGACGAATTTTGACGCTAAGGCCTGCTTAGCATGGCTTGTGGACCTTTGTTCCGCTAGCGCAAGGTGTGGACGTGGCTAGCAGAATTAACGAACATCAACAGCATGTCCCGGTCCAATGCTCGTTTAACGGCTCGCAAAACGTCGTCCGTCGATACCTCGCGCCTCACGCTGAAGTAGTAGCCGACTACGACACATGAGACGACTTCAATGATGACGACAGCCCAGAGACGATGGACAATCTTCTCCCGAAAGCCACCGTTCACAAGTGGAAGTGAAACGCAGAAACGCCCGTCGAGTATGTTCGCGTCCATCTCGACGCGCTGCATGAATTTCAGGGCCGGGCGTCGCGTCCCCTCCCCCGACTAGAGCTTCGCGACAAGGTCGACGCCACCGGTCACCGCTGCCAGCGACCGCGGCTTGGCTGCGAGCAAGCTATCAACGTAACGGCAAATCGAGAAATAGCACAAGCTGGACGTGTTAAATGGCCAGTCGTTTCGCGCCTCATACCCCAATGTGCGAAGTTGATCCAGAAACCAGGTGCAATAGCACCTGCGTGTTCGTCGAACCTCCACAAGTCGCCTGTCCGAACCAGTTGCGCGGATGCGCGAGTGTCGAACGCAGCGCGAAGCGCTGGAAGCCGACCGCAATCTCGGTCGCGCTGCCCACGCGCGACAGGCGCACTCTCGACAAGCGGCTTTCCAGGCAACTGGCGATATACACACGGGCGCGCTGCGACGACACGTAGATCATGGGCTTCGACGCGTCGCGTGCGGAAGGCCCGTTGGAGGAACCGCAAGCCGCGAGAGTGGCGATCGCCACGGCGGCAGGAGCAAGCAGGAAAGTTCGTTTCCTGGTGAGGTCGTCGGCGTCCCCGGTCATTTGCAGGAATCTTGTACGGGCGAAGCGTGGCGCGATCAATGCACCGACCCACACAGCGATCGGCGCAATGCCATGCTTCGCGACAGAGCCGCCTTTCACGCGCGTTGCGTTCGCGCTGCAAGGACACACAGCAAACCAGGCAGCAGCGCGCTCAATCGCGATGAAAAAAAAGCGGATGCCCGAGTATAGCGAGCACAAGCTCGCGCAGTCACCTTCGTTACAAGCTGAAACGTCGCGTCCATGAAAAAACCCGCGACGTCACCGTGTCACGTGCGGGTTCGAAGGCAGCGCGAATAGGCAGGCCCGCGCTGCAAGCAGTGCGTGGAGATCTAGAAGCGGTGACGCAAGCCGACAGCCGCGGCGACCTGGTTACCGGTCGACGACGGCGCGAGCGTGTTGATCGCCGCCACGTTCGAACCGAAGTT
>NZ_VZQQ01000006.1 GCF_014397785.1 Paraburkholderia podalyriae
GGCACGCGGTGCAGCTCGAGGCTGACTGGAGCCTCGGTTTCGCGCAAGACCCCAACGGTGCCCGCCTGGCCTGCCATACGCAGCTGCAGGAGGCGGCGCCGGGTGGTTACGCGGACCTGGTGCGCGCTCAGCAACTCGCCATTGCGAGCCTGGCCGGCCGCATCGCTGAGGATGCGCGAGGCTGGGCGCAGTCGCGACAGCGCGGCTGCACGCCACAGGCCTGAGCCATCGCACCCCATACCCAATTACGTGCCCTTGCCGGGTCCACCATCATGCGCAAAGTACCGTACTTCGTCTTTCGTCTTGCCCTGCTGGCACTATTTAGCCTGATTCTCCCGACAGTCTGGGCAGCCACTCCGTCGGAGTTCATCGCAATTGCGCCTCTGGCATCGCCTGGCGATGACACTGAGACCCTGGCAATCCTGGGGAAGCTGCAGACTCAACAGGACCAGATCAAGCAGCGGGCATCAACGGCGGCAAGCGACGCGCAATTCGTCGAGCTGCAGACAGCAATCCAGCAGCTTTCAGCTCGGGTGGACAATCTTTTGGCCACGTCATTGGTGCCGGGGCGCGCGAAATTACAGGCCCAGCTTGACGTGCTCGGTCCTGCGCCGGCTGCGGGCACCAGTGTCGAAATACCGGCGGTCGCCCAGCAGCGCCTCACTATGGCGGCACAGCGGGCGCGGCTCGACGCCGAATTCAGGCAGGCGGAAACCATCAGGGAGAACCTGCCGAAGCTGACTACCCAGATTGGCCGGCTGCAGCATGACCATCTGAAGAACCAGCTCGCCTTTCGCTCCGGCAGCATTCTGGGCGCCCGGTTCTGGGCACCGCTGTTACAGACCGAACCGACAGACCTTGAACGGCTCAAGGTATTCAATTCGCTGATTACCGGTCAACTGCAGTCGGCGTGGCAACCGGGCGAGCGGCTCACGATCGTACTGATGCTGCTGCTCGCGCTCGGAACGTGGACAGCAGGCGCCCATCTGCTCGAACGGGCACTGGTATGGTTTTGCCTGCACCGCCTTCCCGAGGGCCGTTTGCGACGCAGCGCGATCGCGCTGTCAACCACGCTCACCAGCGTGGCTGCCGCTGCATGCGCAGTCCGGCTCTTCTATCTTGCGTTGACTCATCACCAGCCACTCAACGCCAACCTGCAGGATTTCGCCAGCGAACTGATTACGCTCGCCCTGACCTGCGCGATGATCGCGGGACTGGGCCGGGCGCTGCTGTGCAGTGAGCGGCCCTCGTGGCGCCTGATAGGCATGGCCGATCCCGTGGCGCGCGCCATCCAGCCATTTCCCAGGATACTTGCCGCCCTGCTCATGCTCTCCGGCACGGTGGAGCAGTTCAACAGAACAGTCGATACCAGTCTGCAGATGACGCTGCTCGGTCGCGGGTTGGTGTCGCTGGTGGTCGCACTGACCATCGGCGCTGCCCTGCTGCGGGCGAACCGCGTGCGTAGTGCGCTGGCCGCCGCAGGAGAACCGCCGGAGGCCCGCTCGACCGTCGCCGGGTTGATCCACGCCGGTGTCGCCATTGCCGTCGTGGGCGCGCTGTTTTCGCTGCTGACCGGCTACATTTCGGTTGCTCGATTCCTGACCTATGAACTCGTCTGGGTCGACCTCGTCCTGTGCAGCTTCTACCTGCTGAGCAGGCTAACCCAGGACATCTGCGAAAACCTCTTCTCGGCGCGCCACGCCAGCGGGCAAACGATCAGGCAGCTATTCGGGCTGGACGACATTCACCTCGAACAGGCTTCGACGGTGATGTCCGCGGTGGGCCGCAGCCTGCTGCTGGCGGTCGCGGTCGTCGCGCTGCTGACCGGCGGCTTCGGCACCACGCCCGCCGGCCTGGCTAGCAGCATCCTCGAGATCGTCGGCGGCAACCGGCTGCGCGGGCTGAACATCGTTCCGGATCACATCCTCAACGCGCTCCTCGCTCTGGGTATTGGCCTGTACCTGCTTCGGTCCGTGCGCAAATGGCTGGATCAGGAGTTGCTGCCCAAAACCGGTATGAGCGCCGGCATGCGAGCCACCCTCCTCGCGCTATTAGTCAACACGGGCCGCGTGCTGATCACGCTGCTGACGCTGTCGATACTGGGTGTGCGGTGGACCAGCCTCGCATGGATCGTCAGCGCGCTGTCGGTTGGCATCGGCTTCGGGCTTCAGGAAATCGTCAAGAATTTTATCTCCGGGCTGATCCTGCTGACCGAGCGCCCGGTCAAGGTCGGGGATATGGTCAGTATTGCGGGCGTCGAGGGCGACATCCGCCGCATCAACGTTCGCGCTACCGAAATCCAGCTCGCCGACCGGTCCACGGTCATCGTTCCCAACTCCCACCTCATCTCGCAGAACCTGCGCAATGTGACGATGGGAAACCGGACCCAGGGTGTCACGACCCTCACGCTCACCTTCCCGTTGAACATCGATCCCGAACAGGTGCGCGATCTGCTGCTCGCGGCGTACGAAGCGCACCCGTCGATACTTGATCATCCGGCACCGTCGGTCATGTTCAGTCAGCTCGCCGCCGACGGCATCACATTGAGTGTCACCGGCTACGTTCGCAGCCCCAGGGTAACGGCTGATACGAAGAGCGACCTGCTGTTCGACATTCTCAAGCGGTTGCGTGCAGCGGCCATTACGTTGGCGACCCCGCAGACTGTGATCGTTCGAGATCTGCGGGAAGCTGACACCTTCGTCCATGACCGCTCTCCTGACCGGAAAGGCGTTGTCCGCACGGGAGGCGGATATGTGAACGTGTAGGTAGAAAGATCCTCGCGACTACATGTGGACAAGGAGCCAGTCGGCGCCGGGGCCAATGCCAGGAGGTGAGCGCCAAACCAGCCTCCGCGACATCGAGGAGCTGCTATTCGAGCGCGGGATTGTCGTCAGTTATGAAACGATCCGCCGCTGGTGCGACAAATTTGGCAACGGCTTCGCGCATCTGGTCAAAGCTGCCCGTCGCAAGCCCGGTACCATAAGGCACCTCGACGAAATGTACGTGACGCGGGGTGGCGAACGAGCCGTACCTTTTATGGCGCGCTGTCGATCAGCACGGCATTGAACTCGACATACTGCTACAGAAGCGGCGCGACAAGAGTGCAGCGAAGCGCTTCTTCAAACGCGTACTCACCTCATGTGGCGAAGTGCCACGCAAGATCGTCACCGATCAGTTGCGCAGTTATCCGGCCGCCAAGGCGGAGATCCCCGAATTGGCAAACGTCAGGCACGTGTTCGTCAAAGCCAGCGCTCGGGTGAACAACAAGAGCCGAGAATAGCCACCAGCCTACCCGAGAACGCGAGCGGCGCATGCGGGGCTTCCGTGTTCCTGACAGCACGCAGGCTTCATTCGTTCTGTTCAGGATTGGATACGCATCCAGCTTCGTCGCTGTGCTCATGATTACGCGACCTCCATGCTGTTTGTCGACTTGGCGAGGCTGACCTCACCAAGGTAAACGCTTTCGCCCAATTCGCACTTGCGCCACGCGTTGCCGAGGGCGTGATGGATTTCGACCCGGTAGCCGCCACTGTCCTTCACGAGACCGTCGAACCGGAAATCGCCGAAGTGGTCGGACACGGTTTCGCCTACCTTCTGATTACCGACGTAAAGTGCGACGACCGCATCCGTGACGCATTCGACCATGTCTCCCACCCGGGCGCTGACGCTTCCCCCGATGAAGCAGGTTTCCCAACGCTCGAGGCCGCTGTACCACACGCGCGGCTTCGTACCCAGGTTTGGCCGCAGTACCTTGAGTCCCTCGCGCTGGGCCTTCTCGGCCATCGCTGCGTCATCGAGCCTGACCGTCTCGAAGACGTCGGTGGGACATGACTGCTGGCAACGCGGCTGGGGCCAGCCCTGGTCGAACAGATGGGCATCGAAAATCCAGGTCTGCGGCAGTTGCAACTCATCGTTCCAGACGATCGCCTTGTACGGGCAGGACTTCACGATGTCCTTCCGGCCCCGCGCCTTGTCCGGATCGATGATGACGATGCCGTCGGCGCGTTTGCGAATGACGTCGCCGCCCACCCGCATGCAGGGCGCTTCGTCGCAGCGGTTGCACATGACCGGCAGATGGGTGGTCAACATCCTGCGAATTGACTTGCATTGCGATCAAATACTGTATAAATTAACAGTACTGTTTTTATATACAGGATCGGTCATGAACCAGCTCATCCGCATCTTGAACGACGGTGACCGCGAAACGCTTGCGTGGTTGCGCAAGCATGTCGGAGACGTGCGCGTGGCTGCTGCTGCGCGACATCTGGCAGGCAACGGCAAACCGTACCTGTCTGCGGTGTGCCGCTATCTCGGAGTACGTCCACCAAATCCTCATCAACATAGCCGGCCTGTTGAAGACTGCACGGTCGGTGATAACTATCTTGCCCAGATCCGACAGTTGCTGGAACCGCGAAACCAGGCATTGTTGAAGCGTCAACCTTGATGATGCGAGTTGCTGCGAATCTTCCGGCAGATAACAGAATGATTAACGACTCTGTGATTGATATGGATGTCCACGATATCAATCCTGTCTCCCTCGAACGCGTACTCCGCAGCGCGTCGCTGGATCTCCAACAGATCATTGCAACGGTCGCAAGTCGTTACCTCAACAATGACCGTCACCGTTACTAAAACTAAAGCGGCGCGCAATTGCCGACCTGGCGGACGCCGCTGACAATCGACGAACAGGTCTTTGAGAATCGGGGCTTCCGGCGAGGCACAACGAGAAAGTGCGCTCGACGTTTGTCCGATTTTGCGACAGTCGTTTGTCCGGGATGGATCTCGACGAACCCGTCGACTGGCGACGTGACGACGACAGCTTGCCAACTGTGTACCTGCTCGTGCGCGCACTGATGCAGACCGACGCTCCCGATGTGGCCACTCAGGACTAATGCGCCGATATTGGTCGTTGGCCGTTATAGTTTCAGGTGCGCTCCAGAAAGTTCAGAGTTAAGCGAACCAAACTCCAGATAGTTCAAACTTAAGTGAACCGCAGGTTCAGAGTTGGCTGAGCAGTACGCCCCGAAAGCATTATCAAAGCGGCATGACCAATTCAAAATTAAATGAATCTCGACAGCTGGCGAGGTTTTGCCGCGACCGGGGCTACGCGCGCGCCGCGGCGCAGTCGTGGGCGCCGGCAGCGATTCCAGCAAAAACAAACACTTGCGACGAGATTCAACGATTGACGCCGGGCCGCAAAGGGGCAATACCGCAGCCAAACGTCAGCCGTGCACGGCAATCCGTGTCGACGGATTTCCCATCCCCGGGGGAAACCCTCACCTGATTAAGCATAAGCCTGCAAGGTCCAACGAGCCGCGACAACAACCGGTTCGTCCCGCTCAGCTCACTTCCCAACTCACTTCTGCGCGCGCGGGTGCAACGCATTACCCGCCATCCACTTGAGCCGTTCGCAGTTGACCTTGATGCGCGCCGCGAATTCCTGCGGATCGCGCTCACGCAGCGCGTTCATCTGGCTATTGGTCTTGTCGGCGCGCTGCCAGCCCGTGTCCCAATGCTGATCGAAATCCGTCACACCCGTCAGTACCCTTCGGAGCCGCTCCTTGTAGGCGCCGATGCGCTCGGGCGACACGTCGCAGAACGCCTGCGCGAAGCTCGCGCGCTCGCCCGCTGTCTCCGCGCTCATGTCGGCGTTGCTCGCGCCGTTCGCGAGCGGCGCGGCGAGCGACAGCATCGACAGACAGAGCGCTGCGCAAAACGGCCGGTAGCGATACGATAGGTTCTTCATGTTCGACTCCTGACGATCCTTCGTGGCGACCAGGGATTGTCCCGATCTTCAACGCCGCCTCGCTGATTGTGTCCTGATTGCACTGCACGATGGCGTTTTCGCGCGCTATCGGATGCATCGCGTGGTCAAGCCGCGGTGCTACGCTCGTTGAAGCAGCATTCGCGACGTGCCCGTCCGGGGGCGAACAACCAGCTCGAACCGGACGCGCAACAAGCACATAACGAAAGCACGACACGAAATCAAACACAAAAAGGCGAGACATCGCTGCGGGAGTGACTGCGATGGCATTTAGAACATATACCGTACTGACGCTGTTGGTGATGAGCACTGCCGCATTCGCGTGGCGGCCCGTCACCTATCCGATTCGAAGCCAGAGCCCTTACGAGCGCGGCGTCGACAACGCGATGTGCTACGCCGAGGCGAACCGGTCGACCGGGGTCAACATGGCCCACGAGTCGCAGATTCCGCAGCGTCGGCCGCCGGCGGCCAAAGGTGCGTCGACCGGCGTACCGTCGAAGCCGCCGCTTCCACCCAGTTCCTTCTCAGCCGCGCCGCTGCCGTGGAGCGCGAGCGCGCCCGAAGCCGCGAGCGCGCCGATGGCGGGCGAGCAAGCGCCTGGCGGCGCATCGTCGGCGAAACCCGTGAACGAAGCTGCGGCCGGCGCCAGCGCGAGCGCGGCACCCGGCGCGTCGGATGGGGCGGCCGCTTCGATGCAGGCCAATGCGGCATCGAACGTGAAGCTGCCGCCGCTGCCCGCGCCCGAGCCGCCGATGACGCGCTATTGGGCCGCCTACGGCGCGTGCATGCAGGCGCGCGGTTACGTCGTCCAGTAGTCCGGGCGACGCCGCCTGCGAGCGTCGTTGCATTCATTCTCTTTCTTTGATGGCGCCGGCCTTCGGCGCCAGTGGAGCGACACGGCCATGCCGCGCGACACGACCTCCGATCAGCCATTCTTTCACCACTGCGCATGCTGCGGCGTGCCGCTGCCGGGCCGCTTTTCGCCGTGTCCCGCGTGCCATGCGCTGCCGATTGATTCGTTCGATTCGGCCGACAAGCCCGGCGAGCGCACCGCGCGATCCCGAGCGCTGAGCGTACCAGGCACGCAGTTCGAACCGCTGCCAGCAGCCGCGAGTTTGCCCGCGGACCGTTCGTCGCGACGCTCCGCGCAAACGAAGATGAGCCCCTACGATCTGGTCGACGAAGCGACCTTCGAGCCCAGCGGCCGTCGACGGCGGCACCCGCTCGCGTTGGCCGCATTCGCGCTCGCGACGCTGGGCGCCGCGTATGTCGGCTTCGTTCTTGTCAACGGCGACGATGCGAGCGTCGACACGCCGGTCACGGCTTTCGGCACGGTGCACTCGGAGAAGCCTGCGCAGAACGTCGCGCCGAATGCGGCGCCGTCTGTCGCCGTGGCGGCGCAGTCGGCCGCGCCGCAGCCCGCGTCGAGCGTCGCCCAACCGCCGCGTCCCGTTGTCGTCGCGCGGCAGCAACCGGCGCCCGCGCCCGCGGCCCCCGTCGCGTCACCGGCACCCCCGATCGTCGCGATCGCGCCATCGTCGCCGCCCGTCGTTACGACTGCGCCGAGCACCGCGCCATTGACACCACCCGTCGTGGCGACCGCGCCCGCGGTAGTACCATCGTCATCGCGCGTCCTGGCGACTGCGCCGAGTGCCGCGCCATCGTCACCCCCGGTCGTTGCGGCCACGCCCACCGCAGCGCGACTGTCACCGCCCGTCGTTGCGGCCACGCCCACCGCAGCGCCAACGACGAAATCGAGTGCTGCCATCGCCGCGCCCACGCCGCGCGGCACGGCAGTCGCGTCGATCAACACCGGCACCAACACGACGGCCGCCACGCTCACTCGAGCCGACCAGCTCCGCGCCGACGCCGAGCGTCATCTGAAAGCCGCGCACGGCTATCTGCAACGAGGCAATCTGTCGGCGACCAAAGCGCGCCTCGCGGCGGCAATCACCGCACAGCCGGACAATCGCGACGCGCGCAGCATGCGCGCCCACGTGAGCACGCTAGAGCAGCAACGCGACGCGTTGCTGAGTCTCGCGCGCGGCTGCAGCACCATCGGACATTGGGAGTGCGCGTCGCACAACGCAAACGAAGCGTTGCGGATCGATTCGAGCAGTAAGGCCGCGCAGCGGCTCGTCGCGCTCGCGTCGCAGGAGTCGGCGTGGCAAACCCTACCGCCGCCGCTGCAAGAGTCGCGCGAATTGCGCGATCAGGGCGATCAGGGCGATCTGCGCGATCTGCTGCGTCATCACTAAGGACTTCGAGGTATCTCGCGGGACGGCGGCACCACGGACGCGCCGCGCGGGCAGCAGTGTCAGCCGGCGATGCTGTCGTAGCCGTAATAGCCGCCCTGATACCCCGAGCCGAGGAACGCGGCTTCCTGCGGCACGTCGGTGAGCAGCACGCCGCGCAGGCCGACGCCGCCGTTACGCAGCCGTTTCGCGGTTTCGATGATCTCGTGCAGCGGCTGACGTCCATGCCGCACGACGAGCAGCGTCGTCGCCGCGTATTTGCCGATCAGCGTCGAGTCGGTCACGGCGAGCACCGGCGGGGTGTCGATGATCACGACGTCGTATTGCGGCTTCAGCACCTCCAGCATCGCTTCGAAGCGTTTGCTCATCAGCAGCTCGGCCGGGTGCGTGGGCAGCGTGCCCTTCGCGAGCACGTCGAGGCCGGGCAGCACGTCGCGCTGGATCATCGCGTCGAGATCGCCGCCGCACAGCACGTCGGACAATCCCGGCCGATGGCTGACGCCGAAATGCGAATGCACGTCGCCGCGCCGCATGTCGCCGTCGATGATCAGCACCCGCTTGTGCGCCGACGCGACCAGCGTCGCCAGATTCACCGACAGGAACGACTTGCCCGCATCGGGCCGCGAGCCGGTGATCATCACGACGTTGTTGGCCGCGTGATCGAGCGACAACTGCAACGAGGTGCGCAGGTTGCGCACGCCTTCCACCGCGATATCCTCGGGCGCCTGCTGCGCGAGCACATGCTGCCCGAGCTGGCGCAGCGACACCTTCTCCTGCAGCCGCAATTGCGTCTGGCTGCGCGGCACCACCGCGAATACCGGCACGCCGAGCATCCCCTCGAGTTCGTCCGGGCGCTCCACGCCGCCGCGCATCGCGCGCCGCAGAAAGATCAGCAGCAAGCCGAGCCCGAGGCCCCCGCCGAGCGAGATCAGGATCACGAGCATGCGCCTCGGCCGCACGGGATCGTCGGGCGTTTCGGCGAAGTCCACCACGCGCACGCCGCCAACCTGGCCGGCCTGCGCCACCCGCAGTCGCTGCACGCCGTTGAGCAGGTTCGTGTACAGCTCGGTGTTCACGTGCACGTCACGCTGCAGACGCAGCGCGGTCTGCTCGGTGTCGGGCATCGTCGAGACGCTGCGGTTCATCGTGCTCTGCGCGCCCTGCAACGCGGCGATCTGCGCATCGAGCGCGGCGACCATCGGATGGTTCGGCGTGAAATGCTGCAACATGTCCGCGCGCTGCTGCTGCAGATCGAGCAGCTTGGTCTTGTTGTCGACGATCTGCTGCAGCAGTAGTTTGCTTTCTTCGCCGAGATCGACGGTGCCATGCGTATTGCGGAATTTGCCGTAGCGCTCTTCCGCGTCGTCGAGCGCCTTGCGCGCGTCGGGCAGTTGCTGCTCGAGAAACGCGAGCGTGTGCTCGGACTCGGTCGAACGGCTCGCGAGATCCTGCCGCACGAACTGACGCGCCACGTTGTTGACGATCGCCGCGGTCAGCGCCGGGTCGGCGCCTTCGAGGCTCACCCGGATCACGCCGGAGTCCTCCGCCGCTTCCTGCACGACCATCGTCTTCGCCAAACGCTCCACCGTGCCGAGCGTCGACGCGCGCGTCAGCTCGAAACGCGAGCCGGGCGTCCCGACCAGTGTGTCGACGTGCAGCGTGATCGGGCCGACCGCGGTATCGGTCTGCACGGTCTCGCCGACCCGCCCCGACAGAATCGCGCTGCCGTGAGGATCGCGCAGCATGTAGGTGTTGCCGGCGCCCGCGACCAGCGTGAAGGTCTCGCCATACAAGTCCTTCGACGTGTCGAAGCGCGACACCGCGATGCTCTCGTTGCCCCACGCGAAGCCGCGCAGGTCGACGAACGACGGCACCCGGAACCACCAGTGCCCGTTCACGAGTCCCGCGATCCTGCTACCGATCACCGGCAGATACCGCGGTTTCGCCGTGATGTCGAGATGCAGCGCACGAACCGCTTCTTCGGTGACGAGACGAGACTTCAGCAGCTCGATCTGCGCCGCGGTCGACGGCTTCGAATCGTACGCGCCGGGAAGCGGCGAGCCCGCATCCCGGCCGTTCGCATTGACGTTGGCCGCGTTCGCCGTTCTGTCCTCGACGCGAAACAGCACGTCCGAGCGATAGACCGGCGGCGTGAGGAACGCGTACGCGCAACCGAGCGCGAGCGCGATCAGCGTCACCGTCACGATGGTGCGCCAACCGCGCACGATCGTGCGCACGTAGTCCGACAGGTGCGACTGCCCCGGTTCATACACGCCGGCGTAACGGTTTTCGTAATTGATTGCCATGTTTTCACCCAACAAGGCCTGCCGGTTCAGATATCGCGTCACGCATGCGTCACTTCGACACGACGACTCCCGTCACCGCCGCGTTGATCGCAGGCAACAGCAGGTTCAGCACACGGTTGAAGCGAACCAGACCGCCCTGACCGACGTACACGATGTCCTTCGGCTGCAGCTCGAACTGGTTCGCGAGCAGCATCGCCACCGGCGAGGTCGCATCGAGGTGATAGATCTGTGGCGACTGGCTGGTCGAATCGCGGATCACGAACAGTTGCTGCCCCGCCGCCGTGTTCGAGTCGAAGCTGCCGCCGTCGGAGATCGCCTGCGACAGCGTCAGCGAGCCGTTGCGCAACGGCAGCACGGTGGCCGGCTTGTTGACTTCGCCCATCACGTAGACGCCGCTGTCTTCGCGCGCGTTCACGCGCACGGTATCGCCGGGCTGCAGATAGATATCCGACGGATTGTGGCCGCGCTTGACGAGGTCGTCGATGTTCAATGAATAGGTCGTGCCGTTGCGGATCAGATCGACGCGGCTGCGATCCGCGGTCGTCGTGAAGCCGCCGCTCAAACCGATCGCGTTGGTCAGCGACATCGGAATGTCGTTGATCGATTGCGTGCCCGGCGTGCGCACTTCGCCGTCGATATACACCGTCGCGTTACGGAACGACGCGACGCGCACCGTCACTTCAGGCTTCTGATAGACCTTGCTCAGCCGCGCATACAGCTCGCGCTGGATCGTCGCGGCGTCCTTGCCCGCGACGTGCAGGTTGCCCGCATACGGAAACTGGATGTCGCCTTTCTCGTCGATCAGAAAGCCCGGCATCGCATCGGAGATGCGCGAGTTGCTCGGCGGCTGGCCGAGCGCGGCAGCGAGTTCCGGGTGATCCCACACGACGATCTGCAGCACGTCGCCCGGGCCGGCCCGGTAGACGGCCGGCTTGCCGAACAGCGACGTCGTCCCCGGCGGCAGCACCGAGGCCTTCTGGTCGGCGCTCATCTTCTTCAGCAGTTCCAGATTGATATCGGTAATCGGAATCTGCTTCTGCTGCGCAGCTTCGGTACTGAATTCGCCCCCCGTGTCCTGAATCGTGGCCGGCGTGATCATCCGTTGTCCCGGTACGATCGAGCATCCGGAAAGCAGTGCTGCTGTAATGAAAACCACAAGACTTCCTGTGCGAAAACCAAGCGAGCTCATGATCTTTCCTCCTTCGCCCCGAGGCGTTGTTATCGACTTCTAGTAAGCGTTTCGATGCACCAGTCCGGCGACAATCGTCGCGCCGATGATCCGCATGTCGAGTGCGAACGACCAGTGACCCAGGTAGTACAGGTCATGTTCGACGCGGCGCTCCATCTTCTCGATGCGGTCGGTCTCGCCACGGAAGCCGTTGATTTGAGCCCAGCCCGTGATTCCCGGTTTGATCCGGTAGCGATTGATATAGCCCGCGACCACCTTCTGATAGAGGTCGTCGTGCTCGAGCGCATGGGGACGCGGTCCTACGACCGACATGTCGCCACGCAACACGTTGAAAAATTGCGGCAGCTCGTCGAAGCTCGTGCGACGCAGGAACGCGCCCACCTTCGTCACGCGCTTGTCGTTGCGCGTCGCCTGGCTCAAGGTGCCCTTCGCTTCGGTATGCACGCGCATCGAGCGGAACTTGTAGATCGTAAACACACGGCCGTCCGCGCCCTTGCGCTTCTGCTTGAACAGCACCGGTCCGCGCGAGGACAGCTTGACCGCGATCGCGATGCCAATCAGCAGTGGCGCGAGGGCGAAAAGCGCGACCGCCGCGAACAGCCGGTCGAAAATTTCCTTCTTCAGCATCGCGTTGGCCGACAGCGGCGACGCGACCAGATTGATCGCCGGCACGCCGAGCAGATCGACGACGCCACTGCCTTCGAACAGCGCATGGCTGCGCACGTCCGGCATGAAACGGATATTCACGAGGTCATCGCGAAACTCGTCGATCAGCGCGCAGATCAGCGGCTCCTCGGACAGCGAAAGCATCAGCCATAACTCGTGCACGTCGTTGGTGCGAATGTAGTCCGCCAGCAGATCGACGCGATCGAACACCGGCACGCGCGGATTCGTCACGCCGGAGTCGTCCGGGCGCGTGTTGTAGACGGCGGTCGCGCGAAAACCCGCGCCCGGCGCCGACTCGATGCGGCGCAGTATCGCATCGCACTGCGAACCGCTGCCGACGATCGCGACCTGATGCAGGTTCATGCCCGCGCCGCGCGCCCGCGCCAGCAGCGCGTGCGTGATCACCCGGCTCGAGATCAGCAGACCGCCCGTCGTCGCGGTCCAGTACGAGAACCACAACCGTGACACGATGTCGATGCGATGCAGCGAGTACATCAGCACCAGCGCGCAGGCCTGCACGATCAGCCACGCGAGCGACACCTGACCGGCGAGCCCGAGCTTCGAGCGGCCGCGCCACGATTCGTAGACGCCGAAAGCGGGGAAGATAGCGAGCGCGAACGCAGCCGAAAACATCGCCAGCGCCCAGTAGAAACCCGACTGGCCGAGATAGTCAAAGCGGATGCGCGACGCCACGGTCGCACCCGTCAATACCAAAGCGACATCGAAAATCCGCGCCAGCAGATCCTGAAACTTGCGCATTTCACTTACCTCGTTCTGCCGTTCCTGTTCGCAAATGGGGCGTGCATGGGCTGCCTAAGGGCAGCGGCCGTAGTTGTCGTTGAACCTCACGATGTCGTCTTCGCCGAGATAGGTACCCGACTGGATTTCAATGATTTCGAGCGGCACCTTGCCGGGGTTTTCCAGCCGGTGACGTGTGCCGAGCGGAATGTAAGTCGATTCGTTTTCGCTGAGCAGGAACTGCTCTTCGCCGCGCGTGACGAGCGCGGTGCCGCGCACCACCACCCAATGCTCGGCGCGGTGATGATGCAGTTGCAGCGACAGCTGTGCGCCAGGCGTCACGACGATGCGCTTGACCTGGAAGCGCTCGCCGCGATCGATCGAGTCGTAGAAGCCCCACGGGCGCCGCACCTTGCGATGCGCGTCGGCCTCCGGCGCGTGCTGCGCCTTGATGCGCGACACCAGCCCCTTAACGTCCTGCACGTGCGAGCGATCCACCACCAGCACCGCGTCGGCGGTCTCGACCACGACGACGTTCGCGGTGCCGACGCACGCGACCAGCCGCCCTTCCGAATGCGCATAGCAGGACACCGCGCCTTCGAACGTCACGCGGCCGCGGCCGGCGTTGCCATTCGGGTCCTTCTCCATTGCGGCCCATACCGCGTCCCACGAGCCGAGGTCGGACCAGCCGGCTTCGAGTGGGACCACGACACCGGCGGGCATGGCCGCGGCCGGGCTTTGAGCCTGCGCATCGGTCGGTGCCGCGGCTGGCGTTTCGAGCTTGCTCGCGCTGTCGCCCTGGGCCGACGGCTCCTCGGCCAGACGCTCCATCACGGCGTAATCGATCGAATCGGCGGGCACGTCGAGGAAGCCGTCGTGCGACGGCCGGAACACGTCGCCGTCCTGGCGGCCGCTCGCGAACGCGCTTGCGCACGGCGCATGCATGTCGGGCCGCAGAGACGCGAGCGTGTCGAGCCACACGCGCGCGCGCACGATGAAGATGCCGCTGTTCCACCAGTAGGTGCCCGCCGCAACGTACTGCGTCGCGATTTCCTCGGCGGGCTTCTCGACGAAACCGTCGATCGCATGGCCCCCGGCGGCCAATGCCGCGCCGATGCGGATATAGCCGAAGCCGGTGTCGGGACGCGTCGGCGGCACGCCGAGCGTCGCGATCGCGCCCTCGCTCGCGTGATGCGCCGCGCACACGAGCGCGCGCTGCAGCGCGGGCACGTCGGCGATCGCGTGGTCGGCCGGCATCACGATCAGGATTGCGTCGTCGCCGCCCGCGCACGCGAGCGATGCCGCAAGCGTCAGCGCGGGCGCCGTGTCGCGGCGCGCGGGCTCGACGATCAGACGCGCGTCGACGCCGTTCTCGTGCAGTTGTTCGGCGATCACGAAACGATGCTCCTCGCCGCACACGACGATCGGCGATGCGTCGACGCTCCAGCCCGCGGGGAAGCCATCGAGCCGCCGCGCAGTCGCCTGCAGCAGCGAGTCGGAGCCGACCACGTCGATCAGCTGCTTCGGAAAGTTTTCGCGCGACACCGGCCAAAGCCGCGTGCCCGAGCCGCCCGCGAGAATGACGGGGACGATGTGCGCGCAGCGCGCGCCAGCCACCCCGGCGCTTGCGCCGTTCGGCTCGACGGATCGGGCGCTCACACCTGCCTGCGTCAACATATCGGGCATCCTCATCGTTCTGCACGGTACGACAAACAACGGGCCCGGCCTCCGCCTGTGCTGCGCGGCTGCCTGATTGGCCCCGTATGCGCTACTCGCCCGCCATGCGGCGGCTTTGAATCCTGAACTCAGTCGGCGAAATCCTCATCCGCTTGCGAAACACTTTCGCGAGCCGGTCGCCGTTGCCCATCCCGGTGCGGCGGGCGATCTTGTCGACCGGCAATTCCGATTCGGTCAACAGGCTGCACGTCACCGCGAGGCGCTCGTGCAGCAGGAAACTCGACGGCGTGATACCCATTTCCAACTTGAAGCGGCGCAGAAAGTTGCGCTCGCTCATCGCCGCGAACTGCGCGGCATCCGCAATCGAAATCGCCTGCTGGCAGTTTTCCTGCAGCCAGCGCGCCGCCGCGCGAACCTTGTCGCCAGGACTCATGCCGCCGTCTTCGCCGAGCAACGGCGCGAGGTTCGTCGACGAGTCGGACAGCAGCCGTTCGGCAGCCGAGCGTGCGGTCGCGTTGCCGAGATCGCGCTTGATCATCGCGAGCGCGCTGCGCATCGATTCGAGCCGGTCGCTGACTTCGACGACGCCCTGCTCCGCCGCGCGCCCGCCATTCGTGGCCAGGGTTGGCTGGCGCGCGCTGCTCGCGTCCTTGTCCTCGGGCAGGGACGCCGCATCGAGCACCGAGCGCCCTTCGGCGATCGGTCGGATCATCGCGGTGTTGCGACGTACGCGCCGCAGCCACCCGAGCAGCCGCTCATCGCGCGCCGCCGATGCGGCGCCCTTGCCGCCCGCCACATAGAGCGCGTCGAAGCCGCCGTAATGGCGCGCGTCGAGGCCGTCGGTCCATACGCGCAAACCCGACGATGAAGTCACCATGCCGCCGTCGGCGGACAGGAACGACACGTCGTAGAGCCACGCGCCCGAACCGGAAGTGGCAAGTTCGTTGGCAGCCTGAAACACCTCGGCGATAACTCCCGCCCCCTGCAGCGAGCAGTCGTTGAACATCAGAATCGCCACACGACGCACGCCCTTGTTCGGCGCATGCACCCAGCGCAGCATTGCAGACTCGAGACTCGCGCAGGTCATAGTCATCCTCTCGACAGAAAACGATCTACTACACCTTTTACGATCACGCACAATGCGAACTCCGCGCAGTGCATCATAGCGACGGCCTCCAGCACTCCGCCGCCGTGTCCGAAAGTGCAGACATATTGGCACTATGACTACGTGATCGGCCAGTGCAATTCGGCGCAATACCGAATGACCGCCTTTTGAATGGATTAATCGTCTATCCGCATATGGTTGAATATGCACTCGCGAAGCTTAATGCAATTCGGGAATTGAATGCGTACGCCACCGCACACTGCGGGGCACTCGAAAAACGGCGTCCCTTCGCCTTATCCACCCGCTGGCGCGTATTTTGAAAGTTATTTTTTGCGAGAACGCCGGTTCGATGAGTCGAAGTCACCCCCGTCCTCCCCGGCATACTCGGGCCTGATCGAAAACTTTCACTGACAGTGCCGGCAGCGCGGTCCAACTGATCCTTCCGGCGTCCAAATAAGCATTCGACGCGCCTGAAAAAATTATTTAATCCATTTTTTATTGCCATCTGGAATATAAACGCGGCGATTGACGTTTCAAACTTGAAACATCGATATCGGACGACTTTAGCGTGCCCCGCAATAGGCGGGCGAATGGCGGAATATGTCGGATGGACCGGGTCCCATTCCGCCAACCCGGTTGCGGAAATGCGCTATGAAGTTTCCGCCAGGCGGGTTGCGCATAGCGGACGAAGTCCGCCATCGCCTTAGGCAACGATGATGACGCCCGATCAGAATGCGCCGCGCAATGGCACGATCCGGCGAGAATTCGGCGTCGACTGACAGGTTTACGGCGGGCAAGCGCACAGAGAAGTCAAGCTTGAACGGTTTACGATGCCCCCGACAAACGCGCTGGAACCGCACACATGAACGGCATTTCATGGGCCACGCTGATACTTGCCACGATAATCGGCGGGCTGCTGTTCGCGATGATCGGCATGGTGCTGCTCGCGCTCCTGCTCGGCAACGTATCGGACCGGCTGTCGAGCAACGACGAGACCCGCCGGGACTCCTAGCTGCTTCGAATCCTGGCTACTTCGAAATATCCTCGAGCGCGACATCGCGCGTCTTCGGTCCCAGCGTACCGATCGCGACCATCACGATCGCCATCGCGCCGGAGATGAACATAAACACGCCGTTCACGCCGAAGCGACCGAGGCAGGCGGCAATCACGAACGCCGAGAACATCGCCGAAATCCGGCTCCACGAATAAACGAAGCCGACCGCGCGCGCCCGGATGCCGGTCGGAAACAGTTCCGCCTGGTACGCGTGATAGCTATATGAAATGATGTTGCCGGCGAGCACGAGGCACACGCCGAGACTCACCAGCAGCACCGTCTCACGCGCCTGGCTGAACGCAACTCCGCATACGACGTTGACCGCCGCCATGCAGATGATGACGGTCTTGCGCTCGAAGCGATCGGCGATCAGCAACCCGAGCAACGGCCCGAGCGGTGCCGCGATCGCGATGATGCTCGCGTACATCAGACTCGTCGTCACCGTGATGCCCTGCTTGATCAGCAGCGTCGGAATCCAGTTCGCGAAGCCGTAGTAGCCCATCGTCTGGAACACGTGAAAGATGATCAGCATCAGCGTGCGCTTGCGATACGGCGGCACCAGCAGATCGCGAAACGCCGCCCGCGCGCGCACCGGTTCGGGCCGCGCGGGCTCGGGCAACGGCAGGCCGCATTGGCGCTGATATTCGCGCGCGACGCGTGCTTCGAGACGCGTCATCACCGCGTCGGCTTCGTCGAGGCGGCCTTTTTGCGCGAGCCAGCGCGGGCTCTCCGGCAAGCCACGGCGAATCCACCACACCACGATCGCGCCGAGCGCGCCGATCAGCACGACCACACGCCAGCCGTCGAGGCCGAACACGTGCTGCGGCACCAGCCGATACGACAGGAACGCGACGATCGGCACCGCGCAGAAGCCGACTGCTTGCGAGCACGCCGAAGCGCGGCCGCGAATGTGCTTCGGCACGAGTTCGGAAATATATGTGCCGATCGTGACGATCTCGACGCCGATGCCGATTCCCGCGATAAAGCGCCAGCAGTTCAAGCCGAGCGCCGTGTGCTGGAACGCCATCACGATGTTGGCGGCCGTGTACCACAGCAGCGACCAGGTGAATATCGCGCGCCGGCCGAAGCGGTCGGCGAGAAAGCCGCAGGCCGCCGTGCCGATGAAAAGTCCCGCGAACAGCGCGGCGATGAAACTCGCGACGCCGCTCGTGCCGAACAGGCCGCGCGTCGTGGCCGTCAGCAGCCCGCTGTGCACGAGTCCCGGCGCGATATAGCCGGAGTACATCAGGTCGTAGAGTTCGAAGAACATGCCGAAGCTCAGCAGCATCACGAGCTGCCAGATCGTGCGAGTCGCGGGTAGCCGGTCGAGCCGCGCGGAAATGCGCGCGCCGTCGAGCGCGATCGCGCCGGCGCGGCCCGAGCCTGCCGCATCGGCGCCCGCGTCCGTGCGTGAGTCACCCAGCGCACCGGCGTCGCCGAGCGCCGATGCGTATACCGCCTGATTCGACGATTTCATCGTCTGTCTCCAGAATTTTTGGTCTATTGCCGGTTCGAGCGAATGCAGCGCGGCACGACGCTCACGCGGCCGCGCGCGGCCGCGCTTGCATGTCGCCGCCTAGCTCCGCGATCCGCGCGTCGTCAAAGCCGAGTTCGCGCAGCACGTCGACGGTGTGCTCGCCGATTCTCGCGATGGGCCGACGGGGCCCAAGACGTGCACCGTCGATCGAAATCGGCAGCAACGGCATCGCGGTTTCGCTGCCGTCCTCGAGCGTCAGCGGCACGAGGCCGCCGCTCGCGTTCAGGTGCGGATCCTCGAACAGTTCTTCGGGCTTCGTGATCGACGCGAACGGAATGTGATTCCGCTCGAACAGCGGCACGAGCGTCGCGCCGTCGAGACGGCTCAGGCTTTCGCCGAGCGTCTGCAGCAGCCAGCCGCGCGCGAGCACGCGGTCGTTGTTGGTCGCGAGGCGCGCATCGGCGAGCAGATCGTCGCGTTCGAGAATCGCGCACAGCGCGCGCCACTGCGCGTCGCCCGTCGCGGCGATGAACATCTGCTCGCCGTGCGCGAGCGTGAACACGTCGTAGACGGCCCAGGCGCTGATGCGCTCCGGCATCGGCGCGGCGGCCACGCCGGTCGCCGCGAACTGCTGCATGTGCTGCGCGCAGAGCAGCACGCAGTTCTCGAACAGCGCGCTCTGCACCTCCTTGCCGCGGCCGCTCGCGTGCCGCTCGTGCAGCGCCGCCAGCACGCCGATCGCGCCGAACATGCCGCCCATGATGTCGTTGACCGAGCTGCCCGCGCGCAGCGGACGGCCCACCGGCCCGGTCATGTACGCGAGCCCCGCCATCATCTGCACGACTTCGTCGAGCGCGAGACGATGTTCGTAAGGACCATTGAGAAAGCCCTTGTGCGACACATAGATCAGCTTCGGGTTACGCTCGCGCAGCGTCGCGTAATCGAGGCCGAGACTCGCCATGCGGCCGGGCTTGAAGTTTTCGACGAATACGTCGGCGCTATCGACGAGTTGCTTCAGCGCGGCGAGACCGGCTTCGCTGTCGAGATCGAGCGCGACGCTCTTCTTGTTGCGATTGAAGGTCCGGAAAAAGCCCGCGCCGGTGCCGAGCAGCCGGCGAGTGCTGTCGCCGCGCGGCGGCTCGACCTTGATCACTTCGGCGCCGAGATCGCCGAGAATCATGCCGCAGGTCGGACCCATCACCATATGCGACAACTCGATCACGCGGATGCCCGCGAGCGGCAACGCGCCCGGCTGCCGCGAAGACGTTGACGACGAAGACGAAGCGGAGGTGGTGGAAGAATGCGGAGTCATTGCGGCACCTGCGGAACGGAAGAATGGGAACGACGCAAAGATTCGGAGTACTCGTCGGATTCGCGCGCACCCGCTTGCGCGTGCGCGAACTGCTTCGGCAATCCCGCTCGCGCGAGATAGCCGTACAGCGGCTCACCCGGCAGCGCTTGCGCCAGCACCGCGCGCGATGCGAGCAGCCGCGTGAGGTCGATACCGGTGTCGTAGCCCATGCTCTCGAGCATGAACACGAGGTCTTCGGTATTGACGTTACCGGTCGCGCCCGGTGCATGCGGACAGCCGCCGAGACCGGCCAGCGACGCGTCGAACTCGCGGATGCCGTGACGCAGCGCGACCAGCGTGTTGGCCAGACCGAGGCCGCGCGTGTCGTGGAAATGCAGCGAGCGCAGCCTGTCGCCGGCGACGCCGCGCACCAGTTCGATGACCTCGGCGACCTGGCGCGGGGTCGCTTCGCCGGTCGTGTCGCCGAGCGCGATCACGTCGGCGCCGGCCTGCACCGCGGCGCGCGCGATCGCGGCGATATCCGCGTAGGGCACCGCGCCCTGCAGCGTGCAGCCGAACACCGTCGACAAACCGGCGATCAACTCGACGCGGCGCCCAGTTGTCGAGGACGCGCCATCGATCAGCGCGCGCATCGCGGCGAACGCGTCGATCATCTGCGCGGGTGTCTTGCGCACGTTCGCGGCGCTATGCGCGGCGCTCACCGAAATCGGCGCGACGATGCGCTGCACGCCGGCGTCGAGCGCGCGCTGCGCGCCCTTCAGATTCGGCACGAGCGCGGTCACGCTCAGATCGTCGTAGCTGAGGGCGTGCGCGACTACGTCGGCGGCATCGGCCATCTGCGGCAGCAGCTTCGCCGGCACGAACGACGCGACTTCCATGTGGCGCACGCCGGCCGCGTAGGCGGCGTCGATCCAGCGCCGCTTGTCGTCGGTGGACATGATGCGGGCAATGCTTTGCAGACCGTCGCGCAGACCGACTTCGGTCACGACGACGCGCTCGCGGGTGTCATTCATCGGTTTGAATCCTGATCGTGGACGCGGGCCAGGGCGGCCCGTTGGATAGAAGTGATGCGCTAACTGGATCACAGCGTGCCCGCGTGCTGGGGCGCGGCAAAGTCTGCTTTGACGACGCACACCATCGCCGCTCGCGATGGCCGCTCAGGCCGATGAGGCGGGCTTTGACGCTTGCCTGGGTGAAATGCCTAGGGGTTTGTCTGGGGACGTGGCGAAGGCGCGGGTGACGACGCGCGTCGCCCGTCCTACATCATGCCCAGCAGATGCTCGAGCAAACGCGTGGCCGCCAGCGTCAACGCCGCGCGATCGCGCATGCAGATCACGAAGCGCCGCTCGGCCCACGCGTCGCGCAACGGCACGGCGACGATGCCGTATTCGTCGGCGGCATGGCGCGGGAGTGCCTCACGCGGCAGGATCGCGACCGCGAGACCCGCCTGGATGAAGCGATATGCGGCATCGAACGTCGACACATAGGTGCGGTAATTCAACTCGCTGCCCTTCTCCAGCGCGATGCGCTGCATCAGCGCGTTGACCGACGCATTCGATGCGAGGCCCAGATGATCGAACGACAGCGTCTGCTCGAAGCCGATCTGCGTCTCGCCCGCGAGCGGATGCGCACGCGGCACGATCAGCGCGAGATGGTCGGCGCGATACGGCAACGTGTCGAGACTGCCGAGCGGCACCGTGTCGCGGCAGATGCCCAGATCGGCGACGCCCTCTTCGAGCCCACGCACGATGTCAGCGCTAACGCGCTCCTCGACGTCGACCCGAATCGCCGGATTCGCCCGCAAAAACGCCGACAACGCCTCGGGCAAAAACTCCACCATCGACGACACGTTGGCGAGCACGCGCACATGCCCACGCGCGCCGGCTGCATATTCGCTGAGTTCGGCCTGCAGGCGTTCGTGGCCGCGCATGATGAGCCGCGCGTGGCGCAACAGCGCTTCGCCGGCGGCGGTCGTGCGCACGCCGCGCTGGCTGCGCGACAGCAACGCGACATCGACAAGCGCTTCGAGATCGGCGAGTCGCTTGCTGACCGCCGACGGCGCGATGAACTCGCGCTCGGCCGCGCGCGCGATCGTGCCTTCCTCGCATACGGCGATGAACAAGCGCAGTGTCACCTGATCGATTTGCCACATCGGCGCAGTGGATTCTGGGTTGGGGGTGGGGGGAATTATGGTTGATCGCGACGTCTTTAGCAGCCATCGCGAGCCGGCAGATTAGTTTCGCGGAATTGCGACCGACGCTCGTTTCAACGCCCCCGAATCGTCTCGATACCAGACATCGAGGCGATCACGTTCCCAGCGAAGTCTTTCAACGTCCGGTCGAGTGTACGAAGTCGCAAGGTGCAGTGTTGCCACAGGTGCCTTGCCCGCAAAAAGTCTAAAAACCTCGAGCGGGTTAGACGCCACACTAACAACCAGACGGCGCTTGATGTCAATCGCGTCTTGCGCGACTAACTCATGCCCGTCAACCTTGTTCGGCGGACTGAAAAACATATCGTTGCGGCAGCCAGTACCACAAGGGAACCGCATCATTGCGATGTCTCCGTACCATTGAATTCCCGGTCGGACTGATGTCTTGATGATTGTCTGTGTTGGTTTTCCGTTTTTTAACGCAGAGACAACACAATCATCGGACGCTCCGTTGTGCTTGCATTTCATGGATATCGCCCATCCAGCGGGACCTCGATGCAGATCATTGACAGGCTTATCTGGACCATATGCCGCCAAAGGGAGAGCGTAGCTGACAGTAGCCAAACACGGCAGAATGATGCTAGCGCACGTTCTTGTAAAACTTGAGGTCATGTTCGAAAACCCCTGAAGGATTTGGGACTTGTATAGCATCCGGTGTAAGAAAGCGGGGCACCGCTGGATACATCTTCGGATTTTTTTATGTAGCTGGGCCTGCGCATCAGGGCTGTAATAATGCGTCGCCCCTGGTATCGGATTGGAAGCGGACGCAGCGTAACAGGCTTCCCCCGCCGCGTCCAGGCTGTCATTCCAGGTCGCCTTGTTACCTGGAAGCTGTGCTTCGCTGGCTCGACTTCGATTATTTGATTGCCTTGCTTGTCGGCGTCACGCGCGGATCGTCGCACAGTCGCTGGCAGCCACCCTTGCATAACGGCATGAGACCCACGCTAAGCTGTAAATATCCACTGCGCCCAGTACTATCTTCTGGATAAGGCAACGTCTCCAGATGAGTATCAACATATATATATTGCGGTTTTATACGAAGTTGAATCAAAAATTCTTTTAGTTGCTTACCCCGCGATTCTGCCAGTTATTTAGCATTGGTTTCCCCAACGTAAGCGTTTGCGACGATTTGGGCTTGAATCTCAACATCGGGCCATTGCCGGGCATTCAATACCATGCCCACCATTTTTAGACGGTAGGAATTTGGAATTCCCTGGTAGTTCAGTGGAACGCTTTCGGTCAAATCTTCTGATACGGTACAAGCGATCACTTGCCGCGACATGGCAAAAGAGAATACAAAAAAAACGGATAAAATAATTTTTTTCATCAGATTACCAAATCTACTTTTCCGCAAATTCATCTGAATTGAACGTATCCCGGCCACGCATCAACGAAGCGCACCTGCGGGCGCTCATGCTTCCCACGCTTGACGCTCAAATGGAAAGCACAGCGAAACGGGGCGACTATTGCAGTAGTACGGTTCGAAGCTTCGAAGCTATTGTGCTTCGGGTGGCTCGACTTCGATACAGTCCAGTGTTTCCGTAATTGAAGTGGTTCTGCGTAGATCACTGCCGGTTATTTGCCGACGGTGGCTATCAAAAAACTCTGTTTTAGTATCGATTACAAGGGTAACGGGAGTGTCGCCTTGCGGACTATGCCAGATAGCCTGGAACCTGTATGGCCCCATTCGCGCGCCGCCCATATGGGGCATTGTCAGACTATCTACTCGTACTCCCCACCCGGTATCTGTGACCGAAAACGATTGCAATATAAATTCCTTGAATTGCGGACGATCCTTCAGCATCGGCATGATGTTATCGGTGAAGCTAATCGCCCCTTCTGCGTAGGCGATCGGAACCAGCAAGGTACAGAACAACCAGGCGCTGAGTGCCTGCGCTAAACGTCGTTTAGCCATAACTCTATTTCTCAATGGCGGTGCTGGTTTGCGTGACCCGGCTGCGCGGAGCCCCGCCTGAACGAGGCAGCATCGCGCTATCTGCCGCGTTGGCCGTTTTTTGCCGAGCACGTCTGTGGCTCGATACTGTGCTTTAGTCCACCGGGCACAGATTCCGACTGGTCTTTTTCCGGCGGCTCTATCGTTACGCTCTCGATGTATTCTTCAATGCGAACCGCCTTTTGCAAATCGCCTCCCACCTTCCTTCCGTGCGCGTCGACAAAATCAGTGTGCGTATTGATAGTGAGAATCACCGGCTTTACACCTGAATTCCCGTGCCAATTTGCCCACATTGAGTAAGGCCCAATTCGATCTCCTCCTAGCGCCTTCGATTGAATGTCGCCGATTCGCGTCCCCATTGGATCGCCAACGATATCGAAGTTGCAAAGCACCAGCTCTCTCAAGACTGCGTTTTTATTCAATAGCGGAATGATTGTCGAATAAAAATCGACCGACCCCGTCCCATCTAGCGCAAAGGAGACAAACGGAAAAAACAACAAGAGAAAAAAAGCTTTTTTCATTTAATAGCCCAGGAATTTGACACGGGCGTTCTGGAGATCCCCTCCCGATCCTTGCCATGCGCGCGTCGCTGCGCTTCCGGGACCACTGAAGTGGTCGATATGTGCGCCGCGAATGCCACCGCTCGTATCATCGGCAGATCGCTCGCCAACTACTCGTCTACCGTCGCTAGAGGCAATATAAACCCGCGAGCGCCCGGGAATAACGGTAGGATCAATAGCTATCGAACGATTCGCCACTACATCAGCAAAGCAACCATGTGCGGCGTCAGTTTCACTGAGGCGCGCTTGTGCAGGCTTGTTAAGGATATCCGGATGTCCGGCTGCATTTTTATGCCATCCGCCGCCGCCATTCCACCGGACGAAACGATGATCCAGGGTCTCGCCTGTTCCCTGCATTGGTACGCCGGCTGCACCATATAGGAAGTCTTGCCGATGACTTCCGGACACGCCAGGCGCCTGAGCCATTGGGCCGTGCGCATCACGTTCGTCTGCAATGATGTAATGCGTAACCTCAAAACCAGTTTCGTACCATGCTTGCGCCAGCGTTATGCGCAGAGGAACCGCCGTTATATCTTCGTCGGCTACCGTAAGTGTCAAGTCTCCTGATTCGCGCGATTCTAGAATCACCGTCGCGCAACCATCTAAATCGGTCGGACCCGAAATCTGTATTGTGTCGCTCGGACGGCTGCTCCTGATCGATAGGGTTCGCCCGAAAACCGAATCTGTTCGACGACTTTTCACTGTGGCTTGGATAGTCAGATGGTAGAGAATCTTCCCGCCCAACGCTCGCGAGGACGAGGAAATGACAGGCAACTTGTCGCCGAAATTGTTGTCTGGAATATTCCACGACAACAGGTTCGCTGCAATCCTAACTTCAACGCATGAATCCGGGTTTGTGCTCGTACATGCGGTGTCGTGAATCGTTAGCCAATCCGTACTGTCCGGCATTCCTACTTCTCCAATTGAAGTTTAAGACTAGCTGTTCCACGCGCAACTACGCGCACGGTGTGTCCGGTATTGCTTGTGGTTCCAGCTATCACCCGCTCATCGTCAACGACGATCCGGTAACGCACATTAGCGAGCGGTTGACCGTTGCTATCTTTGAGCACGTAATACTCGTCGTGAGTGCCAACCTTCGGCGTCAGCGCTGACGCTGCCTTGTGCTCGCGACAATTACACGCCCATGCGTAACCCAGCGCTTCGGCCATGTCGTAACCGTTTGAATACGACTTCAGCCGATCGAACGGAAACCATTCGCCGGTTTCGGCGTTCAGCGCCATTGCGGACGGCATTGGTGGGAAGTTTGAGTATATTGAATAGGTGATGCGGCAAGCTCGCACTCTTCTTTGCCCACGGTATCACCTTGTTTCTGTTGTCCCATTTGACCTCTTCTGATTTTCCAGAAAACACCCATCGAATAAACCATTTAAACGGGTCACGGTCAACGAGTTTAATTTGAGTCAAAGCTGCTTTGACAGATATTCACAATTGCTCTGGCTATCTCATTTTCAGGCGCATCTTTCCGATATCACCGTCCAACATAAAAGGCGGCATTGCCGCTGAGAAGATCATCGAACCGCGCGTCTCACCCACCCCGCCCTTGCTCGCGATTTCCGGTCTGGCTATGCTGGCGGGTGCGCCCGCTGCCCGCAGGCGACCGCCGCACCCGAAACAACCGCTCGAGAACCAGCCCATGTCCACCGCCAGTCTGTTTTTCACCGCCGCCGGCGTTGGCCTCGCGATCGCCGCGCCGGTCGGCCCGATGGGCATGCTGTGCATCCGCCGAACGCTGAGCGGCGGCCCGCGAGCGGGACTTGCGATCGGCCTCGGCATCGCGAGCGGCGACGCGGCCTACGGGCTGATCGCGGCGCTCGGCCTCGTCGGCATTTCGCAATTCATGCTCGCGTATGACCGCCCGCTGCATCTGCTCGCGGGGCTGTTCCTGCTGTATCTCGGCGTGCGAGCGCTGCTGCAGAAGCCGCCCGCTGAACCCGCCGACGGCAATGGCAACGGCAACGGCAAGCTCGCGCAGATCGGCCGCGCCGGCGCGCTGCGTGCGTACGCGAGCGCACTACTGCTGACGCTGACCAATCCGCAGACCGTCATCATGTTCGCGGCGCTGTTCACGACACTCGCGCCGCGCGGCGCGTTCTCGCCGGCCATCGCGCTGACGACGGTCGGCGGCGTGTTCGCCGGCTCGATCGCGTGGTGGTGTTGTCTGGTGAGCGCGGTGTCGCTCGCGCGTCACGCGATCGGCAGCAGGCTGCGCGTCGCGATCGATCGCGTGGTCGGCTTTACGCTCGCGGCGTTCGGCGTCGTCGAAATCCGCCGCGCGCTGTGAACGCCACCTCGCACGCCATGCGACACACCCGCGCCGCACACGCCGAACACGGCCCGGCGCATGCCGCGACGCGCTCGCCCTGAGCAACGGCCGCACGCAGGCGCGGCAGTTTTGCGACAATAGCGCCTTTCGCCGCACCGGCGACGGTCGACACGACCGTGCAGCGCACCGCGCGCCGCGGCACCCACCCGCCCCGGCGCACACGCCGGCTTTGCCGCCCAACCCTTCACCCGCGCTGCGTCAGCTGTCCGCTAAATGGCTCTACCCCACATCGATCTGCTGTACTCCGTCTCCGGCCTGTTCGTCGGATTTCTGGTCGGGCTGACGGGCGTCGGCGGCGGCTCGCTGATGACGCCGATCCTCGTCCTGCTGTTCAAGGTGCACCCTGCCACCGCGGTCGGGACCGACCTGCTGTACGCGGCCGCCACCAAGGCAACCGGCACGCTGGTGCACGGCCTGAAGGGCTCGGTCGACTGGCAGGTCACGCTGCGCCTCGCGGCCGGCAGCGTGCCCGCGGCGACCATCACGCTGATCCTGCTGCATCGCTACGGGATGGACACGCCGGGCGCGAGCCGGCTGATCCAGGTCGTGCTCGGTGCGGCCTTGCTGATTACCGCGGTTGCGCTGGTGTTCCGTCCGCAGCTCGCGGCGCTCGGCGCACGCAAGCAACGCGCGCCGAGCCAGGCACGCACGCTCGGGCTGACGATCCTGACCGGCGCGGTGCTCGGCGTGCTGGTGTCGTTGACGTCGGTGGGCGCGGGCGCGATCGGCGTGACGGTGTTGTTGCTGCTGTATCCGATGCTGCCGACGACGCGCATCGTCGGCTCCGACATCGCGCACGCGGTGCCGCTGACCTTGCTTGCTGGCGCCGGACACTGGCTGCTCGGCTCGGTCGACTGGTCGATGCTGGTATCGCTGCTGGTGGGATCGCTGCCTGGCATCGCGATCGGCAGCTTTCTGGCGTCGCGCGCGCCCGACGCGCTGCTGCGCAATCTGCTCGCGGCGACGCTGACGCTGGTCGGCGTGCGGCTGGTGTTGGCGTGATCCGCTGACGACACGTGAACCGCGCGCAGCGCCCGCGCACCCCGTCTCTCTATTTGAAAAAACGACAAGTCAGATCCGCCTCGAACTGCCGGACCCACTGGCCGTGGCGGTCGTGATACGACTGTGACCAGCTGCCGCGCCGCACCGTGACGACCCGCTCGTGCGCCGGCTCATCCGGTGCCGCGCTCGCGCTGATGTCGAAATGCGCGGGCGCGAAACCGTGTCGCGCGCACACCAGTTCGAATGCCGCGCGATCGCCGATCGGCAGATCGATATAGCGAAACAGCGTGGTTCCCATGACCTTGGCTCCCGGTTCCTCCTCGTCACAGTACGCCCCGCGCTACGTCATCAATGTGTCGCAGCGCACGAATCCGCGGCGGCCGCGCCGTCATCAGGACCCGTGCGTGCGGCAAGCCGCATTGCTGCGGTCCCGCAAAAATCTGGCGAAGTACCACGCTCCAAGACCAGCGGCGAAAAAAAAGCCCCGGCAATCATGTCGGAGCTTCCGAATCGATAGATAGGTCTCGCGACGCGGCCCTTGCGGCGCCGCGCCCGCCCATCGCTTACTGCTGCATCACGGTCAGCTTGTTCGACACCGACGTCACACCCGCAACGCCCTTCGCGGCCTCGCCGGCCGAATCGATCTGATCCTGGCTCGGCACCGTGCCGGTCAGCGTCACCGCGCCGCCGCGCGCGCGCACGGCGATGTTCGATACGTCAAGACCCTGGGTCTTGGCCAGCGCGCCGCGCACCTTGCGGCCGAGTTCGTGATTCGCGTGCTTGCCGGCCTTGACGGAGGCTGCCGCCGACGCCGTATCGGTTGCCGGAGCGTTCGTCTGCGCGTAGACGTTGCACGCCACCACCATTGCCACAACCGGACCCAGTGCTTTCAGAAAACCGACCGTCTTCATAGCTCTCTTCTCCTTGGTTCTACATTGGACCGCATCAATAAGCGGCTTCGTTACGACAACGGGCGGCCATCATCGCGCGAACGCGCGCGTGAGCGACGGCCGGCAACGGCTGTGACACGATGTGCAAGAGGCGAGAGAGGCTGATTACCGGCAATCGGCAATCGGCAAACCGCGAAGTCCGCCGACGCACCCGGTTCTTGTCCGTCTTGCCGGGATCGCGCCGCAAACGTTGGATCGCGGTAGCGATGCACAATTTAATCTAGCCGGCACAGAAGCGCAAAGGGTTTACCACGCGGCGTCGCGCGCCGACAGCGGGCGTTCGTTGCGGCGTTGACCGCGACGTCCACCCGGCGTTCACCATTTGTTACGCGTTTGTCAGCGCGACGGGCGGCCGCGCGTTTCGCGGCCGCGCCAATCTCAGGTACCATCGGCGCGACGCGTGCTGGCGCGCCGCCCCGCCGCCCCGCCGCGCATTCGAGCCCTATCGACCGCCGCTCCCAGATGATCCGATGAAGCCTGACACCGGCCGCACCCGCCCTACCCGCCTCGTCGCCCGTTTTGTCGCGATCTCGTGGCGCGACCTGGCGGTCTCGTTCGGCCCGCTCGTGCTGCTCGTGATCGTCGCGATCTGGGCCGCCGTGCGGCTGATCCAGCCCGCCCCGCCGAATACGCTGACGATTAGCGCCGGTCCCGTCGGCAGCACCTTCTGGATCGCCGCGCAGAAGTACAAGACGATCCTTGCGCGCAACCGCATTACAGTGAACGTGCTGGCCTCGCAGGGCTCGCAGGAAAATCTGAAGCGGCTGTTGGACCCGAACGCGAACGTCGACGTCGGCTTCGTGCAGGGCGGCATCGCGCCAGCCGGGGTGGACAAGGACAAAAACCTGATGTCGCTCGGCAGCGTCGCTTACGTGCCGCTCGCGATCTTCTATCGTGGCGCACCGGTCGACTGGCTGTCCGGGTTCAAGGGCGAGCGCCTCGCGATCGGCCCCGAGGGCAGCGGCACGCGCGAGCTCACGCTCGCGCTGCTGAAGGCCAACGGCATCGTGCCGGGCGGTCCGACCCAACTGCTGCCGCTGACGGGCGACGCCGCCGCCAACGCGCTGATCGACGGAACGATCGACGCGACCTTCCTCGCCGGCGACTCGGCGCAGCCGGCCGTGATGGGCAAGCTCTACCGCACGCAGAACGTGCGCTTCTACGATTTCACGCAGGCCGACGCGTACACGCGCCGCTTTCCGTACCTGACGCAGCTGAAGGTGCCGATGGGCGCCTTCGACCTCGGCAAGAACCTGCCGGCGAACTCGATCAACATCGTCGCGCCGACCGCCGAGCTGGTCGCGCGCGATTCACTGCATCCGGCGCTGTCGGATCTGCTGATCGAAGCCGCCCGCGAGGTGCACGGCGGCGCAACGACGATGCAGCGCGCCGGCGAATTCCCCGCGCCGCTCGCGCACGACTTCCCGCTTTCCGACGACGCCGCACGCTACTACAAGTCGGGCAAGAGCTTCCTGTACCGGACGCTGCCGTTCTGGATCGCGAGTCTCGCGGACCGCCTGCTGGTGATCGTCGTGCCGCTGATCGTGCTGCTGGTGCCGGCGCTGCGCGTCGTGCCGGGGTTGTACGCGTGGCGGGTCAAGTCGCGCATCTATCGCTGGTACGGCTCGCTGATTGCGATCGAGCGCAGCGCGCTCAGCGAACATTCGTCGGCCGAACGCGCGTCGCTGATCGGGCGGCTCGACACGATCGAAGAGTCGGTCAACGGCATGAAGATGCCGCTCGCGTATGCGGACCAGTTCTACGTGCTGCGCGAGCACATCGGATTCGTGCGGCGGCGACTCGCGGAAAGCCGCGACACGCAGGGCGGGCTGGAGATGGCCGACGAGCAGGCGACCGATAAAGTCAAAGGCTGAGCGCCCTGACGACACCGCCAGAGACTCACACCCAACGCCCACCACCAGGGGATATCGACCGGTGCAAGCCACGACCGCGTAAGATCGCTACAATTTTGATCAGATAACGGACGCAGCCTCCGCGTCGTCCGACACAGGCAATCCGGGAGACATTTATGACCGTTGGCATCGACGCCCAACAGCGGCAGTGGTTTTACGATTTCGTCTCTCCGTTCACCTATCTGCTGCTCGAGCAATACGACAAATGGCCCGGCTTCGACTTCGCGTTCACGCCGGTCGTGCTGAACGATCTGTATCGCCACTGGGGCCAGCGCTCCGCGTACAGCGTGCCCGCCAAGCGCACCTTCATGTACCGGCACGCGCTGTTTCGCGCGGAGCAGCTCGGCATTCCGTACAAAATGCCGCCCGCCCATCCGTTCGATTCGATGAAGCCGCTGCTGCTCGCGACCGCCGCGAACGGCGACGTGCAATTCGTGCGCGAGATTTTCCGCTTCATCTGGCGCGAGGGGCGCGACCCGTCGAGCGACGAAGCGTTCGCCGAACTGTGCGAGCGCGTCGGCAAATCGGACGGCCCGGAGCTGATCCGGCAAAAAGCCGTGAAGGCGCAACTGCAACGCAATACCGCCGATGCGATCGGTCTGGGCGTCTATGGCGTGCCGACGTTTCGTCTGAACGATCAGTTGTTCTGGGGCGAGGACGCGCTGCCGATGGTGCTTTACTGCGCGCGCACGCCGAACTGGCTCGAATCACGCGAGGTGAAGCGGATCAGTTCGCTGCCGTGGGGGCTGGCGGACAAGCCGGCATAACACGGCAGCCGCGGCCGGCCGCGCGTTGCTTGCGGCCCGCGCGGAAGAATCCACGCCGGCAGGCGCGGCGCTGATGCCGGCCATAGCGCGCCCCCTATGCCGGCGAAGCGCAAACGGGCCTAAGGTTATAGGCGTTTGCACTCCACCCGCGCGCCGCGCGGCGAGCTTATCTGCGCCCGCGCCACCACGCTTCGATCATGGACGACACCGCCGCCTCACTCGATATCTGGCTCGTGCGCGTGTTGCGCACGCTGCTGGTCGAGCGCAGCGTCACGCAGACCGCGTTGCGGCTGAACCAGACCCAGCCGGCGATCAGCACCGCGCTGCGCAAGTTGCGCGAAACGCTCGGCGATCCGATTCTGGTGCGCGGCAAGTCGGGCATGGTGCCGACCGAATACGGCGAGTCGCTGCTCGCGGCCGCGCAGCGCGTGTTGCGCGACGTCGATTTCGTCGCGACGCCGCACGGCGATTTCGACCCGGGCCGCTCGCGCCGCACGTTTCGCGTCGCCGCGCCCGACTATCTGAACGACTTCTTCATGCCGACCGTGATCGCGCGGTTTCGCGAAGCGGCGCCTCATGCGCGGCTCGAAATCGGATCGCTGGGGCCGCTGCTCGATCATTCGGCCGCGCTCGACGCCGGCGACCTCGATCTCGTGATCGGCAACTGGCCGAAGCCCGATCCGCGCTTCGAGCGCAGCGACCTGTTCGCCGATACCGTCGTGTGCATGATGCGCGCGGACCATCCACTGACACGCGAGCCGCTCACACGCGACGCCTATCTGGCCGCGCCGCATCTCGCGCCGACACCCTACAGCGGCGCGCGCGGCGGCGCGATCGATACCGGCTTCGCGCGTGCGAAGGCGAGCCGGCGCATCGTCGCGACGCTGCCCTACTTCGGGCTCGTCGCGCAGACGCTTCTGCAATCGGATCTGATCTTCACGACGACGCGGCGCTTCGCGATGCACTACGCGAGCATGTTGCCGCTCGCGGTCGTCGACGTGCCGATCGCGTTCCCGCGCATCCGCTGCTATCAGTTGTGGCATCCGCAGCCGGATCGGCCGAGCGATATCGGCTGGCTCAGGACGTTGATGTCCGAGGTGTCGCGTGAGCTGGTCGCGCGCAGGACGCCGCGCGCGAAGCGATAACCAGCAATTGCGCGCACACCGCGATCGCGATCGCCGCCGGCGCCTTGTCGACGATCCCCTCCACGCCGATCGGACAGGTCATTTCCGCGAGCCGCTCCAGCTCGACGCCGCGCGCGAGCAGACGCCGCTCGAACTTCACGCGCTTCGTCTTCGAGCCGATCATGCCGAAGTAGCTGAAATCGCGCCGTCGCATGATGCGCGCGGCGAGCGAAAAATCGAGCGCATGATTGTGCGTCATCACCAGAAACCACGCGCCGGGCGGCGCCGCGTCGACGATCGCGTCGGGCGTGTCGGTCGCTTCGACCTGCACGTTGGGCGGCGTTTCGTCGGGGAACAACTCGTCGCGTTCGTCGACCCATTGGACCACGCACCGCAGGCTGCCGAGCAGTTGCACGAGCGCATGGCCGACGTGTCCCGCGCCGAACAGCACGATATGCATCGGCGCCGGTCGCGGCGCAAGCTCGGGTCCGGTCCCGCCCGGACAATAATTCAGGCGTGCTTCCATAGTGCGCTCCCACTCGTTTGCCGCTCGCCGTCACGCCTGCCGCGCGGCCGCCGTCGCGGCCCGCACCGCGCCGACCGCCTTCAGGATTTCCTCGCTGGTTGCGGGCGCATTGAGCGGCGGATTGACTTTGTGGCCGCCCACCGCCGACACCGCGTCACGCACCGCGAAGAACACCGAGAACGGCAGCAGCAGCGGCGGCTCGCCGGTCGCCTTCGAACGATGAATGCTGTCCTCCGCGTTGCGGTTTTTGAACAGCTTCACGTTGAAGATCGGCGGCACGTCGTTGACGGTCGGGATCTTGTACGTCGACGGTGCGTGCGTCATCAGCTTGCCGCCCGCGTTCCACCACAGTTCCTCGGTGGTGAGCCAGCCCATGCCCTGAATGAACGCGCCTTCCACCTGGCCGACGTCCAGCGCCGGATTCAGCGATGCGCCCACGTCGTGCAGCGCATCGGCGCGCAGCACGCGCAGTTCGCCGGTCAGCGTGTCGATCACGACTTCCGACACCGCCGCGCCATACGAGTAGTAGTAGAACGGCCGGCCTTGCAGCTTCGACTGATCCCAGTAGAGCTTCGGTGTCGCGTAGAAGCCGTCGGACCAAAGCTGGATACGCGCGAGATAAGCCTTCGCGACCACTTCCTCGAACGGAACGGCGACCTCGCCGACCACCACGCGGTCGTGCGCGAAGCGCACGTCCCGCGCGTTCACGCTGCCCGCGCCGAAACGTTCGGCGGCGAATGCGGCGAGCCGCTCGCGCAGCTGGCGCGCGGCGTCCTGTGCGGCTTTGCCATTCAGATCCGAGCCGGTCGACGCGGCCGTCGCCGACGTATTGGCGACCTTGCTGGTATCGGTCGCGCTCACGCGAATGCGCTTGAAGGCGACGCCCAGTTCATGCGCGACGACTTGCGCGACCTTCGTGTTCAGCCCCTGGCCCATTTCGGTGCCGCCGTGGTTCACGAGTACCGAGCCGTCCGTGTAGATGTGCACGAGCGCGCCGGCCTGGTTGAAGTGCGTGACGTTGAACGCGATGCCGAACTTGACCGGCGTGAGTGCCATGCCCTTCTTCAGGATCTCGTTGTTCGCATTGAATTCGTCGATCTCTTTGCGGCGCGCGCGGTAGTCGCTGGTCGCTTCGAGTTCGTCGATCAGCTCGTGAATCACGTTGTCTTCGATCACCTGGCCATAGGGCGTCTGGTTGCGCTCGTTCTTGCCGTACAGATTGCGGCGGCGCACGTCGAGCGCATCGATGCCGCACGAGCGCGCGACGTTGTCGAGGATGTACTCGATCGCGAACGCGCCCTGCGGGCCGCCGAAGCCGCGAAACGCCGTGTTCGACTGGGTGTTGGTCTTGGCGCAGAAGCCTTCGATCGAGACGTCGGACAGCCAGTACGCGTTGTCGAAGTGGCACAGCGCGCGCGTCATCACCGGGCCCGACAGGTCCGCGGAAAAGCCGCAGCGCGAGGTCATGTCGACCGCGACGCCTTCGATCCAGCCCTGCTCGTCGTAGCCCACTTTATACGTGTAGTGGAAATCGTGGCGCTTGCCCGTCACCATCATGTCGTCGTCGCGATCCGGGCGCAGCTTGACCGGGCACAGCAGCTTCCACGCGGCGAGTCCGGCGGAGCAGGCGAACAGCGCCGACTGCGATTCCTTGCCGCCGAAACCGCCGCCCATGCGCCGGCATTCGATCAACACGTTGTGCGAGGCCACGCCCAGCGTGTGCGCGACCAGATGCTGCATTTCGGTCGGATGCTGGGTCGAGCAGTAGACGTGCATGCCGTCATCGTCTTTCGGCACCGCGTACGAGATCTGCCCTTCCAGATAGAACTGCTCCTGGCCGCCGAGCAGCATCTCACCGGTCTCGCGATGCGTGGCTTGCGCGATCTTCGTCCCGGCGTCGCCACGCGCGAGCTTCATCGGCGGCAACACGTACTGGTTCGCGGCGCGCGCCTGCTGTGCGGTCAATACCGCCGGCAGTTCTTCGTAGACCACGTCGGCCAGCCGCGCGCCGAGACGCGCCGCCTCGTGCGACGTCGCCACCACGATGAACATCGGCTGGCCGACGTATTGCACGACGCCGTCGGCGAGGATCGGATCGTCGCCATGAATGATCGGGCCGACGTCGTTGACGCCGGGTATGTCGTCGGCCGTGAAGACCGCGACGACGCCGGGTGTCGCGCGCACCTGGTCGAATGCGAACGACACGATCTTCGCGTGCGCCTTCGCCGACAGCCCCAGCGCCGCGTGCAGCGTGCCGGCCGCCTCGGGGATGTCGTCGGTGTAGGTCGCGCGGCCGCTCACGTGCAGATGCGCGGACTCGTGCGGACGCGACACGTGGACCTGGGTGAAGTCGTCGAGATCCTGAACCTCTTGCAGGAACGGTTCGGCTTGCTGGTTCATGGTTGTGTTCTCCGTATCCTCGGGGACGCGCGGCGCTCAGGCGCTCGCGCCGGCCGGCGCGACCGCGCGCACGTCGAGCGCGCACTTCGGCAGCGGCTGATGCGCGCGCGTTTCGAGCCAGAAGCGGTACAGCGTGTTCTTCGCCGATTCGAGGCGGTAGTCGCTACTCGCGCGCATGTCGGTGAGCGGCGCGTAGTCAGTGCCGAGCGCGAGCATCGCGGCCTGCGCGGTCGCCTCGTGCCATTCGGCGTCGCGCAGCACGGCTTCGGCCTGGAGCGCGCGCTTCGGCGTCGCGGCCATGCCGCCGAACGCGATGCGCGGCTCGCGGATCACGCCGCCGTCGGCGATGAACGAGAACGCCGCGCAGACCGCTGAGATATCCGAATCGAAACGCTTCGACAGCTTGTAGGTGCGAAAGCGCAGGTTCACGCGCGCACCGCCGCGCGTGGGCACCTTCAGGCCGACGACGAACTCGTGCTCGGCCATGTCCTTCTTCTGATACCCGAGGTAGAGGTCTTCGAGCGGCATCTCGCGCTCGATATCGCCGCCACGCACGATCACGCGCGCGCCGAGCGCGATCAGCCCCGGCATCGAATCGCCGATCGGCGAGCCGTTCGCGATGTTGCCGCCGAGCGTGCCGGCGTTGCGGATCGGCAGCGACGCGAAGCGCTGCCACATTTCGGTCAGCTCCGGGTACTGCTTCGAGATTTCGGCATACGCTTTTTCGATGCTGACGCCCGCGCCGATCTCGATCCAGTCGTCATTGGTTTCAAGCTTTTGCAACTCGGCAATCTGCCCGACATAGACGAGGTTGCCGAGCTCGCGCATCTGCTTCGTGACCCACAGGCCGATGTCGGTGCTGCCCGCGAGAAGGCGCGCGGCCGGTTCTTCCTGTTTGATCCGCGCGAGCGAGTCGACCGTGCGCGGCGCGGCGAAGCGCTGGCCCGCGTGCTCATACTGAAACGTGTCGCGCCGTTCGAGCGCCGCGAGCGTGTCGGCGAGCGCCTTGACGTCGACCGGCGCCCGCGGCGCCGGCGCCTCGAACATGCGTTCGGCCGCGTCGACGATCGGCCGGTAGCCGGTGCAGCGGCACAGGTTGCCGGTCAGCGCATTGCCGATCGCCTCGCGCGACGGCACCGTGCGGTTCGCGCAGCGATGCTCGTGGCCATGCTTCTCGTAGAGCGCCCACATCGACATGACGAAGCCCGGCGTGCAGAAGCCGCACTGCGAGCCGTGGCAGTCCACCATCGCCTGCTGCACCGGATGCAGCGAGCCGTCCGGCTGGCGCAGGTCTTCGACCGTGAAGAGCGCGCGGCCGTCGAGTGTCGGCGTGAACTGGATGCAGGCGTTGACCGCCTTGAAGTCGACGCCGCCCGCCGCGTTGCGCTCGCCGATCACGACGGTGCAGGCGCCGCAGTCGCCCTCGGCACAGCCTTCCTTGGTGCCGGTGCAATGCGCGTCCTCACGCAGATACTGCAGCACCGTCCGGGTGACGGGCGCGTGCTGGATTTCGCGGATCGCGTTGCGGTGATAGAAACGAATCGGCTCAGTCATGTGTCGTTGCTCTCGTCTGTTCTGGGTGCGCGCGAACGCGCCGCGTTGATGGTTCGAAAGCTATCACCGTCAATAAACCTAACCCATAGCCTGAATCGCATGGGGGACATATTGTTCGCGCGATATGACCCGCCATTGATTCGTGCCATTTTTTAAGCAAACTCTGCAAGGGAATCGGTTCCATGGGAGAATCACGCTTTCCTGCCGATTTCAAGTCTCGTTTTCCCGATGTCCACCGACTCCGCGCCCGCCCGCAGCGAATTTGCGACGACCCTGCACATCATTCCGGTCGTCTTTTTCACTTTTATTTGCTACCTCACGATCGGCATTCCGCTCGCGGTGCTGCCCGGCTACGTGCACGCCGAGCTCGGTTACAGCGCGGTGCTGGCCGGCGCGGCGATCAGCGTGCAGTACCTCGCGACGCTCGCGTCGCGGCCGCTCGCGGGCCGCTCGGCCGATACGCTCGGGCCGAAGCGCACGGTGTCGATCGGTCTGCTCGGCTGCGGCGCGAGCGGCGTACTGCTGCTGCTCGCCGCGCTGACGGGTCATTGGCCGGGGCTGAGCCTCGCGCTGCTCGTGTGCAGCCGCCTCGTGCTCGGCTTCGGCGAGAGTCTGTGCGGCACCGGCGCGATCCTGTGGGGAATCGGCCGGGTCGGCACGTCCAACAACGCCCGCGTGATTTCGTGGAACGGCATCGCGACCTACGGCGCACTCGCGATCGGCGCACCGCTCGGCGTGATGATCTCGCGCTCCATCGGCTTTACCGCGCTCGGTATTCTGGTGATCGCGCTCGCGGCGCTCGGCTACTACCTCGCGCGTCTGATCGCGCCGGTGCCGGTCGTGCACGGCGAGCGGATGTCGTACCGCAGCGTGTTGACGCGTGTGCTGCCGCACGGCATGGGGCTTGCGCTCGGCTCGGCCGGCTTCGGTTCGATCGCGACCTTCATCACGCTGTTCTACGCGGCGAAGCACTGGCCGAACGCGGCGCTGTCGCTGACGGTGTTCGGCACGCTGTTCATCGGCGCACGCCTGCTGTTCGCGAACACGATCAAGACCTACGGCGGCTTTCGCGTCGCGATCGCGTCGTTCTCGTTCGAATGCGCGGGACTGCTGATGCTGTGGCTCGCGCCCGAGCCGCCTATCGCGCTCGCGGGCGCGGCGCTGACCGGCTTCGGTTTCGCGCTGGTGTTCCCGGCGCTCGGCGTCGAGGCGGTCGGGCTCGTGCCGCCGGCGAGCCGCGGCGCGGCACTGTCCGCGTATTCGGTGTTTCTGGATCTGTCGCTCGGCATTACCGGGCCGTTGGCGGGGTATATCGCCGGCGAGTTCGGTTACGGCTCGGTGTTCCTGTTTGCCGCGATCGCGGCAGCCGCGGCGGTCGTGCTGTCGACGGTGCTGTATCTGCGCAACGCGAAACCGACCAGCCTGTCCACCGCGCAATGAATACGCAAATGAGCGCGCGGCGCTGACGCAAAAAAGGCCGCGACGCGCGATGTTTTCACAACGCGCGCCGCGGCCCTTCACTCCCGCTGTCCGTCCGGGCGGCTAATCTCGCTCCGCCGCCATCTCCCGCTTGATCGTCGTCTGCGGGCGCACCGCGATCTGTCCGTGATTGATCCTGCTCGACACGTTGTACACGCCGATCAGCATGAACAGCTCGGTCGCGGCCACCGAGCACGCGGTGCCGACACCGCCCCAGAAGTAAATGCTGATCGGCGCCTGCACCAGATGGAACAGCACGCCGTAGATATAGATCCGCTTGAGCAACGACTGATTGCCCGACGCGATGATCGTCAGCATCACCTGGGTCGTCGTCATGCCGACGATCGCCGGCACGAACACGAGGATGCGCAAAATCCGGAACGTCTCGCCGAACGCCTCGCCGAGAAAACGTCCGACGAACCATTCGCCGAGCACCGTGAAGCCGACCAGAATCAGCACCGCCGACGCCGCGAACGCCAGCATGAAGCCGCGGTTGACCTTGTGGATATAGGCGAAGTCGTTGCGTTCGTAGGCGACGCAGATCTTCGGGAAGAACGCCTGGATGGCCGGCGCCGTGCACGCGCGTAGCGCATTGGTGAGCCGCTCGGCCGCGACGTAATAGCCGACCGCGCCAGGACCGCTGATCATGCGCAACATGATCACGTTCGCGTACATGTAGACGGACGTGAGCGCCGAGCCGAGAAAGATGTGATACGCCTCTTTCGCCTCGGCCATCACGTCGCGCCAGCCGACCCGCACGGTCAGCAGAATCTCGCGCTTCCAGATCAGCGCGCCCGTCAGGATCAGGCCGCACACGAAGGTCGGCGCATATTGCAGCGCGGCCGCGAGCATCACGTCGTCGTGCGTCTTCACGAACAGGAACAGCGGAATCAGCAGACCCACGCGCGCGGCGAGCAGCGTGCCGGCGAGCACGGGCAGGCGCTGCGTGCCTTCGTAGAAGCAGCCGGGCGTCACCACGCCGCCCCAGATCACGAGCGAGCCGAGCAGCGTCGCACCGCGTTCCTGCGGCGACATATGCGCGGCGAACGCCCAGCCGACCAGCACCAGCGAACACAGCAACGCGAGAATCGCCCGGCCGATCGTGGTCGACCAGTAGATGCGGTTCACGACCTCAGGCTGGTCGATGTGCACCGCCACCTTGCGCGCGCTGGACAGGCCGAAGCCGAAGTCGACGATGATGAGAAGAATCTGCGCAATCGATTGCGCGTAACCGATCACGCCCAACCCGGCCGGCCCAAGTACGTGCGACAGATACGGCAACGTAACGAGCGGCAGCACGTAGTTCAGCGCGTACACCGAATACAACGCGATGATGACGTTTCTCGTCGACACAATCGTCCGGTTTCCAGTAGGCGGTTAAGAACTCAAGTCGAAAAAACAGAATACGACACGAAAGAAGGTTCGCTTAGCGCGATGTCGATCTTGTTGTAGCGATCGTCTTCGCCGTTTGCGCTCAACACCGCGCTCTTCACCGCATTGCCGATCAGATTGCTGACCACGGTCTTGTAGTTGGCGTCGCTTGCATCGGTTGCGAACAGGATTTCGGCGAGTAGCGCATGGCCGCGTGTGGCCGCACGCAACACCACGCGGCCCGAGGTCGAGCGCAGCACGTTGACCGAGATGCGCGTCGTTTCGGGCGACACCGTCTGGTCGCCGCTATGCAGCGCCGCCGCGATGCCGCCGCGCGCATAGCCGACGCCTAGATTCAGTGCGTGCACGAGGCTCGAATCCTTGCCGCCGGCAATCGCGCCGCCGCCCGGATACGCCTTCGCGTAACCGACGATCGAATCGCCCGCGCGATCGCCGAAATTGCCCTGAATCGTGATGCCGTTCAGCGGCGTGCTTCCCGGCGTGGTCGAACTGCCGTAGACGAACTGCGGACCTTCACAGCCGGCGTTCTCGTCGTCCTGGCCCGGACGATAGCGATTGCCGACGATCGTGGCCGCCTGCTGGTAATCGATCTGGATATGGCAACTCTGACCGGGCGGTACGTCGACGTACGACGGATGGCCGCGCGTCGAGAACTTCCAGCGGCCGATCTTGCCGTCGCCGCCGCAACCGTTGCGCGAGAAGTAATTGCCGTTCACCACCTTGCCCCAGTTGCCGCTCTTCATACAGACGCCGGCAAAGCCGTTGCGATCGAACACCGCGCCGACGATCAGCGACTCCGCGCCCAGAATCACGCCGTGACGCGCGTTCCATTCCCAGCGTCCGCCGATCACCTGCCAGAAGTTGTCGACGATATCCGCGCCGGCCGTGTGGCAGAACATGCCGATGCAATTGATCAGCGAGCCGTCGGTGTGCTCGGTCGCGTAGAAGCCGCGCTCGCACATGTACGCATAGCAGCGCTCGAGTGTCGACGTCGTGCCGAGCTCGTAGCCCGCGCGCGAAAAACCGATCGCCGTGCAACGACGCGCGCCGGCCGACGTGCCGAAATGGATGCCAATCGCCGTGTTGCCGGTATGCACCGGATAGTTGGCGAGGTGGTAGATGACCTTGTCGTAATGCGCGGGCCGTACCTGCACATGCTCGACGAACGCCGCCTCGCCCAGAGTCAGCGCCGCCGACTTCGGGCCGCCGGTGTCCTGTCGCTCCAGCACGGTCGCACCCATCGCGATGTCGGTGATCGTCACGTATTCGCCGCCGCCGTCGCCGCGCAGTTGCGAGCCGTTCGCCGTGGTCAGGTCGCCGGTGTAACGCCAGATGCCGCGCGGCAGATAAAGCCCGCGCGCACCGCTCGCGAACGCCTGCCTGAGCTCGGCGCCGCAATCGTAGCCGGACGCGCCGCGCTGGATCGCCGCCAGCCTGTGCGGATCGACGAAGCGCGCGACGCTGACCTCCTGTCCCGCGACGATGTCGCTGAGCGTCTTCAGATAGCTCGGCGCAACCGGTTCCGATGCGGCGCGCTCGGGCACTGACGCGGCGACGCGCAGGATGCCGCCCGCGCCGTCGCCCGCGCCGTTACCCATACTCGCGAACGCACCGCGCTCGCGCAGCGCGTGCCCCGTCGCGCGCGCGATGCCCAGATCGGCCGAGCTTGCACTGGCCCCGGCCAGGCCGCCGAGCAGGAACGTCTTGAGCGCCTGTCGCCGGGTCTTCATCTACCCCTCTCCCATGGCATGACTCCCTTCTTTTCTCAAGTCGACACGTCGACAGGCGTCACTCCACCGTGATGCTCTGCGCCTGCTCGGCGGCCGACGGACGCGCGCTCACCGTCACCGGGACCGGCACCGCACGCGCCTTCGCGCCGCGAATCAGGCCCTGGACGCCTGGCGGTCTGAACAGCGGCACACGATACTTGCGGCTGAAGCGCCACAAGCTGTTCATATGCCGGCGCCCCGCCTTGCTCAGGACGCCCGCTGCCGACGCGCGCTGATGCTCGTGCGTGAGTCGCGCGCCGGGCACGCACAGCACGCGGTAGCCCGCCTGCCAGATGCGCGCGCAAAAATCGACGTCCTCCATGTAGAGGAAGAAGTGCTCGTCCATGCCGCCGAGTTCGCCGAACAGCGCGCGCCGCACGATAAAGCCGGTGCCCACCACCCAGTCGGCTTCGAACGGCGTGCCCGCGCCCCACGCTTCGCGCATCATGTGGTTGTCGATGCGGCGCTTGAACGCTTCGAGCCGCCCGAGCGGCGAACGCCGGCCGAGTATGTCGAGCAGTGAATAGAAGCGCCGGGCGGAAAACTGCCGCTCGCCATCCGGATAGATTAGATCGAGACCGATCAAGCCTACATCCATCTCCGTTCTGAACAGCTTCACTGCGTTTTCGAGCGAAGCATCGACGAAATAGGTGTCCGGATTCAGCACGAGCACGAGCTCGCGCAGACAACCGACCATGCCGAAATTGACGCCGGCCCCGAAGCCGCGATTGATCGACGTTCTGACGAGTCTGACTCCCGTCGGAAGCGTCTCCCTCAGATAGGAAAACGAATTGTCGGGTGACGCGTTATCCACCACGACGATGTCCTCCTTATCCGCAATCGAAAGTTCGAGCACGGAGCGCACGCAATTTCTGACCAGTTTTGGCGTGTTGTAATTGACGATCACAACGCTAAACGTTCCCTTCAGGTTCATCCCCACCTCCTGCTTTACATCAGGTGTTCGTGGAATACCCCCAAACACGGCATCTTTGTTCTTGCACCTTTGCTGCGCGCCTTTCGCGCGCACTACCGACTCCCCACTACTCGTCTGCGCGAGGCAAACGATCCGGCACGCACTGCCTTGCGTTCGCTACGTGCTGTTTCGACGCGGTCCGCCCACGTAATCGAACACTGGCAATGTCATCAGGATGAAGACAAACGGGATCACTTCGATCGATTGATAGAAGAACGTTTGAAATAACGCGGCCCACACGCACAGAGAAATCCGGCTTTCGCTGCTTGCAAGTTTCGTCACGGATACCAGCACGCCGTAATAGAAGATCGCGCCCATCAGGCCGATGTTCAGGATCTGCTGCAGCACGCTCGATTCGACGACGCCGAACTCCTGTTTCACCGGGTCGGGTGCCGAGTTGGTGACGAGCCCGAAGTAGGTGCCGGCGATTACGTTGGCCGGCAATGCGAGCGCCCTCGCCTTGTCCCATGCTTCGGTGCGCCCGTCGTTGCCGTCCGACTCCAGATTCGTGGCACCCATGATCCGTTCGGTGCCGGCGTTGACGACACTATCGTTCTGACTGCTCACCGCGACGCCGAAGATCAGGATCGCCATCGTCGCGAACACGGTGGCGACGATCAATTTCGCGTTTCTCGTGATGAACTGGATCGGCCCCTGCACGAACGCGAGCCCGAAGGTGCCGAGAATGATCAGCATGCCGCTGCGCGACAGCGCCGAGAAAATCGCGAAGCTGAGCACCGCGCACGCGAGGCCCGACAGCACGTTCTTGCGCACCAGATAATCGACGCCGCACAGCGACGCGGCAATCGCGGCGAACAGCGGGTAATGCAGATAACTGCCGGTCAGCGCCGGCGCGCGCAGATTGTCGAAGCCGTAAGTCGCGCCGGGCAGATCGATCGGGAACACGTTCTGCTGCTGCGCGAGTGCGACGCCCGCCTCGATCAGCGCGATCAGCACGAGCCCCGCATACGCGATGCGCGGCCGCACGAAACGCTTCTGATAGTTCGAGATCGCGTAGAAATAGACGAACAGCGTGAAGACGAAGACGAGCAGATAGGACCGCCCGAGCTGATCGGTAACTTCGAGCGTCGCGACGATCGACAGCGCCACCGAGAACAGCATGCCCACCACGAAGCCGAACGACAGACGTCCTTCGTCGCGGAAGTAAGCGGCAATCGCCGTCGGCGAGATGTACCACACGAGCAGACCGACGATGCCGCCGACCTGAATGAGATAGGCGGCGTCCTTGCCGATCAGGTACTCGAGAACGCCGCGCGTGGCGCACAGCACGACGGCAAGCAGATAGGCGATGGTGGCGATCATGGCGTCAGGCCTGATACGCCACGCAGGCGTGTGCGTTGACCGGCTCACCACGATAGATGCGCTCGATCACGTCCGGGAACGCGTCGATCTCACACACGTTGAGCAAGGTGCCGTCGTACTCGACGCCTTCCGCGCCGAGCGGCGTCGAGACGACCGGCAGCTTCGCCGCGAGCATCTCGAGCGTCTTCAGCTTGACGCCGGCGCCCGACAGCAGCGGCACCACGCCGATATCGGCGGACTCGAAGTACTTGCCCGGATTTTCGACGAAGCCGGTCACGCAGATATCGTCGCAATTCAGGCGCTTCACGCGCTCGCTCGGATCGGAGCCGACCACGAACAGCTTCAGGTCAAGGCCGCGGCGGCGCAGCGGCAGAAAAATCGTGTCGATGAAATTGAGCAGCGCCTCTTCGTTTTCGCGGCGTTGCATCGCCCCCCAGAACAGGATGTTGCCTTTCTTCACCGTGTCTTTCGAGCGCCGCACGTCCTGCAGAAACGCCGGCAGCGAGATCGGCACGACCTGCAACGTGCCGACCCCGGGGTACAAGCCGTTGATCAGCTGCGCGTCCTTGCTGGACAGCACGAGCACCTTGTCGGCCAGCTTCAGAAGACGCTGCTCGAGCACGAAAGTCTGCCGGGTAAACAGCCATCCCTCGATGGACTTGACGCGCAACATGGCCTGGATCTGCACGTCATGCGCGCACATCACGATCTTCACGCCGTCGTGGAAACGGTCGCGCAGATTCTGCGCATACGCAAAGGATTGCGAGAACTCGAGTCGCACCGTGTCATAACGGTTCTTCTCGACGAGCTCGCAGATGAATTTGCCGATCGCGGGTTTATAGCGCGAGCACAGGCGTGGCGAAAAAATCAGCGGATTCGCGAGGAACGACGGAACCAGGTCGAACCGGCTCACGTACTTGACGTAGACGTTGCGAACGTTCGCGCGGAACTCGACGTCCTTTTCGTCGACCGGCACGCGCGACACGATCAGCACGTCGAGCTCCGATTCCGAGCTCAATTTGATCAGGTAATCGTAGGCCAGACGGTGGCCAGCTTGCGGCGCGTTTTTCTGGGGCAGAAAAGGCGTGACAAATAGCTGTTTCATCCGAGTAGTCCCTTGCCTGTACGGTACGCGCTCGGCAAGCGCGGCCGTAAGATCCCTTCGCATCGCATATTGGTCTTGTGATCGGTCCATTCGCGCGCTACGCCCCGCACCGCGGGCGCGTAGCGAACAAAGCGCCCGGGCTTATCTGTCGTACGGTTTGTAGATGTAGGCTGCGTAGCGATAGCGTCCATAGCCGTAGCTATAGCGTCCCGGCCGCATCCGCAGTCCGTTCATGATCACGCCGCGCACCGGCAGGCCGACCTTCTGCATCTGGCGGACCGACTCGCGCAGCTCGCCGATACCCGTGACACCCTGACGCGCGACGAAGAAGGTCGTACCGGCCACGCAGGCGAGCCGCACCGCATCCGAGGCGAGCAGCACCGGCGGTCCGTCGAGCAGCACGACGTCGTAGCCGGTCGCGACCTGGCGCAGCACCGCATCGAGCCGTGTGTTCGACAGCACGTCGCTCGGGCTCGCGACCTGGCGGCCGCTCGCGATGAAGTCGACGCCCTGAAAACGGGTCGCGCGAATCAGTTCGTCGGGGCGGTACGCACCCTGGATCAGATCGGACAGGCCCGGACCGCGATCGCCGCCGAGATGCCGATGCAGGAAACCGCGCCGCAGATCACCGTCGATCAGCAGCACACGCTTGCCGGTCGCGCCGATCACCGCGGCGAGATTCAACGACACGAATGACTTGCCGATGCCCGGCGTCGGGCCCGTAATCAGCACGATGTGGTTGCGCGCCTTGGTCATCGTGAATTCGAGCGCGGTGCGAAAGCCACGCAGACTTTCGATGGCCGGATCGATCACCGCTTCGCCCGCGAGCACCAGCGCCTTCGATTCCGGACGGCGACGGCTTTGCGCGAACCGCTCTTCCTGACGGCTGAACGGCACGCTCGCATAGACCGGCAAACCGGTGCACAGCTCGACTTCGTACGGATCGTCGATCGCGTCGAACAGACGCTGACGCACGAGCGCGATCACCACGCCGACGAACACGCCCAGCATCAGCGCCGCGGTGATGATCAGAAGCGGCTTGGGCCGCACCGGCGTGTCGGGCGCGACGGCGCCATCGACGATGCGCACGTTGCCGGCCTTGCCCGCCTTGATCAGCTTCAGCTGTTCGAGCGTATTGCGCAGCGACGTGTCGAGTTCGGTGCCGACCTGCACGTCGCGCTGCAGGCGCAGCACGTTCTGTTCGAGCGGCGGCAGCGATTGCGTCCGGCTCGCGAGATCTTTCGCTTCCTGTTGCGTCGCATGCAACTGCGCGTTGACCGACTGCACGGCCGGATGCTGGTCGGTGAAGCGCGACAGCAGTTCATTGCGCTTCTGCTGAAGTTCCGCGAGCCGCGTCTGCGCCTGAACCGACAGTTGCAGCAGGTTGGTCGCTTCCTCGCCGAGATCGACGGTGCCATGCTTCGCGCGGAAGTCGTTGAAGCGCGTTTCCGAATCGGAAAGCTGCTGGCGCATTTCCGGAAGCTGCAGTTCGAGGAAACGGATCGAACGCTCCGCTTCCTCGGATTTGCGCTTCAGGTTCTGGCTCACGTATTCGCCCGCGATGGTCGCGAGAATCGCGCTGATCTTCTTCGGCTCGCTGCCCTCGAGCGACACGCCGAGGATGTCGGATTCCTTGCCTTTTTCCGAGATCGTCAGTTCCTTGCGCAGCTTTTCGGTCGTCGTCAGCTCGGACTGGCGCCGCACCTCGAAGGTCGCGCCCGGCTCCGCCTCGATCCGGTCGACGACCAGCGTGAGCGGCCCGTAGTTGGTCGTCGCGTTCAGCGGCTGGCCGACCGTGCCCTCGAGCTTCAGCTTGCCGTATTGCAGCTCGTAGCTCGATCCCTCGCCCTTCTTCAGCACGAACGGACGGTCGAACAGCTCTTCGGGCACGTCGAATTTCGACACGTCGATGCGCTCGTTGCCGTACACGTAGCCGTGCGGTCCCGGCGTCGACAGATGATCCGAATGGCGGGCGAGCCAGCTGCCGAACAGCGGGTAGTAGCGCGGCGTCGCCTGGATGTCCAGGTTGAGCTTGTCGACCGCTTGGCCCACCACCATGCGCGAGCCGATCACCTGCGCCTCGCCGGACGCCGCGGTCTTCACATCGAACATCGCGGATACGTCGCCGATTACGCTCTTGGACGAAGTACCCGCGTTTTCCTCGACCTGCACGAGAAGGTCCGCGCGATACACGGGTTGGGAGAAAACCGAATAACCGATGCCGAGCGCGACCGCGATGGCCGTCGTGATGGCAATCAGCTTGCGATTGTCGTACAGCGCATCCAGATAATTCGCGAAGCCCGCCGGCGGATGTTCGCTGTTGTTGTTCCGGCTATCGAATGGTGCACTGCTTTGGTTCATGCGGGTTCTCCCAAAGTCTCGACGGTTTGCCACTTCTTCCCGGCGCCGGATCAGCACGTCGCCGCATTGCGTCACGCCTGTATCCATCGAGTTGACCGGCTCGATCGGACGGGGTAGCTGATTTACGCCACATCGGCTACCTTTGTGTGTAACAGCGCCTATGCGAGTTCGGCTCTTTTCCCTAACATCGCACCACACGCTTTCTTATGGAGACCGAAATGAAAATACTTTTTGCCGCCGTATTGCCGGTATTGCTGACCGCCCAGCTGACCTACGCCCAGAGCATCGTGTCCGCGGCCTCTTCCGCTTATGCGCCGCGATATGTCGCCAAACACTCGCAACTCGACGCGATGACGCCGCATGCCGCCAGTTCCACTACGCTCTACGGCTCGCCGTCGGATTTCACGTACGCTAAAAAGAACCGCTATGTCGCGCCCAACGTGTACACCGAAACGAAAACCAGCCTTCCGAAACATAAACGTTCAAGCGTTACGCAGCATGTCCGCGGGAAGAATTCAGCGGACCCCTACGGCAACGATTTGTGGAATTCAGACCAGACCTACGCGTCTCCCGACACCTCCGATCCATACAGCGCGCGCTGAACTGAAGCGCATCACGGTCTGGATTCCCCGGCTCGCGATGTGGCCGCTTGCGGCCACATTCCTGTTTGGTTGAACTGACTGTCGGGCCGGTAGTGATGTTTCCCCGATTAGCCGCGTCTCGTCCGCCGATTTCCGCAAACGCGCACGACATGCACATGCTTTTGTTCTAAAGTGTCTGGCCTTGCGTCGGCCATTAAGCCGATCATCGCCAGCTCTGTGCCGTCACCGCGGCCTCGTTTACTCTGTCAAACCGTGCGCTTCAGCGCTCGATAAAATGCCTTTCCTTGGCGATCATAGTATTCAGAGAGCGGGTCTTTCAACGTTCGGCAGCGCACACAAAAGCCGATTGCTACGGATTGCTTCAGACAAGACAGGCGATAAAAAAACGCGCTTTTAAAATCATGATAACGGCGCTGTTATACATGCCGTTTGTCGCCATCAGCGCCGATTATTTTCACGGCGCCGGACGCGGATTATCTGCATAACGCGCACGCCGGCGCGACAGCGCGAAGTGCGCCGGACGTTCGCCGATGTGCATGATTTCGGCGAGACGCCGCGCGTAATGCTCGGGAAGGTATTCGTCGACGTCGTACTTTCTGTGCTCATCGGCAAGATGAATAGCCAGTTCGCCGAACGCCCGTTTCAGGCTGTGCGGATCGAACATGAACTTGATCTTGTTGCCGACCGCTTCCGCGGTCACCGCCATGCTGCCGCCATCGCGAACCAGCACCGGCAGACCGAGCATCGCCGCCTCGATCACGACGAGCGGCGCGTTCTCCGCGCCCACCGACGGCACCACCACCGCATCGGCGAACTCGCGTATGGCGGGAAACAGTTGTTGCTGCGGCATGGTGCCGAACAGAATCAGCTTGCGCTGGGCGATCAGCGACGCGTAGCGCTGCTCGATCGCCCGGCGATCCGGGCCATCGCCGTACACGCCGATGCAATTGATGCGCTCGAAGCCCGCCGCTTCGCAGAGCGTCAGAAATTGCAGCAGGCCTTTCTCCGGCGAGATCCGTCCGACGAAGGCAAGGTTGAAGCGCTCCTTGTTACGCGCCGTGACGCACGGCATCGCGATCGGCACCGCCGACGGATTGTGCACGATGACCGTGTTTTTAATGCCGACGCGGTGCAGCGCTTGCTCCATGAACAGGCTCGGGCACAGAATCCTGTCGAACACGCGCGCGGGATGGTAGGCCGAGCGGATCGCGTGCCACCACGCCTTCGTCATCAGGTCGTGCACGAGGCCCTTCGGCGTCGGCCGCAACGTCAAGGCTGCGCGCGTGCGCAGCACGTCGAGCGGCAGGATGATCGGATGCCTGTCCTTGTCGAAGTACTGCAGCGACGGGTTGTAGTAGACGAGGTGGTAGTCGTGGCAGGTGTGATATGCGCGGTAACCGAGCTGGCGTTGCTGTCGCGCGATCACGCTGAGGATCGAAGGCGACAGCACGTTGTGGTAGTTGTGCACCATCAGCCGATGCGGCCGGAAGCGGTGCAGCGTCTTTTCGAGCGCGCGCGCGGCGGTCGCGTTCCAGGAGCGCGACAGCATCGTCGAGCGCGCGGAAAACTGGCTATCGTCGAAACGTTCGACCTCGACGCCGGGCAGCGTGCTCAACAGCTCGGCCGATTGTTGATAGACGACTTCCGCGCCGCCCATCTGCACATAATCGTTGATCACCAGTACTCTGCAGCGCTGCATGTGCCCCTCCTGTCGTATGCCCCTCGTGCCGTCTCGCGAAAGACCCGGACGGCTTGCCCGGACGGATCGCTTCGTCCGGGCGCTCCTTGTGTTCAAAACTGCGGAAACTTGCCGCGCCAGCCGCCACCCTCGCGCAGATAATGGAGAAACAGCGCAATGCCGCTCAATTGCGCGGCGAAACGCAGCGTCGACGCCGCATCGTCGATGATGATCGTGCGCAGCCGGTACGGATCGGTGTGCTGATCGTTCCAGCCGATGTCACAGGTGCGCGCGGTTTTGAAGCCCGCCGCCCGCACGAACTCCACTTCGCGATCGCCGTAATTGCCGTTCGGATAGGCGAAGTGCTCGCAAGGCTGCTGCAGCAGCGCCGCGATCTCATGGCGGCTGTCGCTGATTTCGGCCGCGCTTTCGGCGTCGCTGCAATGCGTGAGAATCGGATGGAAGCGCGTATGCGCCTGGAAGTCGATGTGCTCGCGCATCGCCTGCATCTGTTCGATCGACAGGCCGGTGGGCCGGTCATCGCCGTCCTGCTGGTAGCCTTGCGCCGCCAGTGCGGCGAGGCGCTCGTCGTTGGTCATCCGCTTCAGACGTTCGTGGCCGACGCGCAACGAACCCGGATGCAGCCACCAGTGACTGCGTGGCCGTCCGACGATGCGGCTGCACAGAAAGATCGTCGGCCGCACGTTGTGCTTGATGAACACCGGCAACAGCTGCGCATTACCCGCGTGGCCGTCGTCGAGCGTGATCGCGACGCGCGGGCGGCCGCGGCCGGGTGCGCTGACGTCGGTCAACGGTACGAATTCGCACAGCTTGCGCAGATAGGTCAGGTGACGGTCGAGCGTGGCGGGATCGGGATCGTGATAAAGCAGCACGGCCACGCGGTCGCGCCACAGCAGCTTGCGCGTGAGCCACGCGAGCCCCGCGATCACGATCAGGCCCGCAAGCATCTCCTTCACGAGCGCCTTGAAGCGCTTCATGCGGCGCCCGCGATAGCTATCGGACAGGCGCGAGCGTGCGCCCATTGCATGGGTCTTATTCACCTGAGCGCTCCGGCATGGGTGCATGAGCGATCGGCCACGCGCGTTGCCGCGCACCCGCCTTCAACGAACCGACGATGTGCCGCGCCACGGTCGGCGACGCGTGCTTGGTGCCGTAGACGAAACGCATCACGGGCCCGAAGCTGTGCGCGCACGCGGGTCCGACCACATAGAGGCCGCGCACGCGCGTTTCGTAGTGCGACGTCAGATCGGGCATGCCGCCCTGGTTCGAAATCGCATCCGCCAGATCTTTCGACAGGAACGCGTGCTGCCGCATGTCGGTCTTGAAACCGGTCGCGGCGATCACGTGATCGGCGCTCACCCGCGCCTGTTTGCCGTCGGTCAGCACGTTCAGCACGACGCGATCGTTTTCGATCGCCGCGGAGCGCACCTCGGTGCGATGCGAGATCTGCACCTTGCCGACGACGCGATCGTGCAGCCACCATGCACCGGACGCGCCGTATGTGTGCTCCATGATCTGCTTGCGGCGTTTCGGGTCGAGCATGTGGAATACGCCGGGAAATTCGGACAGGAACAGCGACCGCCAGCCGCGCCCCAGTCCCGCGTCGGGTCCCTTGATGCGCGACAGGATGTGGCGGCCGCCCTGCGGCCGCTCGTGCCACACCACACTGCTCTCGCGCATCAGCACGTGTGCGCGCGCGCCGAGCTCGTTGAGCAGCGCGGACAGCCCGAGCGCCGACTGCCCGCCGCCGACGATCGCGATGTCCTTGCCACGCGCCCACTCGAGGTTCCCGTACAGCTCCGAATGCGTCACATACTGCTCCGGCAAACCCCGCAGCGCCGGCGGCGTTTGCGCGAAGCCCTTCAGGCCCAGCGCGACCACGACTTTGCGCGCGGCGAGCGAGCGGCCGTCGCTCAGCGACAGCTTGAACTGATCGCCGACGCGACGCAATGCGAGCACGTCGACCGGCTGGATCTCGCCGACCAGATTCGACTGGAACCACAGCCCATACTCGACGAACGTTTCGAGCGGCAGCGCCATGCCGAGCGGCCGATAAGGCAGCCCTTTGAGGCGGCAGTAGTCTTCGACGGTAAAGCCGCTGCGCGGTGCATGCAGGCTCGACGCGAACGCCTCGGAGCGCAGCAGCATGCCGGGCGGCATCAAGTTGCGCCACGCGCCCATCGGTTCGCCGAGGATCTGGTAATCCATGCCGGCGGCCCTCAGATGCGCGGCAAGAGATGACCCGTAGGGCCCCGCGCCAATGATTATGGTATCGGTCAAAGACATTGCTGGTCTCCAGGGGGAACGTCTTTCGTCGCCACGCGTCAGGCTTTGGCCTGCCGCGATTCGGGTGCCCTGATCGCTTTTTTCCAGCTGCGCTTCATGCGTCGCAGCGGATTCATCACCAAATAGTGCTGCAACGCCGGGAGCGGATCGCTCCAGCGGAAATAGCCATCGAAAATTTTCGTGCGCTCGCTCAGCAGTTCCGGCGGCAGGTGATCGGAAAAGGTTGCGCGCCACGCGACCGGCACACGGCTCGGGCGCTCGGCGGGTGGCGGCAGGCCGAGTTCATGGCGGTACGCGGCAAGCGGAATGTTGACGCCGCACAGCGTCGCGATCTCCTCCTGCCAGTCCGTGCGGCCAACCGTCGGCTCGACCATCACGAACTCGCCGTAGTTGTCGTCCCACTTGTATTCGATGCTGCCCATGCCGTCGAAATCGGCCAGCTCGGCGAATCGCCGCGTCAGCGGTTCGAGCGTCCCGCGCGCTTCAGGCGCAGCCACGCAGATCGCGGTATTGCCGATGCCCGGCGGCGAGCTCAACACCTTGCGGCCGGTGAACATGCTGACCATGTTGCCGTCGGCGCCACGATAGAACAGCGTGAAGTGGATATTGCTGTCAGGCCCCTCGATCCACTCCTGCGCGATGATGCCGCCCGGCGTCGCGAGCATCGCAACCGCGCGATCGCGTGCGTGCTGCAGCGTATCGACCCGCACCGCGCGTTCTTTCTCGCCTCGCAGCACGTTGCGCTTGTCGTCCGGTTTCAGCACGCACGGGTAGCGCAATTCGGACAGCCGTTCGATGTCGGCAAGCCTGTCGAGCACGACCGAGCGCGGCACCGGAAAGCCATGCCGCTGCGCGAATTCGTGAAAGCGCGTCTTGCTCGACAACATGTTGACGGTGTCGTCGGTCGGCAGGCGGAAGCGATACCAGTGCGACAGTGCCGTCCGATTTTCCGACACCGCATGCACCGCGTCTTCGTCGGTCAGAATCAGAACCGGTGGACGATCGAACCGCTTGCTGAGTTCGATCATTTCATCAACAAATATTTTCCCGGCAAAACTCTTTACCTGATACGCGTGAACGTGTCGGCACCACGACGCCGCGCGGGTCCTCGTATCGACTGCGATAACCGGAACATGGGCCTGCGCGAGCGATCGCGCCACCCCCAGTCCGTTCAACTCTGCTCCAACAATAACTCCTGCCGATTGACCTGAGTCGTATGCGCTCGCCATAGTATCGATTTCCTTGCTCCGTACGTGCGTGCACCCTCGAAGACCAGCCCCGAGACTCCACGCGATCGAATTATCGAATTGGGTAGAAAACCTTTTTGTCGCCTCGCGGGGGCGCTTCGGTGTTAAAGCTGTGTTTCGGCGGAAAGCGTGCATGAGCGCGGCAGGCGCGTCCTGGCACGCGCCGTGTGTCGAATCATGGTCTTGCGATTTACCGCAGCGTGAGCATTGCGCTGCTCTCGCCGTGACCTACTTTACGTTTCCGCCTGATCTCGATACGTGCGCCGGCGCACAGAGAGCAATAGAAAGCAGGAAGGAAAAAACCCTTTCGAAAGGCGGAGAGCCTTATTCCGTAAGGGTTTCGCAGAGGCCGCCATTAGTATGTAAAAACCTTGCGAAGCATTAATTTATTACAACGCGATAATGGCGGAAAAATACTTTCTAACCGGGTTGTAAAATGCTGGACCGCACAAAATAGACGCGCTGTGAATGCTATTCGCATCGCGTCCTGAAATACATTTATTTACCTTCGCTCAAGCCGCGCTCGAGCGCCGCGACACCCGCCGGCAAATCCACCTTGACGCCGAGATCGACCATCGTGCGGCCGAGCGCATGCACGGTGCGAAACAGGTTGTGCTCGCGGCACTGCTCGCCCATCTGGCCGATACGCACGATCGGCAGACCGAACGAGCCGGAGATTTCCACCTGATGCTGCCGCGAGATATGCGCGCAAACGTCGGCGGGACTCAGGCCGTCCGGCACTTCGATGCCGACCACCGAATTCAGGCGGCAATTCTCGGGCGCATATAGCCGCAGGCCCATCGCAGTGACGCCCTGCTGCAACGCGAGCGAGCATTTCAGATGGCGCGCGAAGCGCTTCTCCAGCGTCTCCGCGCAGACGAGCCGCAGCGCCTCGTGCAGCGCGAGCACGCCCGACACAGGCGCCGTATAGTGATAACCGGCGTTGTGCCAGAAGTTTTCCGCCAGCGACGCATCGAGGCACCAGTGCGTATTGGGCACCGTGCGGCCTTTGACGCGCGCCCACGCCGCGTCTGAAAACGCGATCAGCGACACGCCCGGAATCGACGACAAGCCCTTCTGGCCGCCGGTAATCACCGCGTCGATACCCCAGGTGTCCATTTCGAGCGGCATCGTGCTCAGCGTGCAGACGGCGTCGACGATCACGAGCGCGCCAGCTTCCTTCGCGAGCGCGGCGATGTCTTTCAGATGGTGGTTCCACACAGTGTTCGACGTCTCGCCCTGCACCACCGTGACAACCTCGGGACGCTCGCGGCGCAGCGCCTCGGCGACCTGGTCGAGACTCGCGACCGTGCGGTCCGCGACTTCGAGCGTGCTCACGCGCGCGCCGACGCGCCGGCCCATTTCGGCCATGCGGTCGCTGAAGAAGCCGTTCTTGATGCACAGCATGCGCGTGCCTTCCCACGCGAGATTGCAGATCGCCATTTCCATCGCGCCCGATCCGGGTCCCGCGACGCCGAGCACCCACTTCGACTGGGTCTGGAACACGTAGCGCGCCATCGTCTTCACCTGGTTCACCACCTTCGCCATCGTGCCGCCGAGATGGTTGATCACGATCGCATTGGCCTTCGCGACCGCGGCGGGAATCGGCACGGGGCCGGCACCCATCATCAGTAGCGGTTCTTCGGGAAGGATCGCGTCGAGCGATTCGACGATCGGACAGGGGACAGACGAAGCAACGGTGGTGGAAGTTGAAGTCGGCATGATCGGTGTGTGAATGTGGAGCGCAGAGGAACGAACGGCCTCGCGGCAGGTACGCCGCTCGAGGCCGTTCGTCCGATCATTCACTGAACCGTGCGATTGCGCAAGTTTTTTGGCCAGGCTAGCCCGCCCTCACGCGCGAGCGGCACCGCCGTTCACCACCGAGCACCGACAGTTACTCTTTCATCGCGAAGTCGCCTAACATCGTGAGAAAGATAATCTGCTGTTTGCCTCGCAAAAACACGTCTGGAGCACGCTTCTTCGGAGCCTGACATGCGCATAATCCTGTTCAGCAGTCGTCAATACGACGTCGATACATTCACCGAGGCCAACGCCGCGCAAGGCTATGAACTGCATTTCCAGGAATCCCCTCTCGACAGCGAGACCGCGATCCTCGCGCATGGCTACGACGTCGTCTGCCCGTTCGTCAACGACCACGTCGACGCCGCGACGCTCGAGCGGCTCAATGCGGGCGGCACGCGGATGATCGCGCTGCGCTCGGCGGGCTTCAATCACGTCGACCTCGCGGCGGCCGAGCGGCTCGCCATGCCGGTCGCGCGTGTGCCGGCCTACTCGCCGTACGCGGTCGCCGAACATGCGGTCGGGCTGATCCTCGCGCTGAACCGGCGCCTGCCGCGCGCGGTCGCGCGCACACGCGAAGGCGACTTCTCGCTGCATGGGCTGCTCGGCTTCGACCTGCACGGCAAGACGGTCGGCGTGATCGGCACGGGCATCATCGGCCGGGTATTCGCGCGCATCATGGCCGGCTTCGGCATGCAGGTGCTCGCCTACGATCCGGGCACGCCCGCCGACGAACTGCTCGCGCTCGGCGCGCGCTATGTGCCGCTCGATACGCTGCTCGCCGAGTCGGACGTCGTCAGTCTGCATTGCCCGCTCTTGCCCGACACCTATCACCTGATCGACAGCGCGGCGCTCGCGAAGATGAAGCGCGGCGCGATGCTGATCAATACCGGGCGCGGCGGGCTCGTCGAGGCGAATGCGTTGATCGCCGCGTTGAAGGAAGGCCAGCTTGGCCATCTCGGACTCGATGTCTACGAGGAAGAAGGCGGCATCTTCTTCGAGGATCATTCGAACCTGCCGCTACAGGACGACGTGCTCGCGCGTCTGTTGATGTTCCCGAACGTGATCGTCACCGCGCACCAAGCGTTCTTCACGCGCGAGGCGATGACCGAGATCGCGCAGACCACGCTTGCGAACATCGCGGCGTGGCAGGCGGGCACGCCACGCAACGTCGTGCAGGCGGGGTAGCTGTGATAACCGCGGCGCCCGCGAATGACCGCGGACCGCGGGAACTAGACGTCGTTCTCGCCGCCCGCCGAGGTCGCGCGAATCGCGGTGCGGGCGTCATCGGTAGCGCCGCATATTTCGCGCAGCAATATCGCCTCGCGCTCGTGCACTTCGACCGGACACCAGCGCGCGCCCGCGTCGGCCAGATAGCGGGCGCGATGCTGGCCGTTGCGAAACGCCACCACTCCCTCGCGCTCGATGCCGATCCACCCGAGCAGTCCCGGCGCGCGACGCGTGGAGATCGTCACGTAGGGCATCTGTGGAACGCGCGGGCTTTCGGGATCCAGAAACTCGCGAATGCCGCGGACCTTGCCCGCGTGCCATTCGGCGACTGGCTTCAGCACGTAATCGGTGTTGTCGCGATCCGCGCATTGCAGCAGCTTGCGCAGATCGACGAGCACGACCTGGTGACGTGTGCCGTCGGTGACGAATACGCGTTTCAGGCGCACATGGTCGTACCATGAATGCTCGCTCAACGGCACGATCCAGACCGTGTCGGCGCAGCCCGGCGCGCAGGCCGGCGATGAATTGGGCAAAGGCAAGGACAAAGGCACACTCGGCAAGCCGGCGACAGGACACCAGCGCATCAATAGAGCGCTCACGCTACGAGCCAGATGTGACGGAAACATGACAGCCCACCGGATTACTTACGCTGCATGAGCGTGGTCCAACATCGGCGGATCGACAGGCAGGCAGCGAGCCTCAGATACCCTTCAAGTTTATGACGATGATAGCCACCGAGCATTTCAATCACCATGTGCGAATCGAGTCGAATAACGACCAGGGAGTCGCCACGATCGTGCTCGATAGGCCCGCGCGGCGCAACGCCGTCGATCGCCAGGTGGCCGACGCGTTGAGCGCCGCGTTCAGCCGCTTCGAGGGGGAACCCGCGTGGCGCGCGGCCGTGCTGTTCGGCGCGGGCGGCACGTTTTGCGCTGGCGCGGACCTGAGCGCGCTCGCCGACGGCGCGCGTCGCAATGAACTGCACCCGGACGGCGGCGGCCCAGGTCCGATGGGACCGACGCGCATGCGCTTCAGCAAGCCGGTGATCGCCGCGATTGCCGGCTATGCGGTCGCGGGTGGACTCGAACTTGCCGCGATGTGCGACCTGCGCGTCGTCGAGGAAGACGCGGTGCTTGGGGTGTTCTGCCGGCGTGTCGGCATTCCGCTGATCGACGGCGGCACGATCCGGCTGCCGCGACTGATCGGTCTGTCGCGCGCGCTCGATCTGATCCTGACCGGCCGCGCGGTCGATGCGCGCGAAGCGCTCGCGTTCGGGCTCGCCAACCGCGTGGTGCCGCACGGCGAAGCGCGCGCGGCCGCCGAGCAACTGGCCGCGGAACTCGCCGCTTTTCCGCAGGCGGCGCTGCTCGCCGATCGCCGCTCCGCGCTCGAGAACAGCGCGCTCGACGATCTCGCGCAGGCGTTGCGGCGCGAAGGCGCGGGCGGCTACGCGGCCGTCTTCGCCGAGGGCATCGCGGGCGCGGCGCGCTTTGCGTCCGGCGCCGGCCGTCATGGCGACACGTTCGACGCGGACAACGCGGCGCCGCGCGATCGTTGACTGGCTTGCAATCGCTCGTCGCGACGCCGGCCGCGCGTTGCTTTCCACAAAAAACAACACCTTGCCCGCCAGTCAGCAAGCCTGAATTGGCTTAGGTAGAATCCCCTACTGTTTTCTCCCTATCCGGCGACAGCGTTCCCCGCCTTCGGGATCGCGCGCCCGGCGCCCGTTTTTTCGCGCTGCTTCATGCGTCACACTCCATCATCGCCATGCCTTTGCCTCTGCTTGCCCTTGCCGTTGCCGCGTTTGGAATCGGTACCACCGAGTTCGTCATCATGGGGCTGTTGCCCGACGTCGCGCGCGATCTGTCCGTGTCGATTCCGGCGGCCGGCATGCTGGTGTCCGCGTATGCGCTCGGCGTCACGATCGGCGCGCCGATCGTCGCGATCGCGGTCGCCAACATGCCGCGCAAGAAGGCGCTGATGAGCCTGATCGGCGTGTTCATCGTCGGCAATCTGCTGTGCGCGATCGCGCCGGGCTACGCAGTGCTGATGGCCGCGCGCATCGTCACCGCGTTCTGCCACGGCGCGTTTTTCGGCATCGGTTCGGTGGTCGCGGCGGGGCTGGTCGCGCCGCATCGCCGCGCGCAGGCCATCGCACTGATGTTCACCGGCCTCACGCTCGCCAACGTGCTCGGCGTGCCGCTCGGCACCGCGCTCGGCCAGGCGGTCGGCTGGCGCGCGACCTTTTGGGCCGTGACCGGCATCGGCGTGCTGGCGGCCGTCGCGCTCGCGGTATGCCTGCCCGCGAAGATCGAAATGCACAAGGCGAGCCTCGTGCGCGAATTCAGCGTGCTGAAGAATCCGCAGGTGCTGATGGTGCTCGGCATCAGCGTGCTCGCGTCGGCGAGCCTGTTTTCGACCTTCACCTATATCACGCCGATCCTCGAGGAGGTGACCGGCTTCACGCCGCACGCGGTGACGCTGGTGCTGCTGCTGTTCGGCCTCGGCCTGACGGTCGGCAGCACGTTGGGCGGCAAGCTCGCGGACTGGCGGCTGATGCCGTCGCTGATCGCGTTTCTGATGGCGATCGTCGTGATCCTGTGCGTATTCGCGGGCACGATGCACGCGCGCATGCCGGCGATGCTGACCGTGTTCGTGTGGGGCGTGCTCGCCTTCGCGATCGTGCCACCGCTGCAGATGCTGATCGTCGATCGGGCAAGTTACGCGCCGAATCTTGCGTCGACGCTGAATCAGGGGGCGTTCAATCTCGGCAACGCGACCGGCGCGTGGCTCGGCGGCATGGCGATCGGCGCGGGCGCGCCGCTGACGACGCTGCCGTGGGTCGGCGTCGTGACCGCGCTCGGCGCGCTGATGCTGACGCTGTGGTCGGTGTCGATCGAGCGCCGGATGGCGGTGGCGGGGTAAGCTTGCCGCGTCCTGTCGTGGGGCGCCGCGTCTCACTGGTACGCTGTTGCGGCAGCGCTCGCGATCGGCGTCGCTGACGACAACCGCCTCGCGCAGATCCGTCTGCACGGTCTCACGCTTGCGCCGCGGCGCAGGAAATCCTCGGATATCGAATCAAAATTCTGCCCGTAGTAGCCTCCCCCGCCGATGAAAGTCGTTCACCCGCGATTGGCGCTACCGCGTTGATGGAGCGCACCGCGAACCTGTGGCTATGGGCGCTGCTGCGCGCGCGGCGAGTTGACGATTAGACGCTAGTTGCTGGCTTTTACGATCTATACGCAGGGTGATACTCTCAACCCACGTTGCGCGGGCACTCGACAAACGGCCCATATTTTTGTGGCGCCGCCGCAAGCAACGGGGAGTCCGCCATGGTGTCGATGCCACTGTTGCTCCGTGTCAGCCTGTTGGGCGCGGCGATCACGGTAGCCGCGATCGTCGCCGCGAACTGTGGAGGCGGCGGAGGCGGAAACAGCAGTACCCCGACGGGCACCAGTGTCGGCGCCGGCGGTAGCGGCGCATCGGGCGCATCGAGTCCGAGCGCGGCGAGCGGCGGCAGCACCACCAGCGGCGGCGCCACCGCCGGCAGCACCGGTACCTCGGGCAGCGGCTCGGGCACGCCGACGAGCGGCACATCGACGGCAGCCGTGCAGGACGTGCTCACTTATCACGACGACATCGCGCGCACCGGCCAGAACCTCGGCGAAACCACGCTGACGCCCGCCAACGTGACGGCCTCGAAGTTCGGCAAGGTCGGCTTCTTCACCGTCGACGGCAAGGTCGACGCACAGCCGCTATTCGTCGGCGCACTGGCGATCGCGGGCGGCACGCACAACGTGCTGTACGTCGCGACCGAGAACGACAGTGTGTTCGCATTCGACGCCGACACCGGCGCGACACTGTGGCAGGTCAGCACGCTCGGCACCGGCGAAACCCCGAGCGACGACCTCGGCTGCACGCAGATCATGAACGTCATCGGCATCACGTCGACACCGGTGATCGACCGTTCGCGCGGCACGCACGGCACGATCTACGTCGTCGCGATGTCGAAGGACACGGCCGGCGGCTACCATCATCGCATTCACGCGCTCGACCTCGCGACCGGCGCCGAGTTGCTGAACGGTCCAACCGAAATCGCCGCCTCTTATCGGGGCCAAGGCGCGGGCAATACGAACGGGGTCCTGCCGTTCACACCGTCGTTGTATGCGGAGCGCGCGGGGCTGCTGTTGCTCGGCAACACCGTCTATACGACGTGGACCTCGCACTGCGACGACGGCGGCTACACGGGCTGGATCATGGGCTACGCCGCCGACACGTTGAAGCAGACCACCGTGCTCAACGTGACGCCCAACGGCATCGGCGGCGCGATCTGGATGAGCGGCGCGGGACCGGCGTCGGACGGCTCGTCGATCTATCTGCTCGATGCCAACGGCACCTTCGACACCACGATGACCTCGAACGGCTTTCCGGCCAGCAATGACTTCGGCAATACGTTCCTGAAGCTGGGCACGTCGGGTGGTCTGTCGGTCGCGGACTACTTCGCGATGACGAACGTCGTGCACGAGGCCAACGACGACATCGACCTCGGCTCCGGCGGCGCACTCGTGCTGCCGGACCTGACCGATGCGAGCGGCGCCGTACAGCATCTGACGCTCGGCGCGGGCAAGGACAGCACCATCTACGTGCTGAATCGCGACTCGATGGGCAAGTTCAATGCGACGGCCGACAACATCTATCAGGAGATTCCCGCGCAGTTGGCCGGCGGCGAGTTCGGCATGCCCGCTTACTTCAACGGGCGCGTGTATTTCGGCTCGGTCGGCGATCATCTGAAGGCGTTCACCGTGACCAATGCGAAGCTGTCGATCACACCGACGGCGCAAAGCGCGATGACGTTCGCTTATCCCGGCACCACACCCAGCATCTCGGCGAGTGGCGCCACGAACGGCATCGTGTGGGCCGCCGAAAACGGCACCATCGCGGCGCTGCATGCGTTCGACCCGGTCACGCTCAACGAGCTGTACAACAGCAATCAGATGGGCACGCGCGATCAGTTCGGCGCGGGCAACAAGTTCATTACGCCGATGATCGCAAATGGCAAGGTGTATGTCGGCACGACGAATGGGGTAGCGGTGTTCGGGTTGCTGGGTGGATGAAGCGGACGGCGAGCCGGGTCATCGCGACACGGTGCGCACTCGGTCGTCGCAACTGCCGCGCGCTCACGCTAGCGCCGGCAGAATCTCCCCGGTACACGCGCCAAACCCCACGCGGTATCCATCGCCCTGACACCAGCCGACGAGCGACAATTCATCGCCGTCCTCGATAAACGTGCGCGTGCCGCCCTCCTTCAACTCCAGCGGCTTCTTGCCGTTCCATGTCAGCTCGAGCAGGCTGCCGTACGAGTCCTCGGTCGGCCCGCTGATCGTCCCCGAGCCCATCAAGTCGCCCACCCGGGTATTACAGCCGGCTACCGTGTGATGCGCGAGTTGCTGCGCCATCGTCCAGTACATATGTTTGAAGTTGGTCCGCGCGATCGTGCTCGCTTGCCGCGCGTGGGGCGCACGCAATGTCACTTCGAGGTGAATGTCGAACGCATGCTCGCCTCGATGCCGCAGATACGCGAGCGGCTGCGGCTCCTGCACCGGCTGAGCGATGCGGAACGGTTCGAGCGCATCGAGCGTGACGACCCACGGCGAGATCGTCGTCGCGAAGGTCTTCGCGTTGAACGGGCCGAGCGGCACGTATTCCCATTGCTGGATGTCGCGCGCGCTCCAGTCGTTCAACAGCACCATGCCGAAGATGTGCGCCTCCGCATCCTCGCATGCGATCGGCTCGCCCAGCGCATTGCCGGCGCCGACGATGAAACCAGTCTCCAGCTCGATATCGAGCTTGCGGCACGCGCCGAACACCGGGCGCTCCTGATCCGGCAGTTTCAGTTGACCATTTGGACGACGAACCGGCGTGCCGCTGACCACCACCGACGAGGCCCGTCCGTTGTAGCCGATCGGCATCTCCGACCAGTTCGGCAGCAGCGCGTTCTTCGGATCGCGGAACATCGAGCCGACATTGGTCGCATGTTCCTTTGACGAATAGAAGTCCGTGTAGCCCGGAATCTGCACCGGCAGATGCAGACGCGCATCGGCCGCGCGCACGAGCACCGTGGCGCGCAGCGCGGCATCGTCGCGCAGCGTCGCGGTGTCGCACGCGAGCAGTCGGCTCAGTTGGATACGCACGCTGCGCCATACGTCGCGGCCCAGCGCGATGAAATCGTTTAACGCATCGCGCGCGAACACGTTCGGCGCCGGCACGCTCAGCAGGCCCGCGGCCTGCAACGCGGCGAGATCGACGATCTGATCGCCGATCGCGACACCCACGCGCCGCGTGTCGTTGTCACGGTCGCTAAAAATGCCGAACGGCAGGTTCTGGATCGGGAAATCGCCAAGCGGGTCGTTGGCCGACTCGATCCAGCTCTTGCGCGACGCATCGAACGTCGACGGAAGATCATTCACCGCGTTCATCGTTGCTCCGGATTGAAGTGTTTCTTGAGGCCTTGCCAGCACTCGTAGTAATGCGCCTGCAATTGCGCGGTTTCGAGCGCGAAGCGCGTCGGCTTGATCAGCGTGCGGGTCTCGAACATGAAGGCCATCGTGTCGTCGACCTTCTTCGGCACCGAGGTATCGACATGCGACGCTTTCTCGAACGTGTCCGCGTCCGGGCCGTGGCCTGTCATGCAGTTGTGCAGGCTCGCGCCGCCGGGCACGAAACCCTCGGCCTTCGCGTCGTAGACGCCATGCACGAGACCCATGAACTCGCTCGCGACGTTGCGATGGAACCAGGGTGGGCGGAACGTGTCTTCGGCGGCGAGCCAGCGCGGCGGGAAGATCACGAAGTCAACTGTGTCGACGCCCGGCGTGTCGCTTTGCGATTGCAGCACGAGGAAGATCGACGGATCCGGATGGTCGAAGCTGATCGAGCCGATCGTGTTGAAGCGGCGCAGGTCGTACTTGTACGGCGCGTAGTTACCATGCCACGCGACCACGTCGAGCGGCGAATGACCGATGTCCGCGCGCCACAGATTGCCGTTCATCTTCGCGACGAGTTCGAACGCGCCCTCGCGGTCTTCGTACGCGGCGTGTGGCGTCAGGAAATCGCGCGGATTCGCGAGACCGTTGGAGCCGATCGGCCCCAGTTCGGGAAGGCGCAGCAGCGCGCCGAAGTTCTCGCAGATATAGCCGCGCGCGCTGCCATCCGGCAGGCTCACCGCGAAACGCACGCCGCGCGGAATCACCGCGATCTCGAACGGCTCGATATCGACGCGCCCCATTTCGGTCGCGATCTGCAGGCGACCTTGTTGCGGCACGATCAGCAGTTCACCATCGGCGCTGTAGAAAAAGCGCTCCTGCATCGAGCGATTCGCCGCGTACAGATGGATCGCGCAACCGCTCATCGCTTCAGCCGAGCCGTTGCCCGCCATCGTGACCCAGCCGTCGATGAAATCGGTCGGCGCGCCCGGCATCGGCAGTGGGTCCCAGCGCAGCTGGTTCGGGGGCGTCGGCGGCACCTCGGCAAAGTTCGCGACGAGCCGCTCCGACGGCATCGACGTGAACTGCTTGTGCATGGCCGCCGGGCGTATCCGATATAGCCACGAGCGACGGTTATGACCGCGTGGCGCCGTGAATGCGCTGCCCGAAATCTGTTCGGCATACAAACCATAGGCCACGCGCTGCGGCGAATTGCGGCCAGTCGGCAACGCGCCCGGCAACGCCTCGGTCGCGAATTCGTTCGCGAAACCCGACTGATAGCCGGGTTCGATATCGGGCCGCAGGTGTTCGTCAGCCGGCGTACGTGTTGAGATTTCCATACAAGGTTCTCCGCGAGTTGCTCTGTTCTTTCCCGTTGATCCGTGATCTTTGCGCTCAGGCTGGCATTTTACGAATGGTAAAACTAATTACGAATAGTGAAACTAACGTATACCCTTGGAATTGCATGCGCCAAGCTCGTCATTCCGCGCTCAGCCCCGGCCGATAAGCGTGCGGCCAATAACGTTATGAAGATTTTGTTAATCTGCGCACGGCGCCTACTGCTACCATCAACGAAAGCGGCCATTGCGTCGCGTTGCCACGCGCCCGGTGCGCGCTCATCGTCGCCTTTCATTCGCCTTCATGATTTCGCCGACCATCCCCAATCTGATCGCCCGTGCCGCTGATCACCCGTTTCTCGGCGAGCATCTCGCACTGGGACAAGGCGCGCACGCCGGCATCGCGCTCGGGCACTTCGACGGCATCGAGCTCACGAGCGCCTACGAACCGATCTTCGACATCAGCGTGCACGCGCTCGCGCAGTCGCTGTCATGCGGCGCGGAAGGAGTCGACCGGTTCGGCGACGAACTCGGCTTTCAGGCGGTCACGCACCGGCTCGACGCGCCGCCGTTCGACGTGTTCGATCCGTTCGACAAGATCGCCGACGATCAGCAGCTGGTGGCGCTAGATCGCATGTCGCGCGCACTGCACGCGATCAACTTCTTCGGCGCGCAGCGGCATGGGCTGCTGTTCTTGCGGGTGCATGAGAGGCTGCTGAAGAGTGTGAAATACGACCATGGCCAGCATTTTTCGAGCGTGCTGACGTCGTTCAATCTAAGCCCGGCGCGCATCGTGATCGAGCTGCCGGCGGCGGCGGTCGCGCACAAGACATTTCTCGGCTATCTGACGCGCAGCTATCAGCACTACGGTTTTAAGGTGGCGGGCAATCTGTCGAACGCGGGGCAGATTCTGTCGGTATCGGAAACCGCGCGGCTCGACTTCCTCAAGATGGATGCGGTGGTCGCCTTGCGCGACGCGACCGTGAAGCCGCTCGTCGGCTACGCGGGCCGGCTGCGGGTGCCGCTGATTTTCAGTCACGTGACGGATGAGGCACAGTTCTCCGCGCTACAGCAGTACGACGTGCGATTCGTGCAGGGACCGTTGTTCAACGCGCATTATCACGACTGGGCGGCGTGACACGTTGCAGGCCCGGTTAGCCGGGTTGCCCGGGCATGACCTCAGCCCGGCTCCCCCAATCGCGCCGCGAGCGCCTTCAGGCGCGGCGCGACATTCTCGCGAAACACCTCCTTCCCCATCGACGACGCCGGCCCGCTGCAGCTGAGCACGAGCCAGCGCTGTTCGCGCGGCTCGCGAAACGGCACCGCGACTGCGTTCACGTCGTCATGCCACGCGCGAAACGAGTAGCAGCAGCGCGCGGTCGCGAACGCGGCGATCTCCTTTTCGGCTTCGGCGACGAGCATCGCCCCCGCCTTGCCGGCCGCTTTTTTCAGATCCGCGAGTAGTGCGGTACGGGCGTCGAGCGGCTGCACGGCGAGATAGGCGCGGCCCATCGAACTGGTCAGCATCGACAGTTTCGAGCCGGATGCGAGGCCGAGCGTCAGCGCGGTGTCGCTGCGGATCGTCTCCAGATACACCATGTCGAGCCCGTCGCGGCAACCGAGCGAGACCGCCGCGCCGACCTCGCGCGCGAAGCTGCGCAAGTGCGGGCGCGCCAGTTCGAGCGTGTCGGTGCCCGACAGCAGCGCGAAGCCGAGCGACAGCACGCCGGCGTCGAGCGCATATTTGCCGTGTGTTTCGTCGAGCCGCAGATAGCCGAGCACCGTCAGCGTGTAGGCGAGACGGTTTACGGTTGCCTTCGGCAAACCCGTGCGTTCGACGAAATCGCGATTGCCGAGCATCGTCTCGCCCGGCCGGAACGCGCGCAACAGGTCCAGCCCGCGAGCAAGGGCAACGACGAATTTGCGTTCGTCGAGCGGAGCGGAGAAAGTGGATGGCAGCGTCATAGGGTGATACACTCGGGCGTCGTTTTGCAAAACATTGTTTCGCAACGCGGAACTCAAGTCAAGCTTGTTCCGGGCGAGAGATCAGGAGATACGTGATGGCCGTAGCCGCGCAGTTTCACTGGGAAGACCCGTTGCTGCTGGATCAGCAGCTCACCGAAGACGAACGCATGGTGCGCGACGCCGCTGCGGCTTACTCGCAGGACAAGCTGCTGCCGCGCGTGCTGGAGGCGTTTCGCCACGAAAAGACCGATATCGGGATCTTTCGCGAAATGGGCGAGCTCGGCCTGCTCGGTCCGACGATTCCCGAACAATACGGCGGCCCCGGTCTGAACTATGTCGCGTACGGGCTGATCGCGCGTGAAGTGGAACGCGTCGACTCCGGCTATCGCTCGATGATGTCGGTGCAGTCGTCATTGGTGATGGTGCCGATCTACGAATTCGGCTCCGACGCGCAGAAGGAAAAATATCTGCCGAAGCTCGCGCGCGGCGAGTGGATCGGCTGCTTCGGTCTGACCGAGCCGAACCACGGCTCCGATCCGGGCGGCATGGTCACGCGCGCGAAGAAGGTCGACGGCGGCTATTCGCTGTCGGGTTCGAAGATGTGGATTACGAATTCGCCGATCGCCGACGTATTCGTCGTGTGGGCGAAGCTCGAGGAAGACGGCAAGGACAACATCCGCGGCTTCATTCTGGAGAAGGGCTGGAAGGGTCTGTCGGCGCCAGCGATCCACGGCAAGGTGGGTCTGCGCGCGTCGATCACCGGCGAAATCGTGCTCGACGAAGTGTTCGTGCCGGAACAGAACATCATGCCGGGCGTGAGCGGTCTGCGCGGGCCGTTCACGTGTCTGAACTCGGCGCGCTACGGCATCGCCTGGGGCGCGCTCGGCGCGGCTGAAGCGTGCTGGCACACCGCGCGTCAGTACGTGCTCGATCGCAAGCAGTTCGGCCGGCCGCTCGCCGCGAACCAACTGATCCAGAAGAAGCTCGCCGACATGCAGACCGAAATCACGCTCGGGCTGCAAGGCGTATTGCGCCTCGGCCGCATGAAGGACGAAGGCACGGCCGCTGCAGAAATCACCTCGATCATGAAGCGCAATTCGTGCGGCAAGGCGCTCGACATCGCCCGCCTCGCGCGCGACATGCTCGGCGGCAACGGCATTTCGGACGAGTTCGGCGTCGCGCGTCATCTGGTGAACCTCGAGGTCGTCAACACCTACGAAGGCACCCACGACGTTCACGCGTTGATCCTCGGGCGGGCGCAGACGGGTATTCAGGCGTTCTTCTGATTCCGATGCTGATGTATCGGTAATGCCAACAAGCCGGTCCCTTGGGACCGGCTTGTTGGTTTATGCCGCGCCGCTTACCGATTCGGCTGTGGCGTCAGGCGCAGATACGGACGCAGCGCCTTGTAGCCCTTCGGGAATTTCTGCTTGATGACTTCCTCGTCCTTCAGCGACGGCACGATGACGACGTCATCGCCCTGCCTCCAGTTGCCCGGCGTCGCGACCGAGTGACTGTCGGTCAGTTGCAGCGAATCGATCACGCGCAGCACTTCGTCGAAGTTGCGGCCGGTGCTCGCCGGATACGTGATGATCAGGCGCACCTTCCGGTTCGGATCGATGACGAACAGCGAGCGCACGGTGAACGTTTCGTTCGCGTTCGGATGAATCATGTCGTACAGCGCGGACACCTTGCGATCGCCGTCCGCGAGAATCGGAAAACCGACGTTGGCGGCCTGCGTCTCGTTGATGTCCTTGATCCACTCCTTGTGCGACTCCGCGCTGTCGACCGACAACGCGATCGTCTTCACGTTGCGCTTTTCGAACTCGCCGGCGAGCTTCGCGGTCAGGCCCAGTTCAGTCGTGCACACCGGCGTGAAGTCGGCGGGATGCGAGAACAGCACGCCCCAGCTATGGCCGAGCCACTCGTGAAACCGGATGCGGCCAATGCTCGACTCCTGTTCGAAATCCGGCGCAATGTCGCCAAGACGTAGACTCATAGTGCATCTCCTGTAGGTATTCGGAAGGTATCCGGATAAGGTCGCGGGCGTGTGCCCGCGGCGGCCCGTCACGATAAAGCATAAGGCTGCGGTGGTATATGGCGAACCAACATCGCGTCAGTACTTTATGCGTTTTTGTAATTTTCTCGCGTTTGACGGAAACTTTGCGGGACAGATCAACTCAATTCGATACCGGTCTGGAGCAGAGTGCCCTCAAACGGGTGTCTTGACGCCACACGCGCTGCCGGGAACGGATTGTGCAGCGGCGGCATGTAACCGGCACTACGCTCGCCAGCGACCGTTTCTTTGGTTACGATTTACGCGCAGCGTGAGACAAAGGGAGCTGTCAATGTCGGAAGTCAACAAGGAGAGATTGATGTCGGATATCAAAACCGTCCTCGCGGACGCTGAAGACCTGCTGAAACAGGCCGCGAGCGCTACCGGCGAACGCGCGTCGGAACTGCGCGAAACCGCGCTGACGCGCCTGAAGCAGGCGAAAGAAAAAGCAGCCGACGTTCAGGTCGTGGTCGTCGAAAAGGGCAAGAAGGCCGCCCGCGCCACCGACGATTACGTGCACGAACATCCGTGGGCGTCGATCGGCATCGCCGCCGGCATCGGCGTGGTGGTCGGTCTGCTGATCAATCGCAGGTAAAGGCCGGTAGGCCGCCGGAGCAGGCATGTCCGGCGCACCGGCGACACGGGCGGACCGGCCGGCGCGAGCCTCGCCGGTCCGCTTCCGCTGGCGCGCGTGCGCGCTAGCCAGGCCCTCACGCGCAACGCCCACAGCCATGACGACCGAAACACACTCGCAGCGCGCGGAACGCAGCCCGTTGCGCCGTATTCTCAGTTCCGTTTTTGCCATCCTGCAGACACGCCTCGAACTGGTGGGCATCGAACTCGCCGAGGAAAAAGACCGCCTGCTCGGCGTGCTGTTTCTCGGCCTTGCCGCGATGATGCTCGCCACGATGGCCTTGATCGCGTTGACCGCACTGATCGCCATTGCCTTCTGGGACACCTACCGATGGCAGGCGCTCGCTGGCATCACCGCGGTCTACGCGATTGCCGGCCTGGTCTGCGCGCTGAAGGCGCGCAGTGGTCTGCGCAACGCGCCGATGGTATTCGAAGCGACCATCGCCGAGTTCGAAAAGGATCGCGACGCGTTCCGCAGCCGCGACTGATGCGTAAGTTTGTCTGCATCCGATCCATCGCCTCAACTCCACTGCCGCCGACACGCCATGAGCCAGTCCCGTCCCGATACCGCCTTTCGTAACAAGCGCCATCCGTCGAAGGATCTAAGCGCGCCGCATCTGCGGGCGCTGCGCAAGGAATTGCTGCTGGTGCGCGCGGACGTCGAGCGCGTCGAACTCGCGCAGGCCACCTTCGAACTTCGCCAGGCCGTCACGCATTTCAGTTGGCTCAGGTTCGTGATCCCGGGCTTCGGCGGCGTACGCGTGGGCAGAGGGCCGAAGGCGAGCGTGCTCAACGCGGGCACCATCGGCGCATTGCTCAAGCAGTATCCGCTCATCAGCTCGATCGCTTCGCTGTTGCTCGCCAAACCGCTGCGCGCGACCGTCTTCGCGAGCGCGAAGCCCGCGCTCAAGTGGGGGGGCATTGCGCTCGGCGCGTGGGAAGCGTTCCGGATCTGGCAACAGATGAAGAACGAGTCGGCGGCGGCTTCGGCGGCCGCGGCGGCTTCCGCTACGGTACAGTCGGCGGCTGCTCAGACCGAGTCGATGTGAAGGGCTATTGACGTCGTCGCCGCGGGTCTGGGCATGATCGCTGGGCCCTCCTTCCGCGAGGCCGCACGCCGGGCTTCGACGACCGCTAACCCGTATTCCAGCATTCGCTGCTTGTGGGTGTCGAGCCGCCCACTTCGTTTCTATTGCCTCGCTGACCGGTCGCATCTAGCGTGAACGTGCCGCACGGGTCGTCGCGCATCGGGCCCGCTTCCGCGGGCGCCGCTTCGATCGAATAGCCGCCGTTCGTGTCGTCTGCGGGCAGCATGCGCACGCGATACACCGGCGTGCCGAACTGCGGCGCCTGATCGAAGCCCGGTGGCAAGGCCAACACCCCATCGCTCGCCGCGCCCTCGACGAATTGCGCGGCCCGATATAACGCAGACGCCGCATCGATGCGATGTGTGCGTGCGATGTGGCTGCGATACGAAGGGATCGCAAACGCGGCGAGCGTGGCGCCGATCGCGAGCGCGATCACGAGTTCGAGCAGCGTGAATGCGGATGTATTCGGCCTTTTCATGCGTATCCAGTCGGTTCGTTCCTCAGAATGGTCTTGCGGCAACGCGCCGCCAATGACGTTCGACCGTGCCATCCTCGATCACCAATTCCATCTGCAACCAGACCTGCGACTCGCTGCTCTGCCCGAAGCCGCGCGCGCTCAGCAGATAAGCGGTGGCGTTGGGTCGACTCGCAAGACGCCAGGGCTCGATCAGGCATTGCGGCCCGCGTGATGATCCCGGCCATCGCGCGACAGGCGTGATGGCGCTCGCGTCGAACGCGGCTTCAAGTCTCCATTGAGCCGGCTCGCCGGATGCGAGCGGCATATTGGGCGCGTTGCCACTTGTCGATAGCATGTTGCGCACGCACAAGGTCAGCGCCGAATCCGCCGCGTGGAAAGCCTGCAGATAGTCGCGCACATTGGTCGCCGCGCGAGCCGCGGCGAGCGATGTTTCGAACCAGATCGCGGACGTGGCGAGCATCATGGCCGAGATCAACAGCACGATCGCGAGGACGATACCGCGTTGATCCGCCCGTCGTGCACCGCTCCGACAATTCCGCTTGCCTAAGTATTTCGGTTCTCTGTCTGCCCCGCCGCATAGATCGTATGCGCGGCGGCATCGCGTTGCTGCGTCACGGTCCATCATGACGACCCCGCCACGCGATCGCGCAGCGCAACCCTGCGCGAAAACACCTGCCGGGGCCGCAGGTCGGTGCCGAGCGTACTCACGCCGTCGCAATCGACGTACTTCGACCGCTGCCCTTGCGGCGCGCCGCGCACCAGCACGCAGACATCGACCGCGACGACGTTCGTCCATTGATCCGCCGACACGGCCGATGCATCCACCGTATCCGCGGCACCGTCCAGCCAGTAGCGCAACCGCACGCGTTCTACGCCTTCGACCAGCGGCTGCGCGGATCCGGCATTGCCGCTGCCTACGCAGTAAAGCTCCGGCTCGCCGGTCGAGCCGCTGACGTTGGCGAAGTAGCGATTGACCACCGGCGCGCCCTGGTCGCCAAGGACCGCAACGCTGCTCTTAACGGCCTGCCCGACGCAGTCGGTGACCTGCCCGCTCGACGATGCCCAGGTCGATACGACGTCTGCGACGTAACGGATCGCGACGCCATCCGAACCGTTACTCAACGTGGAGCAGGCGAGGCTGTCGTCGGCGCCGATCGGGCGACCGCCCGAGCAGCCGAACAGCGCGGGCGCCGCGTTATAGCCAACGACATCGGCAGGGACGAAGCCTGCCATCTGCAATTGCTGGCCGATCAGCATCAGCGCGGTCAACCCGGTTTCGCGAATCCGGCTCGTGTTGCTTGCCTGCACGAACGCGTTGCGCTGCGCCGTGTAGAGGGACACGGCGCCCGCGCTCACGATCAGTCCAAGGGTCATCGCGATCAGGAATTCGACCAATGTATGACCGCGTGCGCAATGCGGCGGCTTCATTTCGCGAACGCCAACGCGACGCACGACGACCCGACTGGTGCATCGACGTCGCCGCAAGGCTGCGCTGGTTGGGCAATCATGTCGCCCGCAGTGGGCCGGTCCCGCACGGACGCCCACGTCACCCGCGCCGTCGCGACCTCGCCGCTGGCGCCGATCGATGCCTCGCCGTGCGGTAGCAGAGCGCTCGCCCGCACTCTCCATTGATTGAGCGCGGCATCGCCCGAAGACGGCGTGCTCGTCGCTTCGGCAATCGAGTCGGCTATCCACGCGGCGCTCTCGCGCAGCGTCATTGCGCGCGCCTCGCGCGCGGTCCATACCTGAGCCGCGACCAGACCCAGCGCGCTCACCGCGACCAACACGACCGCCAGCATCACCTCGATCAGCGAGCTGCCGCCGCATGCCGATGCGCGCCCATGCGAACCGATGTCGAGTGCGGGCCGTCTCATGACGTCGCTCCACACGCGCCCTCCGAGATCCGCGCGCGACCACCTGCCGCGACGCTGATGCAGCGCCGCCATGGATTTCCCTGCATCGATTTCGATGGACTTCGCGGCGCTATATCGAAACTTCGAAACGAGCCGATCAGTTGCCCAGCCGGCGGTGTGAACGTCATGTCCGTCTGCACGCCGGTGATGCTCACTGCCGCAAGCGCCGGCTGCGCGCGCAATAACGACGGCTTGCCGCCGTGCTCGGCGAATACGGCCCAGCCGCAGGCCCAGTCGCCGATGCCGTCGGCGCAGGGTTGGCCCGACGGCAGACAGAGTCGCGCCGCATCGACGCGACACACCGTGATGCGCGTGCCGCGCCGCAGCGCCTCGCTGCGCGCGTAGGCGAACGTGGATAGAAGCGCCTTCGAGCGCGCGTCGACCTGATCGCGCATATGCCATGCGGCGAACGACGGCATCGCCATCACGGTGGTCAGCATCACGAGCGCTATCACCGCCAGCGTTTCGATGAGCGTGAAGCCGGCGCGTGACGGCCGGCGAATCCCCTTGCATTTCATCTGCACCCCTGAGCGTTTCGAACAGATGCAGTCAATCTAGCGATTTGCGAGCGATGCGACCATCGTCCGAATGGCCAGGTGGCATTCAGACGCTAGCGCGCGCAACAATGCACGTGACGATCGATCACGGAGGCGGGAGAAGCAATGCGTGAAAAGAAGCGCGAAATGCGCGAGGCGATGCGTGCGAACGACCGCGGCTCAGGTGCGGCACGCGTGCGCTCAGCGCTTGCGGGAAGGCTTGGGCGGGGAAGAGGCGCGGCGGAATTCCTCGATCACGTCCTCGAATTCGGAGACGTCTTCGAAGCGCCGGTATACGGAAGCGAAGCGAACATAGGCGATCGTGTCGAGCGCACGCAACTCGTTCATCACAAGTTCGCCGAGGCGCTCGCTGCGCACCTCGCGCTCGCCGCTGCCGAGCAGCTGATACTCGATGCGGGCGACCGCCGCCTCGATCGCGTCCACCGCCACCGGACGCTTGCGCAGCGCCAGTTGCATGCTCGCGACGATCTTGCGGCGATCGAATTCCGTGCGGGTCCCATCCTTCTTGACGACCGACGGCAACGCCAGCTCGACCCGCTCATACGTCGTGAAACGTTTGTCGCAGGCCGGGCAGCGGCGGCGCCGGCGAATCGTCGCGCCGTCTTCGGATACGCGCGAGTCGACGACCTGCGTATCGGCGTGGCGACAGAAGGGGCAATGCATGACGGCTTAGCCGTAAACCGGGAAGCGCTGGGTCAGCTCGGCGACTTGCGCGCGCACGCGCTCGATCGTCGCAGCGTCCTCCGGGTTGTCCAGCACGTCCGCGATCAGGTTGCCGACCTGTTCGGCTTCCTTTACACCGAAGCCGCGCGTGGTCATCGCCGGCGACCCCAGGCGGATGCCGCTGGTGACGAACGGCTTTTCCGGATCGTTCGGGATCGCGTTCTTGTTGACCGTGATATGCGCCGCGCCGAGCGCCGCTTCCGCAGCCTTGCCGGTGATTTTCTTCGCGCGCAGGTCGACCAGCATCACGTGGCTTTCCGTGCGGCCCGACACGATGCGCAGCCCACGCTTGACCAGCGTTTCAGCGAGCACGCGCGCGTTCTCGACGACCTGCTGCTGATATGCCTTGAATTCCGGCGACAGTGCTTCCTTGAACGCGACGGCCTTGCCCGCGATCACGTGCATCAGCGGACCGCCCTGGATGCCCGGGAAGATCGCCGAGTTGATCTGCTTCTCAAACTCGGCCTTCATCAGGATCACGCCGCCGCGCGGGCCGCGCAGGCTCTTGTGCGTGGTGGTGGTGACGAAGTCGGCGTGCGGCACCGGATTCGGATACACGCCCGCGGCGATGAGACCGGCGTAGTGCGCCATGTCGACCATCAGGTAAGCGCCAACCGACTTCGCGATCTTCGACATGCGTTCGAAATCGATGCGCAGTGCGAACGCCGACGCGCCCGCCACGATCAGTTTCGGCTTGTGTTCGTGCGCAAGCTTCTCGGCGGCGTCGTAGTCGATGTCTTCGGCTTCGTTCAGGCCGTAGCTGACCACGTTGAACCACTTGCCCGACATGTTGACCGGCGAGCCGTGCGTGAGGTGACCGCCGTGCGCGAGGCTCATGCCCATGATCGTGTCGCCCGGCTTGAGCATCGCGAAGAACACGCCCTGGTTCGCCTGCGAGCCCGAGTTCGGCTGCACGTTCGCGGCTTCGGCGCCGAACAGCTGCTTAACGCGGTCGATCGCCAGTTGCTCGGCGACGTCGACGTATTCGCAGCCGCCGTAGTAGCGCTTGCCCGGATACCCTTCGGCATATTTGTTCGTGAGTTGCGAGCCTTGCGCGGCCATCACGGCCGGGCTCGTATAGTTTTCCGACGCGATCAGTTCGATGTGCTCTTCCTGACGGCGGTTTTCCTGCTCGATGACCTTCCAGAGTTCAGGATCGACGTTGGCGATGGTGCTTTGGGCTCTGTCAAACATACGGGTTCCGTTGAGTGTTTTCAGGTTGACCGGATCGTGCGCCGAATCCTGCGTAGAGGGTACACAGCGGGGTACGCAGCGCTGTGGGCGGCGAGGCTTGCCCTGACGTGGCGAGTGGAGAGTCGCCGCATACGCGAGGCAGGCCAGCCACCGTCAGCGCAGATTAATGCGCGCGGTTCACGGCTGCCCAGGCGAACGGCAAAACGGCACCCCGCGCTTCACGGTGGGTTGTTCCACCTTGAACCCGATTGGTTGAATCGGCTGAGTCGGACGACTCGGTTCTATCGCCAGTCACGCAGGGTCGAGCGCGTTAGTGTATTGGAAGAGGCCCGAATAGGCAACCGACTTGCGGCTGCTCCAGCCGCCGCTGGCGGGGCCTCCGGACATACCGGCGGCCCCGCTGCGCAACCGTCCGACGAAAGCGCGCGCGCCGCGCCGCGCACCCGTTGCGCGTCGCCGCGGCAGCCGCCGATCCGGCTCGTGCAGCCTTGCCGCAGCGCGGCATTGGAAGTAGGCTTGGGGCCTTTGTCTGTCACCGACCAGGGAACTGCAATGATCGTGTTTGTCACAGGAGCGTCGGCCGGTTTCGGCGCCGCCATCGCCCGCTCGTTCGTCAAGGGCGGCCATCGTGTCGTCGCCACCGCTCGCCGCAAGGACCGCCTGCAGGCACTCGCCGACGAGTTCGGCGACGCGCTGCTGCCGTACGAGCTCGACGTGCGCGATCGCGCCGCCGTCGCAGCCGTGCCCGGCTCGCTGCCGGCCGACTTCGCCGCGATCGACGTGCTCGTCAATAACGCCGGCCTCGCGCTCGGCACCGAGCCGGCGCAAAAGGCGAGCCTCGACGAATGGAACACGATGATCGAGACCAATTGCACGGGCCTCGTGCAGGTCACGCATGCGCTGCTGCCCGGCATGGTCGAGCGCAATCGCGGGCATGTCTTCAATCTGGGCTCGGTGGCGGGCCGCTGGCCGTACGCGGGCGGCAACGTGTACGGTGCGACCAAGGCGTTCGTGCGCCAGTTCAGCCTGAACCTGCGCGCCGATCTCGCCGGCACTGCGCTGCGCGTGACCGACATCGAGCCGGGTCTGTGCGGCGGCACGGAATTCTCGAACGTACGCTATCGCGGCGACGACGACAAAGCCGCCAAGGTCTACGAAAACGTGCAGCCGCTGACGGCCGAAGACATCGCCGATTCGATCTACTGGATCGCCACGCGCCCGGCCCACGTCAACATCAACACGATCGAGCTGATGCCGGTCGCGCAGTCGTTCGGCGGTCTGTCCGTGCATCGCGGCTGAGTGTGACGGCGGGCGGCGGCGGCCGCTACGATTGCTCGCGCCGCCGACTATCGCCGCCGACGCCCCCCGCACGCAACTCACACTTCGAAACAGACCCCGGGGTGTGCGTTCCGGTAGAATGCGCCGCATGAATATGTCGACCAGCCAGCCCGGCGCGGAAATCGGCTACACGTGGCCCATCCGCGTGTACTACGAAGATACCGACGCCGGCGGCATCGTGTTTTTCGCCAACTACCTGAGATTTTTCGAACGGGCGCGCACCGAATGGCTGCGCGCGTGCGGCGTCGACCAGCATCGGCTCGCGGCACAAAGCGATGCGATTTTCATCGTGCGCAGTACCGCAGTCGATTACCGGGCGCCGGCCCGGCTCGACGACATCGTGAAAATTGTCAGCCGGATCGAACGTCTTGGCCGAGCTTCGGTAGACTTCGTCCAGGAAGCGTGGCGCGAAGACACGTTGCTTGCCACCGGCTCGGTCCGGGTTGGTTGTGTGGACCGCGCGACGCTGCGGCCGGCCGGGATCCCACCTTCGATCCTCGCCGCGCTGCGGCGCGGGCCGGACGTCAGCGAGAGCGCGGACTGAACAGCGGCGGCATGTCAACGAACGATGTCTGAGCCTCGTTGTTACGGGGCCAGTGAATACATACCGGTCAGGTAACACCAAGCATGGTTCGGCTTCGATATCGCCGAAGCTTCCGTTTTGCCCACGGCAAGCTTGAAGCGGCCTTGCAGCCGGACGCGCCCTTCCCGGGACGTTAAAACGAACCTTTATGAACACTACACAAGATCTGTCGATCGTTTCACTCGTCCTCAACGCGAGCCTGCTGGCCCAGGCCGTCATGGCTCTGCTGCTGTTGCTGTCGCTACTCTCCTGGACTTTCATCTTCCGCAAGTGGTTTGCGATTCGCCGGGCGCGCGCGCAAACTGAACGTTTCGAGCGTGATTTCTGGTCGGGCGGCGACCTTCAGGCGCTGTATCAGAGCGCCGCGAACAACCGCTACACGATCGGCGCGCTGGAGCGGATTTTCGAATCCGGCATGCGCGAATTCCTGAAAGGCAAAGAGAAACGCCTGAACGATTCCGGCGCGATTCTCGACGGCGCCCGGCGCGCGATGCGCGCGGCGTTCCAGCGTGAAATGGACGTGCTCGAAGCGAACCTCGCGTTCCTCGCGTCGGTCGGTTCGGTCAGCCCGTATATCGGTCTGTTCGGCACGGTCTGGGGGATCATGAATGCCTTTCGCGGCCTCGCCAACGTGCAGCAGGCTACGCTCGCGAACGTCGCGCCGGGCATCGCCGAGGCGCTGACCGCCACCGCGATCGGCCTGTTCGCCGCCATTCCGGCCGTGGTCGCGTATAACCGCTACGCGCACGACATCGACCGTCTGGCGATCCGTTTCGAAACCTTCATTGAAGAGTTCTCGAACATCCTGCAGCGCCAGGCACACTGAGGAGGCCACGATGGCAGGCTCCAGTTCCTCCAGCATGCGCGGCTCGCGCTCGCGTCGCGCAATGGCCGACATCAACGTCGTGCCGTATATCGACGTGATGCTCGTGCTGCTCGTGATCTTCATGGTCACGGCGCCGCTCGTCGCGCCGTCGATCGTCAATCTGCCGACCGTCGGCGGCGCCGCGCCGCAGCAGCAGACGCCGCCCGTGATCGTCAACATCCGCGCGGACGGCAACATGAGCGTCAAGTACAAGGACGACTCCGGCACGCAGCAGCAGGAAGACATGACGAAGGCTGGCCTCAACGGTTTCATCGCCGATCGGGCACAATCGCACCCCGATCAGCCCGTCGTGATCGCCGCCGACAAAACCGTGAAGTACGAAGTCGTGATGAACGTGATGTCCGAGTTGAAGGCTCGGGGCGTCAAGCGCGTCGGATTGCTCGTCAAATCGCAATGATCCGCAAGAATTCCGAATACCCGCTTCAGCCGCCGCGTGAACGCGGCACCGGGCGAGCTTTTCTGTTCGCGCTGGTGATGCATGCGCTGCTCGGATTCTTCCTGTATCAGGGCATCCAGTGGCAAAACAGCACGCCCGAAGGCGAGCAAGCGGAACTGTGGACCGAGGTACCGGATTCGGCGATCCCGCATCCCGTCGTCACGCCGCCGCCCGCGCCGGTCGCCCCTGCTCCGCCCGTGCGCGACGAGCAGGCCGACATCGCGCTGCAGGAAAAGAAGCGCCAGCAGCAGGAAGCGGCTCGCGCCGCGCAACTGGCCGAGCAGCAGCGCCAGCTGAAACTGAAAGAGCAGCAGGAAGCGGAAGCGAAGCGACAGCAACAGCTGGCGGCAGATGAGGCGGCCCAGCTCGCGGCGCAGAAGGCCGCGAAGCTCAAGCAGCAGGCGCAACAGCAGCAGCAGCAACAGCAGCAGGCCGAGAAGCTCAAGCAACAGCAGCTCGCCGAGCAGCAGAAGCAGCAGCAACTGAAAGAACAGCAGGAGCAGCAGCAAAAGCAGGCTCAGGCAGAAGCGCAGAAGAAGGCTGACGCCGAGAAAGCGGCGAAGACCAAGGCGCAAGCCGATGCGACGGCGCAGGCGAAGAAGCAGCTCGACAACGAACGTCGCACGCGGCTTGCGCAGATGCAGGGTCTGGCTGGCGGCGTGGGCGGCAGCAGCTCCAGCAGCAACGGACTCGGGAAGAACGGAACGGGAAGTGGCTCGGGGGGCACGGCGGCATCGCCCGGTTACGCCGACAAGGTGCGCCGGCTGGTGCTTCAGCATGTGAACTGGGGCGGCGAAACGGAAGGTCTCGAGACCGTGATCGCCGTGCGCTGTTCGCCGGACGGCAATCAGCTGAGCGCAAACATTACCCATGGCAGCGGCAACGCCGCGTGGGACGCCGCCGCGTTGCGGGCGGTGAAAGCCTCCGATCCGATGCCTCGGGACGTCAATGGCAAGACGCCCGACTACTTCCTTGTCACGCTGCGCCCGGCAAGTTGATGTGCAGTCTGACAGCCGACCGACAGCCAACGCCGCGCCCCACCCGGCGCGGGGTCAGGTGGGAACGAAATAGGCGTTTTCCGGTCTGTCTGCTGTCTCGAGTTTTAAGTAAAACCGTTTTGAGGAACCCATACAGCATGAGTTTGATGACCAAGCTAGGCCTGCGAACACTCGTGGCAACGTGCCTGATCGCCGTCGGCGGCGCCGCCAACGCACAACTCAACGTCCTCGTGACGGGCGTCGGATCCACACAGTTTCCCATCGCAACGGCGAATTTCGCCAATGAAGCGAACTCTCCGCAGCAGGTCAGCACGATCGTGCGTCAGGATCTGCAACGCAGCGGCAAATTCACGAATATCGACGCGGGCTCGACGCCGGTCTCCGAGACCGATTCCGTCGATCTCGGCGCATGGAAGGCGAAGGGCGCCAACGCGTTCGTCGCTGGCAGCGTGAACCGTCTGCCGAACGGCCAGTACGAAGTGCGCTTCAAGTTGTACGACACGGTCAAGGGCGAAAGCCTCGGCGGCCTCGTGCTGGTGAGCCCGGAAAGCGGTCTGCGCATGAGCGCGCACAAGGTCGCGGACTACATTTACGCAAAACTGATGGGCAATCGCGGCGTGTTCGCGACGCGCCTGTCGTATGTGATCAAGTCGGGCAACCGCTATCAGCTGCAGATCTCGGATTCGGACGGTCAGGACGCGCACATCGCGCTGTCGAGCCCCGAGCCGATCATCTCGCCGGCCTGGTCGCCGGACGGCACCAAGGTCGCTTACGTGTCGTTCGAGAAGAAGAAGCCGATCGTCTATATCCACGACCTGCCCACGGGCCGGCGCATCGTCGTATCGGACCAGAAGGGCAACAACAGTGCGCCGGCGTGGTCACCGGATGGCCGCACGCTCGCGGTAGCGCTGTCGCGCACCGGCAATACGCAGATTTTCGCGGTCAACGCGGACGGCAGCGGTCTGCGTCGCCTCACGCAGGGCAGCTCGATCGACACCGAGCCGACCTACTCTCCTGACGGTCAGTCGATCTATTTCACGAGCGACCGCGGCGGCGCACCGCAGATCTACAAGATGCCGGCGCAAGGTGAAAGCGCGGGCAGCGCGCAACGCGTCACGTTTACGGGCAGCTACAACACCAGCCCACGTGTGAGTCCTGACGGCAAGGAGCTTGCCTACATCTCGCGCGTCGGCGGTGCATTCAAGCTGTACATCCAGGACCTGCAAGGCGGAACCGCCACGGGCCTGACGGACACGACACATGACGAATCGCCGAGCTTCGCGGCGAACGGTCAGTACATTCTTTACGCCACTCAGGTGAACGGCCGTGGCGTGTTGGCCGCAGTATCGACCGATGGTCGCACTCGGCAGGTCCTGTCCGTTCAGGGCGGCAGCGTACGCGAGCCGTCCTGGGGCCCGTTTATGCAATAACGTTGATGCAATAACACAAGGAGAGTATTCAAATGATGTCCAAACTTCGTTTCGCATTCGCCGTCGTGATGGTCGGCGCATTGGCCGCATGTCACTCGGGCGTCAAGCTCGACGAAAACGCCAACAAGGGCGCAGGCTCGGCTCAACCGAACCCGAACGACGTCGCGACGGTCAACGTCGACCCGCTGAACGATCCGAACAGCCCGCTTGCCAAGCGCAGCATATACTTCGACTTCGACGCCTACTCGGTCAAGGACGATTATCAACCGCTGCTGCAACAACACGCGCAGTATCTGAAGAGCCACCCGCAGCGTCACGTGCTGATCCAGGGCAACACCGATGAGCGCGGCACCAGCGAATACAACCTCGCACTCGGCCAGAAGCGTGCTGAAGCCGTGCGTCGTTCGCTGTCTCTGATGGGCGTGGCGGACTCGCAAATGGAAGCCGTGAGCCTCGGCAAGGAAAAGCCGCTGGCAACGGGTCATGACGAAGCGTCGTGGGCACAGAACCGCCGCGCTGACCTCGTGTATCAACAGTAAGCCAACGGGTGGTAAGCCGAATGACGCATCGTTTCTCCTGGCTGCGGTTGGCCGCAGCGGCCTGCGTCGCAGGCACGGCGCTCGCGGCCGTGCCCGCCCATGCGGGCATGTTCGACGACGATCAGGCCCGCCAGGCCATTCTCGATCTGCGCTCGAAGACCGATAGTCTGTCGAGCCAGCTGTCGGCGGCGCAACGCACGATCCTCGATCAGTCCAACCGTCTCGACCAGCTGAACCAGCAGGTCGCGACGCTGCGTGGGCAGAACGAGGACATGGCGAACCAGCTCACGACGCTGCAAAAGCAGCAGAAGGACTACTACACCGATCTCGACACGCGCCTGAAGAAATTCGAGCCGCAGCAACAGACGGTGGACGGCGTCCAGGGCGAGGTGCAGCCGGGTGAAACCGAGGCGTTCAACGCGGCTTCACAGCAGTTCCGCAGCGGCGATTTCAAGAACGCGGCGACGTCGTTCCGTAGCTTCATCTCCAAATATCCGACCAGCCCTTATCAGCCAACCGCGCAATACTGGCTCGGCAATGCGCTGTATGCAATGCGCGACTACAAGGGTTCGACGGCGATCTGGCAAAGTGTCGTGAAGAACTATCCGCAGCATCCGCGTGCACCGGAAGCGCTGCTCGCGATCGCGAACAATCAGCTCGAACAAGGTCAGAAGGCCGCGGCGAAAAAGACGCTCGAGCAGATCGTCGCGCAATACGCCGGCTCGGACGTCGCGCAGTCGGCGCAGAGCAAGCTGTCGCAGATTAAGTAGATCGTGGTGTTGGATTGATCACGTTTTGATGTAGTTGGCAGTAACGCGCAGTGTCCGAAGTGATAGCCACGCGCGCCTCTCGCTGGAAAGCCCGGGTAGTGATGCCCGGGCTTTTCATTTTGGGCTGGTGATCTTGCTGAGTTGACAGGGCATGGGTGCGCCGATATAATTTTGCTTCTCTTTTGGGTCGTTAGCTCAGCTGGTAGAGCAGCGGACTTTTAATCCGTTGGTCACAGGTTCGAATCCCGTACGGCCTACCAAAAGATTCGAGGGCTGACATGCAAATGCATGTCGGCCCTTTTCTTTTTCCGCACGCAAAACAGGTACGCGCGGCGCCCGCCTCTTCCTGCCCTCCCCAAAAAAGGCGTTCCGTCCAGGCGCTTTCAGCCCCTCTCCAACGACACAACACGCAATCAAAAAGCACCCACGCGCCGCCACATTCTTAATCTTTTGTATTTTCGCATTCATGTTTGTGCCGCAGGTGGTTTGTAGCCTCGCGAGTTGCAATACCCGGCCTCCACCAGCAACTATGCGGCGGGCAACCTGCTGGTCTCGCGCACGGCTTATGATCCGGCGTACGTCGTGAGCGGCACGCTGCCTTATAACGCGGCGCCCACGACCACCAATGCATCGCCCGTGACGGCCGTCACGCCGGGCGGCTTTCCGAACGTGTTCACCAACGATTCGAACGACGCCAACTTCGGCGTGACGTCGGAAGCGTATCTGGATCAATGGGCACCGAATGCGGCGAGCCCGTCGCAAACGCTGGATGTCACCGCCCAGGCCGCGAAAAGCAACGTGAATTTCGCCACCAGCTTCGCCTCGAAGTCGGAGCTCGCGCTGAACGTGTCGCTGGATCAGAAATCGCTGACCTTCACCGGCTACAACACGTCGATCGACCAGGTCGATATCTCGAACACGAATACGCCGGGCGTGGTCGACACGACGAATACCGACGTCGCAACGCCGACCTACCGTACCGTCGCGCAGCTGAATTTCGCCGATAACAGCCTGTCGTTCACGAACACCAACGCTTACGCCGGCAACAACAGCCGCGCGGCGGTGCTGGTCAACGGCTTGTACTACATCGTCGGCAATGCCGGCAACTCGGGCAAGAATCCGAAGCCGACTACCGCGCAGCTCGACATGCTGACGATGGATACCGGCGTGCAAAGCATTGCTCCGGGCAGCCAATGCGCGTTCACGCAGGTGATCGGCGCATTCCAGTCGGGTACGGGCACCGGCACGTACACGGTCGCACCGGCTGGAACGGCGTGCTCGCTGGCGTCGATGGGTTCGATCACGGGCGGCAGTTCGACCGGCGATCAATTCGGATTCTCGATCACCAGTCTGCCGACGACGCCCGCAACGGCCGCCGACAAAACCGGCAAGGACGCCAACTACCGCGGCCTGTTCGTCGGTCCGGACGGCACCATGTATGTCTCCAAGGGCAGCGGCGGTAATGGGGTGAACACCATGTATCAGGTGGGCGCGACGGGTGCGCTCGCCAATGGCGGGAAGTTGCCGCAAAACGCCGCGACGACGATCGTGCCGGGCTTCCCGACCGCCCTCGCGACCAATCTGACGGCGCTCACGTCGCCTAGCCAGGTGACCGGCACCGTGTATCCGTTCGGCATGTGGATCCCCGCGTCGAATCCGTCGATCATGTTCGTCGCCGACGAAGGCGACGGCACGGCGGGCGACCAGGTCAGCGGCAGCGGTGGCCTGTGGGTCTATCAGAACCAGAACGGCACATGGAAGCCGCTCGCCAACCTGACGACGGGCCTGAACCTCGGCACGGCCTACACCGTGACGGACACCACCGGCGTGTATGGTACGAAGGGCGCGAGCTATACGACCACGCCTGACGGCTTGCGCAACCTCACGGGCCAGGTCAACAGCGACGGTTCGTTCACGATCTACGCAGTGACCTCGACGATCGGCAACAGCCTCGGCACCGCGTTCGATGCGGGCGCCGACTCGAACCAGCTGGTCAAGATCACGGTCAGCATCAGCGGTTCGACGGTGACTTCGGCGAAGGGCTTCACCGTGATGCAGACCGCGCCGTATGGCCAGGCGCTGCGCGGCGTCGCACTCGTGCCGAAGTCCTGAACGGGCTGGTAGAGTCTATACAAACGACCTGCGATCCGGCAGGTCGTTTTTTCTTGCACGCTGCTGGGTAGAGGCCGTCGCGACATACCGCCCGTCGCACCTGAACGCGCCGGCAATCGCGCGTCGAACTGCAGGGGCGGGCGAATCGTCGGTTCGACTAAATGAGGCCGTGCGCAATGCCGCTCGGCCTCGTCCAACGCTCCCTGTCGTTCGACACGCCGAAATCGGCGGCCTGTAGTGAAACGGTAGCCGAGCAGGCCGTCGAACGCTTTGCGCTGGCGCGCGCGAGGATTCGCTGCTCGTGCACGTAGAAGAATTCGAGTTGGCGCGCATCGGACGATCTTCGTTCGAGCTCGAACACATCCTCAAGCACGCGCCGCGACACGTGAAAACGCTGAAGTCCGCGGCCAAGCCGGATCTGAAAGACAACACCGTCGCTGTTATGCGGCACCGCTGCCCAGATAAGCGGAATGCTACTCATGGAGCCCCCGTAAGTCTGGATCTTCACGTCAGGAACATTGACGATTTCATCCTCGCACGTATAAACGCACGGCGCGACTCGTCAAAATTGAAACAAACCTGATTTGGTATTTTCGCCACAGCGGAGCGACTCCCGCATGCGAAAGATCTCTTCGGCTTCACGCCCTCCGACCCCATTCATTTGACCGGATGGTTCGCCACCTCACAGACCGTCTGCGCCCTCCGCTCACATGATCACTTCACGACGCCTTAGAGCGTTCTGAAAACAAACAAGAGAGAAAAACGGCGAGCGCGTCCCGCAACGATCGGGCTGCCTCGCTCAGGAGGTGCCCATGAAAGCTGGAAAGGTGATCTGGGTAGTGGCGTTGCCGTGTCTGATCGAAACCTCGCATGCGCAAGAGGTCTATCTGCAAGGCGGCACGCTAGGCATCGGGGTTGGCGCGGCGTGGAGCGTCACGTCGTGGTTCGGCGTGCACGCGGACTTCAACGCGATCGATCTGTCGCACAACTTCGACGTAGGCGGCAACCGCTACGAAGACGGCATACGGCTGCGCCAGGGTGGTCTGTACGGCGATCTGTTCCCGTGGTCCGGCAGCGGCTTTCGCGTGACCGCGGGCCTGCGTCTAACCGACAACGAAGTCAGCGGCAACTCGGTTCCGACCAACGGCATGTACGTATTCGAGGGTAAAGCCTCGCCAGCCTTTCCTGGCGAATACGCGACGGCGAGCGCGCGATACCCGAGCGCGATGCCCTACCTCGGCATCGGCTATGGCTTGCACCCGAGAGCCAAAGGCTGGGGGCTCGTGGTCGATCTCGGTGTTGCGTACGGCATTCCGAAGTCCTCGTACACGCTGTCGCCGGCACTGTCGCAGGCGGCGGGACCGCAGATGAGTCAGCAGATCATCAATACCGGATTGCAGCAACTGCGCGACAAGGCGTCGCCTTATCGATGGTATCCGACGTTGCAGGTCGGCATTTCTTATCGCTTCAACTAGGCACTAGAGCCTTAAGACGCAAATAGGTGTACGTAGTATCGGTTCGCAACAGGGCAACGACAGAAGGCCGCGCCGGCCGCGCTCGATCGGCACTGCGGGCCTGTCAGGCATCGCCATGAAATAGCGCCAGAAAATGCCTTGCGGGCGCGCTCAATGGCCTGTCGCGACGCACGATGCTCCCATACGAGGGAAGCTTGTGCGCGAACGCATAGCCGATCGCGGCCACGAGCCCGTGCTCCGCGTTGCGTTGCGCCACCGTTGCGGGAATGACGCCCAGCATCTGCGAGCGTGCAACGAGACTCATCGTCGTCAGAATGGAGCCGGTTTCGATCAGGCCGCGCGGTAACGGCCGGTGGTGCTCCTGAAATTCGCGCTCGACGACTTCGCGGGCAGGGCTGCCTGCCGGCTGGAGGATCCACGGGTAGGAAGCCAGCGTCTCGAACTCGACGCATGGCTGCTCTGCAAGGGGATGCTCACATCCAGCGACGATCGCAAGGGCTTCGTCATCGACGGAGCGGAACAGCGATTCACTGCCTGCGCCGACATCACGACCAATCACAACCTCGAGCACGCCCTCGTTCAGTTGAGGCATCAGGCGGTCGCTGGTATCCACCGCGATTTCGACAGCCATCAGCGGAAAGCGCTCTTTCAACTGCACCAGCGCCTCGGTCAGTCGGCCAGGCGTCGCCGCCATGATGCTGCCGATCGCAAGTCGCCCCGCGCTGCCCAGTTGCAATTCCGCCAGCTCACGATTGAGAGCTTCCATGCTGCCGCGTATTCCACGGAAGTAGCCGAGTACCCGCTCGCCCGCCGGATTGAGCCGCAAGCCGCGGCCCGCGCGCTCGAAAAGTGGCTGCCCCAAGGCGCTTTCCAGTTCGTGCAGCATTTTCGTCGCGGCGGGCTGCGTGAGTCCGAGTTGACCCGCGGCACCGCGCAGCGTCGAGTATTCCTCGACGGCGAGCAGCAGCGCAATCTGGCGCATTCGCAGCCGGTTCAGCAGTTGCGGCGTCGTGTCCCGTCTGTCGATCGAACCCATTCTGATTACCTGCAGTTATCAATTCATCAGCAGTTTTCAATTTACGGGGTGGTGACGTCTACCTAGTATGAACCCTGAACGACACCGGGCCGCAACGCGGCCGCCATGAGGAGACGCACCATGCGAATCGAACATCTGACCGCGCAATCGCGGTCCATTGCGGCGGGAGACAACGCATGACCGCCATTTCCGGCCTCCCCGTCATTGCGCTGACGCTTGGCGATCCGGCGGGCATCGGCCCTGAGCTGATTGCGAAGCTGCTTGCCCGGCCTGATGCAACCACGCACGCGAACATCGTGCTGGTCGGCGACCGCTGGCTGTGGGAAGACGGCCAGCGCATTGCGCGGGTGCGAGTGGACGTCGAGCCGCTCGACTCGCTGGCCGATGCGCGCCTGCGCACATCGACAAGCCTGCCGGCCTTCGTCGCCGTCGACACCGTGAATCCAGCCGACGTGGTAAGCGGCGAAGCCCGCGCAGCGGGCGGCCGCTCCGTGCTCCACGTACTCGACCTGTGCATGGATGCCACGCTTGCCGGCCACGTCGACGCGATCTGCTTCGCGCCGCTTAACAAGCGGGCAATGAAGCTAGGCGGTCTGGAACACGAAGACGAACTCCATCACTTCGCGAAGTATCTCGGCGTGACCGGCTACTTCTGCGAGTTCAACACACTCGGCGACCTGTGGACCGCACGCATCTCGTCGCATATCCCTCTGAAAGATGCGGCGAGCTACGTGAGCGTCGAGCGCATCACGCAGGCAGCGGAACTGATGTACCAGTCCCTTCGCGCAAACGATGTCAGCACGCCGAAGGTGGCGATTGCGGCATTCAACCCCCACGGCGGCGACGGCGGCGTTTGCGGCCGTGAGGAAGTCGACGTGATCGTTCCCGCGGTAAGGGCGCTTCAGGCAAGGGCCTGGCCCACCGACGCGCCCTTTCACGGGCCGTTTCCGGCCGACACGATCTTCCTGAAGGCGCAGGCCGGCGAGTATCACGCGATCGTCACGATGTACCACGACCAGGGGCAGATTGCCATCAAGCTGCTGGGCTTTTCGCGCGGCGTCACGGTGCAGGGCGGTCTGCCCGTGCCGATCACGACTCCCGCTCACGGAACCGCGTACGACATCGCCGGACGCGGCTGTGCAGACGTCGGCGCGACGTGGCAAGCGTTTCAGATCGCATGCCGCATGGGCACCGCCCACCGGCGCGACTTCATCGCGGCCTGAGCGCACGCGGTTCTCGATTCTCTGACCATAACGAACTAACGGAGACATCCGAATGAAAATCAAGTCTGTGCGTGCCCGTGTCTACGAGTGGAAAGGCAAGACGGTGCCGCCGCAGGGCAACTTCTGCTCGAACGCGATGGATATGCTCTACGCGCCGCAGGAAACCATGAGCACCTTCCGCTTCCATGCCTGGACGGTTGTCGAGGTCGAAACCGACACCGGCATCGTCGGGCTGGGCAACGTGGCGCTCGCGCCGCACGTCGCGAAAGTGATCATCGATCAGTATCTCGCACCGCTTGTCATGGGCCAGGATCCCTGGGACTACGAGTACCTGAGCCAGCGCATGTACCGCGCAACCCACGCATGGGGACGCAAGGGCGTCGGCATGGCGGCGATTTCGGCGATCGACATCGCGATCTGGGACATCCTCGGCAAGAGTGTCGACAAGCCTGTCTTCAAGCTTCTTGGCGGACGAACCAAGGAGCGCATTCCGTGCTACTACTCGAAGCTGTACCGCTCCGACCTGAAGGACATGCAGGCCGAAGCGCAGCGCTATCTCGACCAGGGTTTTCGTGCGTTCAAGATGCGCTTCGGCTATGGGCCCAATCATGGTCAACAGGGCGTGCTCGAGAACCTCAAGTCGGTCGCAGCGATCCGCGAGGTGATCGGCTATGACAACGACCTGATGCTCGAGTGCTACATGGGCTGGAACCTCGAGTACGCGAAACGGATGTTGCCCAAGCTCGACAAGTATCAGCCACGCTGGCTGGAAGAGCCTGTGATCGCCGACGATATCGACGGCTATGCCGAACTCAACCGCCTGACGAGCATTCCGATCTCCGGCGGAGAGCACGAATTCACGCTGTACGGCTTCAAGCAGTTGCTTGACCGCAAGGCCGTGTCCGTCGTCCAGTACGACACGAACCGCGTCGGCGGCATCACGATGGCGCACAAGATCAACGCGCTGTGCGAGGCGTACAGCGTCCCCGTGATTCCACACGCCGGGCAAATGCACAACTACCATCTGACGATGAGCACACTGGCCTCGCCGATGAGCGAGTATTTCCCGATGTTCGACGTCGAGGTCGGCAACGAACTGTTCTACTACATTTTCGACGGCGAGCCCGTCGCCGAAAACGGCTTTCTGCAACTGCGCGACGACGTGCCCGGTTTGGGCCTTACGTTGAAGACCGAGTTTCTCGACCAGTTCGAGATCGTGGAGTGACTGCTGGACGCGGCACGCCGGCTCGATCCGCTCGTGCTGCACTGGGCGCTGAGTCCCCATCAGAAGGCCGACACCAAACATTAAAAGACTGGAGACATCATGACCACCCTGAGCCCGGCCAATCCGCCCTATGAAGCCGGCGAAGCCATTCCTCGCCGCCGCTGGCTGCGCGTGATTCCGCCGCTTCTACTGGCCTGCATCATCTCGTATATGGACCGCGTGAACATCGCGTTTGCGATGCCAGGCGGGATGAACGCGGACCTCGGAATGGATGCGACGATGGCCGGCCTCGCCGGCGGCATCTTCTTTTTCGGCTACCTGTTTCTGCAGATTCCCGGGGGCCGGCGCGCGGCACTCGGCAGCGGCAAGACATTCATCGCGTGGTCGCTCGTCAGTTGGGCGCTGCTCTCCGCGCTCACGGGTCTGGTCACTCACACGTGGCAACTACTCGGGCTCCGTTTCCTGCTCGGCGTCGCAGAAGGCGGCATGCTGCCCGTCGTGCTCACGATGGTCAGCAACTGGTTCCCCGATCGCGAGCGCGGCCGCGCGAACGCGATGGTCATCATGTTCGTTCCGCTGGCCGGAATCATTACCGCGCCGCTGTCCGGCTTCATTCTGGCCGCTTACGACTGGCGTCATCTTTTCTTCAGCACAGCGGTGCTGTCGGTGCTTTTCCTCGGCGTGTGGCTCGCGTTCGCCGACGACGGTCCCAAGACCGCTCGCTGGGTGTCGCCCCGGGAGAAGACATACATCCTCGACGCACTGCGCGCTGAGCAGGAGCGCAAGCAGGCGACAGGCTCGCCGGGCGCGGCATCGTTCGGCGCACTCCTGCGCAATCCTACGATCTGGCTGCTGATCGCGATCAACTTCTGCTACCAGGCCGGCATTTATGGCTACACGATGTGGTTGCCGACGCTGCTGAAAGATCTCACGCACACGGGAATGGGCAAGATCGGTATGCTCGCGATGATCCCCTATGTCGCGATGATCGCCGGCATGTTCGCCACGTCATATCTGTCCGATCTGACCGGCAAGCGCCGCCTGTTCGTGCTGCTGCCGCTGGTGGGCTTCGCCGCGTGTCTCGCGCTGTCCGTGCTGACGCGCCCCACGATGCTCGTTTCGTTCTCGTTCCTGATCGGTTGCGGCTTCTTCCTGCAGGCTGCCGCGGGCGTGTTCTGGGCGATTCCGCCGAAACTCTGCAGCGTCGAAACGGCCGGCAGCGCGCGCGGCCTCATTAACGCGCTTGGCAATCTCGGTGGCTTCTGCGGACCCTACGCGGTGGGCCTGCTGACCCAGCACGTCAGCTCAGCCGCCGGCGTGTACTGCCTCGCCTTCGTGCTGGCGATGGCGGGCCTGCTGTCCCTGACGCTGCCGCGGCGTTGCGAGGACTAACGCGCGCCGCATGTTTGACGACGACCGATACGAGCGCGCGGCGGCCCAATCCGTGCGCTGCGGCGAACCTTGAAAATGACGGAGATTCACGATGAACGACATCCTGCTGCTGGTACAGAAATGCGCCCACACCTTCAGCTTCTACGATCTCGCCACCAAGGCGGCACTCAAACACATTGTTCTGCCCAACTTTCCGCACGAATTCACCGTCGATGCCGAACAGCGTTACGCATACGTCGGCATCTTCGGGATCGAGACCGCATGGTCGCGCGGCCACTGCGGAGATCACCGGATAGCGGAGATCGATTTGCATGAGCGCAGGCTCACGCGAATGCTCGACCTGTGGCCGCACTACCGGCCGCACGGAATGGCGACGGACAGCGAGGGGCGTCTGTATGCGATGAGCGAGGCCGACGACCTGCTCCTCGTATTCGATCGTCCGCGCGAGCAGGAGGTGCCGAACATGGCGCTGCCTTCCGGCGGAGTCAAGACTCATCTTGTGACCCTGACTCGCGATGCGAGCGTGGCGTACGGAATTCACCTGCTGTCGAATACGGTCACCCGGTTTCATCCGCGCGACGCGACTGTGACTCCGGTGGCCGTCATGCCGGGTCCGCGCCCCGAGGGAAATGCGCTTTCGAGCGACGAGAAAACGCTGTACGTCGCGAACCGCGGCGACGACACGCTTGTCGCAATCGACACCGCCACGATGGCCTGCGGCCGCCGCGTCAAAACGCGTAGCGATCCGAACCGGATCTATCGTACGCAAGCCGCAGATGGGCGCGATCTGCTGCTGCTCACGAATTCCGGCGAGCGCTCCATTTCCGTGTTCGACGCCGAACATCTCGAAGAGATGGAGCGGGTCGGATTGCCTGCGAATCCCACGGCTCTGTCGTTTCACCCTGCCCGTCGTTCAGCGTTCGTCTCGTTTCAGGACGACTTCGTCCGGGAACTCGACCTCGAACGTTGGCAGTTCGTCGAGGCGTTGCCAACGCTACGTGAACCGGACGCGTCCTATGTGCTCAGCAGCGTCTGATCCGTCGACACGAACCATGTTGCGGATGCCCGACGCGATCGTCGACGCGCATCATCACCTGTGGCGGCTCTCCTCGTCGGGCGTGCAGTATCCATGGCTGCAGGATGCCTACGATCCGAACCGCTTCATGCTGGGATCGTACCAGGCGCTGCGCAACGATTTCGATGTCGCGGCGTTTCGCCAGGTCACTCAACCCGCGCCCGTTGTCGCCAGTGTTCATGTGGAGGCGGAGTGTGCCCGATCGCAGGCGCTCGCGGAAACGCAATGGCTGCACGCGGTGGCCCGCGACGGACTGCCCTCGGCGATCGTTGCCTGGGTCGATCTGCTGGCGAGCGACGCCTCCGACCGGCTTGCGGAACAGGCCGCCTGGCCGCTCGTGCGTGGAATCCGCTTCAAGCCGGTGACGACAGGCGGCCCCGGCCATCAGCGCGCAATCGGGCACGGCACTTTGAGCGATCCCGGCTGGTCAGCCGCTCTGGAACGGCTTGCGGTGCACGGACTGTCGTGGGACCTGCGTCTTCCGTTCTGGCATCTGGAGGAGGCGGCTGCGCTGGTCGCTGATTCGCCGGGTGTGACGGTCATTCTCGAGCATGCCGGCCTGCCGTGGGACCGTACCGACGAGGGACTTGCGCTATGGCGTCGTGGTATGGCAGCGCTGGCGGAGAATCCCAACGTGTTCGTCAAGCTGTCGGAGTTCGGGCTGCGCAACTCGGCGTGGGACACCGCACAGAATGTTCGAATAATCCAGGAAGTGCTTGCGATCTTTGGGTGGCGGCGTTGCATGTTCGCGAGCAACTTTCCGGTGGCCAGTCTGCGGGTCACCTATTCCATGCTGATTCAGACGTTCGCCGAGGCGCTGGCACAGCTCGATGAGTCGTCGGCTCGCGCGGTGTGGCACGACAACGCAATGCGTGTGTATCGCATCGATACCCCGTAAAGCCAAATCCACCTATCACCAGCCGCGAGCAGGGCAGGAACGGTCCTTGCGCATGCGGGCGCCGTCGGCTATAACTCCCGAAGACCGCGCGCTGTGGGTCATGGCACCACCGTCGTTCAATCCGTTGATGACAACCTATAACGAGGAAACATCTTGGATATCGAAACCGTACGTGCATTCGTCATGACCCGCGGCATCGACATCGGCACGGAGGTCATCGGCGCAATCGTGCTGTGGATCGTCGGCCGCTGGGTCATCGGGCTGATCTCCCGCCTGTTGCGCAAGATGCTCGCACGCAACGGCCGGGTCGACCCGACGCTCGCCCACTACCTCGCGTCGATTCTCGCCGGGTTGCTGAACCTGCTGCTCGTCCTCGCGATCCTGCAAATCTTCGGTGTGCAGACGACGTCGTTCGCCGCGTTGCTCGCCGGCCTCGGCCTCGCGATCGGCACTGCGTGGGGCGGCCTGCTCGCGCACTTCGCGGCCGGCGTGTTCATGCAGGTGCTGCGGCCGTTCAAGGTCGGCGATTTCGTCATGGCCGCGGGCGTCACCGGCACCGTCACGGAGTTGGGCCTGTTCGGCACCACGATCGTGACACCGGACAACGTGACGACCATCATCGGCAACAACAAGATCTTCTCCGACACGATCTCGAACTACAGCGTGCTGCCGTTCCGGCGCGTCGAGCTAACCGCCAAGATCGCCAATGGCGTCGATCCGACCGATGCGATCGCGCGTTTGAAAGCCGCCGTCGCGAAGATTCCGAACGTGACCGAAAAACCCGCGCCGGATATCGAGGTCTTGAGCTTCACGCCAGAAGGACCGCTGCTGTGCGTGCGCCCTTACTCGTCCAACCAGAACTACTGGCAGGTCTACTTCGATACCAATCGCGCGATCGTGCAGACCTTCAAGGAAGCCGGCTATCCGACGCCGGAAACGCCGCTCGCGCCGCGCGCGATCACGCGCGATTGATCGGATCGAACCTCCGCGCGGGCCCGGCCCGCGTCGGCACGGCGGCATTAAAAAAGGCGTCGCGAGATTCGCGACGCCTTGGTGTTTTCAAGGCTCGGAATACGGCAAACGACCGGTCGTCAACGCGTACTCGTGTTCGCGTCGTTCTTGCGCAGCATCTTCCACAGCGCGGCGAGCACGACCGGCACGATCGCCGCGCCGATACCGACCAGCACGATCACGTTCAGATACTGACGGATGAACGGGATGTTGCCGAAGAAGTAGCCGAGCAGCGTCAGCAGCAGCACCCACAACAGCGCACCGACGACGTTGAACATCTGGAAGTGGCTCCACGTCATCGACGACGCGCCCGCGACGAACGGCGCAAACGTCCGCACGACCGGGATGAAACGCGCGAGCACGATCGTCTTGCCACCGTGTTTCTCATAGAAGTTGTGAGTCTTCTGCAGCGCGGCGCGATCGAGAAAGCGCTCGAGCACCGGAATGTGCGAATTGAACACGCGCGCTCCGATCGCACGGCCGATCAGATAGTTGGTCGTATTGCCGACGACCGCCGCCACCAGCAGCAACAGGATCAGCAGTCCGAGATGCATCTGCCCGGTCGCGCAGAACGCGCCGCCGATGAACAGCAGCGAATCGCCCGGCAAAAATGGCAGAACCACGAGCCCCGTTTCGGCGAACACGATCACGAACAGCACCGCGTAGACCCAGGCGCCGTAGATATGAATGAAGTCCCCGAGAAACTTGTCGATGTGCAGGACAAGGTTGGCGAAATGTAGCAACGTATCCAAGGAACGTCCTTTTAGACCAGTGTATGCGTAGAGGGAAAACGGCCGACGGGCGCCCCTGGAACAGGGGCAGCAAGCGGCGGGTCGACCGCTGCGAACTGACCGCGACATGATACAGAAAGTGCCTCGGATCGATTAAAAATGTACTGGTGAGGCGCATGCGCGGGCCGCGTGCGCCGAGTCGCTATAATTTCGCCATGTCCGAATTCTCCGAAACGCCTGCGGGCGCCGCGGCCGCATCGTCCGACGCCCCCAGCGCGGCGCCCGTGCCGCGTCCGATGCGCGCAATCCAGCCCCTCCCCGATCAACTGATCAGCCAGATCGCCGCCGGCGAAGTGGTCGAGCGGCCGGCGTCGGTGGTCAAGGAGCTGCTCGAGAATGCGCTCGACGCGGGCGCGCAGACGCTGCGCATCCTGCTCGACGAAGGCGGCGTCAAACGCATCTCGATCACCGACGACGGCTGCGGCATCCCCGAGAACGAACTCGTGCTCGCACTGACGCGCCATGCGACCAGCAAGATCCGCTCGCTTGCTGAGCTCGAAGCGGTCGCGACACTCGGGTTCCGCGGCGAAGCGCTGGCGTCGATCGCGTCGGTCGCGCAGATCAGCATCACGAGCCGCACCGCCGACGTGCCGCACGCGGTGCGCATCGACGCGCAGACCGGCGTGCTGAGCCCCGCGGCCGGCACGCAAGGCACGACGATCGAAGTTCGCGAGCTGTACTTCAACACGCCCGCGCGCCGCAAATTCCTGAAGAGTGAACAAACCGAACTGGGCCACTGCCTCGAACAGATCCGCCGCGCCGCGCTCGCGCGGCCCGACGTCGCGATTTCGGTGCTGCACAACGGCAAGGCCGTCGAACACTGGAACGCGAGCGAGCCGCCCGCGCGTGTCGCGAAGATTCTCGGTGAGACGTTCGCGACCGCCCATCTGCCGCTCGACGAAGCCGCCGGTCCGCTCGCGATCTACGGCTGCGCCGGTCTGCCGACCGCGAGCCGCGGCCGCGCCGATCAGCAGTTTTTCTTCGTCAACGGCCGCTTCGTGCGCGACAAGCTGCTCACTCACGCGGTGCGCGCCGCGTACGAAGACGTGCTGCATGGCGAACGCTTTCCATCGTACGTGCTGTTTCTCGATCTGCCGGCCGAAGGCGTCGACGTGAACGTGCACCCGTCGAAAATCGAAGTGCGTTTCCGCGATTCGCGCTCGATCCATCAGTTCGTATTCCATGCGGTGCAGCGCGCGCTCGCGCGGCATGCGGGCGCGTCGCCGGAAACGACGGCGGGCGGGCATGCCGCGCATCTGGAGCCGTCGGCCGGCGGACCGGCTTCATTCGGTTCGACGCCGCTGGGTGGCACGAGCGGCGTAGGCGACGGCGTGGGTGCGGGCGCGGGTCTTTCGAGCGGCGCGGGAAGCCGTAGCGGCTTTGGCAGCGGCAGCGGATTCAGCGGCTTCGGCGGCTCGCAGCCGGGCAACACGTGGATGCGCGAGGCGCGCATGACGCAAGGCACGCTGCCGGTTGCGCAACCGCTAGCGGGTTACGACGCGCTGTTCGGCCGCAAGGATCCGCTGGCCGGCCGCGTCGAAGGCGCGTCGCTGTTCGAGGCACGCGACTCTGCAACCGACACGACCTCGCCGTACGATGCAGCGCCGTTCGCGTCGCGCCCGACGCCCCCCGCTTTCGACGCCACCGACGACCAGCCGCTCGGCTTCGCGCTCGGCCAGGTCCACGGCATCTATGTGCTCGCGCAGAACCGGCACGGACTCGTGATCGTCGACATGCATGCCGCACACGAGCGCATCCTGTACGAACAATTCAAGAACGCGCTCGCCGACCGCGCGATCGCCGTGCAGCCGCTGCTGATCCCGCAGACGATGCAAGCCGACCCGGTCGAAATCGGCACGGTCGAAGAAGAGCGCGACACACTCGATGCGCTCGGCTTCGACCTCGCGGTGCTGTCGCCCACCACGCTCGCGATCCGGGCGGTCCCCGCATTGCTGAAGGACGCCGACCTGCAAGCGCTCGCGCGCGCGGTGCTGTCCGATCTGCACGCGTTTGGCGGCTCGCGCGTGCTGACCGAGCGTCAGCACGAACTGCTCGGCACGCTCGCGTGCCATCACGCGGTGCGCGCGAACCGGCGTCTGACGCTCGACGAAATGAACGCGCTATTGCGCCAGATGGAAGCGACCGAGCGCGCCGATCAGTGCAACCACGGGCGTCCGACCTGGTATCAGCTGACGCTGGCCGATCTCGATCGGCTATTCATGCGCGGGCAGTAACGCGCCGCGTTGAATCACTCCGTTGCGCCCCACGCGCCCGCTTGCCCATGACGTCTCGCCCTACCCCCGTCCCATGCCTGCTCGGCCCGACCGCGTCCGGCAAGACCGCCGCCGCGCTCGCGCTGGCCGCGCGGCGGCCGGTCGAAATCATCAGCGTCGATTCGGCGCTCGTCTATCGCGAGATGGACATTGGCACCGCGAAGCCGACAGCGGAAGAAAGGGCGATAGCGCCGCATCATCTGATCGATATCGTCGATCCGGCCGACTCGTACTCGGCCGCGCAGTTTCGCGCCGATACGCTGCGGCTCGTCGGCGAGATTCATGCGCGCGGGCGACTGCCGCTGCTGGTCGGCGGCACCATGCTGTATTACAAGGCGCTCACACAGGGACTCAATGACCTGCCCGCCGCCGATGCCGAAGTACGCGCGACACTCGACGCCGACGCCGCCCGCGACGGCTGGCCTGCGCTTCACGCGCGGCTCGCCGCGCTCGATCCGGTCACGGCCGCGCGTCTCGCGCCGAACGATTCGCAGCGCATCCAGCGCGCACTCGAAGTGTTGATGCTGACTGGCCAGCCGATGTCGACGCTGCTCGCCGCGCCCGCGCGCACCGACGCCGCGTCGGCCTGGCGCTTCGTGCCGGTCGCGCTCGAGCCGTCCGAGCGTGGCGTGCTGCACGCGCGCATCGAGCAGCGTTTCGATTCGATGCTCGCGCACGGTTTCGTCGATGAAGTGGTGCGGCTGCGCGCGCGCGGCGACCTGCTGCCCGACATGCCGTCGATGCGCTGCGTCGGGTATCGGCAGGTGTGGGAATACCTCGATGGCGCGGTCGACTATCGGACCATGCGCGACAAGGGCGTCTTCGCGACGCGGCAACTCTGCAAGCGGCAGCTCACGTGGCTGCGCAGCATGCCGGAAAGACAGGTGGTGGATTGCTGCGATCCGCACGCAACGGCGCGGGTGATGGAGTTGATCGAGACGCTGGTTTGAGGCGCCGATCAGCGTGGGCGAATCAGAGGGTGTGGAACGGGGATTTAAAGCGGTGGATTTGAAGCGTGGCTGTGAAGCGTGGCTGTAAAGCAAGGGACTCGAAGCTCGCGCGGCGCACCGTTGCGGCACGCCACGCGAACCCTTCAATCTTTAGACCACGACCGTCTGCGCTTCGCCCGCCGCGCTTTCACGGACCGTGCCGATCTTCCAGACCTGCTCGCCCGCCGCGGACAGCAGACCGATCGCCGCTTGGGCATCCGCCGCCGACACGATCACCGCCATACCGATACCGCAGTTGAACACACGGTGCATTTCCGCATCCGCAACGCCGCCGTGCTTCTGCAGCCACGAGAACAGCGGCGGCAGCGGCCACGCGCGATGATCGAGCTCGGCGGTCAGACCTTCGCGCAGCACGCGCGGAATGTTCTCGACGAGGCCGCCACCCGTGATGTGCGCCATGCCCTTGACCTCGATCTGCTGCATCAGCGCGAGCAGCGGCTTCACGTAGATGCGCGTCGGCGCCATCAGCGCGTCGGCGAGCGGCCGGCCGTCGAAGTCCGCGTTCAGATCCGGATTGGCGCGCTCGATGATCTTGCGCACCAGCGAAAAGCCGTTCGAATGGATGCCGCTCGACGCGAGACCGAGCACCACGTCGCCCGCAGCGATCTTGCTGCCGTCGATGATCTTGCTCTTTTCGACCGCGCCGACCGCGAAACCAGCCAGATCGTATTCGCCGTCCGGGTACATGCCCGGCATTTCCGCGGTTTCGCCGCCGATCAGCGCGCAGCCCGACAGCTCACACCCCTGCGCAATGCCCTTCACGACGGTCGCCGCCGTGCCGACGTCGAGCTTGCCGCACGCGAAGTAGTCGAGGAAGAACAGCGGCTCGGCGCCCTGCACGAGGATGTCGTTGACGCTCATCGCGACCAGATCCTGGCCGACCGTGTCATGCTTGTTAAGCTGGAACGCGAGACGCAGCTTGGTGCCGACGCCGTCGGTGCCGGACACCAGCACTGGTTCCTTGTACTTCTTCGGCACTTCGAACAGCGCGCCGAATCCACCGATGCCGCCCAGCACGCCGTCGCGCAGGGTCTTCTTGGCAAAGGGCTTGATGGCGTCGACGAGGGCGTCGCCCGCATCGATGTCCACGCCGGCGTCGCGATACGACAAACCTTGGGCCGAATCGGTTGAATGCTGGGCGGATTTCGGTTGATTCATGGGGAAACGCTCGAAGGTCGGTAAAATGCGATTTTACCCGATGCTGGCCGGCTGGCTGGAATTCGCGCGTTCCGACGGGATCCTGGAAACGACTTTGCAGCACGCCCCCGATTCCGGCGTCGCCTACCCGCGAAATTCCGTCCGCCGCGCTTCGCGACGCGCGGCCTCACGTTCCGGCGAGCACGTTTTACGACAACTGACCGCCTGGCGACGTTCCAGGCGCCGAGGTCGGGCCATTCGCGGCCTGAGCCTCATTTTCGGCATTAACCTACTGTGCTTCGTCAACTGACGCTCGATCTCGGCACCCCGCCGCCATCGACATTCGACAATTTCTTCGCCGGCGCGAACGCCGAGCTGGTCACGCGCCTGCGTGAGCTCGACAACGCGCTCGCCGCCGGGCCGGTCGCCGATCGCACCTTCTACATCTGGGGCGAAGCCGGCAGCGGCCGCACGCACCTGCTGCAGGCGCTCGTCCACGAAGCGCCGCCGGGACATGCGCGCTTTGCCGGTCCGCAGAGCAGCCTCGCCGCATTCGGCTTCGATCCGCGCGTCGCGCTCTATGCGATCGACGACTGCGACGCGCTGTCTGCCGCGCAGCAGATCGCCGTGTTCAACCTGTTCAACGAAGTGCGCGCGCATCCCACCACCGCGCTCGTCGCCGCGGGCAACGCGGCGCCGATCGGCATGACCGTGCGCGAGGATTTGCGCACGCGCCTCGGCTGGGGTCTCGTGTTTCATCTCGCGCCGCTGCCCGACGACGCGAAGGCCGCGGTGCTGAAACGCGCGGCGCGCGAGCGCGGCATCATGCTCGCCGACGACGTGCCGGCCTACCTGCTCACGCACTTTCGCCGCGACATGCCGAGCCTGATGGCGCTGCTCGACGCGCTCGACCGCTTCTCGCTCGAACAGAAGCGCGCGGTCACGCTGCCGCTGTTGCGCACGATGCTCGCGTCGCCCGATCCCGCCGCCGCGCCGGGTTCATACGCCGCCCTTCCCGCTTCAAGTAAAATAGGCCCCCATGGCTAATCTTGCACTCTTCGATCTCGACCACACGCTCATTCCCACCGACAGCGACCACGAATGGGGCCGCTTCATGGTGAAAAAAGGCATGGTCGACGCCGAAAATTTCGCCCGTGACAACGACCGCTTCTACGCCGACTACAAGGCCGGCAAGCTCGACATTCACGCTTATCTGATCGCCATGCTGACGCCGCTCGCGAAGTACACCCGCGCGCAGCTTGCCGACTTGCACGCGCAGTACATGCACGAGGTCATCACGCCGGCCATTCAGCCGGTGGCACTCGAGCTGGTGAAACAGCATCGCGAAGCGGGCGACCTGTGCTGCGTCGTCACCGCGACCAACGAGTTCATCACGCGGCCGATCGCGCAAGCGTTCGGCGTCGACACGCTGATCGCGTGCGAGGCGGAGACCGTCGGCGGCGAGCCGCACGGCGCCTACACCGGCCGCCCGACCGGCACGCCGAGCTACAAGGAGGGCAAGATCGTGCGCACCGAAATGTGGCTCGCGTCGCTCGGCAAGAGCTGGAGCGACTTCGAGCACAGCTATTTCTATAGCGATTCGCACAACGACATCCCGCTGCTCGATAAAGTCACCGATCCCATCGCGACCAATCCGGACGACACGTTGCGTGCCCATGCGCAGGCCAAAGGCTGGCGCATCCTCGAACTTTTCCAACCCTCGTGATCAAGAAACTCATCCGCAAGCTATTCGGCCAGGACTCGGCGACCGCTGACGACACGCTCTCCGCCGACCCCCATGCCGAGGCCAGCGCCGACAGCAACGCTAATGGCAATCCGCCGGCGCGCCGCAAGTCCGCTTCCGGCACGACCGCTTCCGGCACAACCGCGCGGCCGCGTCGCAAGCCCGCCGGTGCCGCCGCCGCGCAAGCGCCGCGCGAACCGGACGTCCCCGTCATCATTCCGCACGACGTGCACGGCATCGATCCCACGCTGATCTCGCGCAACGCGATCCGCGTGACAGAGGGCCTGCAACAGGCGGGCTTCCGCGCGTTCATCGTCGGTGGCGCGGTGCGCGACCTGCTGCTCGGCGTGAAGCCGAAAGACTTCGACGTCGCGACCGACGCGACGCCCGAACAGGTGCAGAAGCTGTTCCGCCGCGCGCGCATCATCGGCCGGCGCTTCCAGATCGTGCACGTGCAGTTCGGCCAGGAAATCATCGAAACCTCGACGTTCCGCGCGCTGGTCGATCCGCCCGCGGCCGACGCGCCGCCGCCGAAGCGCCTGAAGCGTGATGAGCTCGACCGCCGCACCCATGCGGTCGATGCAAGCGGGCGCGTGCTGCGCGACAATGTGTGGGGCGAGCAGCACGAGGACGCCACGCGCCGCGACTTCACGATCAACGCGATGTACTACGATCCGGCCACGCAAACCGTGCTGGACTATCACAACGGCATGGCCGACATGCGCGCGCGCCTGTTGCGCATGATCGGCGACCCGGCCACGCGCTATCGCGAGGATCCGGTGCGCCTGCTGCGCATCGTGCGCTTCGCCGCCAAACTCGACTTCGACATCGACGACGCCACGCGCGCACCCATCGAGAAGATGGCCGATCTGATCAACAACGTGCCGGCCGCGCGACTGTTCGACGAAATGCTGAAGCTGATGCTGTCGGGCCACGCGCTCGCGTGCCTGAAGCGGCTGCGCCAGGAAGGCCTGCATCATGGGCTGCTGCCGCTGCTCGACGTCGTGCTCGAACAGCCGACCGGCGAAAAATTCATTTCGCTGGCACTCTCCAACACCGACACACGCGTGCTCGCCGGCAAGCCGGTCTCGCCGGGTTTCCTGTTCGCGACGCTGTTGTGGCACGACGTGCAGCAGCGCTGGCAGAAGTTCGAGGCCGAAGGCGAGTATCCAGTGCCCGCGCTGCATCGCGCGATGGACGAAGTGCTCGACATGCAGACCGAAAAGCTCGCGATTCACAAGCGCTTTTCGGCCGACATGCGCGAGATCTGGGGCCTGCAACTGCGCCTCGAAAAACGCTCGGGCCGCAGCGCGCTGAAGCTGCTCGAACACCAAAGATTTAGAGCGGGGTATGATTTCCTCCTGTTGCGCTGCGCATCGGGCGAACTCGACGAGTCGGTCGGTGCGTGGTGGACGGAGTTCATCGAAGGAGACTCCGTCGCGCGCGAAACATTGCTCACGCAAGGCGGGAAGGACCGGAGCCCAAGAAAACGACGGCGGCGCGGTGGCGCCAGAAGCCGCAAATCAGGTGACGGAGTGGAGGGCGGCTCGTCCGCCGAACGCACGGACAACGACGCGGGCCTTGAAGGCTCGCACGAAGACTGACCCGGCGTTCGCGGAAAAGCCGTCAAACCGATAGTTGCAGGAAGTTATGCCATGACGGTTGCTTATCTTGGCCTCGGCGCGAACCTCGGGGACGCGCGCCAGACCCTGAAAGACGCGGTGGTGTGCCTCGCACAACAGCACACCATCACCGTGCTCGCCAAATCGAGCCTGTATCGTACCGCCCCGATCGACGCGGGCGGCGACGACTATTTCAACTGCGTCGTGAAACTGGAAACGACGCTCCCCGTGCGGCATCTGCTCGCGCTGTGCCACAAGATCGAGCATCAGTTCGGCCGTGAGCGGCCGTTCCGCAATGCGCCGCGCACGCTCGATCTCGACATCCTGCTGTATGGCGATCAATCGATCGACGAAGCCGATCTGATCGTGCCGCATCCACGCCTCGTCGAGCGCGCGTTTGCGCTGGTGCCGCTCGTCGAGATCGACGCGGCGATCGTCATACCGCAACATGGCCGGGCCGCCGCGCTGCTCGACAGCGTCAGCGAGCAGCGCATCGAGAAGGTGAAGTCGCTTTGCCAGTGCCCGATGCTCAATGCGCTGAGCGGCACTTCCGCCGAAAAAGGCCGCTGCGAATGAGTTCGACGCCGCTCACGGTCACCGCGCCGCAGCTGCGCCCGCCGTTCGGCTATATCGCGATCGAGGGGCCGATCGGCGTCGGCAAGACCTCACTCGCGCGGCGCCTCGCGCAGCGCTGGTCGATGCACGAACTGTTCGAGCGCTCGCAAGACAATCCGTTTCTCGAACGCTTCTATCGCGACACCACGCGCTATGCGCTGCCCGTGCAGCTGCATTTCGCGCTGCAACGCGCGCAGCAGGCGCAGGAAGTGAACGCCGCGCAGGCGAGCGGCACGCCACTGATCGCCGACTTCATCACGCAGCGAAACGACATCTTCGCGCGTCTGATCTTGCAGGACGACGAGTGGCAACTGTACCGCGCGCTTGCCGCCCGCCTCGACGTCAGCGCGCCGGCGCCTGACTTCGTCGTCTACCTGCAGGCGAGCCCCGAGGTGCTGTTCGCGCGCATCCAGAAGCGCGCGGTGCCAATGGAACTGCAGATTTCCGATGCGTATCTGCGCGCGCTGTGCGACGCATACAACGAATTCTTCTACCACTACGACCGCACGCCGGTGCTGACGGTCAACGCCGAACACCTGAACCCGTTCGACTCCGACGCGGACCTTGCGCTGCTCGTCGAACGCATCGAGACGATGCGCGGCCGCAAGGAATTCTTCGTCAAAGGCACGTCGCTGTAAGCGGCGCGGCCAACTCTCTTTCTCACTGGATTGACCATGACTTATTTGCAGGAAGCGAGCCGGAGCGCGATCACCGTGCCGAAACTGCAGGCAATGCGCGACGCCGGCGAGAAGATCGCGATGCTCACCTGTTACGACGCGAGCTTCGCCGCACTGCTCGAGCGCGCGGGCGTCGACGTGCTGCTGATCGGCGACTCGCTCGGCAACGTGCTGCAAGGCCAGCCGACCACGCTGCCGGTATCGCTTGCCGACATCGTGTATCACACGGCGAGCGTCGCGCGCGCGAAGCCGTCGGCACTGATCGTCGCTGACCTGCCGTTCGGCACGTACGGCACGCGCGAAGACGCATTCAGGAGCTCGGTCGAACTGATGCGCGCGGGCGCGCAGATGGTCAAGCTCGAAGGCGGCGAATGGGTCGCGGACACGGTGCGGTTTCTGGTCGAGCGCTCGATCCCGGTGTGCGCGCATGTGGGTCTCACGCCGCAGTCGGTGCATGCGTTCGGCGGCTTCAAGGTGCAGGGCAAGACCGAAGCGGGCGCGAGCCAGCTGCTGCGCGATTCGCTCGCCGTGCAGGAAGCCGGCGCGCAATTGATCGTGATGGAAGCGATCCCGTCGCAACTCGCGGACGAGGTCACGCAGTTGCTGCGCATTCCGACGATTGGGATCGGCGCGGGCCTCGATTGCTCGGGTCAGGTGCTGGTGCTGCATGACATGCTCGGGATTTTTCCCGGCAAGCGGCCGCGCTTCGTGAAGGATTTCATGCAGGGGCAGCCGAACATTCAGGCGGCCGTCGAGGCGTATGTGCGAGCGGTGAAGGACGGGACGTTTCCCGGCGCCGAGCACACGTTCTGATGCTTTATTGCCGCGCGAGCGCGCGGCATTCACGTTTGTTTCCGCGCTCTAACCAACAACCCGTGCCGGCACCGCGCCGCGCAACGCGTTGCACACGAGCAGCGCTTCGGCGTTCAGCACATCCGCCCGCGTCAGCACTTTTTCACCTGCCCGCAGGCCCGACGCGTCGTCGAGCAGCACGCTTCGCATGACACCAGGCAGCACGCCTGACGCGAGCGGCGGAGTCCACCATTGTCCCGCGAGCTTGACGAACACGTTCGACCTGCCGCCTTCGGTCAGCTCGCCCCGTTCATTGAAGAACAGCGTATCGAAGGCGCCCTTCGCTTCGGCTTCGCGCCAGCCGCGGTCGTAGTCGGCGCGGCGCGTGGTCTTGTGGCGCAGCAGCGGATCGGCGGCGCGGGTCGGCGCGAAGCGGGCTTCGGAGCCGAGCAGAACGCCAACGATCGCATCCGCTAACGGCGCAAGTACCGCGGCGGTGATCTGCGTCGCGCCGCTCTTGCTCAAAGCAAGACGCATACGATGCGGCGTCTGCGCCGGCAGCGTGGCGCACCGCGCTGAAAATTCCTCGCGAACGCGCTTCTCGTCGAACCCGAAGCCAAGCGTCGCGGCGCTCGACGACAGGCGCCGCAGATGCCGCTCGACGTGCCGCACGCCATCTTCCCGCGTGGCGTACATCGTTTCGAACAGTTCGAAACCCGGCTCGGCGCCCGTCAGAAAACGTCCTTTCAATCGACACTCCTCGTGCTCGTCGGCGGCCACGCTGTCGAGCACGATGCCCGCGCCGATGCCCATGCTGCCGCGCAGACCGTCCGTGCCGCCGGCTTGCGCCGTCGACGCAGTCAATGTCAGCGTGCGGATCGCGACCGACATGCAGAAGTCGCCGCAATCGTGATTATCGCCGGGCGCATCGAGCCAGCCGATCGCGCCGGTATAAAGCCCGCGCGGCGTGCTTTCCAGTTCGTCGATCAACTGCATCGTGCGATGCTTCGGCGCACCGGTAATCGAGCCGCATGGAAACAGCGCGCGCAGGATCGTCGCGAACGAGGTGCCGCCGAGCAACGTCGCCTCCACCGTCGAGGTCATCTGCCACACCGACGCATACGGCTCGACCGAGAACAGCGCGGGCACGTTGACCGACCCGATCTGCGCGACCCGCGATAGATCGTTGCGCAACAGATCGACGATCATCACGTTCTCGGCGCGGTTCTTCGGGTCGTTGGCGAGGAACTCGGCGTTGCTCCGGTCGGTGGCAGCATCTTGCGAGCGCGGCGCCGTGCCCTTCATCGGCCGCGCGCGCAATGTCGCGCCGTGTTTTTCGACGAATAGTTCAGGCGAACACGACAGCACCCACGCAGCGTCCGGCAATGCGATCAGCGCGCCGAACCGCACCGGCTGGCGCACGCGCAAACGCCGATAGAACGCGAGCGGCGAACCGAACACGTCGAAGCCGAGCCGGTATGTGTAGTTGACTTGATAGGAATCGCCCGCGCGCAGGGCGGCATGAATCGCGTCGATCGCCGCGTCGAACTGCGCGCGGTCGACGCTCTCGCGCACGTTCGCCGTGCCCGCGACCGAGGGTTCGGGCGCACCATCGTCACGCGCCATCAGCCACGCGTCGACCTCGTCGCGCGAAAGCTTCGCGCAGCGTTCGAACAATAAAAAACGCAGCGCGGCATTGCCACGCTGCGTTTCGGTAGACCGGCGCGCATCGAAACCCATCAGCTCGCGGCCAAATTCATAGTCGGCGAGCACGACAGCGTGCAGACCGTTGCGGGCATCCGCCGCGACGTTGTCGCACACAGCTTCGAGCTGCGCGGCCTCCGTGCAGACCCGCTCGCGCACTAAACCCGTGTACAAGCGGCTCGACGGGCGCGCCGCCGTTGCATCGCAATCGTCGAGCAGCGCGAACATCGCGCCGCGCCTGTCCACCGTCATACTGACCGCCACATCAGATCAATCGAAAAAGCTCTTCACGCGATCGAACCAGCTCTTGCTTTGCGGACTATGCCGCGAACCGCCTTCCACGAGCGCCTTTTCGAACTGCTTGAGCAGATCGCGCTGCGCTTCGGTGAGCTTGACCGGCGTTTCGACCTGCACGTGCACGTATAGATCGCCGGCGATGCTCGAACGCAGCCCCTTGATACCCTTGCCGCGCAAACGGAACGTCTTGCCCGACTGCGTGCCTTCCGGCACCGTGAAGCTCGCGCGGCCGGCGAGCGTCGGCACCTCGATATCGCCGCCGAGCGCCGCGGTAGTAAACGGGATCGGCATCTGGCAATGCAGATCGTCGCCGTCACGCTCGAACACCGAGTGTTGCTTGATATGAATCTCGACGTACAGATCGCCCGACGGACCGCCGTTGATGCCCGGCTCGCCGTTGCCGGCCGAGCGGATGCGCATGCCGTCGTCGATACCGGCCGGAATCTTCACTTCGAGCGTCTTGGTTTCCTTCACCTTGCCCGCGCCGTGGCAGTGATTGCACGGTTCGGGGATGTAGGTGCCAGTGCCGTGGCACTTCGGGCAAGTCTGCTGGATGCTGAAGAAGCCCTGCGACATGCGCACAGAGCCCGAGCCGCTGCAGGTCGGGCAGGTTTCCGGCTTGGTGCCCGGCTTCGCGCCCGAGCCGTGACAGACTTCGCACGAGACCCAGCTCGGCACGCGAATCTGCGTGTCGTAGCCGTGCGCGGCCTGTTCGAGCGTGATTTCCATGCTGTAGCGCAGATCGGCGCCGCGATATACCTGCGGACCCGCGCGGCCACCTCCGCGTGCACTGCCGGCCGCCTGGCCGAAGATGTCGCCGAAGATGTCGCCGAATGCATCGGCAAAGCCACCGAAGCCCTGTGCGCCGGCCCCACCCATGTTCGGATCGACGCCCGCGTGACCGTACTGATCGTACGCGGCGCGCTTTTGCGAATCCGACAGCATTTCATAGGCTTCCTTCACCTCCTTGAAATGCTCTTCCGCATCCTTGTGGCCCGGATTGCGGTCGGGGTGGTGCTTCATCGCGAGCTTGCGATAAGCCTTCTTGATTTCGTCGTCGCTCGCGTTCTTCGCGACGCCCAGAACCTCGTAGTAATCCCGTTTCGCCATATCGGTTCAACGCCGCCGCGCAAAGCGACGCGGTAGCTCCTTGTGAATGCTGTGGAGTCTAACGACTCGTGCGGCCGCTGCCTGCGCCGCGCCAGGGCACGGTTCAAAACAACGCCCTCCATAAAACGAACGTGCCCGGAGAGCCCAAAAAGGCTCGCCAGGCGCGAAAACCGCTCTTGCACTTTGGGCGCCCCAGAGGCGCCGTTCTCGTGCAGCCGGGCCGCGCACATTGCTGTGCACGGCTTTACGGTCGGATGCCGACCTGGCTTTAATCCTTCTTCACTTCCTTGAAGTCCGCGTCGACCACGTCGTCGGCCTGCTGGCTCGCGCCCGCCGATGCACCGGCACCGCCCGCCGCGCCCGCTGCCGCATCGGCACCTTGCGTAGCCTGCATGTCGGCGTACATCTTCTCGCCCATCTTCTGCGAGGCCGTGGCCACCGCTTCGATCTTCGCTTCGATCGCGGCCTTGTCGCTCGAGTTGCTCTTCAGCGTGTCTTCGAGGTCTTTCAACGCGGCTTCGATCTTGTCCTTCTCGCCGGCTTCGAGCTTGTCGCCGTACTCGGTCAGCGCCTTCTTCGTGCTGTGGACGAGCGCGTCACCCTGGTTGCGGGCGTCGGCCAGCTCACGCAGCTTGTGATCTTCTTCCGCGTTCGCTTCGGCGTCCTTCACCATCTTCTCGATTTCGGCTTCGGACAGACCCGAGTTCGCCTTGATCGTGATGCGGTTTTCCTTGCCGGTCGCCTTGTCCTTCGCGCCGACGTGCAGAATGCCGTTCGCGTCGATGTCGAAGCTCACTTCGATCTGCGGCACGCCGCGCGGTGCCGGCGGGATGCCTTCGAGGTTGAACTCGCCCAGCAGCTTGTTGCCCGCTGCCATTTCGCGTTCGCCCTGGAACACCTTGATCGTCACGGCGCCCTGATTATCATCAGCCGTCGAGTAGACCTGCGCGTGCTTGGTCGGGATCGTGGTGTTCTTGTTGATCATCTTCGTCATCACGCCGCCGAGCGTTTCGATGCCGAGCGACAGCGGGGTCACGTCGAGCAGCAGAACGTCCTTGCGGTCGCCCGACAGAACCTGGCCCTGGATCGCAGCACCAACGGCCACGGCTTCGTCCGGGTTCACGTCACGGCGCGGATCCTTGCCGAAGAATTCCTTCACCTTTTCCTGCACCTTCGGCATACGGGTCATGCCGCCGACCAGGATCACGTCGTCGATTTCGCCGACCTTCACGCCTGCGTCCTTGATCGCGACGCGGCACGGCTCGATCGTGCGTTCGATCAGCTCTTCAACCAGCGCTTCGAGCTTGGCGCGCGTGATCTTCAGGTTCAGGTGCTTCGGACCCGATGCGTCGGCCGTGATGTATGGCAGGTTGATTTCGGTCTGCTGGCTCGACGACAGTTCGATCTTCGCCTTTTCAGCCGATTCCTTCAGGCGCTGCAGCGCGAGCACGTCTTTCGACAGATCGACGCCCTGCTCCTTCTTGAACTCGCCGATGATGTAGTCGATGATGCGCTGGTCGAAGTCCTCGCCGCCGAGGAACGTGTCGCCGTTCGTGGACAGCACTTCGAACTGCATTTCACCGTCAACATCCGCGATTTCGATGATCGAGATGTCGAACGTGCCGCCGCCGAGGTCAAACACGGCGATCTTGCGGTCACCCTTTTCAGCCTTGTCCAGGCCGAATGCCAATGCGGCTGCGGTCGGTTCGTTGATGATCCGCTTGACTTCCAGACCGGCGATGCGGCCGGCGTCCTTGGTTGCCTGACGCTGGCTGTCGTTGAAGTACGCCGGCACCGTGATCACGGCCTCCGTGACGGTCTCGCCGAGGTAGTCCTCAGCGGTCTTCTTCATCTTGCGCAGCACTTCGGCGGAGATTTGCGGCGGCGCAAGCTTCTGGTCGCGCACTTCGATCCATGCGTCACCGTTGTCGGCCTTCATGATCTTGTAGGGCATCAGGCCGATGTCCTTCTGCACTTCCTTCTCTTCGAAGCGGCGGCCGATCAGGCGCTTGACCGCGAACAGCGTGTTCTTCGGGTTCGTGACCGACTGACGCTTGGCCGGCGCGCCGACCAGGATCTCGCTGTCTTCCATGTAAGCGATGATCGACGGCGTGGTGCGCGCGCCTTCCGAGTTCTCGATGACCTTGACCGAATTGCCTTCCATGATCGCCACGCACGAGTTGGTCGTGCCGAGGTCGATGCCGATGATTTTGCCCATTTTTACAAATCTCCTGACTTTGATCGCTGCGGAAAGCGCCCGGTTGGCCCATCTGGCGGCGGGACGTTCCGCTCTCAATTCATACCTGCACTGAAAGTAAGTGCGGCCACATCGTTTTCAAGACCTCTTTTGCGATGCGGTCTTTAATTTTTTTCAATCACGCGACGGGCGCCTGAATCTTCGCTGCGAGCCCGCTCCGTCAGCCTGCGCGACGCCCCGGCGTGGCTCGCCGTAAGTGCCTGAATCGACGGGATCTTTCGCCACGCCAAGCGACGATGCCGGGCGTGCGTCGCCGCGCTTACTTCGGCGCCGCGACGGTCACGAGCGCGGGACGCAGCACGCGATCCGCGATCACGAAGCCCTTTTGCAGCACCGCGACGACGGTGTTCGGCTCCTGATCGGCCGGCACCATCGAAATGGCCTGATGGCGATGCGGGTCGAACTTTTCGCCGACCGGATTGATGGCGACGACGCGGCCTTTCTCGAGCGCGCCGCTCAACTGACGCAGCGTGAGCTCGACGCCTTCGCGGACCTTCTGCACGTCGTCGGATGAATGGGCAATGGCCGCCTCGAGACTGTCGACCACTGGCAGCAGATGCTCGGCGAAACTCTCGATCGCAAACTTGTGCGCCCTGGCGACGTCTTCCTGAGCGCGACGCCGCACGTTTTCGGTTTCGGCTTTCGCACGCAGGAAGCTTTCCTGCAGTTCGGCGATCTTCGCCTGAGCCTCGGCCAGCGCCTGGTCGTCGGCACCCTGGGCCGGTTCGACCTGCGCGCCGGTGTCCTGCTGTTGAGCAGCGGCCTCGGCGGCCTGGCGCGCGGCTTCGTCGGCGGGCGTGGAATTCTGGCTCGTCGGGTTCTCTTGCGTGTTTTCCATGTCGCTGAAAGTCGTTAAAAAGTAAAAGCCAAAGGCGGTGAAAGCCGTTCCGACACGCGGCGATCTGTACTTTGCAAAATCGCGCCACGCGTCTTCGCGCCGAACCGCCAGTCCCGACCCCAGATGGGGCCTGCAAGAGCCGTTTCAAGCGGCTCCGAGGGTTTTTTCGCACCACCGTCGTGCAGGCGAAATGCGCCGTAACAAGCATTAACGTGGCGCGATCAGATAGGCATTGAGTGCGGCCCGCAACTGACCTATTCTCCAGTCATGGCGCGGCAACGCACGTTAACCCTAATCCGACGTAAGCCTTACCAACGCCTGACAGTCTTTCCGAAAGCCTGTTTCAGCTCATCACCTTCCCAAGGGAGTACCGTGAAACTGACCTTTGCAATCGGGGTGGTCGCACTGGTACTGATCGCGGGCACCACGACCATCTGCATGTCCGGTGCGGTCAACGACCACACCACCGAGTACGGCGGCGTGCACGCCACGATGGAGCAGTTTTTCAATCCCCACCTGAAAATCTGTCGATAGTGCGCCGGTCGCGTTTGGTCGGTCGCCCGTGCAGCGCGGCGGCCGGCTCGTGATACTCCCGGCGCCGCTCCTGCTCGACCTGCCGCTTCGCCTTGCTGTCCGCGGTTTCCACATAAAGCGTCTGCGCGACGCTCGCCGGACCGCGTACCTCGCACAGGCCCAGCACCTCCACCCGCCACACGTACCGCTCGATCTCGATCTCGACCAGATCGCCGACACGCACGTCCTTCGCCGGTTTCACGGCCGCGCCGCCGATGCGCACCCGCCCCTTCTCGACCGCCTCCGCGGCCAGCGAACGCGTCTTGAAAAAGCGCGCGGCCCACAGCCATTTGTCGATGCGCAGTTTCGCGCCCGGTTCGGTTGAAATGCGGTAGTTCATCTGCGTATTCAAGCTCATGTCGTGTGCGGCACCGGCACTGCCTGCACCGGCCAGCCCTGCAGATGCTGCGCGACGATTTCGCCGAGCGCGGCAACCCACGGCTGGGACGCGTTCAGACAGGCGATCCGGTGAAACTCCTTGCCACCCGCCCGCAGAAATTCGTCGCGTACTTCCATGCCGATTTCCTCGATCGTTTCGAGGCAGTCGGCGATGAAACCCGGACAAAACACGTCAGCACGCCGCACGCCTGCCGCGCCGAGCTCCTTCAACGTCGGCGCCGTATAGGGCTGCAGCCATTCGGCCTTGCCGAAGCGCGACTGGAACGTGATGCGGCATTCGACCGGCGTCACCCCGAGCGCCTGCATCAGCAGCGCGCCGGTCTGCTGGCATTGCTCGTGGTACGGGTCGCCCAGGTCGAGCGTGCGCTTGGGTACGCCGTGGAAACTGAGCACCAGTTTGTCGCCCGCCGCGAAGTCGGGGCGGCCGTGCTGATGCCAGTAGTGATGCACCTGCGCGGCGAGCGCCGCGATGTACGCCGGGTGATCGGCATACTGGCGCACGGTGCGGATTTCCGGCTGGTTGCGCATGCGCTTGAGTGCGGAAAAAGCTTCGTCGAAAGCAGTCGCGGTGGTCGATGCCGAATATTGCGGATACATCGGCATAAGCAGCACGCGCTCGGCGCCCGCGAGCTTCAGCTGATTGAGCATCGCCGGAATGCCGGGCGTGCCGTAGCGCATCGCGTAGTCCACCAGTACCGTGTAGTCGTTCAGTTGCAGCAGGTGGCGCAAACCCTCCAGTTGCTTCTCCGTATGGACACGCAGCGGCGAGCCCTCGGGCATCCAGACCGCGGCGTATTTTTTCGCGGAGCTGCGGCCGCGAAACGGCAGAATCAGCAGACGCAGAATCAACTGCCACAACAGCACCGGAATTTCGACCACGCGAGGATCGGTCAGGAACTGCGCGAGGTAGCGGCGCACCGCACGCGGCGTCGGTGCGTCCGGCGTGCCGAGATTGATCAGCAATACGGCGACGCGATGCGACGTGGCGTTCTGTGAAGGCCGCTCGAGGTCGAAGCGCATAGGCAGCAGAAATCACCGCTTTACGCGGCGAGTCGATTCAGTGGAGATTCATTATAGCGGCGCGGGTCCTGCCCGGCGCCGCCAGACACCCCTGGCCATTCGGACGATTGGCAGACGCCGCGGGTTCGCGCATCATGGCCGGCACGAGTTGCGATGACGGTTCCGGGGAGCGCGGGGGCTACTGCTGGCTGAGCGTCAAGGACAGCAGCCGCGCGGTGATATCGACGATCGGAATCACGCGGTTATAGGCCATGCGGGTCGGCCCGATCACGCCGAGCGTGCCGACGATCTTGCCGTTCACCTCGTACGGCGCGGTGACGACGCTCATTTCCTCGATCGGCACCAGATTCGATTCGCCGCCGATGAAAATCTGCACGCCCGCCGCATGACTCGACACGTCGAGCAACTGAAGGAGGCTGGTCTTCTGGTCGAACACATCGAACAGCTTGCGCAGGCGCGCCATATCCGACGACAGATCGGCGACTTCGAGCAGATTGCGCTCGCCCGAGATCAGCACGGTCTCGCCGGTGTCGGATTCGTCGGTGCTTGCGGTGACGGCCGCGTGCATCAGCGAGGTCATGTCGCCGCGCAGCTCGTCGATTTCCTCGCGCAGGCGGCGGCGCACTTCGTCGAACGACAGGCCCGCGAAGTGCGCGTTGATGTAATTGGAGGCTTCCACCAGTTGCGAAGGCGAAAAGTCGCGCTGGGTGGCAAGGATGCGGTTTTGCACGTCGCCTTCGGGCGTCACGATGATCAGCAGAATGCGTTGATCGGACAGGCGCATGAATTCGATCTGCTTGAACACGTGGCTGCGGCGCGGCGTGAGCACGACGCCGGCGAACTGCGACAGGTTGGACAGCACGCTCGCCGCCGCCGCGACGATCTTCTGCGGCTCGCTCACCTGCAGCGTGGTCTTGACGGTGCGCATCACCGCTTCCTCGTCGGCGGCGGACTCGACCGTCAGCATCGTGTCGACGAACAGACGGTAGCCGCGCGGCGTCGGAATGCGCCCCGCCGACGTATGCGGACTGATCACGAGTCCCAGATCCTCGAGATCCGACATCACGTTGCGGATCGTGGCCGGGCTCAGTTCGAGGCCCGAATAACGTGACAGCGTGCGCGAGCCGACCGGCTGACCTTCGGCGATGTAGCGCTCAATCAGCGTTTTGAGGAGGGTTTGTGCGCGAGGATCTAGCATGACGAAAAATTTTAGCTCAATGGCACCGCAGCCGCGAGCGCCCGCGGCGCCCGCCCCCGGCGAATGCGCCGCCTTCGGCGGGCTCGCATGTCATCGGGTCTTCACCATTCTAACGATAATCGCGACATGCGCTGACGCCCTGCGTGCGCCGGCCCACAACCGGGTTGGTCGGCGGTTCTTTTCAGGCCCTACCTATGGTGTAATGCCGGCATGCAAGTGACCAGCCAGTTCAAGACCGTCGCGCTCGTCGGGCGCAGCAATACGCCAGGCATCGGCGAGCCGCTGACCGCGCTCGCCGCGTGCATCGCGAAGCTCGGCCTCGAAGTCGTGTTCGAAGCCGACACCGCCGCCGAAATCGGCGTGATCGAATATCCGGCGCTGCATCCCGCCCAGATCGGCGCGCGTGCCGACGTCGCCGTGGTGCTAGGCGGCGACGGCACGATGCTCGGCATCGGCCGCCAGCTCGCGCCGTATCACACGCCGTTGATCGGCATCAACCACGGACGGCTCGGCTTCATCACGGACATTCCGATCTCCGACATGCGCGAGATCGTGCCGCAAATGCTGTCCGGCAATTTCGAGCGCGAGGAGCGCGTGCTGCTGGAAGCGCGCATCGTGCGCGACGGCACGCCGATCTACCACGCGCTCGCGTTCAACGACGTGGTGGTCAACCGCAGCGGCTTCTCGGGCATGGCGGAGCTGCGCGTGTCGGTCGACGGCCGCTTCATGTACAACCAGCGCTCGGACGGCCTGATCGTCGCGACGCCGACCGGCTCGACCGCGTACGCGCTGTCGTCGCAGGGGCCGATCCTGCATCCGCAACTACAGGGCATCGTGCTCGTGCCGATCGCGCCGCACGCGCTGTCGAACCGGCCGATCGTGCTGCCGGACGAATCGAAGGTCAGCATCCAGATCGTTTCCGGGCGCGAGGTGAACGTCAATTTCGACATGCAGTCGTTCACGTCGCTGGAGCTCGGCGACACGATCGAGGTGCGCCGTTCGCGCCACACGGTGCCGATGCTGCATCCGGTCGGCTACAGCTATTACGCGACGCTGCGCAAGAAGCTGCACTGGCACGAGTACCCGTCGCACGAAGAAGACCCGAGGCCTTAAGCGGCGCTTTGAATTGCGCACGCCGCCGCGGCCGCCACCCGAATCCCAAGCTCACCCGAAGACTCCCATGCTTCGCCACCTCTCGATACGCGACTTCGTCATCGTCGCCGCGCTCGACCTCGAATTCGACAGCGGCTTCACCGTTTTCTCGGGCGAAACCGGCGCCGGCAAATCGATCCTGATCGACGCGCTCGCGCTCGCGCTCGGCGCGCGCGCCGAGGCGAGCGTCGTGCGCACCGGCGAGAGTCGCGCCGACATCACCGCGGAGTTCGAAACGCACGCGCAGGTCGATCAATGGCTCGACGCGCAGGCGCTCGGCGCGGCCGACGACGGCCCGCACGGCGGCACCGTGATGCTGCGGCGGCTGGTCGACGCGAACGGCCGCTCGCGCGCGTTCATCAACGGCACGGCGGCCACGCTCGCGCAGCTGCGCGAGGTCGGCGAAATGCTCGTCGACATTCACGGCCAGCACGCGCACCAGTTGCTGATGCGCCCGGACGCGCAGCGCGAGCTGTTCGACACGCACGCGGGCCTGTCCGACATGGCCGGCGCCGTCACGCGCGCCTGGCGCACGTGGCGCGACATGGCGCAGGCGGTCGAGCACGCGCAGACGCGCGATCGCGAGCTGCAACTCGAACGCGAGCGACTCGCGTGGCAGCTCACCGAGCTCGACAAGCTCGCGCCGCAGCCGGGCGAATGGGAAGAGGTCAACACCGAGCATCGGCGGCTGTCGCATTCCGCGAATCTGATCGACGGCGTGCAGGGCGTGCTCGGCGCGCTGTCCGAATCGGACGACGCGATGATCACGCATCTCGGCTCGATCGCGTCGAAGATGCGCGACCTCGCGGACATCGACCCGGCGCTGAACGACGTGCTCGCCGCGCTGGAACCGGCCGAAATCCAGTTGCAGGAAGCCGCGCATTCGCTGAGCCACTACGCGCAGAAACTCGAGCTCGATCCGGAGCGGCTCGCGCAGGTCGAAAAACGCCTCGACGCGCTGCACTCGGCCGCGCGCAAGTTCCGCCTGCAACCCGGGATGCTGCCGGAAGAACACGCGGCGCGGCGCCAGCAACTGGCCGCGCTCGACGCCGCCGCCGACCTCGACGGTCTACGCGCCGCCGAGGCACAAGCGAAGGAAGTGTTCGTCGGCGAGGCGAAAAAACTGTCGAAAGCACGCGCCAAAGCAGCCAGGGCGCTCGGCGAAGCGGTCACGACCGGCATGCAGGAACTGTCGATGAAAGGCGGCAGCTTCGAAGTCGCGCTGGTACCGCTGCCTGAAGGCGGCGCGCATGGACTCGAACAGATCGAGTTCCGCGTCGCCGGTCATGCCGGCGTGCCGCTGCGGCCGCTCGCGAAGGTCGCGTCGGGCGGCGAACTCGCGCGTATCAGTCTCGCGCTCGCGGTGATCGCGAGCGCGGCCAGCCCGACACCGACGCTGATCTTCGACGAAGTGGATACCGGCATCGGTGGTGGCGTGGCAGAAGTGGTCGGGCGGCTATTGCATCAGCTCGGCGAGGCGCGCCAGGTGCTGTGCGTGACCCATCTGCCGCAGGTCGCCGCGCGCGGCGATCATCATTTCCAGGTCGCAAAGTTGAGCAACGGCAACGGCGGCACGCTCAGCAGCGTGACCTCGCTTGACAAGTCAAGCCGCATCGAGGAAGTCGCGCGGATGCTCGGCGGCCTCGAAATCACGGCGACCACGCGCAAGCACGCGAAGGAAATGCTGGCCGCTTGAGTTTGCGCCGAGCCTGGTCCGCCGCATACGGCCCGAGTCGGGTCGGCCGGGACGTCACAACGATCCCGGCCACGCATGATGCGCTACGCGAAGTGTGTCAGCGCCATCACCCAAACACCCTGTTCCACAACGCCAGCACCGCCTCGCGCTCGGTCGTGACCAGCGCCGGATCGACCCGCGCCTTCTCCATCCCATCGAGCCGCAGCGTGTGCTGCAACTTGCGATACCGTCGATACGCGGCACCGACCGTCTCCGCTTCCGCCTCGCTCATCAGCCCGAAACGCGACACCTCGCGCAATAGCGCGATGTTGCCGGTATTGCGGATCAGCTCGGGATCGCGCGCCGCATGCAGCAGCACCCAGTACTGCACCGTGAACTCGATATCGACCATGCCGCCGCGGTCGTGTTTCAGATCGAACAGCGCCGGCGTTTGGTTAGGATGTCCCGCCTCGACACGCGCGCGCATCTCGACGATCTCCTTCGCGAGCGGTGGCGCTTCGCGCGGCATCGTCAGCACCTGTTTGCGGATCGCCTCGAACTTCGCGCCGATCTCCGGATCGCCCGCGCAGTAACGCGCGCGCGTCAGCGCCTGATGCTCCCACACCCACGCGGTATTCGCCGCGTCGCCCTCGCGCAGCTGGTAACGGCGAAACGCGTCGAGATCGGTGACGAGCAGGCCCGACTCGCCGTTGGGCCGCAGTCGCAGGTCGATGTCGAACAGCGTGCCGGCGCCGGTCGCGGTGGTCAGCCACGTGATCAGGCGCCGCGTGTAGGTGGCGTAGACGTCGGCGGCGGCATCGTCGGGATCGTCGTACAGGAAGATCAGGTCGAGGTCCGACGCGTAGCCGAGCTCCTTGCCGCCGAGCTTGCCGTAGGCGATCACCGCGAAGCGCGGCGCGTCGCGGTGACGTTTGGCCAGCTGCTTCCACACGGCTTCGATCGTCACGTCGAGCACCGCGTCGGCGAGTTCGGACAGCCGGTCGCTGACGTGCTCGACGGACAGCTTGCCGGCCAGATCGATCAGCAAAATGCGGAACACCTCGGCCTGATGCGCGTGACGCAGCAGATCCATCTGCTGCTCGACGCCATCGGCGGCCGCGAGCCGCAAACGCAAGGTACGCTTGAATTCGGCCCAGTCGAACGGGCTGTTGATCACCTCACCGTCGAGCAGTTCGTCGAGCAGCTGCGGATGGCGGATCAGATAGCCCGCCGCCCAGCGCGAGCCGCCTAACACCGACAGCACCTGGTGCAGCGCCTGCGGATATTCGGTCAGAAGCGCGAGATACGCGCCGCGCCGGCTCACCGCTTCGAGCAGATCGAAAAAGCGCGCGACCGTATCGGCGCGCCGCGCAGCCGGCTCCAGCGTGCGCGCGGCATCGAGCGCGCGCTGCGCGACGATGTCGAAACGCTGCCGGCTGCGCTCGTTCAGGCCCGTGTAGCGCGACGAGCGCCATACCCCCCGCAGCCGCGCGAGCAGCTCGCCGGGCTCGGCCATACCCAGCTCGACGAGGCGCGCGCGCAGCGCGTCGTCGGCGCTGTCGTCGGCGAGCGCGCTGCTCCATACCCACGCGGCCGCGCCGTCCTCGGGCGCGCCGCAGCCGTCGCGCCCGTTCACCTTGTCGGCGAAAATCTGGTCGAACTGCTGTTCCACGAACTCGCGATGCGCGTCGAGCTTCGTCATCAGTTGCGGGTAGTCGTCGCAGCCCATCGCGCGCGCGAGCGCCATGCGGTCTTCGGCATCGACGGGCATCGCGTGGGTCTGCGCGTCGTTGCGATATTGCAAACGATGCTCGAGCTCACGCAGAAAGCGATACGCCTGCGACAGCTTCACGCAGACCGACGAGTCCATCAGCCCATGCGTGGTCGCGTGGCGCAGCACGGCGAGCGTCGGCCGCACGCGAAAGCCGGCGTCCTGGCCGCCGCGGATCAGCTGGAACACCTGCGCGCTGAATTCGATTTCACGGATGCCGCCACGGCCGAGCTTGATGTCGTCGGCCTTGTCCGGGCGCATCGACGCGCGGCGCTGCGCCTCCTGACGGATCTGCAGATGCAGCGCGCGGATCGCGCTGATCACGCCGAAATCCAGATAGCGTCGATAGACGAACGGCGTGACGATCGCGTCGAGTTGCTTGCGCAGCCGCTGCGCCGACGCGCTCGTGCCCTCGGACACGAGTCGGCCCTTGATCCACGCGTAGCGCTCCCACTCGCGGCCCTGTACGTAGAAATACTCTTCGAGCATGCCGAGGCTGCAAACGAGCGGCCCCGAATCGCCGTTCGGCCGCAGACGCATATCGACGCGGAATACATAGCCGTCGGCGGTGACTTCGGCGAGCGCGCCGATCAGCCGCTTGCCGAGGCGCGTGAAGAACTCCTGGGTCGCGAGCGGCGAGCGCTGGCCGCCGACGGTCTCGCCGTCGTCCTCGTAAACAAAGATCAGGTCGATATCCGACGACACGTTCAGCTCACGCCCACCGAGCTTGCCCATGCCGACCACGCCGAGCGTGAGCCGCTCGCCCTGCTGGCCGCGCGGCTCGCCATACAACGCTTCGAGCTCGGCGCTCAGCACCGTCAGCGCGCGCTGGATCGTCGTTTCCGCCAGATCGGTCATCGCGCCGGTGACTTCGGCGATATCGGCCTCGCCAGCCAGGTCGCGCTCCATCACCGCGCAGAAGACTTCGGTGCGCAGCTGGCGCAGCGCGCGCTTCAGCGCATCTTCGTTGACCGGCGCACCGGCTGGGCCCGCCGCCTCGGCGCACAGCGCGTCGAGACGCGCGTCGATGCGCTCCCGCGTCAGCGGTTCATCGGCCAGCGCGCTGACATGCGCGACGAGTTGCGGGCGGGCCGCGGCGGCGCGCGCGGCATAGTGCGAATAGCTGGAACTCAGGAGGGTGGCGTCAGTCATCAAAAATCTGGCTCGCTCGTTGCTTGATCGAATTGGGTGCGGCGGTATCTGACGGGTGTCGTTCCGGGGTCGTTGTCGTGCCGTTCCGTTGCGCCATCGGCACACGGCGACACGCGTGCCGAACCCGTGCCGAACGCGGTGCCGGACGGCTTCGCCAAACGCCGTCGCAGGCTGTCGGACAGGGTTTGCAGGAGGTCCGCCGACGCTTTCCCGTGTGTTACATTTCGTCGTTAACTCGCAAAACTACCATACGCCCAGTCGCCGCAGCATGTCCGAGCGAAACGAATCCACCGACCCGCAAGCCCCATCGCAGGTCCGGCATGTGAGCGGAAGCGACCACATCGTGCTGCGTCGGACGTTGCGCGTGCTCGTCACGCTCGCACTCGTCCTTTATTTCATCGCGACCGGACTGTTTCTGGGTTTGCGCTACGTGGTGCTGCCGCGCGCCGACTCGTTCCGCCCACGCATCGAAGCCGCGGTCTCCGACAAGCTGCGCACCCAGTTCACGATCGGCCGGCTCGCGCCGCACTGGAGCGGCTTCCAGCCGGGGCTCGACGTTACGAATCTGGTTATCCGCGACCACGACGGCCGACCCGCGCTGACGATTCCGCACGCCACCGCGACGGTATCCTGGCGCTCGCTGTGGCAGTTTCATCCCGCGCTGTCGAGCCTGATCGTCGATCAGCCGGACGTGCTGGTGTCGCGCAGTGAGGACGGCGTGCTGTCGGTCGCGGGCGTGCCGGTGCCGACGCGCCACAGCGGCAACGACGCGCTGTCCACCTGGCTGTTGCGCCAGCAGGCGATCGTCGTGCGCGGCGGCGTGCTGCGCTGGCGTGACGCGATGCGCAACGAACCCGAACTGGCGCTGCGCGACATCCGCATCGCGATCCTCAATGACGGCCGCGATCACCGCATGGCGCTGCAGGCGCCACCCGACGGCCAGGTGCTGAAAGGCCCGCTCGACTTCCGCACGCACTTCCGCCACGCGCCGCTCTCGGCGCTCGGCAAGCCGATAAACTGGAGCGGGCAGGTGTACATGTCGACGGGCCCGGTCGATCTGCCGACGCTCGCGCGCTACATCCAGTTCCCGATCGAGACGTTCGCCGGCCGCATCGACAATGCAATCTGGATCGACTTCAGCGAAGGCCGCATGACCCGGGCGACCGGCCAGTTGAGCGGTTACGACGTCGCGATGCGCGTGCGCCCGACCCAGCCAAAGCTGCTCGTGCCGATCACCCACTTTCTGTGGCGCGTCGAGGCAAACGAAGCCGAGTACCGGCTGCAGCTGTCGGACCTGCGGGCCGAGCTCGGCCAGCCGCCGCTCGAAGACGGCACGCCGCTCACGCGCATCCTGCGCTTCCGGACCCTTGACAGCCGCTACCGGATGGCGTCGCAGCAGCATGGGCAGCTTTTGAGCATCAGCGGCGATCGCGTCGATCTCGGCATCCTCGCCGAATTCAGCCGCGCGCTGCCGCTGCCGCGGCACTTTCTCAATGAACTCGTGCGCATCAATCCGCGCGGGCTCGTCGCGAACTACGTGATCGAGGTCGAGCGCGGCAAGCCGGAATCCGGAGAAGTGGGCAGCGACCGTCGGCCGACGGGTGCTGAACCGATCGAGCGTTATCGCTTCAAGGGCGATCTACAGGGCATCAGCTTCGCCGCCCAGGAGCCGGGGCCGGGCCTGACGCCGCGCGGCCACCCGCGCGCCGGCGTTCCCGGCATCGAAAACCTGTGGGGCAACGTCGACGCCGATGAAAAAGGTGGCCACGCGAACCTCGATACGACCAACGTGGCGATCACGCTGCCGGGCGTGTTCGACGATCCGCGTCTCACGCTCGCGCGTCTGCACGGCCGCGCCGACTGGACGGTGGGCGCGAAGGCGCCGGGCGACACCCGGCCCGCGTTCGCGATCAAGCTCAACGATTTCGGGATATCGGACCCCGACGTCGAGGCGACCGCGACCGCGAGCTACAGTAATCCCGGCCACGGCCGCGGCTCGCTCGACCTGAAAGCCGACTTCAAGCGCGCGCAGGTGACACACATCGCCCGCTATCTGCCGACCGCGGTCAGCGAAAAGCTGCGCGTTTATCTGGGCCACGGCTTGCAGGCTGGCGTGTCGCGTGGCGGCACGATCGAAGTGCACGGCGACCTGACCAAGTTCCCCTACGCGCGCGACCCCGACGCCGGCATCTTCCACATCGTCGCGCCGTTCACCGGCGGCAAGTTCGATCCAACGCCGTTTCCGCCGCGCAATATGCGCAACGGCACGCCAAACGTTTGGCCGCCGCTCGACGGCATCGACGGCGTGTTCGAACTCAAGCAGAATGTGCTGCGCTTCGACATCGACCGCGGGCGTTACAAGCGCATCGCACTGACCGACGTCAACGGCCACATCGACGACCTCGGCACCAAAGCGTCGAACCTGGTCATTCAGGGCAACGGCCGCGGCCCCCTCGCCGACATGCTCGACTACGTGAACGGCAGCTCGCTCGGCATCATGGCGCGGCACCAGACCGAAAAGATCCGCGCGGAAGGGGCCGCGGCGCTCGCGCTGAAGCTGACGATCCCGCGCACGCCGAAGCCGCACGTCGGTGTCGAAGGCGCGCTCGGCTTTCAGAACAATCGCCTGAGCGTGAACAACGTGCCGCCGCTGTCGCAGCTGACCGGCCGGGTGCGCTTCACCGAGCACACGGCCGAGACCGACCGGCTGTCCGGCCGGTTCCTCGGCGGCGACGTGCACGCGAACGGCGGCTTGCGTCAGGACGGCGCGTACGCGCTCGCGCTCAACGGCCACATCGCCGTCGATGCCGCGCGCGAGCTGCATCTGCATGGCCCGGCCGCGCAGGTGCTCACGCACATGCGCGGCAGCGCGCCGTATGCGTTGAACGTCAGCGGCGCGAGGGGCCGCCTGCCGGAAGTCAGCGCCAACTCGGATCTGAGCGGCCTCGCGCTCGATTTTCCCGCACCGTTCAACAAGCCGGTCGGCACGCCGATGCCGCTGCACTTCTCGGTCAATCCGTCGACGGCGCCCGGCGAAGCCGGCCTCGAACGCGCCGACCTGACGTTCGGGCCGGTCGCCGCCGCGTATCTGCTGCGCTATCAGCCGAAGGTGCAGCCGAATACGCCACCGGCCGTCGTGCGCGGCGCGATCGGCGTGAACCGGCCGGCCGATCTGCCGTCCGAGGGCGTGGTGGCCGTGGTCGACGTCAAGGAGTTCAATGCCGACGCCTGGCGCGCGCTCGCCGCGCAGTTGCGCGGGGGCGCGGCCGGGGCGAATGGCGTGAACGGCGGGGCGAACGGCGGCAGTACCGCCAGCGGCGCCACCAACACGAGCAACGCGGCCACCCCCGCCGCCGCGCCCAATCCGATGCTCACGCAGTTCCTGCCGAATCGCTTCGCGCTGCACATCGACACGCTGACGCTGCTCAAGCGCCACTGGGACAACGTGATCGTCGGTGCGTCGCACGCGGACCGCACGTGGCAGGCGAACATCGCGTCGAATCAGGTGTCCGGCCACGTGTCGTGGCTGCCGGGCGCGACCCGCGAATCGCCGGGCGAGCTGCAGGCGCGCTTTGCGCGCCTCGTGATTCCGTCGGTCGCGGACAAGGACCTGCTCGGCCCGGCGATGTCGGCGCCGGCGCTGAACATGCCGTCGATCGATATGGTCGTGGACGAGCTGATCGTGCACGATCGCAACGTGGGCCGGCTCGAGGTCGACGCTCACAACTTCGACGAGAACGGCGTGCCGGTCTGGCAGCTCGACAAGCTCGATGTGACGAACCCGACCGCGACGCTCACCGCGACCGCGAACTGGCGCACGTCGACCGGGCTGGCCACCTCGGCCGACGAAGCCACGCCGCGCCGCACCGTGTTCGATTTCAAGCTCGACATCAAGGATGCCGGCGCAATGCTGGATCGCCTCGGTCTGCCGAGGACGCTCAGGAGCGGCAGCGGCTCGATCGCCGGCAAGGCGGTGTGGCAAGGCGGCCCGACCACGATCGACTATTCGACGCTGAACGGCAATCTCGCGCTCGATCTGCGCCACGGCCAGATCCTGAAGGTCGATCCAGGCGTCGCGACACTGCTCGGCGTGCTGAGCCTGCAAAGCCTCGCACGCATCGCCACGCTCGATTTCCGCGACGTGATCGGCGAGGGCCTGCCGTTTTCGAGCGTGACCGGGACCGCGCAGATTCATGACGGCATCGCCCGCATCGACGACTTCAGAATGGTGACCGCGCCGGCGCGCGCCGAGATGGTGGGCTCGGTCGACATCGCGCAGAAGAGCCAGGATCTGCACCTGCACGTGGTGCCGACCGTCAGCGCCGGCTCGGCGGTGATCGCGGCGGCGATCGTCAATCCGTTGATCGGCCTCGGCGCACTGATCGCCGATCTCGCGCTCACGCACGGGGTGTCGCAAGTGTTCGCACGCGACTACGCGATCACCGGCTCGTGGTCGAAACCGCACGTCCAGCGGGTGACGACCGAACGGGGTAAGATTGACGCTCCGGCTTCGTCCGTGGAAGCGCACTGAGCTTTGGTTTCCCGGCGCCGCTATCGCGAATTACGCGGCCGCTCGTGCCACTTCGTCGAATCAATGCGCCAACTGGGCCGAGCCAGCCCACAATCATGCATGCGGCGCCGCGCATCGCGCCGCCGCCCTGCCGGGAGCCTTTCGACACGCTCATGAGCGAAACACACATCTCTCCTTCTCCGCCCGCCGATGCATCGGGCGGGCCATTGGCCAGCTCCTTCCGGGTCGCCGCGCTGCAGATGGTCAGCACGCCGGATCGCGATCGCAATCTCGCCGACGCACAGCGCCTAATCGCCGAAGCCGCCGCCGACGGCGCGCAACTCGTGCTGCTTCCCGAGTATTTCTGCTTCATGGGCTTCAAGGACACCGACAAGCTCGCCGTGCGCGAGCCGCATCGGGATGGCCCGATCCAGCGCTTTCTCGCCGACGCCGCGCGCCGCCACCAGATCTGGGTGATCGGCGGCACGCTGCCGCTGAATGCGCCGGAGGCATCGCGCGTGCTGAACACGACGCTCGTGTTCGACCCGCTCGGCAACGAAGCCGCGCGCTACGACAAGATCCACCTGTTCAACTTCGAAAAGGGCGAAGAATCGTTCGACGAAGCGCGCACGATTCGGCCCGGCACCGCGGTGCAAGGTTTCCAGGCGCCGTTCGGCCGGGTCGGCCTGTCGGTCTGCTACGATCTGCGCTTTCCCGAGCTGTACCGGCGCCTGGGCGACTGCGCGCTGATCGTGGTGCCGTCCGCGTTTACCTACACGACCGGCCGCTCGCATTGGGAGCTGCTGCTGCGCACCCGCGCGATCGAAAATCAGTGCTACGTGCTCGCCGCGGCGCAAGGCGGCAAACACGAGAACGGCCGCCGCACCTGGGGCCACAGCATGTTGATCGACCCGTGGGGCGAGATCGTCGCGGTGCGCGACGAGGGCGCCGGCGTGGTTGCGGGCAACCTCGAACGCGCGCGCATCGACGAAGTGCGGCAGAGCCTGCCGGCATGGCGTCATCGCGTGCTGAGCTGAAACCGACATTGAAACTGCGGCGCCTGCCACGCATATAGCGACGCAGGCGCTCCCCGACCCCTCCGTATCGAGCAGAACATACTTCGCATGAACATCATCGAACCCGGTATCCGTAATCTCGCCGCCGCCAAGGACATCCTCCTCACGCCCTATGGTCTCGACGAGTCGCTGCTCACGCGCACGCTCGCCGAAATCTTCACGCACCGCGTCGACTACGCGGACCTCTACTTTCAGGCCACCCGCAGCGAAGCGTGGAGTCTCGAGGAAGGCATCGTGAAGTCGGGCAGCTTCAGCATCGATCAGGGCGTCGGCGTGCGCGCCGTGTCGGGCGAGCGCACCGCGTTCGCGTACTCGGACGACCTGTCGCCCGAAGCGATCCGCCAGGCGGCCATCGCCACGCGCGCGATCGCCAGGGCGGGCGGCGGCAAGCAGAAGATCAAGGTGGCGTCGTCGCTGACCGGCATCGCCGGGCGCGATCTGTACCTGCCGTCCGATCCGCTGCATTCGCTCGACGCCACCGCGAAGGTCAAGCTGCTCGAGCGCATCGAGCAGATGGCGCGCGGCCGCGACCCGCGCATCCAGCAGGTGATGGCGGGTCTTGCCGGCGAATACGACGTGGTGCTCGTCGCGCGCAGCGACGGCGGCTTCGCGGCCGACATCCGGCCGCTGGTGCGCGTGTCGGTGACGGTGATCGCCGAGCAGAACGGCCGCCGCGAAATCGGCAGCGGCGGCGGCGGCGGGCGTTTCGACTACGGCTATTTCACCGATGAAGTGCTGTCGCGCTACGTCGACGACGCGGTACACGCCGCGCTCGTCAATCTCGACGCGCGCCCGGCACCGGCCGGCGCAATGACCGTCGTGCTCGGGCCGGGCTGGCCCGGCGTGCTGCTGCACGAGGCGATCGGCCACGGGCTCGAGGGCGACTTCAACCGCAAGGGGTCGTCGGCATTCGCGGGACGCATCGGCGAGCAGGTCGCCGCGAAGGGCGTCACCGTGGTCGACGACGGCACGCTGCCGAACCGCCGCGGCTCGCTCAATATCGACGACGAAGGCAATCCGACGCAGTGCACGACGCTGATCGAGGACGGCATCCTGAAGGGCTACCTCCAGGACACGCTGAATGCGCGTCTGATGAAAATGCCGGTCACCGGCAACGCACGGCGCGAATCGTACGCGGCGCTGCCGATGCCGCGCATGACCAACACGTACATGCTCAACGGCGACAAGGACCCGCAAGAAATCCTCGCGTCCGTGAAGAACGGCCTGTATGCGGTGAATTTCGGCGGCGGTCAGGTCGACATCACGAACGGAAAGTTCGTATTCTCGGCCTCGGAGGCGTACATGATCGAGAACGGCAAGATCACGTATCCCGTCAAAGGCGCGACGCTGATCGGCAGCGGCCCGGAATCGCTTAAGTACGTCACGATGATCGGCAACGACATGAAGCTCGATTCCGGCGTCGGCGTGTGCGGCAAGGAAGGCCAGAGCGTGCCGGTGGGCGTCGGTCAGCCGACGCTGCGCATCGAGCGGATGACGGTCGGCGGTACGGCCTGATTGCGCGACTGATGCACGCTTCGCGCACGCAAGTCGCGAAGCGTGCGGATTTTCCGCATTTTTCGATGCCCCGGCTTGTCAGCCGAGCTTGTACCGGGTTATAAAGGCACTCACCTTTTTTGATCAGCGACGCATTTCACTTCGCCATGTCCGCCAAATTTTATTTTTACTTTTTTTGGTATCTCAGACCGCTGGCGGATCGAGAGGGGTGTTAGTGCACGCAGGACACCAGGAATTCACGAAAAACCGCCAGCCAGCCTGGCGGTTTTTTTTCGTCTCACGCTTTTGACCCGAACACGCTACGAACCGATTCAGGAGAACCACATGCCCCCGCACAATACCGACGATGTCCGCATCCGCGAATTGAAGGAACTCACGCCGCCCGCTCACCTGATCCGCGAATTTGCGTGCGACGAGACGGTGTCCAACGTGATCTACGACTCGCGCACCGCGATGCATCGGATTCTGCACGGCATGGACGACCGTCTGATCGTCGTGATCGGCCCGTGCTCGATTCACGATCCGAAGGCCGCGATCGAATACGCGGGGCGTCTGATCGAGCAGCGCAAGCGCTTTGCCGGCGAACTCGAAGTCGTAATGCGCGTGTACTTCGAAAAGCCGCGCACGACGGTGGGCTGGAAGGGTCTCATCAACGACCCGCATATGGACAACAGCTTCAAGATCAACGAAGGCCTGCGCACCGCGCGCGAGCTGCTGCTGCGCATCAACGAACTCGGCCTGCCGGCCGGCACCGAGTACCTCGACATGATCAGCCCGCAGTACATCGCGGACCTGATCTCGTGGGGGGCCATCGGCGCGCGCACGACCGAATCGCAGGTGCATCGCGAGCTCGCGTCGGGACTGTCGTGCCCGGTCGGCTTCAAGAACGGCACGGACGGCAACGTGAAGATCGCCGTCGACGCGATCAAGGCGGCCTCGCAGCCGCACCATTTCCTGTCGGTCACGAAGGGCGGCCACTCGGCGATCGTATCGACCGCGGGAAATGAGGACTGCCACGTCATTCTGCGCGGCGGCAAAACGCCGAACTACGACGCCGACAGCGTCAACGCGGCCTGCGCGGACATCGGCAAGGCGGGTCTCGCCGCGCGTCTGATGATCGACGCGAGCCACGCGAACAGTTCGAAGAAGCACGAGAACCAGATTCCGGTGTGCGCGGACGTCGGCCGTCAGATCGCCGCGGGTGACGAGCGGATCGTCGGTGTGATGGTGGAGTCGCACCTCGTCGCGGGTCGCCAGGATCTGCAGGAAGGCTGCGAGCTCACGTACGGGCAGAGCATTACCGATGCATGCATCGGCTGGGATGAAAGCGTCGCCGTGCTCGAAGGCCTTGCCGAAGCGGTCAGGCAGCGCCGCGTCGCGCGCGGCAGCGGCAACTGAACACTCGCCCCGTCGCCACTTCGGCGACTTGTCTGCAGTTGGTAGAAAAAACCCGGTTCGATTTCGAACCGGGTTTTTTATTGGCCAGTCGGACGAACGGTACTGAGCCTGCCGCCTCGCTATCGTCATAGCTCGTTGCCTGGTCGTTCGCACGACTTGACCGGGTTGGAGGATGCGTATAAGATTTTATACATGAGGTGGCGATGGAGCAGCAAAAGGAAATTCGCTGGTTAGGCTCCAGCTACCGTGATTTGCTCGCTTTTCCCGACGAAGCGCGTCGTCTCGCAGGGTTTCAGCTTCACAAGATTCAGTCAGGACTCGACCCCGACGACTGGAAACCGATTGACTCGATCGGCGCGGGAACGCGCGAAATTCGCATCAGAGACGAAGACGGCATTTTTCGCGTGATGTACGTGACCAAATACGCCGAAGCGCTGTACGTGCTGCATTGCTTTCAGAAGAAGACGCAGAAGCTCGGCCCGCACGACAGAAAAATTGTCGAAACGCGCTACCGCGCCATCATCCATTACAGGACCACCCAGCCATGACGATCGACACCAACATTCGTCACGTAACGCGAGCCGGCGCGAACGTGTTTGTCGAACTCGGTTTTTCCGCCGAGGAAGCGAAGCGTCTTCACGCGGCGTCGCAAAAACAGATCAACGACACGCGGCTGCTCAAGGAACAGCTGATGACCGAGCTGTCCACGTGGATCGAACAGCATCATCTGAGGCAGGCCGAGGCGGCTGAAATTCTGATGGTGTCGCGCCCGCGCGTGTCCGACGTCGTCAACAAGAAAACCACCAAGTTCACGATCGACACGCTCGTGGAAATGCTCAGCCGTATCGGCAAGCCGGTCACGCTCGCCGTCGGTTGAGCGTCGGCTCGTGCAGAGCACCGTGCGTGTCGATACGCGCATGCGCGTCGCCATTCACGGCGCGCCGCGATCGTGCTGCCACAGCACGTCGGTGCCGCCGTCCGCGCGATTGAGCACGCGCGCCAGCACGAACAACAGATCGGACAGCCGGTTCACGTATTGACGCGGCGCCGCGTTCAGCGCCTCGTGTTCGCCGAGCGCGACGATCGCGCGCTCCGCTCGGCGGCAAACGGTACGGCACACGTGCGCGAGCGCGGCCGCGCGCGAACCGCCCGGCAGAATGAATTCCTTCAGCGGCGGCAGCGCGGCGTTGTAGTCGGCGAGCCAGCCGTCGAGCTGTGCGAGATGCTGGTCGGTAAGCATCGTGTGGCCGGGAATGCAGAGCTCGCCGCCAAGATCGAACAGGTCGTGCTGGATCGCGACCAGCGCCGCGCGCACGTTCTCGGGCAGCTTCTCGCACAACAGCACGCCCAGATTCGAATTGAGTTCGTCGATGTCGCCGATCGCGGCGATGCGCGTGCTGTCCTTGCGCACGCGGCGGCCGTCGCCGAGACCGGTGGTGCCGTCGTCGCCGGTGCGAGTGGCGATCTTGCTGAGGCGATTGCCCATGATATCTCCCATGCATTCGGTGGCGATGCGGCCACCACGTTTATCCATATTGCTCGCATCGCGAAATCGCCGCCATTATATGAGCGCTAGTCGGCGCCGCGCCGGCTGGCGGCGTAAAATGAAACACCTGCTGCAAACAGGCTGCACCTAAAGCAACTTTCACGAGACCGGAGCAAGCGCTGTAGCGCTAAACCGATCGAGCTAAAGCATGGGACCGGAGTAAGCGCTGTAGCGCTAACTCCGGTCGACACAGGAGACATGCGTGAACCATCCCGTGCCGCCGGCACCGCTGCGCCGGCCGTTTCCCGCCGGATTGCTGAACCAGCTCAAAGCCGCTTTCGGCGATCGGGTCTCCGTTGCCGAAGCCGTGCGTGCGCATCACGGCCGCGACGAATCGCCATTCGATCCGCAACTGCCTGACGCCGTCGTGTTCGCGCGCACGACCGAAGACGTGCAAACCGCGGTCAAGCTGTGCGGCCAGTTCGATGTGCCGATCATTCCGTACGGCAATGGTTCGTCGCTCGAAGGACATCTGCTTGCGGTGCAAGGCGGCGTGTCGATCGATCTGTCGGAAATGAACCGCGTGTTGTCGATCAACGCCGAAGACCTGACCGTCACCGTCGAGCCCGGCATCTCACGCAAGCAACTGAACGAAGCACTGCGCGACACCGGCCTGTTCTTCCCGATCGATCCGGGCGCGGACGCGAGCATTGGCGGCATGTCGGCCACGCGCGCGTCCGGTACCAACGCCGTGCGCTACGGCACGATGCGCGAGAACGTGCTCGGCCTGACGGTGGTGCTCGCCGATGGCCGCGTGATCAAGACCGGCTCGCGCGCGCGCAAGTCGTCGGCGGGGTATGACCTCACGCGCCTGTTCGTCGGCTCGGAAGGCACGCTCGGCGTGATCACCGAAATCACGGTGCGCCTGTATCCGCAGCCGGAGGCGGTGTCGGCCGCGGTGTGCACGTTCCCGTCGATGGGCGATGCGGTGCGCGCGGTTATCGAGACGATCCAGATCGGCGTGCCGATCGCGCGTGTCGAGTTCGTCGATTCGCTGGCGATCCGCTCGATCAATCGCCATTCGAATCTGACGCTGCGCGAAGCACCCACGTTGTTCTTCGAATTTCATGGCACCGAGGCGGGCGTCAAGGAACAGGCCCAGCTCGTGCAGGAACTGGCCGCGCAGAACGCCGGTGAAGGCTTCGAATGGGCGACGCGCCCCGAAGACCGCAGCCGTCTGTGGAACGCGCGTCACAACGCCTATTTCGCGATGTTGCAACTGAAGCCCGGCTCGCGCGCGGTGACCACCGACGTCTGCGTACCGATCTCGCGTCTCGCGGAGTGCGTGGTCGAAACGGAGCAGGATCTGTTGGCCTCGCCGCTGCCCTGCCCGATCGTCGGCCATGTCGGCGACGGCAACTTCCACGTCGCAATCCTGATCGACCCGAACAAGCCCGAGGAACTCGAGGAAGCCGAGCGCCTGAACCATCGCATCGTGCAGCGCGCGCTGCGCATGGACGGCACCTGCACCGGCGAGCATGGCATCGGCCTGCACAAGATGGGCTTTCTACTCGAGGAGCATGGCGACGTCGCGGTCGACACGATGCGCTCGATCAAGCACGCGCTCGACCCGCGCAATCTGATGAACCCGGGCAAGATCTTCGCGTGGGCGGCGGCCTGACCGACGTTGCGAAGGCTGGCCGCGGCAAGCCACGAGGAGACAACTCACATGAACGCACCCGCTGAACTGTCGGCCGAAGTCCTCGCGCAGCGTCAGCGCGAAGTCGTGCAGGCGCTGATGGCCGTGTTGCCGACCCACTGTCTGCTGTATCGCGAGGAAGACACCGTCGCGTACGACTGCGACGGCCTCGCCGCGTACCGGCGTCTGCCGCTCGCGGTCGCGTTGCCGGAAACCGAATCACAGGTGCAGCGCATCGTGCAGATCTGCCATCGCCTCGAGGTGCCCATCGTGCCGCGCGGTGCGGGCACCGGGCTGTCCGGCGGCGCGATGCCGATCCGGCTCGGCGTGGTGGTGTCGCTCGCACGCTTTCGCAAGATCGTCGAGGTCGACCCGTACGCGCGCATCGCGACCGTGCAACCGGGCGTGCGCAATCTGGCGATCTCCGAGGCCGCGGCACCGTACGGCCTCTACTATGCGCCCGACCCATCGTCGCAAATTGCGTGCACGATCGGCGGCAACGTGTCCGAGAATTCGGGCGGCGTGCATTGCCTGAAGTACGGCCTCACCGTGCACAACGTACTGCGCGTGCGAGCGGTGACGATGGAAGGCGAAATCGTCGAATTCGGCTCGCTCGCGCCCGACGCGCCGGGGCTCGATCTGCTCGCGGTGCTGATCGGCAGCGAGGGCATGTTCGCGATCGTCACCGAGGTCACCGTCAAGCTGATCCCGAAGCCGCAAACGGCGCAGGTCATCATGGCCAGCTTCGACGACGTCGTCAAAGGCGGCGACGCGGTCGCGGGCATCATCGCGGCGGGCATCATTCCGGCCGGCCTCGAGATGATGGACAAGCCCGCCACGCGCGCGGTCGAGGAGTTCGTCAACGCAGGCTACGATCTCGACGCGGCGGCGATCCTGCTGTGCGAATCGGACGGCACACCCGAGGAAGTCGCGAACGAGATCGTACGCATGACCGCGGTGCTGCGCGAGCACGGCGCGACCCGTATCCAGATTTCGCGCACGGAAGCGGAGCGCCTACGCTTCTGGTCCGGGCGCAAGAACGCGTTTCCGGCCGCCGGCCGCATCTCGCCGGACTATTACTGCATGGACGGCACCGTGCCGCGCCGCAGTATCGGGCCGCTGCTCGCGCGCATCGAGGAGATGGAAAAAACGTACCAGTTGCGCTGCATCAACGTGTTCCATGCCGGCGACGGCAACATGCATCCGCTGATCCTGTTCAACGGCAACGACAAGGACGAGTGGCACCGCGCCGAGTTGTTCGGTTGCGACATCCTCGAAGCTTGCGTCGAGCTGGGCGGCACGGTGACGGGTGAGCATGGCGTCGGCATCGAGAAGATCAATTCGATGTGCGTGCAGTTCTCGCCCGAGGAGCGCGATACGTTCCACGCGGTCAAGCGGGCCTTCGACGCGCCCGGCCTGCTGAACCCCGACAAGGGCATCCCGACACGGGCGCGCTGCGCCGAATACGGCAAGATGCACGTGCGCGGCGGGCTGCTGCCGCATCCGGAGCTGCCTCGCTTCTAGCGGCTGGCGTCGGCATTGCGCATCCGCCGCACGCCGCGCGCGCTGATGCTGGCGCGGCGTGCGCGGCGCCTCGCTCCGTCCCCTTCAGACCGATGCTCCGCGCCCCGTCATGCGGGTGCGCTCCGGCTTGCCAGCGAGCCGCCGCCCGGTACAATCAAACGACACACAACGAGCAGGACACCATGGAAGAGGACGACATCGTCGCCGGATGGTCCGAACGCGTGCGTTCGGCCAGCGCCGAGGGAGGCGCGGTGCGCATCCGCGGCGGCGGCACCAAGGACTGGTATGGTCAGACGCTGGAAGGTGAGATCCTCGACACGCGCGCTTATCGCGGCATCATCGCGTACGATCCGGCCGAGCTCGTGATCACCGCGCGCGCGGGGACACCGTTGCTGGAAATCGAAGCCGCGCTCGCCGAGCACGACCAGATGCTGCCGTTCGAGCCGCCGCACTTCGGTCCGCAGGCCACCTTCGGCGGCTGCATCGCCGCGGGTATTTCGGGGCCGCGCAGGCCGGCCGTCGGCGCCGCGCGCGACTTCGTGCTCGGTGCCGTCGTGATGAACGGCCAGGGCCAGGTGCTGCGCTTCGGCGGCCAGGTCGTCAAGAATGTCGCGGGCTACGACGTGTCGCGGCTGCTCGCGGGCTCGCTCGGCACGCTCGGGTTGATCCTCGAGCTATCGGTCAAAGTGCTGCCGCGGCCGCAGGCCGAAGCCACGCTGAAGTTCGACATGAACGGCACCGACGCGGTACGCAAGCTCAACGAATGGGGTGGCCGGCCGCTGCCGATCACCGCGAGCGCATGGCGCAACGGCACGCTCGCGGTGCGCCTGGGCGGCGCGGAAGCCGCGGTCAAGTCCGCGCGCACCGGGCTCGGCGGCGAAGTCGTCGATGCGGTCGAAGCCGAACGCTTCTGGGCCGGACTGCGCGAACAGACCGATTCGTTTTTTGCGGGCATTCCGCCGAAGGCCGCGCTGTGGCGTCTCGCGCTGCCGTCGATCACCGAGCCGCTGCAACTGCCCGGCGCGCAACTGATGGAATGGGGCGGCGGCCAGCGCTGGTGGATCACCGACACCGACGCACAAACCGTGCGCATCAGCGCGAAGCAGGCCGGCGGCCACGCGACGATCTTCCGCAGCGGCCAAGGCTACGACCGCAGCGCCGGCGTATTCACACCGCTGCCCGCGCCGCTGATGAAAATCCATCGCGGCCTCAAACACGCATTCGACCCGGTCCGCATATTCAACCGCGGCCGTCTCTACCCCGACTTCTGAGCGATGCGATGCAAACCAACCTCGCGGACTTCATTCGCAATACGCCCGATGGCAACGAAGCCGACGCCATCCTGCGCAAGTGCGTGCATTGCGGCTTCTGCACGGCCACCTGCCCGACCTATCAACTGCTCGGCGACGAGCTCGACGGCCCGCGCGGGCGCATTTATCTGATCAAGCAGATGGTCGAAGGCGCGCCGGTCACGCGCAGCACGCAGGTTCACCTGGACCGCTGCCTCACCTGTCGCAATTGTGAGTCGACCTGCCCGTCGGGCGTGCAATACGGGCGGCTCGTCGAAATCGGCCGCAAGCTCACCGAAGAGAAAGTCAAGCGTCCGCTCAATCAGCGGCTGATGCGGCGCCTGCTCGCGAGCGTGCTGCCGAACAGCGCGATCTTCACGCCCGCGATGCGCTTGGGCCAGCACGTGCGCGGCCTGCTGCCGAAGAAACTGCGCGACAAGGTGCCCGCGCGTCAACGCCCGCTCGAATGGCCGAGCGCGCAACACGAACGCAAGGTGCTGATGCTCGCGGGCTGCGTGCAGCCGTCGATGATGCCGAACGTCAACATCGCGACCGCGCGCGTGTTCGACGCGCTCGGCATCGAAACGCTGGTTGCGCCCGAAGCCGGCTGCTGCGGCGCGATCCGCCTGCACCTCGGCTACCACGACGAGGCGCTCGACGACCTGCGCGCGAACATCGACGCATGGTGGCCCTACGTCGAACAGGGCGTTGAAGCGATCGTGATGAACGCGTCGGGCTGCGGCGCGACGGTCAAGGAATACGCGCACCTGCTGCGCCACGATCCCAACTATGCGGAGAAAGCGCGCCGCATCGTCGAACTGACGCGCGACGTCTGCGAGATCCTGCCTGAGTTCGAGGCGCAGCTTGTCGCGATCACGCGCCGCCGGGCCGTGCACACGGTCGCATTTCATCCGCCCTGCACGCTGCAGCATGGGCAGCAGATCCGCGGCAAGGTCGAGCAACTGCTCGGCGCGCTCGGCCTCGAAGTGCGCCTGCCCGCCGACAGCCATCTGTGCTGCGGCTCGGCCGGCACCTACTCGCTGCTGCAGCCGCGCCTGTCGTACGCGCTGCGCGATCAGAAACTCGAGCGTTTGCAGGCGCAGGAGCCGCAGGTGATCCTGTCGGCGAACGTCGGTTGCATCGCGCATTTGCAAAGCGGCACGTCGACGCCGGTCGCGCACTGGATCGAACTGGTCGAGCACATGCTGTCCGTATAATCGGGACATCGTCTTCGCTGAACACCGGTTCGTTCCATGTCCGATCTGCCTCACCGTCTCGCCGAGCACCTGGCTCTCAATCTCGCCGACGTTCACGAGCGCATCGCCCGAGCCGCGCAAGCGGCCGGCCGCGACGCGCAGTCCGTGATGCTGCTCGCGGTCTCCAAGACGTTTCGCGCTGATGCGGTGCGCGCCGCTCGTGCGGCCGGTCAGCGCGCATTCGGCGAAAACTACGTGCAGGAAGCGCTCGACAAGATCCAGACGCTCGCCGATCTGCGCGCGTCGCTCGAATGGCACTTCATCGGGCCGCTGCAATCGAACAAGACGCGGGCCGTCGCCGAGCATTTCGACTGGGTACATTCGGTCGATCGGCTGAAGATCGCGCAGCGACTGTCGGAACAGCGCCCCGACGACCTGCCGCCGCTCAACGTGTGCCTGCAGGTCAACGTCAGCGGTGAAGCGTCAAAGAGCGGTGTCACGGTCGGCGACGCGGCCGCCGTCGCGCAACAGATCGCCGCGCTGCCGAAGCTGAAGCTGCGCGGACTGATGTCGATCCCCGAACCGCTCGGCGATCTGGACGCGCAACGCGCGCCGCATCGCCAATTGCGCGTGCTGTTCGAGCGCTTGCGTGTCGACGGACTTGCGCTCGATACGCTGTCGATGGGCATGTCGGCCGATCTCGAAGCAGCCGTGCTCGAAGGCGCGACGATCGTCCGCATCGGCACCGCGATCTTCGGCGCGCGCGATTACTCGCGCTGAGCATTTGCACGGGCGTCGCGCGAGCCTGGCCGCGCGACGCCCTCACCGCATTTCCGCATCTCAACTGAACCTGTCCTGACCATCATGAAAATTGCGTTTATCGGCGGCGGCAACATGGCCGCGGCGTTGATCGGCGGCCTCATCAAGCGGGGCGTGGCGCCCTCGGACCTGTACGCGGTCGATCCGAACGAAGACGCGCGCCAGCGCAACCAGCAACAGTTCGGCATCCGCACCGGCGTGGCCGCCGACGGCGCGCTCGCTGATTACGACGCAGTCGTGCTCGCGGTAAAGCCGCAGATCCTGAAGAGCGTCGCCGGGACGGTGGCGCCGCATCTGCGCGCGTCGCAACTCATCGTCAGCATCGTCGCGGGCATTCGCATCGGCGACATGTCGCGCTGGCTCGACGGCCACAGCCGCATCGTGCGCGTGATGCCGAATACGCCGGCGCTGATCGGCATGGGCGTGACGGGTCTGGTCGCAAGCGGCAGCGTCGACGAAGCGGGTCGCGCGCTCGCGTCGCAGGTGCTCGGCGCGGTCGGCGAAACCGTCTGGTTCGATGACGAAGCGAAGATCGACGCGGTGACCGCGATCTCGGGCAGCGGGCCGGCCTACGTGTTCTATTTCATCGAAGCGCTGCAGGAAGCCGCGCGCCAGCTCGGCATGGACGAAGCGCAAGGCCGCGCGCTCGCGGTCGCGACGTTCACGGGCGCCGCGCAACTCGCGGCCAATTCCGACGAGCCGCCGAGCGTGTTGCGCGAGCGCGTGACATCGAAGGGCGGCACGACCGCGGCGGCGCTCGCCTCGTTCGACGCGAGCGGTATCAAGGATGCAATCGTGCGCGGCGCGCTGGCCGCCGACGCGCGGGCGCGCGAAATGGGCGACGAGTTCGGCAAGCAGTAACGCGAACCGGCGTCGAAAAGAAACGGCGGAAACAGCAGCGGTCTGAAGCCCGCAAAGCGCTGACGCGAATTAAAGCGAAGCCAGCACGTAATGCGCGGCTATCCCGGCGAACAACGCGCCGCCGAGCCAGTTGTTGTGACGGAACGCGGCGAAGCACGGCATGCGCTCGCGATGGCGGATCAGCGTGTAGTGATAGATCGCGCAACCCACTGCGACCGCCCAGCCGAGCCAGTACAGCAGACCGAACCCGAGCGTCACGCCGATGCCGACGTAAATCCCGAGCGTCACCGCATAGCACAGCATGACCGCGGTCACGTCGAAGCGGCCGAACGTCAGCGCCGACGTGCGGATGCCGATCTTGATGTCGTCGTCGCGATCGACCATCGCGTATTCGGTGTCGTACGCAACGGCCCAGAAGATGTTCGCGATCAGCATCACCCACGCGAGCGGCGGCACGTGATCCTGCACCGCGGCGAACGCCATCGGAATGCCAAAGCCGAACGCGATGCCCAGGTACGCCTGCGGAATCGCAAAGAAGCGCTTCATGAACGGATACGTGCCGGCGACGAATAGCGCCACCACGGACAACGCCTTGGTCAACGCATTGAGCGGCTGGATCAGCGCAAACGCGATCAACGACAGGACCGTGGCCAGCAAAACCGCTTCCCACGCGTTGATCTTGCCGGACGTGAGCGGCCGGTTTTCGGTGCGCTTCACGTGACGGTCGAAATCGCGGTCCGCATAGTCGTTGATCGCGCAGCCGGCCGAGCGCATCAGCACCGTGCCGAGCGTGAAGATCACCAGCAATTGCCACGACGGATGACCGCCGGATGCGATCCACAGTGCGTTGAGGGTCGGCCACAGCAGCAGCAGGCTGCCGATCGGCTTATCCATGCGCACGAGGCGCAGATACAGGGGAAGTCGGGCGAACATGGGACGAATTCGGTGAAGTGCGAACACGGTGCACCTATTTTACGGGAAGCACACGGCGCGCCCGGATTCGCACGGCCGCGCAAAAAACAAAGCCCCCCGTGCAGGGAGGCTTGTGCGTTTTTAGCACGGCGTGGGCGTTGCCCGCGCCGGCATCGGACCTGACTCGACCGGCTCAGTCACGGCAAATCAAGCGAGCAGCGAGCGCAGCATCCACGCGGTCTTTTCGTGCGTCTGCATGCGTTGCGTGAGCAGGTCGGCGGTCGGCTCGTCGTTGGCGGCTTCCGTGGACGGGAAGATTGCGCGCGCGGTGCGCACCACGGCTTCCTGGCCTTCGACCAACTGGCGGATCATGTCTTCGGCGAGCGGCACGCCGTCCGCTTCGGGGATCGACGACAGCTTCGCGAAATCCTTATAGCTGCCCGGCGCATGCACGCCCAATGCGCGGATGCGTTCGGCGATCGAGTCGACCGCGAGCGCGAGTTCGTTGTACTGCGTTTCGAACATCAGGTGCAGCGTGTTGAACATCGGACCCGTGACGTTCCAGTGAAAGTTGTGGGTCTTCAGGTATAGCGTGTACGTGTCGGCGAGCAGACGCGACAGCCCTTCCGCGATCTTCTTGCGATCCTTGTCGCTGATGCCGATGTTGACGTGCTGTACGGCAGCGGCTTCTTTCTTGGCCATGATGACTCCTTCGAAGAGTGATACGAACCGGTCGGCAGATAACGGTCTGCGGAAACAAAAATAAAACGTTCGACAGTGTAGCGTGAAATGCCGCAACGTTTGCGCAACAGGTGCCCGGAAGCCTTGCTGCGCGGCGATTCCGGCGGCACTGCGCTCAGCCGCCCAGCGCATGCTGCAACGCCTGCGCGGCGATCACCGCGAAGCCGCTCGCGACGATCGCAAAACCCACCACCTTACGCAGCATGAACGCCCGCCGTTGCGCCAGCATGCTTCGCGTCGCGGCCGAACCACCGATGCTTGCCATCACCATCTGAATCATGATCGTACTCCCGGTGCGTATCGTGACGCCTAACGATTCCTGCCTTCCTGCAACGCGGCGAGCGCCGCGATCACCCCTTGCGCGTAAGCCGGATCGGCGCGGCGGAAATGCTCGATCTGACGCGCGACGATCTGCTGCGGCACGCCGTCGATATGTCGCGCGATATTGCCGAACAGACGCTCGCGCTGCGCGTCGTCGAACAGCGCGAACAGCATGCGCGGCTGCGTGTAGTAGTCGTCGTCCTCGCGATGCGGGTAACGCTCGACCGCGCCCGCCGCGAGCGGCGGCTCCGACGCGTTGGCGTCCTGCGCGAAGTCGCCGAAGCGATTCGGCTCGTAATTCACGTTGCCGCCGAGATTGCCGTCGGTGCGCATCGCGCCGTCGCGATGGAACGCATGCGCGCCCGGCGCGCGCGGCGCATTCACCGGAATCTGGTGGTGATTGATGCCGAGCCGGTAACGCTGGGTATCGCCGTACGAGAACAGACGCCCCTGCAACAGACGGTCCGGCGAAAAGCCGATACCCGGCACCACATTCGCGGGTGTGAACGCCGCCTGCTCGACGTCCGCGAAATAGTTGGCCGCGTTGCGGTTCAGCTCGATCGTACCGACGTCGATCAACGGATAGTCCTTCTGCGACCACACCTTCGTGATGTCGAACGGGTTGAAGCGGTAATTCAACGCATCCGCTTCGGGCATCACCTGAATCGCGAAGCGCCACTTCGGGAAGTGGCCCGCGTCGATGCTGTTCACCAGATCGCGCTGCGCGCTTTCGCGGTCATTGGCGACCACCTGCGCGGCTTCGGCGTCGGTGAAATTCTCGATGCCCTGCTGCGACTTGAAGTGGAACTTGACCCAGAAACGCTCGTTGTTCGCGTTGATGAACGAGTACGTGTGCGAGCCGAAGCCATGCATCTGCCGGTAGTTCTTCGGAATGCCGCGATCGCTCATCAGAATCGTCACCTGATGCAGCGACTCTGGATGACGCGACCAGAAATCCCACGCGGCGACATTGCTGCGCAGATTCGTGTACGGATCACGCTTCTGCGTATGGATAAAGTCCGGAAACTTCAGCGGATCGCGGATGAAGAACACCGGCGTGTTGTTGCCGACCACGTCCCAGTTGCCTTCTTCCGTGTAGAACTTGATCGAGAAGCCGCGCACGTCGCGCTCGGCGTCGGCCGCGCCACGCTCGCCGGCCACCGTCGAAAAGCGCATGAAAAGCGGCGTTTCCTTGCCAGGCTGCGCAAATACCTTCGCCTTTGTGTAGCGCGAAATGTCGTGCGTCACCGTCAGCGTGCCGAACGCACCCGAACCCTTCGCGTGAACGCGACGTTCGGGAATCACTTCGCGATCGAAATGCGCGAGCTTTTCGAGCAGCCAGACGTCCTGCAGCACGACCGGGCCGCGCGGGCCGGCGGTCATCGAGTTCTGGTTGTCGGCGACGGGCGCGCCGGCGGCATGGGTGAGCTTACGTTCGGACATGGGCACTCCTGCGTGGTTTTTATCGAATCAAAGGGAAAGCGCGCGGCATCCGTGCGTGCCGGACGCCGTCACGGGTAGGCGCGTCAGGCGGCCAGCACCCGGTCGGCCAGCAACGACATGGCAACCGTATGGATACTCGGCGCGGCCGCAGTCGTGGCCGCTTGTGCAGGAAAAGCGTGGATGGGCTGTGAATCCGTTTGCATGGTGTTTTCCTCCTGGCCTGTCTCGCGCCCTGACTCGGGGTCTGGGCGCTGAGCCTTAATCGAATAAGGGGATCGGGCGATCCGTGGAGGAAACTATAGCAACAGCTATCGAATAATCGTATTTGATTAATTTAATCTATTCGATAGGACTTGCGCCCTTGTTGCGACAGGCCGCCCCGGTGTCTGGGGCGGCTGGGGGACGACGGCGACTCAGTTGACGGCGGCAGGCAGATCGAGCTTGTTGACGCCGGGCAGGTCGCAGGCGGCGACTGCGTCGCAGATCGCGTCGATCGCGGGCATGCGCGTGAAGCTCTTGCGCCATGCCAGCACGACACGGCGATCGGGCACCGGCTCGTCGAACGCGACATAGCTGAGCAGGCCCGCGTCGATCCCGCCCGCATGCGGCTTGACCTCGTGCACCGACATGCGCGGCAGCACGGTAATGCCGACGCCGCTTGCGACCATATGACGAATCGTTTCGAGCGACGAGCCCTCGAAGGTCTTCTGGATGCCGTCCGCGTTCTGCGAAAAGCGCATCAGTTCGGGACACACGCCGAGCACATGATCGCGGAAGCAGTGGCCGCTGCCGAGCAGCAGCATGGTTTCCTGCTTCAGATCGTCGGGGTCGATCTTCGGGCGGCTTTCCCACGCGTGACCAGACGGCAGCGCGACGACGAATGGCTCGTCGTAAAGCGGGCGCAGCATCAAACCGGTTTCGGGAAATGGCAGCGCCATGATCGCGACGTCGATTTCGCCCTGCTTGAGCAGCTCGATCAGCTTCAGCGTGTAGTTTTCCTGCAGCATCAGCGGCATCTGCGGCACGCGCCGGATCATCTGCTTGACGAGCGTCGGCAGCAAGTACGGCCCGATCGTGTAGATCACGCCAAGGCGCAGCGGACCGACCAGCGGGTCCTTGCCCTGCTTGGCGATTTCCTTGATCGCAAGCGTCTGCTCGAGCACCCGTTGCGCCTGCGTGACGATCTGTTCGCCGATCGGCGTGACGCTGACCTCGCTGGTGCCGCGCTCGAAAATCTGCACGTTCAGCTCGTCTTCGAGCTTCTTGATGGCCACGGACAGCGTGGGCTGGCTGACGAAACAGGCTTCGGCGGCCCGGCCGAAGTGCCGCTCGCGGGCCACCGCCACGATGTATTTCAATTCGGTGAGCGTCATTCGGGGATCAATCAGTATGAGGGATTTGATAGATTCTAGTTATACACCGATAGGGTCGGTTCGCCAACCTTTTAGCCGTTCCACTTGCGGCGCAGGCTCGCGCTCAGGCTTTCAGATAATGCTCGCGCGCGCCGAGCCAGCGCGCCAGATGCTGGATCACGACGTCCGGATACTGGTCGAGCAGCGTCGCGGCGGCTTCGCGCGCCGGCTCGATCAGGTGCTGATCGTTCTGCAGGTCGGCGAAACGCAGCATCGCCGCGCCCGACTGACGGGCGCCGAGAAACTCCCCGGGCCCGCGGATTTCGAGGTCGCGGCGGGCGATCTCGAAGCCGTCGGTAGTTTCGCGCATCGTTTGCAGGCGGGCGCGGGCGGTCATGGACAGCGGACCGGTGTACAGCAGCACGCAAACCGACGCGGCGCTGCCGCGCCCCACCCGTCCGCGTAACTGATGCAACTGCGCGAGACCGAAGCGTTCCGCATGCTCGATCACCATCAACGACGCGTTCGGCACGTCCACGCCCACCTCGATCACCGTGGTCGCGACCAGCAGCTGGATCTCGTTGCGCGAAAACGCGTCCATCACCGCGGCCTTTTCGGCGGGCGCGAGGCGCCCGTGCACGAGCCCGACCTTCAGCTCGGGCAGCGCGGCCACGAGCGTCTCGTAGGTCTCGACCGCGGTTTGCAGCTGCAGGGTCTCGCTTTCCTCGATCAGCGGACACACCCAGTACACCTGGCGCCCCGTCAGCGCCGCCTCGCGCACGCGGCCGATCACCTCTTCGCGGCGCGCGTCGGACACGAGCTTCGTAAGGATCGGGGTGCGGCCGGGCGGCAATTCGTCGATCGTGGAAACGTCGAGGTCCGCGTAGTAGGTCATCGCGAGCGTGCGCGGAATCGGCGTCGCGGACATCATCAACTGATGCGGCTGGAAGTCGGGCGCGCCGTCGGCGGCGCCTTGCGCCTTCGCTCGCAGCGCGAGCCGTTGCGCGACGCCGAAGCGATGCTGTTCGTCGACGATCACGAGCCCGAGGCGCGCGAACTCGACCGCGTCCTGGATGATCGCGTGCGTGCCGATCACGAGCTGCGCGGTGCCGAGCGCGGCAGCTTCGATCGCGGCGCGCTTCTCCCTGGTCTTCAGACTGCCCGCGAGCCACGCGACGTTCACGCCGAGCGGCTCCAGCCAGCCGCGCAACTTCCGCGCGTGCTGCTCGGCGAGGATTTCGGTCGGCGCCATCAGCGCGGCCTGGTAGCCGGCGTCGATCGCCTGCGCGGCAGCAAGCGCCGCGACGATCGTCTTGCCGCTGCCGACGTCGCCCTGCAACAGCCGCTGCATCGGATGCGGCTGCGTCAGATCGAGCGCGATCTCGCCGCCGACACGCTGCTGCGCGGCCGTCAGCGAAAACGGCAGCGCCTTCAGCAGACGCGCGACCAGCGCCGACTCGTCGCCGAGCTTGCGGCGCGGCATGGCCGGCGCGGCGCGCGTGCGACGTTCGTCGTGCGCGCGCTTGAGCGACATCTGCTGCGCGAGCAATTCCTCGAACTTGATGCGCACCCAGGCCGGATGCGTGCCGTCGATCAGCGCCGTTTCGTCCGACTGCGCGCCCGGATGATGCAGCGTGCGCACCGCGTCCATCAGCGCGGGCACGCCAAGCGGCTCGAGAAACGCGCGCGCGACCGGCGCGGGCAGCAGCTCCGGCAGCGACGTGCGCGCGAGCGCGTTGTCGATCGCCTTGCGCAGATACGCCTGCGATACGCCCGCTGTGCTCGGGTAGACCGGCGTCAGCGCCTGCGGCAGCGGCGTGTCCTCATCGACGACGCGCACGGTCGGGTGCACCATCTCCATGCCGAAAAAGCCGCCGCGCACGTCGCCGCGCACGCGCAGGCGCGCGCCGGGCGCCATCAGCTTGACCTGCGAACCGTAGAAATTCAGAAAGCGCAGCACGAGCTCGTCGCCTTCGGCGTCGCGCAGCTTCACGAGGAGCTGCCGACGCGGGCGATAGGCGATCTCGTTGTCGAACACCACGCCCTCGGTTTGCGCGATGCCGCCGGGCAGCAGGTGAGCGATCGGCGTCAGCGAGGTTTCGTCTTCGTAGCGCATCGGCAGATGCAGCACGAGGTCGATGTCGCGCGTGAGCCCGAGCTTGGCGAGCTTGTCGGCGGTTTTGACGGGGGCTTTGGCTGCGGGTTTGGCGGCGGCCTTCGCCGTGGCTCTGGTTTTGGGCGCGGGTTTGTCGTCGCTCGCGTGGTCGGCCGCGAATTCATCCGGCGGGTCGCCCGCGGCCGCTCCGGTGTGGTCGCCGTCGCGCCCGACATCGTGACCAGCCGCCGTCATGTCGCCATGCGCGCCCCCTTGCGCCTGATCCCGTTGCCTCGCCTCCGCTCGCGCGCCGCGGCGCCGCGGTTCGGCGCCCGCTTCGAGGGTGGCAACGGACGATCGGCGGTCGGACAAAGGCATGGGCTGCTTCGCAAGTACAATATCGGCTTCTGTCGAAAAAAGTCGTGCCGCGCATCGCGCATCCAGCGTGGGCAGGACGCGGCTCTAGGGGCGCGCGGGCCGCTTCGGCGTCCCGCCATCATAGCCGCCCGGCTCCGGCTTCGGCTCGATTCAGTCCCAAATCAGTCCCAACCCGCTTCCAGTCGTTCGCATGTTTACGCTTTCCGATTTCGATTTCGATCTGCCGCCCGAGCTGATCGCGCAAGTCGCGTTGCCCGAGCGCAGCGCAAGCCGTCTGCTCGACGTCGACGCCGCAGGCGCCGCCGACGGCGCCGCGCGCCTGACCGACCGCCGCTTCACCGAGCTGCCCGAGTGCGTCGCGCCGGGCGATCTGCTGGTCTTCAACGATACCAAAGTGCTGAAGGCGCGATTCTTCGGCCAGAAAGCGAGCGGCGGCAGAATCGAAGTGCTGGTCGAGCGCCTGACCGGCGAGCGCAGCGTGCTCGCGCAGATCCGCGCGAGCAAGAGCCCGCAGGCGGGCACGACGATCCGTCTCGCCGATGCGTTCGACGTCACCGTCGGTGAGCGCGTCGATCAGTTCTACACGCTGCATTTCCCCGACGACTGTCTGACGCTGATCGAGCAGTACGGCCGTCTGCCGCTGCCGCCGTACATCGAGCACGACCCCGACGCGACCGACGAAACCCGCTATCAGACCGTGTTCGCGCAGAATCCGGGCGCGGTCGCCGCGCCGACCGCCGGCCTGCACTTCGACGACGCACTGCTCGCCAGGCTCGACGCACATGGCGTCGAACGCGCAACGCTGACGCTGCACGTCGGCGCGGGCACGTTCCAGCCAGTGCGGGTCGAGAACATCGCCGAGCACAAGATGCACAGCGAGCGGTATTACCTGCCGCAAGCGCTCGCGGACAATATCGCCGCGACGAAAGCGCGCGGCAACCGCGTGATCGCGGTCGGCACGACCTCGATGCGCGCGCTCGAAGCCGCCGCGCGCGACGCCGAAGCCGCCGGCCATCCGCTCGCCGCGGCGAGCGCGGAAACCGACATCTTCATCACGCCGGGTTACCGGTTTCGTGTGGTCGACCGGTTGGTCACGAACTTCCATTTGCCGAAGTCGACGCTGCTGATGCTGGTGTCGGCATTCGCGGGCGTCGAGACGATTCGCGCCGCGTATCGTCATGCGATCGACGAGCGCTATCGCTTTTTCAGCTACGGTGACGCGATGCTGCTCACGCGGCGCGATGCCTAACCCAGTGCGGGCACCGTTTCAAGGTATTGGCAATTTTCCTAGCCGCTGCGATCGCTCGTGGCGGTTTTCATTGATTGCGCCGGACTGTTTTCCGGTAGCACAGGAGTGATCCCCATGACCTTTGGTCATCCCTCGCAACAGCCAGGCCACGAGCACCCCCGAAACGACATCAGCGGCCTCAAATTCGAACTGCTCGGCACCGACGGCCCCGCGCGCCGCGGCCGCGTCACGCTCAATCACGGCGTGGTCGAAACGCCGATCTTCATGCCGGTCGGCACGTACGGCACCGTGAAGGCGGTGCAGCCGCGCGAGCTCGAGGAAATGCATGCGCAGATCATCCTCGGCAACACGTTTCACCTGTGGCTGCGCCCCGGCCTCGAAACGATCGACGCGCACGGCGGCCTGCACGGCTTCATGGGCTGGAAAAAGCCGATCCTGACCGACTCGGGCGGCTTCCAGGTGTTCTCGCTCGGCGATCTGCGCAAGATCACCGAGGACGGCGTCACATTCGCGTCGCCGATCAACGGCGACCGGCTGTTCTTGTCGCCGGAGGTGTCGATGCAGATCCAGAAGGTGCTGAACTCGGACATCGTGATGCAGTTCGACGAATGCACGCCGTATGCGACCAACAACATTCCGACCTCGCACAAGGAAGCGGCAGAATCGATGCGCATGTCGATGCGCTGGGCGCAACGCTCGATCGACGAATTCCAGCGCCTCGGCAATCCGAATGCGCTGTTCGGCATCGTGCAGGGGGGCATGTTCGAGGATCTGCGCGACGAGTCGCTCGCCGGCCTCGCCGAAAAAAACTTCCACGGCCTCGCAATCGGCGGTCTGTCGGTCGGCGAACCGAAGGAAGATATGATGCGGATCCTGAACCACATCGGCCCCAGGATGCCGGCCGACAAGCCGCACTACCTGATGGGCGTCGGCACGCCGGAAGACCTGGTGGCCGGGGTCGCGGCCGGCGTCGACATGTTCGACTGCGTGATGCCGACGCGCAACGCGCGCAACGGCTGGCTGTTCACGCGCTTTGGCGACGTCAAGATCCGCAACGCGACGCACAGGAACTCACTGCGCCCGCTCGACGAGCAATGCGGCTGCTACACCTGCCGCAACTTCACGCGCGGCTATCTGCACCATCTGCATCGCGTCGGCGAAATCCTCGGCGCGCAGCTGAACACGATCCACAACCTGCACTACTACCTGGAGCTGATGCAGGAAATGCGCGATGCGATCGAGGCGAAGCTGTTCGACGCATTCCGCAAGCGCTTCCACGAAGACCGCGCGCGCGGCGTCGAACCGTCCTCCTGACGGCCCCGGCAGGCGGATTTCGCGTGCCACACGCCGACAACTTACAATTCACTTTCGCCGGCCAGTGAATTTGTGCCGAATCGGAGCTTTAAACGGTTGATCGCAAAGCCGATTCGCCGCGCCGGCGCGCATCTGGCCGGTGGTAGAATAACCGGCTGATTTTTTTGTTCGTTTGACTGATAACGGAGAGACCAACGTGTCGTTCATTTCCAATGCCTTCGCGCAAGGCGCTGCAGCAGGCGGTATCGAATCCAACCTGATGAGCTTCCTGCCGCTGATCCTGATGTTCGGCGTGCTGTACTTCATCATGATTCGCCCGCAAATGAAGCGCCAGAAGGAACATCGCAACATGCTCGCAGCGATGGCCAGGGGCGACGAAGTCGTGACGAACGGCGGCATCGTCGGCAAGGTGACAAAGGTGGGCGAAGCCTACGTCGGCATCGAAATTTCGGAAGGCACGGAAATCACCGTGCAAAAGGCGTCGGTCACGACGATTCTCCCGAAGGGCACGATCAAGTCGCTGTAAGGCCTGCACTCCTCGCGTCCGGTGCGGCCTCGCCGGCAGTTCATGCACTTCGCTGAACAGCCCGCGCTCATCGCCGGACGCATCGCATCCAAGCCAACCTTCCCGTTGGACCACTCATGAATCGCTACCCCCTCTGGAAATACGCCGTGATGCTGGTGGCTCTGGTCATCGGTCTCGTGTACACGCTGCCCAATCTGTACGGCGAAGCGCCGGCGGTGCAGGTGTCGAGCGGCAAGGCAACGGTCAAGCTCGACGCCACCACGCTCGCGTCGGTCGAAGCCGCGCTCGCGGACAATCAGATCAAGCCGACCGCGATCACGTTCGACAACTCGCAGACCAACGCGAACATCCGCGTGCGCCTGACGGACACGGACACGCAGCTGCGCGTCAAGGATCTGCTGCAGAAGTCGCTCAATAGCGACCCGAACGATCCGCAGTACATCGTCGCACTGAACCTGCAAAGCGCGTCGCCGACCTGGATGACCGCGCTGCGCGCACTGCCGATGTACCTCGGTCTCGACCTGCGCGGCGGCGTGCATTTCCTGCTGCAGGTCGACATGGCCGGCGCCCTGAACAAGAAGCTCGATTCGGACGCTTCGGACGTACGCACGCTGCTGCGCGACAACAACGTCCGCGACGGCGGCGTGAATCGCGTGAACCAGTCGGTGGTGGTGAATCTGGCCGACCAGGCCACGGCGGACGCGGCACTCAAGCTGCTCGGCCGCAGCGTCACCGAACTTCAGTGGGCGTCGCAGCCGAACACCGGCGCGGACGGCGGCGTGCAGCTGGTCGGTACCTTCACGCCGGCCGTGCAGCGCGAGGTGCAGGACGCCGCGCTCAAGCAGAACATCACGACGCTGCATAACCGTGTGAACGAACTCGGCGTGGCCGAGCCGGTGATCCAGCAACAGGGCTCGGACCGCATCGTGGTCGAACTGCCGGGCGTGCAGGACACCGCGAAGGCGAAGGACATCATCGGCCGTACGGCCACGCTCGAAGCGCGTCTCGCCGACCCGGTCAACACGCATCCGAATCCGAACGACCCGGTGCCGCCGGGCGATGAACTCTTCACGCAAGGCAACCAGGCGCCGGTGCTGCTGCGCAAGCAGGTGATCTTCACCGGCGACCGCATCATCGACGCGTCGGCGGGCTTCGACGAGCATCAGCGTCCGTCGGTCAACATCCGTCTCGACTCGGCCGGCGGCCGCGCGGTACGCGCAGTGTCGCGCGACAACATCGGCAAGCCGATGGCGATGGTGCTGTTCGAACGCGGCAAGGGCGAAGTGCTGACGGTCGCAACGATCCAATCGGAACTCGGCGACCGCTTCCAGATCACCGGCCAGCCGACCCCGCAAGCGGCCGCCGACCTCGCGCTGCTGCTGCGCGCCGGCTCGCTCGCCGCGCCGATGGAAATCATCGAGGAACGCACGATCGGCCCGAGCCTCGGCGCCGACAACATCAAGAAGGGCTTCCACTCGGTCGTGTGGGGCTTCGCGGCGATCGCCGTGTTCATGATCGCGTATTACATGCTGTTCGGCGTGATCTCGATGATCGGCCTGTCCGTGAACCTGCTGCTGCTGGTCGCGGTGCTGTCGATGCTGCAGGCCACGCTCACGCTGCCGGGTATCGCCGCTATCGCGCTCGCGCTCGGTATGGCGATCGACGCGAACGTGCTGATCAACGAGCGCGTGCGCGAAGAGCTGCGCAACGGCGCGCCGCCGCAACTGGCTATCCAGAACGGCTACGCGCATGCATGGGCGACGATTCTCGACTCGAACGTGACCACGCTGATCGCCGGCCTCGCGCTGCTCGCGTTCGGCTCGGGTCCGGTGCGCGGCTTCGCGATCGTCCACTGTATCGGCATTCTGACGTCGATGTTCTCGGCGGTGTTCTTTTCGCGCGGCATCGTCAACTTTTGGTACGGCGGCAAGAAGAAGCTGAAGTCGCTGTCGATCGGCCAGGTGTGGCGTCCGCAAACGGCGGCGGCAGGCTCGGCCGCGTATGTTGGCAACAGCCTCGGCGGCAACGACGCCGCGACCGACACCGCCCAGGCCATCGCCACGGCGAAGGCAAGCGCGAAGGCTAGCCGAAAGGCACCGGCCGCGCCTGGCGCGCAGGGTCGCGCCAAGCCGACCGTGCGCCGTCGCAATTCGCCAGGTACGCCGACGTCGAATGACTCGACGCCGCAGAAACCGGGTTCATCCCGCTGAGTCCCGGAGAACTAGACCATGGAATTTTTCCGTTTCCGTAAAGACATTCCGTTCATGCAGCGCGCGTTGATCTTCAACGCGATCTCGCTGATCACCTTCCTCGCCGCCGTGTTCTTCCTCGTGCATCGGGGGCTGCATCTGTCGGTGGAATTCACCGGCGGCACCGTGATCGAGGTGCAGTATCCGGGCGCGGTGCCGCTCGACCCGGTGCGTAATACGCTCGGCAAGCTCGGCTATGCCGACGCGCAGGTGCAGAACTTCGGCTCCTCGCACGACGTGCTGATCCGTCTGCCGCTGAAGGCCGGCTACACGTCCGCGCAGCAGAGCGAGCAGGTGATGGGCGCGCTGAGGGCCGACACCCCGCAAGTGCAGTTGCAGCGCGTCGAGTTCGTCGGCCCGCAGGTCGGCAAGGAACTCGCCACCGACGGTCTGCTCGCGCTCGCGTGCGTGGTCGCCGGTATCGTGATCTACCTGTCGTTCCGCTTCGAATGGAAGTACGCGGTAGCCGGCGTGATCGCCAACCTGCACGACGTCGTGATCATTCTCGGCTTCTTCGCGTTCTTCCAGTGGGAGTTCTCGTTGTCGGTGCTGGCCGCGGTGCTCGCGGTGCTCGGCTATTCGGTCAACGAGTCGGTCGTTATCTTCGACCGGATTCGCGAGACCTTCCGCCGCGAACGCAAAATGACCGTGATCGAAGTGATCAACCACGCGATCACCAGCACGATGTCGCGAACCGTCATCACGCACGGCTGTACGCAGATGATGGTGCTGTCGATGTTCCTGTTCGGTGGCCCGACGCTGCACTACTTCGCGCTCGCGCTGACGGTCGGTATTCTGTTCGGTATCTACTCGTCGGTGTTCGTCGCCGCGGCGCTCGCGATGTGGTTCGGCGTCAAACGCGAAGACCTGCTGAAGGACAAGAAGGAAAGCCACGACCCCGGCGATCCGAACGCGGGCGCGCAGGTTTGATGCGCGCGTAGTCGCTGAGGATTGCGCAAATAAAAAAGGCCGGTTCATTACGAACCGGCCTTTTGCGTTTACCTACACCGTCGTTACCGCCTCATTCCTAGCGGAACCCCAGCTTGCGCCGCGCGCCGATCAGCGCCGCGATGCTCAGCAGCGCGGCGAACATCACGTAGTAGCTCGGCGCGGCCTTCGAGCCGGTCGCGCTGATCAGCCACGCGATGATGAACGGCCCGAAGCCGCCGAAGATCGTCACCGCGATGTTATACGCGAGCGACATGCCGGTCGTGCGCGTCTGCACCGGGAACATCTCCGACAGCAGCCCCGGCGTCGCGCCGAAGTAGCCGCTGACGAGAAAGCCGAACACGATCTGCCACACGATCAGCGTGCCGAAGCTCGGATGCGCGATCAGCAACGCGAACGCAGGATAGACGAGCACGAACAGCAGTACCGCCGCGCTCAGCATGATGCGCGTGCGTCCATGCAGGTCCGACCAATGCCCGGCCACCGGCGAGAACACCATCTGGATCAGGCCCGTCACCGCAATCGCCGCAAACGCGACCGACGGCGCGAGCCCCAGTTGCCGCACACCATAGGTCGGCATGAACAGCATCAGATAAGCCGACACGGTCCCGAGGATCACCACGCCCATCGCGATCACGAGCCGCAGCTTCTGCGTCGCGAACGTATCGCGCAGCGGCGTCTGCGTCGTTTCGGCGGCCAGGAATTCGGGCGTCTCGTCGAGCCTGGTGCGGATGTAGAACGCAACCGGCCCGATCAGCAGACCGAAGAAGAACGGCACGCGCCAGCCCCACGACGCCATTTGCTCGGGCGACAGTTGGCCAGTCAGCAACGCGCCGAAGCCTGCCGCGAGCAGCGTCGTCAGACCCTGGCTCGCCATCTGCCAGCTCGCGTAGAAGCCGCGCCGCCCCGGCACGTGCTCGGCGAGAAACGCGGTCGCGCTGCCGAACTCGCCGCCAGCCGAGAAGCCCTGCATCAGCCGTGCGAGCACGAGGATCAACGGCGCGGCGAGGCCAATGCTCTGATAGGTCGGCAGAATCGCGATGATCAGCGTGCCGCTCATCATCAGCAAGATGGAGAGCGTGAGCGCCGCCTTGCGCCCGGCGCGGTCCGAGTACGCGCCGATCACGATCGCACCGAGCGGCCGCATGAAAAACGACACGCCGAACGTGCCGAGCGTGAGCAGCAGCGATACGGTCTCGTTGCCGGCCGGAAAAAACAGCTTGGAGATGGTCACGGCGAAAAAGCCGTACACCACGAGATCGAACCATTCGAGCGCGTTGCCGATCGAGGCGGCCACCACCGCGCGCCACGAATTCTGCCGGCTTCCCGCGACGCTTGCTGCTGTCGTTGAATTCATCCAGATCTCCTGTCCCGCGCGAGATATTTATCGACGCGAACGCCTGGCGCCCGCGCTGGCCACCCCGGCAACGCGCGCACCGCCGGCATGACTCGATGCGCTCTATTTAACTGAAAAAATAAAAATGAAGCGAGCGCCAGATGGGCCGATGGCTGCCACGCATGGCCGCGGCGTTCGCAACAGGCGATAAAAAACCGCTTCGTCGGTGAACGACCGAAGCGGTTTTCTGGCTGCGGCGCAGCGCGAACGCGCTTACTGCTGCTTGATACCTTCCGACTGGATATGCAGGCGCGTCTGCATGCTGAAGCCGTACTTCGCGCCGAACTCCATGCCGTAATCGGCGCGATTGAATTCGGTGCTTGCCTCGACGCCGCATACTTCGCGCTTGAGGACCGGGTGTTGCATGCACTTGAACGAATCGATCTTCAGATTCACCGGCTTCGTGATGCCGCGAATCGTCAGCGTGCCGATCACCTCGACGGGCTTGTCGCCGTCGAACTTAATCTCGGTGCCCTTGTAGGTCACGGTCGGATACTTCTCGACGTCGAAGAACTCGGCGGCCCTCAGGTGATCGTCGAGCTTCGGGTTGCCGGTCTGCACCGAAGCGGGATCGACGGTGACGTCGATGGTGCCGGTTTTGGCCGCGCGATCGAGCGTCACCGTTCCCGTGGTCTTCGTGAATTTGCCGCGCCAGATCGACAGACCGCCGAAGTGATCGGCCTCGAAGCTCGGAAACGTATGCATCGGATCAAGCGAATAGGTATCGGCGGCGAAGGCGCCAAGCGACAGCGACGAAGCCAGCGCGCCAACAGCGATCAACATGGACGTTTTCAATTCGTGCTCCTGTTTTGTGTTGAAAATCGCGGTGCAACCTGCGGTGGGAAAACGGCCGCGCCCCACGTGGCGCGGCGCACATCGCGAATGCCGCGCGCGTTACTAGTGCGCGGCGACGATATGAAACTTGATCACGACCTCGTCGGCGACGACCGATGTGTCCTTCCATTCGCCGGTGCCGATGTCGAACTGCGAGCGCTTGATCGGCAGCGCGCCGTCGAAGGTCTGCATCGCGCCCTGCTGGCCGACCGTGACCGGCACCACGACCGTCTCCGACTTGCCCTTGATGGTCAGCTTACCGGTCACCTTGAACTGGTTGCCGCCGGCCGGCGCGATCGCGCTGGACACGAACGTCGCGCTCGGAAAGGTTTTCGCGTCGAACCATTCCTTGCCGCGCACCTGCTCGTTGTAGCTCTCGTCGCCGAGATCGTAGCTGGCGACGTCGATGTTGAGCTGCGCACTGCCGGCCGTCGGTTTGGCCGGATCGAAGCTGACCTGCGCCGTGAACTTGTTGAACTTGCCTTCGACCGGCACGTTCATCTGCTTCGAGGTAGCCATCACCGAACTCTTCGCGACGTCGACCTGCGCGAGCGCCGCACCCGCGGTGCTCAACGACGCCGCCGCGAACGCGGCGAGCATGTAGCGATAAAACGAAACCTTCATGGATGTCCTTATTTGAGGAAAGGAAGCATGCGAGACAGCAGGCCGTCGCGATCGAACCATTGATGCTTGAGCGCCGCCGCGGTGTGTAGCGCGACCAGCACGAGCAACGTGTAATTCAACGCGATGTGCAGGTTCTTCAGCACTTCCTTCAGGTGCGGATCGGGCGCGATGATTCGCGGCAGCGGAATCAGCCCGAGGTAGACGACCGGCACGTTCGCCGCCGAGCTATACAGATAGCCGGACACGGGAATCACGATCATCAGCACGTACAGCAACAGATGTGTGACATGCGCGGCGCCACGTTGCCAGGTGGGCATGCGGCGCGGCATCGGCGGCGAGGCGTGGGTCGCGCGCCACAGGATGCGCACGATCGCGAGCGCGAACACGGTCACGCCGATCCATTTGTGCCACGAGAAATAGCGCAGCTTAGTGGGCGTGAAGCCCGGGATGTCGGTCATCACCCAGCCGAGCGCAAAGCCGCAGACGATCAGCAGTGCGATCAGCCAGTGAAACGCGATGGCGGTCCGCGTGTACGACTCCCGGGTACCGAACGATGGATTGAGTGTCATGACAGATCAACGCAGGCAGTTAGAAGTTAACGGCGCGCCGCGGCCAGCTATTCCGCGATCGCCGCCGCGCATCGGCGCGGCGCGCGCGGCCGATGCGGCGGACATCATCGCCACAAAAGGCCGCCGGGCATGCCACGGGCGCCATGCTACCCCAAGCGCGAAAAGCTGGCTGGAGCGCGTCGGCGGAACGGGCCCGAATTTTGCGCTGCAATGGCCCCAAGGCGTCGCGTCACCGCCCTTGCGTTGAACGATTCGGGGACGGAAAGCCCCGAAGCGACGCCATCTCAGGCCCGGACCAGCGCGCGGCGGGGACGGCGCCACGCCCCGCGCCGCGCGCGGCTCGCGTCGGTCGCGAGGCCGCGTTTGGTACTATTGCTGCTCACCGCCGCCCGACCCCTCGTAAAGAGCAGGCCTTGCACGCCGCTACTACGTCGTTAGCCCATCTGCCGCATGGAACATGACAACCTGATCGCGTGCCATGAATGCGATACGCTGTTCCGCAAGCCACGGCTTGTCGGGCGCGTCGCCGCGCGCTGTCCGCGCTGCGGCGCGACGCTCTATCGCGGCGTCTCGCGCAAGCTCGACGCGATCTGCGCGCTGACGCTCGCCGCGCTGTTTACGTTCCTGATCGCGCAGGGCTTTCCGATCGTCGAACTCGAAACCAACGGCATCACGTCGCAGACCACGCTGTTCGGCGCTCTCATCGCGCTGTGGGGCGAGGACATGGAGATCGTCGCCGTGATGGTGTTCTGCTCGACCCTCCTCTTTCCGCTCACCGAACTCGTCGCGCTGCTATACGTGCTGGTGCCGCTGCGCGCGGGCTACGTGCCCGCGCACTTCAATCGCGTGCTGCGCGCGATCCAGTTCGTGCGGCCGTGGGGCATGATCGAAGTGTTCATGCTCGGCGTGCTGATCACGATCGTTAAGATGGTGAGCATCGCGCGCGTGATTCCCGAGGCGGCGCTGTTCGCGTTCGGCGCGCTGACGCTGATGTTGGCGGTCGTCGTCACATTCGATCCGCGCGTGCTGTGGGATGTCGCCGACGAGCTCGACGCGCGCGGCGACCAGCCGTTGCCGCGCACGTCGGCCGACAGCGCGGCGGTCGCGGTCGGCTCACTCGCCGGTCCGCCGGCGCCGTCCGCCAGCATCGCGGCCTCGACCGGTGACACCGCCGGTGGCACCGCGGGTGACTCAACCCACGGCCCAGCGGGCAGCACCTCGCCCGGCTTGCCGCCCACGGGGCGCGAACGATGAGCCCGCGATGAAATACGTCACCGCGAAACGCGCGGGCCTCCTGTCCTGCCATTCGTGCGGTCGCGTCGAACCGCGCATCCGCTCGGTCACGCCGCAGCACTGCGGCCGCTGCGGCGCGCGTCTGCACTCGCGCAACCCCGACAGCGTGATGCGCACATGGGCGCTGCTGATCGCCGCGGCGCTGCTGTATATTCCGGCGAACCTGCTGCCGGTGATGCACACGTCGTCGCTGCTCGGCTCCGAGGACGACACCATCATGAGCGGCGTCGTCTATTTCTGGACCTCCGGCGACTGGCCGCTCGCGATGATCGTGTTCATCGCCAGCATCATGGTGCCGATGCTGAAGCTCTCGGTGCTCGTGCTGCTCACCGTCAGCGCGCAGCGCCGCTCGCACTGGCGTCCGCAACAGCGCACGACACTGTACCGGATGGTCGAGCGGATCGGCCGCTGGTCGATGCTCGACGTCTTCGTCGTCACGCTCACCGTGGCGCTCGTGCGTTTCAAATCGCTGGCCGTGATCACGGCCGGGCCAGGCGCTATCGCGTTCGGCTCGGTCGTGATCCTGACGATGCTGGCCTCCATGCAATTCGATCCACGACTCATCTGGGACCCCGTGGAAAGCAGTACCCCAACACCTCAGGATCTCGATCATGACTAGCCCGCAAGAACCGACGCCCGCTTCCGATGACGCGCCGCGCAACGATTCGAACGGACCCAGACTGCCGCCCCAACTGCCCGACCCCGACATCGAACCACGCAGCCGCTGGCTGCCGTCGCTCGTCTGGGTAATTCCGCTGATTGCCGCGCTGATCGGCATCGCGCTCGTGGTCAGGTCGGTGACCGAGCGCGGGCCGGTGATCACGATCAGCTTCGTCAGCGCGGAAGGGCTCGAGCCGGGCAAGACCAAGGTCAAGTACAAGGACGTCGATGTCGGTGCGGTGAAGACGATCACGCTGGCGCCGGATCTGTCGCACGTGCTGGTGCAGGTGCAGCTCACCAAGGAAGGCGGAAAGTTCGCGGTCAAGGACTCGCGCTTCTGGGTGGTGCGTCCGCGCGTCGGCGCAAGCGGCGTGTCGGGTCTGACCACACTGCTGTCGGGCTCGTACATCGGCGCCGACGCGGGCCGCTCGACCGACAGCGAGAGCGACTTCGTCGGCCTCGAAACGCCGCCGCCCGTTACCGGCGATAAAAAAGGCCGTCAGTACACGCTGCACGGCGATTCGCTCGGCTCGATCGACATCGGCTCGCCGATTTTCTATCGGCGCGTGCAGGTCGGTCAGGTGGTCGGCTTCTCGCTCGACAAGGACGGCACCGGCGTCACGATGCGGGTGTTCGTGTCCGCGCCGTTCGACCAGTACGTCGGCACCAACACCCGCTGGTGGCATGCGAGCGGCGTCGATCTGCGGCTCGATTCGAGCGGCTTCAAGCTGAATACGCAGTCGCTCGCGACGGTGATCGTCGGCGGGCTGTCGTTCCAGTCGCCACCGGGACAGAACATGGGCCCGCAGGCGCCGAACGACCAGACGTTCCGCCTCGGCTCGGACGAAGGGGACGCGATGCGCGAACCGGACGGCGTCCCCTTGCGCGTCGTGATGAACTTCAACCAGTCGCTGCGCGGGCTGTCGATCGGCGCGCCGGTCGACTTCCGCGGCATCGTGCTCGGCCAGGTGACCAATATCGGCATCGACTACGATCCGAAGACTCAGAGCTTCACCATGCCGGTCACGATGAACCTGTACCCGGACCGCCTCGGCAAGCGCTTCCGCGAGAGCGCGCCGCAGGCGGGCACGCTCGCCGGCGAGAACCTGCTGCAGGAACTCGTCAGGCACGGACTGCGCGGCCAGTTGCGCACCGGCAACCTGATCACGAGCCAGCTGTACGTGGCGCTCGATATCTTCCCGAAAGCGCCGCCGGCCAAGGTCGACGTGACGACCGATCCGCTCGAGCTGCCGACCATTCCGAACACGCTCGACGAATTGCAGCTGCAGGTCGCCGACATCGCGAAGAAGCTCGACAAGGTGCCGTTCGACCAGATCGGCGCGAACCTGAACACCGCGCTGAAGAACGCCGACCAACTGTTCTCGCGTCTCGACAAGGAAGTCGTGCCGCAGGCGCGCGACACGCTGACGGCCGCGAAGCAGACCTTCAGTTCGGCCCAGGCAACCTTGCAGCAGGATTCGCCGATGCAGTCCGACGTTCATCAGGCGTTGCAGGAACTGACGCGCACGTTGCAGTCGCTGAACGCGCTGTCGGACTACCTGGAACGTCATCCCGAATCGCTGTTGCGTGGTAAATCAGGAGATAAACCATGATGTTTGCCCGGCTCCCCCGTCCGCCGCGCGCGCTCGTGCGCGCCGCCGTACGCGGCGTCGTGTATGGCACCGCGCTGGCCGCGGCGCTCGCCATCGCGGCGTGCTCGTCGCCGTCGAGCCGTTTCTATACGCTGGGCGGCGCGGATAGCGCAGCGGCCGGCGCGAATGGCGCCGCGTCGGCCGTCGCGCGCACGGGCGCCGCGCCCGCGTGGCTGATCGAAGTCGCGCCGGTCAACGTGCCGCCGCAGGTAGCGAGAAATCAGCTGGTCGTGCAGAGCGGGCCGACTCAGGTGCAGTTGCTCGAACAGGAACGCTGGGCGTCGCTGCCCGGCGATGAAATCCGCCGCGCGCTGTCGACGAATCTGACGCAGCAGCTCGGCACCCTCGATACGTTCGGCACCGCGCACCCCGACGACGTGGCCGTCTACCGGATCGCGATGAACGTGCAGCGCTTCGAGTCGTGGCCCGGCTCACATGCGTTGATCGACGCGGTGTGGAGCGTGCGGGCCGTGCGCAGCAATGCGGTGATGACGTGTCGCAGCGTGGTCGGCGAAACGGTTGGCGGCGGGTACGACGCGCTCGTCGATGGACATCGGCGCGCGCTTGCGGAAGTGTCGACGCAGATCGCGATCGGGGTTCGCGCGATGGCGGCCGCGGCCGTCGTTACCACGGCCACAACGGGCCGGACTTCGCCTTCCGCCAGACCGGCCGCGGCGCCGGTCGTGCCGCCCTGTCCTTCCGCGGAAACGGCCACGGGAGCCGGCGCCTGACAGGGCCTGGCCGGCGGCAGCCCGGTGCGCGCGTGCACACGTGTGTTCCTACGGGTCGCGCCGTGGGCCGGCGCGCCAATCGCGCCGGCCCGCCGACCCTGACCGCGTACAATAGCGCCTTATCCAACGCCTTGCGGCAACCTCAATGTCCTTCGATTTCTTCCTTCCTTGCCCGCGCGGGCTCGAAGCTTCGCTCGCGGCCGAACTCGCCGAAATTGCCGCCGAACATCTGAACGGCGCCGCATTCACGGCCGGCGTCCAGGTGCCGGGCGGCGTGCATTTCAGCGGCGGCTGGGCCGCCGGCATGGCGGCCAACCTGCACTCGCGTCTCGCGAGCCGCGTGCTGCTGAAAATCGCGCAGCGGCCCTATCGTGGCGAGCAGGACATCTACGCGCTCGCGCTCGAACAGCGCTGGGAGCAGTGGTTCTCCGCGCACGAGACGCTGCGCGTCGACGTCACCGCGATCAAGTCGCCGCTGCGCAGCCTCGAGTTCACGACGCTGCGCGTGAAGGACGCGATCTGCGATCGTCTGCGCGAAAAGAGCGGCGCGCGACCGAACATCGACACCGCGATGCCCGACGTGCGCGTGTTCGCGTTCGTGACCGCGACCGACTGCACGCTATACCTCGATACCTCGGGCGATCCACTGTTCAAGCGCGGCTGGCGCCTGGACAAGGGCGCGGCACCGCTGCGCGAAAATCTCGCCGCGGGCATCCTGCGACTGACCGGCTGGCAGGCCGGCACGCCGCTCTACGATCCGATGTGCGGCAGCGGCACGTTTCTCGCGGAAGCGGCGCAGGTCGCGCTGAACATCGCGCCGGGCGTCGAGCGGCGCTTCGGCTTCGAAAAGCTCAAACAGTTCGACGCGCGGATCTGGCAAGCGCTGAAGGGCGCCGCGCTCGAAGCGAAAAACGCGGCACGCGGCTCGCGCGGCACGGATCTGCAGATTTTCGGCAGCGATATCTCCGGCGACATGCTCGAAAAAGCACGCGCGAATTTCGAGCGCGCCGGCTTGCCGGCCATTGCGCTGAAGCAGCTCGACGCGCGCGACATGACGCCGCCGACATCGACGCCGGGCATCCTCGTCGCGAATCCGCCGTATGGCGAGCGGATCGAAGTGCGCGGCCGCAATGCGCGCGGCGAGCTTCGCGAAGGCCGCGGCAATCGCGACGACGACGGCTTCCGCCGCGTTCAGGAAGAAGTGCCGGACAGCGAATTTTTCCAGTTGCTCGGCAATGCGTTGAAGCAGCGCTTTGCCGGATGGCATGCGTTTATCCTGACATCGGATCGCAAGCTACCGGGTCAACTGCGGCTGCGCGAATCGACGAAGACCCCGCTGTTCAACGGCGCGCTCGAATGCCGGCTGTTCCGCTTCGATCTGATTGCTGGCAGCGTGCGGCAGCGTCCGCAGGGCGATACGCCGGCGGCTTGAGGTAGTTTCTAGCGGGCGGCGCGCGCTGTCGTCGCCCTGTGGTTGCCCTGTCGTCGCGGCGTCTTCCCACCCTACTGCCACCACGCTGTCAGCAGCACCCCCGCACACTCCTTCCCACGCCATCCGGCGCTTGAACGGCCTACTGCCAACCGAAGGAGAATGTCATGTCCGCATTGCCCAAACTCGTTGCCTGGTTCGAGATCCCGTCGATCGATTTCGATCGCGCGGTGCGCTTCTACGAAGCCGCGCTCGACGCCCCGCTGAATCGCCAGGAGATCGGCGGCCAGCCGATCGCCGTATTCAGCTACGAGGAGCCCGCGACCGGCGGCGCGATCGTCCACAATCCGTCGATGACGCCCGGCGCCGACGGCGTCACCGTCTACCTGAACGCGCTGCCCAACGTCGACGCGACCCTCGCGCGCATCGAACGTGCGGGCGGCAAGACCGACGGCCCGGTGATCAAGCTGCCGCAGGACATCGGCTATATCGCGTTCTTCACCGATACCGAAGGCAACCGCGTCGGTCTGCATTCGCGCACCAACGGCTAAGCGCGCCTGAAGCCGCCGCGCCCCAACCGAAGGCCGCCATGCGGCGCTATCATCGCGGGACCGTCCCCCTCCTCCTCTACCCGACGCCCACGATGACGCGCCGCGCCGACCGCCTGTTCCAGATCGCCGAACTGCTGCGCGGCCGGCGCCTGACCACCGCTCAGCAACTGGCCGACTGGCTGAACATCTCGCCGCGCACGGTCTATCGCGACGTGCGCGATCTGCAATTGTCAGGGGTGCCGATCGAAGGCGAAGCGGGCATCGGTTATCGGCTGTCGCGCTCGGCGAGTCTGCCGCCGCTCACCTTCACCGCCGACGAACTCGCCGCGCTCGCCGCCGGCGCGCGCATGCTCGAGTCGTGGGGCGGCGCGGGCTTCGCGAGCGGCGCGCGTGGCGCGCTGGCCAAAATCGCGTCGGCAATGCCCGCCGACAAGCGCGCGGCGCTCGAACGGCTCGCCATCTTTGCGCCGTCGTTTCACATCAAGGGAGATTTTTCGACGCAACTCGACACGCTGCATCGCGCGATCGATACGCGCCAGGTGGTGCGCTTCGCCTACACCGACGCGAACGGCGCCGACACCGAGCGCCGCGTCTGGCCGCTCGCGCTCGCGTACTGGGGCGCGCGCTGGACGCTCGGCGCATGGTGCGAACTGCGCGGCGATTTCCGCAACTTCGGACTGGAGAAGATGCGCGATCTCGAAGTGCTCGACACTTATCCGGATCAGGAAGGCAGGCGGCTCGCGGATTTGCTGCGGCATGTGGACGCGAGGCCGAAAAGATGAAAAGGATCGCGGCGGCGACACACCGCGATCTTAGGTTGTTCAGCGCTAACGAACTAGTCGACCGCCTTCACCATATCCTCGATCACCTTTTTCGCGTCGCCGAACACCATCATCGTCTTGTCCATGTAGAACAGGTCGTTATCGAGCCCGGCGTAGCCCGCCGCCATCGAGCGCTTGTTGACGATCACGGTGCGGGCCTTGTATGCCTCGATAATCGGCATGCCGGCGATCGGCGACTGCGGATCGTTCTTCGCCGCCGGATTCACCACGTCGTTCGCGCCAAGCACCAGCACCACGTCGACCTGGCCGAACTCGCCGTTGATGTCCTCCATCTCGTAGACCATGTCGTACGGCACTTCGGCCTCGGCGAGCAGCACGTTCATGTGACCCGGCATGCGGCCGGCCACCGGGTGAATCGCGTACTTCACCTCGATACCCTTCTCGACCAGCTTGTCGGTCAGCTCCTTCAGCGCATGCTGCGCGCGCGCCACGGCCAGCCCATAGCCCGGCACGATCACGACTGTCTCGGCGTTGCCGAGCATGAACGACGCGTCGTCCGCCGAACCCGATTTCACCGGACGCTGCTCGGCCGCGCCGCCCGCGGCCGCGCCCGCGCCCGGCTCGTTGCCGAAGCCGCCGAGGATCACGTTGAAGAACGAGCGGTTCATCGCGCGGCACATGATGTATGACAGGATCGCACCCGACGAACCGACCAGCGAGCCGGCGATGATCAGCATCGGATTGTTCAGCGAAAAGCCGATGCCCGCCGCCGCCCAGCCCGAGTACGAGTTCAGCATCGACACGACGACCGGCATGTCCGCGCCGCCGATCGGAATGATGATCAGCACGCCGAGCACGAACGCGATGATCGTCATGATGATGAACGGCAGCCATGACTGCGTGAGGAAGAACAGGATGCCGAAGCCGAACATCGCGAGCGCGAGCATCAGGTTGATCAGATGCTGGCCGCCGTAGACGACCGGCGCGCCCTGAAACAACCGGAACTTGTACTTGCCCGACAGTTTGCCGAACGCGATCACCGAACCGGAGAACGTGATCGCGCCAACGAACGTGCCGATGAACAGCTCGATGCGATTGCCGTACGGCAGGAAGCCCTCGATCGGCACGTCGGGATCGACGAGGCCGAACGCGGCCGGCTCCGACACCACCCCATACGCTATGCACACGGCCGCGAGACCGATCAGCGAGTGCATCGCCGCGACGAGCTCGGGCATCTTCGTCATCTCGACGCGCGCGGCGACGAACGCGCCGATCGCGCCGCCGATCACGAGCCCGAACAGCAGCAGGCCGAGACCGAGACCGAGATTGGAGCCGAGCGCTTCGGCCTGCCGCGAGATCAGCGCGATGGTCGTCAGAATCGCGATCGCCATGCCGACCATGCCGAAGGTATTGCCAACGCGCGCGGTCTTTGGATTCGATAGTCCCTTGAGCGCCTGGATAAAGCAGACCGACGCGACCAGATACAGCAGCGTGACGACGTTCAGGCTCATTTACGTACCCTCCTTGCCGCCAGCCATGGGTTTGGATTCCAGCTTCCTGGGTTCCTTCTTCCTGAACATCTCCAGCATGCGCCGGGTGACGAGAAAGCCGCCGAACACGTTGACCGCCGCGAGCGCGACCGCGACCGTGCCGAAGATCTTGCCCGCGCCGCCGACCGTCAGCCCCGCCGCAAGCATCGCGCCGACGATCACGATCGCCGAGATCGCATTGGTCACGGCCATCAGCGGCGTATGCAGCGCGGGCGTGACGTTCCAGACCACGTGATAGCCGACGTAGATCGCCAGCACGAAGGTGATCAGATTGATCACCGTGTGATTGATGACTTCCATCGCCGTTGCCTCCTAGGCTTTGCGCGTGACCTGGCCGTCGCGGGCCAGCAGCGTGGCCGCGACGATGTCGTCCGCGAGATCGATGTTCAGCGTGGCTTCCTTCGTGACGATCAGCTTCAGGAAGTCGAGCAGGTTGCGCGCGTACAGCGACGACGCGTCGGCGGGCACCATCGCGGCGAGATTCGTATAGCCGACGATCTGCACGCCATGGCGCACCACCACCTGGTCCGCCTCGGTCAGCGGACAATTGCCGCCGCGCCGGCCATCGACTTCCGCGCCGCGGCCGGCCGCGAGGTCGACCAGCACGGAGCCTGGTTTCATCGCCTGCACGGTGTCGACCGACAGCAGCGTCGGCGCCGGGCGGCCCGGAATCAGCGCGGTCGAGATCACGATGTCGGCCTGCTTTGCACGCTCGTGCACCAGCGCCGACTGGCGCGCGAGCCACGACGGCGGCATCGGCCGCGCATAGCCGCCGACACCCTGCGCGGCGTCGCGTTCTTCGTCGGTTTCATAGGGCACGTCGAGAAACTTCGCGCCGAGCGATTCGATCTGCTCCTTGACGGCTGGGCGCACGTCGGACGCCTCCAGCACGGCGCCGAGGCGCTTCGCGGTCGCGATCGCCTGCAAGCCGGCCACGCCCGCGCCCAGAATCAGCACCCGCGCGGCCTTCACGGTGCCGGCCGCGGTCATCAGCATCGGCATGAAGCGCGGATAAAGGGTCGCCGCGAGCAGCACCGCCTTGTAGCCGGCGATATTCGCCTGCGACGAGAGCACGTCGAGGCTCTGCGCGCGTGTCGTGCGCGGCGCGGCTTCGAGCGCGAACGCGGTCACGCCGGCCGCGGCGAGTTTGCCCGTATTGTCGGCGTTGAACGGGTCGAGCATGCCGACGAGCGTCGCGCCGCGCTTCAGAAGCGGCAGTTCGGAATCAGTGGGGGATTGGACTTTGAGGACGAGATCGGCGCCGAACGCGGTGGCGGCATCGACGATTTCCGCGCCCACGGCCGTATAGGCGTCGTCGGGAAAGCTCGCGCCGGCGCCCGCGCCGCTCTGGAGCGTGACCCGGTGCCCTTGCGCCACGTACTTCTTGACCGTTTCGGGCGTCGCGGCAACGCGGGTTTCATGCGCGCGCGTCTCGGCTGGCACTCCGATGTGCATCGTGGTTCCTCCTCGACTTCCTGTTTGACGGCAGATCCGCCGACGAGGCTCGCCGGCTTGCAGATGCAACGGCTAATGCAGGGCCTCACTTTAACCGAAACCGCCACGGCGCAGAAATCGGGGTCGATGCGAATGCGCGGTAGACCGCCAAATTGTTGCCGATCTGCCGCGAACCGGCCGCGAATCCGGTGTGAACCTGCTCTGAACCTGCTCTGAACCTGCTGTGAACCCGGTGTGAACCTGTTGCTAGCCACCAGTGGTCGCCGCCCCGCCCCAGCGCCCGCCCGCCGCCCGGCAGCCGGCGCGCATAACCGGTAAAATGCGCACCCATGAAACCGGAAACCTGGGTGCCGCACGTGACCGTCGCGGCGATCGTCGAGCGTCACGGGCGCTTCCTGCTGGTCGAGGAACACACCACCGCCGGCCTGCGCCTGAACCAGCCCGCCGGCCACCTCGAGGCGGGCGAAACGCTGCTGGAAGCGGTGGTCCGCGAAACGCTCGAGGAAACCGCCCATCCGTTCGCGCCCGAGGCGCTCGTCGGCATGTACATGACCCACATCGAGCGACCGGACCGCGCGGGCACCACTTACCTGCGCTTCACCTTTTGCGGCGCGGGCGGCGAGCCGGACCCGGCGAGCTCGCTCGATGCGGACATTGTCCGCACGCTGTGGATGAGCGCCGAAGAGTTGCGCGCGTGCCCCGATCGGCATCGCACGCCGCTCGTGATGCAGTGCATCGACGATTACCTGGCCGGCCGGCGTTTCCCGCTCGACTTCGTGCATACGCATTCGGTCGGGCCGAAGCGGTAAGGCCGTCACTAGCGGCCCCCAAGATCCATGCAGTCATGCAGCACCCAGTGAGTACCTTATGAGCAAGCGTAAAGTCGTAGTAGGCATGTCGGGCGGCGTCGATTCGTCGGTTACCGCGTGGCTGCTGAAGGAACAGGGCTACGACGTGGTCGGCCTGTTCATGAAGAACTGGGAAGACGACGACGACAGCGAATACTGCTCGACGCGCCAGGACTGGATCGACGTGGTGTCGGTGGCGGATCTGATCGGCATCGACGTCGAGGCGGTCAACTTCGCGGCCGAGTACAAGGACCGCGTGTTCGCCGAGTTCCTGCGCGAATATTCGGCCGGCCGCACGCCGAACCCGGACGTGCTGTGCAACGCCGAAATCAAGTTCAAGGCCTTCCTCGATCACGCGATATCGCTCGGCGCGCAGACCATCGCGACCGGCCACTATGCGCGCGTGCGCGAGAACGACGGCCGCTTCGAGCTGCTGAAGGCGCTCGATCATACGAAAGACCAGTCGTACTTCCTGCATCGGCTGAACCAGGCGCAGTTGTCGAAAACCCTGTTCCCGCTCGGCGAAATTCCCAAGACGAAAGTGCGCGAGATCGCCGCGCAGATCGGCTTGCCCAACGCGAAGAAGAAGGATTCGACCGGCATCTGCTTCATCGGCGAGCGGCCTTTCCGCGACTTCCTGAACCGCTATCTGCCGACCAAACCGGGGCCGATGAAGACCATCGACGGCAAGATCGTCGGCGAACACATCGGCCTCGCGTTCTACACGTTCGGCCAGCGCAAGGGCATCGGGCTCGGCGGCAGCAAGGACGGCAGCGGCGAGCCGTGGTTCGCCGCCGGCAAGGACATTCCGACCAATACGCTGTACGTCGCGCAGGGGCACGATCATCCGTGGCTGCTGTGCGATACGCTGTCGGCGGGCAACACGAGCTGGGTCGCGGGCGAGCCGCCGGCCGACGGCTTCGTGTGCGGCGCGAAGACGCGCTACCGGCAGGCCGACGCGCGATGCACGTTCAACGCCGCGACGGCTGGCGGTTCGGGCGAAGGCCTGTTCGAGCTGACCTTCGACGCCGCGCAATGGGCCGTCACGCCGGGGCAATCGGCGGTGCTGTACGACGGCGACGTGTGCCTCGGCGGCGGCATCATCGAACGCGCGATAACCGGGCAGCCGGCCGAGCTGCCGCAGGATCAGGCGCCGAAACAGACCCGCGCGCAGCGTCGCAAGCAGGCGCACAAGCCAAAGCAGCCGCAGGGCCCATCTCAGGACGAGCCTCAAACCCCGCGGCAAAAAGCGGCGCTGCTCGGCGCGCGTTGAGCGATGCATCACGGCGAGCGCGGCGGGTCGCACCACGCCGACACGCGCGCGCTGCACACGCCATTCGCCTCGCGCCCCCCACTCGATGCAGTCACACACGCTTCACCTTCGCGTGCAACGCTGGCCTTCATTCTCAGGCCTTATCTTCGGGCTTCCCCGCTCCGCGTCACGCCGCGACCTGCGGCCGCCAGTTTCCCTTCGCGACGGATTCCGTCCGCGCCCCTCGCGCAGACGAGCCCGCCGCAATGATCTTCACCGCACTGGAGTCCCCATGTTTTCTCGACGCTATCTGGCCATGTGGTGCGCCATCGCGCTCACCGCGGTATGTGCCGCGCTCGCCGCGACGCATCGTCTGTCGTGGTTCTGGATCATCGTGCCGGCCGCGCTCGTCGCGCTCGGCGTGTTTGACCTGACGCAACAGCGCCACGCGATCCTGCGCAATTACCCGCTGTGGGGCCACCTGCGTTTCATTTTCGAATTCATCCGTCCCGAGATCCGTCAGTATTTCGTCGAAGACGATACCGACGAGAAACCGTTCTCGCGCGCGCAACGCAGCATCGTCTATCAGCGCGCGAAGAACGATGTCGACAGCCGCCCATACGGCACGCGGATCGACGTGAAGGCGGTCGCGCACGAATGGATCAGCCACTCGCTCGCGCCGACCACGCTCGACGGTCACGACTTTCGCATCGTCGTCGGACCCGATCGCGCGCAGCCGTATTCGATGTCGATCTTCAACGTGTCGGCGATGAGCTTCGGCTCGCTATCGGCCAATGCGATCATGGCGCTGAATCTCGGCGCGAAGAAAGGCAACTTCGCGCACGACACCGGCGAAGGCTCGATGTCGAAATATCACCGCGAACATGGCGGCGACATCATCTGGGAAATCGCGTCCGGCTATTTCGGATGCCGTAGCGACGACGGCAGCTTCAACGCCGAAAAATTCGCCAGGCAGGCCGCCGAACCGCAGGTAAAGATGATCGAGGTGAAGCTGTCGCAGGGCGCAAAGCCCGGTCACGGCGGCGTGCTGCCGGCCGCGAAGATCACGCCCGAAATCGCCGAGACGCGCGGCGTGCCAATGGGCCGCGACTGCATCTCTCCGGCGACACATTCCGAGTTCTCGACGCCGCGCGAGCTGCTCGAATTCGTCGAGCGGCTGCGCACGCTGTCGGGCGGCAAGCCGACCGGTTTCAAGCTTTGCATCGGGCATCCCTGGGAATTCTTCGGTATCGCGAAGGCGATGCTGGAAACGGGCATCCTGCCGGACTTCATCGTCGTCGACGGCGCGGAAGGCGGCACCGGCGCGGCGCCGCTCGAATTCACCGATCACGTCGGCGTACCGTTGCAGGAAGGGCTGCTGCTCGTGCACAACACGCTGGTCGGCATCGGTCTGCGGCAGCGCATCCGCATCGGCGCGAGCGGCAAGATGATCACCGCGTTCGATATCGCGAAAACGCTCGCGATCGGCGCGGACTGGGTCAACGCGGCGCGCGGCTTCATGTTCGCGGTGGGCTGCATCCAGGCGCAGACCTGCCATACCGGCCGCTGCCCGACCGGCGTCGCGACCCAGGACCCGGTGCGCCAGCGCGCGCTCGTCGTGCCGGACAAGGCCGATCGCGTGTACAACTTCCACCACAACACGCTACACGCGTTACGGGAAATCATCCAGGCCGCCGGGCTCCGGCATCCGGCGGAACTGCGCGCGCATCACATCGTGCGGCGCGTGTCCTCGCATGAGGTGCGGCTGATGTCGGATCTGCTCAAGTATCTCGAACCGAACGATCTGCTCAACGGCAACTATCGCTATACGCTGTTCGAGACGTACTGGCCGATCGCGCAAAGCGATTCTTTCTCGCCGAAGGCGGAGTTGGCGGCGAGCTGAGCGTACGCGCGGCGGCTTGCCGCGCCGCCTGTCGCCCAAAAGCCGCATCGCGGCCCGTCCGACCCGCAAAACGGGCCGCCCCCCTTCCTTTCCGTTAAAATCTCGGGCTTAGCACTTCGCTCCACGGCCCCCTCGCGCGCTTACGCGCACGCGGCACGGCCCCATGCCCGAAAGGCACTTCATGCTCACGTTTCAGCAAATCATCCTGACCTTGCAGTCCTACTGGGACAAGCAGGGCTGCGCGTTGCTCCAGCCGATCGACATGGAAGTCGGCGCGGGCACGTCCCACGTCCACACGTTCCTGCGCGCGATCGGCCCCGAGCCGTGGCGCGCCGCCTACGTGCAGCCGTCGCGCCGCCCGAAGGACGGCCGCTACGGCGAGAACCCGAACCGTCTGCAGCACTACTACCAGTACCAGGTGGTGCTGAAGCCCGCGCCGGAAGACATTCTCGACCTGTACCTCGGCTCGCTCGAAGCGCTCGGCTTCGACCTGAAGCAGAACGACGTGCGTTTCGTCGAGGACGACTGGGAAAACCCGACGCTCGGCGCATGGGGTCTCGGCTGGGAAGTGTGGCTGAACGGCATGGAAGTGACGCAGTTCACGTATTTCCAGCAGGTCGGCGGTCTCGACTGCAAGCCGGTGCTCGGCGAAATCACCTACGGTCTCGAACGCCTCGCGATGTATCTGCAGAAGGTCGAGAACGTCTACGACCTCGTCTGGACCGAGTGGGAAGAACAAGGCCCGAACGGCCCCGAACTCCGCCGCCTGACCTACGGCGACGTGTATCACCAGAACGAGGTCGAGCAGTCCACGTATAACTTCGAGCACGCGAACGTCGATCTGCTGTTCACGTTCTTCAACAGCTACGAAGCGGAAGCGAAGCGCATGATCGATGCGCAGCTCGCGCTGCCCGCCTATGAACTCGTACTCAAGGCCGGCCACACGTTCAACCTGCTCGACGCGCGCGGCGCGATTTCGGTCACGGAACGCGCGGCGTACATCGGCCGGATTCGCGCGCTGTCGCGTGTGGTCGCACAGGCCTATTACGACTCGCGCGAAAAGCTCGGCTTTCCGATGCTCGGCAATCCGGTGCACGGTGTGCCCGGCCTCACCACCGACGCGCAGGACGCCGCGATGCCCGCGTGGGCGCCGCCGCTGAAAGTCGAACGCAAGATCGACCAGGACTGACGAGAACTTCAACCAATGACTCAATCTCAACACGCTACCCTGCTCGTCGAGCTGCTGACCGAAGAACTGCCGCCGAAGGCGCTCGCGCGTCTCGGCGACGCCTTCGCCGAAGGCATTGCGCAGCGCCTCGCGGCGCGCGACCTGATCGAAGGCGAGCAGCCGTCGTTCGAACGCTTTGCGACGCCGCGTCGCCTCGCGGTGACGATTCACAACGTGCGCGCGGTCGCGCCGGAAAAACACGTGCGCGAAAAAGTGCTGCCCGTTTCCGTCGCGCTCGACAAAGACGGCCAGCCCACCGCGCCGCTCGCGAAAAAGCTCGCCGCGCTCGGCTTCGCCGACTTCACGGTGGGCGACCTCGAACGCGCGCCGGACGGCAAGGCCGAAGCGTTCTTCCTGCGCTACGCGGCGCCGGGCGCGACGCTCGCCGATGGCCTGCAAGGCGCGCTCGACGAGACGCTCGCGAAGCTGCCGATTGCAAAGCCGATGACCTATCAGCGTCCGGACGGTTCGAGCGTGCAGTTCGTGCGTCCGGCGCATCGTCTGACCGCGCTGCACGGCGAGGAAATCGTGCCGGTCAGCGCGCTCGGCATCGACGCCGACGACACCACGCTCGGCCACCGCTTCCTGTCCGAAGGCTTCGTGCAGATCCAGCACGCGCGGTCGTATGCCGAAACGCTCGAACACAGGGGCCGCGTGATCGCGAGCTTCGCGAAGCGCAAGGAAGCGATCCGCTCGCAACTCCTCGCGCAAGCCGGTGAAGACAAGGTCGTGATGCCCGAAGCGCTGCTCGACGAAGTGACGTCGCTGGTCGAATGGCCGGTCGTCTATGAGTGCCGCTTCGAGGACGAATTCCTGCAGGTGCCGCAGGAATGCCTGATCCTGACGATGCAAACGAACCAGAAGTACTTCGCGCTGACCGACGCGAACGGCAAGTTGCGCTCGCGCTTCCTGATCGTGTCGAACATCGAGACCGCGACGCCGGTCGAGATCGTCGAAGGCAATGAGCGCGTGGTGCGTCCGCGTCTCGCCGACGCGAAGTTCTTCTTCACGCAGGACAAGAAGAAGCCGCTCGCGGATCGCGTGCCGCTGCTCGCGAACGTGGTCTATCACAACAAGCTCGGCTCGGCGCTGCAACGTGTGGAGCGGCTCGAAGGACTGGCCGGCGCGATTGCGACACTGATCGGCGCCGACGTCGCGCTCGCGAAGCGCGCCGCGCGCCTCGCGAAGGCCGACCTGATCACCGACATGGTCGGCGAATTCCCCGAGCTGCAAGGCACGATGGGCACGTACTACGCACGCCACGACGGCGAGCCGGAAGAAGTCGCGCTGGCGTGCTCGGAACACTACCAGCCGCGCTTCTCCGGCGACGCTTTGCCCACCACCGCGACCGGCACCGTCGTCGCGCTCGCGGACAAGCTCGAAACGCTGGTCGGCATCTGGGGCATCGGCCTGCAACCCACCGGCGAGAAAGACCCGTTCGCGCTGCGCCGTCATGCGCTCGGCGTGCTGCGCATTCTGGTCGAGAAGCAATTGAACGTCGACTACGTCGAGCTGCTGCGCGCCGCTTATGCGCAATTCGCCAGCGTGCCGAACGTCGCCGATTCGACCGACGCGATCTACGAGTTCAGCATGGACCGCCTGCGCGGCCTGCTGCGCGAACGCGGCTATGCGGCGGGCGAAATCGACGCGGTGCTCGCGCTGAACCCGACCCGGCTCGACGACCTCGTCGCGCGCCTCGACGCGGTGCGCGAATTCGCATTGCTCGCTGAAGCGGCATCGCTGGCGGCGGCCAACAAGCGTATCTCGAACATCCTGAAGAAGTCGGAAGGCGTGACGAACGGCGCCGTGCAGCCTGGATTGTTCACCGAAGCAGCGGAGAAGGCGCTCAACGCGCAGCTCGAACAGGTGACGCCGCGCGTGCAATCGCAACTGGCCGTGCGCGACTACACCGGCGCGCTGACCGCACTGGCCGCGCTGCGCGAGCCGGTCGACACGTTCTTCGATGACGTGATGGTCAACGCCGAAGATCCGGCGTTGCGCGCGAACCGCCTGGCTCTGCTCGGCGCGCTGCATCAGCAGATGAACTGCGTCGCCGATATTTCCCGACTCGCCGCCTGAGCACCGCGCCATGCCGATTAAGAAAGTGGTGATCCTCGACCGCGACGGCGTGATCAACGTCGACTCCGACGCGTTCATCAAGTCGCCGGACGAATGGGTCCCGCTGCCCGGCGCGCTGGAAGCGATCGCGCGACTGAACCAGGCGGGCTATCGCGTCGCGATCGCGACGAACCAGTCGGGCATCGGCCGCGGTCTGTTCGACATGGACGCGCTGAACGCGATGCATCTGAAGATGCACCGGATGGCGGCAGCGGTCGGCGCGCGCATCGAAGCGGTGTTCTTCTGCCCGCACACGGCGGAAGATCACTGCGAATGCCGCAAGCCGAAGCCCGGCATGCTGAAGATGATCACCGAGCGGTTCGAGGTCGATCCGGCGCATACGCCGACGGTCGGCGATTCTCTGCGCGATCTGCAGGCGGGCGCGGCGCTCGGTCATCCGGTGCATCTGGTGCTGACCGGCAAGGGTCGCAAGACCCTCGCCGCGGGCGGCCTGCCCGAAGGCACGATCGTTCACGACGACCTGCGCGCGTTCGCGCTCGACTTTCTCGCCGACGCTCAGGAATAAACGCGCGCACCGCGCTCCCAACCCTCTCCGACCACGCCGATGCGCTTTATCCGCTCCCTGCTGCTGCTGATCTATTTCGTTGTGGTCACGGTGCCATACGCGACCGCGTGCTTCATCGCCTTCCCGTTCCTGCGCGCGGAAAACCGCTACTGGATGGCGGCCGGCTGGTGTCGCCTCACGCTGTGGGCGGTGCGCTACCTCAATGGCATCCGCTACCGTATCGAAGGTTTCGAGAACCTGCCCAACGGGCCCGCCGTGCTGCTGTCGAAGCATCAGTCGGCGTGGGAAACGCTCGCGTTTCCGGCAATCATGCCGCGCCCGCTGTGCTACGTGTTCAAGCGCGAGCTTTTGTATGTGCCGTTCTTCGGCTGGGCGCTCGGCATGCTGAAGATGGTTCACATCAACCGCAAGGAAGGCAAATACGCGTTCGTATCGGTCACGAACCAGGGCAAGGCCCGCATGGCCGAAGGCGCATGGGTCATCATGTTTCCGGAAGGCACGCGCACGCCGACCGGCAAGCAGGGCAAGTACAAGACCGGCGGCGCGCGCTTCGCGATCGCGACCGGTGCGCCCGTCGTGCCGATCGCGCACAACGCGGGCCGCGTGTGGCCGCGCAACTCGTTTCTTAAATATCCGGGTATAGTCACGGTGTCGATTGGCAAGCCGATCGACACGACGGGGCTCACGCCCGACGAAGTGAACACGCGCGTCGAGCAGTGGATCGAAGCCGAGATGCGCCGCATCGATCCGACTGCCTATAGCGCGGCGGCCAATGGTTCCGCCGCCGCTCCCATCTGACGCGCCGCCCTCGAAGCCCGAAGGCGTATTGCGCGAAGCGAAGCCGATGCAGAAGTCTCCCACGCCGCAGCCCGCCGCGGCGCTCGAAAACCGGCAGCTCGATCTCCCGCTCTTCGCCGAGCCGGGGTCGACGTCGTCGTCTCCTTCACCTTCCGCACCGGGTTCATTAGGCTCAGCGCCGGCCCTGCCGCCCGCCGCGCCGCTTGCGCCAGACGGCAGCAAGCTGCGCAGTCTCTCCATCGGCTCACGCACGCTGCATTACGCGCTCAAGCGTTCCGCGCGCCGCTCGATCGGCTTTGCGATCGACAGCAGCGGCCTCACGATCACCGCGCCGCGCTGGGTCACGCTCGCCGATATCGAAACCGCGATCACCGAAAAACAGCGCTGGATTTTTACGAAGCTGATCGAATGGCAAACGCGCGTCGAGCGGCGCGCGCTGCCGAAGATCGACTGGAAAAACGGCGCCGAAGTGCCCTACCTCGGTCAGCCGGTGCGCGTGACGCTCGGCGCGCCGCAAGGCATGCTCGCGTTCAGCGCCGAACACGGGTCGCTGCAATTGCCGCTACCGTTGCAAGCCGATCAGCAGCAGATCAAGGATCGTGTGCAGGGCTGGCTGCAAGGCGAAGCGAAGCGGCTGTTTGGCGAGCGTCTGGCGTTTTACGCGCAGAAGCTCGGCGTCGACTATCGCGCGTATGCGTTGTCTTCGGCGGCGACTCGCTGGGGCAGTTGTTCGAGCGACGGCAAGATCCGCCTGAACTGGCGGCTGATTCACTTCCCGCTGCCGATCATCGATTACGTTGTCGCGCACGAGTTGGCGCATCTGCGCGAGATGAATCACAGTCCGCGCTTCTGGCAGACGGTCGAATCGATTTTTCCGGAATTCCGCGAGGCGCGGCAGACACTGAAGTCGCATCCGCCGGAGTTGTTGCCGACGCTTTGAGGCCGGGCAGCAAACCGCCCGCCCGCTCACCCGCACATGAACGCAACCCGCTATCGCTGCGAGAGCGCCTTCGCGGACTGCAAAAGATCGTCGAGCATCGCACCGCGTCTGTCCGGGCTCGTGTCGCGGCCGGTCATGAAACACAGCGCCGCAATCGGCAGGCTCGCGCGATCGCGAATCGGCGCCGCCATGCAAAGCCTGAACGCATTCGAGAGTCCTTCGGTGCAGCAATAGCCCTGTTCTTTGGCGGCCTGCACGTCCTTCAGGAATTCGTCGAATTCGATATTCACCCCGTTGTCGAGGATGAAATCTTCGGCCGGAATCAGTGCGCGAATCTCGTCGGCGTTCAGGTGACCTAGCAGCAGACGTCCGGTGGCGGTCCATGGAATCGGCACTCTGACGCCGATGTCCGAACTGATGTTGAATGGCCGCGCACTGTTCTCGGACAACACGACCGTGTACTTGTTGCCTTCCAGCATGCACAGCTGCGCGGTCTCGTCGTACTTCCTCACCAATGCCAGAATGGATTGATGCGCGCGGCTAATCAGATCGTTGTGCGTTGCATAGTCGGACCCGTAGTAGTGCATCTCACGCCCGAAGAACACGCTCCCATCCGCGGCCGTTTCGAGCCAGCCCACCTCCGCGAGAATCGCAACGAGCTCGTAGATGCTCGAACGCGGTGCACCGGTCGCCTCAATCAACTCGCGCATCGTCAGTGGGCGTTGGGCGATATGCAATTGCCTGAACATCGCGATGACGCGGTCCACGCCTCTCGCCCGTGACGATTCTGTAACAGCCATGCATTCACTCCGTAACGCGTTCATTCGACCGGTTGTCTTTCAAGCGACGTGAGTCTATCGCGCGGCAGACCCGCGAAAGCGACTTTCACACCGCGCTGGTCAATGGTCGAGAACTCTATGCAGAAACTGCCGGGTGCGTTCGTTCGCGGGATTGACGAAGATCTGCTCCGGGTCGCCCTGCTCGGCGATGACGCCCTTGTCCATGAACACCACACGGTCGGCGGTCTTGCGGGCAAAGCCCATTTCATGCGTGACGACGACCATCGTCATGCCGTCGCGCGCGAGTCCGCGCATCACCTCGGTGACCTCGCCGACCAGTTCCGGGTCCAGCGCGGACGTCGCCTCGTCGAAGAACATGATGCCGGGCTCGACCGCGAGCGCTCGCGCAATTGCCACGCGCTGCTGCTGACCGCCCGACAGCTGGCTCGGATAATGTTCCGCGCGGTCCGCGAGCCCGACACGCTCGAGCGCGTCCATCGCGCGCTTGCGCGCGTCGGCCGGACGCATGCGGCGCGCCTTGATCAGCGCGAGCGTGACGTTGCCGAGCGCGGTCTTGTGAGGAAACAGATTGAACTGCTGGAAGACCATGCCGACGTGGCCACGAATCTCCCGTGCCCGACGCGGATCATGCAACGGCACCTCGTTGACCCAGACCTCACCGGAGTCGGTCGTCTCCAGTCCCGCCATGATGCGCAGCACGGTGCTCTTGCCCGAGCCGGACGCGCCGATCAGCACCAGCACTTCACCCGAGCGCACCTCGAGGTTGATTTCGTTCAACACGCGGGTCGAACCGAATGCTTTACTGACGCCCGTCAGTGAAATGATGGGTCTGGGTTGGCTTTGGTTACTCACGACAATCTCCTGCGGTCATGGTGGCGTACCCATTGCGAGAGCGGGAAGCACACGGCGAAGTAAACGAGCGCGACGAGTCCGTAGATTTCGACGGGCTTTCCGATCCGGTCGACGATGGCCTGGCCACCGTGCATCAACTCGGACATGCCGATCATGCTGACGATCGACGTGTCCTTGATCAGCGACAGATACTGACCGACGAGCGGCGGCAGCACGATCTTGCCGGTCTGCGGCAGCACGACGAACGAGAACGCCTGAGCCCGCGTCAAGCCAAGGATTTGCGATACCTCCCATTGGCCCTTGGGTACCGACTCGATCCCTGAGCGGAAGACTTCGGCGATGTACGCGCCCTGGTACACGCTCAAGCCGATCGCGCCAGCTGCGAACACGTCGATCGCATAACCGAAGTACGACACGCCGAAATAGATGAACATCAGCGTGATGAGTACCGGCGTGCCACGAAACAGCTCGGTATAGAGTCGGGCGATGCGGGACGTGCCCCACGGTCCGAACGAGCGCAATACCGCGGCGAAAAGGCCGATCAGCGTGCTGCCCACGATGGCCGTAACTGAGAGCAGCAGCGTCATCAACAGACCTTGCAGCAGGATGGAGAAACTGGTTTTCAGCAATTCGACTGACATGATCCAACTCCAATCCGGTAATCAGGCCCGCTTCGTCCGGCGCATGAAACCTCCGCCGAAACCGGTGCGCGCCGGCATCGCGAGGGGAGGATGAAAGATCCGCGCTCCGAGCTGGCCCGCAAGCCAGGACAGTACGTTACTGAGCACGAGATACGCGACGAGCGTCACGCTGAACGTCTGAAGGTAGAGAAGCGTGCGCGAGTTGATCACGGTCGCCGTGCCGGTCAACTCCGGCAACGCAATGGCGGACAGCAGCGAGGTACCGAGCAGCAACTGGATCAGGTAGTTGACGATGGCCGGATAGACCGCGCGGGTGGCCTGCGGCAGCACGACCTCGGCGAAGATCTGCGCGGGCTCCAGTCCGAGAATGCCGGCGGCCTCGAGTTGGCCGCGCGGCACCGACTGTATGCCGGCGCGGAACACTTCCGACAGGTAGGCACCAACGTTCACGCCGAGTGCAATGACGCCCGCCCAGTATGCGTCGAGCGAAATACCCGCCGATGGCAAGCCGAAGAAAACGATGAAGATCTGCAGGAGCACAGGCGTATTGCGGATGATCTCAACGTAGCCACGAGCAATCCACCGAATCAGCGCGAGCGGAGAAGCACTGGCGAGCGCGGTCAGCAAACCAAGCAGTACCGCCAGGACGAATGCCAGCACGGTCACCTGCAAGGTCAGCCAGCTCGCGCTCAGGAACTCGGGTACGTAGCCCCACAAAGTCAGCCACTCGTAACTCATCGCGTACTCTCCACCGTTCGGGCTTCGTCAGATATCGGCATCTGCCGCTCGTTAAAATTGCGGATTGAGCGGGTAGCGCGGATCGGTGCCGAACCACTTGTTGTAGAGCTGCGCGTTCAGCTTCGATGCATTGATGTTGAAGAGGAACAGATTCAGGTAATTGAGCCATTCCTGATCACCGGCCTTGACCCCGAACGCGTTGTATTCGAGCGGCACCAGCGCTTCGTTCGTCACCGCGAGCTCAGGGTCGAGCTTGGCCTGATACGCAAGGAAGTTGTTGTCCTCGATCATCGCGTCGGCCTGCCCCTGCTTGACGGCGAGAATCGCGGCCTGCGAGCTGTCGTACTCCTGGATCTTGATCGGGATATTCAGCGAGCGAACTTCGTCGCCGTTGGTCGAGCCCTTGACCGTCGCAATCGTGCGACCGCCCATGTCCTTGACCGACTGAACGCCGCTATTTTTTCTGACCAGCAGCGCTTCGCTGGCCACCACGTAGGGGGCCGTGAATTCGATCACCTTCGCGCGCTCCAGATTCCGCGTGAAATTGCAGAACACGACGTCCACTTTGCTGGTCTGCAGGTTCGGAATCCGGTTCGCGCTCGTCGTATTCACGACCTCGAGCTTCACCCCCATCTGCTTCGCGAGTTCCTTCGCGAGGTCCACGTCATAGCCGTCCGGTTGGCCGTCCTTGTTATAGAACCCGAATGGCGCGAACGTCAGACAGTCGCCGACGCGCAGCGTGCCCCGCTGCAACACGGCCTGAAGCGTCGACGGCGATGCCGCTGCGCTCTGCTCCGGCGTGGAGACCTTGGTGCAGCCAGTGATTGCCAGCAAGCCAGCGATTGCGAACGGAAAGGCGGCTTTGGCGCCTCGTTGGGCAAGTTTCATGTGCAGGGTCCTAAGCGCAGAGGAGTATTCCGGAGCGGACGAATCGGCTTCAGCGCCTTTCGGCACGCTCGAAACTCGCCGGGTCACGCTGGGTTGTCCGATATATCAGACCACGATCTGACAAATCGGATTGAAGATGAGTTTTGGGCACGAATATCAATCGGGCAACTGGACACAACCCCTATTGCCGCCTCTTTTTTGTCCGAATATGTCGGACCGAAGCAGGGATGCGGAGCGTGGTGCCGGAATCCGCGGGACGGCCGCGCCGCGCCGCTTCGCGCCGAGGTTTGAGGCAATCATTTACAATTGCCGCAAGTCAATGCATTTATCGACCAACCACTAAAGGACTATTCATGCGAATCTTGCATACCATGCTTCGAGTCGGTGATCTGGACGCGTCGATCCGTTTCTACACGGAAGTTCTCGGCATGCGCCTGCTTCGAAAGAGCGACTATCCGGACGGCAAGTTCACCCTCGCATTCGTCGGCTACGAGGACGAATCGGAAGGCGCGGCGATCGAACTCACTCACAACTGGGACACGAGCAAGTACGACCTCGGAACCGGCTACGGCCACATCGCGCTCGAGGTCGACGACGCGTATGCGGCGTGCGATGAAGTGAAGAAACGCGGGGGTGTGGTGACTCGCGAGGCGGGACCCATGAAACACGGCACGACGGTCATCGCGTTCGTCGCCGATCCGGACGGCTACAAGATCGAGCTGATCCAGAAGAAGGGACGCGTCGACTGATGCCCGGTGGCGCGCAGGAGTCGCGCTGCGATCGACTTTGACCGCCGGTGCTTGCTATCGTATGGCCTGCGTCGCGCACCGGACCCGCCGGCTCGCCGCGCCCTCTTCACGTCGCCGCATCGCCACCACATCGTCCATGAGCACCACCACCGTCCTGCCCACGCGCCGCGCCCCGGATAGCTTTGCGATCCTCCTGATGGTCGGCCTCTGTGCCATCTGGGGACTTCAGCAGGTCGCGATCAAGACCACCAATGCGGCGGTGCCGCCGGTCTTTCAGGCGGGGCTGCGCTCGACGATCGCGGCGGTGCTCGTGTGGGCGTGGGCGCGCTCGCGCGGCACACCGCTCTTTCGCGACGACGGCACGCTCGGCGCGGGCCTGCTCGCGGGCATGCTGTTCGCAACCGAATTCATTTGCATCTTTCTCGGCCTGACGCTGACGAGCGCGTCACGCATGGCGGTGTTTCTTTACACGGCACCGTGCTTCACGGCGCTCGGCCTGCACTGGTTTGTCGACGGCGAACGGATGCGCCGCATTCAGTGGCTGGGCATTATCGTCGCGTTTGCCGGGATGGCGCTCGCGTTCGCGGACGGCTTCCTGCATGCCGGTCCACACGCCGGTCCTGGCGCAGGTCCGGGCGCAAGCGCGTCTCACGGCTCGACGCTCGCGGGCGCCGCCGGCGATGCGCTCGGTGTGCTCGCCGGCATCGCATGGGCCGCGACTACCGTCGTGGTGCGCGGTTCGCGGCTCGCGCATACGAGCGCGAGCAAGACCCTGTTCTATCAGCTCATGGTGTCGGCGGTGGTGCTGCTCGCACTGGCGTTCGGACTCGGCCAGGTGCGCGTGGAAAACGTGACGCCGCTCGCGCTCGCGAGTCTCGCGTATCAGGCAGTGATCGTCGCGTTCGTCAGCTATCTGCTGTGGTTCTGGCTACTCACGCGTTATATTGCGTCGCGTCTGTCGGTGTTTTCGTTTCTGACGCCGCTCTTTGGCGTGACCTTCGGCGTACTGCTTCTGCGCGAGTCGTTCAGCGCGCGCTTTCTGATCGCCGCGCTGCTCGTGTTGGCCGGCATCGCGCTGGTCAATGCGCCGGCGAAGCGGCAAGCGGCTTGAGCGCGGCGCCGCGCTTATTCCGGCGCAGCCGCAGCCGCCGAGTGCGCCGCCACCGCCTGCGCCACGCTCACGTATTCGGCGACCGGCACGTCCTCCGCGCGGCGTTGCAGATCGAAGCCGAGCGCATCGAAATCGACGGTATCGCGCAGTGCGGCAAGCGCGTTGCGCAGCATCTTGCGACGCTGCGAGAACGCCGCCGTCACCACCTCGCCGAGCACGTTTTCATCGACCACCGCCAGTTCGTGCCGCTCGTACGGGATCATCCGCACGATCGCCGAATCGACCTTCGGGGGCGGCTGGAATGACTCGGGCGGCACATCGAGCTGCTTGTCGATCACGTAGCGGTATTGCAGCATCACCGACAGGCGGCCGAACGCCTTCGTGCCCGGCTCCGCGACCATCCGCTCGACCACCTCGTTCTGCAGCATGAAGTGCTGATCGATCACGCGCTCCGCGAACGTCGCCAGATGAAACAGCAGCGGGCTCGAAATGTTGTACGGCAGATTGCCGACGATGCGCAGCGACGCCTTGTCGCCGGGTGCCGCGAGCGAGCCGAAGTCGAACTCGAGCGCGTCGCCCGCGTGCAGTTCGAGCAGGTCGCCGAACTTCGTCTTCAGACGGCCGATCAGATCGCGGTCGAGTTCAACCGCGTGCAGCGGCGACTCGGGGGTTGCGAGCCGCTCGATCAGCGGCTCGGTCAGCGCGCCGAGGCCCGGACCGATTTCGACCATGCGCTCGCCGCGCTGCGGCCGGATCACGTTGACGATCGAATCGATCACGCCCATGTCGACCAGAAAGTTCTGACCGAAACGCTTGCGTGCGAGATGGCCCTGGTGCCGGCCTTGCTGTCTGCTGGTGGACATCGAAGAAACGCTAGAAAGAAAACTGCTTGAGAATGAAAGACGTACCGGAGGGAACCCATCGCCGCGCGGCGCGTCACGCGCGCCGCACCCGCTCACATCACCCTCGCGTCAGCCCGCGCGACGATGCTGCGCCATCGACACCGCCGTGTCGATCGCGGCCATCAGGCTGCCCGCGTCGGCGCGGCCGGTGCCGGCCAGATCGAGCGCGGTGCCGTGATCGACCGACGTGCGGATGATCGGCAGGCCGAGCGTCACGTTGATCCCTTCGCCGAACGTCGCGAATTTCAGCACCGGCAGGCCCTGGTCGTGGAACATCGCGAGCACGCAGTCGGCTTCGTCGAGATAGCGCGGCTGGAACAGCGTGTCAGCCGGATACGGACCGCGCGCGTCGATGCCCTCGCCGTTCGCCTGCTGCAACGCCGGCGTGATCACGTCGATTTCCTCGCGGCCCAGATAGCCGTTTTCGCCCGCGTGCGGATTGAGCCCCGTCACGAGGATGCGCGGCGCGGGCAAGCCGAAGTGGTGACGCAGGTCGTGATCGATGATGCGCAGCGTTGCAACGAGGCTTTCGATCGTCAGGGCGGCCGACACGTCCTTCAACGGCAGATGCGTGGTCGCGAGCGCGACGCGCAGCGGCCGCTTGCCGATGCCCGCGAGCATCATCACGACGCGCGGCGTATGGGTGCGCTCGGCCAGATATTCGGTGTGTCCGGTGAACGGCACTCCGGCGTCGTTGATCGTGCTTTTTTGCAGCGGCGCGGTGACGATCGCGTCGAACGTGCCGGCCACCGCGCCGTCGATCGCCGCATCGAGAAGATCGAGCACATAGCGGCCGTTCGCGGCGTCGAGCTTGCCCGCCCGCGCTGGTGTGCCGAGCGCGTGATGCTCGAGCCGCACGCGCGGACCCTGAGCGAGCAACGCGGCCCAATCGACGCCGACCGCGCCCGCCCGCTCAGCGAGTAGCCGCGCATCGCCGAGCACGGTGAACTGCGCGTGAGGCCAATGCGCCGCCGCGCCCGCCAGCGCCTGCGCGGTCAGCTCGGGACCGACGCCGGCGGGCTCGCCGGTCGTGATCGCGATCTGCAGCGGGCGGAGGGTGGACTGGGTAGCGCTCGTCATGGCCTTCGCTCCGTTACTGCACGCTCGCCGTGGTCGGCTTCACTTCGACGTATGCGGTGTCGCGCAGCTCGCGCAGCCAGTCGGCGTAAGCCTGTTCCGCCTTGCGCTGGCCAATGGCCTGACGCGCGAGATCCATCTGCTGCGCAACCGAGCCTTCCGCATCGCGGCGGCCGAGCACCTGGATCAGGTGGTAGCCGTATTCGCTGCGCACCGGCTCGCTGATCTGGTTGTCCTGCAGCGAGTTCATCGCGCGCTCGAACTCGGGCACCGTCTCGCCCGGGCTGATCCAGCCGAGGTCACCGCCTTGCGACGCCGAGCCGTCCTGCGAGTAAGTGCGCGCGAACTTCGTGAAGTCGCCGCCCGCGGCAATCTGGTTGCGGATGTCGAGCAGCTTCTGGCGTGCCTGCGGTTCGGATAGACCGTCGCCGACGCGCAGCAGAATGTGGCGCACATGCGTCTGCACGAGCTTCGGCGCGTCCGAGCTGTTGCCCTGGCCGGCGCGGCGCTCGACGAGGCGCACGATTTCGAAGCCGTCGTTGGTGCGGACCAGATCCGGATTGACCTCACCCGGACGCAATGCCGACGCGGCCTTCACGAACTCGGGCGGCAGCTTCGACGGCGCGAGGAAGCCGAGATCGCCGCCGTTTTTCGACGCGTCCGGCGCCTGCGAATTGGCTTTCGCCAGCTTTTCGAAATCCGCGCCGCCCTTCGCTTCCGCGAGCAGCCCTTCGGCCTTCTTCTGCGCCGCCTCGATGTCGGTCTCCGACGCGTTCAGCGGCGCCTTCACGAAAATGTGCTGCACGTGCAGGTCGTTCGTCTGGCCGACGCCCGGGCCGCGCTGGCTGGCGATGTAGTTCGCGACCTCGGCGTCCGTCACCGTGATCTTGCTATCCACTTCCTTCTCGCGCAGACGCGACAGCGTCAGCTCCGTGCGGGCGTCGTTCGAGAAGGTGGTCCAGGGCACGCCTTGCGCCTCGATGCGCGCGCGATACATTTGGACCGACATGTTGTTCGCCTGCGCGAGACGCTCGAGCGTGCGCTGCACGGCTGCGTCGTCGATGGTGATGCCGTCTTCCTTGGCCTTTTGCAGCTGGATGCGCTCGAGCACCATCTGCGTGAGCACCTGCTGGCGCAGTTGGTCCGCCGGCGGCACCGGGGCGTTCTGCTGGTTCAGCCGGTGCGCGATCAGGCCGGCCCGTTCGTCGAGTTCGCGCTGCGTGATGACACCGTTGTTGACCACCGCGGCGATGGTATCGACCGTCTGGCCGCTATTGCCGCCCAATGCCTGCGCCTGTACCGACGCAACTGGAACGAAGGACGCCGCGGCGGCGAGACCCGCCGCGAGTATTGCCAAGCGAAGCTGTTTCATGATTGCCACAGATACTCCAATGATGTCGGGCGCTTCGCCCGTCTTTTCGCAAGCCGTGAATGACCGGGCGACCGTCATTCGTAGTTGGTGAACCGCGACTCCGGCGGCGGCGGCGGCGGCAGCGGTGTATAGCCGGCCACGCTGCTGCGGAACGCGGTCATCAGCCCGTTATCGACGCTCGACAAGCCCTTGAACGTCAACTGCGCCAGAAACCGCGTGCTCGACTGATTCTGTCCCGACGTGTTCAGGCCGTTCGCATAGCGCTGGATGCCGGCGCCGAGCGTCCAGCAGTCCGCGTCGTATTGGAGGCCGATCAGGCCGTCGACGACACGGTGGCCACCCAGGTCGTAATTGAACCGGCCGACCCCGTACATCCGGTGCGACAGCGGCCATTGGCCCGAAATCAGCACCTGATTGATCGGCTGGTTGTCGAGCGTGGTGTTGGCGCGCGTATAGCGGTATGCGACGTTGATGACCTTGCCGCTCTCCGGACTGAACCCGAAACCGACACTCGTTTTCGTGAGCTGGTTATTGTCCGCATTATATTGGAACGCCGTTTCCGAAGCGAAACCGGCGCCCAGCTTGATCGACGCACCCGCGATCAGGTCCGAGTGCGTGGCCTGGGTACTGGTCTGGGTCGGCGTCAGCGTGACGCGCTGATCCTGGAAGTAATACTGCTGCGCGATCACGAAGCGCGCGCGTTCGTCGCCGGTGGACGGGTTGATGAAGCGCGTCGTGAGACCGACGGTCACGCGGTTCGCGTCGGCGATCCGGTCGTTACCGACGAACGTATTCGGCGTGAAGATTTCCGCGAGACCGAAGTCGGATTCGGCGGTATCGAACAGCGGCGCGTTGTTCTGGTTGCGGTACGGCGTGTACACGTAGTACAGGCGCGGCTCCAGCGTCTGGATATAGTCCGCGCCGAAAATGCGCACCGAGCGCTCGAAGATCAGTCCCGTGTCGAACGTGAAGGTCGGGATCGACTCGGTGAAATTCTTCTGCGCCCCCGGCACGTTCGCCAGATCGGTGCCGATGTTGTTCAGGTTGTACGACGCGAAGTGCCACTGCACCTTCGGAGTGACGAAGTAGCCCGGCCCCACCACCGAATATGACAGGTACGGGTTGAACAGCACCCGCTGGCCTTCGCTCAGATCCGCGGTGGTGATGCGGAAGTTCGTGTAGTCGGCCTCGGCGCCGAAATCGAAGCCGCCGATGTTGTACTTCGCGTACTTCACGTTCAACTGCGGCTCGCGGCCGTACGGCGCGACCGACGGCTGCAGCGTCTGCCAGTGCTGCTCACGCGCGAGCACGGACCACGGTCCGTTGTTGTAGGTCAACCCGGCTTCCTGCTGATACAGGAGCTGGGTGCCGTTCATGAACTGGTTGACCGACGACGACAGGTCTTCCGGATAGGTGTTGTCCGAAACCTTGTTGTAATAGATGTAGCCGCCGAAGCCGTTACCGAAATTCTGGTTGTGCTGGATGTACAGCGCGTAGCGGTTGGTCTTCGTCAGGTGATCGTCGGGCAGAAATTCACCGGTGATCGACCCGGAATACGTCGGCGACAGATAGCGGAACGTGCTCTGCAACTGCACACCGCGCTTCGAGATCAGACGCGGCGTGACCGTCAGATCGCGATTCGGCGCGATGTTGAAGTAATACGGCACCGACAGCTCGAAGCCGTTCGTCGAGCTCAGCGAGAACGTGGGCGGCAACAGGCCGCTGCGCCGATCGCCCGACAGCGGGAACGACAGCCACGGCGACGCGAACACCGGCACGCCCTGGAAGAACAGCACGCTGTTATAGGCGACGCCTTCGTCCGCGCCGGTGTCGAAATCGAACTCGCTGCCCTTGATGTACCAGGCCGGATTGTCCGTGCACGCGCACGCCGTGTAGGTGCCCTTCGTGAACACCGAGCGCTCGGCGTCGAGCAGGTCGACGCGCTGCGCGCTGCCCGAGCCGCCCGTCAGCGTGAAGCGATACTTCGGCGCGGTCATGAAGCCTTCGGTCGAATCGACGCGCAGATGCGCTTCGGGTCCGATGAAGGTATTGCCGGTATTGATCACGTGGACATTGCCGTACGCATCGGCCATGTCCGTGTCCTGGTCGTAGTGCAGCGCGTCGGCCTTGATCACGGCCGTGTTGTGGCGCACTTCGGCCGAGCCCTTGGCGGCCAGATCCTGGTCGATCGTGCCGCTCGCGTGGTCGCCGAGCACGAAGGTGGCCGGCCGCTGGCCCGTTTGCAACGGATGCTCTTCGAGCTGCGGGGCAAGCTGCATGCCCCACGGCGGGTAGACCGCTTGCGGTTGCGCAGCTTCCCCCGTCAACTGGGCGTGCGCAAGCGCGGGCATCAGACCCGGAACGGCGATCAACGCCGCGACGAGCCGCCTTTTGCGCGGCACTACTGCACAGGAAGGAGTGGTATCGGAAAGCTGTCTAGGCGGCATGTATCGTTTGGCGAGTCGACCCGTGCGCAAGCTTCCGCCGTCACGATCCACCGCCTGCACACCGCGACCCGAAGAGTCGGCTGCATGTCTGGATTCCCAATTTGCCGAGTGATAAGGCGGGCGGTGAAACGGAGCACGCGAAAGCTGGCGTGTGAGTCGCGTCAAAAAAGTCGTGGGGTATTATATGGCAAGACGTTGTCCCCAAGAATTTGCCGCCGCTTTTCATGACGCTGCCTTCCACCCAAGACTTCACCGACACCCGTCTCTCCCTGCTCAAGGCCTGGTTGCAAGGCCACGCGGCGCGCCATGCGCTCGAGCCCGACACCCTCGTTCCGGCCTCGTCCGACGCCAGTTTCCGCCGTTATTTCCGGCTCGCCGGTAAGGCGGCGCAAGGCAATGGCGCGGCCACGCTGATCGCCGTCGACGCGCCGCCGCCCGAAAAATGCCGCGAATTCGCGCAGATCGCGCAATTGCTCGAGGCCGCCGGCGTACACGTGCCGCGCGTGCTCGAGGTCGACTTCGACGCGGGCTTCATGCTCGTCACCGATCTCGGCACCGCGTCGTACCTCGGCGCGCTAACCGACGCGCAGGCCGCGTGCGACACGCGCGCGGCTCGCACGCTGATGCGCGACGCGCTCGACGCGCTGATCCGCTGGCAGCTCACGTCGCGCGAAGACGTGCTGCCGCCGTTCGACGAAGCGTTCCTGCACCGCGAGATGGAGCTGATGCCCGAGTGGTTCATCGGCCGGCACCTCGGCCGCGAGGTCGACGCCGCCACGCGCGCGCAGCTCGATCGCACGTTCGCGCTGCTGATCGCGAGCGCGCGCGCGCAGCCGCAAAGCTTCATGCTGCGCGATTTCATGCCGCGCAATCTGATGATCGCCTCGGCGCCCAACCCGGCGAACCCCGGCGTGCTCGACTTCCAGGACGCGGTGTACGGACCGATTACGTACGACGTCGTATCGCTGCTGCGCGACGCGTTCCTCAGCTGGGACGAGGCGTTCGAGCTCGACTGCTTCGCGTACTACTGGGAGCGCGCGAAAAAAGCCGGCCTGCCGGTCGATGCCGATTTCGGCGAGTTCTACCGCCAGCTCGAATGGATGGGACTGCAGCGGCACATCAAGGTGCTCGGCCTGTTCTGCCGCATCAACTACCGTGACGGCAAGGCGCACTACATGAACGACCTGCCGCGCTTCATCGGCTATGCACGCAAGGTGGCGGAGCGTTACGCGCCGCTGCGCGGGTTCGCGAAACTGCTCGACGACCTCGCAGGCCGCGCGCAGGAAATCGGCTACACCTTCTGACCGATGACGATGTCCGTAAAGAAAGCGATGATTTTCGCCGCGGGCCGCGGCGAGCGCATGCGTCCGTTGACGGACGCGTGCCCGAAGCCCTTGCTCGAAGTGGGCGGCAAGCCGCTGATCGTGTGGCAGATCGAACGGCTCGCGCGCGCCGGCATCCGCAGCATCGTGATTAATCATGCGTGGCTCGGCGCGCAGCTCGAAGCCGCGCTCGGCGACGGTTCGCGCTGGCACGTCGAGTTGCGCTACTCGCCCGAGCACGAGGCGCTGGAGACCGCGGGCGGCATCGCGCAGGCGCTGCCGCTACTAGCAGACGACGGCGCGGACCACGTGTTCGTCGCGGTGGCCGGCGACGTGTACAGCGAGTACGACTACGCCGCGCTGCACGCACGCGCCGGCCAGCTGAAGGCGCTGCCCGAACCCGGCATGCATCTGGTGATGGTGCCGAATCCGGCGTTTCACCCGAACGGCGACTTTGGTCTCGTCGACGGCATGCTGTCGCTCGAGGCGCAGCCGCGCGTCACGTTCGGCAGTTTCGGGCTGTACGACACGCGCATGTTCCGGCATCTGCCGCGCGGCACGCGGCGCGCGCTGAGCCCGTATTACCGCGGGACCATCGCGCGTGGGCTCGCGAGCGGCGAGCTGTATGAAGGCGTGTGGGAGAACGTCGGCACGCAGGCGCAGCTGGAAGTGCTCGATCGGCTGTTGCGCTCGCGCTGAGCTTCACTTCGCCGGGCTCTCGCTCGCGCCGACGGCTTCCGCCCCTTCCACCACCTCCGGTGTCTGCGCGGCGCGCTGCTGCAACGCCCACATCTGCGCGAACAGACCGTTCGCGCGCAACAGCTCGGCGTGCGTGCCGCGCTCGACGATGCGCCCTTTGTCCATCACGATGATCTGCTGCGCATGCACGACCGTCGACAGCCGGTGCGCGATGATCAGCGTCGTGCGCTCGCGCGCAATCAGGTCGAGCTCATGCTGGATCGCGCGCTCGGAGCGCGAATCGAGCGCGGACGTCGCTTCGTCGAACAGCAGGATCGGCGGATTCTTGAGTATTGTCCGCGCGATCGCGACGCGCTGTTTCTCGCCGCCGGAGAGCTTGAGTCCGCGTTCCCCAACCGGCGTGTCGTAGCCCTTCGGCAGACTCTCGATGAACTCGTGGATATGCGCGGCGCGCGCCGCCGCGATCACTTCGTCGCGCGTCGCCGACGGCCGCCCGTACGCGATGTTGTAGTAGATCGAATCGTTGAACAGCACCGTGTCCTGCGGCACGATGCCGATCGACGCGCGCAGCGAATCCTGCGTGACGTCGCGAATATCCTGCCCGTCGATCCGGATCGCGCCGCCCGTCGCGCGGTCGAGATCGTAGAAGCGGAACAGCAGCCGCGCGAGCGTCGACTTGCCCGAGCCGCTATGGCCGACCACCGCCGTCGTCGTGCCGGCCGCGATCGTGAAGCTCACGCCGTGCAGAATCTGCCGCGCAGGCTCGTACGCGAAACTCACATCGTCGAAGCGCAGCTGCGCGCCGCTGACCTGCAAGGCCACCGCGTCGGGCGCGTCGGGCACTTCCTGCGGCGCGCCGAGCAGCGAGAACATGCGGTCCATGTCGGTCAGGCTCTGCTTCAGCTCGCGATAAACCACGCCGAGAAAATTCAACGGAATATACAGCTGCAGCATGAAGGTGTTGATCAGCACCAGGTCGCCGAGCGTCAGACGCCCGGCCATCACGCCCTGCGTCGCGCGCCAAAGGATGAACACGAGCCCCGTGCCGATGATCGCCTGTTGCCCGAAGTTCAGCGCCGACAGCGAGCGCTGCGACTTGATCGCCGCCGCGCGATAGCGCTTCAGGTTTTCGTCGTAGCGGCTCGCTTCCCACTCCTCGTTGCCGAAGTACTTGACGGTCTCGTAGTTGAGCAGCGAGTCGATCGCGCGCGAATTCGCCTTCGAATCGAGCTCGTTCATCGTGCGGCGAAAGTGCGTGCGCCACTCGGTGACCTTCACCGTGAACGCGATGTACACCGCGAGCGCGACGAACGTGACGATCGCGTAATAGGCCTCGTATTTGACGACGAAAAAGCCGAGCACGAGACCGACTTCGACGAGCGTCGGCAGGATGCTGTACAGCGAATAGGAAATCAGCTGCGTGATGCCGCGCGTGCCGCGTTCGATATCGCGCGACATGCCGCCCGTCTGCCGCTCCAGATGAAAGCGCAGCGACAGCCCGTGCAGATGGCGGAACACCTTCAGCGCGAGTTGGCGCACCGCGCTTTCGGTCACTTTCGAAAACAGCATTTCGCGCAACTCGGTGAAGAGCGACGTCGATAGCCGCACCACCGCATACGCGACCACCAGCAACCCGACGCCGCCGAGCAGTACGATGCCGGGCGCGTCCTGCGCGCGGCCGAGCGCGGTCAGATGCCGGACCGACGCGAGACTGTCGACGATACGCTTCATCACGATCGGCACGCCGAGGTTCGCGACCTTTGCGCCGATCAGGCAGCTGAGCGCGAAGCCGACCCGCCATTTGTAGGTCGCGAGATACGGCAGCAGCGACAGGATCGTCTGCCAGTCGTTGCGGGGTTGGGTGGAAATCGGCGAGGGTTCGGACGAAGGCGTGCGGCGCATAAATCGTGAGGAGAGTGTGGAACTGCCAGAGTTCGCAGCGGCGCGCGGCTCGCGCGCTTCGCTGGGCGCTTTCCCGTACAATTCCTGATCTTCGTATTGTCGCAGAAGCCGGCTGGTGCCGCTTTTCATGGCCCACGGTCGAATACGTTTCCCAAGGATGTCCCGATGACCGATCTTCTTCAACTTCCGTCCAAGCCGTGCGCGCTGCGCGTGATGCCGCAGCCATCGGACGCGAACATTCATGGCGACGTGTTCGGCGGCTGGATCATGGCACAGGTCGACATCGCCGGCTCGATTCCGGCAAGCCGTCGCGCGAATGGGCGGGTCGCGACGATCGCGGTCAATTCTTTCCTGTTCAAGCAGCCGGTGTTCGTCGGCGATCTGCTCAGCTTTTACGCGGACATCGTGAAGACCGGCAATACGTCGGTGACGGTGTCGGTCGAGGTCTACGCGCAGCGAATGAGGCTCTCGCAGGAAGTCGTCAAGGTCACGGAAGCGATCCTCACCTACGTCGCCACCGACAGCGACCGCCGTCCGCGCGCGCTGCCCGTGCTGGACTGAGTCTGCGAGGATGCTTAAGCTAGCGGTTCCACGCGTCACGCGCCGCGCCACCCGCTAGCCGTTTCAGCCGATCAGCGCACGAGGCCCGGGCGCCCCATAGTCGCTCTTCTAATGGAAACGAGATGAAACTGATCGGAATGCTCGACTCGCCCTACGTGCGGCGCGTCGCCATCTGCATGAAGCTGCTCGCGCTCGACTTCGAACACCAGTCGATTTCGGTATTCCGCACCTACGACCAATTCGCGAAGATCAACCCGGTCGTCAAGGCGCCGACGCTCGTCGCCGAAAACGGCGCAATCCTGATGGACTCGACGGTGATCCTGCAGTATCTGGCGACGCTCGCCGGTCCCACCCAGCTGTTCCCGACGCAAGCCGACGCGGCGTTGCGCGCCGCGCGTCTGACGGGTCTCGCGCTCGCCGCGTGCGAAAAGAGCGTGCAGATCGTCTATGAGCGCAATCTGCGGCCTCAGGAGAAGCAGCATGAACCGTGGGTCGAGCGCGTGCGCGCGCAACTGCTCGCCGCCTATGCCGGACTCGAACACGAGTTGGGAGAAGGGCCACTGCCCGATGCACAGCAGCAGTTCAGCGCGGCGGACGTGGCCGTCGCCGTCGCATGGCAGTTCACGCACATGATGCTGCCGGAGACGGTCAGCAAGGACGATCATCCGCGGCTCGAGAAGTTTTCCGCGTTCGCGGAAAGCCTGCCAGTGTTCAAGGACACACCGGCGGAGTGACCGGCGGCTAATGCAACACGCGGCACCACGCGGCACCACGCGGCGCCCGGCGGCGACACCGGGCACCGCACGTCACGCTCGCCTCACGCCGGCTCCAGCTCCCGCACCAACCCGCCGTGCAGCAGCTCGGAAATCGCTTCCGTCGATAGCGGCCTGGCGAAATAGAAGCCCTGCATTTCGTCGCACGCGCGTTCCTTCAGGAACTCGAGTTGCGCGGACGTTTCCACGCCCTCGGCGATCACCTGCAGCTTCAGCGAATGCGCGAGCGCGATGATCGCCGACGTGATCGTCTCGTCGTCGCCCGACACACCGATATCCGATACGAACGAGCGGTCGATCTTCAACCGGTCCACCGGGAAGCGCTTCAGATAGCTGAGGCTCGAATAGCCGGTGCCGAAGTCGTCGATCGCGAGACCGATGCCGAGCGCGTGCAGCTCGTTGAGCATCGACACCGCTTCTTCCGCGTTGCGCATGATCGTGCTTTCGGTCAGCTCGAGTTCGAGATACTTCGGTTCGAGCCCTGTCTCGTCGAGCACCTGCATGACGAGCTTCGCGATATCGCGCTGCTGGAACACGCGCGCGGACAGATTCACCGACACGCGTGCCGGCGGCAAGCCCTGATCCTGCCACGCCTTGTTCTGGCGGCATGCCTCGCGCAGCACCCACTCCGACAGCGGCCCGATCAGCCCGCTTTCCTCGGCCAGCGGAATGAACGACGACGGTGGCACGAGCCCGACCTCGGGATCGTGCCAGCGCACCAGCGCCTCGATACCGACGATCTGTCCGCTGCCGATATCGACCTGCGGCTGATAGTGCAACAAGAACTCCTTGTCGCGCAGCGCGCGGCGCAGGCGTCGTTCGAGATTCAGGCGCGCGCCCGCGCTCGCGTTCATCTCCGGCTGATAGAACTGGAAAGTGTTGCGTCCCATGTCCTTCGCGCGGTACATCGCGACGTCGGCCTTCTTCATCAGCGTTTCGGCATCCTCGCCGTCCTGTGGGAACAGGCTCGCGCCCATGCTGCAGCCGACGTACAGCTCGGTGCCGTCGAGCCACACCGGCTCGGCGATCGACGCACGCGCGCGCTCCATCCACGTGATCAGCGATTGCTCGTCGACGGTGTCGGTCATCACGATCACGAACTCGTCGCCGCCGTGGCGCGCAACCGTGTCGCTGGTGCGCGAGCAGCGCGCGAGCCGTTCGGCGACCACGCCGAGCAGCCGGTCGCCGACGCTATGGCCGAGGCTGTCGTTGACGTTCTTGAAGCCGTCGAGATCGAGGAACACGACCGCGACGCCCGTATGGTGCCGCTGCGCGACGACGAGCGCATGTTCGAGTCTGTCGCGCAGCAGGTTGCGATTCGGCAGCCGCGTGAGGCCGTCGTAGTTGGCCTGGTATTCGAGCTGTTCCTGATAGCGGATCAGCTCGGTCACGTCGTTGATCACGCCGATATGATGCGTGATCACGCCTTCCGCGTTCGGCACCGGCGCGATGAACAGCTGATTCCAGAACAGCGCGCCGTCCTTGCGATAGTTGCGCACCACCGCGCTGACCTCGCGATTCGCCGCGAGCGCCTCGCGGATCAACGCGACGCCTTCCTGGTCACGGTCGTCGCGTTGCAGCACGCGGCAGTCGTGGCCGATCACCTCGGCGGGATCGTAGCCGGTGATGCGCATGAACGCCGGATTTACGTATTCGATCAGATTGCCCGACGGCGACGGCGCGGTGATCAGGATCGCGTTGACGCTCGCGTCGAGTGCACGGCTTTGCAGACGCAGCGCGAGATCGGCGCGCTTGCGCTCGGTGATGTCGGTGTACGAGCCCAGCACGCCGATCACCTGGCCGTCGCCGTCGGTGAACGGCAGCTTGCTCGTGACCGTCGTGCGATGCACGCCGTCGATCACGAAGTCGACCTCGAAGTTCATCTTCGGCACGCCGGTGCTCACGACTTCGCGATCGTGCCCGGTCAACAGATCGGCGAACGCGCGCCACGCCAGATCGGCGTCGGTCTTGCCGACCACCTGCTCGGGATACGCGAGCCCCGCATCGCGCGCGAACGCCATGTTGCAACCGAGATAGCGCGAGTTCAGGTCCTTCCAGAAGATGCGCTGCGGAATGTTGTCGATCACCGCTTCGAGCATCTGATTCGAGCGCTGCGCTTCTGCTTCGGCGTTGATCTGGTCGGTCACGTCGTCCGCCAGCACGAAGGAGGCGTCGCGGCCCATGAAGTTCAGCGCGTGATACGACACGTTCACGCTGAAGATCGAGCCGTCCTTGCGCCGATGCCGCCAGACGCCCGCCATCGTGTGGCTCTGACGGAGGTCGGCGCTGCGGTGCAGATGCGTCTCCAGGCGGCCGATTCCGGAGTTCGGGCGGATCGCCCGGATCGTCATGCCGAGAAACTCGCTTTCCGTGTAGCCGTATTGCTGGATCGCGGCCTTGTTGACGGCGAGAAAGCGCAGCGTGTCGCGATCGATGATGTACATCGGCACCGTGTGATCGTCGAACAGGCTGCGAAAACGCTCGTCGTTGCGCACCAGCGCGCGGGCGCTGCGCAGCTTCTCGCGAGCGCTGTTCTCGCGCGCGCCGACGGTCAGGAACAGTAGCGCGCTGCCGGTGAGCATCGTCACGAGCAGCACGAACATCGCGCGCTCGCTGTCGCTCGCCGATGCCGCGAGCGAGGTCTGCAACGAGCGGTTTTCCTCGCTGCGCAACGTGGCGAGCGCGACTTCGACACGCTCGAGCGCGAGGCCGAGATGCGAATCTGGCGGCGCGGTGTCGACGGAGCGGTCGACGGATGCGTCGAATGGCGCGTCGAAAGGGGCCGCGTCCGACGCCGCGCCGGCGGCGCCGCGCACACCGCTCGCGTCGCTGCGCAGCGCGTGCTCGATATCGTCCTGCAACCCGTGCCGCGCCGCGCTCAGGCTGGCGAGCGCCGCCGACATGTACGGCTCGCTCGCGAGTTCGTCGCGCAGTGCGCGCTCGCGGCTCGCGAGTGTTTCCGTCATCGAAGCGGCCGCGTCGGGCGGCACCGGCTTGCCCGATGCCTTCAGGCGGTGCAGCGCGGCTAGCGCATTAGCGAGCGCGGCGTGATACGCATCGAGGTTCTGGTGCACGCTGGTCGAGCGCTGCAGGCGCGCATCGGCGTCGCGCTGCCCGCGAATCTGCGTGTACGCGACGAACGCGTTCGCACCGACCGCGACGACCACGACTGCGATATTGATCAGCAGCCGCTTCGAAAAATAAGGAATCATGGGTTCCGAACGTTCAATCGTTCCGAGGGCGGGAGCGCGCGCTCGCGGTCGGTGCGTCGGGCCGCATCGATGCAATTCTTTTACGCGCCAACCTTTGGATATCGGCAGCGATCGGAAGCGGGTTGAGGGTCGGCGTGAAAAAAACTGAGGATTGGGGAAAGGCTGCACGTAGTTCCGGGGCGCCTGGCCGGCCGCACCTGGCCGGCCGCGCCTAGCCGGCCGCACCTAGCCGGCCGCTCCAAATTCCTTCATCGCCGGCACGAAATCGTGGTTCGCCTCGGGCTTGCGCGACAGCTTCGCGAGCACATAGCGCTTGAATGGATCGAGCTCGGCCCAGCGCACGACGCTCGGCGCGGCGAGGCCGGCCAGCCCCGCCTGATGCGCGACACCGTCGGGCACGCTGTCGGTTTGACGCCAGGCCGGCGACTCCTCCGGCGTGAACCACTCGGGTTCGACGTTCGCGTGCGTGCGCAGCATTTCGAACAGCGCGTGATCGAAATTCGGCTCGATCTGCGTATCGTCTTCGACCGGGAAACGCGCGAGCAGCTTGCGGTCTTCGAGCGGCAGCTGCTGCCATTGCGCGAGCGTGATGCGCAGCCCGAAACGGTCGAGATTGAAGCGCACCGACATCGGGATATAAGTGAAATTCTCCGAAGACGCGACTTCGAAGTCGAACAGAAGCGGTGCTTCGTTGAGTCCCATGTCAGTGCTCCTTGTCGATGGCGGACAGCGTGCGGGCGTCGCTTGAGGTATTTTAGAACCTTATTCGCGCGACGGCGGCCCGCGCGACGGCCGCCGCAGAGCATACGGCGAGCCCGGCGGGCACTTGAACGCGCGGCATGGTACAGGAGTGAAGCAGCTTGAACGGACAGCAAAACGGGCGCCAGACCGGGCGGGCGAACGATCAGCCCCACGCCCTCGACACCGACGAACAACCCGGCGCGGTGCAACTCGAAGTGCGCCGCCATCGCGGCGCGGTGGTTGAAACCGCCACCGATCACGTCGGCCAGGAGTGGCCGGTCGCGCTCGTGTTCAACGGCATCTCGCACGCGGTGATGATGTGCACGCCGCGCGATCTCGAAGCGTTCGCGGTCGGCTTCGCGATTTCGGAGGGGATCGTCGAGCGCGGCAGCGACATTCAGGACATCGAGGTCGAACTGCACGAGCACGGCGAGTTGCCGCATGCCGAGGTGCAGTTGCAGGTCGTGCAGCAGGCGTTCGCCGGTTTGAAGGAAAGGCGCCGCGCGCTCGCCGGGCGCACCGGCTGCGGCGTGTGCGGCATCGAAAGCATCGATCTGCTGGATCTGAAACCGCAGCGTGTACCCGACACTGGCTTCTTGCAGCGGCTCGCGCCCGATGCGATCGCACGCGCCGCGCGCGCGCTGCCCGAGCACCAGGCGCTCACTCGTTTGACGGGCGGCCTGCACGCGGCCGCGTGGTGTGATGCGCAAGGCGCGATCCACTATGCATTCGAGGACGTCGGCCGCCACAACGCGCTCGACAAGCTGATCGGCCAGCTCGTGCTCGACCGCGCCGATACGCGCGACGGTTTCGTGTTTCTATCGAGCCGCGCGAGCTACGAGCTGGTACGCAAGGCCGCGCGCGTCGACGTGCCGATGGTCGCGACGATCTCGGCGCCGTCGTCGCTCGCGATTGCGATCGCGCGTGAGGCAGGCGTGCGGCTCGTGAGCTTCTGCCGCGAAGGCAGCTACGTCGATTACGACACGTGGCAGCCGCAGGTTTAAGCGATTGAAGCTGCGCAGCGGCGATTCACCGGCAACGCACCCGAATCCCGCCTGCGCCGCCCGCCGCTAGTCGAACTGCCGAAAATCCGGCTTGCGCTTGTCGAAGAACGCCTTGAACGCCTCGCGCGCTGCGGGCGCAAGCAGCATCTTGCCGAAGTGCACCGCTTCCTCGGTCATCTGCGTCTGCAGTTCCTGCTGGCTTGCGCGCTTCATCAGGCTCTTCGTGACGCGCAACGACGACGCCGGCAGCGCCGCCAGCTTCGCGGCCTGCGACGCCGCGAACGCGTCGACTTCGCCCGCCGGCAGCACGCGATTCACGAAGCCCATGCGGTGCGCTTCGGCCGCGTCGAACGCCTCGCCGAGCAGCAGCTTTTCCGCCGCCGCCTGATAGCCCGCCGCGCGCTGCAGCAGCAGGCTCGACGCTGCCTCCGGGCACAGCCCGAGCTGCGTGAACGGCAGCGAAAAGCTCGCGGTGTCGGCCGCGTAGACCAGATCGCAATGCAGCAGCAGCGTCGTGCCGACGCCGACCGCCGGCCCCGCGACCGCCGCCACCACCGGTTTTTCCGCCGAACATAGCGCGCGCAGGAACTGGAACACCGGCGGGGTTTCGCCAACCGGCGGAGACTTCATGAAGTCCTCGAGATCGTTGCCCGCGCTGAACATGCCCGCGCTGCCGCGAATCAGGATCGCGCGCACCGACGCGTCGCCCTGCGCTTCTACGAGCGCGTCGGCCATCGTCTGATACATCGCGGCCGTGATCGCGTTTTTCCTGCCGGGCCGGTTGAAGCTGATGGTCAGTACCGCGTCGGCGCGCTCGACCAGAATATCCGTCGTCATCCCGTTCATCTCCTTGTGCTCCTGCTGAATGCAAAAAACGGTTCGCAAGCCGCGCGGCCTGCGAACCGTTGCGCGGTCCTTGGTGGATCACAGAAGGATCCCCCGTTCGATCAGCGGCTCACAGACGCTCGATGATGCCCGCCGCGCCCATGCCAGTACCGACGCACATCGTCACCATGCCGTATTTGTAGTTGCGGCGGCGCAGGCCGTGCACCACAGTCGCCGCACGAATCGCGCCGGTCGCACCGAGCGGATGGCCCAGTGCGATCGCGCCGCCGAGCGGGTTGATCTTCGATGTATCGAGGCCGAGGTCCTGGATCACCGCGAGCGACTGCGCGGCGAACGCCTCGTTCAGCTCGATCCAGTCGAGGTCGTCCTGCTCCAGGCCCGCGGCTTTCAGTGCGGCCGGAATCGCTTCCTTCGGGCCGATGCCCATGATTTCCGGCGGCACGCCGCGCACCGCGAAGCTGACGAAGCGCGCGAGCGGCGTCAGGTTGAACTGCTTGAGGATTTTTTCCGACACGACGATCAACGCGCCCGCGCCGTCCGACGTCTGCGAGCTGTTGCCGGCCGTGACCGAGCCTTTGTTCGCGAACACCGCGCGCAGCTTCGCGAGGCCCTCCATCGACGTGTCCGCGCGCGGACCTTCGTCGAGCTTCACCTCGCGCGCCTTCACGCTGATCTCGCCGGTCGCGAGATCGGGGAAACGCTCGGTGAGCATGTACGCGGCGATTTCGTCGTTGAATTCGCCGGCTTGCTGCGCGGCGATCGCGCGGCGGTGCGATTCGACCGAGAACGCGTCCTGCGCTTCGCGGCTGATCTTCCAGCGCTCGGCGACTTTCTCCGCGGTCAGGCCCATGCCGTACGCGATGCCGACGTCTTCGTCGCGATCGAAGATATGCGGCGACAGCGACGGCTTGTTGCCCATCATCGGCACCATGCTCATCGATTCGCAGCCGCCCGCGATCATCGCATCCGCCTCGCCGACGCGGATGCGGTCCGCGGCCATCGCGAGCGCGGTCAGACCCGACGCGCAGAAGCGGTTCACCGTGACGCCGCCGACCGTGTTCGGCAGTCCGGCGAGCAGCGCGCCGATCCGCGCGACATTCAGACCCTGCTCCGCTTCCGGAATCGCGCAACCGACGATCGCGTCTTCGATCACGCCGGTGTCGAGGCCGGGCACCTGAGCGACGGCCGACCTGATCGCGTGAACCAGCAGCTCATCCGGACGCGTGTTTCTGAACACGCCGCGCGGCGCCTTGCCGATCGGCGTACGGCTCGCGGCGACGATATATGCGTCCTGCAATTGCTTTGCCATTTGGGAATCTCCTTTGTCGGCAAGCCGCTTAGTTGCGCACCGGCTTGCCGGTCTGCAGCATGCCCATGATCCGTTCCTGCGTCTTCTGCGTGCCGAGCAGCTCGACGAACGCGCGACGCTCGAGTTGCAACAGCCATTCTTCGTCGACGAGGCTGCCCACTTCGACGTCGCCGCCGCACACCGCTTCCGCGATGCGGCTCGCGATCAGGAAATCGTGCTCGCTGATGAAGCGGCCGTCGCGCATGTTGACGAGGGACGCCTTGATCGTCGAGATCGCCGAGCGGCCCGCGACCGGCACCTGGGTCGCGCGCAGCGGCGCACGGTAGCCCGCCGCGGCGAGCGCGCGCGCTTCCTTCTTCGCGATGTCGAGCAGTTCGAACACGTTGAAGACGATCGTGTCGGACGGCTTCAGGTAGCCCATCGCGCGGGCGTCGAGCGCGGAGGCCGACACCTTCGCCATCGCCGCGTTCTCGAACGACTTCTGCAGGAACTTCAGCAGGTCGTTCGTGGCGCCGACCTGGCTCGCCGCTTCGGCCGCGCGCAGTGCCGCTTCCTTCAGGCCGCCGCCCGCCGGCACCAGACCCACGCCGACTTCGACGAGACCCAGATAGCTCTCGATGTGCGCGACGCGCTTCGCGCTATGCAGCGCGAGTTCGCAGCCGCCGCCGAGCGCGATGCCCGAGATCGCCGAGATCACCGGCACGTTCGCGTACTTCACGCGCAGCATGCCCTGCTGGAATTTCTTCACGAACGGCTCGATGCCCTTCGCGCCGCCCATCATGAACGCGGGCATCGCTTCTTCGAGGTTCGCGCCCGCCGAGAACGGACCACCCGGCGTACCGAGCTTCAGCGATGTGGGCTGCCATACGACGAGGCCCTTGTAGTCCTTCTCGGCCAATTCGATCGCCTGCGTCAGACCGTCGATCACCGCCGGTCCGATCGTGTTCATCTTGCTCGTGAACGACACGATCAGCACGTCGTTCTCGCCCGCGCGATCGTCTACCCATGCGCGCACCGCATCGGTCTCGAACAGCGTCTTGCCGTAGGTCTTCGGATCGGCGCCGGTTTCGCCGACGAGCGGCGCGCGGAACACCTGCTTGCGGTACACGTCGAGCGACGAGCGCGGCACGAAGGTCTTAGTGGCCGGCGACCATGAGCCTTCAGCCGTATGCACGCCGCCCTTCTCGTCAACCGCGCCTTCGAGCACCCACGATGGCAGCGGCACGTTGGCGAGCGCCTTGCCCGCCGCGATGTCTTCCTGGACCCACTCGGCGACCTGATTCCAGCCGGCCGTCTGCCAGCCTTCGAACGGGCCTTCGCTCCAGCCGAAGCCCCAGCGGATCGCGAGATCGACGTCGCGCGCATTGTCGGCGATCGATTCCAGATGCACGGCGATGTAGTGATAAACGTCGCGGAAGATCGACCACAGGAACTGTGCCTGCGGATGCTGCGTTTCGCGCAACAGCTTCAGCCGCTCGGCGGCCGGACGCTTCAGGATGCGGCCGACGATTTCGTCGGCCTTCGCGCCACCGTCGACATACTCGCCCGTCTGCGGGTCGAGCACTTTGATGGCCTTGCCTTCCTTCCGGTAGAAGCCGCCGCCGGTCTTCTGGCCGAGCGCGCCCTTCTTCACCAGTTCGGCGAGCACGGCCGGCGTTTCGTAGACCGGCAGAAACGGATCGTCCGGCAGCGTGTCCTGCATCGTCTTGATCACGTGCGCCATCGTGTCGAGACCGACCACGTCGGCGGTGCGGAACGTCGCCGACTTCGCGCGGCCGAGGCGCGCGCCGGTCAGGTCGTCCACTTCGTCGAAACGCAGGCCGAACTTCGCGGCTTCGGCAATAACCGCAAGGATCGAGAACACGCCGACGCGGTTCGCGATGAAGTTCGGCGTATCTTTCGCGCGCACGACGCCCTTGCCGACCACGCTGGTCAGGAAGGTTTCGAGCTGATCGAGAATTTCCGGACGCGTCGTCGCGGTCGGGATCAGTTCGACCAGATGCATGTAGCGCGGCGGATTGAAGAAGTGCACGCCGCAAAAGCGCGCCTTCAGGTCGTCCGCGAAACCTTCGGACAGCGCGGTGATCGACAGCCCCGACGTGTTGGTCGCGAAAATCGCGTTCGGGCCGAGGTGCGGCGCGACCTTCTTGTACAGGTCGTGCTTCCAGTCCATGCGTTCGGCGATCGCTTCGATCACGAGGTCGCATTCGGCGAGCTTCGCGATGTCGTCGTCGTAGTTCGCGGGCTGGATGTATTGCGCGTCGTCCTTCACGCCGAATGGCGCCGGCGACAGCTTTTTCAGATTCTCGATCGCCTTCAGCGCGATCCCGTTTTTCGGGCCTTCCCTGGCGGGCAGGTCGAACAGCAGCACGGGCACCTTGGCGTTGATCAGGTGCGCGGCGATCTGCGCGCCCATCACGCCGGCGCCGAGCACGGCTACCTTGCGAATGATCAGATTGCTCACGTCGTTTCTCCGGGGAGTAGTGCGATGGCGCGAAGCGTCAGCCATGCTTCGCGCGATGTGTGTGGCCTCGCTCGATGTGCGAGCGTCAGAACAACGCTTCTTCGACGTCCATCATCGGCTTCGAACCGGCGCGCGCCTGGCGGATAGTCATCGCCGTTTCGGGCAGCAGCTTCGCGAAGTAGAAACGTGCGGTCGCGAGCTTCGCCTTGTAGAACGGATCGCCCGACGCCTGTTTGTCGAGTGCGATACGAGCCATGCGCGCCCAGAAGTACGAGAACACCAGGTGGCCGACCGTGCGCAGATACGGCACGGCCGCGGCGCCGACTTCGTCGGGGTTCTGCATCGCCTTCATGCCGATTTCCATCGTCAGTTTCTGCACCTTTTCGCCGATGTCCGCGAGCGGGTTCACGAACTCCTGCATCTCCGGCTTGATGCCTTCGGCTTCGACGAATTCGGCGACGAGCTTGGCGAACTTCTTCATCTTCGCACCCATGTCGCCGAGCACCTTGCGGCCGAGCAGATCGAGCGACTGGATGCCGTTGGTGCCTTCGTAGAGCATGTTGATGCGCGCGTCGCGCACGTACTGCTCCATGCCCCATTCCGCGATGAAGCCGTGACCGCCGTAGATCTGCATCGCGTGATTGGTGCTTTCGAACGCGTTGTCCGACAGGAACGCCTTCAGGATCGGCGTGAGTAGCGCGACGAGGTCGGCGGCTTGCTTGCGCTCGGCTTCGTCGGCGTGCGACAGCTCCTTGTCGATCTGCAGCGCCGACCAGTACGAGAACGCGCGGGCGGCTTCTGCGTAGGCCTTCTGCGTGAGCAGCATGCGGCGCACGTCCGGATGCACGATGATCGGATCGGCGGCCTTCTCCGGCGCCTTCGGACCGGTCAGCGAACGCATCTGCAGTCGCTCTTTCGCGTACGTGAGCGAGTTCTGATACGCGACTTCGGTGAGACCGAGGCTCTGCATGCCGACACCGAGACGCGCGGCGTTCATCATCACGAACATCGCGTTCAGGCCTTTGTTCGGCTCGCCGACCATCCAGCCCTTCGCGTTATCGAGATTGATCACGCAGGTCGCGTTGCCGTGGATGCCCATCTTGTGCTCGATCGAGCCGCACTTCACGCCATTGCGCTCGCCGGGCTCGCCCGCATCGTTCGGGACGAACTTCGGCACGATGAATAGCGAAATGCCCTTGGTGCCCGTCGGCGCATCCGGCAGACGCGCGAGCACGAGGTGAATGATGTTCTCCGCCAGATCGTGCTCGCCGCTCGAGATGAAGATCTTCGTGCCGCTGATCGAGTACGAGTCGTCGCCGTTCGGCTCTGCCTTGGTACGCAGAATGCCGAGATCGGTGCCGCAATGCGGCTCGGTCAGGCACATCGTGCCGGTCCAGACGCCCGCGACGAGTTTCGGCAGATAGCGCTGCTGCAGCTCGTGCGTACCGTGCGCGTGCAGGCATTCGTAAGCGCCGTGCGACAGGCCCGGATACATCGTCCACGCCTGATTCGCCGAGTTGAGCATTTCGTAGAGCGCGTTGTTGACGAACGCGGGCAGTCCCTGGCCGCCGTATTGCGGGTCGCAGCCGAGCGCCGGCCAGCCGGCTTCGACGTATTGTCTATAGGCTTGCCTGAAGCCCTTCGGCGTGGTCACGACGCCGTCACCGGCATACGTGCAGCCTTCCTGGTCGCCGCTGTGGTTGAGCGGGAACAGCACTTCGGAGCAGAACTTGCCGGCTTCCTCGAGCACCGCGTTGATCGTGTCGGTGTCGAGTTCGGCGTGCTTCGGCATGTGCCGAAGTTCGGCCTCGACGTTGAGCAGTTCGTGCAACACGAATTGCATGTCGCGCAGCGGCGCGGCGTACTGTCCCATGACTCTCTCTCCCTGTTTTGACAAAAGGCCTGGCCGTTGGCCGGGTCCGTGGTCGGACCTTCTGCGCCGCGCGCTTCCGGTAGGTTCCGGCGACGCCGCTAACGGCTTTCGCTCTGGTACGAATTAATCAGTTTTTCCAGCGCGGCCCACGTGAGACGCACCGCGTCCGGCAGATGCAGGAAGCGCGCGTCGTGATGCAGGCCGAGCGTGACGCTATACAGTTCGAACAGCATCAGCTGCGGATCGGTATCGGCACGCAAGTGCCCTTCTTCCATTGCCTGCGAAATCGCGCGCATGAGCGCCGCGCGCCACATCGTCACGCTCGACACCAGTTGCTCGCGCACCTGGCTGTCCGCGCGATCGTCGTATTCGACGGCACCGCTGATGTAGATGCATCCGGTCGTGACTTCTTGGATGCGCTTCTCGTACCAGCGGGAGATCATCGCGCGCAAGCGTGGCAGACCACGCGGCTCACGCAGGCTCGGGAAAAACACCTCGTCTTCGAAACGGCGGTGATATTCGCGCACGACCTCGAGCTGGAGATCCTCGCGCGACCCGAAATGCGCGAACACACCGCTCTTGCTCATCTGCATGCGCTCGGCCAGCAACCCAATGGTCAGACCTTCCAGTCCGTCCCGGCTTGCCAGATCGAGTGCTGCATCGAGAATCGCGGCTCGGGTTTGTTCGCCTTTTCGCATAGCTGTTTTACTGTTCTAACGTGACCGAATTTAAAATCGAACGGCCGTACTATTATTGAGTGCTTGCCGTCCGCGAAACAAGCACTTTATTAGAAACCGGTTTCTAACCGCGTTTTAATTTGGCGGCTTTCGACCATCAGATCAATCAGATTTTTAGAGGCGTTCGCCTTGTGACCGGTATTAGTCGTAGCCGCCTACCGTCAGCAGCTTCATCGCGACGCGGTAGCTCGTGTACGCGATCCAGCTCAGCGCGCGCACGCGTGCCGGTCGCGATTCGTAGTGCGCTTCATCGATCGGGCGTGCGTCAGTGAACGCGTCGAGAATGGCGTCGCGGAGTTTGGCGATCGATGGATCGTTCACGAGCACGACGTTCGCTTCGTTGTTCAGCATCAGGCTGAGCGCGTCGAGATTCGACGAACCGACCGTGCCCCAGTTCGAATCGACCACCGCGACCTTGCCGTGCAGCAGCGTCTTCTCATATTCGGCGATCTGCACGCCCGCGCGCAGCAGCGCGTGGTACAGGAACGGCACCGCGTAATCGAGCGCCTTGAACTCCTTGCGCCCGATGATCAGCTTCACGAGCACGCCGCGCTGCGCCGCGAACACCAGCGCGCGACGCAGCTTGCGCCCAGGCATGAAGTACGGATTGGCCAGCAGGATTTCGTGGCGCGCCTGGCCGATCGCGACCAGATAGGCTTTTTCGATCGCGCGACGGTTGATCAGGTTATCGCGCGCGACGAACGCGACGCACGGCTCGCCGCCGGCCCACCGTTCTTCGTTGCGCCGCCGCCGGCGCCTGCGCAGACTGCCGAGCGAGTTGGCGCCCTGCGGCGACAAGTCGGGCTTCATCGAATCGAGCGGCCGATGGCCGACGCGAATCCGCCGCCACTGCACCTCGATGGCGTCGCGCACGTCGGCGACCACCGGCCCGCGCAGCTCGACCGCGAAGTCCCAGCGCCGATACGGCAGCTTCTCGCCGTTGTTCTCATAATCGTCGACGATATTGATGCCACCGCAATATGCGATCTGATCGTCGATCACGGCGAGCTTGCGATGCGTGCGCGAAAAGCCGAAGCGGCCGAACAGATGCGGGTTATAGATGCGATGCTCGATGCCGCCAGCCGGCCATTGCTCGAACATCTTCAGGCGCGCGGTGCCGACGCCGTCGGTGATCACGCGCACTCTGACGCCGCGCGCGGCAGCGCGCAGCAACGCCTCGCTGACCGCGCGGCCGGCTTCGTCGTCGCAGAAGATGTAGGTTTCGAGCGCGACGTCGTGCTCGGCGGCGTCGATGCGCCCGATCAGCGCGTCGAAGAAATCGTCGCCGGAGCGCAGCAGCTCGACCTCGTTGTTACCGGTAAAGCGGTAGCGCTGCCAGTAGCGACGGCCGAGCAACGTGTGCCGCAGACGCGCGAAACGGCCCGAGCCGCCTGCGCTCACCGGCCACGCTCCCCAGCCAGCGAACCGGATTGCGGGTCGTCCGGGCGCGCGGCGAGCCGGCGCGGCAACTGCAGGATCGCATCGGCATTCGACGCCGAAAAGCAGCGCGATGCGGCTTCTTCATACGGCAGCCACATATAAGCGGTGTGTTCGCGCGGCGCGAGCGTCACGTCGATGCGCTCGGGCACCTGCAGGCTGAACCAGTGCTCGGTGTTGTAGAGCACGCCTGCTTCATAGCGGTAACGAAATTCCGGGTAGATCTCGTAGTCGATCGAGTACTGCCAGTCGAACAACGCGCTACGCGGCACTAGCGCGCCGCCGATCATGATGCCGGTTTCCTCGCCGACTTCGCGCACCGCCGTGTCGGCGAGCGGTTCGTCGAGCCGGTCTTTCGAACCCGTCACGGACTGCCAGAACTCCGCATGATCAGCGCGCTCGAGCAGCAGCACGTCGAGCGCGGACGTATGAATGATGACGAGGACGGACTGCGGAATTTTCGGCGGTTTCGGCATGGCTCAAAACTGGGCGCGACGAGACGCGCGGTACATGTCGGATGACGGTCGAAAGGGTCTGGAAAGCGGTGGCTTCACTGTAACGCAAAAAATGAAAAAGGCGCTGAGGTGGAGATCACCTCAGCGCCTTTTCGTTTCGCTTGTGTGGCTTTTTTGCGGCCGCCGGCCCGCTGGCCGGTCGCGCGAAGCGGCCGCGGTTTTATGCCTTCGGTTCCGGCGTACGCAGGCGGATGTGCAGCTCGCGCAGCTGACGCTCGTCGACTTCGCTCGGCGCCTGCGTGAGCAGATCCTGCGCGCGTTGCGTCTTCGGGAACGCGATCACGTCGCGGATCGAGTCGGCGCCGGCCATCATCGTGACGATGCGGTCCAGACCGAACGCGATACCGCCGTGCGGCGGCGCGCCGTATTGCAGCGCGTCGAGCAGGAAGCCGAACTTCGCCTGCGCTTCTTCCGCGTTGATCTTCAGCGCGCGGAACACTTTGCTCTGCACTTCCTCACGGTAGATACGCACCGAGCCGCCGCCGATTTCCCAGCCGTTCAGCACCATGTCGTAGGCCTTCGCGAGGCAGCGCGCCGGGTCCGTTTCGAGGTACTCGAGGTGCTCGTCCTTCGGGCTCGTAAACGGGTGATGCGCGGCGACGTAGCGGTTGTCTCCCTCGTCGTATTCGAACATCGGGAAGTCGACGACCCACAGCGGCTTCCAGCCGGACTCGACGAGACCGTTGGCCTTGCCGAACTCCGAATGACCGATCTTCAGACGCAGCGCGCCGAGGCTGTCGTTGACGACCTTCGCGCGATCCGCCGCGAAGAAGATGATGTCGCCGTCTTGCGCGCCGGTGCGCTCGATGATCGCCTTCAGCGCTTCGTCGTGCAGGTTCTTGACGATCGGGCTTTGCAGACCGTCACGGCCCTTCGCCGCTTCATTGACCTTGATCCACGCGAGACCCTTCGCGCCGTAGATGCGCACGAACTCCGTGTAGCTGTCGATGTCGCCACGCGACAGCTCGCTGCCCTTCGGCACGCGCAGCGCCGCGACGCGGCCGTCCTTCGTGTTGGCCGGGGTGCTGAACACCTTGAAGTCGACGTCGCGCATCGCGTCGGTGAGCTCCGTGAATTCGAGCTTCACGCGCAGGTCCGGCTTGTCCGAACCGAAGCGGCGCATCGCTTCCGCGTATTCCATGACCGGGAATTTCTGGTCGAGCTCGACGCCGATCGTCGTCTTGAACACGTGACGGATCATCGCCTCGAACAGATCGCGGATTTCCTGTTCCGACAGGAACGAGGTTTCGCAGTCGATCTGCGTGAATTCCGGCTGACGGTCGGCGCGCAGGTCTTCGTCGCGGAAGCACTTGGTGATCTGGTAGTAACGGTCGAAGTTCGCGACCATCAGCAGCTGCTTGAACAGCTGCGGCGACTGCGGCAGCGCGAAGAACTGGCCCGGGTTCGTGCGCGACGGCACGAGGTAGTCGCGCGCGCCTTCCGGCGTGCTCTTCGTGAGCATCGGCGTTTCGATGTCGATGAAGCCCTGCTCGTCGAGGTACTTGCGCACTTCGATCGCGACGCGGTAGCGCAGACGCAGGTTGTGCTGCATCTGCGGACGGCGCAGGTCGAGCACGCGATGCGTGAGGCGCGTGGTTTCCGACAGGTTGTCGTCGTCGAGCTGGAACGGCGGCGTGACCGACGCGTTCAGCACGATCAGCTCGTGGCACAGCACTTCGATCTTGCCGCTCTTCAGCGAGGCATTGGTCGTGCCTTCCGGACGGCCGCGCACGACGCCCTTGATCTGCACGCAGAACTCGTTGCGCACGCCTTCGGCGATCTTGAACATGTCAGCGCGATCCGGATCGCAGACGACCTGAACGAGCCCTTCGCGATCGCGCAGGTCGATGAAGATGACGCCGCCATGGTCGCGGCGGCGGCTGACCCAGCCGCACAGCGAGACGGATTGGCCCAGCAATTCTTCGGTCACCAGACCGCAGTATTCAGATCTCATCGACATGATGTTTGTCTTTCGTTATGCATTGGTTGAACGGCGCGCCGCAGACGATCCTGCATGAAGCGTTGCGCGCCGGCATTACAGCGGAGGCTCGACGGTGGTGCGGCGCACCGGCGCCGGCGGCGGCGCGGACGGCGCCACGACGCCCATCGAGACGATGTACTTGAGCGCAGCGTCGACCGTCATGTCGAGCTCGATCACTTCACTCTTCGGCACCATCAGGAAGAAGCCGGACGTCGGGTTCGGCGTGGTCGGCACATAGACGCTGACGTAGTCTTCCTTCAGGTGGTTGACCACGTCGCCGCCCGGAATGCCGGTCAGAAACGCGATCGTATAGGAACCACGGCGCGGGTACTCGATCAGCAGCGCCTTGCGGAATGCATTGCCGCTGCTCGACAGCAGTGTGTCGGACACCTGCTTGACGCTGGTGTAGACCGGGCCGACCACCGGAATGTGCGCGACCAGCAGTTCCCACCACTTCACGAGCTTCTGCCCAATGAAGTTCTGCGTCAACAGCCCGACGACGAAGATGAACGCGAGCGTGAGCACCGCGCCGAGGCCGGGCAAACGATAGCCGATCGCGCGCTCCGGCTGCCATGAGCTCGGTAGCAGCAACAAGGTCTGGTCCATCGTGCCGATGATCAGGCCGAGCACCCACAGTGTGATGGCCAGAGGCACCAGCACCAGCAGGCCGGTCAGAAACACCGATTTGAGCGTGAATTTCTTCGTCGTCATGTGTACCGCCAGAAAGCTGCGCGGGCCGAAGCCCATGCGCGGTAGATACGCCGCCCGCGCGGGGCGGCAGTCCCACTAGGCGCTGCCGGAACCGCTCGGGCTCGCAGCGGCGGGCGCAGCGGCAGGGGCTGCGGGAGCGGCCGGGGCAGCCGATGTAGCCGGGGCAGCGGCTGCGGCCGGCTCGGACTTCGCTTCCGACGCTTCAGAGGCGGCCGGCGTGCTCTTGCCGCCGCGGAAATCGGTCACGTACCAGCCGGAGCCTTTCAACTGGAAGCCGGCGGCGGTGAGTTGTTTGCTAAAAGTGTCTTTTCCGCACTCGGGACACTGCGTTAACTGGGGGTCGCTCATCTTCTGGAGCACGTCCTTCCCGAAACCGCATGACCCGCATCGATAAGCGTAGATCGGCATGATCGTTTCCTACTCCAAATCCCTACTGAAATCTTGTAAACGCTTGCAAAGCCTCGAATTATAGCCGCAAACGATGTCCGTTCCCCGCATTTCGGGGAAGCCGACGCGTGCCGCGCCCACCAGCGCGGCAGATGGGGGCGACCCGCGGACCTCTCAAGCGCGGCGCGCGTCGCGCGTGGCGTTATCCGCGACGCCGCCAGGTAAGCCAGCGCTCGCGTCCGGCGAAGACGGCGATCGAGTCGTCGACCGCCTCATCTTCGATCAGCTCGAAGTGTGGCGTGAGCAGCGCGTCGAGCTCGCCGCGTTCGACGCCGAACGGCGGCCCTTTCGGCGTCGCGCCGATGAAAAACAAGCCCGCGAGCAACGCGCCGGCCGGCAGCAACGCGGCCATGCGCTGCGCGTAGTCCGCGTGGCGCGCCGGCGGCAGCGCGCAGAAGAACGCGCGCTCATAGATCCACGCCGGTGCGAACGGCGGTATATAGGTGAAAAAATCCGCCTGCTCGACGAGCGATGCATGCTGTGCGCCGAGTTGCTCGCGCGCCGCCGCGACGGCGGCCGGCGAGAAATCGATCGCGCGCACCGGGTTGCCCTGACGCGCAAGCCATACCGCTTCATACGCGCTGCCGCACCCTGGAATCAGCACGGCGGCGTGGCGGTGCCGTTCGGCGAACGCGCGAAACGCGGACGGCACGCCCGCCTGATCCCACGGTGTGAAATGACGCTCGAAGCGTTCGTCCCAGAACTCGGGCGAGTTGGGATCGCGGGTCGCGAAATCGGGCCCGGAGGGTTGGGTCGGATCGCTCATCGGGTTCTATCCACCATAAGCCAGTACCAGGAACGCGCGCGCCAGCATCGCGCCGACGCCGACCGCCACGCCGAACAGCAGCAGGCCTTGCAGCAGACGGTTAGTGCGCTTCTGCTCGAGCAGGATCTGGCGGATCACGTCGTCGTTCGCGCCGCCCACCGGATGGTGACGTTCGGCCAGCAAGTTATGAACGAGGCGGGGCAACTGCGGCAGCGTCTTGCTCCACTGCGGCGCCTCGATCTTCAGACGCTCGTACCAGCCGCGAACGCCAATCTGCTCGTTCATCCAGCGCTCGAGGTAAGGCTTCGCGGTCTTCCACAGATCAAGTTCGGGATCGAGCGAGCGGCCGAGGCCTTCCACGTTCAGCATCGTCTTTTGCAGCAACACGAGCTGCGGCTGAATCTCGACGTTGAAGCGCCGCGATGTCGAGAACAGGCGCATCAGCACCTGGCCGAGAGAAATGTCCTTCAGCGCGCGATCGAAGTACGGTTCGCAGACCGCGCGGATCGCGCTTTCGAGTTCTTCGACACGCGTGCTCGGCGGCACCCAGCCGGACTCCAGATGCAGCGTCGCGACGCGATGGTAGTCGCGCTTGAAAAACGCGAGGAAGTTCTGCGCGAGGTAGTTTTTGTCGAAGTCCGACAGCGCGCCGATTATGCCGAAGTCGAGCGCGATATAGCGGCCGAAGTGCGCGGGATCGAGGCTCACCTGGATGTTGCCGGGATGCATGTCGGCATGGAAAAAGCCGTCGCGGAACACCTGCGTGAAGAAGATCTCGACGCCCTCGCGCGCGAGCTTCGGAATATCGACGCCCGCCGCGCGCAACGTATCGACCTGGCTGATCGGCACGCCGACCATGCGCTCCATCACGAGCACCGTGGGCGTGCAGAACTCCCAGTACATCTCGGGCACGAGCAGCAGGTCGAGCCCCTGGAAGTTGCGCCGCAACTGGCTGCCGTTGGCGGCCTCGCGCATCAGATCGAGCTCGTCGTGCAGGTATTTGTCGAATTCGGCGACCACCTCGCGCGGCTTCAGGCGCTTGCCGTCGGCCCACAGACGCTCGGCCCACACAGCGATGTCACGCAACAGCGCGAGGTCGGATTCGATCACCGGCAGCATGTTCGGGCGCAGCACCTTGACGGCGACCGCCTTGCCCGCATGCTGGCCGGCCTTCACCTTCGCGAAATGCACCTGCGCGATCGATGCGCTCGCGACCGGCACCCGCTCGAAATCGTCGAACAGCACGTCGACCGGCGCGCCGAGCGACTTCTCGACGAGCGCGATCGCGACCGCCGAATCGAACGGCGGCACCTGGTCCTGCAGCTTGGCGAGTTCATTGGCGATATCGACCGGCAGAAGATCGCGACGCGTCGACAGCACCTGGCCGAACTTGACGAAGATTGGCCCGAGGCTTTCGAGCGCGAGCCGCAGACGCACGCCCGGCGGCGCATCGAACTTACGGCCGAGCGTCGTGATACGCAGCAGCAGACGCACGCGCCGGTCGTTGATGCGGCTCAACATCATTTCGTCGAGGCCGAAGCGGATGACCGTAAAAAATATCTTGAGGAAACGCAGAAAACGCATGGCTGTGCCCGGTGACTAGCGCGTGCCGCGCGACGTGGCGGCGCCGCCCGGCGCTTGCGCGCCGCGGGCTTCGACCTTCTGTTCGAGACGCTCGATCCGCTTCTCGACGCGCGCGAGCGAATCGCGTGCGCGCGCCAGCTCGAGGTTGAAGTCCGAGAGCGCGGTGCGGCGTACCAGCTGTGGATTTTCGTCGAGCAGATACTCGGCGGCGGTGTCGAGCAGGTTGCGGCCGGTGCGCTGCACCTGCTCGCCGACCGAGCGCACGAGCGACGTGATGCGCCACGCGGGCCCATCACCGATCAACTTCGCGAGATCTTCCTCCGGCTCCCAGCGCAGATGCTCGGCGAGCTTCGCGATCACGGTCGCGAACTCGGCGTCGCCCTCGATCTTCACGTGCTTCATCACCGCGGCCTGGCCACCTTGCAGGAACGCCGGCAGTGCGTCGGACGGCACCGAGATCGTCACGTCGAACTGATGCGCATCGGCTTCGTCGAGCGTGCCGAGGTAACCGTCGGGCTGCACGAGCAGCGCGAGGACAACCGGTGGACATGACAGGTGAGCGGTCTTGCCCGCGTACGGGGCGAGGCGCTCGCGGGCCCACGATTCGCGGGCGAGCAGATGATTGACAGCAGCAGCGAAGGGCTTGGCGGCGAGGGTCATCGAAAGTGGCAAGAAAAAACCCGCGCGAGCGAGGTGCTTGCGCGGGTTCCCATTGTAGCGTCCGTTCGCTTCGCGGCCTGCTATGCCGAACGGCCTAAGCCATGCGCGAGGCCAGGAATCGCCGTGCCGCGGCCAGCGTTTTGCGAGGCAAACGCGACTCGATGCTTCGGCATGTCAGTGTTGCTCGACCTGCTGGATGCCGGCAAGCAGCCAGCCTTCGCCAGCGCGGTTCGCCTTCGACAGGTTCCATACCTCGACGAACGGCTCGGCCGCCGCGCCCGGCTCCTCGCGGATCAAACCGGAGAAGCGCACGCTCGCGAAGGACTCGTTCGCGCGCTCCTCGACGCCGAGGAGCTCGGCGTTCAGTTGCACGACATCGGTCCGGTTCGGCTGCGTGCCGCGCGACGCGAGATCGACGCGCACCTCGGCGAACATTTCCGGCGTCGTGAATTCGCGGATGTCCTCGACGTTGCCGACGTCCCACGCGGCCTGCAGGCGCACGAAGTACACCTTCGCGTTACGCAGGAACGCTTCCGAATCGAAGCCGGCCGGCACCGACGGCGTCGCGCCGACGGACGGCGTGGTCAACGGATTGCCTTGCGGCTCGAGATACGCGCCGGTGGGCGGCGCGGTGTACTGCGGCTCCTGCATATACCCGGTGCTGTTGGCGTTCAGCGACGGCGCCGTGCCCGCGTAGGCCGGCTGCGCCGCATTGCGTTTGCGGGCGATGAAGCGGCGGATGAGCCAGATCGCGACCATCGCGATCAACGCGATCACGATCACATTGGCGAACATGCCGGCGAATGCCTCGCCGAGCCCGAAATGCGACAGCAACGCGGCGATGCCAAGGCCGGCCGCAATACCGGCGATCGGCCCGAGCCAGCGATTACGGTTCGGCGCGGCGGGCGGTGTGGGCGTAGTCGCGGGCGCCGGTTGCGCGCGCTGCTGCGTGGCCTGATTGTTCTGCGCCGGCTGGGTTGGCGGGGTCGTCTGGCGCTGCTGCAGACTATTCGATTGACGGCCGAAGCTGCGACCGCCGCCCATGCGGCGCGCTTCGGCGTCGAGGGAGGCAAGGGTGCCGGCCATGAGCAGACCGACCATCGCGATCAGTCCGATTCTTCTCGCCAGCGCCCCCCTTACCTTACGAGTAGATAACACAATCGAATCGGGCATTTCGCACTTTCCTTTAAAAAACGATGGGTTAGGAAACCTAGTATTTGGTCCCCACATGTAAAGCTACCACGCCAGCTGACAAATTGTAATATTTGACGCCGTCGAGACCAGCTTGTTCCATCATCGTTTTTAGGGTTTCCTGGTCCGGATGCATGCGGATCGACTCCGCCAGATACTGGTAGCTTTCCGCGTCCTTGGCGAAGCGCTCGCCGAGCCACGGCAGCACCTTGAACGAATACAGATCGTAGACCTTCTTCAGCGGATCCCAAACCTTCGAGAATTCCAGCACGAGCAGCCGCCCGGCCGGCTTCAGCACACGACGCATTTCGGCGAGCGCGATGTCTTTATGCGTCATGTTGCGCAGCCCGAAAGCCACGGTCACGACGTCGAAGTAGTTGTCCGGAAACGGGATTTTCTCGGCATCGCAGAGCAGCGTCGGGGTAATGATGCCCTTGTCGAGCAGCCGGTCGCGGCCCACGCGCAGCATCGATTCATTGATGTCGGTATGCCAGACCTCGCCCGTCTCGCCCGCCTGTTTCGCGAACACTTTCGACAGGTCGCCGGTGCCGCCCGCGAGGTCGAGCACCTTGTAGCCCGGCCGCACGTTCGCCTGGGCGATCGTGAACACCTTCCACGCCCGGTGCAATCCGCCCGACATCAGGTCGTTCATCAAGTCGTAGTTGGCGGCCACCGAGTGGAACACCCCCGCCACTTTCTGCGCCTTGTCCTGTTCGTCGACCGATTGAAAGCCGAAGTGGGTTTTGCTCATCGCGCTCGTCCTTTCGCGTGTTCTTGAATGTTGCGCCGCTCGAGCGGCGTTCGGGGGCGAATCGTATCAGTGACAGTGCCCGTGCGCAGCAGCGGCAGGTACCATCGGCGTATCGCGGTCGATGCCGGCCGCTGCCAGTTTGGCGAGATACGCGCGCCAGAGTTCATCCTGACGCACTGCCATGTCGTACAGCAGGTCCCACGAGTAGATGCCGGTGGCGTGTCCGTCGGAGAAGGTCGGCTGCAGCGCGTAATTGCCGACGCCTTCGATCATCGTGATCGTCACGTCGCGCTTGCCGGTCTGCAGCGTTTCCTGGCCGGGCCCGTGGCCCTGCACTTCCGCCGACGGCGAATACACGCGCAGCAGCTCGAACGGCAGCCGATACGCTTCGCCGTTCGCGTACTGCAGTTCGAGCACGCGTGACTTCGAATGCACGACCACGCCGGTCGGCACCGGCGTCTCGGGAGTCAATCCGCTCATGTTGGCCTCATCAGATAACGGCGGGTGATAACGGCGGGTCGGCCGCCCCACACGCCGACGGGAGCCCGGCGGTGCGCGGCGACGGATTTCAGCGACGCTCAGCGCAGCGCCTGTTCGATTTCCTGCCGTACGGCTTCGCGCAGCAGCGTGGCTTGCGCACGGCGCGACGACAGCATCGCCTCGGACACCGTGCGCTGGCGCGGCGCCCAGATCGGCAGTGGGAAATGGGCGTCGTTCGAAAAACGCGGAATCACGTGCCAGTGCACGTGCGGCACCTGGTTGCCGAGGCTCGCGAGGTTGATCTTCGCGGGCTGCATCACGCGTCGCTGCGCACGCTCGACCGCGTACACGGCCTTCATCACGTGATCGCGCTCGTCGACCGAAAGATCCGAAAACTCGGCGACGTGGGCATTCCAGATGACCCGGCAAAAGCCCGGGTAGTCGTGTTCGTCGGCGAGGACGACGCGCAACGAGTCGTCCTGCCACAGCACATCGCCGCCGTCTTCACGGCAAAAAACGCAGTCCATCGTCGTCCTCGGCAAAAATCGTTGGTCGTGCCATTAAACCAGCACGCGCTCGATTCCGCCATTGTTCGCCCGTTGAACGTAATCCGCCATCCAGTTCTCGCCAAGCACGTGGCGTGCCATCTCGACGACAATGTAATCGGCCTCGGTACCCGCGTCTTCGTTGTAGCGAGACAGCCCTTGCAGGCACGACGGGCAGCTCGTGAGGATCTTCACGTCGGTCGCGCCCGCGTTCCCGTGATTGGGCTGCGGACCGTCGCCGGCCTTCAGCACGGAACCGTTCGGCGCGCCCGCGGCGCCGGCCGACGCATTCGCCGGATTGATCGCGTTCGCGCCCGCTTCCGCGAGGAGTGGGATGCCGCGCAGCTTCGCCGCGCCCTTGCGGATTTCTTCTTCCTTGCGGAAGCGCACCTGGGTCGAGATGTCGGGACGCGTGACCGCGAGCGTGCCCGATTCGCCGCAGCAGCGGTCGTTCTTCTCGATCTTGTAGCCGTCCTGCTCCGAACCCATCAGCTGATTGACGAGCTTGACCGGGTCCATCGTCTTGATCGGCGAATGACACGGGTCGTGGTACATGTAGCGTACGCCGTTCACGCCATCGAGCTTGATGCCTTTTTCCAGCAGATACTCGTGGATGTCGATGATCCGGCAGCCCGGGAAGATCTTTTCGAATTCGTAACCGGCGAGCTGGTCGTAGCACGTGCCGCACGACACCACCACCGTCTTGATGTCGAGGTAGTTCAGCGTATTGGCGACGCGGTGGAACAGCACGCGGTTGTCGGTGACGATCTGCTCGGCTTTGTCGTACTGGCCCGAGCCGCGCTGCGGATAGCCACAGCACAGGTAGCCCGGCGGCAGCACGGTCTGCACGCCCGCCTCCCACAGCATTGCCTGGGTCGCGAGACCAACCTGCGAGAACAGCCGCTCGGAGCCGCAGCCCGGGAAGTAGAACACCGCTTCGGTGTCGGCGGTGGTCGTCTTCGGATTGCGGATGATCGGGACGATCTTATTGTCCTCGATATCGAGCAACGCGCGCGCGGTCTTCTTCGGCAGGTTGCCCGGCATCTTCTTGTTCATGAAGTGGATCACCTGCTGCGTGATCACCGGCTTGCCGACCGTGGCGGGCGGATGCGCGGTCTGCTTCTTCGCGAACTTCTTCAGCACTTCATTGCCGAGGCGCTGCGCCTTGTAGCCGACGCCCATCATCGCGGTGCGCGCGAGGTTGATGGTCTGCGGATTCGTCGCGTTCAGGAAGAACATGCCCGCCGCGTTGCCCGGGTTGAACTTCTTCTTGCCCATTTTGCGCAGCAGGTTGCGCATGTTCATCGACACGTCGCCGAAGTCAATCTTCACCGGGCACGGTGTCACGCACTTGTGGCACACGGTGCAGTGATCGGCGACGTCGTTGAATTCGTCCCAGTGCTTGATCGACACGCCGCGGCGCGTCTGCTCTTCGTACAGGAACGCCTCGACCAGCAACGACGTAGCGAGAATCTTGTTGCGCGGGCTGTACAGCAGGTTCGCGCGCGGCACGTGCGTCGCGCAGACGGGCTTGCACTTGCCGCAGCGCAGGCAGTCCTTGATCGACTCGGAAATCGCGCCGATATCGGACTGCTGCATGATCAGCGATTCGTAGCCCATCAGGCCGAAGCTCGGCGTGTACGCGTTGCGCAGGTCCGCGCCTTTGAGCAGCTTGCCCGCGTTGAAGCGGCCATGCGGATCGACGCGCTGCTTGTACTTGCGGAATTCGCCGATCTCGTCGTCGGTCAGGAATTCGAGCTTCGTGATGCCGATGCCGTGCTCGCCGGAGATCACGCCGTCGAGCGAACGCGCGAGCTTCATGATGCGCGCGACCGCCGTGTGCGCGTCCTGCAGCATCTCGTAGTTGTCGGAGTTGACCGGCAGGTTCGTGTGGACGTTGCCGTCGCCCGCGTGCATGTGCAGCGCGACGAACACGCGGCCACGCAGCACCTGCTTGTGGATCGCCTGGGCTTCGTCGAGGATCGGCTCGAACTCGCCGCCGTTGAAAATCTGCCGCAATTCGGCGCGGATTTCCTGCTTCCACGACACGCGAATCGTGCGGTCCTGCGCAAGGTGGAACACGGTTGCGTCGGGTTGCGCGTCGACGCGATCGGCGAACTTTTCGGCGAGCGATTCGTAGCCGAGGCCGACCAGATAGTGCTGCGCCTCGCGCAGCGACAGGTCGAGCTTGTCGCGCACGAATTGCCAGCGCGTGCGCACACGCGCGAGTAGATCGAGCGCCTGCTGCACGCGGTCTTCGAGCAGCTCGGCGCTCGGGATTTCGTTCGCGTCGTCGCTCTTGCCGAGCGGCAGCTTGCCGTCCTTGAAGAACACTTCGAGCGCGTCGACCAGTTGCAGCTTGTTCTTCAGCGACAGCTCGATATTGATGCGCTCGATGCCGTCCGTGTACTCGCCCATGCGGTCGAGCGGAATCACGACGTCTTCGTTGATCTTGAACGCGTTGGTGTGCTTGGCGATCGCGGCGGTGCGGCTGCGGTCGAGCCAGAAGCGCTTGCGGGCCTCGGCGCTGACGGCGACGAAACCTTCGCCGCTCTTGCCGTTGGCCATGCGCACGACTTCCGACGTGGCCTGCGCGACCGCGTCCGCATCGTTACCGACGATATCGCCGATCAGCACCATCTTCGGGAACGCGTTGCGTTTGCTCTTCGTCGCATAGCCGACCGCGCGCAGATAGCGCTCGTCCAGATGCTCGAGACCCGCGAGAATCGCGCCGCCCTGGCGCGATGTCTCGAACAGGTAGTCCTTGATTTCGACGATGCTCGGAATCGCCTCGCGAGCCTGGCCGAAAAACTCGAGACAGACGGTGCGCGTATGCGCGGGCATCTTGTGCAGCACCCAGCGCGCCGACGTGATGAGCCCGTCGCAGCCTTCCTTCTGCACGCCCGGCAGACCGGCCAGGAATTTGTCGGTGACGTCCTTGCCGAGGCCTTCCTTGCGGAACACACGGCCCTTGATGTCCAGCGCTTCGGTGCGCAGCAGCTTCTCGCCCGGCGCGTAGTTCCCGTCGAACCACTTGAGCTCGAAACGCGCGACGTCTATGTCGTGGATCTTGCCCATGTTGTGCGCGAGACGCGTGACTTCGAGCCAGTTCCCTTCCGGATCGACCATGCGCCACCACGCGAGGTTGTCGAGCGCCGTGCCCCACAGCACCGCCTTCTTGCCGCCCGCGTTCATCGCGACGTTGCCGCCGACGCAGGACGCGTCGAGCGAGGTCGGGTCGACCGCGAACACGAAGCCGGCCTGCTCGGCCGCCTCGGTCACGCGCCGCGTGACGACGCCCGCGCCCGAGAAGATCGTCGCCACCTTGCGATCGACGCCCGGCAGTTGGGTCATTTCGACAGGGCCGAGCTGTTCGAGCTTTTCGGTGTTGATGACGGCCGAGAACGGCGTGAGCGGCACCGCGCCGCCCGTGTAGCCCGTGCCGCCCCCGCGCGGAATCACGGTCAGGCCAAGTTCGAAGCAGGCCTTGATCATGCCGGCGATCTCGGCTTCGGAATCCGGCGTCAGCACGACGAACGGGTATTCGACGCGCCAGTCGGTCGCGTCGGTCACGTGCGAGACGCGCGACAGGCCGTCGAACTTGATGTTGTCTTTCTGCGTGACCTTGCCGAGCACGCGCGTAGAACGGCGGCGCAGGTCGTAGGTCTGCTGGAATTCGCTGGCGAACTCGTCGATCGCGCGGCGCGCGGCCTGCACCAGCTTTTCGACGCGCGCGGCGCGCTCGACGCCGGCTTCGTCGCCGTGTTCGCGCAGATCGGCGCGGCGGCGCTTCTCGATTTCGGCGAGACGGTGATTGAGCGCCTCGATCAGAAGCGCGCGGCGCTTCGGGTTGTCGAGCAGGTCGTCCTGCAGATACGGATTGCGACGCACGACCCAGATATCGCCGAGCACTTCGTACAGCATGCGCGCCGAGCGGCCGGTACGGCGTTCGGCGCGCAGTACGGCGAGCGCGTCCCAGGCGTCGTTGCCGAGCAGGCGGATGACGATTTCGCGGTCGGAGAACGACGTGTAGTTGTAGGGAATTTCGCGCAGACGCGCTTCGGGATCGGCGGCCACCGCAGCAGTGGCGCCGTGCGGATCGAAAACTTGAGGTGCGTTCATGTTTGGACGACTCGGTAGGTCAGCCCGACGCGCTCGTCACGAGGCGTCGGCCGACAGTGCGCGTGGGGCGCAATGCTTGAAATCTTCTAGGGCTTCCAGGGGAGCGAACACGACCGGCGGCCAACTCACGGCGGTCGCTTCGCGGCACTCAGAGACAGCTACACGATCGCGCGTGGCGGACATGCCGCTCCGCCGCGGGGCACGATTCGCGCGGGACCGGCATCAAATGGGCGATCCGAGGCTGCCAGTGCATCTTCCGATCCTTATTCCAAAATGGAATTCTACCGCATCATTCCACCACGCGTTGACGGCGGGAAGCGGGGCGGCGGCGGCGATTCGGGGGTTTTGGCGGGGGAATCCGGCGACGATTCGCATGCCGCCTGATTGACCGTCCGGACGGTTTGGTCAACTGCGATCACGCGGTTCGAAATGCCCGGGTCAGCGGCGCGGCATCCTTCCCCGCCGTGCGCGGAACGGCCAGAGCGGGCACCGTTGGCGCTATCATTGACGCTTTCCCGTCTTACACAGCGCACCGCGCCACCCGCATGGCTTCCCACGACTACCTGAAAAAGACCCTGACCGCGCGCGTCTACGACGTGGCGCGCGAGACCGAACTCGAACGCGCGCCGAACCTGTCGGCACGCCTGCGCAACCCGGTCTATCTGAAGCGCGAGGACAACCAGCCGGTGTTCTCGTTCAAGCTGCGCGGCGCGTACAACAAGATGGCGCATATTCCGGCCGAGGCGCTCGGACGCGGCGTGATCACCGCGTCGGCGGGCAATCATGCGCAGGGCGTGGCGTTATCGGCGGCACGCATGGGCGTGAAGGCGATCATCGTCGTGCCGGTGACGACGCCGCAGCTCAAGCTCGACGCGATCCGCACGCATGGCGGGCCGACCGTCGAGATCGTGCAGTTTGGCGAATCGTATAGCGATGCCTACGGCCACGCGGTCAAGCTGCAGGAAGAACGCGGCCTGAGCTTCGTGCATCCGTTCGATGATCCGTACGTGATCGCGGGCCAGGGCACCGTCGCGATGGAAATCCTGAGCCAGCACCAGGGGCCGATTCACGCGATCTTCGTGCCGATCGGCGGCGGCGGTCTCGCGGCCGGGGTCGCCGCGTACGTCAAATCGGTGCGCCCCGAGATCAAGGTGATCGGCGTGCAGACCGATGATTCTTGTGCGATGGCCGCGTCGTTGAAGGCAGGCGAGCGCGTGACCTTGAACGAAGTCGGTCTGTTCTCCGACGGCACCGCAGTGAAGCTCGTCGGCGAAGAAACCTTCCGCCTGTGCCGCGAATATCTGGACGAAGTGCTACTCGTGAACACGGATGCGCTGTGCGCCGCGATCAAGGACGTGTTCCAGGACACCCGCAGCGTGCTCGAACCGGCCGGCTCACTCGCGGTGGCCGGCGCGAAGCAGTACGCCGAACGGGAAGGCATCGAGAACCAGACGCTGATCGCGATCACGTCGGGCGCGAACATGAACTTCGACCGCATGCGCTTCGTCGCCGAACGCGCGGAGGTGGGTGAAGCACGCGAAGCGGTATTCGCGGTGACGATCCCCGAAGAGCGCGGCAGCTTCAGGCGCTTCTGCGAGCTGGTCGGCACGCGCAGCGTCACCGAATTCAACTACCGGATCGCCGACGCGAACTCGGCGCATATTTTCGTCGGCGTGCAGATCCGCAATCGCAGCGAGTCGGCGCAGATCGCCGGCGCATTCGAAGCGCACGGCTTCGCGACCGTCGACCTGACCTTCGACGAACTGTCGAAGCAGCACATCCGCTACATGGTCGGCGGCCGCTCGCCGCTCGCGCGCGATGAGCGTCTGTTCCGCTTCGAGTTTCCCGAGCGTCCGGGCGCGCTGATGAAATTCCTGTCGTCGATGGCGCCGAACTGGAACATCAGCCTGTTCCACTACCGCAACCAGGGCGCGGACTACAGCTCGATTCTGGTCGGCATTCAGGTGCCCGAAAGCGACCACCACGCGTTCGAGCGCTTCATCGAAACGCTCGGCTATCCGTGCTGGGAAGAGACGAAAAATCCTGTCTATCGCCTCTTCCTCGCGTGATCTCTTCGGACCGGAATGCACCGATGGCGCTTTCGCTTGTCGACAAACTGGTGGTCGCAATCTCGTCGCGCGCGCTGTTCGACTTCGAGGAAGAAAACTGCGTCTACGAGGCGGGCGACCTGAAGGCCTACGAAGCATTGCAGCGTGAGCGCCTGAACGTGCCCGCGAAACCGGGCGTCGCGTTTGCGCTGATCCGCAAACTGCTCGCGCTGAACGCCGGCGATCATCGCGTCGAAGTGGTGATCCTGTCGCGCAGCGATCCGATCAGCGGTCTGCGCGCGTTTCATTCCTGCCGCGAACACGGGCTCGCGATCGAGCGCGGCGTGTTCACGCGCGGCCGCGCGCCATTCGGTTATTTGAAGCCGCTGAACGCGTCGCTGTTTCTGTCGGCGAATCAGCAGGACGTGCGCGATGCGCTCGCCGCTGGCTTCCCGTCCGCACGTGTATTGCCGGAATCGGCGAAAATGGCGAGCAAGTACCCGGACGAAATCCGCATTGCGTTCGACGGCGACGCGGTCTTGTTTTCCGACGAAGCGGAACGCATCTTCCAGACCGACGGCCTGCGCGCCTTCGTCGGTCACGAGATCGACAACAAGCATCTGCCGCTCGCGGACGGTCCGCTCAAGCCGCTGCTCGAAGCATTGCACCGGCTGCAAAAACTCGCGGACGCGGCCGCGCCGATGCGCATTCGCACGGCGCTGGTCACGGCGCGCTCGGCCCCCGCGCACGAGCGCGCGATCCGCACGCTGATGGCATGGAACATCGAAATCGACGAAGCGATGTTCCTCGGCGGCCTCGACAAAAGCGCATTTCTGCGCGAGTTCGAGCCCGACTTTTTCTTCGACGACCAGATCGGCCACTGCGAATCGGCCCGCGTCGTAACGGCGACCGGGCACGTGCTGAGTGGCATCGTGAACGCATCATGACACCCGAACAATCCCCGCTCGGCAAGTCCTCGACTTACACCGAACAATACGATCCGACGCTGCTGTTTCCGATCGCGCGCAGCCATGCCCGCGAGGCGATCGGCATCAGCGCGCGACTGCCGTTTTTCGGCACCGACATCTGGAACGCCTACGAGCTGTCGTGGCTGAACGCGCGCGGCAAACCGCAGATCGCGGTCGCGACGTTCTTCGTGCCGGCCGACTCGCCGAACATCGTCGAGTCGAAATCGTTCAAGCTGTATCTGGGCTCGTTCGCGCAGACTGCGTTCGACTCGGCCGAGAGCGTGCGCGACACGATCAAGCGCGACGTGTCCGCGTCGTGCGGCGCGACGGTGTCGGCACATCTGAGCACGCCGCACGAATTCGGCAGGCTGAAAATGGAAGAATTCGACGGCCTGTCGCTCGACCGGCTGGAACTCGAGGCGAGCGTCTATCAGCCGGACGCGTCACTCTTGAGCGCGGCGCACGACGAAGCGCCGGTCGAGGAAACGCTGTTCTCGAACCTGCTGAAGTCGAACTGCCCGGTGACCGGTCAGCCGGACTGGGGCAGCGTGCAGATCCACTACGCCGGGCCGCAGATCGATCACGCGGGCCTGTTGCGCTACATCATTTCGTATCGCAATCACACCGGCTTTCACGAGCAATGCGTCGAGCGGATCTTCGTCGACCTCATGAAGATGTGCAAACCGCTGAAGCTCGCGGTGTACGCGCGCTACACGCGCCGCGGCGGGCTCGACATCAACCCGTTCCGCACCAACTACAACTTGCCGATGCCGGACAACATGCGGCTTGCGCGGCAGTAACGCAGCACAAAAAACAGCGTTAAACGCGACGAGGGCACCGCAGGCCATCACGGCCTGCAGCGCCCTCGTCGCATGAAAGCCATCAAAGCGATCAGGCCGCCGGCTTCTTATAAGCGACGCAGTCCACCTCGACCTTGCAGTCGATCACCATCGACGACACCACGCACGCGCGCGCCGGCGGATTCTCGCCAAAATACTCGCGAAATACCTTGTTGAACGACGCGAAGTCGCGCGCATCGTCGAGCCACACGCCGCAGCGCACGACGTGCTCGGCGCCATAGCCGGCTTCCTTCAGAATCGCGAACACGTTCTGGATCGCCTTGCGCGATTGCTCGACGATGCCGCCGTTGATCACTTCGCCGTTTTCCATCGGCGTCTGGCCCGACACGAACAGCCAGCCGTCCGCTTCGACCGCACGCGCGAACGGCATAACCTGACCGCCCGTTCCCTTTCCGCCTTCCACGCCATATCGCTTCATCGTCACACTCCTTAAAAAGTCGGGTACGCGCGGCGCCCTCGCCGCGCGTACCACCATCAATCGATAAAAATTAGAACGCGCCCTGCGCATCGCCCTTCGACGGCGCGCCGCGCGAGACGAACCGACCAGCCCGCTCGCCCGTCACCGCGCCGTCGCGATACGACAGCACGCCGTTGACCCACACCGCGTCGATGCCGGCAGCGGGCTGCTGCGGCTTGTCGAACGTTGCCATGTCGTGGACTTTCGCCGGATCGAACAGCACGAGGTCGGCGTGATAGCCGATATGCACTTCGCCGCGTTGAGCGAGTCCGAAGCGGCGCGCGGACAGGCTCGTCATCTTGCGCACCGCTTCCTCGAGCGGCAGCAAAGCGGCATCGCGCGCATAGTGGCCGAGCACGCGCGGAAACGCGCCCCACAGCCGCGGATGCGGCAGCGGATCGTTCGGCAGGCCGTCCGAGCCGACCATCGTCGCCGGATGCGACAGGATGCGTCGCACATCGTCTTCGGACATGTTGTGATAGACCGCGCCGGCCGGCTGCAGGCGCTTGCCCGCCTCCTGCTGCGAGACGCCCCATGCGGCCGCGACTTCCTTGATCAGCTTGCCCGCCATCTCCGGATGCGGCTCGGACCACGTGATCGTGATGTCGATGTCGCCCGTCACCTGCTTCAGATCGAGTGTCGACGAACTGCGGTTATACGGATAGCAGTCGCAACCGACCGGCTGCGCGCCGCGTGCGCCTTCGAGCGACTTCAGCACCTCGACACTTCGCCCCCAATTCGACGGCCCCGCGCACTTCAGATGCGAGATCACGACCGGTACGCGCGCATGACGGCCGACGCGATAGGCCTCGTCCATCGCGTCGAGAATCGCGTCGAACTCGGTGCGCATGTGGGTCGTGTACAGCGCGCCCGCGGCGGCGAGCGGCTCGGCGAGCGCCATCACTTCCTCGGTCGGCGCGGCGAACGCCGAACCGTATGCGAGCCCCGAGCTGAGACCGAGCGCGCCGTGCGCGAGCGCTTCCTCGAGCTGCGCGCACATGCCTTCGATTTCCTGTGCAGTCGCCGCGCGATCGAGCCGGTCCATCTGGTTATTGCGCAACGCCGTGTGCCCGATCAGCGCGCCGACGTTCACCGCCGGCCGTGCGGCGTCCACCGCGTTCACATAGTCGGCGAAGGTCGGGTACTGGAACACGTCGCGCTCGCCGAGCAGGTTCATCGGATCGGGCGGATCGCCCTTCAGCGATACCGGCGACGCGCTGATGCCGCAATTGCCGACGATCACCGTCGTCACGCCCTGGGTGATCTTCGGCAGCATCTGCGGCGAGCGGATCACGTGCGTGTCGTCGTGCGTGTGTACGTCGATGAAGCCAGGCGCAAGCGCGCGCCCCTCGGCCTCGATCACCTCTTCGGCGAGCCAGTTCGACAGATTGCCGATCGCGGCGATGCGCCCGTCGCGAATCGCCACGTCGCGCTCGACGGGCGGCGCGCCCGTGCCGTCGTACAGTTGCGCGCCGACGATCAGCGTATCGGCGGCTTCGGGATGCGAGTGCATGGATCAATCTCCTAACGGTTGTCGATCGCCGCCGCCGCGGTGCGCGTCGAGCGCGTGCTTCATGCGGCGCAGCAATTCGCGGCTCTCGTCGCCCTGACTGACCGCAAGTTCGGTGACGAGCACATCGAGCGCCATCATCAGCGCGTAACGGGATGACGACGGCTTGTAAATGAAATCGGTTTCGAACGCGACGATCGGGATCAGCCAGTCGGCGAGCTTCGCCAGGGGCGACGCGGGCGCGGTCAGCGCGACCACCGTCGCGCCGTAGCTGCGCGCGATCTCGCAGTTCTCGACCATCTCGGGCACACGGCCGGTGGCGGACAGCGCGATCACCACGCACTCGCGCGACACCGTGCTCGCCACCATGCGCTGCAACAGCCCGTCCTGATAGGTTGCGACCGGGCGGCCGAGGCGCACGAGCCGAAAGCGCATTTCGTCGGCGAGCGCGGTCGAGCCGCCGCCCATGCCGAACACGTAGATCATGCGCGCATTGCGCAGCGCGGTCGCCGCTTCGGCGAGCGGCGCCGCGCGCAGTAGCTGATGGTTGTGCGCGAGCGCCGTTTGCAGCTCGTCGAACACGCGCGTGGCGATCGGCTCGGGTGCGTCACTTGCTGCGCCGCGCTCGAGAAAACGCTGACCGACCGCGGCCGCCTGCGCGAGCCGCAGCTTCAGTTCGCGCACGTCGCGGCAACCGACCGCCTTCGCGAAGCGCGTGACGGTCGCGATGCTGACCTCGGCCTGCTGCGCGAGCGCGCCGATGCTCGCGCGCGACGCGCCGGTGAGATCGTCGAGGATCAGCGCGGCGACTTTGCGTTCGGCCGAGCGCAACTCCGGCGCGCATTCGGCGATGCGCGCGACGATGTCGAAAGCGAGCGGTTCGGCGCTACTGTTCATGGCAGGCGGTGGGGTTCGCGGCACGGCTTTCGCGGCCCTTTCCGGCAGCCTTCGAAACCCATGGTACTAAATAACATTCCTTCAGACATCGTACTTTCGGTAACATGATAAAGTCAAATCTGACTCAATTTACCCGGACGATGGAGCACGGAGACATGAAAGTTACAAACTATCAGGGCGCGACGATTGATCCTTATAGCAAGGGCTTGGGCATGGTTCCGGGCACGAGCATCCAACTGACGGACGCCGCGCGCCTCGAGTGGAACCTGCTCGCCGAAGACGTCAGCCTGCCGGCCGCAGTGCTGTACGCGGATCGCGTCGAGCACAACCTGAAGTGGATGCAGGCGTTCGTCGCCGAATACGGCGTCAAGCTCGCGCCCCACGGTAAGACCACGATGGCGCCACAACTGTTTCGCCGTCAGCTCGAAACCGGCGCGTGGGGCATCACGCTCGCCACCGCTCATCAGGTGCGCGCGGCGTACCACGGCGGCGTCTCGCGCATCCTGATGGCGAACCAACTGGTCGGCCGCCGCAACATGATGATGATCGCCGAATTGCTCAGCGATCCGGATTTCGAATTTTTCTGCCTCGTCGATTCGGTCGAAGGCGTCGAGCAGCTCGGCGAATTCTTCACGTCGGTGAAAAAGCCGCTGCAGGTGCTGCTCGAACTCGGCGTGCCGGGCGGGCGCACCGGCGTGCGCGATGAAGCGCAGCGCAACGCGGTGCTGGACGCGATCGCGCGCTATCCGGACGTGCTCAAGCTCGCGGGCGTCGAACTGTACGAAGGCGTGCTGAAGGAAGAAGCCGAGGTCCGCGCGTTCCTGCAAGGCGCGGTCGCGGTAACGCGCGAACTGGTCGAGCAAAGGCGTTTCGCGCGCTCACCGGCGGTGCTATCGGGCGCGGGATCGGCGTGGTACGACGTGGTCGCCGAAGAGTTCGCGCAGGCGACGCAAACCGGCAAGGTCGAGGTCGTGCTGCGCCCGGGCTGCTATCTGACGCATGACGTGGGCATCTATCGCAAGGCGCAGACCGACATCTTCAAGCGCAATCCGGTCGCGAAGAAAATGGGCGAAGGGCTGCTGCCGGCGCTGCAATTGTGGGCGTACGTGCAGTCGATTCCCGAGCCGGATCGCGCGATCATCGGCCTCGGCAAACGCGACTCCGCGTTCGACGCTGGTATGCCGGAGCCCGCGCGTCACTATCGTCCGGGCCAGCAAGCGCCGCGCGACATCGCCGCGAGCGAGGGCTGGGAAATCTTCGGCCTGATGGATCAGCACGCGTATCTGCGGATTCCCGCTGGCGCCGATCTGAAAGTGGGTGACATGATCGCGTTCGACATCTCGCATCCATGCCTGACGTTCGACAAGTGGAAGCAGGTGCTGGTCGTCGATCCGCAGTATCGCGTGAAGGAAGTGATCGAGACGTTCTTCTGATTGGCCTGGATTGCGCCGCGCTCATTGAAGCGCGAGTTGTTCGACCAAAAAAAAGGCTGTGCGCCCTTGGGCTCACAGCCTTTTTTATCGCCCCGCCCGGAGCAGAAGATCACACGCGTTGCGCCGCCTCGTCGCCAGCGCTCTGCTGCGCCGCCGCGACGTCCACGCTCGCGGCGCTGGCGTTGGCCGTCACTTCGCCGATGCGCGTCTCCAGCATTTTCAGCGCGCTCGACAACGCCCCGAGCGCCTCATCCGGCAACCCGGCCATCGTGTCGTGCAAAAACGCATTGCGACGCGGCAGGCTCTCCTCGGTTGCGGCGTGCCCCGCTTCGGTCAGGCGCACGTTGGTCACGCGGTTGTCGCGTGCATCCATGCTGCGCGCGATCCAGCCCATGCCTTCGAGCGCCTTCAATTGTCGCGTCAACGCACCCGGATCGACGCGCAGCCGCTCGACCAGCCGCTTCTGCGACGACTCGCCGGCCTGCTCGTGCAGCGCGAGCAGAATGCGCCAGCGTGGCAACGGATGACCCACCTGGGCCTCGAATGCCGACATAAACGCCCGATACGTGCGGCCGAATTGCTGCATGATGGCGACGCGGTCCTGTTCTTCCATAATCTGCCTGTCCAACCCCAAGTCCAAAAATCAGTCTGCGTGAATCACCGGCTCGAGCTTGCGCTGCAGCTTGATCGGCGGTACGCGGCGGGTTTGCCACACCGACACGACGGCGATCACCGCGGCCACCGCGAGACCCAGATGAATCGCCGCGACCAGCGCCTCGCGCGCGCTTTCGAGCAGCATCGCGCCGTTGTGGCCCGCGTGCGTCAACTGGTTGACGAGCGTGGTCTGCGCATCGCGATTGATCAGGATCTGCGGATCGCCGAGATCGGCGAACCAGTGCGACGCGCCCGCGCCTTCGAGAGCATTGCGCACGCCGCTCTTGTACATGTGAGTCACCAGCGTACCGGTCAACGCGGTGCCGATCATGCCACCGATCATCCGCAGCGACTGCAGCAGCGCGGTCGCGATGCCGAGATGTTCGCGGCCCGCGGTCTGCTGCGCGAAGATCGTCAGGTTCGGCATCACGAAGCCCAGCCCGAGGCCGCCGACGACCATGAACGACATCAGCACCCATTGCTGCATCGAACGGGTCGCGACGACGATGCCAAGGCATGACAGCGCGACCATTGCAAAGCCGACGTACAGCATCAGGTTCGGATTCTTCACCCGCGACACGACGCGCCCGTTCGCGATACTGCCGATCGTGATGAACACGACGAGTGGCGTGATCACAATGCCCGCCTCTTTCGGCGACATGCCGAAGCCGCCCTGGAACAGCAGGGGCGCGTAGAACAGCAGCGAGAACATCGTGAAACCGCCGAGCACTGCCAGTGTGAACAGCGCGGCGAGGCTGCGGTTGCGGAACATGTCGACGGGCAGGATTGCGGTCGGGCAGCGCTTTTCCCATTTCCACAGCGCGATGGCCGACGTGACGGCGAGCCCGAGCAGCGCGAACGCGCTCAGCGTGATGCCGTGCTTCGGCAGCAATTCGACGAACAGCTGCAGCGAGCCGAGCGCGATCGCGATCAGCAGTGCACCGGGCCAGTCGAGGCGCATTTTGCCGGTGTGCTCGACGTGTCGCAGATGCGGCAGGAAACGCCACACGAAAAACAGCGATAGCAGGCCGACCGGCAGATTCACGTAGAACACCGAACGCCAGCCGTAGTACTGCGTCAGAAAACCGCCGAGCGACGGCCCGACCGCGTTCGCGATGCCGAACGCCGAGCTCATCAACACCTGCCAGCGCAGCCGTACGACGGAATCAGGGAATAGATCGGGAATGCACGCGAACGCGGTGCCGACCAGCATACCGCCGCCGATACCCTGCAGCCCGCGCGCGAGTACCAGATTCAGCATGTTGTTGGCCGCACCGCATAGCACCGACGCGCCGGTGAACACGACGATCGACGCAATCACAAACGGCTTGCGCCCGTAGTAATCGCCGAGCCGCCCGAAGACCGGCACGGTGATCACTGAAGTCAGCAGGTACGACGTGGCGACCCACGCATACAGTTCGAAGCCGCGGAGTTCTGACACGATGGTGGGCAGCGCGGTGCCGACCACGGTCTGGTCGAGCGCGACCAGCATCGTGACGAACGAGATGCCGAGCATGGCCAGCAGGGATTCGCGGAACGGTAAAACTTGCCCGCTCGAGTGAGGGGCGGCGGTATGGACAGCCATTTTTGATGGAGCAAAAGTTGACGTGTCAAAGAATTGTGGATCATATCACGGCGCGATGCTCCAGGCGTGACCGGAACGCGGCTTGCAACGCGGTAGACTGACCCGAAGTACCCGACGACACGACATGCCAGGGAGGCTCATGCAGCCGAATTCGCTTGCAGCACCATCCTTATCGGAGCAGGACCTCACCGCGCTGCGGCGGGCGAAACACCAGCTCGAAAGCCCCGCGCTCACGATGAAGCTCGCGAGCGTCGTCGGCGCGCCGATCGAGAAGCTGCTGTCGCGCATCCCGGCGTTCGCCAACGAAAAGGTGTCCGATGCGACGCAGGCCGCGTTGCGCAAATGTTTGTCGATCGCACTGCGCACGCTCGGCCGGCGCGACGACGCGAAGCTGCTCGCGCCTGACAAGCCCAACAACCTGCTGCACAAATTCGCGGTCGCGACGACTGGTGCGGCCGGCGGTGCGTTTGGACTGGTCGCGCTGCCGGTCGAGCTGCCGGTCACGACCACGCTGATGTTCCGCTCGATCTGCGACATCGCGCGCAGCGAGGGCGAGGACCTGAGCTCGGTCGAAACGCAACTGCAATGCCTGACCGTACTCGGCATGGGCGGCACATCGAGCGAGGACGACGACGCCGACCTCGGCTACTTCTTCATGCGTGGCGCGCTAGCGCAGGCGGTGTCGAAAGCGTCGTCCGAAGTGGCCAGCAAGGGCTTCACGACACACGGCACGGCGGCACTGCTGCGGCTGCTCAACGCGATCGCCGCGCGCTTTTCGGTGCAGGTCAGCGAACAGATCGCGGCCAAGTCGATTCCGGCAATCGGCGCGGTACTCGGCGCGATGGTCAACACCGTGTTTATCGATCACTTCCAGCAGGTCGCGCATGGCCACTTCACCGTGCGGCGGCTCGAGCGACAATACGGCCAGCAAACGATCGAGGCCGTCTATCGGACGCTCGACGTCACGCTCGACACCTGAGCCCGATTCGCGGCGCGGCTCGTCGCGCGTCGCACGAACGCCGCCGCGCGGTCGAGCGCGCGGTTCGCCTCCGGCATGAACGGCGCGAACATCGGCCACACGTGCGGCACGTTATTCCACACCTCGCATTCGCAATCGACACCCGCCGCATGCGCGTTGTCGGCGACGCGGCGCGCGTCGTCGAGCAGCACCTCGGTGCTGCCCGCCTGGACGAACAGCGGCGGCAGACCGCGCAGGTCCGCGTAGACCGGCGAAGCGTACGGATGCGTGGCTGATGCGTCGCCGAGATAGACCTTGGCCGCGCGCTCGATCGAGGCGCCGCAGAACATCGGATCGACGCTGTCGTTGGTGCGCAGGCTCGCGCCGGTCGCCGCGAGATCGGTCCACGGCGAGAACAGCAGGCCGCCGGCGGGCATCGGCGCGCCGACGTCGCGCAGCGCGACCAGTGTGGCGAGCGCGAGACCGCCGCCGGCCGAGTCGCCAGCGATCACGATCGAGCTCGGTGCGATGCCCATCGCGAGCAACTGTCGATAGGCGGCGGTGGCGTCGTCGAGCGCGGCCGGGAAGCGATGCTCGGGCGCGAGGCGATAGTCGAGGGAGAAGAGCCGCGCGTCGGCGCGCGGCGCGAGAGCGAACGTCAGCGACCGATGCGTGCGCGGCGAGCAGAAGTAGTAGCCGCCGCCGTGGCAATACAGCACCGTGGGCTCCGCGCCGCCGGCCGTGCCGCCGTCCACGCGCTCCAGCCATTCGCCCACGAGCGGTGCGTCGCTCACGCCATACGTTTCGCGCAGATGCCAGCCGCGAGGCACGCGTGGCGACCATACGCGCGTCGAGGTCAGCGCGCGCGCCCGTTCGACGTTGATCAACGGTTTGAGAGTTTCGGGCCGGAACTGCCTGCGCAAGTACCAGCACGCGAGCGCGCTTTGCCAGCTCATCGGGACATGCCCCTTCGTTGAAGTCCCGTCATGGTACGTGCGTTGGCGGGGGCGCCGTTGGACGGCGGGCTCTAGTCGCGTGACGGTGGTCGTGGGCCGTGGCTCGCGCGCTCGGCCCGCGAGTGCCGCGCCTAGTTCGCCGGCAACACCTGCCCGCGAATTTCGCCCATCGGATTCTGCGCGGTATGAATATTGAAGTACCACTGCCCCGCCATCAGATCGGTGACCTGCTGCTCGGTCAGCTTCGTCGTGCCGTTGATCGGACTCGCGAGCGCATGCTTGTCGATCGGCACCTGGATCTTCGCGTTCTGGCCGACCGGCGCGGGACCGTGGAAATGCGCGGCGGTGACCGGACCGCTCAAGCCGTCGTAAGTAACGGTCCACTGCAGCGATTGGGTGGACGTGTCGAAGGTCGCATTCAGTGTGCCGTGCCCGTGACTCACGCGCGGCGGCACTTCGCTCGACGGCTCGAGATCCGCTTTTAGCGCAACGGCGTCTGCGAACGCAGCGCCCGATGCAAGCACCCACAACACCACGGCCAGATTCAATTTTCGCAGCGAAATCATGGTCTTCTCCGGACATTGACGCGCCGCCGCGGCGCCAGTGTCGGCCGTGCGGAGCTTCCACATACTAGTGCAATTCATTTGAAGCCGGTGACGCCGGGACGGTGGTTTGTTAGTCCGCTTTAACTCGAACCGGGCGTAATTCAAACGCAAGGCCTGCTGCAAGACCGTTTTAATCGATTTAACCGAAAAGTTAGTTGCGCGATTCGTAATGAATAAATCAGGTCATTCCTGGTATGCTTCGATTCGCGAGAAGTGACTCCTTCATCGAAGGATGTCTCCAAATCTTTAACGCGGCTTCGGCCGCGTTTTTTTTGTCCCGATTTTTGGTCGAGGCCGTTTGAATTGCCCGCGCATTTGCGCAAAGTTACGGCGCACCGCTTGTTAGTCGAGCAATGCGGCCTGTTGTTCGATGCCATCGAGCATCGCCTCGCATCGGCGGATTAATGCATGCCCCCCGTCACGCAACTGCTCGGGCTTCGCAGCAATGTCGCGGCAATAGGCTTCGAGTACCTGTACGAGCGGCGGATACTGCAGCACGTTCGCCGCTCCCGTCACACGATGCAGCCACTCGTGCACCCGTCGCACATCCGCGCGTTCGAGCAACGTCGCAAGCGCGTTGATGTCGTCGCGCAGCGACGAGACGAATGAACCGAGCAACGCCTTGACTGTCGACTCGCTTCCCCATAACTGCGTCATGTGCGCGAGTTCGACGGGCACGAACGGTTCAGGACCGACACGCAGCGTGGCCGGCCGCTCGCCGGCTGGCGCGGACGAAACGCGACCGGATGTTTCCGCCGGTGCGGAGTGCCGCGCGCTGTCGGTCCCAAACCAGCGGCTCAGGTAGTCGCGCAACGTGGCGAGCCGGGTCGGCTTGGTCAGACTGTCGTCCATGCCGGCTTCGCGGCACAGACTCAGGTCGTCAGGCGCGGTATTGGCCGTGATGCCGAGTATCGGCAGACGCTGCGCGCCGCCGCGCAGTGCCTCCGCCTCGCGGATACGGCGGGTCAATTCGTAGCCGGACAGGTTCGGCATGTGACAGTCCGTGATCAGGCAGCCATAGCTCGTACTCTCCAGCGCGGCGAGCGCCTCGGCGCCGTCGTTCGCGACGTCGCACGCGAAACCCAGCAGCGCGAGTTGATGGCGGATCAGCTCCTGATTGACCGGATGATCTTCCGCAACAAGGATCAGCCGCCCGCACGCGATCGCGCGTTCACGATCGGGCGGCTTCGCGACGCCATCGGTCGTGAACGGCATGCCTGCCGCACGCAATGCCGTCGGAGCCATCGACGGCAGGCCGGCCATCGCGGCCGCGCATGCGGCGTCGAGGCCGCGCCACGAAATCGGATTGATGCTCACGCGCACCTTGTCGTCGAGGATGCGGTAACCCGTCGGCTTCGGTTTTTCGGTCAGCGTGACGACGCGCGTATTCGCGCCGATCGGGACGGGCAATGTGACGTCCTCGCCGACGAACAGCAGATCTGCGCGGCTCAGCACAGCGCTTTTGCGCAGTGTCGCCGCATCGGGCGGGAGGCTGCTCAGTTCGAGCCCGAGCGCCTCGCCGAAGTGTGCGAGGGCTCGACCGATGCGCGGATCACGCGTGATCACCACGCCGAGTTTGCCGCGCAGATCGTTGACCGGATAGCGCTGCGCGACGATCGGCATCGTCAGTCGCACCATCATGCTCGTGCCGTGGCCGGGTTCGCTGCGCAGCGTGAGCGTGCCGTTCATCAGGTCGATCAGTTTGCGGCAGATCGTCAGCCCAAGGCCCGTGCCGCCGAAGCGCCGCGTGGTGGACGATTCCGCCTGCACGAACGGCTCGAACAGACGCGACTGCACATCCGCCGCGATGCCGATGCCGGTGTCCTGCACGGTTAGCTCGAACGTCTGCGAATCCGCGCGATCTGCGACGACCGCCACGCTCACACCCACCTCGCCCTTCGGCGTGAACTTGATCGCATTGCCGAGCAGATTGAACAGGATCTGCCGCAGACGCACGCTATCGCCGCTCAGCGTCGCAGCGACGTCGGCCGCGATGTCGACGCGCACTTTGAGCCCATTTTCGTGGGCGCGCCCCGCGAGCAGGCCGACCGCGTTATCGACGAGTTCGCGCAGATCGATCGGCTCCGCTTCGAGCGTGAGCCGCCCCGCCTCGATCTTCGAATAATCGAGCAAATCATCGAGAATCTGCAGCAGCGCGCCCGCCGACTCGTGGATCATGCCGAGCATTTCGCTCTGATCGGTACTGAGCGGCGTGCGCTCGAGCACTTCGACGAGACCCAGCACGCCGTTCATCGGGGTGCGGATTTCGTGGCTCATCATCGCGAAGAAGCCGTCCTTCGCGCGCGAGGCCGCCTCGGCAACATCCCGTGCTCGCGCCAGCTCCTCCGAACGCGCGCGCTCGACGCTCGCATCGACCCAATAACCGCTCCACACGACGCTGCCATCGGCTTCGCGCCGCGGCACCAGCTCGGCCCGCAGCCACTTCAACTGACCGGCGCTTTCGAGGCGGAACTCCATATGCACCGGCGTGCAACAGGTCGCGGAACGCTCGAGCTCGGCGAGAACGAGCGGCCGATCCAGCTCCGACACGCGCTGGAAATCGACCCGCGCGCGCCGATGCGAAGCATCACCCTCGCCGAGCAGATGCCGCGTATCGCCGCCGATGTACGGGAACGAATACGCGCCGGCCGGCGCGCGTCGCAACTGGAACACGACGGCCGGCAACGAGCGCGTGACGTCGAACAGGCGCCGTTCGGTTTCGCGCGCGCGCATTTCGGCGCGCCGGATGTCGGTGATGTCGACCATCGTGCCGAGCACGTACGCCGGCTGCCCGTCGCCGCCTTCGCAGACGCTGGTCCAGAAAATCCCATGCCGCGACTCGCCAGCGCGGTCCTCGAACTGCAGTTCGACTTTCGCGATGCCGCCGCCTCGCAGGATCTCGCGCGTCATGTCGTCGAGCACACGGCTGTTTGCGTCGCCCCAAGTGCCGACCTCGGCCGTCGTACGCCCGAGCACGTCCTTGCGCTCCAGTCCGCACGCTTTCTCATAGGCCTCGTTGATCGCGATGTAGCGTCCGTCCAGGCCTTTCGCGATGAGCGGATACGGCACCGTCTTCATCATCGTTTGCTGGAAGTTCAGTTGCAGCGCGAGCTCGCGCTCGGTCTGCTTGCGCAGCCGGACTTCGCGTTGCAGCAGCACGTACGCGCGCAATGTGACCAGCAGCACGACGCCGATGCCGATCAGCACCGGCAGCAGCCGCACCGCGGTCACGCTCCAGATCGTGTCGTCCGGCGCGGCGGGACTCACCCACTTGCGCCGGATGCGCTGCTTTTCGGTTGCCGGCATCGCCTGCAACGCGCGATCGATCAGCTTGACGAGCGGGCTCAGATCCTCGCGCACCGCAAAATACAACGAGTCGGATTCGCCGAGCGAGTCGAGCACCCTGAGCGCGCCGACATAGTGCTGCCGCAGCTGCACGTTGATCGCGGCAGCGTTGCCGACCAGCACGTCGGCCTCGCCGCTCGCGACCATGCGCAGCGCATCGCCCAGGCTCGCCGCGACGACGATGTGATCGACCGGCACCGCCTCCAACGCGAGCGGTACCGAGCCGGCTACGTGCGGCGACATCACGACGCGGCACGACGCGATATCGTTGAACGAGCATGGGGGCGGCGCGCCGCTGCGCCCGACGATCACCAGCGGATCGCTGTCGTACACGCGGCTGCGCTCGGCGCCATCGAGAAGCGCAGCGCGACTCGATGTGGAGGACAGCATCGCGAGCTCGCCGCGCTGGAACGCTTCGATGGTGGCGGCCCAGTCGGCCATGCGCGCGCGGTTGAACACGACACCGAGCGTGCTGCTCAGGTACGCGAGGTAATCGGCTGTCAGACCGACGGGGCGACCGGCGGCGTCAACATAGCTGAACGGCGCCCAGTCATTGTCGAAGCCGATCTGCAATGGCGGCAGCGCACGCAGCCAGTTCTTTTCTTCCGGCGTTAGCGTGAAGCCCGGCGCATCCGGCGCGGGCGCCGCGTTGAAGTTGCCGGACAGCCAGCGCGCGCGTATCGCGGCGGCCTCGGCGGGGTTCATCGACACCAGCGCGCGGTTCAGTTGATCGCGTAAAGCAAGCTGGCGAGGCGAGACGGCAAAGCGCAGGTCGAGCGCCTTGCCGCCTTGCTCGAACGCCACGCGCAGGCTGCGATACGCGTGGGTCGCCAGTTCGTATTGCACGACCGGCGTGAAGCCGAAGTAGAGATCGGCATCGCCATGCAGTACCGCGTTCAGCGCTTCGCGTGTGCTCGCGAATGAGACGATCGTCGCGCGCGGAAAACCGGCGCGCAACAATCGGCCACGCGCAAAACCACGCTCGATCGCGATGCGCGCGCCGGCGACGTCGGCGGGGTTCACGTACCGAACGTCGTTGCGACGCACGACGGCCGACGCAAACGAGCGGAAGTAGGGAGCCGTAAAGCCGAGGCAGCGCTCGCGCTCCGGCGTGCGCGCCAGGCTCGTCAGCAGGTCGACCTCGCCGGCGCAAGCCGCGGCGAGCAGTTTGGCCATGTCGGGAAAGCGCTTCGTCTCGATGACGACGTTCGGCCCCACGAGTGCGCGCAACAGGTCGCCGCTGACGCCGGCAAGCCGCCCGCCCTGTGGGATGTCGAACGGCGGCCAGCCGCCTTCGAGTATGCCCACAGTCAATCTGGCAGGAAATGCAATGGGTGACGACGCGGAAGAGCCGGCTCTCACGGCGGAGATGACGGGTGACTCTGACGCGGCGCGGGCAGGCACGGCCATGCAAACCGCATGCGTAGCCACCAGCAGACATAATGCGAGCCAACGCATCTTTGAGTGGCGCGGCGAGCGCGGCCACAGACACCGCAACCTCCACCGCATCCCCAACGGCAGTGGCGAGTACCGTCCCTCGCTCACGAAACGTCACCCTGCCCGTCCACTAACGACACCGGGGACGAATCGGCTCGGCCGCGCAGAAACGAAAACAGCACGCCAGCGGCGATTGCGCCGGCCAACGGCGCGGCCCAGAACAGCCACAACTGATCCAGCGCCCAGTTACCGACGAACAGGGCCTGCGCGGTCGAGCGGGCGGGATTGACTGCTCCATTGGTGACCGGAATCGACACGAGGTAGACGAGCATCAGACATGCGCCGGTGATGAACGGCGCAACCGTTGCCATCTCTTTTCGAACGACGACCAGCAGGCAGGCCCCGACGAACACGACCGACAGCACGAACTCCACGATCAGCGCCGAATGCAATGGATAGTCGGCGGGCGAATGAGCGCCGAAGCCGTTCGCCGCGAATTCGCTCGCGGTGAGTTCGAAACCCGGTCGGCCGCTGGCCAGGTAGGCAAGAAGCGCCGCGGCGACGATTGCGCCCGCGATTTGCGCGGCGATATAGGGCAACACATCACGCACGGGAAAGCGCTGCGCGACCGTGAGGCCGACGGTGACGGCAGGATTGAAATGCGCGCCGGAAATCTTGCCGAAGGCATAGCTGCCGGTAGCGAGCGCAAGACCGAACGCCAACGACATTTGCAGCGCGCCGCTGGCCTGCAGCACACCCGTGGTGTCCAGCACCGTACTGCCGCAGCCGACGAACACGAGCCATGCCGTACCCACACCCTCACTCCACAATCGCTTGCCTAACGCAACCATCTTTATCCCATCCATCAAGTACGAGGCACAGACGCCGAACGATCGCGCGAAGAGGTCTGCACCGGATTCCCCTGATCCATCGGTAATCGGATCACGAACTAGCCAAGGCGACAGTTGCGGCGCAAAGCGCAATGAGGGGCGGCGGTCAGAATTATTGAGTGCCCCCACGCCACGCCAATCGGAATAGTCTGATATCGGCCCCACCAGACCCATCGAAAACAGGAAGTTGTGACCATTGCGGCGCCTCAGCCTCATATCAGCCCGATCTGAGTGGCGTAGTTGATCAGGTCGGCTTCTGTTTCCAGTCCGAGCTTGCGCATCGCGCTGCGCTTTTGCGTGCTGATGGTTTTGTCGCTACGTCGCAGGCGGGTGGCGATCTCGTGCACCGCGAGGCCTCGCACATAGAGTTGAAACACTTCCCACTCGCGCGCGCTCATCGCACCGCCGCGCCTGGGCGGCGCAGGTTCCGCAGCCGCGAGTGCGGCCTGAACCTGCTCCGATAGATGGGTGCCACCGGCCGCAACGGCTTCGATTGCGTCGATCAATGCGGCCACGGCGTCGCGCTTGTCGACGATTCCAGTGACACCGATATTGCGCAAGCCGGCCAGCATATGCTCGCGCCCAATCATGGTCAGCACGACCACGTGCGGATGCGGCATGCGCCGTAACAGCCGACGCAATAGTGGCACCGCGCTAGTGTCTCCGTCGAGTCCCGGCATGCCAATGTCCGACACGACGACGTCGCATGCACAGGCATCCAGCAGCTTGGCGAGACCCGAGGTGTCGGCCGCTTCGCCGACAATTTCGATATTCGGCTTATCGCGCAGCAGAAATCGGACGCCCGCACGAATGGAGTCGTGATCGTCCGCCACGACGACGTGAATCTTGTTTGTCATTCTTTCCCGTGACTTTCTTATGTTGTCGATCGGCATACCGCACGAAACGTGACCCCCGGTTATGCCGATGCATTCGCCGCGCGCCTGCGCGGGATGTTGCCGCCTGGTTAGCGGTTCTTACCAAACGCTTCCGGTACGACTCCATACTCGACGGCGAAGCGAAACAGTTCAGCGTCGCTATTCAGCGACAGCTTGCGCATGGCCATGCACTTCTGCGCGCTGATCGTCTTCACACTGCGTCCCAGCCGCGTGGCGATTTCCGTGACGCCAAGTCCTGACGCGTACTGCGTAAATACCTCGAGTTCGCGGCGAGACAGCGTGGCGCGCACGAAGTCGAGACGTTGCGTCAGCGTGACGTCGGTAAGCATGGCGCGCACCGCCGGACCGACATAACACTCGCGAGCCAGCGCCATGACCACCGCGACATGAATCAGGTCGATGCGATCGCGCTTGCTCAGCAGCCCATCGACGCCGAGTGACATCACCTTGCGCAGCGTCGCCGCCTCCGTTTCCATTGTCAGAATGACGAGCGCCACGTTGGGATAGCGCGCCTTGAACTGCCTGACGACGTCGAAGCGGTTGTCGTTGTGCCCTCCTGGCATGTAAAGGTCCATCAGCACGATATCGCAGGGACTGCGATCGACTTCGATGAACAGTTCGGCGACATCCGCCGCACGGCCAACCACTTTCAGGTTGGGATAATTGCCAATCAGATTTTCGATAGCCAGCAGAACCAGCGGATGATCGTCCGCGATGATCGTTCGAACGGGCGTGCCTGATGCAGCCATGAGGTTCATCGTCTGGCGCTCCTCGATACTTTCATTTCCCGACACCCTGTTGTGTGTGACCGGCGCTCTCGCAATGGTCGAGCATTTCTTTTGCGACAAACATAAGAGCGCTCTGAAATGGACCGAATGACATTGGCCTGATGCCTAGTTTTCGGGTTCGAGCAGCAGCGTGCCGCATGCGCGCACACAGGAAAAAAGCGCGGGATCGTCGTTGACGCCAAGCCGCGCCATCGCTTCACGCTTTTGCCGGCTGACCGTGCGGCGGTGGCAGCCGAGCGCCGCCGCGATCTGCACGATGGACTCACCGCTCACCAGCCTGCGCAGGATGTCGGTCTGCCGCTTCGACAGCAGCAGGGCCGACACCAACAGACCGTTGTCCTGCTGCGAACGCGCGAGCGTTTCGACCACTGAGCGGCCCAGGTAGCGCGCGCCGCGCGCGCTGTCACGGACCGCTTGCGGCAGTTCTTCGAGCGAATCGGTTTTGCCCAGCACGCTGACCGCGGCATCGGCGGCGATGACGCGCAACATCGCGGCATTCGTCTGCGCGGTCACGACGACGACCCGTAATGACGGCCACTCGCCGCGAATGCGCCGGATCAGGCCGGGTCCGTCGCCAATCTCGCCGCCTGGATCGGGCATGGAAAGATCAACGACGAGCACGTCGCACCGCGTGTGTTGCAGCAGTGCGATCAACGCGGTGGGCATCTGCGCCTGACCGACGACAGACAGACCTTCGTGTCTCTCCAGAGTCGATTTCAGGCCGAGCAGGACGAACGGATGATCGTCCGCCAGAATGATTCGAAGATTCGCCACGATGAGTCTCGCTCGTTATAAGAATGGTCGGAATGTGCGCAGCAATGACTGTGCATGCGGCATGCGTCGATCTGCGTCACGGCACTCAAGCGACGTGCCAGTAAGACCATCTGATCACCCTCGCGAATTCGCGACAATCGGAACGTTCCTAATCCGGCTTAAGAATTGGGATATTTCATAGTTCTACCAAACGATAGGAACCGCAATTCGAATCGAATCGAATCAAATCGAGTCGACGGCGCAACGCGGGCGCCGGCGTTGTTCCCAATGTCTCACGCCGCATCACATGCACGCGTCGGGCGCAGTGGTCGCGTCGACGCGGCGCGCGGAAACACCGGCAACGCGAGCAACGCGCAGGCGCTCGCCACCGTCCACACGAGCGGCCACGCGCCGATCGACAGCAGCGCAGGAATCGCGAGCGGCGTCAGGAACAGCGTGAGGAACACGCAGGTGTTGCCCATTGCGAGCGCGGTGCCCGCGCGGTGCGTACCGGCCAGCGTCGCCAGTTCGGTGAACGCGACGCCGTGCCACGCCGACGCGCTGACTCCGCCGAGCACGATCATCAGCGCGAACAGCGCGACCGCCACAGCGCGATGCATGCCGATGAGCCCGGTCGCGAGCGCGAGCAGCACGAACAACACGGCGGTCAACAGACTGCAGGCCCGCATATACGCGCGACGATTACCGCGCCGATCGGTCCACGCGCCGCTCCAGACCCGCGCGATCGCGGCGCCGATCTGCACCGCGGCCATCGTCGCGCTGATCGCAAACATGCCGGCGCGCGCGAAGTCGTTCAGGAACACGGTGCCGAACGTGATCACGGCAATCTGCGGCATGCACAGCGCGCCCGCGCCGAGCGCGACGCGCCAGATCGCGATGTGACGCAATGGGGAAATCATCGGCCGCGGCGCGCTGATGTTGAAGGCGTCCGCATGCCGCCCGCTGGCCGCCGCCGCACGGGCCGTCGCGGTCGCGCGCGCTCCTTTGGCCGCCAGCGCGTCGTTCGCGTGCGCGGGCTCATGCAGCCAGCACCACGCGAACCATGCGGTGACCGCGCACGCCAACGCCAGCACCGCATAGGCGCTCGCAAAACCGAAGTGCGAGGCGAGCACCGGCAGCACCAATGCACCGAGTCCACCGCCCGCCGGCACGGCGGTTTGGCGGATGCTCATCGCGAGGCCGCGCTCGCCTTCGCGAAACCACGCCATCACCGCTCGGCCACTCGATCCGTTGACGCTGCCGCCCAGCAGCCCCACCAGCAGCAAGCCGAGCGCGAGCGGCACGATGCCGGGCACATGCGCGCCGCCCGGCGACACGAACAGCGCGAGACCGGCGAGCGCGGCCGCGGTCGACAGCAGCCCGAGCAACAGCACGCGACGATCGCCCCAGCGGTCGGTCAGCAGCCCCCACGGCAGCTCGCTAACCGCGATGCCGAGCCCGAGCATGCCGAGCACGAGGCCGAGCCCATGGTTGCCGAGATGGTAGTCCGAGCGCAGCAACACGGCGGTCGTCGGGATACCCGAAAATGCCGCCGAAAAACTCGCGTTCGCGGCAAAGCCCACGCCCAACACCTTCCAGCGATGCTGCGCGCCGCGTTCGCCCGCGCCGCGCGACGCTGTCATCGGTCCGTTTTCCATCACACCCTCCGTATTTCGGTTCGGGGGTATGCTACGGCTGCGCCTTCCATCGGAAAAGCCGGAAAATTAGATCATCGCCATCGGAAAAACCGAATCATGAGCCAGCGTGGTTTCGACCTTGCACAGTTGCGGACCTTCGTCGCGGTCGCCGAATCGGGGGGCGTGTCAGCAGGCGCCGAGCGCGTGTTCCTGTCGCAGTCGTCGGTGAGCGAGCAGTTGAAGAAGCTCGAGGAGCGCGCCGGCCAGCCGCTCTTCGTGCGCGGTCGGCAAGGCGTGAGCCCGACGCCCGCGGGCGAGCGTCTGCTCGAGCATGCGCGGCGCATCATCGCGATGAGCGAAGCGGCGTTCGACGACCTGCAAGGTCGCTCGCTCGACGGCGAGCTACGCATCGCGATCACCGATTACTACCGGCCGCACGACATCGCGCGCATCCTCAAGACGTTTTCGGAACAGCATCCGCGGTTGAAGCTGCACGTGACCGTGCTGCCGAGCGCGGCGATCGACAGCGGCGCGGACGATCACGCGTCGTTCGACATCGGTTTGTCGGCGCGGCTCGTTACCGGCCAAACGCGCGCGCGGCGCGCGGGGGCCGGTGCCAGTGGCGCGAGCATCGTCGTGCGGCGCGAAAAGCTGCTATGGGTCAGTTGCGCCGATGCCGCCCGCCCCGCCGCGCCGTACCCGCTGGTGTTGCTGCCGTCGACATGTCAGTTGCAGCGCTTCGTCGTCAAACTGCTCGACGAACACAAGGTGCCCTACGTGGTGTCGCATTCGGCGTCGGGCGTCGCGGGACTGCAGCTCGCATTGAAGGCCGGGCTCGGCATTTCCTGTCTGAACGAGTCGTCGCTCGGCGGCGGCGTGGTCGCGTGTGCCGCGAACATCGGCTTGCCGCCGCTGCCCGCCATCGAGTTTCATCTGCTGCCGGGGCGTCCGGGCGAAAGCGAACTGGTCAGCAATGCACGTGATGCGCTCGTGCGGCTCTTCGCGTGACGCGCACCAGCGCCCGCACCCATGCCCGCCCGCGATTGTCGGATCGCTCGTTGCCTTTGTATTCTCTATTGACGCGTCCGATGAATTGCTGCAGGCTGCTACACGCTACCGCGCGTTTTTCCCGCGCCTCACGCGTCGCTCCTTGCAGCCCGAAAGCCGCCGTCCCAGGCGCATCCAGCGCGGATCATTGTCACAGATCAAGGTTTTGGCCGGACAATTGCATCATCATTGCGCTTCAGTACTTCGCGGTCCCGAGCAAGCCCGTTCCGAATAGCGGTCAATAGTCCCCAACGAGGCCCGGTGTGTATCGCAAAACGATCGGCTCCGCGGTTCTGTTCGTGCTGTGCGCGCTTCACGCGCTATCGAGCGGCGCGGCGTTCGCGGCCACCGACGCGGCCGGCGCGATGCCCCAGTCGATGGACCAGCGCATACGCGCGTGCACGTCGTGTCACGGCGTGCAGGGCCAGGGCCGCAATAACGACTACTTCCCGCGCATCGCCGGCAAACCGGCCGAATATCTGTTCAATCAACTGATCGCCTTTCGCGACGGCGGCCGCACCTATCCGCCGATGGGCTATCTGCTCGCGTTCCTGCCCGACGACTACCTGCGTCAGATCAGCGAGTATTTCGCGGCCCTGCAGCCGCCCTATCCCCAATCCGACCACGCCGCGCTGCCGCCGAAGCTGCTTGCCGCCGGCGAAAAGCTCGTGATGCATGGCGACCCTGCGCGCGGCATACCGGCGTGCATCGCCTGTCACGGCGCGCGCATGACCGGCACGCAGCCGGGTATTCCGGGCCTGCTCGGGCTGCATGCGAGCTATATCGCCGGACAGATGGGCACGTGGCGCTCGGGCACCCGCCACGCGCTCGCGCCGGACTGCATGCGCACGATCGCGCTCAAGCTGAACGACAACGACATCGCCGCGGTATCGAACTGGCTCGCGCGCCAGCCGCGTCCCGCCGATCCCCGGCCCGCACCGGCATCCGCCGAGCGGCTGCCCCTCGCTTGCGGGAGCCAACCGCAATGAAGCCGACACTTCGCCCGCCCGGTTGGCTGCGCCCGGCAAGCATGGCTAGCGTCCTTGCGATCGGCAGCCTCGCGCTCGCGTTGCTGGTCCTTGCACCGTTCGCGACGACCGCGCGTGCCGCGACCGTCGCGTCCCAAGGCGCGGAGCCGGCCGCCACCGCAGCGACAGCTGGAGCCGGCCCCGACACCCGCCCGGAGATCGTCAGACGCGGCGAGTACCTCGCGCGCGCGGGCGACTGCATCGCGTGTCACACCGCGCCGCGCGGGCGGCTGTTCGCCGGTGGCCTCGCGATGGAAACGCCGTTCGGCACGCTGTACTCGCCGAACATCACGCCGGACGCGCAGTACGGCATCGGCACCTGGAGCGAGCAGGCGTTCTTCAACATGATGCGCACGGGCCGCAAGCCGGACGGTGCGCTGATCTATCCGGCGATGCCGATCGCCCAGTACACGAAGGTCACGCGCGAGGACTCGAACGCGATCTTCGCGTTCCTGAAGACCGTCGAGCCGGTGCGTCAGCCGAACCGCCCGCACACGCTGCGCTTCCCGTTCAATCAGCGCGATCTGCTATACGGCTGGCGCACGCTGTATTTCCGCGAGGGCGAGTTCCAGCCCGACCCGACCAGATCGGTCGAATGGAATCGCGGCGCGTATCTGGTCGAAGGGCTCGGGCACTGCACGATGTGCCACACGCGCATCAACATGCTGGGCGGCTCGTCGCCGCGCGAGCAGTTCGCGGGCGGGCTGATTCCGGTGCAGAACTGGTACGCGCCGTCGCTGACCTCGGACAAGGACGGCGGCCTCGGCGACTGGAGCATCAAGGACACCGTCGATCTGCTGCAAACCGGCATCTCCGATCGCGGCGCCGTCTACGGTCCGATGGCCGAGGTCACCTATCACAGCCTGCAGTATCTGAGCGACGAAGACATCCGCGCGATGGCCGTCTATCTGAAATCGCTGCCGGCCCAGGGCGGCCGCAAGACCGGCCCGAGCGCGACGCCCGACCCGAAGGTGTTCGCGCTCGGCAAGCAGATCTACGCGGACAAATGCGCGATCTGCCACGGTGACAATGGCGAGGGACAGCTGCCGCATTACCCGCCGCTCGCGGGCAACCAGTCGATCGAAATGGACTCGAACGTCAATCCGATCCGGATCGTGCTGAACGGCGGCTTTCCACCCGGCACCAAACACAATCCGCAGCCGTTCGGCATGCCGCCGTTCGGTCAGGAGCTGAACGACACCGAGGCGGCCGCCGTCGTCACGTTCATCCGCACGGCGTGGGGCAATCACGGCCTGCCGGTCACGGCCCGCGATGTCAACGCGTTGCGCAAGGCGCCACTGCACTGAGGCGCCGTTCCCAAACGCCGTGCTGAAGCGCCGCATAGGAGATCCATCGACATGAAAGCGAACGACCCGCACAGCGCCGCCCCGCCGACCGACCACGAAGTCGAACAGGTCGTCGCGGCCGGTCCGCGCGGCGCGATCGCGCTGGCCGGCGTCGCCACGGTCATCGTGATGTTGATCTGGTTCTCCTTCTACTTTTTCGCGTTTCTGCCGCGCGGCATCATCCACTGACCATGTCGACCGACTCTTCTCATCAACCCGGTAGCGGCCACGCGGTCGCCTTGCGCGCCGAGCGGCGCTGGGCCATCTACACGGTCGCGCTGATCCTGCTGATGCTCGCCGTGATCGTGTTCTCGGGCGTGCATTGGGCGATGATGCCGCCGTCGCGCGTCGAGACGATCGATCCGTCGCGCCTGCAGCTTTCCGGCGAATTCGCCGAGGACAATCTCGGCAGCGCGGTGCAGCCGGACGGCTCGGTGATCGTGCGCTTCATCGCGCAGCAGTACTCGTTCACGCCGCAATGTCTGCTCGTGCCCGCCGATACGCCGATCACGATCCGCACGACCAGCGCCGACGTCGTGCACGGCCTGCTCGTCACCGACACCAACATCAATACGATGGTCGTGCCCGGCTACGTCGCGACGCTGAACACGCAGTTCGACCATCCCGCCGATCACGCGATGCCATGCCACGAATTCTGCGGCTTCGGCCATCAGACGATGTGGGCGCACGTGAAGGTGATCGACAAAGCCGCCTTCTTCGAACAGGCCCGACAATCACGGAGACTGAGCTGTGTTCCACGCTAAGCGACTCGTACTCGCGCATTTCTGGCTTGCCTTCATCACGTTCGCGATCGCGCTGTGCCTCGGCGCGTGGCAGATGCTGGTGCGCAGTCCGCTGTTGCCGTGGGTCAGCGATCCCGAGTTGTACTATCGATCGGTGACCGCACACGGCACCGTGATGGCCTACGTGATGCCGACGCTGGTCGCGATGGGCTTCGGCTACGCGATCGTCGAGCTCGCACTCGCGCAGCGCCTCGTCGGTCTCAAATGGGCATGGGCCGGGTTCTTGATGCTGCTGGTCGGCGCGGTGATGGCGATGGTGCCGGTCGCGCTCGGCAAGGCATCGGTGCTCTACACGTTCTATCCGCCGATGATCGGCAGTCCGTTCTACTACCTCGGCGTCGTGCTCGTGGTGGTCGGCTCGTGGATCTGGGTCGCGCTGATGCACGTGAACCTGCGCGTCTGGAAGCGCGCGAATCCGGGCAGGCCCGTGCCGCTCGCGATGTTCGCGAACGTCGCCGGCGCATATCTGTGGGCGTGGACCGCGGTCGGCGCGGCGCTCGAGATCCTGTTCCAGATCCTGCCGGTCGCACTCGGCTTCGCCCACACGATCGACGCCGGCCTCGCGCGCGTGCTGTTCTCGTGGACGCTGCACGCGATCGTCTACTTCTGGCTGTTCCCCGCTTACATCGCGTACTACACGCTGGTGCCGCGCGCGATCGGCGGACGGATCTACAGCGATTCGATGGCGCGCGTGTCGTTCATCCTGTTCCTCGTGTTCGCGATGCCGATCGGCATCCATCACCTGTTCGTCGATCCGCAGGTCGGCGCCGGCTTTAAGTTCCTGCATGCGGTGTTCACCGGCATGGTGTCGGTGCCGACGCTGCTGACCGTGTTCACGATCTGCGCGTCGGTGGAAATCGCCGGCCGGCTGCGCGGCGGCAAGGGCGCGCTCGGCTGGCTCACCGCGTTGCCGTGGCGCAATCCGATGATGCTGGTGATCGCGTTCTCGTTCGTCATGCTCGGCTTCGGCGGCGCGGGCGGACTCATCAACATGAGCTATCAGCTGAACTCGACCGTGCACAACACGCAGTGGGTGACCGGCCACTTCCACCTGATTTTCGGCGGCGCGATCGTCATCATGTACTTTGCGATCGCGTACGAACTGTGGCCGCAGCTGACCGGCCGCGCGCTCGTGTCGGCGAAACTGTTGCGCACGCAATTGTGGCTGTGGTTCATCGGCATGATGGTGGTCACGATACCGTGGCATTACGTCGGCCTGCTCGGCGCGCCTCGCCGCATGGCCTACTACGACTACGGCATGACGGGCATCCAGGACCAGGCGTTCTGGGTCGGCACGTCGGCGATCGGCGGGCTGATCCTCACGGTGTCCGGCCTGCTGTTCGTCTATATCCTCGCGAAGTCGCAATTCGGACCGGTGGCGGAGCCGCAGACGTTCCGCTTCGCGAGCGCCGCGCACCCGGTCGAGCGCGTGCCCGTCGCGCTCAACAGCTTTGGCCTATGGGTCGCGCTGATGATCGGGCTCACGGTCGTCAACTACAGCGTGCCGATCGTCCAGTTGCTCAGACTGCCGCAGACGTCGGTGCCGGCAGTCGTCATCGGAGCACAGCGATGAACGAAGAACGCATGTTCACGCTGCGCAACCCGTGGTTCGTGTGGGGCGTCGGCGGCACGCTCTCAATCGCGATCGTTGCGATCCTGATCGGCTTCGTGTGGCTGCCGTCGGCGAGCAGCGCGTTCCGCGACCTCGGCCTGTGGGCGAGGATTTGCGGCGCCGCCGGCGTGCCGTCGAGCTGGTACGGCGGCAACGCGACCAGTTGGGTGCCGAGCGACGTCGTCGTGTTGCCGCCTTCGGGCACGATTCAGCCGATGGCGGATGCGATCGGCCGCGGCGCGACGATCGCGACACAGCACTGCTCGATGTGCCACGGTGTACTCGGCACCGAGCAGGTCACCGCGCCCGCGCTGGCCGGGCAGTACGCCGACGTGACCTACAAGGAACTGCGTGACTTCCAGAGCGGCCAGCGGCAAAGCGCGGTCATGAAGCCGATCATCGCAGCACGCAGCGACCAGGATCTGCACGATCTGGCGGTCTACTACGCATCGCTCCCGCTCGCCCCAGCGGCCGAGAAAACCCGGGCCGGCGAAGCACCGGATGCGACCGCAATCAGGCTCGTGATGCAGGGCGATCCGCAACGCAATATCGCGCCGTGCGCGGCATGTCATGGTCAACTCGATCGCACGGGCGCAGCGCCTTGGCTCGGCGGACAGTCGGCGCTCTATCTGGCCGCGCAGTTGCACGCGTTCGCCTCGGGCGCGCGGCGCAACGACATCAACGAGCAGATGCGCAATGTCGCGCGGCAGATGACGCCCGAGGAAATCGATGCCGTGGCGAGGTATTACGCGGCCATCCAGTAGTGGGACAGTGTCAGGTCGCGAGGTGACGCGGCGCGACGGCTCGCGTCACGCCGCGACAAGCTCGCTCTCCACTCTCCGCGCGTCGGCAACGCCGGCCAGCTTCACCGCGGTCGCCGAAGCACCGCCGCGCGACTCGCTGCCAGTCCGGAATACCGCCACCGCCGCCGACAAGCGCCGCGACTGATCTTCCAGCGAACTCGCCGCCGCGGCCGCCTGCTCGACGAGCGCCGCATTCTGCTGCGTGACCTCGTCCATCTGACTGACCGCGAGATTGACCTGGTCGATGCCGGTGCTCTGTTCGAGCGCCGCCGCCGCGATCTCGTTCATGATCGAACTGACGCGCGCGATCGCCACGACGATGTCGTTCATCGTCGTGCCCGAGCGTTCGACGAGCTGCGAGCCCTGCTCCACGCGCGTGGTCGACGCATCGATCAAGCCCTTGATCTCCTTGGCCGCCGCCGCGCTGCGCTGCGCGAGCGAGCGCACTTCGCTCGCGACCACCGCGAAGCCGCGTCCCTGCTCGCCCGCGCGCGCCGCCTCGACTGCGGCATTCAGCGCGAGGATGTTGGTCTGGAAAGCGATCCCCTCGATCACGCCGACGATGTCGGCAATCCGCCGCGAATCGTCGACGATGCCGTGCATCGTGCCGACCACCTGCTCGGTCAGTTCGCCGCCCTGCGCGGCCAGCGTCGAGGCGCCCTGCGCGAGCGAGCTCGCCTCTTTCGCGTTGTCGGCCGTCTGCTTGACCGTCGACGTCAACTCTTCGATGCTCGCGGCCGTTTCCTCCAGCGCCGCGGCCTGCTCCTCGGTGCGCTGCGACAGATCGGCATTGCCGGCCGCGATCTCGCTGACGCCGGTGTCGATCGATTCGGTGCCTTGGCGAACCGCGTTGACGGTCGTGATCAGCGATTCCTGCATCCTGCGCAGCGCGGCCGCGAGACGGCCCATTTCGTTGTCGCCGAGCACTTCGATGCGGCCGCTCAGGTCGCCGTTGGCGATCCGCTGGAACTGCGCGATCGTCGCATCGACCGGCGCGACGATTGCACGCACGAGGACGAAGCGGGCGAGAAAGCCGCCGACCAGCGACAGCGCAATGCCGATCGCCACCGCCATACTGATCGCGTAGAACAGGTCCTGCGCATCCTGATAGCGCTGCGCGCCGTGATCGAGCTGCAACTGCTCGAGCGCGAGCATGGCCTTTTCGTACGCGCTGTACAGCGACGGCAGCTTGTGCGCCTGCAATTGCTCGAAGGCGTTGGTGTCGCTCGACTTGAGCGCGGCGAGCGTCGGTTCTACGCCATCGTGCAGGAAGGTGTCGCGCTTGTGCTGCATGTCGGCGATCAGACGCTGCTCGTCGGCATCCGTACCCGCGTGGCTCAGATAGTGGGCAAGTCGGTCATCGGAGGATTTGCGGTACTGATCGAGGCGCTGAAGCACGGCGTTCGCGCCGTCCTGATCGTTCAGCGCGACGAGCGACGCGTACGTCGCGAGCGCCAGACGCAGACGCAACAGCTGGCCAGCGCTGCCTTCGAGGTCGGCGACGGCGGGGGTGTCGATCGTGTACATCTGCTGCAGCGACGCATTCGACGAACGCAGCGACAACAATCCCGCGGCCGCGCCGAGCAGCAGCACGATGCCGAAGAACACGATCATCACGGTGAGGCTGGTGCGAATCGACAGCTTTTTCAACATCGGACTGGTCTCCTTGGGCTGGCCGGCCGATGGTTCCGTATCGTTCACGATACCCGCACGGCCGCGCAGGCTGCGCCCACGCCGTTCGGCCCGGTCCGCAACTTGGCTTGAGATTAAGCAAACAGTGCATTGAAGGTCAACGGCAGATGGTCCAAAAACTTTATGGTTGATCGCTCGCGCGGCTTGCGCTACATCAATAGATGTCTCGAAGCCCGTTTGCTGAAGCCACCTTCTGTCGAAGCCCCCTCCCGCCCGGAGCGCACGCATGTCGGAAATCGGTTCGGCCGTACTCGTGTTCGTGCTGCTGCTGATCGCTACCGGCCTCGGCGTTGGAGTGCGGCCGCTGCTGCCGGAGGAGCACAAGGCGCACGAGACCGTGCAGCTCGTGCAGCTCGTGATCGGCATGCTGGTGACGTTCGCCGCGCTGGTGCTGGGTTTGATGACCGCATCGGCGAAAGCGGGCTTCGACACCGCGTCGAACGATCTGCGCAGCTATGCGGCCGAACTGATCGAATTCGACTCGACGCTGCGCGAACTCGGCAGCGCGGCCGACGAATCGCGGCGCCTGTTGCGCCAGTACACGGCGGCGGCGATCGCGTCGACGTGGCCGCGGGAACCCGCGCCGAGCGGCGACTATCCGCGCGACCTCGGCGCACCGGACAATCCGGAGCAACTGGAAAACGTGCGGCTCGGCGACATGCTGAGCACGGTGGGACGCGAGTTGCGACAACTGCGAGCGCACGATTCGTTGCAGGAACGCGCGCTCGATGACGCGTTGACGCAGTACCGGCGCGTCGTCGATGCACGCTGGAAAATCATCGAGGAAGCGCACAGCTCGATTTCGCAGCCGTTCTTCAAGACGCTGACGTTCTGGCTATGCGTGATTTTTCTGAGTTTTGGGTTGATCGCGCCGCGTAATGCGTTGGCGCTGGTGACGATAACGCTGGGGGCGGTGTCGATTGCTTCAGCGATTTATGTGATCGTCGATCTGGACACGCCGTTTACCGGGCCGATCGTGGTTTCGAGCCTGCCGTTGCGGGATACGTTGGAGCATTTAAGGCGGTGAGTTTCCGAGGGAATGCTCGGCGCGGATGACGTAAAAAATGTCTGGAAACAGAGAGGCCCGCTTTCCTCACGAAAGCGGGCCTCAATCAGCAAAAAACAACGAGGGGGTTTTAGAACGGAATATCGTCATCCATCTCATCGAAACCGCCGCCGGCCGGCGCGCTCGGACGGCTCGCGCCGCCACCGCCACCGCCACTGCCACTGCCGCCACGCGAGCCGCCGCCCGACGACATCGCGCGGCCACCACCGCCACCGCTACGCTCCGACGGCTCGCCGCGGCTATAACCGCCTTCATCGCCGCCACCCATCGACGCGCCGCCACGGCCGCCGAGCATTTGCATCTGCTCCGCGACGATCTCGGTCGAGTAACGATCGGTGCCGTCCTGGGCCTGCCACTTGCGCGTGCGGATGCGCCCTTCGAGGTACACCGACGAGCCCTTCTTCAGATATTCCGCCACGATTTCCGCGAGGCGGCCGAAGAACGCGACGCGGTGCCACTCGGTGGCTTCCTTCATCTCGCCCGACGCCTTGTCCTTGTAGCGGTCCGTCGTCGCAAGGCGGATGTTCGCCACTGCGTCGCCGCTCGGAAGATAGCGGACTTCCGGATCGGCGCCGAGGTTGCCGACTAGAATGACCTTGTTCACGGATGCCATGAATTTCTCCTGTTGATTCCTGTTGCAGGCGGCGCGGCACTACGCGGTTCGCGTCTCACGGCCGGCAGGCCCGAGACCAGAAGAGCGCCTCTGCCCGCCGCCGGGTGAGTTCTGGATGATTCGGGAGATGCCCCGAGTACGCTGTGTTATGCCTTGCGCGGCGGCTGTTTCATCTTTGCGGCGATTATAAGCCAGCAAAATACCAGCCCGGAGCAAGCGAAGAAAACCGCGCTCTGGCCGTTCACTTTCAGCAGCCAGCCGCCGACCATGCCGCCCAGCGCAAGACCGATCGACTGCGTGGTGTTGTACACGCCGGCCGCGGCCCCTTTGCGGGTGCCGGGTGCCAGCTTCGACACCAGCGAAGGCTGCGAGGCCTCGAGAATATTGAAGCCGAGAAAGTACACGAACAGGATCGCCGCCACACTCAGAATCGTATGCGCAGCAACGCCCAATAACAACTGGCCGATCAGGATAAGAGCGATCGCCGACAGCAGCACGATCTTCATCTTGCCGCGCTTTTCCGCGGCGATGATCGCCGGCACCATCATCACGAACGACAGCCCCATCACCGGCAGATACACCTTCCAGTGCGACGCGACCGGCAGCCCGCCCGCTTCGAGAATGCGCGGCACGACCAGGAACAGCGCGGTTTGCGTCGCGTGCAGCACGAGCACACCGAAATTCAAACGCAGCAGTTCGACGTTGTGCAGCACTTCGGCAAACGGCGCGCGCACGTGCACCGGCTTCGGCGCATCGGGCACGATCCACAGCACGACGCCGATCGCGACAATCGCGAAGACGCCGACCAGCGTGAACAGCCCGCTCATGCCGAGCCAGTGGAACACGATCGGCGCGCCGACGATCGCCACCGCGAAAGACACGCCGATGCTGCCGCCGACCATCGCCATCGCCTTCGTGCGATGTTCCTCCGAGGTCAGATCGGCGATGAACGCGATCACCGCCGACGATACCGCGCCCATCCCCTGTATCACCCGGCCGACGATGATCCACGTCATGTCGTGCGCGGCCGCCGCGACGAAGCTGCCAATCGCGAAGATCAACAAGCCCGTCGCGATCACCGGCTTGCGGCCGATCTTGTCGGAGATCCAGCCATAGAAGATATAGAGCATCGACTGCGTGACGCCGTACGCGCCGAGCGCGATGCCGACGAGCAGCACGTTTTCGCCGCCGGGAATGGTCTTCGCGTAGATCGAGAACACCGGCATGATCATGAACAGACCCAGCATGCGCAGCGCGAAGATGGCGGCAAGCGACACGGTCGCGCGCAATTCGGGCGCGCTCATGCGTGTGGAGATGGCGGACGGATTGGACATCGAAGCGTGGTTTGAATGAACCGGGCGGCGAGCCCGTGTGGACAGCCCTGGCCGCCGGCACAGTGGAGCGCGACGAACGGGCTGGCGGCTAACCCCGGATGCCGACCGACTTGCGCTGACGAGACGCGCAAACCCCGTGCCCTATCGCCCCCGCTCGCCCCTTGCGGCATCTTGTACTCACGGAAAACGGCCCCAGTTAGGCCTCTTTCCCGCTGTCAGCATGCCGTAACGGCGGTCTGGAAAAGTCGTTATAGTAGCAGGTTTAGCCTCTTTCCCTTTCCGCAGTTCATGGAATAGATCCGTGGAACAAATTCGTATTCGTGGGGCCCGCACCCACAACCTGAAGAACGTCAATCTCGACCTACCGCGTCACAAGCTCGTCGTTATCACGGGGCTTTCCGGCTCCGGCAAATCGTCGCTGGCGTTCGATACGCTGTATGCGGAAGGGCAGCGGCGCTACGTCGAAAGTCTGTCCGCCTACGCGCGGCAGTTCCTGCAGCTGATGGAAAAGCCGGATGTCGACCTGATCGAAGGGTTGTCACCGGCCATCTCGATCGAACAGAAGGCGACTTCGCACAATCCGCGCTCCACGGTCGGCACCGTCACCGAGATCCACGATTATCTGCGTCTGCTGTTCGCGCGCGTCGGCACGCCCTACTGCCCCGATCATGAGATTCCGCTCGAAGCGCAAAGCGTGTCGCAGATGGTCGACGCGGCACTCGCGCTGCCCGAGGAAACGCGCATGATGATCCTCGCGCCGGTCGTCAGCGATCGCAAGGGCGAGCACACGGATCTGTTCGAGGACATGCAGGCGCAAGGCTTTGTACGCTTTCGTGTGCGCTCGGGCGGCGGCACCGCCAACGAAGGCAGCGCGAAAATCTATGAAGTCGATTCACTGCCGAAGCTGAAGAAAAACGACAAGCACACGATCGATGTCGTGATCGACCGCCTGCGCGTGCGCCCGGACATGAAGCAGCGCCTCGCCGAATCGTTCGAAACGGCGCTGCGCCTCGCCGACGGCCGCGCGATCGCGCTCGAAATGGACACGGACAAGGAGCACCTGTTCAGCTCGAAGTTCGCCTGCCCGATCTGCTCGTATTCGCTGCAGGAACTCGAGCCGCGCCTGTTCTCGTTCAACAACCCGATGGGCGCGTGCCCCGAATGCGACGGCCTCGGCCAGATTACGTTCTTCGATCCGAAGCGGGTGGTCGCGCATCCGTCGCTGTCGCTCGCGGCGGGCGCGGTGAAGGGCTGGGACCGGCGCAACCAGTTCTACTTCCAGATGCTGCAGAGCCTCGCGGCGTTCTACGACTTCGACATCGACACCGCGTTCGAGGACCTGCCGGAGAAAGTCCGCAAGATCCTGCTGTACGGTTCGGGCAAGCAGGAAATTCCGTTCTCGTACATCAACGAGCGCGGCCGCACGTCGGTGCGCGAGCACGTGTTCGAAGGGATCATCCCGAATCTGGAGCGGCGCTACCGCGAAACCGATTCGTCCGCGGTGCGCGAAGAACTCGCCAAATACCAGAACAACCAGCCATGCCCGGCGTGCGCGGGCACGCGGCTGCGTCGCGAGGCGCGTTTCGTGCGCATCGGCGCGGACGGCGACGCGCGCGGCATCTTCGAGATCAGCGGCTGGCCATTGCGCGATGCGCTCGGCTACTTCCAGACCCTGCGCCTCGAAGGCTCGAAGCGGGAGATCGCCGACAAGGTCGTCAAGGAAATCGTCGCGCGTCTGATGTTCCTCAATAACGTCGGGCTCGACTACCTGTCGCTCGAACGCAGCGCGGAAACGTTGTCGGGAGGCGAAGCGCAGCGCATTCGCCTCGCTTCCCAGATCGGCTCGGGCCTGACCGGCGTGATGTACGTGCTCGACGAACCGTCGATCGGCCTGCATCAGCGCGACAACGACCGGCTGATCTCGACCCTCAAGCATCTGCGCGACCTCGGCAACTCGGTGATCGTCGTCGAGCACGACGAAGACATGATCCGCATGGCCGACTACGTGGTCGACATGGGTCCGGGCGCGGGCGAGCACGGCGGCATGGTGATCGCCGAGGGCACGCCGAAAGAGGTGCAGAAGAACCCGGCGTCGCTCACCGGCCAGTACATGTCCGGCGCGCGCACGATCGAATACCCCGACGAGCGCAAGGAACCCGACGAGCGGCGCCTGCGCATCGTCGAAGCGCACGGCAACAATCTGCACAATGTGACACTCGATCTGCCGGTGGGTCTGCTGACCTGCGTGACGGGCGTGTCCGGCTCGGGCAAATCGACGCTGATCAACGACACGCTCTATCACGCGGTCTCGCATCACCTGTACGGCTCGGCCACGGAGCCGGCGCCGTACGAGTCGATCGAGGGCCTCGAGCACTTCGACAAGGTGATCAACGTCGACCAGTCGCCGATCGGCCGCACGCCGCGCTCGAATCCGGCGACCTACACGGGCCTTTTCACACCGATCCGCGAGTTGTTCGCCGGTGTGCCGGCCGCCAAGGAGCGCGGCTACGATCCGGGCCGCTTCTCGTTCAACGTGAAGGGCGGGCGCTGCGAATCGTGCCAGGGCGACGGTGTGCTGAAGGTCGAAATGCACTTCCTGCCCGACGTGTACGTGCCGTGCGACGTGTGCCACGGCAAGCGCTACAACCGCGAAACGCTCGACATTCAGTACAAAGGCAGCAACATCAGCGAAGTGCTCGACATGACGGTCGAGCACGCGTACGAGTTCTTCAAGGTCGTGCCGGTCGTCGCGCGCAAGCTGAAAACCTTGCTGGACGTGGGTCTTGGCTATATCCGCCTGGGTCAGTCGGCGACCACGCTGTCGGGTGGCGAGGCGCAGCGGGTGAAACTGTCGCTGGAACTGAGCAAGCGTGATACCGGTCGCACGCTGTACATTCTTGACGAACCGACCACCGGCCTGCATTTTCACGATATCGCGCTGCTGCTGGAAGTCATTCACCGGTTACGTGACCAGGGTAATACTGTCGTGATCATCGAACATAATCTCGATGTAATCAAAACTGCGGACTGGGTCATCGATCTCGGTCCCGAAGGCGGCGCCGGCGGCGGGCAGATCGTCGCCCAGGGCACGCCCGAGCAGGTCGCGAAGTCGAAGGCCAGCTTTACCGGCCAATATCTGGCGCCGCTGCTCAAGCGCGCCGCCAGCATAAAGTAACGCTGCACTACCGAGGTTGGAGACGGGATAAGCCATGACCAAGCGTAATCAGGCGCGCGAAGAAGATCGGGTGCAGGACCTGCGCCCGCGCCCGGTCAGGCTGACCAGCGACATGAGTCTGCCAAAGCTGTCGGCGGTCGAAATCGGCAGCTACGTGGTGATGCTGTTCGGCATGTGGGCGGTGATCGAACTGAAGCTGCTCGGCGCGCTGCTCGCCGGGCTGCTGGTGTTTCAGCTCGTGCATACGATCGCGCCGCGCATCGAGCGTCACATGTCGAGCAAGCGGGCGCGCTGGCTTGCGGTGGTGATCCTGTCGACGGTGATCGTCGGCGCGCTGACGGCGCTCACCCTCGGCATCACCTCGCATTTCGAGAACGACGTACCGAGCGTGCAGGCGCTACTCGATCAGGCGATGCAGCTGATCGACCAGGCGCGCGGCAGGATTCCGCAATTCGTCGCGAACTATCTGCCAGTCGACACCGAGCAGATGAAGGCGAAGGCCGCGGAACTGATGCACACGCACGCCAACATGCTGCAGCAAAGCGGCACGACCGCGGCGCGCGCATTCACGCACGTGCTGCTCGGCATGATCATCGGCGCAATCATCGCGGTCGGCGCGCAGAAGCATATCCAACGGCTGCCGCTGTCCACCGCGTTCGTCACGCGCGTGACGCGTTTTGCCGACGCGTTTCGCCGCATCGTGTTCGCGCAGGTGAAGATTTCCGCGCTCAACTCGGTATTCACGGCGGTCTTCCTGCTGGTGATCCTGCCGATCTTCCACGACCGGCTACCGCTGTCGAAGACGCTCGTGCTCGTCACGTTCATCGTGGGTCTGCTGCCGGTGATCGGCAATCTGATCTCGAACACGATCATCGTCGCGGTCGCGCTGTCGGTGAGTTTTCCGGCGGCGATCATGTCTCTGGTGTTTCTGATCCTGATTCACAAGCTCGAGTACTTTCTGAACGCGCGGATCGTCGGTGGCCAGATCGAGGCCCGCGCGTGGGAACTGCTGATCGCGATGCTGGTGATGGAAGCGGCGTTCGGTATCGCCGGGGTCGTCGCTGCGCCGATTTTTTATGCGTATATCAAGCGGGAGCTGATTTATTTGCGGATGGTGTGAGCGGCACGGGCTCGAGTAGCACAAGTCAGCGCCCACTAGCGCTCACCGAGCGGGCCATTCAGGCCACGCAAGCAAAAGCGGCACTTCGGTGCCGCTTTTTTTGCTTCCCGCGGCGCTGAGTCGCCGTCTCTCGCCGACAGAAAACTTGCAGCACATGGCGCCCCCTAAGATGCGAACAATTCCTATTTACAGCTGATCCGCATTGTGACGTTACCCCTGTTTTCCCGCTCGGGTTTGCGCCTGAATCCCTGTTACTCGTTGCCGGCTCGCGCATGAGGCGCCAGCTTGTCCGCCTGCACCGCTGGTTCGGCGTCGCAATCGCGCCGTTTCTGTTCGTCGCCGGCCTCACTGGCGCGATCATCGCGCGGGACCACGAGCTCGATGCCGCGCTGAACCCGTCGTTTTACCGGGCCCGCACGGCCGGGCCGACGCTGTCCGGCCTCGAACTGGCGAATCGCGTCGAAGCCGCCGATCCGCGGCTTCAGGTGACCTATCTGCCGCTCGCGGTCGAACCGGGCCACACGCTGCAGATGATGGTGCTGCCGCGCACCGATCCGGCGACGAAACGGCCCTATCCGCTCGAGTTCAACCAGATCGCCGTCGATCCCGTCACCGGCGAGATCCAGGGACGTCGGGAATGGGGCGCCGTGTCGCTCACGCGGCTCAACCTGATTCCGTTCACCTACAAGCTGCACTACACGCTGCAGCTGCCGTTTACCGGCGGCATCGACATCGGCACGTGGCTGATGGGGATCGTCGGCATCGTGTGGCTGTTTGATAGCAAGGAAAGGATTGCGCCGGCCTCGACCGGCGCGGTCTTCATCGGCGCAACGTTTAGCGGAACACCACCGTCTTGCTGCCGTTCAACACGACGCGATGCTCGACGTGCCACTTCACCGCGCGCGCAAGCGTCACACACTCGACGTCGCGGCCGATCGCCGTCAGTTGTTCCGGCGTCATGCTGTGGTCCACGCGCTCGACCTCCTGCTCGATGATCGGGCCTTCGTCGAGATCGGTCGTCACGTAGTGAGCGGTCGCGCCGATCAGCTTCACGCCGCGGTCGAACGCCTGGTAGTACGGCTTCGCGCCCTTGAAGCTCGGCAGGAACGAGTGATGGATGTTGATCGCGCGGCCGGCGAGCGCCTCGCACAGTTTCGGCGACAGGATCTGCATGTAGCGCGCGAGCACCACGAGGTCGACCTGATGCTCGTTGATCACGTCGAGCACGCGCGCCTCCTGCGCGATTTTCGCTTCGGGCGTGCCGCCGAGCAGCGGGAAGTGATGGAACGGGATGTCGTAACTCGCGGCGAGCTGGTAGAACTCCTTGTGGTTCGAGATGATCGCCGGGATGTCGATGTTGAGCTGACCGGTGCGGTAGCGGAACAGCAGATCGTTCAGGCAGTGGCCGATCTTCGACACCATGATCACGACGCGCGGCTTCACGCTCGCGTCGTGCAACTCCCAGCTCATGCCGAACTGTTCGGCAAGTGTCACGAACGACGCGCGCAGCGCGTCGAGCCCCGGATCTCCGCCCACCTGCTGGAAATGCACGCGCATGAAGAATTCGCCGGTGCGGCTGTCGCCGAACTGCGCGGAGTCGAGAATATTGCTGCCACGCTCGAACAGAAAGCCCGACACGGCGTGAACGATGCCGGGCCGGTCGGCGCACGACAGTTTGAGGATAAAGCTGTGATCGGTCGACATGACCTCGGTGACTCCCTTCTTCAATGCATGGTTTGTTTCAGTGCGTACTGGCTGCAAAGGCCCAGGCTAGCCCAGCGCGGGCGGCGCGAACAGCGTGTCGATGCCCTCGCACGCGTCCTCGTCGATCCAGCGGCGGCGCAGCAGGCAATCGAGCGTCGCGAGGCTGGCGTCGACGGTCAGCGCGCCTTCCTCGATCCAGCGCGCGACTTCGTCGATGCGCGCGAGCCGGTGTTCGCCCACTTCGCCGTCCTGGTTGCGCGGCGCGAAGTCGGCGGGCAGCGCGAGGTCGTAGATGAAAATCTGCTCGGCCTGCGTGCCTTCCGGCAGCGATTGCAGCACGTGCGCGGTGCGGCCCGCGACCGCACTCGCCGCGATCTGCGCCGGAATGCCCGCTTCTTCCCAGCATTCCTTGACGATCGTCTCGGCGATGCCGAAGCCCCAGCCGATCCCGCCCGCAACGACATTGTCGAGCATGCCGGGGTCGGTCGCCTTCGTGTCGCTGCGGCGCGCGATCCACAATTGCGGCGCTCCGCCAAAGGGCGCTCCGCCAAGGGGCGCCCCGCCAAGGGGCGCCCCGCCAAAGGGCGCTCCGCCATCCGCATATTCTACGACGCCGTTCAGATGCACCGCGTAGGTCATCGTGCCGAAGAAGCGCGACGCCGCGCGCTCGATATACGCAAGCGGCGGCGCGTCGAACGCATTGCGGATCGCGTAGGTTTCGTTGCGCCAGCCGGGGATGCGGCCATCGGCGGCGAGCGCGCCGATCACGGAAGCGAGCGCCGCGCTGCGCAGATCGACGGTATCGAACGTGGCGGCGAGCGTCACGCTGTCGTTCGCAATCTCGAACACGTCGCGCCAGCGCGCGAGCAGTGGCACGTCGCGCTCGCGAATCCAGCCGACCTGGTCGGCGCCGATCCAGAACGGCCGATGCGCGGCCGCGTCGAAGCGGCGCGCGGCGGTGATGCAAGGCAAAGTCATCGAATACTCCAAACTGTCCGCCGTCGCGGCGAACCGGGGCAAACCGGAAGCGGGCGTGTTGCGTGACGCGCGTCAGTCGCGCAACGCGACGCGAATTCCGATCGCGATGAACGTCGCGCCGGCCAGGCGATCGAGCCACAAGCCCACGCGCGGCCGCCGTCTGAGCCAGCCGCCGATGATCCCGGCGCACACGCCGAACAGCGAAAACACGACGACGGTCTGCAGCATGAACAGCGCGCCGAGCTCCAGCATCTGCACGGTTACGCTTTGCGCGCCGTGAGGCTGCACGAACTGCGGCAGAAACACGATGAAGAACAGTGTGACCTTCGGGTTCATCAGATTGCCGAGCACGCTCTGGCGAAACACCGTCGACAGCGGCTGCCGCGCGCGCTCGTGCGCGGTCGCGAGCCCCTGGCTGCGCAGCGCCTTGATGCCGATCCACACCAGATACGCGGCGCCGGCGAGTTTGATCACCTCGAACGCGAGCGGGGACGAGCGCAGCAATGCGGCGACGCCGAGCGCGGCGAGCGTCGTGTGAAAGGTGATGCCGGCGGCAAAGCCGAGCGCGGCGACGAAGCCGGCCGCGCGGCCCTGCGAGATGCCGCGCGCGAGCACCTGCAGATTGTCCGGGCCGGGCGCCACGGTGATCGCGATCGAGGTGGCGAGAAACAGCAGGAAGTTGGGCATCGTGGTGGCCTTCTGATCTGGTTCGCGGATGGTGAGCCCTGTTGTTGGGCACAGCTGTTGGGCCCGCCTGGCATTGCGCGGTTTGGGGGATCGTGCGGCTTGCGCGGCTTTGGCTGCTCATACGGCGGCAAACCTGACCGCGCGTCACGGCGCGCGCGGACCGTCTCCCAGCTCAGTGACCGTCAAAACTCGTCACGGTATAGAGCGCAAGGCCGCCCTCGCCCAGCAGCTTCGAGCCGCCCAGCTCCGGCAGATCGACGATCGCCGCGCCTTCCACTACGACCGCGCCGAGCCGCTCGAGCAGCAGCTTGCCAGCCATCATCGTGCCGCCGGTCGCGATCAGATCGTCGATGATCACGACGCGGTCGCCCGGCTCGCACGCGTCCTCGTGAATCTCGACGGTCGCGGTGCCGTACTCGAGCTCATACGATTGCGAGATCCGCTTGTACGGCAGCTTGCCCGCCTTGCGGATCGGGATGAAGCCGATACTCAGCTCGTGCGCGACGATCGGCCCGATGATGAAGCCGCGCGCATCGAGTCCAGCGATGTAGTCGAGCTTCGCGTCGATATAGCGCTGCACGAACAGGTCGATCAGCACCCGCAGCGACTTCGGCTCGCGCAGCAGCGGCGTGATGTCACGGAACTGCACACCCGGCTGCGGCCAGTCGGGCACCGTGCGAATGTGACTTCTGACGTAGTCGGCCGCATCGAGCGGCGCGCTCGCGAGCGCGTTGGACATGATGTCTCCGGATGGACCTCGACGGGTCCGGTGAAAAGCTTTGAATCAGGGTGGCCCGACAGAACGGGCTTGCTTCACGGGTTCAGGCCGCGGCCGCGCGGCGATGCTTCGACAGCCGCTCCTCGGCTTGCGCCAGCTGCTCGGGCAGACCGCGCAGCACCACGATGTCGCTCGCGCGCAGTTTCGTCGACGGGTCCGGTTCGACGCCGCGGATGCCGTGCCGGCGGATCGCGGTCACGTCGACACCGAGCTCGAACAGGCCCAATTCGGCGAGCGTGCGGCCCACCGCGTCGGCGCTCTCGTCGACCGGCACCGATTGTAGCCGCACCTGCTCGTGGCCGTCGTCGTCGTCGATGTCGTCGGCGCCGTGGAAATAGCCGCGCAGCAGCGAGTAGCGTTCGTCGCGCATCTCCTCGACGCGCCGCACCACGCGCCGCATCGGCACGCCCATCACGACCAGCGTGTGCGACGCGAGCATCAGGCTGCCCTCGACGATCTCCGGAATCACCTCGGTCGCGCCGGCGGCGAGCAGTTTCTCGAGATCGGCGTCGTCGACGGTGCGCACGATGACCGGCAGCGTCGGCTCCATCTCGTGAATGTTGTGCAGCACGCGCAATGCCGACGGCGTGTTCGCGTAGGTGATCGCGATCGCGGCCGCGCGATGCAGGCCGGCGGCCAGCAGCGACTCGCGCCGCCCCGCGTCGCCGAACACGACCGATTCGCCGGCCGCCGCGGCCGCCGCGACACGGTCGGGATCGAGGTCGAGCGCGACATACGAGAGCCCTTCATGCTCGAGCATGCGCGCGAGGTTCTGCCCGGCGCGGCCATAGCCGCAGATGATCACGTGGCCGCTCTGCTTCAGGCTCTGCGTCGCGATGCGCGTCATCTGCAGCGACTGCATCATCCATTCGGTCGACGACAGCCGCAGCACGACGCGGTCCGCGTTCTGGATCATGAACGGCGCGGCGAGCATCGACAGCAGCATGGCGGCGAGAATCGCCTGCAATAGCGTCGCGTCGACCAGATGCCGGTCGAGAATCAGGTTCAGCAGCACGAAGCCGAACTCGCCCGCCTGCGCGAGACCGATACCGGTACGCATCGCGACGCCCGGCGTCGCGCCGAAGAGCCGCGCAAGGCCGGTGATCATGACCGCTTTCAGCAGCACCGGGCCGAGGAAAAAGGCCAGCACGACGAGTGGATGCTCCCAGATCACGCGCGGATTGAGCAGCATGCCGGTCGTCACGAAGAAGAGCCCGAGCAGCACGTCGCGAAACGGCTTGATGTCCTCTTCGACCTGATGCCGGTACGGCGTCTCGGCGATCAGCATGCCGGCGATGAACGCGCCGAGCGCGAGCGACAGCCCGAATTTGTCGGTGATGAACGCGGCGCCGAGCGTCACCAGCAGCAGATTGAGGACGAACAGCTCCTGCGAGCGCCGCCGCGCGACCACGTTGAACCAGCGCGTCATGAAGCGCTGCCCGACGATCAGCAGCAGCGCGAGGGCCACGACGATCTTGATCGCCGCGACGCCGAGCGCGCTGACCAGATTCTCCGAGCGGCCGCCGAGCGCCGAAATGATGATCAAAAGCGGCACCACCGCGAGATCCTGAAACAGCAGCACGCCGAAGATATTGCGGCCGTGCTCGGTTTCGATCTCGAGCCGCTCCGCGAGCATCTTGCTGACGATCGCCGTCGACGACATCGCCAGCGCGCCGCCTAGCGCGACGCTCGCCTGCCACGTGATATGCACCCAACGCTCGATCAGGAAGCCGACCGACACGGCCACCGCGACCGTGCCGATCACCTGCAGCAAGCCGAGTCCGAACACCAGTCGGCGCATCGTGCGCAGCTTGGCTAGCGAAAACTCGAGCCCGATCGAAAACATCAGGAACACGACGCCGAATTCCGCGAGATTCTGCGCACCCGCCGAATCGGGAATCAACCCGAACGCATGCGGCCCGACGACGATGCCGACCGTCAGGTAGCCGAGCATCGGCGGCAAGTTCAGGAAGCGAAAGATCACCACGCCCGCCACCGATGCCAGCAGCAGAAACAGCGTCATTTCGAGCGGGGAGATCATCGGCAAAAACGCATGGGTGAAGCGTCCTCGTTCGTCAGCGGAACCGCGCACGAGAACGCCGTGCGAGATGATTGATTGGGCCGGTAAAAAAGCTGCCAAAAGACGGCAAAGCAGCTGAAAAAGGGATTATCGACAGGCCGATGCAGACAGCGGCTCGGCACAGCAGGCCCGGCGCGGCGAACAGGCGCCTTTGCTATACTCCGCGAATGATAGCGAAAATCAATGGCGACAGGGCACTCACGCTTGCTCGCGACGTACTCGACATCGAAGCGGACGCCGTGCGCGCGCTTCGCGACCAGCTCGACGGCAGTTTCGTCGGCGCGGTCGATTTCATCCTGGGTTGCCGTGGCCGCGTGGTCGTCTCCGGCATCGGTAAATCGGGCCATGTGGCCCGCAAGCTCGCGGCTACGCTGGCAAGCACCGGCACCCCCGCATTCTTCGTGCATCCGGCGGAAGCGAGCCACGGCGATCTCGGCATGGTCACCGCCGAGGACGTATTCCTCGCGCTGTCCAATTCGGGCGAAACCGAGGAGTTGATCGCGATCTTGCCGTTGATCAAGCGGATCGGCGCGAAGCTGATCGCGATGACCGGCCGTCCGGGCTCCAGCCTCGCGCAACTCGCGGACGTGCATCTGAATTCCGGCGTCGCAAAGGAAGCCTGTCCGATGAATCTCGCGCCCACCGCCAGCACCACCGCCGCGCTCGCGCTCGGCGACGCGCTCGCGGTCGCGGTACTCGACGCACGCGGCTTTGGCCGCGACGACTTCGCGCGCTCGCATCCCGGTGGCGCGCTCGGCCGACGCCTGCTCACCTACGTGCGCGACGTGATGCGCACCGGCGACCAGTTGCCGCAGGTCACACCCGAGGCGACCGTCAGCGATGCGCTCTTCCAGCTGACCGCGAAGCGCATGGGCATGACCGCGATCGTCGACCACGAGGGCCGTGTGACCGGCATCTTCACCGACGGCGACCTGCGCCGCGTGCTTGAACGCGACGGCGATTTCCGCCAGTTGCCGATCGACTCGGTGATGACCGCCGGCCCGCGCACGATCGGCCCAGACCATCTCGCGGTCGAAGCCGTGGAACTGATGGAGCGCTACCGCATCAATCAGATGCTGGTCGTCGACGAAACGGGCAAGCTGATCGGCGCGCTCAACATGCACGACCTGTTCTCGAAGAAGGTGATCTGATGGCCGTTGCCCCTCCTACCGCCACCGAACGCGCAAGCCGCGTGAAGCTGATGATTTTCGACGTCGACGGCGTACTGACCGACGGCGGCCTGCTGTTCACGGCGGAAGGCGACACGATGAAAGGCTTCAATTCAATGGACGGCCACGGCATGAAGCTGCTGCGCCAGGCCGGCATCGAAACGGCGCTCATCACCGGGCGCAAGTCCGGCATCGTGGCGGCGCGGGCGAAAGAAATGAACATCGCGCATGTCTATCAGGGCGTGCAGGACAAGCCCCAGGCGTTTGGCGATCTGCTGCAGCAAACCGGCCTCACCGCCGAGGAGTGCGGCTACATGGGCGACGACTGGGTCGATCTCGCGGTGATGCTGCGCGTCGGCTTCGCGGCCGCGCCGGCCAATTCGCATCCCGAAGTGATCGCGCGCGCGCACTGGGTCAGCGAGGCGCTAGGCGGCCACGGCGCAGCGCGCGAAGTGTGCGACACGCTACTGCGTGCGCAGCACAAATATGAAGCACTGCTGGCGGCGGCGTGCAGCGGCGAGCAACGAGGCCTAGTGGGATGAACCAGTTTCGCCTGACTTCGCTGATCCCGCTCATCGCGATGGCGGCGCTCGCCGGCATCACGTGGTGGCTGCTGCAAGCCACGTTGCCGCGTAAGACCGACGACGAGGTTCGGTCGAAGGAACACACGCCGGACTACTTCGCCGACAATTTCTCGGTGTCTGAACTCGATCAGTCGGGCGCGACGCAGTACAGGTTGACCGCACAGTCGCTGGTCCATTACGAGGACGACGAAATGAGCGACCTCGTCAAGCCGGCAATGCGGGCGTTCCAGCCCGGCAAGCCGATCGTCACCGCGACCGGCGATACGGGCACGGTCAACGCGGATGCGTCGATCGTCAATCTGTACCAGAACGCGCGCATCCTGCGCGCGCCCGGCAGCGGCGATCCGCCGATGCAGGCCGATTCCGAGCATTTCAGGGTCCTCGTCAACGACGATGTGATCGAGACTGAAAAGCCAGTTAAACTTCAGCGCGGCATGTCCGTAATGACTGCCAGCGGCATGAAATACAACAATGTCAACCGGTTTATGCAGCTGTTCGGCAATGTAAGAGGCGCAATTGCCGCGTCCGATTCCGGCCACTAAGCCAACGCATACCGGGTAATCCATTCCAGGCGTGACTGCATGAACGAATCGCTCCCCCGTTTTGATACCGGCCGTCCGCGCGTGCTGTCGGCGTGCCGCGCCGGACTCGCCGCGCTAGTCATCGCGCTGCCGCTCGTCGGCTTCGCGCCGCTCGCGCACGCGGACCGCGCCGACAAGGACAAGCCGCTGAACATCGAAGCGGACAACATGACCTACGACGACCTGCGGCAGGTCAGCATTTTCACTGGCCACGTGGTCGCGACCAAAGGGACGATCCTGATCAAGGCCGATCGCGTCGAAGTGTCGCAAGACCCGCAGGGCTACCAGTATGCGACCGGCACCTCCAGCGGCGGCAATCTGTCGTATTTCCGCCAGAAGCGTGAGGGGCTGGACGAATACATCGAGGGTACGGCCATCCGCATCGACTACGACGGCAAGCAGGATCTGACCACGCTGACCACCAACGCGACGGTGCGCCGCCTGCAGGGCATGACGACGCTGCTCGATCAGGTGCACGGCAGCGTGATCACGTACGACGGCCAGAACGACTTCTACACCGCGAAGGCGGGCAAGGACGTCGCAGGTCCGGGCAACCCGACCGGTCGCGTGCGCGCGATGCTGTCGCCGCGCAACGCCGGCGCTGCGCCGCTGACCGGCGCGTCGGCCGCGCTCGCGCCGTCCAACTCGATCCAGGGAGCGCCGAACCAGTGAGCACCATCAGCAGCACAATCGCGCCCCTCCCCCATCGCAAGCCGGCCGGGACCAGTAGTTCGCTGGCCGTGCGTAATCTGAAGAAGCGCTATGGCTCGCGCACCGTCGTCAAGGACGTATCGCTCGACGTAAAAAGCGGCGAAGTGGTTGGTTTGCTCGGCCCGAACGGCGCCGGCAAGACCACGTCGTTCTATATGATCGTCGGCCTTGTGCCGCTCGACGCCGGCGAAATCGACCTGGACGGCAAGTCGATCAGCCTGCTGCCCATTCACAAGCGCGCATCGCTCGGCCTGTCGTATCTGCCGCAGGAAGCGTCGGTGTTCCGCAAATTGAGCGTCGAGCAGAATATTCGCGCGGTGCTGGAATTGCAGCACGACGAAAACGGCAAGCGCCTCGGCAAAGACGTGATCACGTCGCGCACCGAAGCGCTGCTCGACGAGCTGCAAATCTCGCATCTGCGCGAAAATCCGGCGCTGTCGCTGTCGGGCGGCGAGCGTCGTCGGGTTGAAATTGCGCGCGCGCTGGCGACCAACCCGAGCTTCATTCTGCTCGACGAACCGTTCGCCGGCGTCGACCCGATCGCGGTGCTGGAAATCCAGAAAATCGTCAAATTCTTGAAGCAGCGCAATATCGGCGTCCTGATTACCGACCACAACGTGCGCGAAACGCTCGGTATCTGCGATCACGCGTACATCATCAGCGACGGCAGCGTGCTGGCTGCCGGCGCGCCGAGCGACATCATCGAAAACGAAAGCGTGCGGCGCGTCTATCTGGGCGAGCACTTCCGCATGTAAGCACACACGGCGTTCCCGGCCACGCGAGTTCGCGCGAACGGGGACACCGTTTTTGCGGCACCCGCACATCCTTCCCAGGCGGCGCAGGCTGGCGCCGCGCGGCGCGCCGATCGGTGCGTATCCGCAAATTGCGAGTGCCGCAAGGTATCGCGGTCGTGGCAAACTCTCTACAATGAATCTCAACCTGCCATGAAAGCCAGCCTCCAACTCCGCCTATCGCAGCATCTTGCGCTCACGCCGCAACTGCAGCAGTCCATCCGGCTGCTTCAGTTGTCGACGCTCGAACTGCAGCAGGAAGTCGCGATGGCGATCTCGCAGAATCCGCTCCTCGAAAACGAAGACGAGTGGATCTCGAGCCCGTTGCGAGTGGCAGCCGACGGTTCGGTGATCGCCCAGACACCGGGTTCCGCGGCGCCGGCCGATCCGATGGCCAGCAACGGTTCGACATCGTCCGAAGGCAACGGCGAGCGCGCCGAAAGTGGCGAGCCGCAGGGTGTCGACGAATACAACGGCATCTCGGGCGACGGTGGCGGCGATATGTCGCAGTGGAACCTCGACGACTACGGCCGCTCCGGCAACGCGTCGGACGACGACGACCTGCCCCCGCTGCAAATCCACGAATCGAGCACGTCGCTGCGCGACCACCTGATGGCGCAACTGCGCGTTACCCAGGCGAGCCAGCGCGACCGCGCGCTCGGCACGTTCCTGATCGAATCGCTCGACGACGACGGCTACCTCGCCGCCACGCTCGAAGAAGTGCTGGCCGACCTGCCCGAAGAGCTCGAAGTCGATCTCGACGAATTGAACGCCGCGCTTGCGCTGCTGCATAGCTTCGACCCGGCCGGCGTCGGCGCGCGGTCGGCGTCCGAATGTCTGAAGCTGCAATTGTTGCGGCTCGATCCATCGCCCACACGCACGCTCGCGCTAGACATTGTCGGCCATTACCTGGAACTGCTCGCGGCGCGCGATTTCACGCGGCTGCGCAAGCACCTGAAGGCCAGCGACGACGATCTGCGCGACGCGCATGCGCTGATCCGCTCGCTCGAACCATTTCCGGGCGCCGCCTACGGCAAGGCAGAAGCGGACTACGTGGTGCCCGACATCATGGTGCGCAAAACGGCACAGGGGTGGCAGGCGGAGTTAAATCCCGAGGTGGTGCCGAAGCTGCGCATTAACCATCTATACGCGAATATTTTGCGTAATAACCGCGGCGATCCCGGCAGTGGGTCGTTGCGCCAGCAACTGCAGGAAGCACGCTGGCTGATCAAAAACATCCAGCAGCGTTTCGAGACGATCCTGCGAGTTGCACAAGCAATTGTCGAGCGTCAAAAGAGCTTTTTTGTGCACGGCGAAATTGCCATGCGCCCCTTGGTTTTGCGGGAAATAGCTGATACGCTGGGCCTACACGAGTCGACTGTCTCGCGTGTGACAACCGGTAAATACATGCTGACCCCATTCGGGACGCTGGAATTCAAGTTCTTTTTCGGCTCACACGTTTCGACGGACACCGGCGGCGCAGCCTCGTCCACGGCCATTCGCGCGCTGATCAAACAACTGATAGGAGCGGAAAACCCCAAATCGCCACTTTCAGACAGTCGCATAGCCGAACTGCTGGCGGAACAGGGCTTCGTGGTCGCACGGCGCACCGTTGCGAAATACCGTGAGGCGCTCAGAATCCCGGCAGTCAACCTGCGCAAGTCTCTGTAGCCCGCCGCGTTTGGCAGCGGGCATTTACCGGCCGCTCCGCACCTGGCGGACAGGCCGGCCGCTGCGACCTGCCAGATGTCGGTCACCGGGGGGCGACACAGGCAAGCCGTCAGATCGACCGGACCTTCGTCATCGTGCGGACCAAGCGGCCATTAGCTTGGAGAAGCACTATGAATCTCAAGATCAGTGGACACCACCTCGAAGTAACGCCTGCGTTGCGCGAATACGTGATCACCAAACTGGATAGGGTGCTAAGACATTTCGATCAGGTCATCGACGGCAGTGTGGTCCTCTCGGTCGACAACCATAAGGAAAAGGACAAGCGTCAAAAGGTGGAAATCAACCTCCATCTGAAGGGTAAGGATATCTTCGTCGAGAGTTGTGACAGTGATTTGTACGCTGCGATCGATCTGATGATCGACAAGCTCGACAGGCAGGTGATACGCCACAAGGATCGTCTGCAAGGCCATCAGCACGAAGCGATCAAGTATCAGCCGGCGCCGCAACTAGACGTGCCGCCGCAATAGGAGAAATTAGAGGGAATTCCCTCATTTCGCCTGAACTCGTCAAGCCGCCCGCGACCGGGCGGTTTTTCGTTTCGGCGCCCGCTCTCCGCTCACCGCCCGCCGGTGCGCGTCGTCGAGGCCGATTTCAACCGTTCCCGCAGTCGGTTGCGCAGCGCGACATGAGCCGCGCCGCAAGCGGTGAAAAACCTGATATGCATAGATGGCGCGCCGCACCATCGACCGTCGCCCTGTTCTATAATGTTCCGGTTACCATCGGGGTCAAGCCAGTTCTGACGAAGTGGGGCCGGCCGAAGCGTCAGGCTTTCTCGATCGACTCTCACCGCCCATCTTCGCCAGCATCGAACGAATGGAACGCCACTCAACCGCCCCGGTGGGGAGAACTCAGGCCACGTTTTCGCCTGTCAACATGAATCGTTTAGCCAAATTTCTTCCCCTCGAGAACGTCGTCATCGGACTATCGGTCACCAGCAAGAAACGCGTGTTCGAGCAAGCGGGCCTGATCTTCGAGAACCAGAACGGCATCGCCCGCAGCACTGTCACAGACAATCTTTTTGCGCGAGAACGACTCGGCTCGACCGGGCTCGGCGAAGGCGTCGCGATTCCGCACGGGCGGATCAAGGGCCTCAAGCAGCCGCTCGCCGCATTCGTCAGACTCGCGGAACCCATCCCCTTCGAAGCGCCGGACGGCCAGCCGGTCTCGCTGCTGATCTTCCTGCTCGTCCCCGAACAGGCCACTCAACAGCACCTCGAAATTCTTTCCGAGATCGCGCAGTTGCTGTCCGATCGCGACGCCCGCGAGCGGCTGCACACGGAAGAAGACCGCGAATCGTTGCATCGCCTGCTCACCCAGTGGCAACCTTGATGCAACGGCGGCGGTAGTTCGTACGCGCACACACAGGTAAGGCCCGGCAAGCGGCTCACACTGGAGTCACTGACTCATGGATACGTCCAGCATCAACGCCCAGAGCATTTTCGACGACAACGCCGCCATGCTGAAGCTCAGCTGGCTCACGGGGCATGAAGGCTGGGAGCGCGGCTTTTCTTCGGAATCGGTCGCCAATGCCACGTCGAGCGCCGACCTTGTTGGCCACTTGAACCTGATCCACCCGAACCGGATCCAGGTACTCGGCGACGCTGAAATCGACTACTACAAACGTCAGACCGACGAAGACCGCTCGCGCCACATGGCTGAGCTGATCGCACTGGAGCCACCCTTTCTCGTCGTCGCGGGGGGAGTCGCGGCGCCGCCGGAGCTAGTGCTGCGCTGCACGCGCTCGTCGACTCCGCTGTTCACGACGCCGACCTCGGCGGCCGCGGTAATCGATAGTCTGCGTCTTTACATGTCGCGCATTCTCGCGCCGCGCGCGACGCTGCACGGCGTGTTTCTCGACATCCTCGGCATGGGCGTGCTGCTGACCGGCGACTCGGGTCTCGGCAAGAGCGAGCTCGGCCTCGAACTGATCAGCCGCGGCCACGGTCTGGTCGCCGACGACGCGGTCGACTTCGTGCGCCTCGGGCCGGACTTCGTCGAAGGACGCTGTCCGCCGCTGCTGCAGAACCTGCTCGAAGTTCGCGGCCTCGGTCTGCTCGATATCAAGACGATCTTCGGCGAAACGGCGGTGCGCCGCAAAATGAAGCTGAAGCTGATCGTGCAACTGGTGCGCCGCCCCGACGGCGAATTCCAGCGGCTGCCGCTGGAAAGCCAGACTGTCGACGTGCTCGGCCTGCCGATCAGCAAGGTGACGATCCAGGTGGCCGCGGGCCGCAACCTCGCGGTCCTGGTCGAAGCGGCCGTGCGCAACACGATCCTGCAGCTGCGCGGCATCGACACGCTGCGCGACTTCATGGATCGGCAACGTCTCGCAATGCAGGATCCCGATAGCCAGTTTCCCGGCAAGCTGATCTGAAGCCGGCGCAGCGCCATGAAGCGCCCGCGGAAGGCAGGTCGCGGGCACGCGCATGGAGGCCAGATGCTATGATGAAATCTACGCTTTCGACGACTCCATGCGCATAATCCTGATCACCGGTATCTCCGGCTCCGGCAAATCGGTTGCCCTGAACGCGCTCGAAGACGCGGGCTATTACTGCGTCGACAATCTGCCGCCGCGTTTTCTGCAGCAACTCGCCACGTACCTCGCCGCGGATGGCCAGGATCGTCTCGCGGTCGCGATCGACGCGCGCTCCAGTTCGTCGCTGGACGAAATGCCCGCGATGATCCACGACCTCAAGCGCTCACACGACGTGCGTGTACTGTTCCTGAGCGCGAGCACGCAGTCGCTGATTCAACGCTTTTCCGAAACACGTCGCCGCCACCCGCTGTCCGGCTCACCCGCGCACGACGCGGACGTGGGCCTGCTCACGTCGCTCGCCGAAGCGATCGAACGCGAGCGCGAACTGGTCGCGGGACTTGCCGAATTCGGCCATCAGATCGACACGAGCAATCTGCGCGCGAATGTGCTGCGCGCATGGGTCAAGCGCTTCATCGAGCAGGAGGACGCGGGGCTCGTGCTGATGTTCGAGTCGTTCGGCTTCAAACGCGGCGTACCGCTCGACGCGGATTTCGTATTCGACGTACGCACGCTGCCGAACCCATACTACGATCATGAATTGAGGCCGCTCACCGGCCTCGACAAACCGGTGATGGATTTTCTCGATGCGCAGCCCGTCGTCCACGAGATGATCGACGACATAGAGAAATATCTGTCCAAGTGGCTGCCGCATTTCCGCGACGACAATCGCAGCTACCTGACCGTCGCAATCGGTTGCACGGGCGGCCAGCACCGCTCGGTATTCATCGCGGAGACGCTTGCCGCGCGTCTCGCAACATCGGCGAATGTGATTGTGCGGCACCGCGATGCGCCGGTCGACGTCGGCGAATCATCGAAGCTGGTGGCTTAACCGGCCGCATCGCGCGGCCTTAACCCGAAGCGTTGCGCCATGTCCTCTACGCCTACTGTGTACGCCGATTTGCCGCTGTTTCCGCTGCATACGGTGCTATTTCCCGATGGCTTGCTGCCGCTCAAAATCTTCGAAGCGCGCTACCTCGACATGGCGCGCGACTGTCTGCGCGAAAAAGCACCGTTCGGCGTGTGCATGCTGAAAAGCGGCGCTGAAGTCGCGCGCGAGGAAGAACCTTCGGTGCCCGAAACGATCGGCTGTCTCGCCGAAATCGACGAGTGCGACGTCGAAGCATTCGGCATGCTGCTGATTCGCGCGCGCGGTACGAAGCGCTTTCGTCTGCTGTCGCATCGCGTCGAAGCGGACGGTCTGCTGGTCGGCATGGCCGAGCCGCTCGCCGACGACCTGCCGCTCGAAGGCAACGAGCTATTGGCCAAATTCGGCGCGTGCGCCGAAGTGCTCGAGCGGATCATTGCGACGATCCGCGAACGCGATCCGGACAGCCTACCGTTCGCGGAGCCGTTCCGGCTAGCCGATCCGTCGTGGGTGTCGAACCGTCTCGCCGAGGTGCTGCCGATCGCGCTGCGCGCGCGGCAAAAGCTGATGGAATTGACCGATGCGGGCGCGCGCATCGACATCGTGCATCACTACATGCAGCAGCATCAGTTGCTGTGAAATCCTGAAGGCGTGAAGGCGGCCGCGCGCAACGCAGGTTGCGCACGCAATGCCGCCGATCCCTTCCGCTAGATCAACGAGCCACGCAGACTGGTGAGCAGCTTGCGCACCGGCGCCGGCACGCCGAACGCATCCAGATCGCGGAGCGCTACCCAGGCGGTGTGCGCATCGTTGAGCGCGGCCAAGGCGCCGACACCGCGATCGAGCTCCGCGAGCCGCGGTTCGATATCGAGCTTGAAGTGAGTGAATACGTGCGAGAACGACGCGAGCGGTGACACCTCTCCGTCGCTGCCGAACGAGCGCGCCCGTTCGGCCAGCGATGCTTCGTCGGCGGCTTCGGGCAGACTCCACAGACCGCCCCAGATGCCCGACGGCGGACGCCGCTCGAGCATCACCGCATTGCCGTCGCGCAGCACCAGCATCCACGTGCGGCGTGTCGGCACCGCTTTCTTCGGGCGCGCGATCGGCAATTCGCGCTGACGGCCGGTGACGTTGGCGACGCAGTCCGGCGCGAACGGACAGCGCGTGCAGTCCGGTTTGCCGCGCCCGCACAACGTCGCGCCAAGATCCATCAAGCCCTGCGTGTACGCGCTGACCTCCGCGTTCGACGCATTCGACGGCAGCAGCGATTCCGCGAGCGTCCACATTGCGTTCTCAACTTTCTTCTCGCCCGGAAAACCTTCGACGCCGAATACGCGTGCAAGCACGCGCTTCACGTTGCCATCGAGAATCGTCGCGCGCGCGCCGAACGCGAACGACGCGATCGCCGCGGCCGTCGAGCGTCCGATGCCGGGCAACTCGGCGAGCTGATCGACCGACGCTGGAAACACGCCGCCATGCTGCTCGACGACCACCTGCGCGCAGCGATGCAGATTGCGCGCGCGCGTGTAGTAGCCGAGGCCGGCCCACAGTGCCATCACTTCATCGGACGGCGCGGCGGCGAGCGCAGCGACATCCGGGAAACGCGCGAGAAATTTCGCGTAGTACGGAATCACCGTCGACACCTGGGTCTGCTGCAGCATGATTTCGGACAGCCAGATGCGGTACGGATCGCGCGTGTTCTGCCACGGCAGATCATGGCGCCCATGTTGGTGCTGCCATGCGATCAGACGCGCGGCAAAATCCGGCATCGGCGCAATCGCGGGTGTGGAATCGGACGCGCTGGTCGTTGGAGTCGGGCGGGAAGGCATCGAGAATCTAGCGCTGGCAGGTGGGACAGAAGTATGTGGAGCGTTGCCCCTGCACGATCTGTTTGACTGGCGTTTCACATACGCGGCATGGCAGGCCAGCGCGATCATAGACGAAGTAGTCGAGCTGGAAATAGCCGCTCTCGCCGTCGCTGCCGACGAAATCGCGCAGCGTGCTGCCGCCCTTGTCGATCGCGGCGGCGAGCGTTACGCGCACGGCATCGGCCAGCAGTTCATAACGCACGAGCGACACACGGCCCGCCGCGGTGGTCGGCCGGATGCCCGCACGAAAGAGACTTTCCGACGCGTAGATGTTGCCCACGCCGACCACGATGTCTCCCGCCAGCAGCGCCTGCTTCACCGACACCTTGCGCCCGCGCGTCAGCCGATGCATCAGCGCGCCCGAAAACGCCGGCGAGAAAGGCTCGACGCCAAGGCTCGCGAGCAGCGGATGGTCGAGGATGTCGCCTTCTTCGCGCGGATGCCACAGCACCGCGCCGAAGCGGCGTGGATCACGATAGCGCAGGATGAAGTCATCGAAGATCCAATCGACATGGTCGTGCTTCGCCGCGGCCGGCGGATGCGGCACGTGACGCAGAACGCGCAACGTGCCCGTCATGCCGAGGTGCACGATGAACCACCCTGCGTCGATTTCGAACAGCAGATACTTGCCGCGCCGCTCGACTTTGCGTACCACATGGCCGCACAAGGTCTTCGCAAGATCGGTCGGAATCGGCCAGCGCAGCGCGGTCGTGCGCACGTCGACGCGCTCAACCTTGCGCCCGGACACATACGGTTCGATCCCTCGTCGGGTAACCTCGACTTCTGGCAACTCTGGCATGGCTGAGTGGTCTGCTACTTGCGTGAGTGGTTGTGCGCGTATTGTAGCGAGCGCGTTACAATCGACTGAAACATTGAACGGATTTCCATGAACGTGTCCTTCGTGAAGCTGCTTTCAAAGCGCCGCGCGCGCGTGTCCCACGTGCCGCTCGGCTCCGCTCGGCGGATGCTCGGTGCAGCCGCGCTTGCATTGTGGGCGCTGGCCGCTGTGCCCGCGCATGCGCAGGACCCGTCGCCGGATTCCGACGACACGTCGGTCACGATGCCGGACCCGCTGGGCCCGGCAACGCCTGAAGAGGAAAAGTCGCTGCCCGACGTGCCGCTGTCGAGCCAGATCGTCTTCCAGGTGCTGGCCGCCGAAATCGCGCTGCAGCGCGACCAACCGGCACCCGCCTATCAGACCTACCTCGCGCTCGCGCGCGATACGCACGACCCGCGCATGGCGCAACGCGCCACCGAAATCGCGCTGGCCGCGCAGAGCCCGTCGGACGCACTGGCCGCCGCGCAACTGTGGCAACAGTACGCGCCGAGCTCGGAACGCGCCGCCCAGCTCGACGCATCCCTGCTCGTGCTGTCGGGCAAGCCCGATGATGCGTCGCCGATCCTGTCGCAAGAACTCGCGAAGGTACCTGAAGAAAATCGCGGCAGCGCTATGCTCGCGCTGCAACTGCTGCTGTCGCGCGGCCCGAACCGAATCGGTGGCCTGCACGTGTTGCAGGAGCTGGTGAAGAACGACATGAACCGGCCGGAAGCGCAACTGGCCGTCGCGCGCCAGCAGCTGCTGGCCGACGACGCGCCGGGAGCGCGCAAGTCGCTCGAGCAGGCGCTCGCGATCAAGCCCGACTATCTGCCGGCCGCGCTGATGCTGTCGCAGATGGGCCCGGAAGAGCGTAAGGAAGGCATCGCGTCGCTCGAAAAGTACGTGCAGCAGAACCCGAAATCGCATGACGCGCGGCTCGCGCTCGCGCAGATGTATCTCGCGAGCGACCGTCTCGACGACGCGCAGAAGCAGTTCGAGATCATGCGCAAGGCGAACTCCAACGACCTGACGCCGTTGATGGCGCTTGCGCTGATCAAGATCCAGCAGAAGAATCTGGCCGAAGCGCAGACCTATCTGATGCAGTTCGCGCAGCAGGCCGAGAAAACGCCGGGCGCCGATGCAGGCCAGGCCTACATCTATCTCGCGCAGCTGGCGCTCGAACAGAAGAACGAAGCGGCCGCCGACGGCTGGCTGAACAAGATCTCGCCGGCGAGTCAGCAATACCTGGCCGCGCAGATCACGCGCGCGCAATTGCTTGCGAAACAGGGCAAGACCGATGAGGCGCGCCAGTTGCTGGCCAATTTGCAGACCTCTGATCCACGTGACGTGGCGCTGATCGCGCGCACCGATGCGGCGATCCTGTTCGACGCGAAGCGCTACCCGGAGGCCGAACAGCGCCTGCAGCAAGCCACGGCGAACTTCCCCGACGACCCCGATCTCACCTACGACTACGCGATGGCCGCCGAGAAAACCGGCCATTACGACGTCATGGAAGCGCAGTTGCGCAAGTTGATCCAGACGCAGCCGGACAATCCGCAGGCGTATAACGCGCTCGGCTATTCGCTCGCCGATCGCAACCAGCGCCTGCCGGAGGCGGATAAACTGGTCGAGAAGGCCTCGGCGCTTGCACCGAACGATGCGTTCATCATGGACAGCGTCGGCTGGGTCAAGTACCGGATGGGTAACACGACCGACGCGATCAAGCTGCTGCGCAAGGCATACAGCCTCCAGCCGAACGCCGAAATCGGCGCGCACCTGGGCGAAGTGCTGTGGAAGGCCGGCGATCACGAACAGGCGCGCGCCGCGTTTCGCGAGGCACGCAAACTAGAACCCGACAACGAGACTCTCGTCAAAACGTTGCAACGTCTTCAGGTAAACGATCTTTGATGCGTCTTTCCCGTTTGATTTCTTTTTCCAGGGCGCCACGCGGCATCGCGCTCGGGCTCGCGGCGGCAGCGGTTGTCGCGCTGGCCGGCTGCGCGTCGGTGAAGCCGCAGGGGCCGTCCACGTCGAACGCGGCGACCGAAGTCACCGCGCAGACGAGCCGCTCGTATCAGGGCCGCTTCGCGATCCAGTACAACGATCAGAACGGTCAGCAGCGTAACGCCTACGGCAATTTCTCGTGGCAGGAGACGGGCGACACTGTCACACTGCAATTGCGCAATCCGCTCGGCCAGACGCTGGCCATCGTGACGTCGTCGCCGGCTACGGCCACGCTCGAGTTGCCGAACCGCCCGCCGCTCACCGCCGACAACGTGTCGACACTAATGCAGAACGCGCTCGGCTTCACGCTGCCGGTCGAAGGGCTGCGCTACTGGCTGCAGCCGTCGCCGGCGCCGACGTCGCGCGCGACGACCGAGAAGGACCCGGAGCAGCCGTCGCGCCTGAAGCAGATCACCCAGGACGGCTGGACGATCGACTATCTCGCCTATGCCGATGCGCCAGCCACCGGCGTGAAGCGGCTCAATCTGAGTCGCTCGGAGCCGCCGCTCGACATCAAGCTCGTACTGGATCAGTGAATCGTCTTTGCTGTGGGGCTTTTACCCCGGCATTCGCTCACGTAACCTTGCTACCCGTTTGGCGCCACTGTGGCGCATGTAGCCTTCACTCATGATCGAAACAAGCAATTCGCTGCGCGACTGTTTCGCGCCAGCGAAACTCAATCTCTTCCTGCACATCACTGGTCGTCGGCCGGATGGTTATCACACGCTGCAAACGGTCTTCCAGTTGCTTGACTGGGGCGACACGCTGCACTTCACGCGACGCGACGACGGTCTCATCACGCGCCGCACCGAAATCGCAAACGTCCCGCCCGAGCACGACCTGACCGTGCGTGCCGCGACGTTGCTGAAGGCGCATACGAACTCCGGCGAAGGCGTCGATATCGAAATCGACAAGCGCCTGCCGATGGGCGCGGGTCTCGGCGGCGGCAGCTCCGACGCGGCGACGACGCTGCTCGCGCTCAATCGCTTGTGGAAGCTCAATCTGCCGCGCCAGGAATTGCAGGATCTCGCGTTGAAGCTCGGCGCGGACGTACCTTTCTTTGTATTTGGAAGAAATGCGTTCGCAGAGGGTGTCGGAGAATCTTTAGACGTTGTACAATTGCCGCCGCGTTACTTCCTGGTTGTGACGCCGAGGGTGCAGGTTCCAACTGCAGCGATTTTTTCCCAGAAAGCGTTGACAAGCGATACAAAGCCTCTCATAATTACGGACTTTCCTGCAGAACATAGCTGCAACACTGAATGGCCAGAAAGCTTCGGCCGGAATGACATGCAGCAGGTTGTCGTAGGAAAGTACGCGGAGGTGGCGCAAGTGTTGCGGTGGTTTGAAAACATCGCTCCAGCGCGGATGTCCGGATCAGGTGCAAGTGTTTTTGCAGCGTTCCGTAGTAAAGCTGAAGCAGAAGCGGCGCAAGCCAAACTGCCCGGCGATTGGAACAGTGCAGTAGCAGCGGGCCTGGATTTGCATCCACTCTTTGCTTTCGCGTCATAAGTTTTGCATCGTCGAACGAAACTCCACGTTCGGCGGAGCTCAAAGTCAGTGTAGGGGAGTCGCCAAGCTGGTTAAGGCACCGGATTTTGATTCCGGCATGCAAAGGTTCGAATCCTTTCTCCCCTGCCAAAAATTCTCGTAGTTCGCTGTAGTTCGCATTTCTCCCGCCCCCAGCCTGAAGTAGGTGCACGATGAGCAGCCATGACGGCCTGATGGTTTTTACTGGCAACGCAAATCCCGCGCTTGCTCAGGAAGTCGTCAAAAACCTCGGTATTCCCCTCGGCAAAGCAATGGTTAGCCGTTTCTCGGACGGTGAAATCCAGGTTGAGATTCAGGAAAACGTGCGCGGCAAGGATGTCTTCGTCCTGCAATCCACGTGTGCACCGACGAACGACAATCTGATGGAACTGATGATCATGGTCGATGCGCTCAAACGCGCATCCGCAGGCCGGATCACCGCAGCCATCCCCTACTTCGGTTATGCCCGTCAGGATCGTCGCCCGCGCTCGGCGCGCGTCGCCATTTCGGCGAAGGTCGTGGCTAACATGCTGGAAATCGCCGGCGTCGAGCGGATCATCACGATGGATCTGCACGCCGACCAGATTCAAGGCTTCTTCGACATCCCGGTCGACAACATCTACGCAACGCCCGTGTTGCTTGGCGATCTGCGCAAGCAGAACTACGAGAACCTGCTGGTCGTTTCGCCGGACGTCGGCGGCGTGGTGCGCGCCCGTGCATTGGCGAAGCAGCTCAATTGCGATCTCGCGATCATCGACAAGCGTCGCCCGAAGGCGAACGTCGCCGAAGTGATGAACATCATCGGTGAAGTCGAAGGCCGCACCTGCGTGATCATGGACGACATGGTCGACACGGCAGGCACGCTGTGCAAGGCCGCGCAGGTTCTGAAGGAGCGTGGCGCGAAGCAGGTGTTCGCGTACGCTACCCACCCGGTTCTGTCGGGCGGCGCGGGCGAGCGCATCGCCGCTTCCGCACTCGACGAACTCGTGGTCACGGACACGATCCCGCTCGGCGAAGAAGCCCGTTCGTGCGCGAAGATCCGTTCGCTGACGAGCGCCGGCCTGCTAGCCGAAACGTTCTCGCGCATCCGCCGCGGCGATTCGGTGATGTCGCTGTTCGCTGAAAGTTAAGCATTTGTGAAGATGCCGCGTACCGCTTCGTGCGACACGCGGCGTTTTTGCACAATCGGCATGAACGAACGAAGGTTCGTGCCGCTATCCCGGGCCTCAGCCATTACGGCTTCGAGGCCTTGTTTTTGCTGCCTGGTCGCGGGCAGTGCATTGGAGATTCAACATGAAAGTAGTCGCTTTCGAGCGTTCCCTGCAAGGTACGGGTGCGAGCCGCCGCCTGCGTAACTCGGGCAAGACCCCGGGTATCGTTTATGGCGCCGGTGCTGACACGCAACTGATCGAACTCGATCACAACGCCCTGTGGCACGCGCTGAAGAAAGAAGTTTTCCACTCGTCGATCCTCGATCTGGAAGTGGCCGGCAAGTCGCAACAGGTTCTGCTGCGCGACGTGCAATACCACCCGTTCCGTCAGCTCGTGCTGCACGTGGACTTTCAGCGGGTCGACGCGACGAAGAAGCTGCACACCAAGGTGCCGCTGCACTTCTTGAACCAGGAAATCAACCCTGCAGTGAAGCTGTCGAGCGCGGTGATTTCGCACATCATCAACGAAATCGAAATCGAGTGCTTGCCGTCGGCGCTGCCGGAATTCATCGAAGTCGACCTCGCGAAGATCGAAGCAGGTCAATCGGTTCACGCGAAGGACATCCCGTTGCCGGCAGGTGTGGCGCTCGTCGCCCACGTCGACGCGGAAAACCCGGTGGTCGCTGCTGCAACGATTCCGGCTGGCGCAATCGCTGAAGACGCGGCTGCTGCTGAAGGCGGCGAAACGCCGGCTGCTTGAGAGCCTTCCGGTTCGAAGCAAGCAATCCTCTCGATCCGTTTCCGATGAAACGGTCGATGTGACCCGCCGAGGTTCGCCCTGGCGGGTTTTTTTTCGGCTTTTTAGTCCGGCTGCTGTTTCACTTCCAGACCTGGTGGACTCACGCAATCATGATCAAGCTGATCGTCGGGCTCGGCAATCCGGGCGCCGAATACACCGCGACGCGTCACAACGCCGGCTTCTGGCTGGTCGATCAACTCGCGCGGGAGTCAGGCACGACGCTGCGCGACGAGCGACGCTTTCACGGCTTCTACGCGAAGGCGCGGCTGCATGGCGAGGAAGTGCATCTGCTCGAGCCGCAGACCTATATGAACCGCTCTGGCCAATCGGTCGTCGCGCTCGCGCAATTCTTCAAGATCCTTCCCGACGAGATCCTCGTCGCGCACGACGAGCTCGACATGCCACCCGGCAGCGTCAAGCTGAAGCTCGGCGGTGGCAGCGGCGGGCATAACGGGCTCAAGGACATCAGCGCGCATCTGTCGTCCCAGCAATACTGGCGGCTGCGGATCGGCATCGGCCATCCGCGCGATCTGATTCCCGAGAGCGCGCGCGCCGGCGCGAAGCCGGACGTTGCGAACTACGTACTAAAGCCGCCGCGGCGCGAAGAGCAGGAGGTGATCGATGCGTCGATCGAGCGTGCGCTCGCGGTGATGCCGCAGGTCATCAAGGGCGAGCTGGAACGCGCGATGATGCAACTGCATCGCAACAACAGCTGACGCGCGCCGCATTCATCGAGATCCGCAATCGACCTCGCGAGGAGAATCGCTTGAGCCGCTACTGGAGCGACATCGTTCACCGTCTGACGCCGTATGTGCCGGGCGAGCAGCCCGCGCTCGCGCATCCGGTGAAGCTGAACACCAACGAGAATCCGTATCCGCCGTCGCCACGCGTGCTCGACGCGATCCACCGCGAGCTCGGTGACACGGCCGACGCACTTCGCCGCTATCCCGATCCGAGCGCGCGCAAGCTGCGCGAAACGGTGGCCGCGTATCACGGCATCCGCGCCGATCAGGTATTCGCGGGCAACGGCTCGGACGAAGTGCTCGCGCTGACGTTCCAGGCTTTGCTCAAGCATGACGAGCCGCTGCTGTTTCCCGACATCACCTACAGCTTCTATCCGACCTACGCGAAGCTGTTCGAAGTCGACTACCGCACCGTTCCGCTCGACGACCGCTTCGCGATCAACATTAACGACTACGCGGTGCCGAATGGCGGCATCCTGTTTCCGAATCCGAACGCGCCGACCGGCCGTCCGCTGCCGCTCGCGGAAATCGAACGCCTCGTCGCGAGCCATCCTGATTCGGTCGTGGTCATCGACGAAGCCTATGTCGACTTCGGCGCCGAGTCGGCGATTGCGCTGATCGACCGCTATCCGAATCTGCTCGTCGTGCAGACGGTGTCGAAGTCGCGTTCACTCGCTGGCATGCGCGTCGGCTTTGCGTTTGGCGACGCGGCGCTGATCGATGCGCTCAATCGCGTGAAGGACAGCTTCAATTCGTACCCACTCGACCGGCTCGCGCAAGCCGCGGCTACCGCAGCCTACGAAGACGACGCGTGGTTTCGCGAATGCTGCGCGAAAGTGATCGCGAGCCGCGAACGGCTCGCCGCGGAATTGACCGCGCTCGGCTTTGAGGTGGTACCGTCGGCCGCGAATCTGCTGTTCGCGCGGCATGAAGGCTACGACGCGGCGACGCTCGCGTCGCGGCTGCGGGAAAAGGAAATTTTCGTGCGGCATTTCAACGCACCGCGCATTGACCAACATCTGCGGATCTCGGTCGGCACCGACACCGAATGCGACATCCTGCTCGACGCACTGCGCGGCATTTTCAGCGCTTACGTCGGATAACGGAAACGCCGCCGAAAAAAACGGCGAAGGCCCGCAAGCCTTCGCCGTTTTCTTTTATGCGTTACCCGCGAACTTCAGGCGCCCTTGGCAGCCTGCAACGCGTGATATTTCGCCATCAAGCCTTCGCGCGTTTCCGGGTGGTTCGGGTCACGCGGGATGCACTCGACCGGGCACACCTGAATGCACTGCGGCTCGTCAAAATGACCGACGCACTCGGTGCACTTCTTCGGGTCGATCACATAGATGTCCGGGCCCATCGAAATCGCGTCGTTCGGGCACTCGGGCTCGCAGACGTCGCAATTGATGCACTCGTCGGTAATCATCAGAGCCATGCTGCCACCAACTTTCGTCGAAAAAACAACATATTATAGCTTTTCCGCCTGCCGCACGCTGGTGCAATCCCGCGCCAGCATCCTGGAACTTCGCAGCACACGCGTAGCGGAAGAAGTACGTCGATACTTGTTCGATAGCGAGGACGCGCCGAAGGCGATTTTCATATCCATTCATCACCACGCCCCCTTTGCACCGTCGTCAATCAGGGCGGTGATGCCGTGCAGGTACGTGTGACCTATCAAGCCGTCACGCTCGGCAAGCCGATCATCGACCCACGGTCCGTCAGCGCCAATCTGGCGGCAAAAGCCGACGCCAGACTCAGGCGCGCGAAGTTCCTTGCGTCGGCAGCAGCGCGAGGACGCCCTTCACGACGTACAGCATGATGAGCGCGCCGGACAGATCGCCGGCACACATCAGGAAGAAGCTTTGGACAAGCTCGTGTGTGTTTCCCTGCAACGCGAACCAGATGTGATGTAACAGCGGATTCGCGATCGAATACGCGAGCGCCAGTACGAGTAGTCGCTTCGCGGTGAGGTTGGTCAGCAAAGCATTCAATCCATACCACTCCCTTGCGAGGCGATACACCGCGTACGGCGCCACGGTGGCGATGATTCCGCCGGCGATTGATCGAACAGGGTCGTGCGGGAAGAAGTAGAAAAAGTCGACGAGCCAGCTCGCCAATAGCAAGCCGATTGCGCCATCACCGCCCAAAAGCAGGGTGCTCAGCAGTCTGACGCCTGACGGCAGGTAGATCCAGTTCACGCCCCGGACGAACTCGGTATGCGTGAAGACTTCCTGGTTGATCCACAGCGACAACACGAACACGATGGCCGTGCCCACGACCGAGAGGAAACGTAAACGTAAGCTAGACATGGAGATAAAATAGGTGAGCCCGGTTGTCGCTGGGCAGCATCACGGTTCGCTTTCCGCGCTCGGGTTAGCGGCGTTTTCGTTGGAGCGATGGTCATGACCCGCCCTGCTGATATCTATCTTCGATTTCTTCAACTGACCGAAGCACTGCGAGGTCTTCCCTCACTTCCCGCGCTCGATCCCCTCGAAGAAAGAATCCTGGAATTCGTTGCTCGCGTGAGGCAAAAAAACGAGCGGCTGTCGGTCCGAGACATGATGGCGCAAAGCGCGCTCGGATCGCCGGCGACCTTGCATGCCCGTATCACGTCAATGCGCGAAAAGGGCTGGCTCCTTCTCAACGACACTGAAGACGCTCGCCGCAAACAGGTCGAGCTAACGCCCGCGGCCCTCAAACACTTTGACAAACTTGCCGAGGCGTTCACCAAAGCCGCGAAGGGTAGCTGACATTGCTCTGCGTCGGTTATGCCGGCACTGTCCGACTAGAAAAGCTCCTCATTCCGATTGCAACGCCCGTCTGGTTACTCGGCCCGGGCAATTCCACGTACGCGGCACCTGTCATCCTGTTGAAATCCACCGTACCGTAAAGTTCTGTGCACTTCGTCAGTTCATACCCGGCGAATTGGACAAAGGCATATCGATTGCCCTCGCCCAATATCCCGCTTGTCGTAGCCCCGTTGCGCATGTGATCGTAATAGCACGCGGTGGATAGCAGCACCGAAGCAGCGATCCGCCAGAGAAGCCATCGGCGCCGGTTATCTTCTCGCTGTTACCGAACGAGTACATGGCGCCGATGTACAGCCGACCGAACTAGCCCGGGTACCGGATCGAGTTATCGACGGCGAGCCCTGCTTCGAGTGCCCACGGCAGCCATGAATTTTCCGGGGCCTGGCCGGTTTTGATCCGTCAAAACGGGCCGTTCGCGCGACTCGTGCTCACGTCGCTTGAGCGCCATCCTGCGGATCGAGCGACGCGACTTTCTCCTTCAGCCATTTTTCGACCGATGGGAACACGAACTTGCTGACGTCGCCGCCCAATTGCGCGATCTCGCGCACGATCGTGCCCGAGATGAACTGGTACTGATCGGACGGCGTCATGAACATCGTCTCGACGTCGGGCAGCAGATAGCGGTTCATGCCGGCCATCTGGAACTCGTATTCGAAGTCCGACACCGCGCGAAGACCCCTGACGATCACCCGCGCGTTGTTGGTCCGCACGAAGTCCTTGAGCAATCCCTTGAAGCTCATTACCTGGACGTTCGGGTAGTGGCCGAGCACTTCATGCGCAATCGCGAGGCGCTCCTGGAGAGTGAAAAACGGCTTCTTGGCACGGCTGTCCGCCACACCCACCACCAGCGTGTCGAAAATGCTCGACGCGCGCCGAACGAGGTCTTCGTGACCGCGCGTCAGCGGGTCGAACGTGCCCGGGTACACGGCGACTACCATGAGACTTCTCCTCTTTTCAGACAAAAGGGCACGTCCAAGCGTCCACGCGACGCATCTGGCACCGGCCCGGATGACGATAAACCGCCCGGCCCTTTTTTGGAACGCGCATTATTCCTTATTTTCGCGCTGCAGCAAATGAAAGTGCACAGCGCCCGCTTTGTCCTCCCGCACGACCTCCCAGCCCGTGAGCGGCTCGTGAGCGGCCGGTTCGAGCGCTTCACCGGCCTCGACATAAAGATAGCCGTCGGCGCGCACCAGCGGCACGGCCACCGCGAGCGCCTTGCCGAGCAGGTGGGCATCGAACGGCGGATCGATGAACACGACGTCGAACGAGGCGGGCGCAAGACTCGCCGCAAGACGCAAGCCGTCCGCCTCGGCGATTTCGATCATGCGTGCATCGAGCCGCTGCTGGTTCGCGCGCAACTGGGCGGCGGCGCGCGCATGGCGCTCCACCATCAGCACGCGAGCCGCGCCGCGAGACGCGGCTTCGAAGCCGAGCGCGCCGCTACCGGCGAACAGATCGAGGCAGTGTTGGCCGTCCAGACGCTGGCCGAGCCAGTTGAACAGCGTTTCGCGGACGCGGTCGGGGGTCGGGCGCAAACCGTCCAGATCGAGCACGGGCAGCGGCGTGCGTTTCCAGTCGCCGCCGATGATGCGAATGGCATGCGGCTTGCCGCTTTTGGACGAAGCGCCAGCAGCGCGTGAAGGTGCTAAACGAGGCATGCGGTATCGTGCAGTTTCAGCTGAGTGATGAATACGCCCGCGGCGCCAATGCGCGCGGACCGGAGCACCCACGTTACCACAGGGGCGGCGCGCGTCCAGCCTGGCCGAGCGGCCGATACGACGCGCCGCGGCACGCCTGATAAAATGTGCGGCTGCCAGCGCCCCGGCTTTTCGCATTCCGGCGCTGCCCACCGCTTCGCCGGTCCCGTGCCGGCTGCGCCCATCGGCGCGTCCTCCAATACGTCAGATCATGTTCAGCTTTTTCAAACGATTCAAGGGCTCAAAAGAGTCCGATACCGCCGCAGACGAATCGCTGGCGGCGCAAGACGGCGCGACGCCCGAGGCCGAGGCTGCGCCCGTCGAGCCGGTTGCGCCCGTCCAACCCGTCCAACCCGTCGAGCGTGGCGCGGCCGCCGCTCCGCCTGTGGTGGCCACGACCATCATCGAGCCGCAGCCCGAGCCGCAAGACGCCGCGCTCGACACCGTCGAAATCGTTCCGCCGCCCATGCAGGACGCCGGTGCGAAGCGCTCGTGGCTCACGCGCCTGAAGACCGGACTCGCGAAAACCAGTTCGAACCTGACCGGCATTTTCGTCGGCGCCAAGATCGACGAGGACCTGTACGAGGAACTCGAAACCGCGCTGCTGATGTCGGACGCCGGCGTTGAGGCGACCGAATTCCTGCTCGAATCGCTGCGGGAGAAAGTGCGCAGCGAACGCCTGACGGACCCGCAGCAGGTGAAAATCGCGCTGCGCACGCTGCTCGTCGAGTTGCTGAAGCCGCTTGAGAAATCGCTGATGCTCGGCCGCGCGCAGCCGCTGGTGATGATGATCGCCGGCGTCAATGGCGCGGGCAAAACCACGAGCATCGGCAAGCTCGCCAAGCATCTGCAGAGCTTCGACCAGTCGGTGCTGCTCGCCGCCGGCGACACGTTCCGCGCCGCCGCGCGCGAGCAGCTCGCCATCTGGGGCCAGCGCAACAATGTAACCGTGGTCGCGCAGGAAAGCGGCGATCCTGCCGCAGTGATCTTCGACGCGGTGGGCGCCGCGCGCGCGCGCAAGATCGACGTGATGATGGCCGACACGGCCGGCCGCCTGCCCACGCAGCTGCATCTGATGGAAGAACTGCGCAAGGTGAAGCGCGTGATCGGCAAGGCGCAGGACGGCGCACCGCACGAAGTGCTGCTCGTGATCGACGCGAACACCGGTCAGAACGCGCTCACCCAGGTCAAGTCGTTCGACGACGCGCTGGGCCTCACCGGTCTGATCGTCACCAAGCTCGACGGCACCGCGAAGGGCGGCATTCTCGCGGCGATCGCGCGGCAGCGGCCGATTCCGGTGTATTTCATCGGCGTCGGCGAAAAGGTCGAAGATCTGCAGCCGTTCAGCGCGGAGGAGTTTTCGGACGCGCTGCTGGGCGGCTGATCGCGACGGACAAACGAAAAAGGGCACTACGTTGAGTGCCCTTTTTTCATTTCGAGCCGCAGTCGATGTGTCACGCGATCACGCGATCACTCCGCATCTGGCTGCACGCCCGGCGCGGCGCGCGCGAACGCGTCGAGTTGCATCGCGTGATCGTAGATGCGCTGGATCGTCGGAAACTTTGCGGTGTCGACCTTGAAGCGCTGCGCGTTGAACACCTGCGGAATCAGGCACGCGTCGGCGAGAGTCGGTGCGTCGCCGAAACACAGTTTGCCGGTGCGCGCGTCGCCCGCGAGGTGCGTCTCCAGCGTCGCGAAGCCCGCGTCGATCCAGTGCCGGTACCACGCGTCCTTCGCGTCGTCGTCGACTCGCAGCGTGTGCTTCAGATACCGCAGCACGCGCAGATTGTTCAGCGGATGAATCTCGCACGCGACCTGCAGCGCCACCGAGCGGACATAAGCGCGATCGAGCGGCGCCTTGGGCAGCAGCGGCGGCTCGGGATGCGTCTCCTCCAGATACTCGATGATCGCGAGCGACTGCGGCAGCAAATGGCTGCCGTCCGCGAGCGTCGGCACGATACCGTCCGCGTTGATCTTGCGATACTCGGGCTTCAGCTGCTCGCCGCCTTCGCGCACGAGGTGCACCGGCACGTACTCGAACGGCAGGTTCTTCACGTTCAGCGCAATGCGCACGCGATACGACGCCGAGCTACGGAAATAGCTGTAGAGCTTCATGTTGTCTGCCTCCTCCACCTACCCGCGAGCCGTCTCAGACGACGCGCACGCTGAACTCGCCGAGTCCGTCCACGCCGCCCTTCATCAAGTCGCCCTTCACGACCGCGCCGACGCCTTCCGGCGTGCCGGTGAAAATCAGGTCGCCGGCCCGCAGTTCGAACAGCGTCGACAGATACGCGATCGTCTCGGCCACCGACCAGATCAGCTGCGACACATCCGCGCGCTGCTTGTCCTCGCCGTTCACCGACAGCCAGATCGCGCCCCTGCCGATATGACCGACCGTCGCGGCCGGATGGATCGGGCCGAGCGGCGCCGAGTGATCGAAGCCCTTGCCGGTATCCCACGGACGTCCCATCTTCTTCGCTTCGCCTTGCAGGTCGCGGCGCGTCATGTCGAGACCGAGTGCGTAGCCGTACACGTGGCCGAGCGCGCGGTCGACCGGGATGTCCTTGCCGCCCTCACCGATCGCCGCGACCATTTCCATTTCGAAATGGACGTTCTTCGTCTGCGACGGATAAGGGAATTCGCCGGTCGTGCCCGGCGCGACGTAGACGATCGCATCGGCCGGCTTCGTGAAGAAGAACGGCGGCTCGCGGTCCGGATCGTGGCCCATTTCGCGCGCATGCGCCTCGTAGTTGCGCCCCACGCAGTAGATGCGCCGCACCGCGAACTGCTCGCTCGACCCCGCGACCGGCACCGCGACCTGTGGTGAGGGTGCAAATACGTAACTCATCCCGTTCTCCGTTTCCGATGGACGCCGCAACGCGCCGATAAAGATCGAGTGTAACGCGCGGCACCGTGCGAGTGCGTGTCAGGCGGACTGTCGCGCGTCGCTGAGTTCCCGCTTCGTTGCTGTTCGCCCCGCTCGCCATAGATGCGATACTCACACCGACCAGTTCCCAGAATGGCGTAGCGATCCGCCCCAGCGCGGCACGCCACCGCCTCTTGCGCCCGATGACCGACTCTACCGATACCACTTCCCCCTTCCCCTGCGCCCGATTCATCAAGGAAATCGGCCGCGGCCCGAACGGCGCCCGCGCGCTGACCGCCGACGATAGCCGCGCGCTCTACACCGCGATGCTCGACGGCCGCGTCGCCGATCTCGAGCTCGGCGCGGTGCTACTTGCGTATCGCGTGAAAGGCGAAACCGCCGACGAACTCGCCGCGATGCTGGCCGCCGCGCATACGTCGTTCGAGCCGGTGCGGCTGCCGCCCGGCCGGTTCCGGCCAGTATCGATTCCGTCGTACAACGGCGCGCGCAAGCAGCCGAACCTCGTGCCGCTGCTCGCGCTGCTGCTCGCGCGCGAAGGCGTGCCCGTGCTCGTGCACGGCGTCACCGACGATCCGGGTCGCGTGACGAGCGCGGAAATCTTCACGCATCTGCGCATCGCCCATGCGCAGTCGCGCGCGCAGATCGAAGCGGGACTCGCCGAGCGCCGCGTCGCGTTCGCATCGGTCGACGTGCTCGCGCCCAAGCTCGCGCGACTGCTCGCGCTGCGCCGGCGCATGGGCGTGCGCAATTCGACGCATACGCTCGTGAAGCTGCTGCAGCCCTTCGCGCCCGCCGGACTGCGGCTCGTCAACTACACGCATCCGCCGTATCGCGACAGCCTCACGCAGCTGTTCATCACGCATCCCGATGCGGCCGTCGGCGGGGCGCTGCTCGCGCGCGGCACCGAAGGCGAGGCGGTCGCCGATACGCGCCGCCAGGTGCAGGTCGACTGGCTGCATGACGGCATCTGCGAGACGCGGCTGCCGCACGCGCGCTCGTCGCCCGATGCGCCCGAAGTCGAACTGCCCGAGGCGCGCGACGCCGCGACCACGGCCGCCTGGATCGACGCCGTGCTGCGCGGCGAAGCGCCGGTGCCAGGCGCGATCGAGCGGCAGGTCGAGCTGATCGTCGATATCGCGAAGACGGCGGCCTGACGGCCCGCCGGTTGACAAGCCGACATACACCGTCATACATTTGTCCTCATGCATTCCCTTCCGAACACCTTCCGAATTATCTCCGGCCGCCTGGCGCGGCCCCTATCGCTACACCTGGCGTAAGTCACGTGTAGCGCCGCGCGCTGGCAGCTCCGGTTGCCGTCGGCGGTCCTTCCCGTAGTTCCCGCAGTTTCGCTTCACCCCCGTCGCAGTTCTCTGTCTGTTCGGCAATGGCGAGCGCACCGGCAACGTCGATCTCGTCACGCTCGCGATGAATCTCGACGCGATGGGCATCGACAGCGGTCTGGATTTGTCGGATCTGACGACGGTCAGGCGCGTGGCGGAGCGTTGCACGCGGCTTCCGGTGGCCGCGCGGCATCCGTATGCGGGAGAGCTGGTGATGCGCGGCGTGCGGGAGCCTCGCGACGCGCATGCGGACATTGATGAGCCCGCCGCAAACAGGCGCGACAAAGCTGACGAATGCGTGAGCGGCGTGAGCGCGCAAATCTGGACTGAGTCTGAACTGAGCGTTGAGCCTTCAGCGGCGGAGTGCGCACCCCGATTCCGCTGCCGCCGCGGACGCGCTCGCGACGCGCGCCCGCGTCAGGAAAATCTCACTCCAGCGCGCAACGCGTCGCCTGCCATGCGATCAGCCGCCACTGCCCGTCTTCGTGCGTATGGATCGCGGTATAGGCAATCGGAAACAGTAGCGCGCCGTTGTTCGCCTCCATCTCGATCAGCGCGCGGCCCGTGACCACGTAGGTCTCCCGCCCGGCCGGCAACACGTCCTGCGACTGCACTTCGATCTGCCGATAACGGCGGCGCCCCGCGATGATCCCGTCGATGAACTGCCGTTTCGTCTCCCGCTTGCCGTTCGTATGGACGTAGCTCACATTGTCCGCGAGCAGCGTGTCGAGCGACTGCCCATCGCCGTCGACCATCGCGCGAAAACGCTCTCGCTCGAGCCCGCGGATCGCCTCGATCATCTTTGCCGCCATTGCAGAGACCCTCGCACACCGCGAGCCGCAGGCGGCCACGGTCAGAAGTGATATTGCAAATATAGCTGGCTGAAATTTATACCAGGATTCGGCTCTTTGATACCGCCATTGAAGCTTGCTGGAAGCGATAGCCGGCGACGTGTGGTCTGCCTCGCGGATAATCCGGCCTTCACTCCTGGCGCGTATTAAGCGACTGCTTCCTTTATTTTTGGCGCAAGCTGAGCAGCGTTCAAGACACGAACAACGCTGATTTTCATGAAATTAACCGCTTGGAAGCGAGCAAACGTAAGTCGATTATTAGCGTGATGGCGGCCCGAGGTGCTCATTTTTACAGATCAAACAGGCAGACCGAATAGAGCGTATGATGGCTATCAAAATACGAAAGTCAATAGGATTTCCGGGAACTTGGATACCCCTGCGACCTCTAAGTATTAGCACTCGGCAGATCAGAGTGCTAACATCCAACGCTGGAGTCGTTTACTGAGTACGCTATTGTCTGATTCCAAAGGAGCTTCACACGTGAGCCATGCAATGACCCTTCCGAGTACTTTGAGCCCGTCGTCGGCTAAGGCCGCTTCGGCAGGTGCACTGGCGCTCTCGCATTCCTCGCTGCTGTCCGGCCAACTGGGCAACATCGACGCCTACATCCAGGCGGTCAACCGGATCCCGATGCTGACGCCGGCGGAAGAACGCCAGTTCGCCACCGAATTGCGCGAACACGACAATCTGGAGGCGGCGCGCCGCCTCGTTCTGTCGCACCTGCGACTCGTCGTGTCCATCGCGCGTAACTACCTCGGTTACGGGCTGCCGCACGCCGACCTGATCCAGGAAGGCAACATCGGCCTGATGAAAGCGGTCAAGCGCTTCGATCCCGAGCAAAACGTGCGCCTCGTGTCGTACGCGATGCACTGGATCAAGGCCGAGATCCACGAATACATCCTGCGCAACTGGCGCATGGTGAAGGTCGCCACCACCAAAGCGCAGCGCAAGCTGTTCTTCAACCTGCGCAGCCACAAGCAAGGTCTCGGCGCGTTCACGCCGGACGAGATCGAGGGTCTCGCCAAGGAATTGAACGTGAAGCGCGAAGAGGTCGCGGAGATGGAAACGCGTCTGTCGGGCGGCGACATCGCGCTCGAAGGTCAGGTCGAAGACGGTGAAGAGTCGTATGCGCCGATCGCCTATCTGGCCGACTCGCACAGCGAGCCGACCGCCGTGCTGGCTTCGCGCCAGCGCGACCGGCTGCAAAGCGACGGCATCGCAAGCGCGCTCGATGCGCTTGATCCGCGCAGCCGCCGCATCATTGAAGCGCGCTGGCTGAAGGTGGCTGACGACGGCTCGGGCGGCTCGACGTTGCATGAGCTGGCCGACGAATTCGGCGTATCGGCCGAACGTATCCGCCAGATCGAAGCCAGCGCGATGAAGAAAATGCGCGGCGCGCTGACCGAATACGCATAAAGCGTCGAAGCCATGCGCGCGTAAATGGCGCTCAAAGCCCCGCCCTCGCAAGACGGCGGGGTTTTTTATTCGTTTCGTCCACTCTTTGGTCCGCGCGGCCGCGCATTCACGTCGGCCGACCCGCGAGTTACCCAGGCGAGGCCGGTAAGCCTTTCTTGACGTATCGAGAATCCGGTAGCAATACTGCGTGAACGCGGCAAGTTTTGCGATGTGACGCCGCATGGCTAAACTGGAGCGCGCGAGGCTCACCTCCTACAATCGGCATGCATTCGCCAGACTGCCTGACGGCCAGCGCGGTCTGGATCCAGCCGGCTCACCGGCGTGAAGTCGTCTTCGACCGATCATGACCATAGCCCTGAATCGCAGCAGCTCTGTCCGGTCGCGCTGGCGCGGCCGGTTCACCAGGTGGGTACGCGGTCCAACGCTCGCGCGCGATATCGCCATCATCCTCGCCATCAAGTTCACACTGCTGATGGCGCTCAAGTTCACATTCTTCAATCATCCACAGGCGGAGCACATGATGCTGCCGCCTGAGCAGGTCGCGCAGGCGCTGCTGTCGGTGCCCGTCCCGCATCCGTCTCGAGGTGATCAACATGCCCGTTAGCGAAGTCGTAGAACTGTCGCGGCTCCAGTTCGCCATCACGGCGCTTTATCACTTTCTGTTCGTGCCGCTGACGCTCGGCCTCGCCTGGCTGCTCGTCATCATGGAGTCGGTCTATGTGATGACCGGCAAGCAGATCTACAAGGACATGACGCAGTTCTGGGGCAAGCTGTTCGGCATCAACTTTGCGATGGGCGTCGCGACCGGCCTCACGCTCGAGTTTCAGTTCGGCACCAACTGGGCTTATTACTCGCATTATGTCGGCGACATTTTCGGTGTGCCGCTAGCCGTCGAAGGGCTGATGGCGTTCTTCCTCGAATCGACGTTCGTCGGTCTGTTCTTCTTCGGCTGGAACAGATTGTCAAAAGTCCAGCATCTGATTGTCACGTTCTGTGTCGCGCTCGGTTCGAACCTGTCGGCGCTATGGATTCTGATTGCCAACGGCTGGATGAATAATCCGGTCGGCGCGAAGTTCAACTACCAGACGATGCGCATGGAGCTCGACAGCATCGGCGCGGTGATCTTCAATCCGGTCGCGCAGGTGAAGTTCGTGCATACGGTGTCGGCCGGCTATGTGACCGCGGCGATGTTCGTGCTCGGCGTGTCGTCGTGGTATCTGTTGAAGCGCCGCGACACCGAGTTCGCGCTGCGCTCGTTCGCAATCGCCGCCGGCTTCGGCCTCGCGTCGGCACTGTGCGTGATCGTGCTCGGCGACGAATCCGGCTATCGCACCGGTGAAGTCCAGCAGATCAAGCTCGCCGCGATCGAATCCGAATGGGAGACCGCGCCCGCGCCGGCACCGTTCACGGTATTCGGTATTCCAAACCAAAAGGAGCAACGCACCGACTACGCGATCCGTGTGCCGTACGCGCTCGGCATCATCGCCACCCGCTCGCTCAACGAACCCGTGGTCGGCCTGCGCGACCTGATCGCCGAAAACGAAGGTCGCATCAAGGACGGCATGCTCGCCTATTCGGCGTTGCAGCGGTTGAAGGGCGGCGACTCCAGCGACGAGGCGCATGCCGCCTTCGACAAGTACAAGGACGATCTCGGCTACGCCCTGCTGCTCAAGCAGTTCACGCCGAACGTCACCGACGCGACGCCAGTCCAGATCGCCGCCGCGGCAAGAGCCACGGTTCCGCCGGTGCTGCCGCTGTTCTTCTCGTTTCGCATGATGGTCGGCCTTGGGCTGCTGTTCCTCGCGACCTTCGTGCTCGCATTCTGGTTCTGCGCGCAGCGCACGCTGCTGCTCGAAAAGCGCCGTTGGTTCCTGCGCTGGGCGGTCATAGCGATTCCGCTGCCGTGGCTCGCCGCCGAGCTCGGCTGGATCGTCGCCGAAATGGGCCGCCAGCCGTGGAGCATCGCGGGCATTCTGCCGACCAACCTGGCCGTGTCGACGCTGACGCCGCGCGATCTGTATCTGAGCATCGGCGGCTTCGTGCTGTTCTACACGGCGCTGTTCGTCATCGAGATCATGCTGATGTTCAAGTACGCGCGGCTCGGCCCCTCGTCGCTGCATACGGGCCGCTATCACCACGAGAACGAACAGCCGGTGACGCGGCCACTGTCGAACACGGCAGCATGACGCACCGCTACACCGCCTCGGAGGAGAAACCCATATGGATTACGCAGCCCTCAAACTGATCTGGTGGGTCTTGATAGGGGTACTGCTGATCGGCTTCGCGCTCACCGACGGCTTCGACATGGGCGCGGCGATCCTGCTGCCGTTCATCGCCAAAACGGACTCCGAGCGCCGCATCGTCGTGAACACGGTCGGCGCAACATGGGAAGGCAACCAGGTCTGGTTCGTGACCGCGGCGGCCGCGATGTTCGCCGCGTGGCCGCTCGCCTACGCGGCATCCTTCTCGGGCTTCTACTTCGCAATGCTGCTCGTGCTGTTCGCGCTGTTCTTCCGCCCGGTCGGCTTCGACTATCGCGGCAAGCGCGAGGATCCGCGCTGGCGCAACGCGTGGGACTGGGGCCTCTTTATCGGCGGCTTCGTACCGGCGCTCGTGATCGGCATCGCGTTCGGCAATCTGCTGCAAGGCGTGCCGTTCTCGTTCGATACCGACCTGCGCGTCACCTATCACGGCAGCTTCTTTGGCCTGCTCAATCCGTTCGCGTTACTGACGGGTCTCGTCAGCGCGTCGATGCTGGCCGCGCACGGCGCCGCGTTCGTCAAGTGGAAAACCGATGGCGTGGTTCACGAGCGCGCGTCGAAGGCGCTGCGGCTCGCGGCGCTGTGCGCGGTGGTGCTGTTCCTCGTCGCGGGCGCGCTCGTCGCGACGATGATCGGCGGCTATCAGATCGTCGATGCGCCGCCGCTCGACGCCGTCTCCAATCCGTTGATGAAGACCGTGATCGGCGCGCCGGGTTTGTGGCTGACCAACTACGCGCTTTATCCGTGGATGGTGATGGCGCCGCTCGCGGCTCTCGTCGGCGGGGTGCTCGCGGCGCTGCTCGCGCGTTCGCGCTTCGAGGCGACGGCGTTTCTGTCGACGTCGCTGATGATCGTCGGCGTGATCTTGACCACTGGCTTCTCGATGTTCCCGTTCATCATGCCTTCGTCGCTCGACGGCCGCAGCAGCCTGACCCTGTGGGATTCGGCGTCGAGCCGCATGACGCTCGAGATCATGCTGTTCGCGGTGATCGTGTTCCTGCCGGTCATCCTGCTCTATACGGGCTGGGTGTATCGGGTGATGCGCGGCAAGGTGACCGCCGCGGCGATCGAGGAAAACCATCATTCGATGTATTGAGCGGCACTGCCACAGCGGGCGATTCGCCAGGCGCCACGCGTTGCGCGTCAACGCGAAAGCGGCACCTTGGAACAAGGTGCCGCTTTGTTATTGCCGTGCTGTGATCGCTGCGCGACTCAACAGCGCTGCACAGCCATCAACCGATCACGCCGGCACCGGCGCCGCGCCCCCGCCGCCTTGCGATGACAGTCGCCCGGCCAGCTTCTGCGCATAGCGCTGCGCGGCTTCGCCGACGACGACATGGAACGTGTCCGTCGATACCCACGCGGTATCGAGCGTCGCGAGGCGCTGACGATCGACCGCCGACGGATCGCGCACGACCACTCGCAGACGCGTCGCCGCGGCCGCATCGAGCGACACCACGTTGCCCGCGCCGCCGAACACGGCGATCCAGCGCAGCGGATCGGGATCGAGCGGACCGCCTTGCGCGTCGTGAGCGTGCGCGGCGTTTTGCGCGACCGGCGCGGCCGCGGTAGCTGCCGGAGCAGCAGCTGGCGCCGACACGGCAGCAGCACCCGCCGCCTTCACCGCGCTACCCTCACCCTGCGCGATCGCCGTACGCATCTCATCGGCGATGATGTCCGCCTCGGGTCCGATGATCACCTGCACGTTGTTCGCGCCACGCTTGAGCACGCCGCGCGCGCCGATCGACTTCAGCTCGCTGTCGGAGACCTTGTTCGCATCGACGACCGACAAACGCAGACGCGTCGTGCACGCATCCACGACCGACAGATTCGCCGCGCCACCGAGCGCCGCGATATAACGCTGCGCACGCGGCACGGCCGCACCGGCCGCCGGCGCGACGAAACCACCGGCCGCGAACGACTCGACCTGCTCGTCGGCAGCGGCGGGCTCACGGCCCGGCGTCGCCATGTTGAACTTGCGGATGAAGAAGCGGAACAGACCGTAGTACAGGACCGAGTACACGACGCCGATCGGAATCGCCCACCAGCCCTTGGTCGACAGACCGAAGTTCAGCACGTAGTCGATGAAGCCCGCCGAGAACGTGAAGCCGAGGTGAATCCCGAGCGCCGAGCAGATCGCGAGCGACAGCCCCGTCAGCAGCGCGTGGATCGCATACAGCACCGGCGCGAGGAACATGAAGCTGAACTCGATCGGCTCGGTGACACCGGTCAGGAACGACGTGAGCGCCATCGAGAACAGCAGGCCGAACACCATCGCGCGACGCTCCTTCGGCGCCTCGTGATACATCGCGAGACATGCGGCCGGCAGGCCGAACATCATCACCGGGAAGAAGCCGGTCATGAAGGTGCCCGCGGTCGAGTCGCCCGCGAAGAAGCGGTGCAGGTCTCCCGTGACCGGCGCGCCGCCCGCCGGCGTGAAGGTGCCGAACACGAACCACGTCAGCGAGTTAAGGATGTGATGCAAGCCCGTGACCAGCAGCAGCCGGTTCAGCACGCCGAACACGAACGCGCCGAGTGCGCCTGCCGTCGTGAGCCAGTGGCCGGCCACGTCGATTGCGTTCTGCACCGGCTCCCACACGTGGCCGAATACGATGCCTAGCCCCACGCACACCACGCCTGTCACGATCGGCACGAAGCGTTTGCCGCCGAAGAACGCGAGGTAGTCGGGCAGCTTGATGTCCTTGTAGCGGTTGTACAGCAGCCCCGCGACGATCCCGGCGATGATCCCCGACAGCACGCCCATGTTGAGCTTGTCGTTGATGTCCTTCATCACCGCGATCTGCACCAGATAGCCGATCGCCCCGGCGAGACCGGCGACGCCGTTATTGTCTTTCGCGAAGCCGACCGCCACGCCGATCGCGAACAAGAGCGGCAGGTTGTCGAAGATCGCGCCGCCCGCATCGGCGATCATCTTGATGTTGAACACGTCGGGCTGCCCGAGCCGCAGCAGCAGGCCGGCAACCGGTAGTACCGCGATCGGCAGCATCAGCGCGCGTCCCAGGCGCTGAATCTTCAGAAACGGATTTCCATCCATCGGTATCTCCAATTTTGTCTCGTAGGGGTACGGCTTGGGGGAGTGGTGCAGCAATGCAGTGAATCGTGTCGCGCGCGCGGGCAGACGTGCTGCCGTGCGCGCGGCGTGCGGGTCTTTGAGTTCGTTAATTTTTCAATCGAGCGGCCACGTGGCGCGGCTCGTGGCTCTGACCGCCTGCGCGGAGTCGAGCGCGAGCGCATCGCGGGCACGCTGGCGGCACAGTTGATAGTCGAGCGTGCGCACGCGTGCCTTGATGCCGGGCACCGACACCGGATCGACCGACAACTCGGTCACGCCGAGGCCGACGAGCAGCGGCATCGCCAGCGGGTCGCCGGCGAGCGCGCCGCATACGCCGACCCATTTACCATGCTTCGCGGCACCTTCGACGGTCGCCGCGATCAGGCGCAGCACCGCCGGATGCAGGCCGTCCGCCTGCGCCGCGAGATCGGGCTGGCAGCGGTCCATCGCGAGCGTGTATTGCGTCAGGTCGTTGGTGCCGATCGACAGGAAATCAGCGTGCTGCGCGAGCTGATCGGCGAGCAATGCAGCCGACGGCACTTCGATCATCACGCCCACTTCGATCGGCTCGGTACTACCCGCTTCGCGTGCGAGCTCGTCGATACGCTTGCGGATGCGGATCAGTTCGCCGGCATCGGTGACCATCGGCAGCAGGATGCGCACGGCGCCGGCTGGACGCACGGCGAGCAGGCCACGCAGCTGGTCGTCGAGCAGATCGGGGCGAACCTGCGCGAGGCGCACGCCGCGCAGGCCGAGCGCGGGGTTCGGCTCGGGCGGCAGCGTCAGATAATCGACTTCCTTGTCCGCGCCGACGTCGAGCGTGCGGATGATCGCGGTGCGGCCGCGCAACGCATCGACGATCGCCTGATAGCTGTGGCGATGCTCGTCCGCGCTCGGTGCGGCCGGGCGGTGGATGAACAGCAGCTCGGTGCGCAGCAGTCCGACCGCGTCGGCGCCGTTGTCGATGGCGACCGTCGCGTCGTCGAGTGTGGCGATGTTGGCGGCCACCTCGATCGCGCGGCCGTCGGAGGTCGCGGCTGCCTGCTGCGACGTGCGGCGATTCGCTTCGCGCACGTCGGCGAGGCGGCTGCATTCGCGGCGCGCACGTTCGACGTCGAGTTCGGTCGGCGCGAATTCGAGCCGGCCCGTGCTCGCATGCACCACCACCTGAGTGCCCTCGGGTATCGCGTGCAACGCGTCGCCGACCGCGACCAGCGCCGGAATACCCGCCTGACGCGCGAGAATCGCCGCGTGCGAGGTCGCGCCGCCACGTGCCATCACAAGCCCGGTGACGCGCGTGCGATCGAGCGACGACAGATCCGACGGCGTGAATTCGTCGGCCGCGAGCACCGCCTCGTCTGGCAGCGTGCGGGCCGCGCTGCTGGTGTAGCCGAGCGCGCGCTGCACGCGCTTTTCGATGTCGCGTAGATCGCCGGCACGCTCGGCCAGCAACGCGTCCTCCACGTTACTGAGGATTCCGATTTGCGCGCGGATCGCCTCGCGCCACGCAAAACCGGCGCTCTTGCCGAGGCTGATCAGATCGCGCGCGGCGTCGAGCAGCGTCGGATCTTCGAGCAGCACACGATGCACCGCGAATATCCCCGCCTCGCCGACCGCGCCGCGTTGCGACGCATCGCGCACGATCGTGTCGAGATCGGCGTCGACGGTCGCGATCGCCTTGTCGAGCAGACGGCTCTCCGCCGCCGGCGTGCCGCTCGCCTGCTCCGGCGGATCGAGATCCGCGTCGTCCCAGCGCACCAGCTTGCCCAGCGCGACGCCCGGCGCCGCGCACACGCCAGCGAGCGTATTCGGCGCGAGCGGCTCGCCCGCAGCGGGCGCCGCAACGACTGCCGCCGCTGTTGTCGCTTGCCGCGCCGGCTTCTGCTCGCGCATCTGCTCGACCTCGCCATGCGCTTCGCGCGTCAGTTCGTCAGCGATTGCATCGACCGCCGCCTGCGCCTGCGGACCGACGCCGAGCAGCTCTATGCTCGCGCCTTCGCCGGCACCGAGTCCCAGCAGACCCACTACGCTTTCGATCGGCGCCTTGCGCCCGTCGTAGCGCACCTCGACGCGCGCGTCGAAGCCGCGCGCCGCTTCACGCGCTCGCGCCGCGGGCCGCGCATGCAAGCCGCCCGCGTGCGTCAGCGTGACCTGCCGACGCGCTTCGTCCATGATGTGCGCAGCGCTCGCCTCGCGCACCGCGTCGTGGCTGACGCCCTCGCGCGCGCGCAGCACCAGCAGCGGCGTTTCGCCGGCCTTCGCGTGGCCGGCCGGTGCACGCTCGATGATCTCGAACGCATCCGAATTCGCAATCGCGATGACCGACACGAGGCTCGGCGCATTGAGCGCGATCTGATCCTGATCGAACTCGATCAGCACGTCGCCGACGTGCACGTGCGCGCCCTGCCCGACCATCGGCGCAAAACCCTTGCCGTTCAGCCCGACCGTGTCGATACCGATATGCAGCAGAATCTGCGCGCCTTCGGCGCTCTCGAGCGTCACCGCATGGCCGGTGCGCGCCAGATGCGTGACGACGCCGTCGCATGGCGCGACGAGCCGGCCCTCGAGCGGATCGACGCCGATGCCGTCGCCGAACATGCCGCCCGAAAACACCGGGTCCGGCACGTTCGCGAGTGGCACGACCGGGCCGGTCAGCGGTGCAAGCAAAACAATGTGATCTTCGGAATGGCTCATCAGATTTGACTTCTCGACACGTCGCATCGTCATTCTCGTCAGTGAGTTTCGGTGACTTTGTTCAGATGGCGTGGCGCGTCGGGATTGCGCCCGCGCGCGGCGGCAAGGTCCGCGGCCATCACGTAAAAGGACAGGATGGCCGCGATCGGATCGAGCGCCGCGTGGGCGGTGGCGACGAGCGGCAGCGAAGCTTCCTCGATGTCGTCCGGCGCCGCGAGCAGCACGCGCGCGCCGCGCGCGCGCATGTCGTGCGCGAGTTGCAGCAGACCGGCCTGCTCCGGTCCGCGCGGCGCGAACACGAGCAGTGGATAGTCGCGGTCGATCAGCTCCATCGGACCATGACGCACTTCCGCGCTCGAAAACGCTTCGGCCTGAATGCCGGAGGTTTCCTTCAGCTTCAGCGCGGCTTCCTGCGCGATCGCGAGGCCAAGGCCGCGGCCAATCACGATCATCCGCTCGATGCCGCGCAACTCCTTCACGGCCATCGACCAGTCGAGCCGGCCCGCGCGTTCCAGCGCATCGGGCAGCGCGCTCAGTCCGCCGAGCAGCTCGGCGTCGTTCTGCCAATGCGCGACCAGCTGCGCGGAGATCGACAGCATCGCGATATAGCTCTTGGTCGCCGCGACGCTCAGTTCGGGACCGGCGACGAGCGGCAGATGCCACTCGCACGCGTCGGCGAGCGGCGACGACGGCGCGTTCACGGCGGCGACCGTCAATGCGCCGGCCGCGCGCAGCGCGTTCATGGTGCCGACGAGGTCGGGGCTTTTGCCCGATTGCGAAAACGCGAGCGCAAGCTGATCGCGCACCTGCAGCGGCGCCTGCTGCAGCGTCGCGACCGACATCGGCAGCGACGCGACCGGCACGCCGAGGCGGCTCATCGTCAGGGACGCAAAGTAGCTGGCGGCATGGTCCGAGCTGCCGCGCGCGACCGTCAGCGCGACATGGCGCGGCTGTTGCGCGAGCGTCGCGGCGAGCGCCGCGACGCGCGAGGTGTCCTTGAGCTGCTCAGCGACCGTTGCGGCGGACGCGAGCGCTTCCTTAAGCATATTCGACAATGGCCTCTCCTTCGACATAGGTCGCGCTCAGCGCCAGCTCGCGATCGAATACGACAACGTCGGCCCACGCACCGCGCGCGATGCGGCCGCGGTCCTCGATGGCGAGATAGTCGGCGGCGTAACGCGACAAACGGTGGGATACATCGGCGATCGGCAGGCCGATCGAAACAAGATTGCGCAGCGCCTGATCCATCGTCAGCGTGCTGCCCGCGAGCGTGCCGTCTGCCAGACGTACGCCGCCGAGGCACTTGGTCACGTGCTGGCTGCCGAGGCGATATTCGCCGTCGGGCATGCCGGTGGCCGACGTGCTGTCCGTCACCACGTACAGGCGCGGAATCGCGCGCAGAGCGGCGCGGATCGCGCCGGGATGCACGTGCAGCAGGTCGGGAATGATTTCCGCGTATTCGGCGTGCGCGAGCGCGGCGCCGACCAGACCAGGGTTGCGGTGATGCAGCGGCGACATGGCGTTGAACAGATGCGTGAAACCGCACGCGCCGTGCTTTAGCGCGGCGACCGCGTCGTCGTAGGTGCCGAGCGAATGGCCGAGCTGCACGCGTACGCCGCGCGCCGCCATCTCAGAGATGATCTCCATGTGGCCGGCGATCTCGGGCGCAAGCGTGACCACGCGGATCGGCGCGATCGACAGATACTTGAGCACCTCGTCCATCACCGCCGATACCGCCGCGTCGGGCTGAGCGCCGAGCTTGCCGGGGTTGATGTACGGCCCTTCCAGATGCACGCCAAGCACGCGCGCGCAGCCCGGCGTGCGCACGCGGGTGACGTTGCCGAGCCCGGCCACCACGTTCATCAGTTCGTCGCGCGGCGCGGTCATCGTCGTCGCGAGCAGGCTCGTGGTGCCATAGCGCGCATGCGTGCGCGTGATCGTTTCGATCGCGTCGCCGGCCTCCATCACGTCGGCGCCGCCGCCGCCATGCACGTGCAGATCGATGAAGCCGGGCAGGATGTACGGTGCGTCGTTCGTCGATGGATCGGCGCGCTCGCCGGACAGCGCCGTGATGCGGCCGTTTTCGTATTCGAGCGTGCCGTGGATCCACCCTTCGGTGGTGAGTATGTTTCCGGTCAGCATGAGTCTCTCTGGTGCGTGATACGGATGCGGCAAATGTGCGTCCGCCGGACTTGCGGCCGACGCGGACCGCGCAATTCAGGTGCGCAATTCAGCGACGAAGTCGTAGTAGTCGTCCCGGCAATAGGTGTCGGTCAGCTCGATCGCGCGCTGATCCGCGCTGTAGCCGATACGGGTAATGACCAGCAACGCGGTGCGCGGTTCGATGTCCATCAGTGCGGCGATTTCGCTCGACGCGTTGACCGCGCGAAAGTGCTGCAACGCGCGCACGACCGCCGCGCCGCGTTGCTCGAGATAGCTGTACAGCGAGTCGCCGATCACGAGCGGATCGGGCACGATCGCGACCGGCAGCGCCGAATGCTCGACCGCCATCACGATGCCGTCCGCGCGCCGCAGCCGCCGCAGGCTCGTGACGGCCGCGCCCGGTGACAGGCCGAGGTGCAGCAGCTCGTCGCGGTTGGCGGCGCGCACGTCGCGTTCGAGCCACACCGAATCCGGGCGGAAACCGCGCTGCTGCATCTTCTTCGTGAAGCCGGTGAGACGCGACAGCGGATCCTCGACGCGCGGCGTGATGAAGCTGCCCGCGCCGCGCGAGCGCCGAATCAACCCCTGCTCGACCAGCAGCTCGATCGCCTTGCGCGCGGTGATGCGCGACACGCCGATAGCGTCGGACAGCGTGCGTTCGGAGGGCAGCGCCTCGCCGGCCGACCAGACGCCGCAATGGATCGCCGTCGCCAGGTTGCGCGCGAGTTGCAGGTAGAGCGGCGTGACGTTGCGCACGTCAGGCATCAATGCGGACCAGCGAGTTTCCATAGGGCTCCAAGGACGCCGCGAGCAGCACGGCCTAGGAAAACTGAGAGCCCATTATATAACCAACATAATACCAGTCAATCGAGTGGTTCTATGTCAGTCCAGCAAGCCGCAAAGCCTTGCTGCACAAGGCTGATCGCCTTTTCCGGGCGCTGTGTCGACGGGAATTCGGAGACCAGGACTTACCCGTATCGAACTCGCTGGGCGATACCAGCAAGCGGTCCGCGTACCACGGTGGTATCAGAAAAACCTCATCGATCAATACCTGTTCAATACCACTTTGCGCATCGCTGCGATTCGCAAGTTTTGTAAATAACAGGCGTGCCGATATAGTGCGTGTACATACCATAAAGAGTCCCGGGGAGTGCCCTTGACAGATTCCGAGGCGCTGCGGCGCGCTCAGGCCGTTCGCCATTTCAACCGCTTCTATACCCAATGCATCGGCGCCCTGCACGAGCATCTGGCCCGAAGCCAGTTCTCGCTGACGGAAGTGCGTGTGCTGCACGAGCTATCGCGCGTGCGCGCGCAGACGGCGTCGGTGCTCGGGCGCTCGCTCGGGCTCGATAGCGGCTATCTGAGCCGCCTGCTGACCAGTTTCGAGCGACGCAACCTGATCACACGCCGCCCGTCCGACACCGACGCGCGCCAGTCGCTGATCGCATTGACCGAGCACGGACACGCGACCTATGCGCCGCTCGACGCCGCCGCCGTCCACGAAGCGCTCGGCCTGCTCGACAGGCTCAGCGCGCTGTCGCAGGAGCAGTTGATCGGCGCGATGAAGCTGATCGAGCGTCTGCTCGCCGACAAGCCGAAGCACGAGCTCGTGAGGCTGCGTCAACCGCGCGCGGGCGAATGCGGCTGGCTCGTGCATCGTCAGGCGCAGTGGTTCGCCGCACAGTACGGCTGGGATCACACGTTCGAGGGCTTGCTCGCGTGCGTCGTCGCCGAATTCGCGCAGCGCAACGATCCGTTGCGCGAGAAATGCTGGGTCGCCGAGCAGGAAGGCCTGGTGGTCGGCTCGGTTTGCCTCGTCGGGGTCTCGACGACGGTCGCGGGACTGCGCATGCTGTGGGTCGAACCGGACGTAAGGCGGCTCGGCATCGGCACGCAGTTGCTCGGCGAATGCGTGCGCTTCGCGCTGCGCGCGGGCTACACGAAGCTCACGCTGACCACCGCGAGCGCGTTGGCGGAACCGCGTCGGCTTTGCGAGCGCGCCGGATTCAAGCTGGCCGGCAGCGCGGCGCAACGCCGCTTCGGCCACGATCTGGTGATCGAAAGATGGGAGTTGGAGCTATAAAAAAGGCACTCGCCTGGGCGGCGAGTGCCTCTTCCGATGATGCGATGCGATTGCCAGCGCAACCGCTCTGCACGCGTCGTTTAGAACGACGGCACCATCGAACCCTTGAACTGCGTCTTGATGAACTGGCGCACATCTTCCGACTGATACGCCGCGATCAGCTTCTTGACCCACGGCTGATCCTTGTCCTTCGCGCGCACGGCGATCAGGTTCGCGTACGGGCTATGGATGTCTTCCAGCGCGATCGCGTCCCTGGTCGGCTGCAGGCCGGCGGCCAGCACGAAGTTCGTGTTGATGACGGCGGCATCGACATCGGCGAGCGAGCGCGGCAGTTGCGCGGCGTCGAGCTCGACGAACCTGATCTTCTTCGGATTGTCGACGACGTCGAGCGGGGTCGCGTTGTTGCCGCCCGTGGCCGCGCCGGCCTTCAGCTTGATCAGCCCCTGCGCCTGCAGCAATAGCAGCGCGCGATTTTCGTTCGACGGATCGTCCGGCACGGCGACCTTCGCGCCCTGCGGCAGGTCCTTCAACGACTTCAGCTTTTTCGAGTACGCGCCCAGCGGCGAGATGTACGTGAGACCCGCGTTGACGAGCTTGTAGCCGCGCTGCTTGATCTGGCTATCGAGGTAGGGCTGGTGCTGGAAGCTGTTTGCGTCGAGGTCGCCCGCGTCGAGCGCGGCGTTCGGCTGGATGTAATCGTTGAACTCGACGACCTTCACGTTCAGGCCTTCGCGCTTCGCGACTTTGGTGACGACTTCCCAGATCTGCGAGTCCGGGCCGCCGATCGTGCCGACCTTGATGACCTTGTCGTCGGCGTGCGCGCCGAAGCTGGTCAGGATCATTGCACCGGCCACAATTGCGGTGAGGGATTTGAGGACATTTCTGCGCTGCATGTGATTCTCGCTGTTGCTGATCGACGTTTGAGTCGATGGCTCCGATCGGTGCCGGAGTCGGATGAAAATGGGCGGCGCCCCGGTTCGTGCCGGTGTGCCGTCGGCCAAGCCCTAAATTGTTTCATAGGGGCGGCAAGTTGGGAAATATCCTCAGCGCATAGGGTTATGCGGAGCGCAACCGCTAGCGCGACGCCGAATCCGCGGCTGACTGATAATCCAGAGCCTTGTCCGGACACGGCCCAGTTAACCCCCAGTGAAAGCGACCATGTACGTGATCAACGTTATCTACACCGCCTCGCTCGATCGCATCGATGACGCGCTCGACGCCCATCGCGCGTTTCTCGCGACGCAGTTCGAAGCCGGCATCTTCTTGGCGGCCGGCCCGAAGGTGCCGCGCGACGGCGGGATCATTCTCGCGATGCGTATCGAGCGCGACAGGCTCGATCGGATTCTCGCGAGCGATCCGTTCGCCGAGCAGCAGCTCGCGCGCTATGAGGTGACGGAATTCAAGACGACGCGTCTCGCGCCGGGGCTGAATCTGCCGATTCCGGTTTGAGCGCGAGTTGCGAAGAGGATATTGATATGACTTTCCATGTCAATCGCGATGTTGATTTTTTTTGCTTGATTTTTCGCTTTTTCATAGGCGCGAGAATTCCCTGAGGGCGGCGTAGCAGTAAGGTCGACGGTGGATCACACTGATATCCGCGGATTGGCTACCGCATTACAGAGGTCCGCCTCATGAGCCTGC
>NZ_VZQQ01000070.1 GCF_014397785.1 Paraburkholderia podalyriae
CGATTCGCTCAGCACGAGTTCCCCTTTGGGCCGTCCGCTCATCGTCGCCTCCTCGTATCAAGTGCCACACAGGACACTTTAGTACGTGATCGGCATCATTCAATGAATTTTTAACTCAAGACACTAGATACGCACACCCGTGGCCGCAAGCAGACCGAAGACGGTTTCACAGGTAACTGGACGCAGGCTACCGGCGGGCGGAAGTCGTCGCGCAGTATCCAACAACGCGTCGATCTCCTCCTCCGAGTAGATATGCGGGCTCAATCCGAGAGCACGGTAAGCGGCTGGAAAGTGAGCAGGGAACGCCTCAAGGTGGGGTCGTTTCCCCGATGTTATTAAGCCGAAACAAAGTAACCGGACATGGGTCAAGCCGCGTAGCGGATTGACGGATGTTGAAACATGGATCGGACCAAGGCCGGAATCTTCTGCAACGAGCGCAGAACTGCTCGGACACGCTGCTTGAGATGCCCCGGACCGTTGATGGCAAGCTTGCCGATCCTGTGATGTTTGAGATAACCCGTACCAACTCGTCCGGGTTCAGATCGGGCGAGTAAGCAGGAAGGAAGAACAGACAAAGGCGCCCATTCGATTCTGCGGCAAGCTGCCGGATCGCTTTGCAACGATGTACCGGATGGCGATCGGCAATCAGGAAGACAGACGCATTGGCGGTGAGCATCAGCCGTTTGACGAAGTCGACGTACACGGGGATCGTGAAGCTGCCTTCGAAATACATGAAACGAAGTTGACCACGCGGGCTGATCGCTGAGATCAGGTTCACCTCAAAGTGTGTGATTCACACACATCGTTTCAACTAAAATGAGGCGATGGACCGAGAGATTGCGACTCGATTACGTTGGGTGCTGATGTATCACGAGACCGGCAATGCCGGTCTCGTATGCGCTCGGTGCGGCATCTCGAGACCGACACTTCGCAAGTGGCTACGGCGCTATCGGGATACTGGAGAAGAAGGTCTTCGCTCTCAAAGTCGTCGCCCTCTTAACAGTCCAAACCGGAAGGTTTTCGAGGCTGATCGGGCAACGATTCTCCGGCTGCGTTCCGAACACAAGGGGGCACGCCGGATCCAGAACGAGCTGCGGCTCCACGAACAACGAGAACTATCCCTCGCAACAATTCAGAAGGTGCTTAGCAAGTCATCTGTGAAGCCGTTAGTGCGTTTCAGGCGACCGGCACATCCCAGACGCTATAGCCGCCCGGTTCCGGGGGATCGGGTCCAAATGGACACGATGAAAATCGCCCGAAGCGTCTATCAATATACGGCCATCGATGACTGCTCGCGCTTCCGCGTACTGGGTGTCTACCCGAGCAGAAACGCCCGAAATACGTTGCTTTTTCTTGATCGGCTCATTGAGGAGATGCCGTTTCCGATCCAGCATATCCAGACTGACAGGGCGGCGAGTTCTTCGCCGAATCAGTGCAGCGTCGCTTGATGAGCGAGTGCATCAAATTCCGGCCAATCCCGCCGCGCTCTCCACATCTCAATGGCAAGGTCGAGCGTTCCCAGCTTACTGACCTGAACGAGTTCTGGTCCCACCATGGCCCAACCGAGAAAGAGATTGAACAGCGAATTGAGGAGTGGCAGTTCGACTACAACTGGCGCAGTCCGCACGGCTCACTCGGCGGTAATACTCCGGTCGATCGCATCGCAGAAGTGGGCGAAAATACACCTCTCGTGGAGCAGGTTGAAAGCGTCTACGACGAGTCGAAAGAGCGAATCCGGCACCGCGAATGGCGAATCGACAGGACCCTTGCCGAACATCGTCGGCGGCTGCTTGAGTTCGTGTCTCCTACCGGAGGCACGAACTCAAGCAGGACTGGAAAGCGATCTTCAAGAAAGTGAAACAATGTCTGTGAATCGCACACCTCGAAGCGCGCGCCAGTGACTTCGACTACCGGTGTTTGACCGACCGGTGCCCAGGTCGTGCCGCTGTGATAGTCCGATCGCACCGTCGATTCGTCGACGAAGAAGATCTGTGCCCCGCAGCGTTTGGCCTGCCCGGCAATGGCCGGATATTCGTCCCGCATCCATGACCCGACCAGTTGGGGGTCGCGTTGGTAAGCACGCGCAAGCGGCCGCTGGGGTGAAAGCCCGAGCTTGCGCAGCAGTCGACCGACCGACACCTCGGAGAGCCTGACGTTGAAATGTTCGCGAATCAACTCCCGCACCATGTCTCGCGTCCACAATGCAAACTCGAACTTCATCTGCATGGGGTTCTTCGTTGTGATCGTCTGATAGACGAAGCGGATAGCCTCGGACGAGAGCTTCATCGGCCGACCAGGGATTGCCTTGGCTCGTAAGCCTCGATCCCCCGTCACGCCAGGCCGCCAACCACTCGTAAATACGCGCCCTCGAGAATCCGAGCGTGCGGATCACGTCCTCCGGCGACTCGCCAGCTTCGATGCGCTTGACCGCCCGAATACGGATCTCTTCAAGCGTTGCATGTGAAAGCTGCCGGCCGTCGTCCTCTCGCATCTCGCCTCTCCCTAAATCCCTTAAAGCTTAGATCACGGCGTCGATTTATGTTCGCTTACTTATGCACTGGTTAGTAGATGGTGTGAACACGCCCTTGCCCAATCCGTCAAGACGGCTTTGCTGGTCGCTTACGCTTGCTACCAGTGCCTGTTACGTTGGATGTATGAGCTTGCAGGCGGCGACAAGCCTCGCCGCCTGTCTGCAGCACCGGGCTCAGTCGCTGCTCTTTGAAGGGCTTGAATGAATAGTTTCATCCATGTATAGTGTGAAGCATTTAATTCTTGGTGAGCATGATGCAACTGACTCCGGGAAAGGTGACCTTTGCTCAACTGCGTGACATCGCGCGCGACAAAGTCTCACTGCAACTCGACTCTGGTAGTTCGGTTGCGATTGATGTAGGCGCGAGGGCCGTCGCCGACATCGCCGCGAAGCGCGAGCCGGCGTACGGCATCCACACCGGTTTCGGCCGCCGAGCCAGCACGCGCATCCCGCCCGACCAGCTCGAACTGCTGCAGAAGGACTTGGTGCTGTCCCACGCGTGCGGCGTCGGCGAGCCGATGCCGCGCTTGTCGGAGAGCCTTTTGATGGCGCTGAAGCTGTCGAGCCGCGGCCACTCGGGCATCTGCCGTGAGGTGATGGACGCGCTGATCAAGCTGTTCAACCCCAACGTGCTGCCGCTGATCCCAGTGAAGGGCTCGGTCGGCGCATCGGGCGACCGACGGTCTGCGTGTCGCGGGCGTCGCTCTGCTGAACGGCACGCAGGCCTCGGCGGCGCTGGCGCTCGACAACATGTTCGCGATCGAAGAACCGTGCCGTACCACGGTCGTCGCGGGCGCGCTGTCGATCGATGCGGCAGCCGGCTCGGTGAAGCCCTTCGAGGCACGCGTCTACGAACTGCGCGGCCACCCGGGCCAGATAGACGCAGCGACTGCTTATCGCGCGCTGCTCGACACCGGAGTGCAGGCCGTGCAGCTCGAACTGTCGCAGATCACCTCATGGAAGAGACGCGCCCGTACGCATACAACGAAGCGCGCGCAGCGCGGGTTGCGCCGCCGCTGGAGATCCTCGCGTGCGACGCGCTTGCGTACCGCTTACGCGAGCTGTCTATGGCGATTGAGCGCTCAAAAATCTGGACACACCGACCAGGGAAGACACGCCTAGTGATTGGCAGTTCATATCGTCCCGAGCAGTGCGGTGTTCACATCAGGAGGGGAAATAATGGCCACTGCGGCGACGTCGCTTAGATCAATGGTTGAGGATTGGATGGCCCCGAACCCTGAGGGCCGAGTTAGGGTTAGTCGGTTCGGGCGATCGAAGAACGGTCGCTATGTTTGCGTCGAGTCAGTGTGCGCGGCCAACACTATTGCAATGTTCTTTTTTCGTCATCGTGATGGCACTTGGTGCGTTTTTCCACCCGATCCAGAGAGGCCTACCATGCGCATCGCTGAGATTTCGCATGTCCGAGACTGAGGGTGAAAACAAGCGTTAGGCGGAACATCCGGAGCACGGTGGGCGCCACCGACACTGCGCCAGGCACTTTCATCGCGTGCTGTGGGTGAACGTCGTTGATGGTGCTCAGTTTTGCCACGTTCTGATTCGTGGTTGCGTGGCGAGTTCGCTGCGATCATCGAACTCGTGCCGGCCGGGAACCGGTGAATGCCTGTTCCGCGCCAGGCGCGGCGTGCAGTAAAAAGTACGTGTGGACGTTTAGCATACCGAGGTGATTATGGCATCCAAAAATCCTGCTCACGAGCTGCTCAGATCCGCGTCGATTCGGCCTGCCGGGCGGGAGGGCGATGATAGTAAGTGCGAAGCGTGGAAGGAGAGTTTCGATGATCAGCGACAGACGGAAGATCGTCCACGTTCTTACCAGGGGTCGAGGCCCGCTCGGACCGACGCGCAGGCGGAGCCTGCCGGATCGGTCGGGGAGGTCTGCGTCGTCGCGACGATCGCAAATCTGCACGAGATCGAGCAGGTGTATGGCGAGACGACTGCACTTGGCGTGCGGCATGCCGTCTATGAGCGGGCCCGGGAGCTCTCACGATCAGGGAGGGCTACCGTTGCAACAACCGGTGCGCATATCGTTTTTATCTTCGGCCTGTCCTACCTGTCCTACAAGGGCGACGCATCGAAGCAGTTTTGCGGGGCCATCATCGAGCATCGGGTAGTCAAGGTACTTGGCGCGCACGCCGTACCACTGGGAGACGCGGCCATCATGGCTGTGGTACGCGCGTCAGCGATGCGCTCCGGGTATCAACCATTTCAGGATTTCATCGATGCGGCAAACCTGGCGACTGTGGGCCATCACTGGTGTGAGCGTTACAGGGCCGATATGGTGGTAGCCGCTAGTGTCTTCGCGGCACTGGAGGAGAACAGGCTCGATTTCGATCGGGAACCCGTCTGCGCGGCGGGCGATTCGCAGGATGTGACGTATTACGAGCTACTGCTTTGCGAGATGAGAAACGGCCAGCGCATCCGTATCGGTAGTCTCGTGGGGGCCATTGAGCGCCTGGGAATGGTGAGGCGGCTTGACGAATGGGTCGTCGACGCGACGATCGCCGCATTGCGCCGCAATCCTGCGCTGCGACTCGGATGTAATGTGTCCGCGCATAGCGCCATACTCGATGCATGGTGGGCCTCCATCGTCTCACAGTTGCATGCAGACAGATGCCTTGCTTCGAGGCTGACGATCGAGATTACGGAAACGTCCGCATTCACTTCGACGACAGAGGCACGGAACTTCGTCAAGACGTTCCAGGCTCTCGGCTGCCAGATCGCACTGGATGACCTGGGGAAAGGCCACAACAATCTGATTGCCCTGATCGGGCTTGGCGTCGATATCGTCAAGATCGATCTGCGTTGCCTCCGACAGGAAGGCCGCACCGAAAGTCCCCTGGGTCTGCGTCCGCTTGTCCAGTTCGCGAAGACTTACGCGGCGAGCGTCATCGTCGAAGGCATCGAGACTGAGGACGACGCGCAACAGGCGCGGGAGTGCGGGGCGACGTGCCTTCAGGGCTATCTCTATTCAAGTCCTTCTGCGTCAAACATTGCTGAGAAACGTTGATGAAACGGGCCTTCACCGCTGCTGTTCCGCGAGGGTGTTACCGCAGAGCCGACTATTGTCAGAATCGGCGGCTGAAGTATCGATATGCGCGTACCCGTTTACCGCGTTGTTGTGAAGATGGGTTCCGGGGAGGATCGGATGTCAGGCACGGCCGGAGGATGGCGTGCACGCGGTTTGTTATCCGGGGGATTCGCTTTGCTTCAGTGTCCTGTTACCGATGAACAGTGGAGCCTGGTGGCTCACCTGTTTCAACGGAGAGAGCGTTGTGATCGTGGGCGCTCCGCACGCAATCCAAACGTCATCCCGCACGCAATTCTGTTGGGGGAGCGGGGCCAAGCGGGCTGATGGATCAGGCTTTGAGCCCCTCATCCGAGAATGATGAAGCCGGTAGCACGTAGCGGACTGCCATGTCTTCCCTACCGATGAGATCGGAGACAAAGTTTCCGGCACGAGTGTTTCTTGTCAAAGGCGCTGGTCTTGGCGACCGGCGACTGGACAAAAGGGCACATTAACACCTCGTTGCACAACGGCTTCTTGGCATTGATGTTCCCGCGTCAGATGCGCTATCGAAGAGCGAGGAGTGAGGGTGAAAGTGAGCACGACGTTGAACATGATCGAACTGGAGACGTTTGCCGCGGTGGTCGAATATCGCAGTTTCACGCAGGCGGCGGTTGCGCTGAACATATCTTCTGCTGCAGCGACGCGCCGCGTGAAGCGGCTCGAACAGTCGATCGGGGCGCTACTCCTGGTCCGCGAACCGACGGTGATGCTAACGAAAGCGGGCGAAGACGTGTTTCGTCATTTCATGACTGTCCGGCTTCAGGAGGATGACCTGCTTCGGCGTGTCATGCCGGGGAGGGCGGCCACGACAGCGCTGGCCCTTGCCGTCAACGCCGATTCGCTTGCCACCTGGTTTGAGCCGGTCACGAGCTGGCGCAACACCATGTGGTGCTCGAGATCGTCGTGGACGATCAGGACCACACGCTTGAGGCACTGGCGCGCGGCGACGTCAAAGGCTTTCTGTCCACGCAACCGAAACCGGTCGTTGATCGTTTCGTGGCGGAACCGGTCGGACAGATGCGCTATCAGTGTGTGGCCACCCCCGGGTTCGCGCGCGAACATTTCGCCGGTGGTCTGACCTTGCCGGGCGTGCTCGAGGCCACAGCAATCCTGTTTGACCGGAAGGACGCCCTGCACGATGAGTTTTTCGGGTTGCATTTCGGTGTGACGGTCGGCAGGTACCCCAGGCACTATTTTCCTTCGCCGGCGGCGCTGCTCAATGCGATCCTGGACGACCTCGGTTACGGGCTGGTCCCCGCCATGCAGGCCGGGCCGCTGATCAGTGGCGGCAGACTCGTGGCGCTCGCCCCCGGGCACGACCTGATGATCGATCTTTACTGGCATCACTGGGAGCAGGAGCCCGAGCCGCTCGCGACGATCAGCGCACTGGTCATGGAAGCGGCGCGGCGGAGCCTGGTTCAGCCGGTCCCGAGGGAAGCGCGCGCGAGTTGACGGAGCATTGCGACTCGCCGACGCGATGCTTTGCGTCGACTCTTCCGGTCGCCGTGATCACGCCGCTCGTCGCCGGCATTTTTTCACGGAGGCAGTAGACGCGAACATGATGGCCACGGCCCTTGCGAGGTAGTGACGCAACCCAACGAATCGCAGGCTTTGTATTGCCGCGTGCATCGCACGACCAGACCACCAGACAACGTGCCGTCATTGGAGCAGATCGTGCTCTGCATCGCCTATCTCGACGGTTACCTAAACCGTTGGGCCGATCTCCCGCCCCGCACCACAGTTATGTGGCGTGATTTCCTTGCATTCACGAAGTCACCGAGATATATCGCATCTCCGGGCACAACGAATGATCCAACTCGTGGGTAACCCTGGGGCGTTTCATCCGGGGGCTGTCGTTGATTTATGGACCATTTCAGGAATCCTAATCAACATTGGCGTACACGGGGCGCGACATGATCAGGCAGCCACCGCTTGAGGAGCCGGTGTGCTTTCAATCACCGGAGTTCCGTCCTTAAAGGGGACGCCCTTCAGAAGCTGATCGATTTTTTCGGCTCCGTGGGTCTTCCTACAGATCCGCTCGCCCGCTTCACTCAGCTTGAACGCCATCCCGAGCAAGGTCGAGTGCGACAGTTGCGCGTGCGGTTTGGGCGATGGCGTACTGTTGCAAGCGTCGATTCGATCGGATTCGTGGTTCGCATACGTTGCCAGTGCTCGGCAGGGACATCGTAGAACGCGAGCAGTCCGCCTCGATCCTTCGTGAGCTTCTCGACAGCCTTCGAGTACTTGGCCGCGTACATGTCGACGAACTAGTGAGATTTACAAAAAACATGACAACCGATTCGATTCTGGTGCGTTATATCTCAGGTGGAATGATTGGAGATGCGTGCCGTGGCGAAGAAGCCGTTAGACGATGCAACGAAGAAACGCTTGCGAGCGGGTCGGATGCTGCTGGCGGGCAAGCGGCCAGCGGAGGTGGCGTTGGCCGTCGAGGTAGCCCGACAAACGGTGTACACGTGGAAGGGTCTGCTTAATGAAGGCGGAATTGATGCGCTACGGGCGGTGCCAGGTCGGGGCCGCCCCGCCAGGGTCGATGGGGAGCAATTGGCGCAACTGCGACGCGTGCTACTGCAGAGCCCGACCGGGCATGGCTTTGGTACCGAACTATGGACGCTCAAGCGCGTCGGTATGCTCATCAAGCGCATGTATGGCGTCGAGTTTAGCCGAACGCAGGTTTCGCTCCTGCTTGGGACGCTGGGTTTCAGCGCGCAAAAACCCCAGTGGCGTGCGATCGAGCGCGACGAGCAAGCTGTACGCCACTGGAAGCGGCACACTTGGCCTGCGCTTAAAAAAAGCCCAGCGCGAAGGGCGATTGATTGTCTTTATCGACGAGACCGGCATCAGCGAACGCCCCACGCGGGTTCGTACCTGGGCGCTAAAGGGGCAAACGCCAGTCATCCAGTTTCATTTCAACTGGAACCATGTCTCGGCGAACGCCGGCCTCAGTCACACGAACTATCTGTTTCGGCTGTACGAAGGCAGCGTCAGGAAAGAACAGGTGGTCGAATTTCTCAAGGCGCTCAAAGCGCATCTGAAGCAACCGCTGCTGATCATCTGGGATGGTGCCAGGCCACATCGCGCTGCAATGGTCCGCGAATATCTGGATTTCCTCGATGGACACATTCACATGGCCTTCCTGCCGCCGTACTCTCCGGAACTCAATCCCGTCGAATACCTGTGGGCATGGCTGAAGCGCCACGCGATAGCAAACTTCTACTCCGACAACCTCAACGAGTTGCAAACCATCTCCCGCAACAAGCTCAAGAGCGCTCAGCGCCAGCCGTCGATTATCGCCGCGTGCTGGATTCAGGCAACGTTGTGGTGATGTCATGATTTATGGAAAGATCAATAGTTGCATAGAGCCGTGGGCTTGCCCGCGCAGATCGTCGATCCAATGATTGGCAAGTGCGGCCACTGATCCACCTGACAGAGTTCGGACGAAGAGGTAGAGGGCGAACATTAATTCGATGCACGCCGGAGTCGCTCGAAGTCGACGACGACGTCAAGATCTTCGGCACCTTCTAAGTAGGGCAATTGGTCGGCAGCCTACCTGCATCCGGGCGTCGACTGATCGCCAAATGTGATAGTCATAACCTGCGGAGAATCGAGCGCTTGTCAAGCGTCTCGGCGGTCACCGCTCGGCCTTCTGCACTAGGAGCACTTCTCGGTCATGGCTTGACAGGGCGAACTTCTTCGCGCCGTTGGAGACGCGGTCAGCGCAGATTTTTCCGCAAACGGCGTGACGACAAATCGTTTCGCCCTGGCAGCCTATGATGCGGCGGTGCGGTGCGGGATCTGAACGGGAGATCTACGAGCGTGGCAACGCGTCCAAGAAGCGACACTCATGCTCCGCGCCCTATCTCGCTCGGCACAAGTGGTGACTTTTTTCGCCTCACTCGTGCAAATACGATCAATCCGATTCGCAAGTCTTGGCCTTTGCGTCGCGTTCAATCATCCGATCAAGCCTCACCGTCTCGGCGATTCCGCAAGGGAACGGTCGCCGCCTGGAGCGGTGCCGCCGCTTCCCCTTCCAACGAGATGCTGCGGCGCAGGCGGTACCTGCTGGCAAGGGAGGGGCGGAAGGCACAGGGGCCAGCGGGCACTGCTTCTGAAAATGCACGGACGGCAGTTCAGTGAACGACGCGACGGCCCCTGCGATCAGGGTTAACGCTCTTTCGATCGCGAATGAATAAAGATATTCTTATATTTGCTTTTAGAAAGTTATTATTCTATGACCGGACCGGAAAAAGCTGACTGTCAGATTGCGACGTTCGCTGAGGGGACCGACATTCGTATGAAGAGAGTTTGCTCGCCCGTTCTGCTTCTCCGCCAGCGGCACTTCTGCAGCACAGCGGCGCGTGACACTAAAGGCGCGTTCAACAACGGGCATGACTTCAGGACGAGAACAGTTACGAAATTCCAACAACCACGTCGATTGTTGGCGGCGCCCGACAAACGGACCGGAACCAGCGAAGCAAGGAGGAATAGGCGATGGAAGGGCAAGACCTGATTGCGAAAAACACCAAGCCGCGGATGCTTGACGGAAACGCATGCGCCCGTGGCGCTCCAGGAAAATGGGCGCAGGTTATCGCGGGAATAGCGGATTTTTTTGAACCAATAATGGCGCCAATTTGGACGCCATTTGTTGACTGTCAGTTTCATGTAATCTTTATGGAGCGCACTATTCATGCTCAGCACGATTGAGGACCGCCTGCGCCTTCGGGTGGGCGTCGATTCAGGTGGCACTTTCACTGACATCTGCATGTTTGATGAAGCCAAGGGTGACATCTTTGTCTGGAAGGTGAGTAGCACCCCGCAGGACCCCTCGCTTGGCATCGCCAATGCGGTCGAGCAGGGACTGCACGAAGTATCCCGGCTGTCAGGGCGCGAGACCGAGGTGCACTACTTTGGTCACGGTACGACCGTTGCAACGAATGCGCTCATCGTCGGCCGGGGGGCGGAGACTGGCCTTATCACGACGTTGGGATTTCGCGATGTGCTGGAACTGCGTCGGCAAAAGCGCGATGCGCTTTATGACCTGCAGACCGAAAAGCCAAAGCCCATCGTTTCGCGGGACCGGCGCCTTGAGGTCCCAGAACGCATGCTTTTTGATGGCACTGCTCTTACGCAACTCGACGAAGACGCCGTTCGCGCGGCCGCACGAAAGCTCGGAGGCGAAGGCATCCGCTCGATCGCAGTATGTTTCCTGTTCAGCTACGTGAATCCCGAGCACGAGCTGCGGGCGAGACGTATTGTCGAGGAAGAGGTTCCCGGCGCGTACGTCAGTGTCTCGCACGAGGTAGCGCGCGAGTTCCGTGAGTATGAGCGGTTTTCCACGACGGTCGTGAACGCCTACCTCGGGCCGATCATCAAGAACTATCTACAGCGGCTCAAGCCGCGTCTGGACGAGATTGGTGTTAATTCGCCGGTGCACCTCACGCAGTCGAACGGCGGCATCATTTCGTCCGAGTCGGCGCAGCGCTTCCCGGCACGTACTGTACTTTCAGGGCCGGCTGCGGGGGTGATGGGCACGCTCGCCATCGCGGAATCCGCGGGATTCCCGAACCTGATTACGTTTGATATGGGGGGGACGTCGACGGATGTCTCTCTTATCAAGCACTGTGCGCCGATCATGTCGAATCAGGCTGTCGTGCATGGACATCCGCTCAAGCTTCCGATGCTCGACATTCATACGGTTGGCGCGGGCGGCGGTTCCATTGCTTACGTTGACGCTGGAGGACTGCTGAAGGTCGGACCTCGGAGCGCGGCTGCCGATCCGGGGCCTATCTGCTTCGAGCGTGGCAACAACGATGAACCCACGGTTACGGATGCAAACGTCGTCCTTCAAGTTCTGAATCCGGTTGCGCTGCTGAACGGCCGGTTGCCAGTCAACCAGGCTAAGGCAAAGGAATCCATCGCGAAGCTGGGCGAGCGTCTTGGACTTGGCGTGATGGAGACCGCGCAAGGCATCATCAGCGTGGTCATTGCCAACATGGCAAAAGCGATCCGTGTCGTTTCAGTTGAGCGAGGTCACGACCCCCGGGACTACGTGATGTTTGGATTTGGCGGGGCAGGCCCGATTCACGCGTCAAGACTCGCTCGCGCGCTTGACATGCCAAAGATCGTAATCCCGAAGTTCCCCGGCATCATGTGTGCACTTGGTCTCCTCTTGACCGACCTGCGCACTTCCACGTCGTTGAGCCGCCTTCTGCCGCTCGACGTTGCGAGTTGCGCAAGTCTTCAGCAAGGCTTCGACGAACTGGAGCAACAGATCTCGCAGTGGTTTGAGGAAGAGGAAATTGAGGAGGAGCGCAGGGTCGTCGCGCGCTCGCTGGATATGCGTTACGGCGGTCAGGGATTCGAACTGACCGTGCCTTGCCCCGGCGGCAAATTCGACAGGCAGGCAATCGAACAGCTTCGAAAATTGTTCGAGGATGCTCACCAGCTCGCCTATGGTTATGTTGCGAGCAACGAAGCCGTTCAGGTCACGACCTTGCGGGTCAGTGCTGTCGGCCGCGTCAAGAAGGCCGAGTTCCGGCAACAGCCGGACGCTGTTACGCAGGCAGCCGATGCAATCGTCGGTACACGCGAAGTATGGATCCCCGAGGCGGGTGGCGTGACTGATTGCCCGCTGTACGACCGCGAAAAACTCGGACCTGGACACACTGTCGACGGCCCGGCAATTATCAATCAGATGGACTCGACGACCCTGGTTCTACCGGGCCAGACCGCACGCGTCGATTCTTTCCTCAACCTGATCATCGAGGAGCGCGCATGAACAGCAGCGAGTCGGCCGTCGCCACGTCGGCCAACGTTCAAACTTCGAAGCTCGACCCGATCACTGTCGCGGTGATCGGCAGCGCGTTATCTACTATTGCCGAGGAGATGGGCAAGGCAGTCATTCGTGCAGCCTATTCGACCAACATCAAGGAGCGGCAGGATTGTTCCACGGCACTGTTTGACAGGGCTGGCCATACGATTGCCCAGGCCGAGCATATCCCCATTCACCTGGGGTCGCTCCTTGGTATCGCCGGGTATGTACTCGAGCACCACGACATGTCGACAATCCGGCCTGGGGACGTGTTCATCGGCAATGACGCTTACACGGGGGGCGGCACGCACCTAAATGACATCGTGCTGATGGAGCCGGTGTTTTTCAGGGAGGAGCTGGTTGGTTGGGTCGCAAATCTGGCGCATCACTCGGATTTCGTCGACCGCGGCCACGCCCATATCTTTCAGGAAGGGCTTCGCATCCCGCCCGTACGGCTATACAAGGAGGGGGTGCTCCAGGACGATGTGATGGATCTCATCCTGCTCAACTGTCAGGTGCCTCATGAGCGCAGGAGCGATTTTCGGGCGCAGATGGCAGCCAATCGCCTCGGTGTGCAGCGCTTCCAGGATTTGTGCGAGCGTTATGGAAGCGATGTTGTGGAGCAGGCTTCCGTGGAGATCCTGAACTACACCGAACGACGGACGCGCGCCGGCATTGCTCAGATCGCAGACGGCGTGTATGAATTTGAGCACGACTTCGATACAAATCTGGTTGACGGCATCGTTCATCTCAGGGTTCGGGTAACCGTGCAAGGCGAAGAGCTGTATGTGGATTTTCCCGACGCACCGCCGCAGTACCGGGCTCCGGTCAACATGGTTTTCACGGCTTTGCAGGCGACCGTATTCTTCGCCATAAAGGCGTTGGTGGACCCTGATATCCCGGCGAACTCCGGATTTCACCGACCGATTCACATTTCCGCGCCGCTTGGCAGTGCATTGAATTCCACGCCACCGGCAGCGGTTTACAGCCGTACGGACTTTGCAGGCCGCCTGGTCGACATGATATTCGCCGCTCTGGCTCCCGTCGTGCCAGAACGGGTTGTCGCTGCTTCAACAGGTGGGATTCTGCTAACGACGAGTGGCACGCATCCGCGTACCGGCCGCTTCTACGTCTACAACGAAATGCAGGGTGGTGGCATGGGCGCACGGGCGTCCAAGGATGGACTCGACGGTGTTCAGGTGAATACGACCAACACGGCTAATTTGCCTATCGAAGCACTGGAGACGGAGCATCCGGTCCGTGTGGAGTGCTACGAGCTTGTGCAGGACTCCGGCGGCCCCGGCGAATACCGCGGTGGGATGACAATGAGGCGCAGGGTTCGCGTGCTTGACCATACGGCAAATATCTCTGCCGGCGGCACCAATAGCCTCCTGTCACCATACGGCATCTTTGGCGGGCACGGCGGAACGCCTGCCCGCGTCGAAATGCCGAAAGACGCGCCGCCACTCGAGCGACGTAACAGTGTCCTCCAGGCCGGCCAGGCAGTTGGAATGGTGGCGGCGGGTGGTGGCGGCTACGGAGACCCCAAGCGGCGCTCCCGTGAACTCGTGCTTCGTGACCTCAAGGAAGAACGAATCTCGAAGGCCGCAGCGGTGGACATCTACGGGCTTGACCCCGCCTTGCTGTAACCCTCTGGCGCCGCCCGCGTTATCCCGGGTGGCGCCAGGTCGGCGAAGCTCGGACGTCTATTAGGACATAGTCATCGTGAATCAGTTGAACTTCTTTCAGGTCGTTGGATTCGGGCCGAACGGCTGGGGCTTGACCTTGCTCGGCGGGGCGGCCGTCACTCTGGCGGTAGCGCTATGTGGAATGTTGTTCGGCATGCTTATCGGAACGCTCGGCGCATGGGCGAAGGTGTCGAACTGCAGGCCGCTCGCCAGCATTGCTGACGCATACACGACCGTGATCCGCGGACTACCGGATCTGCTCATCATCTACATCATCTACTTTGGTGGAAGCGCCGTGCTGACGTGGTTGCAGCCGCTGTTCGGGTCATCCGGCTTCGCTAATTTCCCCGGGTTCCTCGCCGGTACCATTGCAATTGCCGTTACGTCGGGGGCACAGAGCACGGAGGTTTTACGAGGTGGTTTCAACGCCGTTAGCAAAGGGGAGATCGAGGCTGCACGCGCTTGCGGAATGAGACGTGGGTTGCGTTTCCGCAGGATCGTCGCGCCGCTGACAATGCGACATGCGCTGCCTGCAATGGGTAACGTCTGGCTCAGTGCACTGAAGGAATCGTCATTGCTGTCTGTGACCGGTCTGGCAGAACTCATGCGCCAGGCTCAGGTCGGATCCGGGTCTACAAGGCTGCCATTTGATTTTTATGCGGCTGCGGCGCTTATCTATTTTGCAATGTGCGCCCTATCGACTCTCGCCATCCAGCGAGTCGAGCGGAATCAGGCACGTGGCCTCACAGCGAGGGTGTAATGGATTTGTCCTTTATCTATCAGACGTTTCTCCAACTGCTACCGGGTATTCCGCTCACCGTCGGGCTTGCTGCATTAAGCGTGGTGCTGGGTGGACTATTAGGGTTCGGCATTGCCTTGCTGCGGATGTCGCCTTGGGCGCCAGCCAGGGGCTTCGCCTGGCTCTATGTACTGCTGTTCAGAAGTGTGCCGCTGCTGGTGCTGCTCTTCATGATTTACTACGGCCTGAGTCAATTCGATGCTATTCGGGAAAGCTTTTTATGGCCGATCCTGCGGCAGCCGCACTGGTGTGCACTCATCGCCTTGATTATCAACGATTCTCCTTACTCGAGCGAAATTATTCGCGGGGGATTGCGATCAGTCCGCAGGGGAGAACTGGAAGCAGCGTACGCGTGTGGAATGTCAGGACCTCTACTGATGCGCCGCATCGTCATACCCATCGCAATCAGACAGGCACTTCCCGCGTATGGAAACGAAATCATCGCAATGGTGAAAGCGACTTCGCTGGCGTCGCTGGTGACGCTGATGGACGTGACCGGTATCGCGTCCTCAATTGCCAACGACACGTATCGCCCGGTCGAAGTCTACGTTTCAGCTGGCGTTATCTATCTGATTATCAGCTATCTCCTGACCCGGGGAGTGCAGTGGACTGAGCGCCGCCTTAACCCTCACCTGCGTCCTCCGGTCATACAACCCGATTCGTTTGTTGAGGGAAAGACGATATGAGTACGACTAACACGCCTCTGCCGAAGGCGGTTGAACTGACGGACATTCGCAAGCGATACGGAAAACACGAGGTGCTCAGGGGCATCTCGCTCGAAGCGAGCGAAGGCGAGGTCATTTCGATTCTTGGCTCGTCGGGATCGGGCAAATCTACACTTCTACGTTGCATCAACATGCTCGAGGTGCCAGACGCGGGGGAAATTGCCGTGGGCGGTGAGTGTATTGAGATGTCGAATCCTGAGCTGGGCGGTGCGAGACATTACGACCATCGGCAGGTCGATCGTATCCGTGCAAGTGTCGGCATGGTGTTTCAGGGTTTCAACCTGTGGTCCCACATGACCGTGCTCGAGAATGTCATCGAGGCGCCCATTCATGTGCATCGTCGACCGCGGAAGGAATGTATCCAAGAGGCCCGGGAACTCCTCAACAAGGTTGGAATAACGAACAGGGATAACTCCTATCCGTCCCATCTTTCAGGTGGACAGCAGCAACGTGTAGCCATAGCTCGCGCGCTGGCGATGCGCCCTTCACTGATGCTGTTCGACGAACCGACGTCGGCCCTGGATCCGGAACTGGTCGGCGAGGTACTTCGCGTGATGCGGAAATTGGCTGAAGAAGGCCGCACAATGCTCATCGTCACGCATGAGATGGGCTTTGCGCGCGAGGTGTCCAATCGGGTGGTGTTTGTGGATCAGGGGACGGTGAACGAAGAAGGCACACCCGACGAAATGTTTGGATCAGGGGGCTCTCTCCGTCTTCAGCGCTTCCTTGCCGGCTAGCTTTGCTTGTGCGCAATGAATGATTTTAAAGGATACGAAATGAAAAGCTGGATGAAATACCACTCGCTCACCGTCGTCCTCTCAATAGTATCGGCGAGTTTCGTCGCTCCTTCGCTTGCACAGGCCGATACCCAGACCGCGCCGAAGGAGGTACGAATTGTGACCGAGGGCGGATTCCTGCCATGGAACTACACAAAAGCTGATGGGACTCTGGCGGGCTTTGAAATCGATCTGGCGCACAATCTTTGTGACCGGATGCACGTTAAGTGCACGATTACGGCGCAGTCCCTGGAGAGCATTATTCCGGCGCTGAACGCAGGGAAGTACGACGCAATCATCGATGATCTCGCAGTTACGCCAAAGCGCGAGGAGGCAATTGCGTTCTCGATACCCTACGCATCTCTCTGCTATACGTTCGGGACGTTGAAGGGCAGTGACATTGCGAAAAAGCTGCCGGTGGACAACAGGAAAATTTCGATGAACGACGAGTCAGCGTCGAAGAAAGCCCTCGAACAGGTGAGCGTTGCGCTTGCGGGGAAGGTGTTGGGCACCCTCTCCGCGGGTACATCCGTGGAGTTTGCAAAAACCTACCTCAAGGGCGTCTCGGTGCAGCAGTACAAGAGTCCTGAGGCACGTGATCTGGACCTGCTGGCCGGCCGGGTAGATGCGGTGGTTGGTTCGCAGGATTCACTGATGGGAACGGCCGCGAAGCGAGGCAATGAAAACATGGTGCTGGCTGGGGCATGCTTCGAGGGCGGTGTTGTTGGCCACGGATCTGCGGTGGGGCTCCGCAAGGGGGCCGCACAACTGAAAGCGATGTTCGATCAGGCTATTCGCGCTGCGAAGGCCGACGGTACAATTAAAAGGCTTTCGGAGCAGACTTTCCATATGGATGTAACGCCGACGCCATAATCTTTGGGTTTTCCCGATGTTTCCAGGCGCCACATTGGATGGCTCCCTGCAAGAAACATCGGGAGCATTCTTTTCAACGGACCCGAACATTTCACGATATTAGCTCTTGCGCAAACAGAGAAGCATGAACAAGTTATCAAGCAACGGACAACGTGGGGCACGCTTCCGGGCCCGCGAGCTGGCGAGCATGATCGAGCGGGACATTACCTCGGGGCGTCTTGGTGCAGGCGCATGGCTCAAGCAGATAGAGCTCGAGGAGGTATACGGCCATTCGCGCCTCGACGTACGGCAGGCCCTGGAACACCTGGTCGAACGTGACGTCGTTGAATCTATTCCTAACCGCGGCTATCGGGTTCAGGTCTTCACACAGGAGCGACTGCACAACGTCCGACAGATTAGAGCGATTCTGGAGGTCTCAGCGGTGGAGTCCGTCATCGGTAAAGCAGACGCCAACGAAATTCGCATTCTTAACCAGCTGGCGCAGGCTTTTTCCGATGCGATCACCTTGGGAACAGCGGCCGAGCAGGAGGAATGCAACAGAGCATTTCATCACCGGTTGCTGCGCCACTGCCCCAACAGCGAACTGGTCAAGATGATTTTTGACTTGCGCGACCGGATTCCAGTGGCAGTGAGGCGCGAGAACAATACGTCATTCATGCTGGCCGGGGCCGCGCAAGAGCATTTTGATATGGTCACGCACCTGGCGGACGGAAATCATGACGCCTTGCTTGAAACGACGCGCCGTCATGTGCTCGTTCTTGGAGGTCCGCATAACGCGTAAGCGCTGGCGAAAACGAACTCATTAGCGAATGAACACCTTGCGGCGGCGCGAAGAACGATCGCCCGCTTCCAGGCGCTTTTCGGCGCGCTCTGGCATCGCGTCACACATCGCATCGAGAAGGACTGTGACGAGAAAACTGCTGGCGACCGAAGAGTCGAAGACGAGCGTCGAGTGGATGCGTGCTGCCAGACTGAAGTCGGGAGCGATCCCTTGGGAAGAGAATGCCGGATCTGAGACAACGCCTAGCTTGAGGCCCAACTGCCGGGCGAACTGAAGGGCCTGAATCGTCTCTCGCGGGTATAGGGGCATTGCAAATGCCAGGATGCATTTTGCTCCTGCAGTCGAGGCCTGTTCCAGTTGGTCCTCAGCGAGAGATCCGCCATTGGTGATAAGGCGGACATCAGGGTGAACCTTCGATGCGAAATAGGCAAACTGGGTCGCAAGGCCGGCGGAGGCACGAATTCCATAGACGACGAGCGGGGACGATTCGGCAAGTGCATATCCGAACGCCTTGATCCGTTCGATGTCCGCGAGCTGCTCCGACACCTCGGCAAGGTTCCTTGCTTCCGCAGCGGCCGCGGCCTGGAACTTGTTTGCGTTTGCACCTGCGCTGGCTGAAATCGCCGGATCCGAAAACGAGCGAAGCGAGCGGCGCATTTCCTGGAAACCGTCGAATCCCAACGCCACGGCGAAACGGGATACCGAGGGCTGGCTGACGTTCGCGAGCCCAGCCAGCTCCATGCTGGTGAGAAAACCGATATCGGCTGCGTGATCCACCAGTATTTGCGTGATCCGGCGGTGGGCGGGTGTCAGGCGTTGTCCTTCCAGCCGGCGTTCCAGCTCGCCGCGCAAGGACCCGGAAGCAGATGTGTCCTTCGAGTTGGACGCGGAAGATTTTTTGGAACGCGTTTCGCGGGCTACGCCAGCCAAGTTGGCCTCCGTGATTCGAACAGGGAAGTGTAACAAAGTTGGCATGTTACCCGAAAGCCTTGATGGTTGGTGCTCCGAAACCTGACTGGCCGGCGAATTGAAAGGGGGAGGGTAACGGTATATGTGTTTGCACTCTCCGGCCAGACGGCCATTGCGGCCGGAGAGTTCGTGCGCGTGCCCCCGACAAACCTGTCAAAGGCAGCGGCTACGCTCAAACGGTTAGACCTTGGCGAGCACCGCAGAAATCGCGGCGACTTCTTCAGGCTTGCGGTGCGGGAAAGCGACCCCAAGGTTCCACGGGAAGATGAAGTGAATCCAGCGATGCATGCGGACGACGTAGGTCATCATGGCACCGGTGAGTTGAACGTACTCCTCCTTCGTCTCCAGCGTGTCCATCGCGTCGCTGTAGATCTGGCCAATCTCGTGCATGTTGGTCAGCCCGAGGTCAGTCATGAATTCGAAGACGTTGAACGTACCCGTGAGGAACTCACGCGTCATCTTCACCAGCGTTGAAAGTTCCATGTCCGGATACTGTGAAACCTTCAGGAAGCGGTACATGACGTCGGCGCCAACCAGCATGAGATACGCCTCAAGGTGTACCAGCACGCTAAACGACTGCTGACCGCTACCAGCGCCGCTATCGATGATGCCCCAACGGATTTTCTGGATTTCATCGGGCTCCGAAAGCCACACTCGGTCGATCTGGCGGTCGATCTCCTGCTTCGCCTCGCGCCAGTGTCCTTCGAATTTCCTGATTGCAGACATTTAAGCGACCCTCCGGACCGTAGTGTTAACGAGATTCTTTCGCGGCTCTGCAACCGTCTGCTCCCAGACATGTTCACCGAGCTTGGCCAGTTGCGGCAGATCGCTCTCGAGCACCTGGCCGAACTTGTTGACCAGTGCGCTTTCAGTAATCGCGCCATACGTCAGGCAGATGGTCTGGCCCGGCGCGTAGAGGTAGACCGCTCCAGGCGAGCGCTTCACCATATTCGTTTTGCCGAGGTGCACGATCTTCGTCGGCATCCAGATTGCCTCGCCCGAAATGACGACGTGACCGAGCACGCTGTTAAGGGGCAGTTGGTTGAGGACTTGTGCTACGACGTCGGGATTGTCTTGCGCCAGAAGCTGCACGCGGAACTTGATGTCCGGGCCCGGTGCATGAAATTCGAGCAGGTCAGATGACATGGATACTCCGTTGGATGAAAACTTTCATTTGCGATGCAGATAAAAGAATAAAACAATTCATTCAAGGTGGCAACCGGTTTTTGCCCTGCGGCGTCGTGCAGGGCATACTGGTTCGAGGTCTTTCCCGGAATGCCATGCGGCAGCACGGACGAGCCGCGCGCGGTAGCCCGTGCCAAAAAACACAGCAGGCTAATTGAATGAAAATATACATTCATGTATAGTGACTTGGCCATTCATGCAAAGGAAATTGCGATGATCAAGTTGACGCCGGGAAAATTGACGTTGGGCCAGTTGCGCCGTGTAGCGCGTGAGGATGTTTCGATCGAGCTGGATCCCGACAGCTACGAGGCGATCGATGCGGGGGCCCGCACGGTTGCCGAGATAGCAGCGAAGGGGGCTCCCGCTTACGGCATCAATACGGGGTTTGGGCGGCTCGCGAGCACTCACATTCCGCGAGAGCAGCTGGAGTCACTCCAGCGCAACCTCGTGCTCTCGCATTCTGTCGGCGTCGGCGAGCCGATGACCCGTCCGGTTGTCCGGCTTCTGATCGCCTTGAAGCTGTCGAGCCTCGGTCGCGGCCACTCGGGGATCCGCATTGAGGTAATGAACGCGCTGCTCACGCTTTTCAATGCCGATGTCCTGCCGGTGATTCCGGTCAAGGGGTCGGTCGGTGCATCGGGCGACCTGGCTCCCCTTGCGCACATGTCGGCAGTGCTGCTGGGTGTCGGTGAGGTGATCGCCAGGGGCGAGCGCATGAGCGCAACGGAAGGGCTGAAACTGGCCGGCCTGAAGGCGATGACGCTGCAGGCGAAGGAGGGGCTTGCACTGCTCAACGGCACGCAGGCGTCCACCGCTCTTGCGCTGGATAACCTGTTCAAGATTGAGGACGCCTTTCGCACTGCGCTGGTGGCCGGTGCGCTCTCAGTGGACGCCGCATTGGGCTCGGTCAAACCCTTTGACGAGCGGATTCATGCGCTGCGCGGTCATGCCGGCCAGATTGACGTCGCGGCCGCTTACCGAACGCTTCTTGAAGATTCGGCAATCAACGCGTCCCACGTCGATTGCTCAAAGGTGCAGGACCCGTACAGCCTGCGCTGTCAGCCCCAGGTCATGGGGGCATGTCTGGACCAGATCCGGCATGCAGCCAGTATCCTGCATGTCGAGGCCAATGCTGTTTCGGACAATCCGCTTATTTTCCCGGATACCGGCGAGGTCATTTCGGGCGGCAACTTCCACGCGGAACCGGTCGCATTCGCTGCGGACAACCTCGCCATTGCCGCCTCGGAAATTGGCGCTCTCGCAGAGCGACGTGTGGCGCTGCTGATTGATTCGACGTTGTCGGGCCTGCCGCCGTTCCTCGTGAAGGATGGCGGCGTGAACTCGGGCTTCATGATTGCCCACGTTACTGCGGCGGCTCTCGCCTCGGAAAACAAAACGTTGGCGCATCCTGCCTCGGTAGATTCGCTGCCGACCTCGGCGAACCAAGAGGACCACGTGTCCATGGCCACGTTCGCAGCGCGCCGGCTGGGCGATATCGCCGGAAACGTGGCTGATATTCTGGCCATCGAACTGCTTGCCGCAGCACAAGGTGTCGACCTGCGCGCACCGCATGAGACGAGCCCCACCCTTAAACGGGTTATCCGCGATATCCGCCGCAAGGCTGTTCACTATGACGCGGACCGTTATTTTGCCCCTGACATTGCGGCCATCGGCACGATTGTGAGAAGCGGTGAGATTGCAGCGCATGCTCCGTTTGCTTTTGCATCACAGGCGGCAGGCGCTTGAGGAACCCGGCGATGAACCGTCCAAAGCATATCCTGCACCCCTGGCCGACGTGCATAATCTGGCGCGCGGCGCGGTGCTCAGAAGGTATCGCTAAGACCTGACTCGCGGAAAACGCCCACCGGATGATCCAGGATAATCTGGATCCCGAGTCGTCGAGCATACGCACGCACCGCGGTGTACGGCGGCGTTGGTCGCGTTGCGCGCAAGTGGGAGTGCGTCGACCAGTCCCCAGCGTCACTGAAGGACTAGAACGAGAATGTGATGCTGCTTATCCAGTCGGCGCAAGCCCGTGCGCGTGTTCTGCACGCACGCTGATGAGCCGCGCGTGCTGCTCGCGAACTCCAACCCCGTGCCGCACCGGAATACGTGGGAGCATTTTCACGAGCCGGACCGCAAGGGCCTGATGACGTACGGCCAGATAGCGGCGGGCAGCTGGATCTACATCCGCTCACAGGGCATCGTGCAGGGTGCCTACGAGAGGTTCTACTCGTGGTGAGCCGGCGCTTCAACGGCGACCCGGAAGGCCATTGGGTCCTGACGGGCCGTCTCGGCGGCATCAGTGCGCGCAGCCGCTCGCAACGACCATGGCGGGCTTTTCGATGATCGCGGTGCAATACCACGAGACGTGTGTCGACTCCGCCTGAAAACGCGCTGCGTAGACCGCAAGGCGAAGGCGATCGGTGAGGCGCTTGCCATCGTCGAGGCGGGCGAAGCGCACGGGCAAGTCGGCCTTGTTGGGCGGCTGGGCAACGCCGCGGACACATTTGCCGAATTCGTGAAGTGCGGCATCGCGCCCGGCTGCGTGACCGACCACACGAGCGCGCACGACCCGATCAACAGCTACCTGCCGCAGAGCTTGACGGTGGAGCAACGGCGTGAAGTTCGCAAAGTCGCGCGCGGGGCCATTATCAAGCCCGCGATGTAGTCTATTGGCCAATCAGGTGCGTGCCATGCTGACTTTGCAGGAGCGCGGCGCGGCCAGGCTTGACTACGACAACAACATCCACCAGGTGCCACTGGAAATGGAGGGTGGATAGCGGGTTTGATTTCCCACGCTTCGTGCCGGTGTACATCCACAGGATCGCCCGAGAGTGCCACCCAGCGGAACGGACCCTTGGTCGCTGCTGAACCCGACGGGCGGGGTGTCGTGGGCGTCGCTGCATCACGGCGGCGCCGTGGGCGTGCACTCCATCGAGCATGGAGGCGTAGTGAATGTGGCCGAAGGCACGGCGGCGGGGCACAAGCGTCTGAGCTGCGTACTGCAAAACGCTCCGGCGACGGGCGTGGCGCGCCATGAAGACGCTGGCTAAGATCTCGCACACCAGACGGCGCGTAAAGCGGACCTGAAGCTGCCGGTGCTGCGCCGATGACTCAGGCAGACGGAATGTGTATCGCGCGGCAGACAGGGCTGCGCGGCGCAAATCTGGTGGGGTCGCCGTGGAGGAAGGGCGGCGACGTCACGCGCGAGATCGCGGCGGCGCATGCCGGCGCCGCCCCGGGAGCGGGCCTACTGCGTCTGCGTGCCTTCATTCGGCACTATTAAAAGCGATGACGCATCCCTAAGAAAACGAGTGTCTGGCTAGCGTTGCCAGCGGCCGGAAACGAATCAGCAATCACCGCTTGTGCGACCCCCAATCCGTTATGACCGGAAGCATGTCCGTATGACGCGGATGCGTAAACATCGGTACGCTTCGACAACAGATAATCGCCGGTGAGTGTTACCTGGTTGTACGTGGCCGACGAATCACCATGAGATTTCAGGAGATCGTAACCCACTTGTACCAGCACGAATGGTGTGATATTCCAATTTGCGTAGATCGAGCCATTGTTGTATCGCTCAGCGATTCGGAATTTGGAGTAGGCGTCGGGCAGATATTCCGAATAACTATAATATCCACCAAGCGTCACGGGACCGATCGAATATTTTGCCCCAGCGCGAGCGATGTTGATCGCTTTTGCCGTCGAATAAGCTTCGTTGACAGGGCTCAGGAACAAGCTGCCGTATGTTGATGTTCCACGAGTAGAAAGGGTGGGGTTCCCCTGGTCAGCGTGGGAGTAGCCTGCCGCCAACATGAGTGGCCCGGCAGTGTACGAAGTCGCGAAACTATACGTCTGCCCAGACCCCATGGAGCCAGCAACTCCACCGAACGAATACGCTGCCGCCACTCGAAACCCTGACCAAACTGGACTCAGCCATTTCACCTGGCTATTGATACGTGCGTTTCCGTCAGAGTTGTCTACATCTCCCGGAGTGGTGAAATAATAGAGGTAATTGTTTGGCTGCACGGGGTACACCAAGTCCATCAACGTATCATATTGACGTCCGGCGAGGATCGTTCCATAGGAATCCGACTTCATGCCGACATAGGCATAGCGACCAAACAATGCGCCACCCTGTTTAGCTTTGCCGTTGTTGATGTCAAAGCCGTTCTCCAGCCGAAATACGGCCTGGAGTCCGCCGCCCAGGTCTTCCGCTCCTTTAAGCCCCCACTTATTGGTTCCAATTTGCCCCCCCTGAAGGCTTATCTGCGAGTGCTGGCCTCCGGTGTTGTGCACGTACTGTATCGATTCATCCAGCTCTCCGTAGAGCGTAACCGAGCTTTGAGAGAATGCGGGAGAGCAGGCTGCAAACGACCCAGCAGCGACGAGAATGACCTTATAACTATTCATTTGTACTCCAAATTTATAATAGATCAAAAACTGACGACAACGCTACAAAGGTCCACACCGAGGTACTTGCGGGCGAACCGCATGTGAGACGTCGGTCAACTCCTGCCTCAGACAAAAAGGAATACAAATCGAGCATGACACCCCCGACCCGAGGGAACGGGATCGTTTCGATCAACGCGTTCTCTCGAGGCTTTCATAGAAAACCTGTCTCATGTTGTGTGAATGTAATATTCCGTCTGGGCCACCGGTCCAGCGTCAACCGCTGGGCCAATGCGCATGATGGTAACAATACATAAATAAAATGCAAGAATGAAAGTATGCATGCATATTGCTGGTTCGGGTTTTTGCGGATAGATGCCTGGTCGCACATCGTGGGCTTGTCGACGCGAGAGAGATCGTCCGATGGCCCCGCCTGACGGTTGACGCGATAGTCTGGTGCGAGAGGTGCCGTATCGAGGCTGCAATTGCTCAGGCGAAACTGGTGCGGGTGTCCGACTGGCGTCGTGTAAACTTTTCGAGGGCGCCGCCACTTCGACTGCTTGGTGACCTGCACAGCAGCGAGCTGGAACGCCTCTACCTCTGCAGTCAAGCGTGTAGAAGGCCGTTTATCAGCCCGAGTGCAGGACGGCAACGGCTTTCCTTCACCGGCCCTCCCTTATCTGCGGCGCCACCCCATTCTTGGGCTGCTCTCGCCGGCGACGCATCGGGGTTACCGTGTTTCGTGAACGTCAGATCGAGTAGATCGGCCAATGGCATCGGCACTGCGCCCCCGGTCAACGTCTTGCCGAGGTTCCCGTGTCAGATCAGAACCTTGCCGGCATGTTCCTTCAAGGCCGGGGCCATTTCAACGGGCCGAATAAGGATGCAACTGATCTAGCATAACCGTCGGAACGCAAGCTTTTCTTGGCAAACGGGGGGCCCCGCCGTCCCCGTCGACGTCGTCGGTACGGGTCAAGCAGGCGGTGGTCGCCGATCGTTATCTTGTTTCAGGCAGTGCATATCAACCACCTGATGATCGGGCATGAGGGCCTGTTTTCGCAACAGCGCTTTCTGCACAGGCTGAGGCGGCGACCGTCCCTGCGGGATCGTCTACGTTACCCACCGGTGCTTACATTGATTGGCATGGCGCGACAGTTATCGACCTTCTGCCCGCACGCTAAGTCTGCTTCAGTAGCTTTTCGTGCGGCTTCTTTAAGCGGCATTAGCCCCTTTCTTCAGCATCGAGGCATGTGCCCGCGCACGGCGGGTGGTCCGGTGAGACGTGGCAGCAAACGCCCACGGACGGTTGTAGCCCCGCACGAACCACAGCAATCCCTTCGTGGCTCGATGGTGCGCTAACCTTTTCGTGCGGTGCCCTCATGCTCTCATTCCATCTGCGCAAGGTCGGCACCTCGCTTCAGGGTTAACTCTCTTCCATAGATGAATGAATACTTTTATTCTTATATGCATGGATTGATGATATTCGTTCTGGCGAGTCGCCGTCAGGGCCGGTCGTCAGGAACAGGTAGATGTTTCTATGGCTTTTCCTACGGAAATCGTATTGGTAGGCTTCCGAGCGAGATCATTCGTGGCGCGTCGTGGTCCTTCGTAAGACGGAATTCGAAGCATGATCCGCCTGGGGGATTCCCCGGAGATTGTTGCTGATGCGAATGGATTGCCGTACCGATTGCAGCCAGACCGACGTTTCCTGGGAACGGTAAGCGAAATCATCGCCATGGTAAAGGCTATGTTTTTGGCATCCTTTGTAAGTTTCATGGATGTAACTGGTATCGCGTCGACCACTGTCACTGAAATGGAACGCCCCGTTCGAAGCCTGTGTGTCGACAGGAATTATCTGTCTTGCCATTAACTTACTTCTGACTCGGCTGGTGCTGTGGATTGAGCGAAGTCTCGATCCTCATCTAGGTGTTCCGGCGATGAACAAACAGGCTTCTTGAGGGAAAAGACAATATGAACGCGAGTAGTGGGGCACGTCCGAAGGCCGTGCAACTCACGGACATCCGTAAGCGATACGGCACTCTTGAGGTCCTCAAGGGTATTTCGCTCGAGGCGAGCGAAGGTGAGGTGATTTCGATACTCGGCTCTTCAGGTTCAGGCAAATCAACGCTACTTCGTTGTATCAACATGCTTGAGGTTCCTGACGTCGGGGAAGTTGCGGTCGCTGGCGAGCAGATTAAGATGTCAAACCATCGGGCGGCAGGGCAACGACTTTACGACCATAGACAGGTTGACCGTATTCGCGCAAATGTTGGCATGGTCTTTCAGAGCTTCAACCTGTGGTCTCACATGACGGTGCTTGAGAACGTTATCGAGGCACCCATCCATGTTCATGGTCGACCGCGCAAGGAATGCGTCGAAGAAGCGCGGGAACTCCTCAACAAGGTTGGAATAACGAATAGGGAGAACTTCTATCCGTCCCATCTTTCAGGTGGACAGCAGCAACGTGTAGCGATAGCCCGCGCACTGGCGATGCATCCTTTGCTAATGCTTTTCGACGAACCCACATCAGCATTAGACCCGGAACTTGTTGGTGAGGTACTTCGGGTGATGCGTCGGCTTGCAGAGGAGGGCAGAACTATGCTGATCGTTACTCATGAAATGGCTTTTGCTCGGGAAGTTTCGAGCCGCGTAGTGTTTGTAGATCAAGGAACAGTAAAGGAAGAAGGAACACCGGATGAAGTGTTCGGTTCCGGGCGTTCCGTGCGTCTTCAGCAGTTTTTGGCCCGATAGGCTTCGCTTGTGCGCAATCAACAACTTTTGCAGGGTGAAAATGAATAGTTTGAGGAAATACCACTCGCGCTTCATCCTACTCGCCATGATGGCCTCAGGCATCGTCGCTTTGGGGCTCGGACAGGCGAATGCCCAGAATTCTCAAAAAGAGGTGAGAATTGTCACCGAGGGCGGGTTCGTTCCGTGGAACTATACTAAACCCGACGGGACTCTGGCCGGTTTTGAAATCGATCTGGCGCGCAATCTTTGTGACCGGATGCAGGTCAAATGCACGATTACGGCGCAGTCCTTTGACAGCATGATTCCGGCGCTGAACGCAGGGAAGTACGACGCAATCATGGATGATCTCGCAGTTACACCGAAGCGCGAAGAATCGATTGCTTTCTCGATACCGTACGCGACGCTCTGCTATACGTTCGCAACACTGAAAGGCAGTGACGTCGCCAAAAAACTGCCGCTGCAGGACAGAACGTTTTCATTGAGCGATGCAGCCGCGTCCGAAAAAGCCCTTGGGGAAGTGAGGGCTGCGCTATCGGGAAAAGTGGTAGGCACGATAGCGGCTGGGACGTCGGTAGAATTTGCGAACACCCATCTGAAGGGCATTTCTATTCGGCAATATAAGACGCAGGAATCACGTGACCTGGATTTGGTAGCCGGCCGGGTGGATGCGGTGCTCGGTTCGAAGGATTCACTGATTGGAACGGCTGCGAAACCAGGCAATGAAAACATGGTGCTGGCCGGTGCATGCTTTGCGGGCGGTGTAGTTGGGCAGGGATCTGCGGTGGGGCTCCGCAAGGGGGACACACAACTGAAAGCGATGTTTGATCAGGCTATTCGTGCCGCAAAGGCGGACGGTACAATCAAGAGGCTTTCGGAGCCGACTTTCCATATGGATGTGACTCCCACGCAGTAATCTTTGAGTGATCCCGATGTTCTCCAGACGCCGTATTGGGTGGCTCGCCTGTGAGAACCATCAGGACGGGTCCGTTTTGTCGGACCGGAAATTTCCTTGATTGCTGTTCCTACGCTACTGAGAAGCATGAGCGAGTTGCCACGCAACAGACCACATCGGGGCACGCTTCGGGGTTAGCGAACTGACGAGCATGGGGATCGGGCGGGAAAAGAGGTGGCGCCGAGAATCCGGACAGGTCGGTAAGTGGAAAAGCTGGGGCGTGAGTCGGTCATAATGGCCGGCAACAAGGAACCAGAAGATGACGAAACGCAACCGACGGACACACTCACCGGCGTT
>NZ_VZQQ01000071.1 GCF_014397785.1 Paraburkholderia podalyriae
GCAGGGGCAGGAAGTCAAAGTCAGTTTGTAGGTCAGTCATAAGTTGCGTCCGCAATGTGTAAGCTGCGGACGCAATCTTGTTCCCTCTCACCCGCAGGTTCCAGATGAGCCGAAATTACCGCTTACGGATGATGAAGGGACCGTCGAACGAGAGAAGTGCTGCGCTCGTCACTTCATCGCCGCAGGCATCAGTCGCTTCAAGCCGGCACAGGCTTACACTTCACCTTCTTCCGTGGCGCACACGCCGCTGACTCCACGCCCTGACAGCAGTTCTCGGTCAAGAACCCGACCAGGTCGTTCATCTGGTCGATTTCGGGCGCGTAGTAGACAAACCGGCCTTCCTGACGGGATGAAACCAGGCCGGCGTGCGTCAATTCCTTCAAGTGAAACGACAGCGTCGCACTGGCGAGTTCGAGTTGTTCCTGGATGACTCCCACGCTCAGCCCATCCGGACCGGCTGTCACGAGAAGTCGGAAAATTCCCAGGCGCGTAGGCTGGGCCAACGCGGACAAAGCTTTGATGGCGTCTTTTTCCTTCATGATGCGCGAGTCGTCGAGATAAGCGAATGATTCTAACGCTATTGAGGTGACACATGAGCGACAACGCAGTTTTGACCATCGCGTGGCCATAACTCAGGGTGCTGGCGTATCAACCGGCAGGCCGGGCAACTGTTGGAAGCTATCGATGGGGACCTTTTCGACCGCGATACAGTAGTCGGCTCACGAGCGTCGCAATCGCCGCAACCCCACCGTAGGCAAGCGTGGCGGACGTTAGTCCGTTGAAAATCAGGTGAACGATTGCAACGGCGGCGAAGGTCATTTGCAGAATGCCGAGCGTGAGCCTCAGAATTCCCCAGACAAGATAATGCTTCTCGCGCGAACTCAGAGCTGGCGCAACTCCTCGCGCAGCCGCCCCCTTACGGCGCCGGCTCGAGTGTCCATCATGGTGCCTAGCAACCTTCATGTTGGGACGCCTGTTACGTTTCGTGTACCTGCGGCAGGGTGGCGCAACGGCTGCTGTCCCTACGCCGCATTCTCCATTCCGTGCGGCTGCGCGGTCTTCGACAGCATGTAGCCGCTCCCGCGCACCGTTTCAATGATGGATTCATAACCGACTGGCTTCAGCGCTGAGCGAAGCCGCTTGATATGAACGTCGACCGTGCGCTCCTCGATAGAAGCGTGGTTGCCCCATACATGCTGCAGAAGCAGGCTTCGACTGTGGACGCGTTCTGGGTGCGCCAGAAAAAAATGCAGAAGCTTGAACTCGCTTGGGCCGAGATGCACAGGAAGCTCCGCACCATCGTGCTCGATGCAGACCCGTCGTGTTGACGGGTCGAGTGTCAGGCCATTTATCGTTACTGCTTCATTGCTGAGCTCTGGCGCACGCCGGCGCAGAACCGCCTTGATGCGAGCCACCAGTTCCTTTGGGGAGAAAGGTTTCGCCATGTAGTCGTCGGCGCCAGCCTCAAAACCACTCACGGAGTCCTCTTCCTGCGTACGCGCCGTTAGCATGATGACCGGTACTGCTCTCGTCCGCGAATCCGCACGTAGCCTGCGGAGGAAGACCAGGCCAGATGTTCCCGGCAGCATCCAGTCCAGCACGATGAGGTCAGGTAACACCTCATCCACCAGCGCCTTTGCGGCGTCGGCGTCCCTCGCCTGCAGCGGGTGGTACCCTGCGTGCTTTATGTTGACGGCCAATAGTTCGGCTATCGCTGGCTCGTCTTCAACAATCAGAACAGTCGCAGGCATCGCACTTCCTTCCTATTCCTTGCTACCAGAGGCTTCCCGAGCAGTATGCTTGCGGGACACGTGGCGAACATCGGTACCTTCGACGACATAGACGATAAATTCGGCGATATTGGTCGCATGGTCACCGATGCGCTCAATAGCCTTCGCAACAAACAGGTAGTCGAGACCAACCGAAATGCTCCTTGGGTCTTCCATCATGTAGGTCACAAGCTTCCGTACGAAAGCGCGAAACTCCTCGTCGATGGCATGGTCGTCCTGGACAATCTGTGCCGCAGCGACAGTATCCAGCCGCGCAAATGCATCAAGTGCCCTGCGAAGCATATGAGACGCCATCTCGCCTGAGAGCTTGATGTCAGCGATATTGATGCTCCGCGCCGCGCTGTCCTCGGCGATGCGGCGCGTCCGCTTCGCAATCTTTCTGGCCTCGTCGCCGGCGCGCTCAAGATTGGTGACAGTCTTGGAAACGGACATTAGCAACCGCAGGTCGCGAGCGGCGGGCTGTCGACGGGCAATGATGTTGCTCACTTCTTCGTCAATGTCGATTTCCATCGCATTGAGCCGGTGCTCATCCTCGAGGACACGCTCCACGACGTCCAGGTCGAAGGTCGTCAGTGCTTGCATCGCCTGCGCAATCTGTGACTCCACAAGTCCGCCCATCTCGAGCAGTTTGGTTGAAAGCAGATTGAGGTCTGCATCAAACTGACTGGAGAGGTGTTTGTCTGACATGGTTGTCTCCTAGCCGAAGCGGCCAGTGATGTAATCCTCAGTCGCCTTCTGAACCGGCGTGGAAAAAATCTGTTCGGTCGTCCCGAACTCGACCAGCTTGCCAAGGTGCATGAAGGCCGTATGCTCGGCGACACGGCCCGCCTGCTGCATGTTGTGCGTCACGATGACCACGGTATAGTGTTTGCGCAACATATCCAGAAGCCCTTCGATTTTCCCGGTTGCCAGTGGGTCCAGCGCGGACGTTGGCTCGTCCAGCAGCAACACCTCAGGGTCGATTGCCAGTGCGCGAGCAATGCACAGACGCTGCTGCTGGCCACCCGAGAGCGCCAGCGCACTCTGCCCCAGCTTGTCCTTGACCTCGTCCCAGAGCGCCGACTGGCGTAAAGCGAACTCGACGCGCTCGTCAAGTTCGCCACGCGTGAGTGCCTCATGATGCGTGACGGCCAGCGCAACGTTGTCGTAAACCGACATGGTGAAAGGCGTCGGCTTCTGAAAGACCATCCCGACTTTCAACCGCAGCTCGCTCAGTTTGAAGCGCGGCTCCAGAATGTTCTTGCCGTCGAGTTCGACTGTGCCGGTGGCCGTCTGGTCTGGATATATCGAATACATCCGGTTCAACACCCGCAGCAGCGTTGACTTGCCGCAACCTGACGCGCCGATGATGGCCGTCACCTCGCGGTCCGGAAAATCGACATTGACGTCGTACAGCGCCTGGCGGCGGCCGTAGTGGAAGTTGAGTCCGCGCACACTGATGCGCGCTTGTGTCGTCCGGGCAGATGGCAACTTAACGGGTGGCATGAGCACGATTGAAGAAGGTGCGGGACAGCATGGCGAGGGCCAGCACGAAAATGGTCATCAGGAACGCTCCCGCCCAAGCCAGCGTGTGCCAGGCTTCATACGGGCTCATCGCGAACTGGAAGATGACCACCGGAATGTTGGCGAGCGGGCCGTTCGGGGTGGTGGACCAATACTGGTTGTTAAGCGCGGTGAATAGCAGCGGAGCGGTTTCCCCGCTGATGCGCGCGACTGCGAGCAAGGCTCCGGTGACAATACCTGCGCTTGCGGCTTTGAGCAGAATGCGTGAACTGATTTTCCAGCGCGGGATGCCAAGCGAAAGGGCTGCCTCCCGCGTGGCGTCCGGGATAAGCTGAAGCATCTCATCGGTGGTGCGGATGACGACCGGCAACATGATGATGGCCAACGCCACTGCACCCGCCCAACCAGAGAAATGGCCAGCAGGACGAACAACGAGTTCGTACACAAACAGGCCAATGACAATCGACGGCGCGCTGAGCAGAATGTCGTTGACGAAGCGGACGACCGCGCCAAGTCGCGTACGACGGGCGTATTCAGCCAGATAGACGCCTGCCATCAATCCAAGTGGTACGCCGATAAGCGCCGCAATGCCTATCATGAGGAAGCTGCCGTACAGGGCGTTCAGGAGGCCACCTTGCTGTCCGGGTGGAGGCGTCATCTGGGTGAACAGGCTCGGCCCCAGCGCAGCAAACCCATTGACGACGGTGGTCGCAAGAATCCAGAACAGCCAGAACAATCCGAAAAGTGTCGACAGGACCGATAGCACGAGTACAACGTTGTTCGTGATGCGACGACGCCTGAACTTCTCCATGTCGAAGCCGTTCATTACTTTGCTCCTTCCATGCGATTGAGTCGCAACAGCAGCAGTTTCGCGAACGCGAGCACGATGAACGTGACGACGAAAAGCACGAAGCCAAGCGCGATGAGGGCCGAAAGATACATCGGAGAATCGGCTTCGGTGAACTCGTTGGCGAGGGTGGCTGCGATGGAATTGCCGGGAGCAAGCAGGGAGACGTTGAGCTCGTGCGCGTTACCGAGCACGAACGTCACGGCCATCGTTTCTCCCAGGGCGCGTCCCAATCCGAGGAAAATGGCGCCGACGACTGCGGAACGCGTGTACGGAAGCACCACCTTTCGAATCACCTCCCAACGTGTCGCCCCGAGAGCAAACGCAGACTCTTTCAGCATCTGGGGCGTCGCGTCGAACACGTCCCGCATCACTGCGGAGATGAACGGAATAATCATGATGCCGAGGATGAGGCCGGCGGGCAGCATTCCAAGTCCGATAGGCGCACCGGAAAAGAGCGGGCCAATCAGCCACGCGTTGCCGAGCGTATCGATGAGCCATGGCTCAACGTGGTCAGCGAGAACGGGCGCAAACACGAACAAGCCCCACATCCCGTAGATGATGCTTGGAATAGCGGCCAGCAATTCAATGGCTGTGCTGACGGGACCCTTCATCCAGCGCGGCGCAATTTCTGTAAGGAACATCGCAATACCGAAACTAATCGGTACCGCGACGAGCAGAGCAAGGAAGGAGCTGACCAGCGTGCCGTAAATCGGAATGAGTGCGCCGAACTTGTGGGCCACCGCGTCCCAGTCGGTGCTGACGAAGAAGCGCCAGCCGAAGGTTTGGAACGCAAGGCGCCCACCCCACAGCATCGACAGGGCAGCGCCTGAAAGTATCACTAGCACAAACATGGCCGCTGCCGCTGCGGCAAGCCAGAACATTCTGTCGGCGGTCTCGTCGGGCAGTCGCCGCTTGCGGGCGCGAAACGTCAACTCGGTTCCGAGCATGGTGCCTTGGCGGCGCCCGCCGGCCAGGCCTTTCGCACCTTCTTCTGCAGCAGTGCGCATGAGCTTTTCCTCGACTGGCAACGCAGAACCACCGGCTCCTCGCTGCCATGAGCTGTGGGAACGTTAGAACTTGAAGTTGGTCGCCCAGTACGATTCAATCTGCTTGACGAGCGCATCCGGCAGCGGGACGTAGTCGAGCGACTGGGCCTGCGGCTGGCCCTTTTCCAGTGCCCACTTGAAGAAGTCGAGGGTGGCCTTCGATTGCGTCGCATTCTTCGGCTGCTTGTACATGACGATGAAAACAGTCGCCGTGATGGGATACGCGTCGGGCCCGCTGGCATCGGTCATTACCAGATTAAAATCCTTGGCATTCGCCCAGTCAGCCGTCGCAGCGGCGGCCTGGAAGGACTTCGCGTTTGGCTCGATGAAGTTCCCGGCCTTGTTCTGCACGGAGCCATACGTCATCTTGTTCTGCAGGACGTACGCGTATTCGACGTAGCCGATGGAGTTCTTCAGACGGTTCACGTATGCAGCGACACCTTCGTTACCCTTGCCGCCGATGCCGGTAGGCCACGCGACTGACGTGCCTTCTCCGACCTTGCTCTTCCATTCCGGGCTGACCTTGGACAGATAGTTGACCCAGTTGAACGTCGTGCCCGAGCCATCGGAGCGGTGCACCACGGTGATGGGTGCGTCCGGCAGCTTCAGACCCGGGTTGATTTTGGTGATAGCTGCGTCGTTCCACTTCTTGATGTTGCCCAGATAGATGTCGGCAAGAACAGGACCCGTGAAGCGAATTTTTCCCGGCGCGACGCCCTCGATGTTGACGACTGGCACGACCCCGCCAATGACCGAGGGAAATTGCCCCATTTCTTTCGCCTTTAGGTCTTCGACGGACATTGGCATGTCTGTCGCGCCGAAATCTACCGTCGCGGCCTTGATTTGCGCGATACCACCACCTGAACCGATGGACTGGTAATTGACCTTGTTACCGGAAGCCTGGTTGTAATCCGAAGACCACTTCGAGAGAATTGGGTACACGAAGGTGGAACCGGCACCCGTGATTTCCACCGCTTGGGCAGCGACCGCAAAAGTTGCGGCGACCACAGCACCCGCCAGACGCTGCACGAACTGCTTGTTCATGTTGGTCTCCTCAGTATGTAATCGTTAATTCCATAAAACTAGATACGTTACGTCTGTAGGGATGCTAAGTATAGTTCGTGTCATTCCGGTGACCAGTTCCCGTCATTATGAAATTTGTGTGACGGTATGAAACCCTCGCCCCACCTGGTGCATGATGCGGCCCGGGAAGCTTGTAGAGCCCCATCATTTCCATTATATTGGAGATATCGATATGTATCGTGCCATCGTCCGGTATCGGACTGGAGACCTCGTGACCGAAAACCGCAAATACAACGTCCTCTTCCTTTGCACCCACAACTCAGCGCGCTCCATCCTCGCCGAGGCGGCGCTGAACGACCTCGCGGGCGACCGGTTTACCGCCTACAGTGCAGGCAGCCACCCGGGTACCGCGCCCAATCCGTTTGCGCTCGACCTCTTGCGCTCGAAAGGTATCGCTACCAATGGACTCCGCAGCAAAAACTGGGATGAGTTCGCCCTGGACGGCGCGCCCACATTCGGCTTCGTCTTCACGGTCTGTGACAACGCGGCGGGCGAAGTCTGTCCCATCTGGCCTGGTCACCCCGCGAAGGCCCACTGGGGCGTCCCTGACCCGTCGACCGCTGAAGGCACTGACGACGACAAGCGCAAAGCGTTCTCGCAGGCGTTCGCCCAGTTGCGCAGGCGCATCGACCTGTTCATCAATCTGCCGCTGGAAAAGCTCGACCGTCTGGCCATGCAAAACGAGCTCCAAACCATCGGCGACACGCTACGCGAAAAAGGAGACTGATGCCGACCGGCGACAGCCCTGGGTACTTTGACTTCGCAGAGCCACCTCCATTGAAACTGTCTGTCCTTCACATCATGTGTATCAATTGGGGTTATCAAAATGAGTGGTAAGGTCCATAACGTCCTCTTCCTCTGCACCGGCAATTCGGCGCGCAGCGTGCTCGCGGAGGCCCAGTTGAATTTCCTGGGCGGCGGGCGTTTCAAAGCCTATTCAGCCGGCAGTCACCCAAAAGCAGAAATTAACCCATTCACGCTGGAGCTCCTTACCCGGATGGGGCTGCCCACTGAGGGACTTCGGACGAAGTCGTGGGAGGAGTTCGCTGCGCCTGACGCCCCGGTGATGGACTTCGTGTTCACCGTATGCGACCAGGCAGCGGCGGAGCAGTGTCCAGTCTGGCCAGGACAGCCGATGACCGCACATTGGGGTGTTCCGGACCCGGCAGCCGTTGAGGGCTCAGACGAGGCGAAAAGACGTGCGTTCAAGGACGCTGCCGCGACGCTGCGCAAGCGACTCGAAATCTTCATCAGCCTGCCGATTGCGTCCCTCGAACGGCTTGCGCTGCAGAAGGAAGTGACAGCGATTGGGAAGACGCCGCTATGAGGCTGCGTCACGCCATCGCTGCCGAGTTCTTCGGGTCAGCACTGCTTCTCGCGACCGTCGTTGGCTCCGGCATTATGGGTGAGCGACTCGCGGGCGGAAACGTCGCCATTGCATTGCTGGCAAATACAGTGGCAACCGGGGCGGCACTGGTCGCGCTTATCGCCACCTTTATCGGCATCTCGGGTGCGCACTTCAATCCGCTTGTGACGCTTGCCGAAGTCTGCCTTGGCAAGCTCCGATGGAAGCATGCCGTAACGTACATCCTTGCACAGGCCATCGGCGCCATCGCCGGAGTGATAGCGGCTCACGGTATGTTCGACTTACCGTTGATAGAGGCGTCCCGGCACGTGCGTACCGGCCCATCCCAGTGGTGGAGCGAGGTGGTGGCGTCGTTCGGCTTGTTGACCGTGATTTTGAATGTCGGAAAGCGGCGGCTGGAATTCATTCCGCTAGCGGTAGGTGGCTATATCACGGCAGCGTACTGGTTTACGGCTTCGACGTCGTTCGCCAATCCGACCGTCGCCATCGCACGGTCTCTGACAGACACGTTTTCCGGTATCAGGCCGGTCGACGCTCCAGGATTCATCGTGAGCGAACTGATTGGAGGCGGATTGGCAGTTCTGTTATTCCGCTGGATGGAGCACGTGCCGGTTCATGCCAGCGAAAAGAGTGCGAGCGTCACCAGTAAGCCGCTCCCGCTCGCCCGCGATACAAAAGTTGCTGAGCTTCCTCGGCACGAAGCGTAGTCCACGCGGTCAACACATTCCCATGCGGACTCGGTTTGGCGACACACCTGAAGGGGCATCGAATCGGCTGCTTCGCGTATTGGACGTTTCATTGACCGTCCGCACTGGGTGCTGCCGCCCCGACGACCCCGGTCCTCCAGCTGTTGGACTTTGGGGAATGAACCGTGTGGTGCTAACGAGTGACGAAAAAGCGAGTTCTTCCGCCGTATCCACTTGCTGCCCCTACAGGGTGGGCAAGCGCTCGAAGTTGTCAAAGCGAGCACGCGGTGGCTGCATCTCGGTTACCTCAAGCTCGTCAACGAGGGCTACGGACATGCCCTCGCTCAGCCACGCGCACATGGTGGCCAACCGCTCGGGCGAGCCCTGCAGTATCGCCTCGACCGAACCGTCCATGCGGTTACGGACCCAGCCGGTGACGCCCAGCGCCCTCGCGCGGCGCACGCAGGCTTCCCGATAGCCGATACCCTGTACTCGGCCGTGCACCCGCACCAGCCGGGTCTCAAGTGTTCCGTCGTCGTCTGTGTTCATGCGTGTGGTCCCGCCGCGAGTAGAGGCAATTTCACTGGCCTCTAAATGAAGCGGCTCGGCTGCAATCGCTTGCTGGTGCATCTCCGCCCGCAGACTTTTCGCGCGCAGCGTGAAATCGCTGTGGATACGTCTGACCAAACTTAATGGCGACCGCTTGCTAGCGCGTCCAGAATTGGACATTCCGGACGAGAGTCGCCGTGACAATGCTTCGCGAGGTGTTCAAGCGTTTCCTTCATCCCGGTCAGTTCCCGAATCCGACGGTCAAGCTCGGCGATATGTTCCTTCGCGAGACGCTTGACCTCGCTGCTTGGCCTGTTGCGGTCTTGCCACAAAGCCAGCAGCGCGGCGATTTGATTCGTCGCAAACCCGAGCCGCCGCGCCTGCTTCACGAACCGAAGCACTTCGACATCGGTCGAGGTATATACGCGGTAATTCGACTCTGTTCGTGCCGCAGGCTTGATAAGCCCGGCCTCTTCGTAATGGCGAATCATCTTCGCCGCCATACCGGACGCTTTCGCTACTTCACCAATATTCATCTCAACCTCCTTCGACGTACCGGCATATCGGTACCGCATGAAGGCAGTTTTCGGCCTTGCCACCGTGTGAAGGTCAAGCTTCACGCATTGAGTGGATGCGGCTCACGGAGGCGTGCACATCGCGCACTATGTTCTGGAGTAGGTTCGCCAGAGGAATGCGCCGCACAACGCGGGATTGGCTTGGCGTGGTGCTGATGTGGAGCAGCAAGGGCGCTATCGTGTTTCGGCCGGAGCGGCGTCGAACAAACTACTCGTGTCAAAAACTCCTCAGTGCAACGGCTCCGCCGCAATTGCATGCCTGCGCATCTTTTCCCAGAGACTCTTCCTGAAAATGCCCAGAGCGTGGGCGGTCTCGGAAATGTGTCCCTGGTGCTGCAACAGCGCCGCGCGAATGAACGCGCTTTCGCATGCGGCCATGTAGCCGTCCAGTGGGGTATCCATATCCAGTGCCGCTGCGGCCTGAGAGCCGTCTTCCTCGAAAATGTCAGACGAAAAGAGCATATTCCGCGAGCACACGATACATGCACGTTCGAGCCGATTTTGCAGCTCACGGACGTTCCCGGGCCAACCGTAAGTCGCGAGCCGCGCCTCCGCCGACGGGTGAAACAGCTTCGTCGCCTCATCCAGTCGACCGGCTATATCGCGTACGAAGCGGTGTGCAAGCCATAGAACATCCTCGGGCCGGTCCCGAAGCGCGGGCACGCGAAGCTGCAAGATGTTGATGCGATAAAACAGGTCTTCACGAAACTTCCCGACTCGAACCAGTTCGGCCAGGTCCCGATTCGTCGCGCAGACGAGCCTGAAATTGGTCTCGAAGTCTCGCTCCGCCCCGATGCGCGTGACGCGGCGCTCCTGCAGGGCACGCAGCAGCTTCACCTGCATCAACAAGGGCAAGTCCCCAATCTCGTCGAGAAAGAGCGTGCCTCCCTCTGCCTGCTCGAAATACCCCTTCTTTTGGCGCTCGGCACCAGTGAACGCGCCTCTCTCGTGACCGAAGAATTCGGATTCGATAAGCGTGTCAGGGACGGCGCCGCAGTTGACTGCAACGAAGGGGAAGGCGTCGCCGGGCGAATGTCGATGGATGAACCGTGCGAGCACCTCCTTGCCGACTCCAGATTCGCCGGTGACCAGAATGGATTTGGCGCGGCCGGCGACTCTTGGCACAAGCTCGGCGAGGCGCCGCATCGCTTCTGACACACCCAGCTCGCTCTGCGCCGGCATAGCGTGGTCCGGTATGCCTGTTCCCGTGAGCAGTCGGACCTTCTCAACCAGCGCCCCGATGTCAAACGGCTTGGTAACGTAGTCCGCAGCGCCGCTCTTTAGCAGAGAAACTGCTGTATCGACCGACGCGTAGGCCGTAATGAAAATAAACGGTGGAATCGACGCATGCGCTGCTGCGAAACGTGAGAAGAGCTCCTCTCCCGAAATGAACGGTAGCCTGATATCGCTGATGACCGCCTGATACGGTTTTTTCTGCAGCGCACTAAACGCTGATTCGCCGTCCGTATGCCAGTCCACATCGAAGCCTTCAAGACGGAAGCGGTCGGCCAGCGATTCGCCCATGATGGAGTCGTCTTCAACGACACAGATAAGTGTCTTCGACATAATGTTCTCCTGTCTCACGCAGAAGTAATGGGCAGAAAGACTGCAAAGCACGTCCGCCCCGGTGCACTGTCAACGGAAATTGTGCCACCGAGTTGGGTAATGATTTGATAGCTAACCCACAGGCCGAGGCTATAGGACCGCCGTCCCTCTGCCACGGCTACGGACCCGAATGGCTCGAACAGATGTTCCATCGCAACGCCGGATATGTGCTGACCGGTGTTTGATACTGTTATCTGCAGCGCAGCCGTTTGGGCAGCGACCAGACAATTCACCTGCCCGCCGACCTCTACCGCCTTCACGGCGTTCAGCAGCAGGTTGAGGACGAGCTGGCGCACCAGATGAGCGGGCAACGCAATCGCCTCGTCCAACTCAACGTCCCAATGAAAAGTGGCCTGTTTTGCCTGTATCTGCGGTGCGACCAGCAGCTTCAAATCCTGCCAGTCGGACAGATTCATTGCTGGCGAGTCCAGCCGCGCCTCGAACAGGAGCGCGCCAACCGTCGCGCGAATCTGGCCGAGACCTCGTTGGAGGAGGCCCAGGGTTTTCCTGGTCTGAGCATCGGGCTCTCCGTGCGTATTGAGTGTGTCGATGGCGTTTAGCATGCCGCCCAGGGGATTATTGATTTCGTGAGCGATTCCGGCAGCAACCCGGCCTACGGCCGCGAGCCTCTCAGAGACAACGACCTCCCGTTCGAGCGCCTGCTTTTGGGCGAGTTCGAAGAGCATGGCCTTGAACTGCTTCCCCAGTTGACCTATCTCATCGTTGCTATCTGCCGTGATGCCCGCGCCGACATCCTCCGGTGGCTCCTTTCCGATACGAGCCATGGCCGTCGAGAGACGCAACAGAGGCTTGGCCATCCGGTCACCCCAGACCCAACCAAGAGGGATAAGGACCAGCAAAACTGGGACCGTGGCCACTGTCAGTTTGAGCAGCGTTGACCGCACGCGGCCGTAAAGGATATCGGCGTCATAGACCATCACCACATATCCCAGGCGGCTTCCGTCGTCGGAATTCACAGGCATACCAGCCGTTACATCGCGATTCGCGAGCAATCCTGGAAAGTCGAAAAAGAACTGCTCGCCGGAGCCCCTCAGATGCTCGATGACGGTTCCAAACTGGGCAGGAAGTTTGGCGGCGGCCGTCTGGATGGGTTCCTTCCGAGGGGACGTCGACGCGTAGACGCGAGCCTTGGCGTCGAAGAGAACGATTTCCTTCAAGGGGTTCGTGGGCTCCCTGACCGTCACCGGAGTTCGAATCACTTCGAAGGCGCGCCATAGGTCGTCCTTCATCAGGGCGTCCCGAACCGAGAGCGTGAGTACGCGACCCAGATTCTGGGCGCTGCTTTCCAGGTCGTTTCTGGCGTCCGAAACGGCAACGCTCACGAGCGCAGCGGTCACGAGCAACTCCGTAAGCAGGATGACTGCGCTCAGCGCTAACGGAATCTTGTAGCGGTAACTGAGGTGGGACAGCATCTGCGCGGCCCGGCCTATGCCGGTCCAGAGTTCAGGATGGTAACGAGGTGACGGATACCGTCAAATACCTTGTCGCCGTCCGGTACAAAACCATCGAGATTCAGTCGCTGCAGGACGTCCCGACCTGCAGGACTGTCTTTCATGTTGACCAATGCGTGCTGGATACGCAGAAAGGACTCTTCGTCGAGCGAGCGGCGCGCCACTATCGGTGGGAAGCCGTACTGCGGCGAACGCCACGCGACCCGTATGTCGCGAGTGCGTTCGGGGTACTGCTTCTCGATGGTGTCGTAGACGTAGCCATCAATCTCGCCGGCATCTGCAATCCCGGTGGTTACGGCGTCAACCACCTTTCGATGCGCGTACGTAAAAAAGGACTTTTTGAAGAAGGTGCTTGGCCGGATGCCGGCGCGCATCAGCTCAGTGGTCGGTACAAGAAAGCCGGAGTTCGACTGCGGGTCACTGAATGCGAATACGCGGTCCTGGAGCTGCGTAATGTGCGTCGTCCGCGAATCGCTCTTTGGAACAATCAGATATGAGTGATAGAGCGGCTGTCCCTGATAGTCCGGTATCGCCATCAACCGCATCGTCTGCAGGTGCGTGACGTACGGAAACCCGCACACCCATGCGACATCAAGTCGGCTGTCGGCGAGCAGGTCATCAATTTCCTGATAACTATTGCGCTGCACAAACTGCACGTCTGCACTGCACACCCCGCCCAGTTCGCGGCTCCATCGGTGGAGCAGATTGATTTCGTTGTCGAGGAAAACGGCAGTCGTGCCGAACGCAACCGCAGGGTTTTCATTGCCGGCCGCGAACTTGAAACACGAAAGGAGCGGAACGCTTATCCCAAAGCGAAGAAGCTGCCGCCGCCGGATGTTACGAATTGGTGACATAACGGCCCACTCCCCAGCACGAACCGTTACCGGACGGTAATGGCGTCCAGCAGCTCACTGGCGGTAACTCTCCGTGCGCGAGCCTCCCGGCGGACGTTGAGCCGTATGGCATACGTCTTGCCGTGCAATCGATGCTAACGATTACACGAGCAAGATTCAAGCGAAGGAGGAGACCATGTCCGAACTCAAAGTCGGCCGCCGCACATTTCTGAAACTCGGGGGCGGCTCGATTGCGGCCACTGCCGCTACCGCATTTGTCCCGCAGGTAGGCGCGGCGGCAACCAACGCAGTCGATACGAGCAAAACGAAGTTGCCATATCCGCACAAACCCGTAGCTCAGCTCGCGCACATGGCGCCAAACACGCCAGTATCTTTCGCCTATCCAGACGCTGCATCACCTTGCGTGGCTATCAAGATGGGCAGCCGCGTACCAGGCGGCGTCGGCCCGGATGGCGACATCGTTGCCTATAGCGCGATGTGCACGCACATGGGCTGTCCGGTCGCGTACGAACCCACGACGAAGGTTTTCAAGTGTCCCTGCCATTTCAGTATGTTCGATGCCGAGAAGGCAGGACAGATGATTGCCGGACAGGCCACCGAGAATCTTCCACGTGTGCGCCTTCACTATGACGAGAAGACAGGGGCCGTATCTGCGGTTGGCATGGAAGGATTGATTTACGGCCGCCAGGCCAACGTTCTTTGAGTTCGAGGAGCTGAAAATGCCTACTGAAAAAGACCGCATTGCGCTACCGCCGGTCACGGCCCAGCGAACGAATATGACTTGCCACTTCTGTATCGTCGGATGCGGTTACCACGTGTACAAGTGGCCTGAAGACCAGGAGGGAGGGCGCGGCCCGAATCAGAACGCGCTGGGCGTTGATTTCCGTAAACAGGTGCCGCCGCTCACGCTCATCATGACGCCCGCGATGGAAAACGTCGTCACCGACCGCGATGGCTCGCGCCATACCATCATGATTGTTCCGGACAAGAGTTGCATCGTGAATAGCGGCTTGAGCTCGACGCGCGGCGGTAAGATGGCGACGTACATGTACACACCAGACGGAATAACCCAGGAGCGCCTGAGACATCCGCGTATCTATCTGAGCGACCAGTGGGTCGACACGACCTGGGACCAGGCAATGGCGCTCTACGCCGGCCTGGCGAAGAAGGTACTCGATAAGGACGGCCCGAACGGAATTGTGTTTTCTGCCTTTGACCACGGAGGCGCCGGAGGAGGATTCGAGAACACATGGGGCTCCGGCAAGCTGATGTTTACAGCGCTGCAGACTCCGATGGTCCGTATTCACAATCGGCCGGCATACAACTCGGAATGCCATGCAACCCGCGAAATGGGTATTGGTGAACTGAACAACTCCTACGAGGACGCCGAACTGGCCGATGTTATCTGGTCCATTGGCGCGAATTCCTACGAAACGCAGACGAACTACTTCCTGAATCACTGGGTGCCAAACCTGCAGGGTGGGACGGCCGACAAGAAAAAGAAGTGGTTCCCCGGCGAAGCGATTCCGAAGACGAAGGTCGTGTTCGTGGACCCGAGGCGCACTCCGACTATCGCAGTCGCCGAGCAGGTGGCGGGGAAGGACAACGTGCTCCATCTGGACATCCTTCCGGGCACCGACGTTGCCCTGTTCAATGGCCTGTTCACGTATGTGGTGCAGCAAGGATGGACGGACCGCGATTTCATCTCCGCCCACACCAATGGATTCGACGCGGCAGTCCAGGCCAACAAATTGTCACTGGACGAATGCAGCAAAATCACCGGTGTGCCAGCGCAAAAAATTCAGACGGCAGCCGAATGGTCCTATAAGCCCAAGGGCCCGGGCCAACTGACCAGGACGATGCATACCTACGAAAAAGGCATCATCTGGGGCAACGACAACTATCTGATTCAGTCGTCGCTCGTAGACCTCGCCCTTGCCACGCACAACGTTGGTCGGCGAGGCACGGGCTGCGTGCGAATGGGGGGGCATCAGGAGGGTTACACGAGACCACCGTATCCGGGCGATACGAAGATATACATCGACCAGGAACTCATCCACGGCAAAGGCCGGATGATGACCTGGTGGGCATGCAACAACTTCCAGACCAGCAACAACGCGCAAGGCCTGCGCGAAGCTGTCCTGCGCCGCTCGCAGATTGTGAAGGACGCAATGCAGGGAGCACGCGGCGCGACCACCGAGCAGTTGGTCGATGTCATCTACGACGCGACCAGCAAGGGTGGCCTGTTTGTCACCAGCATCAATATCTATCCGACAAAGCTGGAAGAAGCGGCCCACCTGATGTTGCCAGCAACGCATCCGGGCGAGATGAACCTGACTTCGATGAACGGGGAGCGCCGCATGCGCCTCTCCGAACGGTTCATGGACCCACCGGGAACAGCGTTGCCGGATTGTCTCATCGCCGCGCGGGTCGCCAACACGCTGCGTGACATGTATCGCAAAGACGGCAACACCAAGATGGCGTCGCGGTTTGACGGTTTCGACTGGAAGACCGAAGAGGACGCTTTCAATGACGGTTTCCGTCGCGTGGGGCAACCTGGGGTGGCGAAGATTGACAGTCAGGGCGGCAATACGGGGAATCTGGTCACCTACGAGCGGCTACGCATCATGGCCAACAACGGAGTGCAGTTGCCCGCAAAGGCGTGGGAAGGAGGCAAGCTCGTCGGCACGGAGATGATGTACATGGACGGCAAGTTCGATACGCCCGACGGCAAGGCTCAGTTCAAACCATCACCGTGGCCGGGGTTGCCGAAGACGGTGGCTGACCAGAAAGCGAAATACCGGTTCTGGATTAACAATGGTCGCACGAATGAGGTCTGGCAGACCGTGTACCACGACCAGTACAACGAATTCGTTCGCGCCCGGGACCCGATGGCATACATCGAAATCAACCCCGCAGATGCGCAGGAGCTTGGAATCAGTGCGGGAGACATCGTCGGGGTATTTAACGACTTCGGCTCCACGTATGCGATGGCTTACCCGGTGCCTGAGCAGAAGCACGACCAGACGTTCATGGTGTTCGGTCATGTGAACGGAATCCAGGATAACGTCACGACGACGTGGACCGACCGAAACGTCATTCCGTACTATAAGGGGACGTGGGCGAACATCCGCCGTGTTGGGTCGATGGAGGACTACAAGCAAACAGTCAGCTTTAAGAGTCGCCGTTACACGTAAGCGACAGCGGCCTGCGCATTGCCGGCCGCGTTCTGCTTTGATGGTGGGTGGTTTTTCGCACGCGGGGATGGGTGCAGCGATGAAGTCGTTCTCTCTGGGTCGAGTCATTCCGCTGGTAGAAGTCTCCGTGACTGGCTCGGCGGAGCGTGCCTTCCCTGTATCCGAGCTCGCGACAACCGAGATGCCGCTTCGGGACGCGCGTATGCGGCCTTTGCGTGACTTGCGTATCTCGGTAACGGACCGCTGCAACTTTCGCTGTGTCTATTGCATGCCGAAGGAGGTGTTTGGCAGGGACTACGAATTTCTTCCCCGGGGTGAGTTGCTCAGCTTCGAAGAAATTGAGCGCGTCGCGCGGGTTTTCATTGGTCTTGGCGTTGAGAAAATCCGCCTGACTGGCGGAGAGCCACTACTGCGGAAAGACCTTGAATGCCTTGTCGAGCGACTGGCCGCCATGCGAACGCCTTCGGGCGAGGATGTCGAACTGACGCTAACGACCAACGGTTCGCTGCTCAGCCGCAAGGCGCGGTCGCTTTGGGACGCGGGATTGACGCGCATCACCGTCAGTCTCGACGCGATGAACGCAACCGTCTTCCAGCAAATGAACGGAGTCAACTTTCCTGCCGCGCTGGTGCTGGAAGGAATCGACGCGGCGCTCCATGTCGGTCTCGCTCCGGTCAAGGTCAACATGGTCGTCAAGCGCGGCGTGAATGAGGCGCAGATTCTGCCCATGGCGAGCCATTTCCGGGGAACTGGAGTGGAGGTCCGTTTCATCGAGTTCATGGACGTCGGCACGAGCAACGGCTGGAACATGGAGTCGGTAGTGTCATCTTCTGAGGTCGTTCGTTGCATCGATGCGGCGTTCCCGCTCGTACCAATGGGCCGCGAAAAGCCGTCGGCCACTTCGGTACGGTATCGTTACGCGGACGGACAGGGCGAAATCGGCGTCATCTCGAGTGTCTCGCAGCCATTCTGCGGCGACTGCACGCGACTGCGCTTGTCCGCAGACGGCAAGCTCTTCACTTGTCTGTTTGCCTCTCATGGCCTGGACATGCGCGGACCGTTACGAAACGGGGAGTCCGACGACGCTTTGCGCCGACGTGTGGCTGCGCTTTGGACGCGACGGGCCGACCGCTATTCTGAGCAGCGCGGCGAAGACAGTGCAGCGCATAGCCGGTCAAAAATCGAAATGTCGTTTATCGGCGGGTGATGCTGGCGAGCATTCTCTCGCTCCACACGCCGTCGAGGCTATTGCCTTATCCGTTAAGCGAGCCCATTGCTGATTCGGTTGCGCTACTTCACACGACGGCCGTGCTCATCGATAATCACCTCGCCGTCTTCCTTCGTGAACGGCACCGTCCGGGCTTCCGGCAGAATCTCGAGAACCACCTCGGATGGTCGGCACAGACGCACACCGTGGTCGGTCGCCACAAGGGGCCGGTTAATGAGTATGGGATGCTCCAGCATCGCGTCGATGAGTTGGTCGTCGGTCACGAGTGGGTCATCGAGCCCCAGGTCTGTATAAGGTGTGCCTTTCTGTCTTATCACTTCCCTGACGGACAGACCCGACCGATTGATAAGGTCCACGAGTGTTTCGCGAGTCGGTGGTGTCTTCAGGTACTCAATAATCACTGGTTCGACGCCGGCATTGCGAATCATCGCAAGGGTATTGCGCGACGTTCCGCACTCTGGATTGTGATAAATCGTGACGCTCATAATCTCTGCTCCGAGAGGGAGGTTAGGTATTGGTTAATCTGCGCTGCCGTCGACCTTGCGCTGCGCATCACGCCGACAAGGGTGGCTGATGCGAAGCCGCACCATTCGCCATATCCAACCAGCCAGAGTTGTGGTTCCAGTCTGGCGCGGCAGTCGATGACATCCACCCGGCCCGCGTCATTAAGGACGTGCAGCGGACGAAGATGATGGAGCGCGGGACGAAATCCGGTACACCAGATAACGGCATCGACGTGCGTGTGGGTGCCATCTTTCCATACGACGCCATCCGCCGTGAAATGCGAGAACGGCCGCACGGAATGCAGCACTCCTCGTTCGCGTGCTTCGCACACGGACGGCACCATCACGACGTCGCCCAGGCCGCCGCTCGGCGCAGGGTCCGGTCGGCCCTCGGCGCGCGCTTTCCATCGCTCGGTCGCACGTTCGAAGAGAACACGTCCGTCGACTTCGTCTGGCAGGAAGATAGGCTCTTCCAACGTAACCCAGGTTGTGTGACAGACTCGCGACAGCTCAGCGAGTATCTGCGCGCCTGAATTACCGCCGCCTACGACCAGAACTCCCTTTCCGCGCAAGTCCTCTGGGTTACGGTAGTGTGCGGAGTGCAACTGCTCACCTTCGAAAGTGGCCTGTCCAGGATACTCCGGAATGTAGGGGCGGCCCCATATGCCCGTCGCACTGACAACGGCTTTTGCGAGCCATTCACCCTTGTCGGTCGATACGAGCAGCCCTGCATCACGCCGCGATACGGACGTCACGTCCACCGGGCGATGAACTGGAATCTCGTAGCGCTTCTCGTATTCAGTGAGATAACGAATAACATGCTCACGAGTCGGATATTGCTCTGAGGTCGAGGGCATCAGCCAGCCCGGCAAGGAACTCCACTGGGCCGGAGAAAAGAGGTGAATCGAATCCCATGCATGCTGCCAGGCACCGCCTGGCGCGGGCTGGTCGTCCAGCACGACATAGTTCAGGCCGGCGCGACGAAGAAAGTATGCCGTGGCGAGCGCTGACTGCCCGCCGCCGATGACCGCCACATCAACGGGGTGATGCGTTTGTTCCTTCGAAGGTGTGTTCTGTGCTCTGTCCATAGTTCGATGTTACTGGCAATATGGTGATTTTGCTTGACTCTGAGTCACGATTAGTCGCAAGCAATCTCGTTCAAGGCGAAGGCGATGTTCGGCGTCGCGCACGCGCCATTGCTACTCATACCACTTGGCGTCAGTAGCAGACCACACTGTCGGCAGCGCTGCTGCAGAATTGTCCATCTCAGCGGGCCCGGGGAAGTGCTTTAACAGCGCGTAAGCACAATCACGATTAGGAACGGGAAGGCGAGCAGATAGAGCTGATAGGACGTAAGGTCTTTCATAACATGGTCGCAATCTTACGAAGTCCGAAGGCACCGCGAGTCCGCAGACCAATTGCGACGTTGATGCGGACGGCATGCGAATCCCAGCATCGAACCACTGCGAAGAAGCTACCGCACGTGGTGTTCATGGAGCCCAGGAGGCAATCTGCGTACGCGCGTCGGGCGCACTAACGCCGGTCTCGGGAGGGTAGCAGGCCCGACACCAATGCGTATCAAGTCATCTCTTTGCAATCACGTCGATGGCGCTGTCGGCGCAGACAGTACGGCTATGTGGACCGTCCACGCGTTCATATTTGCAACGCCGGCCTCATGCGCATCACACAGTATGTAGAAGCCCGACGCCAGCGGCTGCGAAAACCCGGTCACATCCATGTTTGCAATCGGCTCGAAACTCCGCCGTGCATTGCGTCCGCTGCATGCTACGGTTGCGCTGTCGATACGCCGGATGCGCAGCGCGATATTCGCGCCAGTAGCTCGAATGGCCTGCGCGCCATTGCGCCTGCGCCCGGGCCTGGTTGTCGCGATAGTCGCTATCGGTACGGAGCCGGTTTTTCTGCCAGTCGCGTCGACGGGCGCGCTGGCACGCTTTCGAGGAGCAATATCGCTGACGGGGAACATGGAGCAGCGGAACGAGCGCGTTGCCACATGCGAGACAAAGGCGGGTCGATTTCATGAGTGCCCTCCGGGTCCGGTTGCGACGGGCGGACGCCGAAACTCCGACCAGCTACCGGAACTGCTGGCCTGAGGCGGGAGAGAGGGGCTTGCCTAGGGATAGAGAGAGGTCTTCGGCGCACGCCCGGCCGATTCCCATCACCCGAGAAAATCGCTAGAATTGGGTTAAGTCAAGCGCAGTTTTTGAAATCCGCGCGCGAGCGCGAACGACCTCCGCTGATGGGACAGGTTCAACCTACCCCTCGCTCGGCACCCAGGTCGAGGCGGCCGCAATCAGCGTTTCTCATTTTATGTGTCACGCTTTCTCGCTTTATGCGTGCACACCTCCCGCAAGTCCTTACCCAGCAAGGCACTCTTTCTCACCTTATGCTCCCGTCTACAGCTGGTGACCAACGCCGGTGACGCACGAACAGGTGCCGACCTTCGGGTAAGTTTTCCGACGGACCTACGTCTGCGAGCGTTGTCATTGCGCTGCTACTTCGCGCGAAGAACGCGGCGGAGTGACCTCTGGCCATGTACGGGATAGGGAAACCGGCATCCGGGCCGATTACACCGGGGCATTTAAAGCGTTAACGCAGAGCGGGGAAGACGCGCCGCAACGGACGTTCAGGTGCAGTGAAGTTCACGCGAACGACATGCCAGCCCGGGTGATGGCGTTCGCTGCAAGCATCGACCTCGAAGTCGTGTCACACCTTCGTAGCCTGAAGACCCCAGGTTTGGTCACGATGAGTTACACGGAGCATTGCACGTCATGAATCGTCGTCTGAATCTAGATGTACATCTGCAAGGCACTCTCAAACGCAACGGCTCCAGGCGGGCCTTCGCTGCACGACTGGACATGACCATCAAGCGCGCCAAGGTGACCTCCGGTCGGGTGGCCAGGTCACTCGGCGTATCGGAACACGAGGTGACCCTTTGGCGCGCCGGATTACCGTTCCGAACGTGCCTGGCTCCTGCCATTGGCCGGCAGCACGGTCGAAATGGCATGTTTAAAAACAAGTTGCGCACCCAGACCAGACTCGAGCAAAACTGCAAACTGGTCAAAGGCGGCCAGTTGACCGCTCAGTCTGATGCCGTTCACGAGGAACACGTTTACGGTGGTCTTGTCGTTCAAGAGCATCTGCAAAAAATCGTCTTGTACGCTTGGGCGTTCGGCCATGTTCGAAGTCACAGCGATAGGTCCTTAGATTGTACCGGCGATACCTGAAGCCGCCAGCCTTTTCGATTTTGGACACAATGATGGCAACCGGTACCGTAAAGTGGTTCAATGCTGCGAAGGGCTTGGGTTGCATCACGCCGGATGGCAGCGGTGAAGACCTTTTCGCTCATTTTTCGGAAATCAGCGCAGAACGGTTCAAGGCGCCGCAAGAGAATAAGGTCAGCTTCGACGTGAAGATAGGGCCGAAGGGCAAGCAAGCTGCGAATATCAAACCAGTCCAGGAGATAGTCTGTCTCTTTGCCGCCTACGGCGCCGGTGCGTCAGGCGTCGTACTTTCAAGGCGGAGTCGAGCAAGAGCGCCTGTTGAAAAAGCAGAATCCGCCACTCAGCGCGGAGATTGGCAGTCAATGCGAAGCGCGCGGTGGCGTCATCACGCATGACTCGGACGCCAATTGCTTCGACACGTTTGTCGGCGTGGGTCTGTCTGCTCCCGCATCGACGCTTTCACCTTCCGCTGTGAAACTGGCACGCGGAGCAACTTCACGAGTAGCTGTTCGCGAAAAATCGCTGGAGGATTGAGCAATGGACAACGTTTCGCGGGAAGAGAAGATTCGTGTACGGGCCTACGAGCTCTGGGAAAAAGACGGCAGCCCCGACGGTCGCGCCGACGAGTATTGGGAGCAAGCCCGCGCACAGATAGAAGAGGAAGAATCCGAGGCCGACGGGAGCGGAGCCGACCTGAAGGGTCGGCTGCCGCTGTGACGAAAACTGGAATGGCGCTGACGAAGAGCCGCCATAGACCACGTAGTCGAGTTGCAATTATTGAAGGCGGAGCGACAGCGGCGCAATGCTCGCAAGGAGCCTCTTCGTTGTCGCTTTGCGCCGACCACTCGACGTTGCGGACGCTATCCAGCGTCGCTGGTGTCCTGCCGCACCACGCTCCTGACCGCGAGGCTGCCCTGCAGGTTAAACAGCGTGCCTCCGCAGCGACACCCTTGTCAGTAAGTCTTCTTCATTCCGCTGCTGTCAGAGGCGGGCGCATTCATTTCCCCCTTCTTCTGCATTTTCGGCTTCATCTGTTTCTGCGACATCTCCCCCGACTTACCCATGGTGTTTGCGCCGGACGCGCCGGATGGTGACTCTGTAGCGCCGCTTGCATTCGGCGTTCCCATTCCGGTGCCACCCTGGCCTGCACCGGCGCCCCCTCCACCACCTGTTCCCGCACCCTGCGCGCAGACGGCGCCGGACAAACTCAACATAAACGCCGAAATAAGCAGGATTCCTTTCGCCGCGACTCGCATGATGGCTCCTCCGTATGCAGAGCGACCGGCTGCGACCCAGGTCGGTGCAGCCCGTCGTCCTGGTTACCGCATTTCCCGTGCCGCTTCTGGCCTCAGCATAAGGTCCTTGATTTCATCGTTGAACGGTAACAGCCCAGCTATCGTGCGCGCAGCACCCGAGGAGATTCCCAGCGCGCTCGCGTTTTCAAGGCGGTGAAGACAGCGTCTGCAGAATCGGCGGACGCTGACGAAGAATTACGTCGTTACATGCCGCACGTCATCTCACGGTCGGATATCGTTCACCACCGGTAGACGGCTGCAAATCTGCCGGCCAGGCTTGCCCTGTGACCCTGGACTCCGACTGTCTCGCACGAGCCAGGTGGCGGAACAGTCACGGCAGCAGTCGCCGCATGTCGTGCGCAAAAAAGGGCTTTCGCCGTGGCATGCGCGTTGCAGGCATCGGGGCGTCAACTTTTCAGGAGAGGACCATGACAATCCACAACCCGAAAATACCGTCGTGGACGGGGTCATTCACTCGTTGAAGAGGTCGCGGCACGGCCCGCCATATCGAACGTCGAGCGATGACTCGTCCTTGAAAACGAGTCGCTTTAGAATTCCGGAATCCTGGACTCTCTGAACGGCGTCCCGCTTCACGAAGACGCCTGGACGTTCATCGGGCAGAACCAGCTGCATCAACGGACCGTACTTTTGCATGGCGTGGAAGAAGCTGGACTCCAACGAAGGTTCTCTCACACCCAGCCAGTAAACCAAGGCTGCGCCGGGATTTCGGGCGTCGCGTGCGAGAAAGCGCAACGTCTTGCGGGTAACCTGGCAGGACGAGGATTCGATATGCGGCAAGTCGTGCATGCGGGGTCTCCGGTTGATTGTCCGTACGTCTTGCAAAATGGGCCGCATAACGTCCCATTCATCGCTAGGAGGCGAGCGTCGGGCTTGTTACAGCGGCTTGATGTTGGCAGCCTGCTTGCCCTTCGGCCCCTGCTTCACTTCGAAGCTGACCTTCTGATTCTCCTGCAATGATTTGAAGCCGCTGCCCTGAACCTCAGAGAAGTGGGCGAACAGGTCTTCTCCGCCGTCGTCCGGCGTGATAAAGCCGAAGCCCTTGGCGTCGTTAAACCACTTTACAGTTCCGGTTGCCATATCCACTCCACAAAAGTTTAATGTCGCATTCGCGTTTGCTGGATTTCACAGCGCGGCGAATCAGGAGGAAGAGGCTGCCCTGTGCAAAGCCAGTGAACATCGAGATGGAGGGCCGTGGCGAGACGAATACAGGCGTTCAGCGGCGGCACGGTGATTCCGCCTCGCCAATATTGCACGTCATATTCGCTCACACCCAGCCACTTCGCTGCGCGTGCCGAACTGATGCCGGCGCGTGTCAATGCCCTGTCGAGGCGTGCGGCCAAGGCGCGCGTCAGGCGGTCATTGCCGACACTGCGCTCGAGATGACCGATACTTTGAGTATGTCGATTCATTTGTCTAACTTCTCTCAGATTATATTTTTTGCAATTCAACACCGGTTCTTTCGGTGCCGGCCGAATCCCAGTATTTGTCATGACGGCCTCATGACGCCATGTTGTCTTTTCGCCGGCGCGCCGGGATGCCACTGTGGTTGGCGTTATAGTTGCAAGAACAACTATTCCTTCGCGTGTGCAGTGGCGCCAACCAATAAATATATGTTCACGCTTGCCGTTGCACATATACGACAAAAAGGTCGTCCAGACCATCCGGACGAGCACAACCCTGACTTGCGTTTAGCTCCGCCTTGGGGCAACTGCATCAGACAGCAAGCACTGCCTAGGCGGCCAGGAGCGCGCTCGCGCTCGCGTCATCACAGCCTCGAGCATCTTCAATCACTTGCAAAAGTGCCTCGAGCGAGAACGGCTTCTGCAGACAGACATCGAAAAGCCGCGCGAGTCCGCCGTCCTCACTGTCTCCAGTCATGGAGACCATGAAGGGCCGGTCAGCGAAAGGCGTATTGACAATCGACAGTGCGACAGCACTTCCTTTGATTCCGGGCAGGTTCTCGTCAAGCAGGACAAGTTCGAAAGCGCGGCAGCACAGCAGCGAGAGCGCGCTTTCTCCGTCTTCCGCCACGGTGGCGCGGTGACCATAGCAGTCAAGCAGGAAAGCCAGACTGTCCGCGACCACCTCATTATCTTCGACGACCAGCACGTCCATTCAATGTCTCCTTAAATGCCAAAAACTCGGGTTAACATTGATTCGTATTATTATATTATCCTAATGGTTTTGGATGGCTTACGTATGTTAAATGGTTACGCCCAACTCCACTAGGCTTTAGCTTAAAAATAGCAGCACGAAGGTCCGTGAGTTGGCGACGGCACTGCCAAAATCATTATGTATGTACGTTGACGCACATCCGTAGCCAGAATTATTTAGCCGCCCGGTAAAACTGATAACACGCCTTTCACGTCATGGAAACTTCGCGCGACGAACTGTCCGTTTCCGCTGAGAACCGCTATCGTGGCATTTCCTCGCACCGGCGGACGGTGGGATGCGTTATTAAACGAAAAGTCCTGGTTCAGTATTTCTGGGCCGCCCGACCACGCCGACGACGCGCGGCTTCCGAAGGGCGTTCGCTGACGGAAGCAGGCGAGTCGCGGCCGTCGCCGGACGGAAGATGCTGAACTGCGCAACACGAGCCCCGTGTGCCATGGAATATGCGAATGGGTACGCTCGCCGATGTGTTGCAGGTTGAGCGCTCCGCAAAATTTTCGTTTCTCCAGATGCCGTCGTGCTCCCAAGGCACCGCCTAATTGAGGGGCATCGCATCAGAGCGCACGGTCTTTTGTCCTTAGTCGTCGGACCTATTCCTTGCTCACAATTTGCCCAAGTCCGGGAATCTGCTCATTTGAAGGCAGTATCTGCTCAAAAGTGAGCAGATACTGGTGAGTGCCTTGCTCGCGATACCTGAGACCTGTGGCCGAACGCGGGCAGACGCCAGGAAACTCCTCTTAGCAAAGGCCGGAACGCTTCTTCAAGGATGGGCAGCTTTTCTGATGGAAGCGAGGCCCCACCCCGCCTGCGGCCAAGATTTTTTCCCCAACGGCTGTTCAGAAACGCTTCGCGGTAAAACGCCTTATTGGCAAGCTCCGACGCACGCCGTCACTGCCGGGTCCATCTGGTGCGAAGGGCTTCACCAATCAAATAGCCACTCGACCGTCCTTCCCGTGCCATCTCGCCGGCGGCCAACCTGTCGAGTCCATCGTCATAACATTCGTCTAAAGATATCAGCAGCCGCACGAGCGCACGTATAGACCGCTGCTCGCACTAACCGAACGGTACCGCTCAGCGGGCCTAATTTGTCCCATCCGTTCGGTCGCTTCGCGTGACCTTGACGTTGGCCTTCGAGTGGCGAACTCGGACGCGTCGCGGCGGTTCGCCGACGGAAAGAGCAGCCGCTCGCTGTTCGGCAAGGACGTCGTCAAGTGTGCGCCCATGGCCTATCGGACGAGCAAACAGCTCAAGCCCGACCGCCTCGAAGAGACTCAGCAGCTTGACGGCGCCGAGTTCGACCAGCTGGCCTGTTTCAAAGCGGCTAATCCGCGCCCGAGTAATGCCGCTCAGTTCTGCAATTTCTTGCTGAGTCTTGTTTGAAGCAATCCGGGCGGCCCGAAACGCTTCTCCCAGCTCGAACAGGTCCATGCGCCACCTAATGCCTCAAGAAGAGCAGTGTTAACGTGCCTTATGTTGAACGTTATCTCCGATTTCGGCAGCAACGTATCCTATTTGACACACGAAACATGGTGCATTTAGCGGCATGACTTCGACGCGCCGGCCCGCCTCGAAGGTCTTTCAGGGATGGTTGCGCGAGCTCGCCCCATCGATTAACTCACGGCTGTTCGTCGCCGAACTCGTCGGCGTGCCAGTCGAGAAATTTACTGGCCTCCGCCTTCTGCCTCGCTTTGTAGGCAAGAACCTCGTCGAGCAGCAAGCAATTGTCACGTGTGCTCGATAGTTTTCCTTCTGCCATGAGTCGCCGCACGTGAGACCTCCTGACAAACAAAATCTTCGCCGCATCTTCGATTGAGACCATTTCGGCATCGTTCATGTCAGCAACTCCGCAGTTAAGCCAAGCCAAGCCACCTGACGCGACTACACACTCGCGAAGCACCAGCGTTGTGCGACATTGAGACGCGCCGCGTCTCAATCGCCATCTAGACTCCTCTTCATTCGGTTGAGGCTACACCGGCTGGGGAATTCAACGGGGAGAAATGAGCATGGCAAATTCCTACGAAGGTCGTTACTGCGGCGTTTGCGACCACGAACTTCACCACGGCTACTTCAGTTTGTCGAAGCGAAGCCAGACACTGTCGGATACGTCGGCTGGCAAGGTCGTCTTGGTTTCAGGCGACGACTTGGTAACCGATTTCTGCAGCTCGGCGTCCAGCGACTACGCTGAGGCCGCTATCAGTTCGACGCTGACGTCTCCGTACCCGACTGCTGACAAGACGGTTCCGTGTTCGCTTTGCCTGCGGCCGGTTGGCCACCATCCTTCAGCAAGTGCACCGCTGCATACTCGAACGGCAACCCCTTAAGCGCTAGCGCGATGCGCACACGATAGGAGGCCGGGCTGCGGAAGTAGCTGTACAACTTCATGCGACAGTTTCCACCTCAGCCGTCTCGAGCGCGGGCAAAATTTCGCCGACGCATACGCCGAATCCGACACGATAGCCATCTCCTTGGCACCAGCCGAGCAATGTCAACTCATCGCCGTCTTCGATGAAGCTGCGGACTTCTCCGTTGCCGACGTCGAGCGGCTTTTGGCCGTTCCAGGTGAGTTCGAGAAGGCTTCCGAACGTGCCCACTCCCGGTTCGGCTGCGTATTTCGGATGAAGGTGACCAGCCGTTTCGGGATCGTGACCGGCGATTTCGGCAACGTGACCGGTCGTTTCGGCAACGTGACCGAGCGGACCGGACAGCAGGATTGGCGTTGCGCATGACATC
>NZ_VZQQ01000072.1 GCF_014397785.1 Paraburkholderia podalyriae
AAGGGCAGATGAAATGTCGGGGCGAGACTCCGCTGTCTCCCGCACAGCAGTTCTACTCGCTCGTTTCATAAGCAATCCTCCGCATATCACTGCTGCTTGACCCGTTGACCTTACTGCGACAGAGCCGAAGAATATCGTCACTCGACGATCTCGGTGGCGGCCACTGCGGTGATCTGCGGGGCAGGAGCGAACGGATATTTGCTGGCGATCCGCGCGATTGACGATCTGTGGGGCAACCAGACTTGAGCCGGTCCCTCAATTGATGAAGCACGCGGGCTCACTGAGGGAGCCCGCTTCGGCAGACATGCGCGTTTCGGGCATTGGGCCGGATTCCGAGCGGACCAGCCGTTCGAGTGAACATCGCATGGCTCCGCCGAGTAGCCGAAATTAACCGATAGCACCGGTTCCGTAAGCGTTCTGCGGAACTGACATCGGTGTCTTCAAAAGGCAGCAATCTGGCTCTGCGATTGACAGGGTAGTGTCGGCCATGAAGAGACGGTCTACTGTGCTGCCCAGTTCGTCGACAATCGCTCACCGCAGCCGACGCACTATCGTTTCAATCGCTGCAGGTATCAACGACCAGCGCGATCCGACGCTCGGCTGTCAACTAACAGCAGAACTCTCGAGCATCGACCTACTCTGCGACGCTATCCAGCGCGGCGGCACGAATGAGCCGTGTCTCCTGTGCCGTGATCAGATGGCCGGATGCCTTGAGATAGGCAGGGAAATCCGGATGCGTATCGCGTGCAAGGCACCGTCGTTCGTAATCTGCCAGATCGTCATACCCCCACAGGTGGGTGAACTGGTTCTGCGGCCCGACCAGACTGGTCCAAAAACCGAGCGGATGTCCAAGCGTCTCGCGCAGGATCGGCATGGCGAGCCTGTCAAACACATCGAGAAACTCGGGCATCTTGCGCAGCGCGATCGTGTAGACCCGGAAATCCACGAGGGGCTTTGCCAGAAACATTGGGTGGGTACTCATGCGTGCACCTTCTCTTTGCAGGTCATGGCTTTGGTGGCGATCGCGTTACCGGTGACATAGCCGAACGTCATGTTCGAGCAACGGAGCGGGCGAATGACGCTCAGTGGCCCGCACTGAGATAGATGATGACAGACGGAGCTCGCCCCTATTCTGCCGTTCGTGATCGACTACTTGCCTGAAGGACTCATGCTCTCGACCAGAGAGGGGCCTTCCCAGACGGACCTTTCTTATCGGACCACTTCGACCAGCGTTCCCCCATCGTGCACGCGGAGCACATTCCCTTCGGGTGTCATTATTCGAGGAAGGTCTGTCGCGCGCGGTATAGCAGCCTTACCAGGACCATTCCCCGCGCGTTTGTTCGGCAAGAACCTCGTTACCTCGTTACCGGATCGGCGACCCGGCGCGGTGTAGCTTTCGATACGTGATGTGAGAGCACCGCAACCTTGCCTGGTTTAGGCTTGCCGTTCCCGGATGGCTGCATCCGCGCTTCAGGCGGGTTCCAGATTTCAACGTAGTGTTCGCCTGCGACTGCGGTCGAAGCAACTGCAAGCAGTATTGCGCCCACACTCAAAGATCGAAACATATCCTCTCCGTATGCTTTGGTGCCGTTCACGCCCCGGCACGATTTCGCAGTGCCGACACACGAACCGTCGCAGTCAGCACAGTAGCGACGGTTGTGCACCGCCCCGTCAACACGCCACACGTTGGCTTGCGTTGGCGCAGGGGTGCCAATAGTGCGGCCATTTTCGCATGCGTAAAACGTCGGTTCCCCAGCCTTGCCGCGGCGGATGGCTTCATCGATTTCCGGCTCGCCGAACGCCGCTTTCATCCCAGCAACAAACGCCGCAATTTCTGGCTGTCGGATGGTTATCAGGCTTGCGAACGCGTCTATCAACCTTGACTCCTCCGAAAAAAGTGCCTGTTCGCCTGTACATATATACAGGTATTTGCGCAATCCAATGACCGCCCCATCACCTGTCCCGGAAGCAATACACCCGTCCCTGTGGCGGGCGTCGCAGCTGGCGCGCGGCCGTGGCAGGACGGTCGACGCCGGCTACCCGGCGCTTTCAGCCGAGTTGCCGGGCGGCGGATGGCCGATCGGTGCCCTCATTGACCTGCTGGTCCAGCAGGCCGGCGTGGGAGAGATGCGATCGCTTCGACCCGCGCTCAGCACACGTGGCAAACGGCCAGTTGCGGTGGTTCAGCCGCCGCACGTTCCGAACGGCCTCGGTCTCGAGTACATCGGCCTTTCCTCAGAACAGCTGCTGATCCGCGCCACAAAGACCGCCGACGCATTGTGGTCAGCCGAGCAGATCCTGCGTGCCGGAAGCTGCGGTGCGCTCCTGTTCTGGACGCAGTACGCGCCGGTGCCCCACATGAGCAGCGCGCGCAGTGTCGCTCCCTGTGCCAGCAAGCGTTGCGACCGCAGGCGGCTACCGTCACGACCCGGTTTATTCGACCTCGCCAGGCTCGCCGGACATTCCCCGCCGTTCCAGTTCTGCACGGGACCGTTCGAGCTCCTTCGCGATTAGTGTTTCGTCGGGGAGCACGGTCTGGTACTCGGCGGCCAGAATCCTGTTGGGCAGATTGTCGAGCGCATAGTGGGCCTCGGCCGCCCCTTTCTCCGCACATAGGATCAGGCCGACCGGCGGATTTTCGCCGGGCTTCATCCAGTGCTCACGCGCGTAATTCAGATAGAGGTGCATCTGCCCGGCATCGGCATAGCTGAAGCGGCCGACCTTCAGATCGATGATGACGAGACATTTCAGGCGCCTGTGGAAAAACACCAGATCGACCCGGAACCAGGTGTCATCGATCCGCAACCGCCGTTGCCGCCCCACATAGGCAAAATCGTCGCCGAGCTCCAGCAGGAAATCGGCCAGATGCTGGATCAGCGCGGCCTCGAGATCCGACTCCGAGTACTCGTCCCTGATATCCAGAAACTCGAGGACGAACGGGTCCCGGATGGCCTCCTCCGGCGTCATGATGTCACCCGGCTGGACATCGGCGGCTTTCCTGAGCAGCGCCGCTTTGTTGCGCGACAGCGCCAGCCGCTCGTAGAGCTGGCTGCTGATCTGGCGGTCGAGCTGACGCACCGACCAGCCTTCGCGCAACGCCTCGGTTTCATAGAAAGCACGGGCCGCCGCCGTCTTCACGGAAAGCAGGCGCACATAGGCGGACCACGGCAACGTAAAACGGGTAGCCAGCGCCAGGTGATCGGGCGCCGTTGCCATGGCGTCGACGACGTCTTTCGGCGGCAGCGATTTTCCAGACGGCGTCTGGACATTTTCGGAGGCTACCGATTTTCCAGACACTGTCTGGAAAATCTCCGTCTCGGGCCAGGCGATATAAAAAGCGCGCATGCTCGCCAGGTTCGCCTTGCCGAACCCGCGTCCGAAACGGCGTGTCAGGTCGTCCGCGGGCCGGGCGATCAACGCCTGTCCATAGCCAGCGCGCGCCTGTCCGCCCTGCTCACTGGCGACGATCCGCCGCCCGATCTCCCAGTAGGCGGCGGTCATCACGGCATTGACGTTGCGTGCCGCCGTGCGTCGCGCCGACTCGACGACACTGATCACTTCCTTCTGCAGCCCGGCGTAGTCGCCGGGCACGATTGCCACCTTCGTCATGACGCGTTGACGGCATCCTTGAACGCCTTCCCCGCCGTGAACTTGACGGTCTTCGCTGCGGGGATCTGGATTTCGGCGCCGGTCGCCGGATTGCGGCCGACCCGCGCGGCGCGCGCACCCGTGGAAAACGAGCCGAAGCCGATCAGCTGGACGGTATCGCCCTTCGTCACCGCGCCGGTGATCGCAGCGATCACTGCGTCGATCATCTCGCCGGTCGCGGTCTTACTTTCATCGGTTAGCGCCGCGACCGCATCCACCAATTCCTGTTTGTTCATTGTTGATTCCTCGTTGTGGTTGGGGATGTTGCCACCCTACCCGATCGGCCTGCCTTCACGCAATCACGACCAGAGGGGGTCTGATTCTGCAGCAACCGGATTAACTTAAGGTACATTGACTTCCGCCATGCGCCGTCGAGGTCGGTCGGAAGTGCCCGGGCACCGCAGATTATTCACGAATTTATCGCTCGTCATCGGGCGACGACCGGGAAGCGCCATATAGACAAATCACCACATCTGATAACCGGAGTCATCGCGAAGCGGCAATGACGCGAACGGCGGGCTCCGGCCGGAACCCACGTTCAGGTCGGATGGGCGCAGCACGCCGGCGTGCTGCGCGCTCAGCGACTCCCAGGCGGTCGGCTCGATAGGGCGCGCCGGTACTGATCGACTTCAAGCAGCAGATGGTCGATCCGCTCACGCAGCTGGCCGTTCTGCGCGCGTAGCGCGTCTGCCTCACTGCTCGCCTGCAGCCGCACGGCATCGTTCTGTATCTTGAGGAAGCGTTCGGTGCCGGCCAGCTGCGCGGCCGCTTGCGCGAGGGTCGTCGTGCCCAGGCCGGCGCGTTCGATCGACGCGTACAGCTCACCGAGCAGCCGGTTCACGTGTTCACCGGCCAGATCCCGCGCTGCATGCGCTTCGCCAAGCTCGCGGTGCAACTGGGCGTTCGCCTGTTCAAGACGCCGGATCCGTCCATGCGCATCTTCCAGCCCGCCTGCAGCAGCGCCGGGGCTGGCTGGTGAGTCTCGCCCAGATCGCCGGCATCGCGCGCAGTGACCGTCCCGTAATCGGCGGCCCGCTCGCGCTGTGACGCATAGAGCGGCGCGAGCGCCTCGCGCACCACGGGAGCCAGCGCCTGTCGCATCAGGTCGAGATCGACCGGCCGATTATCCGCACTGCCCTGCTGTGAGATCGGCGCGAGCGCCTGCGCTCGCAGGATCGCCTGCTGGAGCGTCGGGGCACTCGGATGGCGCTGGACGCCGACCTGCGGCGCGACATCGCGCAGCAGCCGGCTATAGGTGGTGGCACCAAACACGCGGCCGGTAATCGCCCGGACTTCCGCGATCAGTCCATCCAGAAAGCGCGCGTTGTCGCGCGGGAAATCCCGGTCGATCGCTTCGATGCCATTCATGATCGCGAGCAGTTGTGCATCGTTCCACTCAATTCGGGGTCGGCCCATTTTTCGGCTCCGTAGGGTGCGTCAGAGAAGTTCGCCCTGCCGGGGATCGCGCGCCGGCGGCTTCGACGCCTTCACCGGCCGCGCGGACTGGCGCCGCGGCTTCACACGCCGCAGGTGCGCAATGAGCCGCACGGGCACACCACCGGCCAGCAGCGTCCGACGAAGGAAAAGTAGAAGCGTTCCGGAAGTAAATCTGGCAGCGGCAAAGAAGGCGCACTCATCGGTGCTGCACTTTCCGCGTGGCCATGTAGGCGCCGAACAGGCCAGCGTGCCACTGACTGAGCTCCTGACGCAGAGTGACCAGTTCGTGCTGGTCGCCTTCCTGCTCCCGGCGCAGGACTTCCCCCAGCAGGGCCGTCGCGCGTGACGCTGCCTGGTCACGCCGCACGCGCGCCTCGCCCAGCCGGCCCGCGAGCGCCGGCTTGACCACCAGCAGCCACGCCGGAAACCAGGCGTAATCGTCCACCTCGCCCGTGCCCGGAAACTCCGCATCGAAGCGCCGGCGTAGCGCGTCAAGCGAAGCGTCGCCCAGTCCGGGCAGCAATGCCGCGAACCGCGCGGGCGCCAGCCACGTCAGTTCCGCCAGCAGCGGCCACGCGACATCCAGCCCACCCGCTCTGTAGCGCGCCTCGGTCATCCACGCGAGCGGTGCCGGAATGCGCCACCACGACTCAATGGTCTCGACCGCTTCGCTGGCGAGCGCCCAGTCGGCCGCCAGCAGCCAGAGCGGCGCAGCATGGCCGTCGGCATCGGCGCCCCGAAATTCCAGGGCCGCGGCCCGCTGGGCGAGCGATCGCCAGCACGGTGCGAGCCACGCGTGAACGGTGTGCGCGGGCAGTACCCGTGAGGCGGCGGGCGCCACCTCGTCGTCCAGGTGCCGGCGCGCGATGGCCAAGGCCACATGGTCAGCGAGCGGCGCTGTCGATGCGCGCCCGAGTTCGCGAACCAGCACGACCATTGCCGGCAGCGCGCCATCGTCCGGAAATTCGACGCGCAGCAGATCCAGTGCAACGCGCGCGGCGGCCACATGGCGCCGCTGCAACTGCTCCAGCACGTCGTTGCGTAACATGACGTCCCGACTGTCGGCGAAGATGTCGAGCTGCTGCATGGTCTGCGGTAGGGTCATCGCGCTCAGAAAAGTTGATCGTGAAGAGCGCTCAGGCTAGCCCATTTCACGGTGCTGCGGAAGGCGCGGCCGTCCTCGTTGACCGATTCGATGATCACGCGCTGGCCGCTGGCTTCGGCGACCACCCGCACGATCCGTTCGCCATAACGCATCAGCGCGCTGATCGGCGGGCAGGCCGGGGCTTTGCGGCCTTTCCGCCGGCGGCTGTTCCTGTCTTCCATCGTGCCTACCCCCGCTTGCGACGCACCACGGGCTTGTCTGCCGTCGCTGGTGACGCCGGTGTTGCCGATGCCCTGCGCGAGCGGCCCGGCGTGGCCGCCGACCGCAAGGCACGCGTCAGCGCAGGTGCCGCCGTTGGACGAGCAGGCGCGGCCTTCGCGCGGGCTGGGCGGGCATCGTCCCCACGCGCTGCCGCGAGCTGTTGCTGCAGCGTCACGTTCGCGGCCTCGAAGGCATCGAGTCGCCCCTGCAGGACGCCCGCCTGATGCCGCGCGTCGCCCAGTTGTGCCTGCAGGCCATCGATCATGCTGCGGTGATCCACCTCGCGCCGGTCAGCACGCTTTGCCGCCTCGTCGAGCTCCTTGCGCAGCTTCGCGGCGGCGCCACGCTCGTGATCGATCTCGAGCAGCGCCCGCTTTTCCGATGCACGCTGGCGCTCTTCGGCGCGCTCCGCGGTTCCGCGCAGCTTTTCCAGTTCCCGCGAGAACCCTTCCCGCACCTTGTCCAGTTCTCGGCCCGCACCGCCGCCTCGTTTTTCAGCCGTGTGATTTCGGCCTCGAGCGCGTGCCGCGCCGCGTGGCCTTCGGCCTGTGCCTTCTCCAGTTCGCGGACCTCGACCTGCGCAGCGAGCAGCGCCGCCGTGCGCTGCTCGAGCGCCGTTTCCGTCCGGTCGAGCTCGCCACGCGCTGCCGCGACACGCTGCTCCGCGTCCGTGCGCTGTCCTTCCACTTCTACGCGCAGTGCCTCGAGTTCGGCCTGAGCGGACGTGGTGGACCGGGTCCATAGCGTCGCGACCAGTTCGCCGGCGGCGGCCTGCAGGTCGGCGGGCAGGTCCGGACGCTCGATGCGCACGCGGCTTTTTTCGCGCAGCTCGGTCCAGAACTCGCCCAGCACCTGAGTCGGCGTACCCATGCTGCCGCGCTTCACCAGCTGGTAGAGACGGTTCGCGGTCGGCGTGATACCGAAGCGGAAAAACAGCAGCGCGCAGACCTCGCGGTACAGCTCGCGGGTCTTCGGGATTTCGGCCTTCAGGCGGTCGATCTCGGCGGCGAGACGGGTCTCGTCAGGGAGGGCGTCGGGCATGGGAGTGGTTTGCGTAGAATTTGCCAAATAAAACAACGTAAACCGCTCTATACCTAACGCTCTCTTCAAATAATTTTGACATTATCCCTGTAGTGTCAAAGGCTCTTCCGCGCGTGCGACAATCACGGTGACATGTGCTCCCATCGATCCACGTTCAAACCATGACGACGACCCTGATCGCGCCGCGCCCGCTCCCGACCTTGACGGCCGCCATGGCGTCAGCCGGGCGACCGGTCGTAAGCAGATCACCGCGGCAGACGACCTGAGCGCGATACGCGCGTGGCTCGCCCGTGTTATCGACACAAAGACCACGTTCGAAAACTACCGCAAGGAAGCTGAGCGGCTCCTGTTGTGGTCCATCGTGCAGCTGGGCAAGCCCTTGTCATCGCTCACGCACGAGGGTCTGCTCACCTACAGGCTCTTTTTGGACGATCCGCAACCGCGTTCGCGCTCGGTGTCGGATGGCGGGCGCAAGTTCCCGCGTCACGATCCTCGCTGGCGGCCGTTCTACGGGCCGCTTGCAGTCTCGCGCCAGCGCCAGGCGATGGTGACCTGCGCCGCGCCGAACTGTGTGGCGCCTTCACTGGCGACATTAGCGTCCGTTACGCCGGCGCTGAGCTTGGCTCGATCCATCTACTGCGCGTGGTGGGGAAAGGCGCAAAGGAGCGCTTCATTCCGCTCGTGCCAGCCGTGCTGGAGGCACTCGGCGACTACCTGGAAACGCGGGATTTCCCTCGCGATCCCCTCGTCTGCCCTGTCGGCACTCCGCTTATCCCCGCCCTGCCCGACAACCAGGACATCGGCCAGGTGCGGCGTGAAGCGGCCGAGCGTGGCGACGATGTTCACAAGGCGCTGGCCGCCGTCGCCCGCCAAGCTGGGCCGATCCATCACGACCAGCTCTACAAGGCAGTGAAGCGGCTTTTTTCCGCCGCGACCGCGGCCGCGTTGCGCGAGGAATGCCGCATGCCCGCGCATTCGCAGAGGTCAGCCCGCATTGGTTGCGACACACTTTCGTATCGCATGCGGTCGCGAACGGCATGAGTCTCGAGAGTGCGCGGAATTTTGCGGGCCACGACTCGCTGGACACGACCTCGATCTGTGCGACTGCAGAGATTGGCCGTCAGTACCGGGAGGCCGAAGCCTTCCTAAGGGGAGCCGGTACATAACACGCTAAGGCAAGGCGGCCGACAACGCCGACGTGACTTGATGCTCTCGCGACCTCGGTACATCACCTCGGCCGGGTGCCCCTCCGGGGTCATTGTCTTGGCAAGCCGGGTTCGGGTGTGCAGCGGTCTTCACGCCCTACTGCGTTCGTGTAATTCAGTATATTCATTTTCTAACCGAACATCCGGCCGATGATCGACTTTCACATTTTGGAAGGGGTTTGCCACCAAGTACCGATACAAGATGAGATCGTTAAAGCACTTTTTCACTATGTGGAGAGCTTTTTGGCGACTTTCGTCCGAGAGCGGCCCTCGAAAGGGACGCCACGTCGGTTCGTCGCGCGGGCGTCGCCCTCTCATTACCCACATAGATGATGGCTGTGGGTCCAATGTAAACCGATTTATGTACTCGTTCGCATCGTTCACATCGATGCTCGACAGCGGCTTGCCTTTTGCGAGAAGCGCCCACAACAGCAGCCGCTCCAATTCATTTTGATATCTGTTCCTAGTCGCGGGGCTTGTATAGTCAGACAGCCAACGGTCCAGCGCGGCGCGATCGTCGTCAATCCCTGCGGGCGGCACGGAAGTATCGCGGTTTGTTCCGGCAGACCCGGACAGGTCGGGCGGTACCGAAAGACGCGAAAGGGGAGCTGGTCTGTTGAGCCGCTGCTGCTGCTGTGCAAGATATGGTCGAAGGTGATCTTCTTTCGGCACAACGACGCCGCTGCCGGCCTTCACGGAACGACTTCCAAATTCCACGTTCAGTAAACCAACGAGTATCTCAAGCCGTGATTCGCTTTCCGGATCTGAAGGGTCAAGATGTAGCTCGACGAAGAGCCCGCCGGAACGACCGTTTTTCTTCTTCCCCCGCCGCACCTTGGCTTGAAACGGGGAGCAGTCAATTCCGACAAGGCGATTCAACAAGCGTTGAGGGCTGAGTCGGGGGACAATGTTTTGAAGTGAGATCGCTTCTTCGCAAATGACTTTTTCCCCGCGAAGCGCTACTAAGTCCACAAGGGCGCGACCCGTCTCGAAAGTCAGGCCTCCGGTGGGGAGAGCATTCAGTAACTCCTGCGGCAACGCGGCAATAGCGGACGCCATCGTCAGCCTGGAATGCGAGATACCCATCGCGTCCGCCGCCTGTCGCACTGTTGACCATAGGCCGGAACGACATCCTTGGACATATCGCTCGTTCAGCGCGAGAGGGATTTCGCCCGTGTACGTCCGCCGATAGCCGGACGTACTACGGGTGTTGCAAACGTGCGCCAAAATTTCGGACCTCGATTTCCCCGCAGGATTGAGACTAGCGGAGCGCGCCACCATGTCAGCTATGCCCTGCTCGTTTCGCGCTCGGATAAGCTCACGAGCTGTTCGGTTGACCATTCCAACGCTGGCGAATAGAGCCAAGATCTCCGTCGGGAACTCGGAGACCGCCACCGCCTGAACTATCCGATTCTTGCTCGCGCGCACCCCTACCGCGGCCATTGCGACGGCCGCCTCCGTCATGGTCTCCCATTTAGAGCCTAAGCCCGCCCTGTATAACGCGGCCAGCGCCAGCGGGTCGTCACCTGCGTTTGTCTTTCTCGCAATTTTCATGATCATCAGTCCCTTACTCATTGTCCGGGCATCCCCGGACCGCAATTTGTCGAAAAGCTAACCAAAACAGGCGCCAATCCGATGTTGTTCGTCCGATGATTTCGCTCATACTATCGGCGCCTCTCGCCCTAGCAAGAGTTCTCGTCCCGCGCGAGAGGATTTTTCCGCGTCACGCGTTATTCCTTGGAAATAGGGGCGGCTCTACTGTTATTCGCAGATCATCAAAGTAAACTTTCCGAAGATGGCCACGAAGCGTTTCAAAGTCCAAGTGGTTGCTAGGATGCTGGGTACCAACGCTGAGAGAACCCACGTTTCCCCGGGTAAACGTGGGTAAACGCCCCGGTCTCTCGCTTCACCGTAACGTCGGCATCGGCACGCTGTAGTAATTTCCGCCGACGGAAACGAGACCTTCGTGGCTGACCCGCCGTTCGAGCCGGATCACACCGTTGAACAGACCGGCAGGCAACGCCTGGGAGCGCGGCGCGTTCCTCACTGAAGTGCTGGGCCACGACGCGCTGTGTGGTGCCATGCACGCGGACGTTGGCAACCGTATCAAGCCCTTCACGCGGTTGCCGGTTCAGGTCGCCCAGATTCAGGAAACGCCGTGCGAGGAAGAAGTCCTGTCGGATATAGCGGTAAGAACTCTGGACGATGCTCCACGAGCCGTTCATCGCTGTCTTCGATGATGGTGAAATCGAGACCAACCACCGAGAAGTTCTTTACTCCTCGTACGCGTGGGATTTCCTGCGCGAGGATCTCGACACCCCGGTGTTGAAGAAGCATCACGTCGCCTCGATTCTGAACGGCAAACGTCTCGACTCCGGCACGCACCTGCAGTTGCTGGCGAACGTCGTCTGGGATGTGTAAGACACCTACATCGGTGGCGTCGGTGCGGAACCGGGTAGCCGGATCGGCAAGGTGGTCTTGAACCTGGTGCGGAAGATTCCGTTCCTGAACCCGCTCAGCAAGAAGTTCGAGCCGAAGAATGAAACGGAAGTCACGCTCGATCAGCTCGCGAAGCGGACGTACGAGATCACCAACCAGATGTACAACGAGCTCTCGTATCGCCTCGAGGAATACGTCGTCTCGCTCGACATCACGGACTTCGTGCAGATGCTGCCCCAACCCATTTAACCAAGGAGGACTCCCCTACCCCAGAAAGATTCACCTCTCGCATTAGGCAGTGTAGTTGACTCAGCAGTCCGTATTTCGAAGTAGCTTATCTTTCGATGTACTAAGAGTTATCGAGGGCCGTAGCAAAAAATAACGAAAGGAAGTCCAAGTGAACGATTGGCATGGCAGTAGTTGAATGGTTGTACGTGGTGCTGGGCAATGAACGTGTACCGCGTGGCAGCACCGAGGTGACGCAACACCTCGAGAGCGCGGTATGCGCATCGCAAGACTCAAGATGCGGCTGGATAAGCACCCCGGGGGTCGACATTTTGGCTACTGCAATGTCTGGATCTCTGAACGAGATAGCCTCGACTTCACAGTGTATCTCACGGACTTTGAGCAAACGATCGTAACTATTCAGCGGCTGTTGTAAACATTGGCTGAACCTGGCATAGTCTCGGGATGCCGAAGAAGCCCCCGAGTTGCAGGTTCCCGATCTGAAGTCGATGACGCACGAGCAGAAGGATGCTCTCATCATCGAACTGATGCCGTTGGTCAATGCACTTCTCAAGCGGGTGGATGAATTGGAGGCAAGACTGGGCAAGGACAGTCACAATTCGAGCAAGCCACCGTCGTCGGATGGCTTGCGCCGCAAGCCGAAGTCCCTGCGCGAGCGTGGCAAGGCAAAGGTTGGCGGCCAGCCCGGTCACAAGGGCAACACGCTCAAACGCGTTGGGCAGCCGGAGCACATCGAAATTCATCCGGTTGCTCCGCTGTGCGATACCTGCGGCCAGCCGATTGCGCGCGAAGACGTGTCGATTTCGGCCGAATCGCGGCAGGTCATTGACCTGCCAGCAATCCGCTTCGAAGTCACTGAGCATCGCGTCGAGCAGGCGCAGTGCGGATGCGGGAAGGTGCATCGCGCAGCGTTTCCCGAAGGCGTGAACCGGCCAGTGCAGTATGGCGCCCAGATCAAGGCCGCAGCCGTGTATTTGACGCAATACCTGCAAATGCCGGTGGACCGTACGGCTCAGGCGCTGAAGGAAATGTTCGGTGTGCGCATGAGCACGGGCACGATCCAGAACTGCATCAACGAAGCGGCCATTGCGCTCACGCCTTCCGTGGCCCAGATCAGGCAGGCGCTGCAGCAAGCCGGCGTGGTGCACTTCGACGAGTCGGGCGTGCATGTGGCAGGCAAGCTTCACTGGCTGCATAGTGCATCGACGGCGGTGCTGAGCTGGCTGGGCGCGCATCAGAAGCGGGGCAAGGAGGCGATGGACAGTCACGGCATTCTCCCGTCATTCACAGGCGTGGCCGTCCATGACGGCTGGGCGCCCTACACACACTACGAATGCGAGCACGCGTTGTGCAATGCCCATCACCTGCGCGAGCTGATATTCATCTCGGAAACCACGCAGCAGGCTTGGGCCGCACAGATAATTGATCTGCTGCGGCAGGCGTGCGGCGAGGTCGGCCGCAGTATCGATCAGGGAGCACAGAGCCTGTCCAAAAAGCGCCAACGTTACTATCGGCAGCGTTCGAGCGAACTGATTGCCGAAGGCCGCAGACTCAATCCGCAGCAGGAACGCACCCCCTCTGGGGCAAAGCAGCGAGGCAAGGTCAGGCAAAGCCCTGCGTTCAACCTGCTGGCGCGTCTGGAACGCCATGCCGACCAGGTCTGGCGCTTTACTGTTGATCATCGGGTACCCTTCACGAATAACCAGGCTGAGCGCGACATCCGCATGCCCAAGCTCAAGCAGAAAGTCTCGGGCTGTTTCCGCAGCCAAGACGGCCTCGACGCCTTCTGCACCATCCGCTCCTATCTGGCCACTTTGCGTAAGCAGTCCAGATCACTCTTTGAAGCCTTGGCTCACGCGTTCGCCGGCAACGTGCTCTCGCCTATGCCGACTGCTGAATAGTTACAAACGATCGAGCCGTTCAGGCATCACCAGCGTTTTGCGGAAGGACTCAAGTCCCTCCCGGGACATGAGTACAATCTGTCCCGTGTCTATCAGGCCTGCAAGGACAAAGGCGTTCCTGCTGGACGGAGAATGTCCGGGTCACGTGAGCACTGCCCTGCGTGCGAATTGTCGCTGCAGGCGGCCTAACCCCACATGAAACATAAGCCAGGGAGAATGCTCCCTGGCTGTATGCCCCCTTATTTTTTCGCTGTGCGATTCAAATCAAAGTCAGCCATATATCACCCGGACGATCCCGAATCCAGGGTAAATGCATCTTATCCTGAGGAATCCTGACAATGTCCGTGCTAGAACAGCTTTACACACAGTCGCAGAAGAACGAGGCGATCTTCCTCGAGTTTTACCAGCGCGCCGGTGTGGCGATGACGCAGAAAGATATCAGGCTGATCAAGGACGGCGCCCTGCTCGGCCTGCACAACGTCGCCGCGCTCAGGGAAGAAAACCTCGATGCCGCCGTCAAGCAATGCCTTTTCCTCCTTGACCGACTGGACAGTCGACTGTGGTTTGCGCTCGCTGCATCCAGGTTGATCAATGGCGTGGAACCCCCTCTCGTGGTCCGCGAGGACGCTGGCTCGCTGACCACGCTCGATGGACGGAAGGTCTCGCTTGCGAGGAACGAAGCGCATGACATCCGGGCAACGCTGCGTGACTGGCGCGACTGTGAGCGCAACACCGGCGTCTTTGTCATTGGCGATCTGAGAGTCGTCAAAAACTTACGGTGTGAAACTCACTGCGTGGAACCGACTTTTCGTGGTTCATTTTCTTCGGGGCGCGGTTTGTCTAAAGCTTGGTTCTTCTCTATCTTTCTTCGCTCCGTTCTCCTGCTTCCTTGTAGTTGCTGCATTGTCAGCGGATTAGCCACTGAGGTGAGTCGCAGCGCAGAACCAGCTTGACCCTTGATCCCGCCATCGTGCTATCGCTTCATCAGGGTGAATTTCAAACCGTCCGTTTTCATCGAATTCCACGCCGCTGGTGACAGTCGTCGACCCGTTTACATTCATTGCCTTCTGCGAAGACGAAAACATCGATACGAATTACCTTAGACTCCTTCGTGAGCTCGCGGGCTGTGGTAACGGCAAGGAGGTCGGCCGGCTTCCCCTCAGTGAGCTGGAGCGCTTTGGCACGCAACAGCGCTAGCGTACGGCAGGGCAAGTGGCGGATCTCCGGATCCGTCTTTTTTGTTTCTTCAATTTCTCATTGCTACTGGGCGCATCCCGAGCACCGAGCGCAGGCTGGCAATATGGCCGCGGGCCAATTCGGTGAGAGGAGCCTTCCCGCCATTCGGTGTGACCGCTTCCGACAAACAGCGGCGGATGCGGCCGGCGTTCAGGGCCTGCACAAAACGTTGCTTCCAGTTTACTGCCTGTCTCACCACGCCTTCCTCGAGGGCGCAGATTGACATCTGGTCACCCGTTGGGTCGATCGTGTAGCGCACGTCGCCAGCGAGGGATTCAAAAGTCTGGCCAGCGAGATGCCGGGTCTGTGCCTCGGCCTCTTGCCTACGATCGGACTGCGCCTGGGCTTGCTGTCGATCTGCGTGTTTCTGACGGAGCTGGTGACCAAAGTCGACCGGATTGCGAACCAGGGCGCCGAGATAGTTGATCGGGCGGTTGGCCTGCTTCAGGTGATCCCACGTAACCTCGACGACATCGGAGAGACGCTTGCCGTTCTCGCGGGCGATCCGCATGAGTTTGAAAATCAGGAAATCAGAAAACCCCAGGCCCTGAAGACGCTGGAGATCTGCCGGCACCTGACCTGATTGTCTCTTTTGAAAAGAAGCAGGGCTAAGATCCTTATATATAGCACCGTCTGCCATCGTGGCAGACGGGCGGGCCAAAGACTCAGTTTCCGGTTCTGTTATGCGGCTTTCGGCAGGTGCAGGGCGGTTCTCTGTGAGTCCCAGGAGGTCAGTCGCAGTCTGGGTGAGATGCAGGTAGGACCGGCCAAAGAGGCCGGCTTCCACGTAGCGGCCTTGTGCCCGGCGCTCGATCAAGCCAGCGGCCTCCAGGTCATCGAGGCTACGGTAGAGCGTCCGCATGGACTGCATGGCGCGGCCGGTCAGCAACTCGCGCCGTGCAAAGATCGCTGCGAAAGGACGGCCGGCGTCGACGGTGCGGGCGAGGGCAGAGAGGAGGGCGCGGGCCCGGTGCGGGAGGCCTTCAATATGCGAGGCCCGGAACGCTGCGCGAAAGATGACCCATGGCAGGTTGGTGGCGTCGCACTGAAAGGCGGTGAGGGCGGCCGAATCTGTTTCGACCGAGTTGCTGATTTGAGGATGAGCGTCACCCTCGCCAGCAACGAAGCGTTGCGCGATAGACATATCTGCGATCGAAACCACAAAAATGGTTGGCTAGCGCTTGACTGTCTGTCGAGTTCCGCTACACTCGGGATTGATGCAGGTCCCTTCCCGGTTCCAGCCGGTGGAGTGTAGTGGGCGAGGTTCCAGCCAAGCCCGAATATTCAAAAGCCTTCGGTTCCAGCCGAAGGCTTTTGTTTTTTACAGCTTCAAACCTTCTTCATCGCTGCTTCCTTTTTTCGTAAGCCCTTGTTTCTCAACGACATTCTAAAAGATTGTTTCGGTGCGTCTCGCAAGTCAACTTGCTAAGTTATTGATTTGAAAAGACATTCTTTTAGAATGTTATTCCGCGGCCAGCAGGTTGCTGCGGATGTACTCGGCGATCTTTTCACTCCACTCCTGCGCCGCGTTCTCGCCTTCCTTGCCGCTGAACCGCAACGCGATCACCCCACTCCGTACCGTCATGTCGCAGACCTTGCGCTTGCCGCGATTAAACGTCCGAGCCTGGGGTGCGACCGGTTTGCTTGCCTTCGGCGAGGCAAGGGTCACGGCCCTTTCCTGCGTCAGCGAGGCGTTCTCTACCAGCTGTTTGATGGCGTTCACCACTTCCGTGCCGTGACCCTGCTCGGCAATCATTGCAAGCTTCTGCGCAGCGTTGCCGCCGAGACGATGCGGATTCTTCGCGATCAGTTCTTTCGCCGCAGCAGGCAGATTGGCGAACGAGAAGATTCTTGCAACGTGCCCTTGTGTCAGACCGGACAACCGGATGATGTCGGCTTGCAATAATCCCGATATCTCCTGCATGCGGACGAACTGACGGTACTTCTCATAGTCGGGGAGGGAAGGCGCAAGCAGGTTCGAAAAAACTGCCCCGAGTTCTGCCTCAGCCTGCGTACCGGTAAAGGGCACGGCCTTGATCCGGTCGCGGCCAAGCTCCCGGTAGATCGATACCCGGTTGTGGCCGGAGATCAGTTCGTTGCGACCATCACCTAGTGGCCGGTAGACGATCGGGTGGATCAGTTCGCTGGACTCCAGGTTGGCACTCAGTTCCGCGTATTCTTCCGCAGAGAGTACCCGCCGGCGACCTTCGACCTCGATAAGCGTGCTGATCTCGATGTCGCCAGCCGTTGCGGATGATGATTTCTCGAGGGCTTCCAGCTGTCGGCGCGCTTCCGCCAGGGACTGCTCGATGGCTTGCCGCGCGCTCTCCGCGCTCGCCGCTTTCGCTTCCGCGGCGTCGGCGCGATCAATCGCGTCGTTCACCCGCAACTGGACATCCAGCAGCCGACCCGTCGACGTTCTAGGCGAATCATCGGCGGTGGTTTCCCTTTTGACGGGCTCCGCCTGGATGTTGCTGGTTCTTTCGGCCATGCGTCTCGCCATGCTCATTTAGACCACCTCCTTCGTCCAGGCTCTCACGATCTGGCTATCCAGATACTCTGTCAGCTGGTCAAACGGCTGCCGGATGCGGGCATAGGACGCGCTGTTCACTTCCGACTTCGACAGGTCGTAAATGGTCGACAGCATGGCGGCTGCGCTGACCTGGACGCTTGACTCGGGCAGGAGAATCGGCAGAACGCGTGAGCCATATGCCTTGTGCAGCCAGCCCTGAACCACGCGCGACAGCTCGGTGTTCTTGACCTTGGTCATGATGACCTTGACGAAGTCGTAACGCTTCTCGTCCTTCACGTTGGGCAGTCGCCGCGCAACTTCAGAGAAGAGGCGCCAGAACTGGGTCGAGCTGGCGAAGTCCATGCCTTCAGGAGGGCAGGGTAGAAGGATCGAATCGGCAGCAACCAAGGCGTTCGTGGTCAGCTGGCTGAGGGCCGGCGGAGTGTCCACGATCACGACGTCGTAGTCATCGAGCACCGGCTTCAGTCCCTTGTTGAGGATGTCCCAGAACTCGAACTTGCGATCGGAGAGCAGCTTGGCGGGCACTTCGAATTCAACATCCGAGAGAGCGATGCGCGCGGGAATGAGATCGAGGTTATGCCAGTAAGTCTCGCGGATCGCAAACCGCACGTCCTTCTCATCACCGTAGAACAGTGGGAGGAGGGTGGATTCGTCCGTAACCTCTGTCTCCGGCGCGTAGCCCAACAGCTGGGTCGTGGAACCCTGCGGATCGCAGTCGATGATCAATACTTTTCGACCGAGTAGGGTTAACCCCTGGGAAATAGAAACGGCGGTCGTTGTCTTGGTGACCCCGCCCTTGAAGTTCGCGACCGCGATGACGCGCGCCCGTGCGCCCTTGGGACGAATTGCGCGCTTCGAGGTGGCCTTGATCCACGCTATAGTCTCTTCCAGCGTAAAGACCTTGGCGCGGCCGGCGCCGGTCGACGCGCCGACCGGTAGGTCGCCCTTGCCACTGAGGTATTTGACGCGAGGCTTGTCGATACCGCACAGGCTCGCCAGTGAGGAGCTCGTGAAAGTAGGTGCCTTTTTGCGAGGGTACGGCTCAAGCATCGCGTCGCGGATCTTGTCGAGGACGTCTCCTGCCTGGGTCGAGAGTTCGACCAGATCGTCGACGGAGACCTCCTCTTCAGCTTCCGGCATTCTCGTTGCCGCGAGATCAGGTGCGTTCACGGTACGGTGTCCTTATCCTGGTTGGTGGGGAGTATCCCGGTTTAGTAGGGAACGACTGCCAACCGGGAGAATAGCCGCCTATCTGGTTAACTTCAAGTAAACTCTTAGGAGTTGCCGCCGCGCGCACGGTACATGGGATGTGTCCGGCAAAGGGAGGGCGACGACAGAGCTACGTTGGCTCCGCGTGAAACAATCACGCAGAGAAAAGAAAAGAGGTTAGATCGGCGCTCAATCAAAGGGTTAGTGCGAAAACGAAGTGATTGTTTCACGCAGTTTCTAGGCGCGTCAGCCGAGCGCCTTCAAAAAATCGCGCGACTTTCTTCCTCCGTACCCGGATCCACCGCTACGGTTGCGATTCGTAGTGTTTGTTACGTAGTTTGTAACGAGTACGGAGACGCAACTAACCGTCCTACAGCCCCGTGCCCGACAGACTAGGCTAGGTCAGACTGAAGCCACCAAGGTCGGAGGGATAGCTCAGATGGGAGAGCGCGGGGTTCGCAACGCCGAGCTCGGGAGTTCGATCCTATTTCCCTCCACATTGACAACAAGGATTCGAAATTGCGCAGAAGACATCGCGCCCGCGGAGAAGAGGGTGCTCGAGAACCTGCTGGCGATCGCGGCCGGCAACACGGGCCAGAGTCGTCGCGTTGCTGATTGCCTGCTTGCATGGTGGAACCCGGGTTCATGCGGAAGCTACGACCTGACGACGGCGTGGGGATGTGATGTCGAGATCGTCGAGGACATGATCACGGTGTTCGGACTTGCCTCGCGAGCGCACAGCTATCCAGACACGCGGGCCTATGAAGAGCAATTCAAGGCAGTCAGCCGCGCTCCTCCAGCAGGCCATGATTCATCAGCAACATAGCCGAGCGGGCCTTGGCGAAATTCTTCGCCCAAAGCGACGCCGGCGCCGCAGCGAGCCAATAAGCAGCACGTGCTACGAGGAAACGAACATGCTCGCAAAAGGATCTGGTGGAAAACATCCAGAAATTTGAAACCGACGATGCGTTCAAGTTTTACACGTATCGCGGCTTCTGCGACCTGCATACCGCTGCGATGGGCATCACATTGGCGATCATTGAGGGCCATTGGACCGAATGCGGTCGAGATCCACAAAACGACCATACACTTACGCGAGGGGTTCCGGCTAGCAACGTCGAACGCGCGAGAGAGGTTGTGGGAGGGATCAAGGCTGCTCTTAAGCGTCAGCGGTTCGCGTAGGACTGTACACGTATAAAGCTTTAAAAAGCAGCGGACGGCCGGACTGGTCCTAACCAGTTGATATGACACGGAAAAACGTTTCAGCCAGGAATCACCAGTTATAGACCAAGAGGATAATTGGTGACTCACGTGTACAACCGGTAACACAGACCACCGGTCGGGTGTCCTAGGAAAGATGCGCGAATCGATAAGCTTTTCACGTTTAGACCCGTAACGCGTTACACGGAAGCGTTAGGAGAGGCGTGAAGCGCCAGCGACGGGTTGCTGAAAAGGCAGTTAAAACTCTGTGCCTTTCGCCGCAAAAGCCTGGTTAGAAATTGTTTCAATGGTAGCCATTCATCAAGGGTTGCCATGCGCATTTTCAGGAACAAGCGGCAGGCCGCGCTATCTACGGCCCCCGGCATGTATGCCGAGGAAGATCCATCGAAAGTCATTTTCGAGACGAGCACGCGGCTTAAGGTCGAAAGCAATCGCTGGATGCTCATCGCGTTCGCGTCGGCTGCCGTTGCTGCAGGGGCGGTCTGGACTCGACAGCCGCCGCCTTCAGTTACGCGCGTAGTCGGTGTGTCGGCGGACGTGAGCGGTCATCCCGTAGTCACGGAGCTCATCGCCTACAAGCCAGATTCGCAAGCCGTGCGCACGAGCATGCGAGATATGGCGGTGCGCTGGTTCACGATCGAGCCGGTGCTGACCGACAGCCTGACGACGTCGCGCATGTCGTCAAACATCAACTCGGTGAAGGCCCAGATGATTGGGGCTGCAACCGACCAGTTCAAAAGCTGGTTGCGTGACGACGCTCCGTTCCAGCAGATCACTGCAAATCCGAAACTGATCCGTGAAGTCAATGTGCGAAACATTGCGCTGCTCGAAGACCAGACCGTCCTCGTTGAATTCACAACGACGACTTCCCAAGCAGGCGCGACTGGCAAGCCGGACGTCAAGTCCTATGCGCTGACCCTGCGCTACCAGATCGTCGCGCCTACCGCTGATGCGGCCCTCACGGCGAATCCCTTCGGCATCTACATCCCGTTTTTCCGCCTCGAGCGGACCGGCGGAGCCTGAACAGCATGACCTCCAGATACCAGCGGCCCACGCGCGGGCTATTCGTGTTGCTCGCAGCAATCATCCTGCCCACAGCAGCGGTGTACGCCAAGCGGCCTGCCGATACCGGCTCCTTCTATGCCGCGATGATCGCCGGGGACCCGATGAGCCCTGTCAATCCGTTTAACGGTGGTTCTGACCCGTTGACGATGCCGGGTGACGCCCGCATCGGCGTGTTTCCCTACAGCCGCGACCAGATTTTTCGTGTGCTGACGGCGCCGCTGAAGCTGACGACCATCGAGCTCGAACCGGGCGAGAAGCTGATCGCCGACCCTGCTATGGGCGACAGTGTCCAGTGGGAGATTGACGACGACAAGATGAACCACGTCTTCATCAAGCCGCACAAGGCAGACCTGGTGAACACGCTGCACCTGACGACGAACCGCCGGGAGTACGACTTCACGCTGATCGCTTCGCCCGCCGGTGGCTTCTTTTACCAGACCGTGCGCTTTCAGTATCCTCGCGCGCCGATGGCACGCGTAAATGTGCGCGACGAAGCCGGAGGGGCTGGCGCGGGTGCGACCGCGACAGAACGGGGCGGCGATTCGGGCTCGATTACGGTCTCGCCCGACAAGCTCAACTGGGATTACACCGTCGACGGTAATGCGGAATTCAGACCTGAGGTCGTATTCGATGACGGCCATTCCATCTGGATGCGCATGCCAGTTAAAGCCCAGACGTGGCCCGTGCCGATGTACAAGGATCACGGCGACCGCGTGGTGGGCAATTTCATCCGTCGCGGCGATTTCCTGGTGTTCCAGCGGCTGGCCGACGAGATCGTTCTCGTCTCAGGCAAGGACGAAGTGACGGTGACGCGCGGTCGCCGGCGCGTGTTCGGGGTGTTCTGATCGTGGCCAAAAAGACCGAACAGGCCACGCCCAATGCGGAACAGGCTGCACTCGTCAAAGGCAAGACGCCACGTAATGCCATCATGAGCATTGGCCTGCTGGCCGCGCTGGTGATTGGTGTGCTCGGTTTCTATTACGAGCTGAAGGCAAGCAACCAGGCACAGGAGGAAGAGCGCCTGAAAAAGGCGTCGGCGCTCAAAAGCAGCACAGAAGCGCCCGCAGCCGGTAGCTCCGATATCGACAGGATGATCAGGCAGCAGCAGGAAGCGGCCGCCGCCGAGGCAGCCGCTCGCGCCGCATCGGAAGCATCGGCTGCACAGCATCCGACCGTGAAGCCCATGCTGACTGGCGATGACTTCCAGCGCGAGGTTGGAGCTGACGGCACCGATACGCGTGCGCTCGCGGCCAGCAACAAGCTGGATGCCATCTATACGTCGTCGGTCTTCAAGCAGTCCGGCGCCTCCCGCAATGCAAGCCAGCAGGCGTCGGCGGTGCCGGCGGGCGTACCGTCACTGGACGATTTTCGCGCGGCGCGAGCGGCGGCGACATCCGGTGTGCAGAACCCGACCGATGCAATGGCACTGGCGCTCGCTAAACAGGGGCAGGCACCTGAGGACCGCGACAGGGCGTTCCTGAAGGAAACAGCAGGGCAGGGCGGCATCGAGCGGACCACCTTCAATGGCCAGGCAGGCGGTTGCACGCTGACGCCTCCGCACAACATCCACGTCAAGACCGTTGAGGGGCTGAACTCGGACAAGCCCGGCCGCGTCGCGCTCATGGTTGACGAAGATGTGTACGACAGCCTGCGCGGCGACTGCCTGATGATTCCCAAGGGCTCATTCATCAACGGCGCCTACAGCGCCGACATCAAGGTTGGACAGGAGCGTCTGCTCGTGGCCTCCACCAGTCTGCGTCTGCCCAACGGCAAAAGCGTGCCAATGAACGGCATGCAGGGCGCAGACCAGAACGGGTATGCCGGCTTCTCCGGTGACGTCAACAACCATTTCCTCGCGATCTTCGGTGCGGGATTCATCACCGCAGTGCTGCTGAAGACCTTTGACAATAACGCGACTACATCGACCACCTCCAGCCCGATCGGCGTGACGACTTATGGAAGCACCGCCGGGCAGGTGGCCGCCACCACTGCGCAAGCCGTACTTCAGCGGAACCAGAACATCCCGCCGACGATCACCGTGCCGCCCGGGGAAAAGTTCCTCGTACAGGTGACGCAGGACATCGTCATGGAGCCATACCGTGACTAGGCGCGCTATCGTCGCGCTCGTGCTGGCAGGGGCCTGTTCGTCGGCGGGAGCGGCAGTGATCGACGCGGTCATCAGCCCGACGCGCTTCGTCGTTGAAGAGCGCGGCGCGCGGTCCGTGCTCGAAATTCCCGGAACTCCCGTCTATGCGTGCGGCCTTCAACGGTTTCTCACCTGGGCGCAACCGCTGAAAGGACAAAGCGTCGCAACGGGCGCGGGCGGCTTCGCGTCCGTACTCGTTGATGGAACGCCGGAGAGCCTGCAGGCCCTGCTGGTCAGTAACGGCTGGCTGCAACCGGCCGTGCTGGATGACGACGCACAGGCGGCTTTGACGGAGCGCCGTGGCGGCTGGGCGTGCGCATCCGCACAGGCTCCGTTCGAGGTGATGCACACGAGCGTGGACGCAAAGATTCTTGCGGGCGTTGTGCTCAACGAATCGGCGTACAACGGCCGCGCGTGGCCGTGGACACTGAACGTTGCGGGGCGTGGGTTCTTTTTCCGGACGCGCGACGACGCCTACAAGGCTATCCGCTTTCTCATCTCAGATGGGCGCTGCGATTTTGACGTAGGCCTGATGCAGGTGAACTGGTGCTATCACCGGCAGCGCTTCGCGTCGCCGTGGGACGCACTGTCTCCGGCAACGAACATCCACGTGGCCGAAGACATGCGATGCATGCCACGTGTCCGCTGCTCAGTCAGGCGTTGCAGGCGAAGTCGCAGGCAGAGGAGCAACGGGTGTCGGTCGCCGAACTTCGCGCGCAGTATCGCGAGAAGAAAGCACAGGCCGATGCGCTTGCTCCAGTCGTTGCGGAGCTTGCTGCGAAGCGCAGTGAGCGTGATGCGCTCACCGCGATTCTGACCGAAGCCCGGCGCAACCTGCAGGCGGCCACTGAGCTTGCCGCCAGCAAGCCGCTTCTCGATGCCGCTGCAACGGGCCTTGAGACCGCTAACGCGGAATTAAGGCAGGTTGCGGACGAGGTCGCTGCGCGCTCAGCCCGATACGAGTCCGAAAAGGCACGTATGACGGCTGAGATGACCAGAATCCATGCGGAATCGAAGCAGCTTGCAGCCGTCGATGTGACGGCCGCGATTGCGGAGACTGACCGGAAGCTGGCCGCCAATCGCGAGGCTGTCGCAGAACTTGAAGGCCGGATTGAAGGTGCGATTCGTGCTCAGACAGTGCTGCAGGCCGAAGCAAATGGGCTTGCTGTTGAACTCGACGGGTTTTCGGCCACGCAACTGCGCGCCGACCGGCTCTCCGACGAGATTTCCCAATGGAAGCTGCTCGCGAAAGGTCTTGGCAACGACGGCGTTATTGCGTTGACAATCGACGACGCGGGACCTGCACTGACCGACACCGTCAACCGGCTGTTGCTGGCCTGTTACGGCATGCGGTTCACAGTGGAGATCCGCACGCAGCGCGCGCTTGCAAACGGCGATCTGCGTGAGGGTTTCGAAATCCTGGTGCATGACGCGGACGCCGACAGCACGAAGTCGGTGTCGGTAATGTCCGGTGGTCAGAAGGTCTGGATCAACGAATGCCTCACACGAGGTATTGCGCTGTACCAGGCCCAGAACACCGGGCAGCCGTACCAAACGCTCTTTAGCGACGAGTCCGATGGTCCGCTCGACCCGCAGCGCAAGCTGCAGTTCATGCGGATGAAGCGGGAGGTGCTGAAGCAGGGAGGGTATGAGCGAGAGTTTTTCATCTCGCAAACGCCTGATCTGGTGAGTGAGGCCGATGCCGTGATCGACGTTCAGGCGCTGGCCGCGTGACGTGTCATTTCTTTTTAACCCTGTGGGGAACGCCCCCACAGGGCGTTTCCTCGCTTATTTCCAACGAGGAACGCCGATGTTCACTTTTCGAAATCTCCAGAAACGCACTGAAGCGGTACCGCTGTCAGTTCGTCCCTGTTCCCCGCGTTCGGGCACCACTCACAGCTATGTCCTGAACGGCTCGCTCCTGCGTGACGTCCTGGTCGACGGCAAGTGGGTGGCGATCCACGCGAGCGATCCCGCTAATTCTCGCACCGCTTAGGCGGCGCACACCCTTTATTCGAGATATCCAGATGGAAACTTTCCTCATGCTGCTGGTTGCGGCAGGCACGTCATCGCTGTGTGCCTGCACTGCTGCGCCGCAAACCCACGTCGCAACTCCGCGGCCCGTGATTGTGGTCCACGCGCCGGGAGGCGAACCGGGTGACTTCCGGGTGTGCCCGGATGGCAGGGTAATCACATACCCGCTCAGTCGTCCCAAAACCTGTTCCTGAGCCAAACCTTGCAACGCCTCGGCCCCTTTCGGGAGCCGGGGCTTTTCCGGTAAACGTACGGAGATGTTTATGAGAAAACAAATCGTCATTGCAACGGTGGCTGGCGCCCTCGTTGCGGGTGCGGGCATGATGTGGGCGCAACCGGCGCTCAGCGCGACCAGCGACGTACAGGTGGCGTTTTCACCTGACGGTGGCGCGGAACAGCTAGTCCTTCAAACCATCCGGAGTGCGAGGCAGTCAATTCGCGTGATGGCCTACTCGTTCACCGCGCCCGCAGTCGTAAGAGCGCTGCTTGATGCAAAGCGACGTGGCGTCGACGTGGAAGTAACCGTCGATTACCACAACAACGTCGAAGAGGATCGCAGCGGGAAGGCTGCGGCTGCGATGGGCTCGCTCGTGTATGCGGGCGTGCCTGTCGTCGTGGTGCGCGCGTATCCGATCCAGCACAGCAAGTTCGTGGTAGTTGACAACGCAACGGTCGAGACGGGTTCGTATAACTACAGCCAGGCCGCCGCGCGTGTGAATTCAGAAAACGTGCTGGTGCTGTCGAACCATCCGGAGATCGCGAAAGCGTATCTCGATGACTGGAAGAGCGTGACGGCGCAAGGCGAGGCGTATCGGGCCCGCTGACCGCCAACTCTTCTTACTCGTACTTTCTGACCCCGCGGGCAAAGCGATCCCCGCCGGGGTCGCTCCGCATTCACTTGTGGAGTTTCCATGCTTGAAGCAACACCGTGCGCGGCGCTTTCAGCACCTCGTTGGCTCGCGCCCTATGCGAGTGGAGAGAAACAGGGGTGGGCGCAGGCTGTGATGGCCTACGCCGACTACTACTGCGTCGATGGCAGCGCTGATGAAGACCCTGGCATCGAGGAGCGTCTGATCATGCACCGCCCTGCGATGGTGGGCTATGCCAGCCGGACCGGTACACGGCGCAATCTCGAAGCGCTTGCGCATGCTGGCTGGCGTCTTCTTGTCTCCGCTAAAGGCGAGCACCGCACCGAAGGCATGCGCTACGCCATCGACAACGGTGCGTGGACCGCATATCAGCGTGGCGAGCCGTTTGACGAAGCCGCGTTTCTTGCTGTCGTCGAGAAGCTCGGTGAGCGTGCTGACTGGATCGTCCTGCCGGACATCGTCCAGGGCGGTCTGGCATCGCTCGAGTTCTCATTGCGCTGGATGGAGCGTCTGCGAGGCATGCCCTCACAGCTGCTCATCGCTGTACAGAACGGCATGCAACTGGACGACGTCGCGCCGTACCTCTCGCCCGTCGTTGGTATTTTCATCGGCGGGTCAACGGACTGGAAGGAATCGACTGCCGAAGCGTGGGGACTCCTTGCGCGTCGACGCAACTGCCATCTACATGTCGGTCGCGTGAACTCGGCGCGCCGCGTTCGCATCTGTGCGGCCGCCGGCGCTGACAGTTTCGACGGCAGCGGGCCAAGCCGTTTCTCCAATGCCTTGCCGCGCCTCGATCGGGCAACGCGGCAGCCGGATCTTTTCGCCGCGGCCGACCAGTCGCTCGAAGAGGCTCAAGCCGCAAGCTTCGGCCTGGCCTTGTAGTGAACTACATGATTTCTTAACCCTTTCGGGAGCCGATCCCGAAAGGGACGCTCCCATTCCTGTACGGAGCGAACAGATGGACCGTGATCCACGGTGACCACGGGATAGGCGCTTCAACCAGAATTCCCAAGACTTGCCCTTCAGTTGTTGCGATTCTTGCCGATATATACGGACGCCTCCGCACAATCTCGAGGAACAAGATACATGTTTTCCGACTCCGCTCAAAATATGAAAACTCGAATCACTGGAGGCGTTGCCCTCACTCTTGCCTGCGCCGCACTTGTCGGCTGCGGCAACATGCAAGCAACAGGTAATCCGCTAGGCAACATGGTCAACTCGATCAACGCGGGCGTCGCATCTCTCAACCAGCAGATTGCCGGCATCGGCGGTACCTCGGTAACCCGCTCCACCAACAATCCCCACCTGCGCGATACCCCGCTCAAAGACGTCCTCGCAACCAATGAGAAGCCTGGCTGGCCGCGAGTGGCGGTCAATATCAACCGCTTGCCGCCTTGGTTCTACGTTATGCCGCCAAGCGGTCGGCAAGGAGTTTATTCTGCCCAGGATTGCGTCAATATCAGCGTGACAGTTTGGGAAAGCCCGAAGAAATCGAAGTCCTATGATCACATCGACTTCTGCGGCGACGATATCGTGGCTAATACCTCGTTCAGCCAGGTCATGACATGGAAAGACATGGCGTTCAACATGAATAGCGCGAATAGCGGTGCGCTCCGAACCATGGGTCCAACAGCGCCGCAGCACCTGTTCCCGAACACGCCGGGCACACAGATGTTTACGATGCTCAACGGCTCCTACTTTCTGGGCAGCATCATGGCCACGGTTGGATACAACTGGGACGACATGCAGGACAGACGCTTCTGGGTGGTGAACGTCCCGTCCATGCAGGACAGCAAGTCAGGAATCGAGCGTCCAGCCAAGATGCCCAGCTGACCTGGAGACTGAGTCGGGCGAGTTCGTATCGCAGCTTGATGACGTCCAGACCATTGCCGCCGCGCTACGGCGGCAATAGTCAGAACGGCGTTGGATAAGCTGCAAAAGCACCACGCATCCAACTGCCACTGGCCATCTTCCTAGGCCACCGCCCCGCCGAACTTCCGTAGCCGACCCCAAGGCGTCATTGGGATTCGACATGTGAATGACTGCTTTCCACAATGCATCTGTCTGGGGCAACCGACGCTGAAACCGTCACTCTGCTCCCTTGCGACGGGGCGTCA
>NZ_VZQQ01000073.1 GCF_014397785.1 Paraburkholderia podalyriae
CTTATTCATGGTGGATGGTTTGTTGTTTGCTGGGTTCCGACTTCGACAATCAGATTCTCAGCTAAAACCTCCACCGCCTTCAATCTCCCGCCTCAACTCCCCGTACACCAGAATCGAGCTTAGCTCCGGTGGCTGTAGAGTACGCCAATGTGCGCGTGCAGTTCGGCCGGTCAATCGGAAGTTTCAGGCAGTTCAGCAAACCATCGCAGTTGGCGACGCAGACAGCGGCCGCGCGCGTGGCGGCGGAAGCCGGCAGAGACGCGATCGATGACTGGCCGGCCGCGGACGGCGTGCCGCTTGCAGCTAGAATCGCCGCGGTAAGCGCGAAAGTTCGCACCGGCCGGCCGGACAGGCCGCCAAAAACCGCATTGGTCGGCTCGAAACTTGTTTGCTATATAACAAACAAGTGACTATAATGATGACGTCCCTTGACCCCGATCATTGAGATGGGGAAATCACGTGAAACCACTGGACAACGCGGAGGAGCTTCATCGCCGGCCGCCAGAATGAAGCAGGCGCTTAATGACTCACTTGACCAACCGGCGTCCATCACGCTGCGTTATGAACGCGCGCTGAGTAATTTGCATCATTGCCCTGCTGATCGTGTCGAAGGACTGGTTGCCTTCAAGGAAAAACGGCCGCCAAAGTTTGAAGGTAAGTAGTAAATCAAACGCGCTCGCGTCTGAACGAAAACAGTTGATCACTTCCACGTCTCTTTACAGTAAAGGTAGATCGAAGGCTTTGCGCGCGGCTTCACCGCTTGTCTAACAGCTGCACCTGCGTAGCTCCCTTGTTCGCTGCAGGTTGGGGTTGTCAGCGCAGGCCGCGGACACCTCAGCGTCATCAGCACGTTTTGTTCAGATGCGGAACAGCCGATAGTGGCGTCCAACGGCGTTTCCCGAAAAACTCAAGACCGTCCAGGAGGCGCGTGTTGATTGAATCCAAAGTCACAACCCTGGTACAAGACCCGGCCAGTGTCGAAGCCGCGATCGAGAGCCGCTTCTCATGTCGCGCGTTCTTACGCGACAAGCCTGTAAGCGACCGCGACATTAGAGGCATCCTGCGCATCGCGAGCTGGGCTGCGTCGGGCACGAACGCCCAGCCCTGGGAAGGTATACGTGTTGCAGGATGATCGGCGTGACGCACTTGTTGCTCAAGTGTGCGCCGCGCATGATGCGACCCGTGCCGTTCCCGCGCGAGCCGCAGATTATGGCGAGGAGGGCGATTTCTACCCGGCCGATTGGGTTGCGCCGTACATTGACCGGCGGCGTCAAAACGGCTGGAGCCTGTACGACCTTCTCGGTATCGGCAAGGGTGAGAAGGACAAGATGCATGCGCAAGTGCAGCGCAACTACCGCTTCTTCGACGCGCCGGTGGGCCTGATGTTCACGGTCGATCGCGTCATGGGCCGCGGCTCACTCATTGACTACGGCATGTTCATGCAAAACGTGATGCTGGCAGCGAGGGCACGCGGCCTGCACACCTGCCCGCAGGCCGCGTGGAACTACTATGCGAAGATCATCCTTCCGTTTATCGGCGCTAGTGCCGATGAGAAGCTGGTCTGCGGCATGGCCTTGGGGTATGCGGATGAGTCGGCGCCCGTGAATACTTTGCACACGCCGCGCGAAACGGTGGAGAGTTTCGCGCGCTGGGTCTGATCCGCTCTATCATCGCGCCAAGCTGTGACTGTCGGCGGTGAACGCAGCCACTTCGCTCGGGCTAGACCCTTGGTATCGGGTAACGGGGCTTGCTCGTGCCGCACTGTTTCCAGATCGCAGCTTGCCCACAGGTAATCCGGCCGGAGGGTAAGCGGGACTTGTCAGCAAGCAAATGTTTCGCTGACATCTTGTAGGCTCTTTGAGGCTGATAAATGACCTTTTCCGCAGCGGTTCCACGACGAGAGGTACATAACCGTTCAATCGACATGAAGGTTTACGCTCGTGATGACGGGTTGTACGATATCGAAGCACGACTGGTCGACATCAAGCCATTCGCATTTCCGATCGTCGGGCACTCCAAAGCTCTGCCTGCGAATGCACCTCTACACGATCTCTCACTGAGAGTCACGGTTAGCGAAGACTACGTTGTGAAAAACATCGAAGCCTCATCGGACCAGACGCCTTTTGACGTATGTACGGGAGCGCAATCGAGTCTATCGCCGCTGATCGGTGAGCGTATTGCTGCAGGATGGTCATCCATCGTTAGGCAGCGGCTCCAGGACTCTTCAACTTGTACGCATTTACGTGAATTGCTCATCCCGTTAGCCACGGCAGCTATCCAGGGTATCAAAGGGTTGCGCAGGGAAGGACAAACCTCGGTTGATGCGAGCCAGATGGACGTAAAACTTGATAGCTGCTACGCGTTTGCGCGAGACCGCGAGATCATACGGCTATATTGGCCACATCTCTTCGAATCGGGAAAACAGTAGTGGGGAAAGGCAGAGCTCAACTGCGCAAGTGATTTTTGCTACCCGCAGCTAGCGATACGCGCGCTGTACGCTCCACCTTCGATATAGTTGGCGCGTCAAAAATCGGCAAGGCTTTGTCTGTGGTTCAATGCAGCATCTGTGCACTGCTTGTTGACGCAAGGAGGATCAGTGGCACGTCACCACAGGTTGCATGATTCTTTGCGCTTCGGTAAAAGCAAGCGCAGCATGCTGGTCGATTGTCATACCTGCCAGTATATGTTGCATGACCTGGCGGCTCCGCAGCGGCATGGCTGAAGGGTACGCCCCATCCAGAACTGGCTAGATGCAAATCAGCTCGTCAGGACCGCCAGTCGCGCGAGCAAGTCGGGCCGAAGTCGCAGTCGCCCGTTCGATCCTGCTTCCCTCGATCCTACCTATGTTCAGCGACGTCGCGTCCACATAAGCTCGCGTTTCATCTCTGCTGATCGGGCGGCCCGGAATTTACATTTAACGATTGGTCGCAAGACTGTTTTTCAACGCACAATAAATCAATCGAACACAACGACAGACGATAGGATTCGCCGAACTTTCAAGGAGTGGTGCTGTGGCAAAAGGACAAGCGGCGCGAGCCGCACCGCGACGGCTATTAGGGTCGGCGCGCCGCTCGCAGCACGAACGTCGGGCGGAGGCGGAGGCGCGGCTTATAGCCGCCGCTCTCGGCTTACTCTCCCGTAAAGGTTGGGTGGGAATGACCTTGGCGGAGGTCGGCGAGGCCGCTGGTTACAGTCGAGGACACGCTACGCATCATTTTGGTAGCAAGGGTGCGCTGCTGCGCGCTCTGACCTCCCATATCAACCACTCGTTTGCGCAAGAAATGCATGCCGCCCAGCCATCGCTGCCTGGTCTGCAGGCGGTGCTCAGCTATGTACGCGTGTACTTCGGGCGCAGCGATCCGACGTGGACCAATACGCGGGCGCTTCTTCTGCTTCTCGCTGAGGCCCTGCTTGAGACCTCCGACACTGCGGAAGTCGTGGCTAGGTACAACCATGAAATGTTCATGTGGCTAGAGGAAAATTTGCGGCTGGGCGTTGCGCAGGGCGAGGTGCGCCGCGATGTTGATCCCGCTTTCGGTGCGGAGTTTGTGGTGGGCGCTCTACGGGGGCTCGCGCAGCAGCGTCTTTCGCAAGGTTATGTGGCGAACTTACGCCGAGACAAAGACCGGCTAGTGCAAATGATCGAGCGGGCGTTAGCCGCACCTGGCATGAGCGCAGCCAGCACCTCATTGCGCAAGTCATCAACCTTACCGTGAGAGCAGACCACGAACCCGCCTCGTCGCTATTCATGAATGTTCGCGGGTTTGCTGCGAGCCCTTCGTAAGCGTGAATCTGCATTGCAAGGACGTTTATAGCGTGCTGATTGAGTTCGCCGCCAAATGTATTTTCGAACAAGCGCTCGCCTGTACATGCGACGTCCACAAATGCACAAATCCGCAAGACCCATTTTTTTTACACTGTAAGACTTGTTGTTTGCCAAACAAGTAACTAGAATTGTTGAATGTTGACCCTGCCGCTCGGGATCTCCTTCTGCCAAGGAACGAATAGTCAATGGGCAGGAGACACCAGTGGCCTACGCTTCCTGTTCCTTGGGCATTTCAGGTGCGATTCAACATCTTGCCGGTATGAAAGACTCGAAGGTCATTGTTGCGATCAATAAGGACGAAGAGGCACCCATTTTTACTATCGCAGACTACGGTCTCGTCGGCGTTCTCTTCGTGGTCGTTCCGGAATTTACGAAAATCGTTTGAGCGCTCGATGCTTCGGGAGCTGAGTTAGGCCCTTAGCCGCAGGAGTGAATAGTGATTGGACAGCAAAAGTCGTTGCGTCGCGTCGTGGAATCGTGGCTTGGCACGCACGACGCTGAGCATCTTCGCGTTACCCGCTCTAGCCATACGCGCAGGAAACTGTGCCGTTATGTGCTCGTGGAAGCCGCGCACCAAGAGGGCACGCTGGCCATCGTATTCTTCCGCCATGCCGACGGCTCATGGTGTGTCTTTCCTCCGGCGCCACGCCGGCCCGTCATGGGTGGGGCCGTTTAGGCTGACCATGTGCCGGATGCAAGGATCAATACCGGGTGGCCTGTGGAGCTTCTATGCGGATCGGATAGCTCGCACAGCATGCACTGGAAGGCCGGCTCGGCGAGGAAGTGCTTTGGGCAGTATATGAGCAATTGGCTGAAGGACGCCGAAATTCACCGTGACGGCGCAGACGTATTTCTTCGGAGCGTCGTCAAATCGCGCAGAGTGAAGCTGCTGGATGGCAGCGATGCCCATTTTCGGGGGTGAGTGTATGACTTATGAAGCGATCGATTTCAACATTGAAGACGGCATCGCGTTCCTTTACTTAAACCGGCCGGCGGCCAAGAACGCGCTTGATGACGTCATGCGCGGGGAGATCGCTGACGTCATCAGACGCCTGCGCAAGGGGATCGACCACAAGGAGCTCGATGTCAGGGCCCTGGTGATCGGCGGGCGCGGCGGTGCCTTCTGCGGCGGTGGTGACGTGAAGGGCATGGCCAGGAAAAAGACGGGCTTGATGATGCACAGCCGCATGACTGATGTCCAGGACTGGTTTCGCGACCTCATCAAGCTCGAGATGCCCGTCATCGCGGCCGTCGACGGGCCAGCTTTCGGGGCCGGATTCAGCATTGCGCTCGCGGCCGACTTCATCATTGCGACGCCGAAGTCGAGCTTTTGCGCAGCGTTTGGCCGCATGGGACTGGTGCCGGACACGTCCATTCTCTTCATGCTGCCTCGCATCGTGGGGTTGCAGCGGGCCAAGGAGTTGATCTTCTCGGCGCGGGTGCTGGGTGCCGACGAGGCCAAAGCAATGGGCATCGTCTACGACCTGGTGCCCGAAGGCGAAGCCATCGAAGCGGCCACCGAGCTCGCACGCAAGATGAAGCTGGCGTCCGTTGCCGCTGTGGCACTCACAAAGCAGCTGCTCAATCAGACGTTCGAGTCGAGCCAGACGGCGATGGCGCAGGCCGAGGCGCTCGCTCAGGGCATCGCCATTGGCACCGATTACCACGCTGATGCTGTTCAGCGCTTCGTTGGAAAGTCGCCTCTGTTGTTCACGGGCTTCAGCGTGCAAAACTGGCGCAAGCCGACGCGGCCGAAATAGCCTCTTACCCATTCACTTTCCTAAAAGAGCCACTTAGCATGTTCGACCGCTCCAGCCTCTCGCTTCCCGTCATTTGCGCCCCTATGTTCCTCGTCACCGGGCCCGACCTGGTGCGCGAGGCTTGCCTTGCTGGACTGGTGGGCGTGATCCCGCGCCACAACGCGAGAACCCTCGAGCAGTTCGAAGGCTGGCTGGAAGCGATCCAGACGGCGCGAAAAGAAGCGCTGGCCCGTTCCGTCAAAGTGGGGCCGCTTGTGGTCAACGTGGGTGCGAAGCTGTCGGCGGCCGACATCACGGACACTTTGCAGCTTGCAGCTAGCTACGGGGTCGAGACTGTCATCAGTGTCGGCGGCGGGCCGCGCGAGGTCGTGCGCGTCGCGCATTCGAAAAGCATGGTAGTGCTCCATGACGTCATCAGTCTGGAGTTCGCGAAGAAGGCAAGCGGCCAGGGAGTCGACGGCCTCATCGCCATCGGCTTGGGAGGCGGCGGCCATTCCGGGCTGCTGTCTCATCTGACGCTGATTGAAAAAATCCGCACTACATTCAAGGGTCCCCTGGTCATGGCGGGGGGAATCTCGACGGGCGCCGGCGTGCGGGCTGCGGAGGTTCTGGGCGCCGACTATGCGTACATGGGGACGCGCTTCATTGCCACGAAGGAAGCCAATGCACCTGCCGAGTACAAGCAGATGCTCGTCGAATCGACCTCAGAAGACCTGGTCTACACGCCCGACATCACCGGCGTGGCGGCGAACTGGTTGAAGCCGTCGCTGCAGCGCTGCGGGATCGATATCGAGACGCTCGCGAAGCCCGGCGCCGGGCGCTTCGATCATCTGCCGAACGACATCCGGCCGTGGCGGGACATCTGGAGCGCCGGGCAAGGCATTGATCTCATCGACGACGTCCCCAGCGTCGCCACACTGGTCGCGCGGCTCGTCCGCGAATACCAGGCTGCCTGCTCGCCGGGAGTCGGTGGGGAAGAGATTTCGAGCAATTGAGGACACTTGAGCCATAGCAACCTGATCCGTTTCGGGAATAGCGGCTTGTCAGTCTCACGTCATTGCCCTGGCACGATGTAACTTTATCCCACAGCTTGCCGCCGTCAGCCAAGGTGCGATCGTGCTGCGAACGCAGTAATGAATCCGCCGGGTGGCCCAACTCGTTTGCTTTGACCATCAGCGCCACGACGTCCGATTCCCGGTCGGACACATAGACCAGTCGCGTGGCAGGCAGTGTGGCCGCTCGTTCAGCAACCCGCTCATATTCTTCGGTCCATCGGGTACTTTCCTTGATGCCGTGGCGCGCACGCCGTCCGCACCCTTGGGCTCGCCTGCCCACATGTAAGATTGTATGAGGTGTTGCGACGACCGGTTGAAGCCGCCCACCAGTCCTCAAGCACTTCATGGAACAGGACGAAATTTGCGGATAGAACACGATCCCCGCAGGATCGCAGTGCTGAAACCCCATCACCTTATCGCAATCGATGTCATGTCATCGCCTTGATGAAACCGCTGTCCAGCGGTTAGGTCAGCGGACGCCTGATCGGGCCATCGCCGCTCGAATCGCTTCATCGAACGACGGGGAAGTCGCCACATGGCGATGGTTCACGCTGATAAGCCATCCGTCGTGCGATAAGCACCAGCGAATCTTCCCGGCTTCGAACATTGCGGAGAACCACCGCCAGACGGAGGCGTCCTCAGAGTTCGCGCACGCGGCAGCCAGCGTGCGAGGCTCTCGCAGTTTTTGGATTTCGTCGCTGTATGTTTCGCTGGTCTTCATATTTTCGCTATCGCTTATGTTCGCATTGCGCATGGTAACTCGTCATCTTGGGATGATTGCGTGCCAGCGATATTGGACGTATCCGATGCCCGCAGCTTGCCGATCCGCGACAGCCCGTAGATGAGCGCACCCATGATGCGATAGTGCAGACATTGGGTGACGAGCTCGTAAAAAGCCTGGATCGCCGGCGTCTCAATACGGTAATTGCCGGTGACAAAGAGATGCAATGATGGGTCGATCACGCGTTCTCGATCGATCGCTTAAACTTGCTGCAGTTTACACTTTCATAGCTTGTTGGACGACCAACAAGTGATAGAATCGCGTTGGGGTGACATCTGTACTAAAGGCATAGTTTTTTGGCCCGGTACATCTTTGAAAGACCGTGCGAACGCCGCCATGAAACGGCATCGAGTCTGTGAAAGGAATCGACAAAATCTGTCCGATGCGGTCAGGGCGCGCTGCATCATTGAAAGTCTGGGAGGGCGACAATGAAGTTGAACATTGTGCTTGCTGTCGTACGAGTCGGCGAACGCGAAATATCTGCGGACTTTCGGGCGTCCTCCGGCCGCTTGATCGTTGCCGAGGCGGCTGAAATCATTGAAGAACTGCGCCCCCCCGATTCCTGGTTAGCGCTGGCATCATTGAATCGCAACGACAGTTGGGGAACACGTCCTACGTCGGCTGAACTCTTAACCTTTCTTGAGCGCTACGTTGCTGAGCACCCTCGGTTTAGCGCTACAAATAGTTGATTTTTTCGATCGTTGTATCCCGAATCGCCGTAAATCGACCGGCGGCGTGAAACGGCTGAAGTTTGTATCGCACTTTAGGCATCGGGAAGCGCGAGAAGGACGGGAAGCATGCGGAGGTACACCGCAGCTACTGCTTCTTTGACGTGCCCGTGCGCCTGATGTTCACGTCAATCGCGCCATGGGCCGCGGCCCCCTGCTTGACTATGGCATGTCTATGCAAAAACATGATGCTCGCGGCGCGGGGCTGCACACTCATAGGCCGCGTGGAACTTATACACGAAGATTATCCTTCCGTTCATCGGTGCCGGTGCCGACGAATTGCTGGTTTGGGGCAAGTCGCCAGGCTATGTGGACAAATCCGCATTGTTGAACACATTGCATACGCCGCGGGAAACGGTCGAGAGTTTGACACGCTGAGTTTGACCCGCACGCTATCCAGGCGTCGAGCCAGTCGCTGTCTGTCACTTGCGGCGGCCGCACGGCGCGTGGGCTCGGTGGTGGCAATATCGCGTACTACGCTGCTGTCCTCTGTTTACATTGCGCTCTTGCACGCTCTGGGCGTTGCAGTCCCGGTCCGGCGCGCGGGCGGGACACTAGCCAGTGCGATTCCGTTTTCCTTACAATTTCCCAAGGAAATCCAGCTGCGCAATCCATGTCCGGAACCACACCCCCGACGGAGGTGCCAAGCCAATAAGCTCGATGATCATTTTGCTGATTGCACTTGTTACTCGACCAACAAGTGGTATAGTTGTTGAGAGGGTTCGCTTGCGGGCGTTTGGCGAACGAAACAACAGCACCAAGCCCCGTGGTCCGAAGGGTTTCGAATGACGCGTGCCGACCCAGATGATCCACTGTTCCTGCGTTAGCGAGTCGGTTGTGGCGGCAGCCAAGGGGCACGAACCGAAACGTACAGGGCGGTGAGAAGGAGATACCATGTCTGAAAAATCTGTGTTGTTGGGCATCGACAGCGATACGCGCCTCGCGACGCTTACGCTCAATCGGCCCAGCAAGTTGAACAGCTTCACGCGCCAGATGCACGACGAGTTGAATCACGCACTCTCTCTGGTCGAGGGAAGTAATGCCAGAGCGCTCGTCATTACCGGCGCGGGGCCTGCTTTTTGCGCTGGTCAGGATCTGGCTGATCTCGACTTCACGCAGGGCAGGCAGCCTGACCTCGGCGAGATCATCGAACTGCATTTCAACCCTTTGATTCGCCGACTTCAGGCGTTGACGCTGCCGGTGATAGCGGCCGTGAACGGTACGGCGGCGGGCGCGGGCGCGAGCCTGGCGATGGCCTGCGACCTCATTGTTGCCGCACGTTCGGCCAAGTTCATTCAGGCCTTTGTCAATGTCGGACTTTTGCCGGATTCGGGGGGAACCTGGTTTCTGCCGCGGCGCGTCGGCGACGCGCGTGCGCTCGGTCTCGCGCTGACCGGCGAAAAGCTGAGCGCCGATAAGGCCGAAGAGTGGGGCATTGTCTGGCGTGTAGTGGCCGATAGCGAAGTGCATGCCGCCGCCCACGCACTTGCGGCGCAACTCGCAAAGCAGCCTGCGCGCGCGGTGGCCGCCATCAAGAGCGCGATTCGTGCGGGCGGCAGCAACACACTCGATCAACAACTCGACCTTGAACGAGACTTGCAACGCGAACTCGGCGCGTCGCCGGACCACGCGGAAGGCGTTGCCGCGTTCAAGGACAAGCGCGCGCCGCGCTTCGAGGGACTCTGATTCTCGACCATAGTGATCCTGACTTAGTCCAGGACGGTTTGGAAATGTCCCGCTTGAGAAGTTAAACGATAGTCATGTTTTCAAAGCCAATAGGTGGATCCGATGAGCGTCCATTGTAGACACGATGGCGAGCGCACAAGCGCAAGCGTTCAGACGGCGGAAACGGTCGCTCACTCGCACGGCGTTCAGTCGCTTGAACGAGCGATCGTGGTCCTGCGCCTGCTGGCCAAACATCACGCGTCGGGTATCTCACTTGCCTCAATCGTCGCCAAGACGGGGCTCGACCGTACTACGGCCTACCGGATTGCGTCATCGTTGGTTGAATCCGGCATGGCGTCACGTGGCCCGGAGAAGGAATACCGGCTCGGCATCGAAACAATGGTGCTAGGCATGACGGCGATGCAGCGGCCGCCGCTGATCGATCGCTGCGCGCCGATGATGAAGCGGCTCGCGCGACAATCGGGTGGATATGTCCTGCTATGCATCCAGTCGGGCGACTACGCGCATTGCCTGCACATGGAGTCGGCAGAGCCGCAGATGCCCGAGCTTAGGTCGTATGTTGGGATGATGCGCCTGCTCGGCATTGGCATTTCCGGCGCCGCCTTGCTCGCCCGTTACCCAGATCATTACATCCGTGATCACTATTCGCGGCACCGTGCCGAATACCACAAGCACCGGATGACGGAGAGCAAGTTGTGCGGCTTACTCGAGCGGATACGATCGACCGACTTTGCGTACGTCCATCCGCGCCAGATGGCGGGGGTGGGGATCGCCTTCGAGACAGGCTCGTGCGGCCTTGCTGGCCTGAATGTAATTGTCCATGCCTCAGAATTGCCTTTTTCCCGTGCACCTGCCGTCGCCTCAATGATGCGCGAGCATCTGGTCGATCTCGTTCCAAAGGAAAGCCCGTCCTCAGCGACCGCTCGTTAGATGTGATCATCCACCGTAAGCGCTTACCGCTCGATTTAGTACCTCAAATGCACAAGGCGTCTTCCGTGTCGTTGGTGATTCGAGGCATTGGGGGACCGATGCCGGGCCGCTCTGGTTTCCCCGAGTGCACATTGTGAACAACGCCGCGCCTTTATGTTGTTGATCGTCGGCATTGGCGTTTGAATAGGACATGGAGGACAGCGGAGTTTCGCCGGGCGTACTTCAACTCGATGTCAAGAGAAAGGACGTCCCTGTTTCGTCTTGAATGACGACCTGTACAGACCATCCAAAACAATCAGCCGGAGACAACTATGGTTTCGCTAGCAAAGTATCCCGAGGAAAGCGCCGCGAGCGCCGCGCAGTTTCTCGATGCCGACAAAACGTTCAAAAAGATCGCTCGCCGTCTGATCCCGTTGTTATTCATCATTTACCTGATGGCTAACATTGACCGCGTCAACATCGGCATCGCGCAGCTCCAGATGAAATCCGACCTCGGTTTCACCGATGCCGTTTATGGTCTGGGCGCGGGTATCTTCTTCGTGTCGTATGCGCTGTTCGAATTGCCGAACACTTTCCTGATGTCGCGAATCGGCGCACTTAGGACGATCATGTTATTGACAATTGGCTGGGGCTGCGTCTCGACGCTCACGATGTTTGTCCGCACCCCAACCTCGTTTTATGTGCTGCGCTTTTTGCTGGGTGTGTTCGAGGCGGGATTCTATCCGATCGTCGTCTACTATTTGTCGCGCTGGTTTCCGCTGCAACGCCGTGCCAAGGCGTTTGCGCTGTTCTCGTCGGGAATCGTGATAGCCGGAATTCTGGCTTATCCGTTATCCGGAGCGATCCTTAAGTTCATGCATGACGTAGGAGGGTTGAGCGGCTGGCAGTGGATGTTCCCGCTCGAAGGTTTGCCGTGCGTCGTGCTCGGCCTGCTGGTTCCGATGCTGCTCGATGAGTCGCCCGAAAGTGCCGACTGGCTGTCAACCGACGAAAAGACCATGATCGCCGCTTCGCTCGAAGCGGGGGCACCGGCTAGCGAGGGCCAGACGTTCGCACAGGTTCTCCGTCATCCTCGCCTTTATGCGCTGATGGCCGTCTATTTTGCGTTTGCGGGCGCTGTCGCGGTGGTCCACTTCTGGACGCCGACCATCATTCGCTCGCTCGGCGTGACCGACATCGCCACGATCGGCCTCTACTCCGCCGTCCCCAGCGTAGTCTCACTCGTCGCGATGATCACGATTGGCGCGCGTGCCGACCGCACACGGCGTTTACGCGAAAGCGTTGTTGCGGCGGCAGCGGTCGCCGGCGCCGCACTTTGCTTGCTGCCATTCGCCTCGAGTTCGCTAGTGGTCTCACTGGTTTTGCTGTCGGTAGCTTCGGCAGCAACGTTTACGTTCATTCCGCTCTTCTGGGCCAGCGTGCCGGATTGCCTGCCCGGTCCAGGCGTCGCGAGCGCTATCGCGGCAGTCGCGACCATCGGCCTTCTCGGTGGAGTCGTCAGCCCAGCCTCGATCGGATGGTTGAAAACGCACACGGGCAGCATGAGCATCGGGATCTATATATTCGGCGCCCTGTTTGCGGCGGGCGGCGTGCTGTATGCCGGGGCGACGCGCAGTGTGTCAAATCTGCGCCAGCGCCAAGTCTGACGGAATAAAGGTCTAGCCGATGTTAAGTATGGAAATGCAAAATCGCCATCGGATGACGCAAGGCATGCATTCTCCATGCAAATTGACGATTGCGGTGCCGGACTGGGCGGAATATCCCGCTAAGCGACCATCGCGGCCGGCAACAGGCAGGTCAACGCAGAATTGCGCTCACTGGGCAACGGTGCGCTGCACGCACATTTCCGGGAGCCGCGGCGGTTGAAAGCCCTTGTCGAACTCACCGCGCAAAATCTGCTGGAAGCGAAGTTTCAGTGACAGTGCCGGCGTCCTCAGCGCAGCGTGGCGGATGACGGCGGCGCCGGTTGTACGCCTGTCGAAGTTAGGCCGAGAAGGCCTCAACGCAACATGAACATTCAACCTTTACAAAATATTAGTAGTACTTGGAGACAATTCAAAATGAAAAAATCGCTTCTTACTTTCGCAGCACTGGGCGCATTCGCAGGCGTTGCTCATGCTCAGAGCAGCGTGACCCTGTACGGAATTATTGACGAAGGCTTCAACATCAACACCAACGCGGGTGGCAAGCACCTGTACAACCTGGCCAGCGGCGTTCTGCAAGGTTCGCGTTTTGGCCTGCGCGGCACGGAAGACCTGGGCGGCGGTCTGAAGGCAATCTTCGTGCTGGAAAACGGCTTTGACGTGAACAGCGGCAAGCTGGGTCAAGGCGGCCTGATGTTCGGTCGTCAAGCTTACGTTGGCCTGTCGAGCCAGTTCGGTACGGTCACGCTGGGTCGTCAGTACGACTCCGTCGTTGACTATGTTGGCCCGCTGGAAGTCGGTGACCAATGGGGCGGCTACATTGCTGCTCACCCGGGTGACGTCGACAACTTCAACAACACGTACCGCACCAACAACACGGTCAAGTACACCAGCGCAAACTACGGCGGCCTGAAGTTCGGCGGCACGTATAGCTTCGGCGGCCAGGCAGGCAACATCACCGGCAACCAGATCTGGTCGTTGGGCGCTGGCTACAACAACGGTCCTCTCGTTCTCGGCGTCGGTTACTTGAATGCACGCACCCCGGCAGCTTCGGGAGGTCTGTTCAACAGCAGCGGAACGATTGCTACGCCGGCCGCAGCAGTGACGTCGCCGGTCTACGCTGGCTTCGCATCGGCTAACACGTACCAGGTTATCGGTGCAGGCGGCGCATACACGTTCGGCGCAGCGACCATCGGCGCAACGTACTCGAACGTCCGGTTCGCCAACCTGGGCAAGACGTTCGCGTCGCCGTTCAAGGGTCAGTCGGCAACGTTCAACAACGCGGAACTGAACTTCAAGTACCAGTTGACCCCGGCATTGCTGGTCGGCGCAGCGTATGACTACACGCGCGGCGCGGAAATCAGCGGCAACTCGCGTGCTCAGTACCACCAGGGCGCGGTTGGTGTGGACTACTTCCTGTCCAGGCGCACGGACGTGTACGTCATCGGCGTGTACCAGCATGCTCTGGGCGACACGGTCAACGCAGCGGGCGCTACGGTCGCTGCAACGGCTAGCATCAACCAGCTGACGGCTTCGTCGAACCAGAATCAGTTCACGGCTCGTATTGGTATTCGCCATAAGTTTTAATACGTAGTTGCATTTAGCAGGCCCTGTCTTTTCAGAGCCTGGACTATGCGGTGCACGGTTGGTCGCTCGAGCCCCTGAGAATCGCGAGTTCGGCCACGGTCAACTCGTGAGATCCGTGGGCAACCACCTGCTTCACCACACCGACGGCGCGATCGATGCTCTGCGCCTTCGCAAATTACGATTCGCCCAGACAAGTTCGAGATCACCTCGAGCCTTCACCACCCTAGCTGAATGGAGCACAAATGACCAAAACAGCAGACCGCAAATACTGGCGCACGGCTATCGCCGACCCCTCTCCACATGAAGGTACTTTGGTCAGGGGCTACGACGTCCTCACGGATCTGGTCGGCAAGATCGACTTCGGAGCCATGGTGTACCTGCTCTACAAGGGAGAGCTTCCCAAGGGCAACGAGTCGAAGATCATCAATGCGATGTTCATCTCGGTAGCCGATCACGGTATTTCTCCGTCCTCGACAGTCACCCGATTCGTGCAAGCCGCGGGCGTACCGATCCAATGCTCGGTAGCTGCCGGCGCCATGATGTTTGGCGACGTTCATGGGGGTGCCGGCGAAGAGTTCGCACGCTACATCCAGGAGCTCGTGTCCGAGGCAGCCTCGAGCGGACGCAGCTATGAGGATGTGGCGACTGAGTACGTCGGTAACCACAAGCGGCTCGATGGCTTCGGGCATCCGCAGCATCCCGAGGGCGATCCTCGCGGGAAGAGGCTGTTCGCGCTCGCCGAGGAGTACGGGCTGGCAGGCGACCACATCCGGATGACTCGCGAGCTGGAAAAGGCGCTGATCAAGAAGAAAAACCGACCACTGCTGGCGAACATCGATGCGGCGGTTGGCGCAATCATCTCGGACATGGGATTCGACTGGCGGCTGGCTCGCGCCTTCATCGTCGTTCCGCGCACCGCGGGCTTGTTCGCCCACGCATTCGAAGAGTCCGTGCGCGAGCCCGGCTGGCGCCAGATCACGCTTGACCAGGTTGAATACGATGGCCCCGCTCGACGCAAAAACGACAACCCCAGCGCGATTTGATGGCGCCAACTTTTGACACCGCCGCAGCTGCCGGCATCCCTTTTTTGACTTTCTCATAACTTGATTGGAGAAACCATGAACACTCGCGTCGCAGTCGTCGGCATTGGAATGACCTCCTTCGGAAAATTTATGGACCGCTCGGTCAGGACTTCCGCGGAAGAGGCGGTACGGAACGCGCTGGCTGATGCAGGCATCGGTGCCGAGCGCGTCGACCGCGTCTTTTTCGGCAACGCGGCAGCCGGACTCATCACGGGCCAGGAGATGGTGCGCGCGCAAGCCGCACTGAGGTATACCGGCCTGCTGGGAAAGCCGATGGTCAGCGTCGAGAATGCCTGCGCGACCGGCAGCACGGCTTTCCACCTCGCCTGGCATTCGGTTGCCAGCGGCCAGTCGGACGTCGCAATGGCTGTCGGTGCGGAGAAACTGAGCCATCCTGACAAAGCGGTGTCGTTCGGGGCGTTCGGAGGAGCGGTGGACAAGGAAGATGTCATGCCGTCGCACATTGGTTCCGGCAGCGGATCCATCTTCATGGATATCTACGCGGAACGCACGCGGCGCTACATGAAAGCGACCGGGACGACGCCAGCGGACTTCGCCCGGATCACCGTCAAGAGCCGGCGTGCTGGCGCCATGAACCCGTACGCACAGTTCCGCAAGGAGACGACGGTCGAAGAGGTCCTGGCCGCTCGCATGATCAGCGAGCCGCTCACGCTTCCAATGTGCTCATCGATCGGGGATGGCGCAGCGGCAATCGTTCTCGTCTCGAGCCGCGTCGCGGCCCAATTGACGGGATGCAGGCCTGTGTGGGTTGCAAGCTCCGTCCTTTTGTCCGGGATGGCGGACCCCACCAAGCCGAGCGCTTCGGTCAGCGCCGCGAAGGCCGCCTACAAGGAAGCCTCGATCGGGCCGGACGAGGTCCACGTTGCTGAGGTTCACGACGCATCGGCTCCCGGTGAGCTCATCAACTACGAGGTCGTGCAGTTCTGTCCTGAAGGACAGGGCGTTGAGCTGCTGCGAAGCGGTGCTACAGACATTGGCGGCCGGATCTCCGTCAACCCGAGCGGCGGCCTGCTCAGCAGGGGCCATCCGATCGGCGCCACCGGTGCGGCTCAGATCGCCGAGTTGGTCCAGCAGTTGCGCGGTGAAGCAGGGGAACGGCAACGCCATTCCGCCAAGGTCGCTCTGGCGCAAAACTCGGGCGGCCAGGTCGGTCACGAGTCCGCGGTAGCGGTTGTGTCCATTCTCACGGCATAAAGGAGTCAGCGATGACGCAACGACTGCAAGGCAAAGTAATCGTGGTGACCGGCGCAGGCGCCGGCGTGGGCAAGGAGATTGCACTCGAGGCGGCACGCCAGGGCGCGAAGGTTGTCGTGAACGACTTGGGTGTGAACATGGAGGGCGACGGCGCCAGTAGCGCCGGACCGGCCCAGCAGACTGTCGACCAGATTCGCGCCGCGGGCGGCGAGGCCAGTGCCAACACCGACAGCGTGGCCGAGTGGAGTTCCGCCCAGCAAATTATCCAGAATGCGCTCGACGTGTACGGGCGCGTCGATGGGCTGGTGAACAACGCGGGCAACCTGCGCGATGGCTATTTCCACAAGATGTCGGAAGAGGACTTCGACGCGGTGGTGAAGGTGCACCTGAAGGGCTGCTTCAACATGGCCCGTGCCGTCGCGCCGCACTTCAGGAACCAGGAGTCCGGCGCCATCGTGCACATGACTTCGACCTCAGGGCTGATCGGCAATGGCGCGCAGGCCAACTACGCCGCCGCGAAGATGGGCATCGTCGGCCTGTCGAAATCGATCGCACTCGACATGGATCGCTTCAAGGTGCGGTCGAACTGTATTGCGCCGTTTGCATTCACCCGCATGGTCAGCTCGATCCCGACAGACACCCCCGAGGGTCTGGCTCGCACGCTGGTCAACCAGCGCATGGAGGTTGCCAAGATTGCGCCGTTCACCTGCGCGCTGCTCACCGACGAAGCCCTCGACGTGACCGGTCAGATCTTCGGCGTTCGCAGCAACGAGATCTACCTGTTCTCCCAGCCGCGGCCGATTCGTACCGCGCACCGCAGCGAGGGTTGGACCGTCGATACCTGTCTTGAAGTGGCGCTGCCCATGATGAAGCCCTCGTTCTTTCCGCTGGACAAGTCGCGCGACATCTTCACTTGGGATCCCGTCTGACGGGACGGAGACAACCACCAGGAGCAAGCGATGAGTGAAGAGACGCAGGAGCAAGCGATGAGTGAAGAGACGGGTGACATGCTGCATGAAGCGGCCCTCCGGATATTCGTGGACAAGCCCGAGGACCTGTGGGCAGTCCTGCAAGCGTCCGGATTCGACAAGGCTTTGCTGCCTGAGAGCAAGGATGGCGCCGGCGTGAGCTGGGCGGATGCGTGCAGGCTTCTGGTCCTGGCCGGTGAGCATGCCGCGGCCGCTCCGCTGGCGGAAGCGATGGTCGGACACTGGCTTTTAGACCACGCAGGCGTTGAGGGCGCAACCTTGCCGACCATTGCGTCGTCGGCGCACTCCGGGCAGATCCGGCTGGGTTCCGCCCGCGACGGCTGGCGCGTCGATGGCACGCTGCCCCGTGTCCCATGGGGCGACGCATGCACGCATGTCGCCTTCATCGTGGGTTCCGGCACAGCCGCTCAACTGATCGTCCTGGCCCGGGATGCGGCGGGCGTCTCCATCACATCAGGCCGCAATCTCGCCGGCGAGCCGCGCGATACGCTGGTGCTCGAAGGCGTTGTGCCGCAGGCGGTGGTCCCCGCGCCTTTTGACGCGCGTGAGCTGCTCTGCCTTGCAGCCATCCTGCGCAGTGCTCTCATGGCCGGAGCGATCGAACGGTCCCTCGCTCTTGCCGTTGAGTACGCCAACCTTCGCGTGCAATTCGGCCGACCAATCGGCAAGTTCCAGGCGGTGCAGCAGAGCATTGCCGTTCTCGCGACGCAGGCGGCAGCCGCGCGTGCGGCTGCCGAGGCTGGCAGCGAAGCGATCGATGAGTGGCTGGATGGGGTGGGCGAGCCCCTCACCCAGAGCATTGCCGCCGCCAGCGCGAAGATCCGCACCGGTGAGGCAGCGGGGCAGGCCTGCGCGATCGCGCACCAGGTGTTCGGCGCCATCGGCTTCACGGAGGAACACGAACTGCACCAGTTCACCAAGCGGCTCTGGTCCTGGCGAGACGAGTGCGGCAACGAGGCTTTCTGGTCTCGCGAGCTTGGCGAACGCATCCTGGCCGGTGCCCCCGGACAGTCCCTCTGGCGCGCGGTGGTGCCAACGGCGACGACCGCAAGTGGCGCAGCAGAAGCAGGAGCAGCACGATGAACAACCTTTCCTTTCCCCGCCCGCGTCAGTCCGAGATCGCTGAGGGGCTTCGAGCTGAAGTGCGCGAGTTTCTTGACGGCTGGCACGGCGATCGGCACGGCGCCGCTGCTTTTGGCGGCTTTGATCCCGAGTTCAGCGAGGCCCTTGGCAAGCGCGGCTGGATCGGCATGGGCTTTCCCGAGCGTTATGGCGGCGGCGGGTACGGACTGATGGAACGTCTCGTCGTTCTGGAGGAACTGCTCGCCGTTCGTGCACCGATCTTTGCGCATGCGGTGGCCGAGCGCCAGAGCGGGCCGCTGCTGCTGCGGTTCGGCAACGAGCGGCAGCGCGAAGAGGTCGTCCCCCGGATTGCCGCCGGAAAGTGCTATTTCTGCATCGGCCTGAGCGAGCCGGACTCGGGGTCGGATCTCGCATCCGTGCGCACGCGTGCCACTAAGGTGGACGGCGGCTGGCTTGTGAATGGTGCCAAGATCTGGACGTCGAGCGCGCACCGCACGCACTACATGATCCTGCTGTGCCGTACAGCGCCTGCGAGTGAAGTGCGGCAGGCCGGCTTGAGCCAGTTCCTGGTCGACATGAAGACGCCCGGCATCACCTGCCGGCCCATCGCCAACATCGCCGGAGACCACGACTTCAACGAAGTCCACTTCCAGGACGTCTTTCTCACTGACGATGCTCTCATCGGGGTTGAAGGCCAAGGCTGGCAACAGGTCACGAGCGAGCTCACCTTCGAGCGAAGCGGGCCTGACCGGTTCATGTCCCACATGGGCGCGGTCGAGGAATTCGTCGCTGTACTGAAGAAAGAGCCGTCGGCTGAGGGCGCCCGGACGGTGGGTCGCCTGGTCGCTCACCTCTCGACGCTCAGGAGGATGTCGCGCTCGATCGCCACAATGATCACCGACGAACAGGACGCCTCATTGCATGCGGCCCTGGTCAAGGACCTCGGTACCTGCTTCGAGCAGGAGATTCCCGAGACTCTCCGGCTCGTCCTGCAGACCGAGCCGGAGCCGGGCGCCTCCGACGCGTACAGCGCGGCGCTGGCCAACGTCATCCTGCACGCACCCTCCTGCACGATTCGCGGCGGAACCAAAGAAGTGCTGCGCGGCATCGTCGCGAAGTCGCTCGGTCTGCGGTAGTAAGCCATCTCATTCAACACATAAGGCGCAAGCCAATAGGAGTCACAAATGGAAATAGCCAAGAACACTGGAGAACTTCAACGACAGCAGGGCGACGGCGTTTTATGGCTGAAGCTGAATCGACCGCAGGCCTTGAATTCGCTGACGCTTTCGCTTGTCGACGCGTTGACAACGGCTATCACCGATGCGCAGTGCGATCCGGACGTCCGCGTCATCGTTCTGACAGGCGAGGGCCGCGCCTTCTGCGCCGGTGCCGATTTAAAGGATCCCGCCAGGAGCCGCCCGGAAAGCGGCGCTGAGTTTGTCAAAGCCATTGGGGCGCTGACGGAGCTGATCGAAGCCTGTTCCATGCCGGTTATCGCCGCGATCAACGGGATTGCCGTCGCCGGCGGACTGGAACTGGTGCTCGCCTGTGACCTCGTCATCGCCGCAGAGTCTGCCCGTCTTGGCGATGCCCACTCGAACTACGCGCTATTCCCGGGCGCGGGCGCTACGGTCCGCCTGCCGAGGAAGGTAGGATTGAACAACGCCAAACTCCTCATGTTCACGGGCGACATGCATCCGGCCAGCGAATGGAAGGCGCTTGGCCTCGTCAACCAGGTGTTCGCCGATGACGGCTTCATCAGCGCCGTGGAGGCTCTTGCCAGGAAGCTCGCGACCAAGAGTCCGCTGGTCCTCGGTCGCATGAAGCAGGCGCTCAATGATTCGCTGGATCAGCCGCTGTCCATCGGACTGCGCTATGAACGGGCCTTGAGCAACTTGCACCACTTTTCTGCGGACCGGGTCGAAGGGCTTGCGGCCTTCAAGGAAAAGCGCGCTCCGCAGTTCAAGGGCAACTAGTCCTCCCCTCCGCACGACATCAACATCAAAAGAGACAACCGTGAGCATGCACTGGAAGCACACCCGGCGCGGCGTGATGAGCCTGGTCGTGCTGGCAGTCGACGCATACCTGCGGGACCCGAAGCATGACTCCGACTTGCGCGCTAAAGGGCTTGAGCCGCTTCCCGGATCCCCCGCTGACGCAGTCCGTTTTTAGAGTCAGGAGCAGGCGAAGTGGGTCGCGTTGTCTCTCTTGTTCGAGCAAAGGGGCGACTGGATTAGCGCAGTGTTCGCCGATCGCCCTGACCTAAGGCAGCTCGGCTGATATCGACAATTTGAAGGATTGTGTATGGAAACGAAAGACAAAGGGCCGTTGGCCGGCATCCGGGTGATCGACATCGGCACCATGGTGGCAGGCCCGGTTGCCGCAACGCTGCTTGCAGACCTCGGCGCGGACGTGATCAAGATCGAGCAGCCTGGCCGCGGAGACTCGCTGCGCCATATCGGGCCGTCGGTGGAAGGTGAAAGCCTTTGGTGGAATGTCGAAGGGCGAAACAAGAAGTCCGTGACGCTCGATCTGCACCATCCCGAAGGCCAGCGGATTCTGAGGGAGATGGTGAAGCACGCCGATGTGTTCGTGGAGAACTTCCGCCCCGGCATCCTGGATAAATGGAACCTGTCGTGGAAGCACCTGAGCGAAGTAAACCCCAGGCTCGTGATGCTCAGTGTTTCCGGGTATGGCCAGACTGGTCCGTACGCAAACCGCGCAGGATACGACCGCATTGCCCTCGCAATGGGCGGCACGCTGAACGCCACGGGCTATCCAGACCGCGCTCCGGTGAAGCTCGGCACGGCGATGGCCGACTATTCCACAGCGGTCCTTGGCGCTTTCGGAACAATGGTGGCGCTCTACCACCGTGATATGCGCGGCGGCGCAGGTCAGCAAATTGATCTCTCGCTGTACGAAACAGTGTTTCGCTTCACGGACGTGATGGTCACGGCGTACGAGAAGCTGGGACTGCCGCGCGAGCGGACGGGCAACCTTCACTTCGCGGCCGCCCCGGGTGATCATTTCGAAACGTGCGATGGACGCTACATCGTCCTGACCGTGTCGAACGACCGCATGTTCGGTCGCCTGTGCGAAGCCATTCCGGTCCTTGTCGGCGACGAGCGCTTTTCCAGCCACGCGAAACGTACCGCGAACGTCGAGGAAGTCAACGACATCGTCGCCGGATGGATCAAGTCGCTGCCGGTTCTGGAGGTGTGCCGGATTCTCGAAGAAAAAGGCCTCGCTTATTCCCTGATCTACTCGATCAAGGACATCGTCGCAGACCCGCACTACCAGGCCCGAGGGAGCATCGCCACCGTCGAGCACCCGCAAATTGGCGAACTGAAGATGCCGGCGGTGCAGCCCCGCTTCAGCGGGACACCGTCGCCCCAAATCAGGCCAGCGCCCGCCCTGGGCGCGCATACCGATGAGGTCCTCCGCGAACTCGCGGGGCTCTCCAGCGAGCAGATTGCCGAGCTGCGCCACGCGGGCACGGTCTGAGGTGCCAAACCATGGAGGTACTTCAATGACGACGTCCCAAGTCAATGCAGTCGTTTGCGACCCGGCTAGCGTGATATCGGCGATCGAGAGCCGGTTCTCGTGCCGTGCGTTCTCGCCCGACAAGCCGGTCTTGCGCCAGCAAGTCGACGAAATTCTGAGGATCGCGAGTTGCGCGGCGTCCAGCACGAACACCCAGCCGTGGAAGGTGTATGTGCTGCAGGGCGATCGACGCGATGCACTGGTCGAGAAAGTGTGTGCTGCACACGATGCGACCCGTGCTAATTCTTCCCTGGCCGCCGAGTACGGCGAGGTGGACGGCTACTACCCTGCGGAGTGGGTCTCGCCTTACATCGACCGGCGACGTCACAACGGCTTGACCCTGTACGGTCACCTCGGAATCGGAAAAGGGGAGAAGGACAAGATGCATGCGCAGGCGCAGCGAAATTACCGTTTTTTCGACGCGCCGGTCGGCCTCATGTTCACCATCGACCGCGTCATGGGCCGCGGCTCACTGATCGACTACGGCATGTTCCTGCAAACGCTGATGCTGGCGGCGCGCGCCCTCGGCCTGCACACCTGCCCCCAGGCGGCGTGGAACAACTGCGCGAAGATCGTCATGCCTTTCATCGGCGCGGGTTCCAATGAAATGTTGGTTTGCGGCATGGCGCTCGGTTATGCCGATGAGGCCGCGGACGTCAACACCTACAGAACGCCGCGAGAGGCGGTGGGGAGTTTCACCCGATGGATCTGAGCCGCGCGCTTATATAGGTCTTCAACCCATTTAACTAACTCACCAAGGAAATTCTTGGACTTCAAGCTCTCCGACGACTCACTCGCCATGCAGGCGTCGACGCAAAAGGTGGTCAACGACTTGTTAGGGTACGAGCCGCACTTCCACGGGACGAACGAAGTGCATGAAGATGTGGACTCAGCCTTGCGGGAGATAGGCTCCTACGGGCTGTCCATCCCTGAGGAATTCGGCGGAACCCTGTCGACAAAGTCACGTTGGCACTGGTTAATGCCGGGCCTTGCGCCGCAGCGGGTGGCGACAATCGGCGATCCCGGGAGCGACGCGCATGGGTGGACAGTTGCTACGCATTCGCGGCAGATCCGGAGGTTGTCGCGCGTCTGATGCAACTCCGAAAAAATTAAAGCGCGGAGCGCTATGAATTCACTGCGAGGAATGTATGGGCAGTAGCAACCTGATCCGCCTTGGTAACACCGGCTTGCACGTCTCGCGCCTGTGTTTGGGAACCATGACGTTCGGCTCCAGTGCCGACGAAAGCAAGTCTGTCGCAATCCTTGATCCCGCCACGGAGGCCGGCGTCAATTTCATTGACACTGCGAACCGATACCCCAGCGACGCGCCGGACGAGCGCAAGGGCTTGACCTAGGAGATCATCGGCAGATGGCTGAAGGGGCGCCGACAACGCTTCATCGTCACAACAAAGGCCGGGGGGCCCATGGGTCCACTGCCATGGAACGCTGGCACATCGCGCAAACATCTCCTGAGCGCAATCGACGCGTCGCTCGCCCGGCTCGGGACCGATTATGTGGACCTTTTCCAGTTGCACCGGGACGATCCCTCCACGCCCCTTGACGAGACGCTCGAGGCGATCGACACGATCGTACGCAGCGGCCGGGCGCGCTACGTCGGCGTCTCCAATTGGGGCGCGTGGCGCATAGCACGTGCGCTTGGGCGGTGCGAGGCGCTTCGACTGGTGAAGCCCGTTACCGTTCAGCCCCGCTATAACCTGCTGTTCCGCCAGTTCGAGCGCGACCTGACCCCCATGTGCGAGGCGGAGAACCTCGCGACGCTCTGCTACAACCCTCTAGCTGGTGGCTTGCTGACGGGAAAGTATCTTAATGGGGAGCCCCCTGAGGCGGCGACGCGCTTCGGCGCGGGCAGCGCGGCGGCTGCGTACAGGCAGCGGTACTGGCATGAAAAAGAGTTCGAAGCGGTTGGCCGGATCGTGAACGTCGCCCAGGATGCAGGCATTTCTCCTGAGCGGCTGGCGGTGGCTTGGCTGCTGGCTCAGCGCGGCGTGACCTGCGCGGTCTTGGGGGTGAGTCGCGCGTCCCAGCTGTCGCAGGTGCTGCTCGCGGGCGACACGAGGTTGGATGAACAGGTCCTCGACCAGTTGGACACGATCACCCACGAGTTCCGACTTGGCGATGAGGCGCCTTTCTGATCTTGCGCTTTTATCTCTCTCAACAACAGCCATCCAATGAAAATTGTCTTTCTCGACAGGGACACCCTGTCACCTGAAACGCGTTTGCCTGCCTTCAGCTTTCAGCATGAATTGCAGGTATATGCCCGTACCGCCGAAGATGAGGTGGGAGTGCGCTTACGCGATGCGGATGTGGTGATCACCAACAAGGTGAAACTCACGCGCCAAGCCCTGCAAGGCGCGCGCAATTTGCGAATGGTCGCCGTCGCAGCAACTGGAACCGATAACGTCGACTTGCAGGCATGCCGTGAGCTTGGCGTCGTGGTCAGCAACATCCGGAACTATGCGGTGCACACGGTTCCCGAGCACACTTTCGCGCTGATCTTCGCGTTGCGCCGAAGCATCTGCGCTTATCGAGATTCTGTCATCGCGGGGCGCTGGCAAGAGGCTAGGCAGTTCTGCTTTTTCGATCACCCGATTCGCGATCTCGCAGGTGCCACCCTCGGCATCATCGGCGATGGCGGACTGGGTCAGGCGGTCGCTGCGATTGGCCGCTCACTCGGTATGAACGTTCTCTTTTCCGGATTCAAGGGCCGTTCGGATCAGGGTTGCCTTTACACGCCGTTTGAACGCACTCTGGAAAGGGCCGACATTCTCACGCTGCATTGCCCTCTATTGCCGGAGACCCGCGGCATGATCTCGGCGCGCGAGTTCGAAATGATGCAGAAAAAGCCATTGTTGATCAATACGGCGCGCGGCGGGCTTGTCGATGAGACTGCACTGGCCGAGGCGCTTGAGCGCGGACAGATCGCTGGCGCTGCGTTCGACGTAGTGTCAGTTGAACCGCCGCCCGGGGATCATCCCTTCATGAGACTGCTACAGCGCCCGGACTTCATCCTCACACCTCACGTGGCGTGGGCCAGCGACGAGGCCGTCCAGGCGTTGGCGGATCAACTCGTGTGCAACATCGAAGCGTTCGCGCGTGGCGCTGCCGTCAACGTGGTGACCTGATACGTCACGAAGAGCTTGTTGGCGGGAGGGAAGGCCACGCCGATCGTCACGGTTGCGACAAAGCCGGACGGCAAGTGATTGTCGAGCGTGCCCCCGCCAAGTGATTCAGCTCGAAAATTGTCATGGAAAACTTCAAAGCCATCAGCTTCCAGAAAACTGGCGGGAATGCTCGAATTCAGCTCAATCGACCGGAAGGGGAAAACGCCCTTTACGGGCATCTCGCCGGAGAACTTGCCGAGGCACGCTGATGTGCGATGCGCATCGCACGGTCCGATGCGTGGTGTTGACGGCGCAGGACGTTTCTTTTTGCGCAGGAGGTAACGTCCGCTCGATGCGTTCCCATCGCGACAAGGCGGCGGCCCGACGCTACTTCGAAGAGGCAATCGTCCAGAACGGCGAGCCGGAGACCGCGACGATCGATAAAAGTGGGTCGAATCCGGCGGCGCTGCAGGCGTTCAACGCTGAACGCTGAACGTGAGAAACCGATCAAGATTCGTCAGAACAAGTATTTGAACAACATTGTGGAGCAGGACCACCGGGCCATCAAACGCCGGACCAGACCGATGATGGGCTCCAAGAATTTTCGGTGCGCCCGCATCATTCTCGGCGGCATCGAGACCATGCACATGATCATGAAAGGGCAAATGAAAAGCAGCGCCACCGACCAGACGCCCGCCGAGCAATTCTACTACTTGGCAACGTAAGCAATCCATATCATGCCAACACTGTCTTTTCCAACGCTCTTACCGCGACAGAGCCGTAGCTGATCAAGTCGGGCGGAAATCGGTAGCCAGCTTGGAAGATGGTGTCGATGGCAGGTGCGTTTGCTGCGCGGCGGCTCTTTTCATGCCCGATATCGTCGCCGCATCTCGATCAATCCGCCGACAACATGACAATGCCCCTTTGAGCACCTAATGCCACATGGGGCCGTGCGGCGATTGCATTTGCACCGCACTGACGCTGTGCCCGGCTTTAGCCCTGCATTTCCTCCAGCGAAAGTCAGCCAAGATATATTTGTGTGTCAATCGACAAGTATCTACTTGCTGGGCGATATGCAAACAGATATTATTTTAGATAAAGTGAGCCCACGCCGGGTTGACACGGCGCCCTCGGTTAGATTTGCATTTGACGAACTGGAGGGACTTTGACCGGCCGCGTAGCAGTCGCAGGAATTGGAATGACCTCGTTTGGAAAGTTTCTCGACCGCTCGGGCAGGACTTCTGCAGAAGAGGCGGTACGAAACGCGCTGCCCCATTACCGACGAAGACGCGGTCGACACTTGCTGCCAGTTCTGGAGGTCTGCCGGATCCTCGAAGAAAAAGGCCTCGCTTTTCCTTGATCGCCGTGGTGATTATCACAGGGACGTGCAGGACGTCACATGTATCCGGTGGAACGCTAGGGAAACGCTGATCAATGGCCCAACTGCCCAAATTGCAGTCGAGACGGCGTCGAATTTTCCGGATGACAAAGCGATTCGACGCTCAATTCGCTGAATTGGACGCGCAAACGAGCCTCGCTGCTCGCATTTTTCATGCGCCTGACGGATTGCTCCCATGGACCGATCGCATCAGATTTCGCGCAATCACCAGATTCGCCAGAGCGAACAGGCTGAACAGTTGCGCGGTGTTCTTGGCCAAGCCCTT
>NZ_VZQQ01000074.1 GCF_014397785.1 Paraburkholderia podalyriae
GAAAACAGACTCTCGGTGAACGTGTCGGTGCCGCGCATGATCTCCAGGGGGCGGGTGAGGTTCTTACATCAACGCTTTTGCTATCCGTCGCGATGACTTCAGCGCGAGGTATTTCCGCAGCCTGCTAGATCATGGCGAGGTACTCAAGCAAACCTTAGGAATCTACACTCATGAAGCGACTCCTCATTACGGGCGCAGCGATCGGTTGCACGATCGTCCCGATGGCCGCGCTGGCGCAAAGCAGCGTCACGCTGTATGGCCTGATCGACGAAGGTCTGAACTATACGAACAATACTAAGCAAGGTTCGGCTGTGCAGATGGAAAGCGGCTTTGCACAAGGCAGCCGATGGGGCGTGAAAGGCAGCGAAGATCTGGGCGGTGGCACGAAGGCCCTCTTTCAGCTGGAAAATGGCTTCGACGTCAACTCCGGCGCACTTGGACAGAGTTCGCGCATGTTCGGCCGGCAGGCGTACATCGGTTTGAGCAACACGAAGCTCGGGACCCTGACAATGGGCCGTCAGTATGATTCAGTCGTCGACTATCTCGCCCCGCTTACGGCGAACGGCAATTGGGGTGGCTATCTGTTGTCGCATCCGTACGACAACGACAATACAGACAATTCGTTCCGACTGAACAACAGCGTGAAGTACACCAGTAACGCCTACGGCGGCTTTTCTTTTGGCGGTCTGTACGGTTTTAGCAATCAGGCGGGTGGCTTTGCTGACAACCGGTCGTATAGCCTCGGCGCCCAATTCGTCGCCGCCAACGTTTCAGTCGCAGCGGCGTACATGCAGATCAACAACCCGGGCGGAAACTCCGGTGGGTCGCTTGCAGCCGACGACACGAATTTTTTCGCGAGTCGCCAACAGGTGTGGGGCGCCGGGATTAACTACACGATCGGCTCTGCGAAACTCGGCTTCGTATATAGCCACACGGCGCTTAATAACGCGACGGGCTCCGTCTATGTCGGCAGCTTCGCGAATACGGCAAGCAGCCTGAAGTTCGACAACTTTGAATTGAACGCGAAGTATCAGTTCCTGAAGAATGCGTTCGTCGGAGCGATGTATAACTACACGATCGGTCACTTCAATAGCGCCGCCGGCGATTCGAAGCCGACGTGGCATCAGGTTGGACTGATGGCGGACTACAACCTGTCGCCGCGTACTGACGTGTACGTGCAGGGTATGTATCAGCACCTGACGGGCGGCAGTGCGTCCGCGGCGCCGCTCAACACGGCGTTTATCACGGGTGCAGATTCGCCTTCGACGACAGCAAATCAGGTCATCACGCGCGTAGCCATTCGCCACCAGTTCTAACCGGTTCGCGCTTCATCGCGCCATCCCACGCCCACGCATCGAGAGTCCATACGTGGGCGCGCGTTCGTCTTCCCTTTGCATCAGTCAGACGTGACGCCCCAATCCGTCGGGCTCGCAGAGGCGAACGCAGTCGCGCTAAACGGGTCGTTCTGGTACTCGATTGCATGAAGCTCCTTGTTGCGGCCAAGTCTTGTGGCTGGCGGCGGATAGTTGTTCTCCGGTACCGGCAAGAGCCCATCGGCCTGTGCCTGCACCAGTTGCTGGTGTACTTCGGCGCGCGTCATTCCCGGATTACTTTTAAGCGTGCGCTACTAAAATGGACCCATTACCCAACTTAACGCTCACGCCATTGCATCGAGCTTAGCAATTTGCAGGAGGTTGGTCGTCCCTGATTCCCCAAATGGCAATCCCGCTGCAATCACCACCGAATCACCTTGACGCGCAAAGCCTTCGCTCGCTGCCGCTTCGCAAGCGAGTTCGATCATCTCGCCGACGTCGTGTGCGTTTCTAAACGGCAACGCGTGGACACCCCAAACAAGGGCGAGTCTGCTAGCGATCACCACCGAAGGTGTCATCGCTATAATCGCTGTGGATACCCGCTCTCTAGCCGCGCGAAGGTTCGTGAATCCCGACGATGTGTACGTCACGGTAATCGCGGGCGCGATTATCCGAACGACTTGCCGTAAGGCGCAACAAATTGCGTCTGCCGTTGTTGACTGCGCCTTGGTATGTGACGCATCGATTCCGGTTCGATACTCGGGATCGCGTTCGACCCGTTCAATGATCCGATTCATGACAGACACCGCGTCCAACGGAAATCTTCCACTAGCCGATTCTGCAGAAAGCATGACAGCGTCCGCGCCTATGTAAATAGCGCCCGCCACGTCGGAGGTTTCCGCTCGCGTTGGAACCGGCGAATTTGTCATCGATTCGAGCATCTGCGTTGCGACGATGACGGGCTTTCCGGCTTCCCGACAGCTCCGGACGATTCGCCGCTGCAATTCGGGGATCTGTTCCGCAGGCAATTCGACCCCAAGGTCTCCCCGTGCCACCATAATCCCATCGCAACGCTCAATGATTTCGTCGAGATGGTCAATCGCAAGCGGCTTCTCAAGCTTCGCCATGATCCACGCCCGATCGCCGATGATGGCACGGGCTTCGTCAATGTCTTCCGGGCGCTGCACGAATGCGAGTGCAACCCGGTCGACCCCGTTCTCGAGCCCGAAAGAAAGGTCCTCCCGATCCTTGCGGCGATATAGGCAACATCGCGCCTGGAACGTTGACCCCCTTCCTGTCCGAGATCCGACCTGCGACGATGACGGAGGTTTCGGCGAAGTCACTACCTTTCGCTTCTACACGCAGCTTCGCCTTGCCGTCATCGAGCAACAATTCAGAGCCTGCTTCGATTGCGGCAAAAATTTCAGGGTGCTGCAAAGGCGCGCGTTCGCTATCGCCCGGTGTCGGATCCAGGTCGAGCCGAAACTTTTGGCCGACCTAAAGCTCGACCGCTCCGGCCTGAAATGTTCCAAGCCGAAGCTTCGGTCCCTGCAAATCCAGGAGGACGCCGACCGGCCGACCGGATTCCTTTTCGAGGTTTCTCCTGGCGGCTCGCGGGGCGGGCGCCGAGATCGCCATGGTTTGCGTTGGCACAGGCTCTCGCTCTACAGCTCTCATCGAATGACATGCCGGGTTTGTTAACCGAAGCAGCGTATAGCTCGATTGTGAGACCGGCGGCGCAAATCATGAACTAGCGTCGTTCCGGCGTGACTCGCAGTCACTGCGATCCTCACCTGGATCGGCACACTTTTCGCAGATCAGCCGTTGCAGTGAGACTCGCCATCATCCATTGCAATCGCAGCTCTGCGGCATGCACAGCGCGGCGAAGCGCATCGCGGGACTCGCTTCGGTGGGCGGGAATACGCACCACCCACCATTGTCATTGCGGAAGAAAAACATCGACAGCATGCCGGTCGGGCGCCGCGTCTGCACCAGTGCATAGCGCCGCCGGTTCGCCGGCGTGTGCCCGAAGCGCATGACGCGGACGGGGTTCGCCAGTCCCAGGCCAAGCCACTTGTCGACCAGCGAGTGCAGGGAGTTATCGGCGGCGCGCATGACTGCTCTCCTTCGGCTGCAATGGATATACCGTGCCTTGACCCGGTGGCAGCGAACGCTCCTGATGGTGCGGGAGCGCTTGCACGGCAAAGATCCGAACTGCTGACCACGATCCAACAATAGCGACGCCGGATAAACACAATCTGAAATCTGCATTAAAAAATTTAAGGAATTCTTAGGGTTGCCTTTAATGCGCAGCCGTACTGTGCCTCCAACCTATCCGAGCGACCCGTTCCAGGCGCTCGCGAGACCGCCGCGCATCGCATTGCTTTTTGCGGCGAGACGCCAGTGCCCGCATTCAATTCCGGTCACGCACTCGATCGAGGAGATCGTGTCCGGCAACCTGAGCCGGCGCCTGCCGGTGCATACGCAACACGACGACGTCGGAAGGCTCGTGCGCGTCGTCAACGGCATGCTCGACGAGATCGAGCGGCTGATGCACGAGGTCAAGGGCGTATGCGACGCGATCGCGCACGACTTGCGCACGCCGCTCACTCGCCTGCTCGCGGGGCTCGAACGAGCCCAGAGGCGCGCACGGACCGAGGCGGACTATCCTGCGGCCATCGACGACACGATCGTCGAGACGGGCAGCCTCCTGCACACATTCAATGCGCTGCTGCGCATTTCCGGGATCGAGTCCCACGCGCGTCAGCAGAGTTTCGCCCTCGTGGATCTCGCCACGGTCACCAACGACGTCGTCGAATACTACGAACCCACCGCCGAAGACAAGCGCGTCACGCTCGACTACCACCGGGCGCCGGACGGTCCGCTCGAACTGCATGGAGACCGTGACCTCCTGTTCGAAGCGCTGGCCAATCTCATCGACAATGCGATCAAGTTCGCGCCGGAAGGCGTCCATCTATCGATCCAGCCGTTTCGCGACGCGACGGGCATCGGCATCACGATCGCCGACGACGGCCCCTGGCTCCCGCCCGAGGAGCGGCAGGCGGTGCTGCGGCGGTTCTATCGCACGGAGACGAGCAGGCATACAGCCGGCAGCGGCCTTGGGCTCAGCCTCGCCGCCGCCGTCGCGACGATGCACGGGATGGCGCTACGCTTGAACGACGTCGCGACCGGCTGCAGCATCGCGCTGTATGCGCCGCGCGGACGGAACGCAGCGCACGCCGGCCGCCCCCGCGCGAATAAAACGCTTCTGCTCAGTGCAGCGTACGCAGCGCTTCGTCGACGAACGCATTGGTGTAGGTCCGATCGACCTTCACCGACCCGTAAGCCGGATTCGCCGCGGCGAGCACCTGCCACTCCTTCGTCGCGCCATCGTCCGGCATGCGTCCGTCGTTCGCGAACATCGGGATCTCCTCCTTCAACACCTTCAGATAAGCCACGCGGTCCTTGCCGCTGATCTCCGGCGGAATGACAGCCAGGATCTGCTCGGGGGAATGGGAATTGATGTACTGCAGCGTGCGCACGAACGCGCCGGCCAGGTGCCGCGCAATCTCCGGATGCGCCCGAACGCGTGCGCCCGACATGTAGACCGTGCTCGACGGAAACAGCGTGCCCAGACTCCGGCGCGTGCCGTCGACCGACGTCAGGTCCGCGAACACCGTGGCCACGCCTTTCGACTCATAGAGATCCCCGTCGGGCGTCGGCGCTACGACGAAATCAGCGCTTCCGTCACGCAGCGCGTCGACATTCTTCTCCTTGCCGTCGGTTCCGAGCCGCGTGTAATCGCCGATGCCGTGACCGCCCGCCAGCACGAGCGCGTTCGCGACCGTGCTCTTCGACGACCCGGCGCCGCCCGCAATGAAACGCGCGCCCTTGAGGTCAGTCGCGCTCTGGTATTTCTCCCTTGCCTGGTTCGCGACGAGCACCTTCGCGCCCGGCGTCACGCCGAGCGTGACAACGGCCTGCGTATCGATGCCGTGCGCCTGGTTAACCACGTTGTGATGGTAGTAGGCGACCACCGCGTCGACCCGTCCGTCATTCAGCATGTCGGCCGTCGACACGTCGTCGCGGATGTTCATGACAGTCACGGCCATCTTGCCGTCGTTCAGATAGCCGAGACGCTCCGCCAGCACCACAGGGAAATTGCGGATGGCCTTGATCTCGTCGACGAGCAGGACGATGCGTTGCGGCGCCGCATCGGCAGCGGGCGTGGCCGGTTCGGCGGCGATGACCTGCCCGCCGACCAGGCAAGCGGCAACGAGGGTAAGTGCGATTTTTTTCATCGGATCTTCCTTGCGAGCAGACAGCTCATTGACTTACGGCGATGGGATCGGCGATCACCACCTGTTCTTCGGTGCGCACGTTCTTCTTGCTGTCGCTGATCGCTTTCCATTCAGGGTTGTGCGTCAGGCGCTGGCGGACTTTGTCCACCACCGCCTCGCGCGCGCTGAGGGCCGCCTCGTCCTTGTACTGCAGGAGTACCATCGCGGTCCACTGGCGGCCGGCCGGAAACTGGCTCGTATAAAGCGAATAGCTCGACAGCACGCCCTCGTCCATCCATCCCTTGAATTGCGGAATCACATAGGCGTCCGCGTACTTCTCGTAGTCGCCGGCTGAGACCAGTGTCTTGTACGGGATGACCACGTAGACCGGATTCGCCGCCTTCGCGTCGAGCGCCTCCGCACGTTTGGTATCAACCGGCGTCGTATGGATTGAAGTCGTCACCGCGAGCGCCTTCGCGGACAGCGCCGCGGGCTGCGCCTGCTCGAGCGTACGCCAGCGGTACAGGTCGTCGGGCGTCGCGAACGTCAGCAAGGCCATCGCGTCCCAGTTGTCCGAATCGGCATAGCGATTGAACAGCAGGCTGTATTGCCTGATTCGCCCGTCGTGCTTCCAGCGCGCGAGCTCGCGCGCGGTCGACTGCGCCAGCTCGTGGCGCAACGCGGGCCGGTTCGCGGGCGCGGTCTGGTAGGTGATGATCAGCGACAGCGCGTCGTTATCCGACGGCTCTGTCGCCCGCGCCGGGCTGGGGGGCAGCATGCCCGCCAGTACGACCGCGATGGCGAAGATGCGGCCAATGGCCCGAATGGAGAGAAGATTCATGATGATTCGATGAAGGTTGGGCATGGAAAGGGCTCTACGTTTTTTCAGAAATCGATCTTGGCCACCATCCGCACGCTGCGGTCCATTCCTGTGCCAAGCGTGCCGGTCTGCACCGAGTTCCAATAACGCTTGTTGAACAGGTTGTCGACGGCCACCCTGATGTCGACGTGCTTGCCGGCGATCCGGGTCGCGTAGCTGGCGCCGAGCGAGTAGATGGTGTAACCGGGGATGTAGCCCTGGTTCTGCGGGTTCACCGGGCGCTTCGTGATGAACGATGCACGCACCGTGAGCGACAGGCCGGGGAGCCAGAGCGGACGGTGCGTCAGTGCGATGTTGCCGATCCACTTCGGCGTATTCTCCGGCGTACGGCCCTTGATCGTCATGTCGAATTCCGGCTTCTGGACTGCGTGCAGGTACTGGACGGCTTCGGACAGCGACCACTGGCGCGAGATGTCCTGCGTGAGCACGGCTTCCGCGCCCCGGTATTCGATCGTGCCGTCGTTGGCGAAAATCTGCGTAGCCGGATTGGTCACCGCGTTCGCGCGCGTGATGTCGAACACGGACGCACTGAACTGCAACCACCTGAAGTAGTGATCGCGCACGCCGAACTCGTACTGCGTCGACACCGCGGGCGCAAGGACCTGGTAGGCGTTCTTCGCGTTTGCGGGGGCGACGCCGCCATCCTCGATGCCTTTCATGTAGCTGGCGAACAGCGTGGTGGTCGGCAGCAGGTCGTAGAGAATCCCGAATGCCGGAGACCCGACCCAGGTCGCTGACGACACCACGCCGTCGTTCGACGACGACCGGCTCTCGCGGAAGCCGAGCAGCAACTTCCACTTCGACCCGACGCCGATCATGTCGTAGGTATAGAGGCCGGTATCCGCGTTGACCTGCTTTGGCAGCGACGTGTCGGGATGGGTCGGCACCGGAGTGGGCAACGGGATGGGATCGAAGATGTTGACCCGCACCGGCAACACGATCGTGTTTTGTCTGGGTGTCTCGGCGATGCGCTCGCTGCGCGACACGCCGAACGTGATGTCGTGCGAGAGCGGACCCGTGGCGAATTGACCGAGCAGTTCTGCCCGCTTGTACTTGTTGAAATAGAGCTGCGTCACCTCACTGACGGTCGGGATGCCGCCTGCCCCGGTGAACACGTTGTATCCGCCGATCCGGGTCGTCGAGCGCGAGCGATCCGAATCCGACTGACCGATTTCGACGAGCGCCTTCCAGCCGGGCGCAATGTCGTAGTCGACCCGCCCCTGGACGTTCGTCGTCTTCGCGGAGAAAACCGCCCACGGGCCCGACAGCAGATTCCTCGGATCGGGCACGCGCGGCAACGTGATGTGTCCGTTGACCGCAGTCGGCAGGCTGATGCTGCCCTGCTCGACGACGTCCTTCCGATAGATCTCGACATCGAACTGGAAATGCAGGCGGTTGGTGACCTGCCAGTCGGCGCCAACGCTGCCGAACCAGCCGCGCCCATTCGCACCGTGCACACCATTTTCGAGGTGCGTATCGGATGCGTTCACGCGGAGGCCGAACTGCTTTTCGCTGCCGAATCGATGGCTAACGTCGGCCGCGACGCCGAACTGCCCGAACGAGTTGCCGAGCAGCGCCACCGAGGCGACGTCGTTGTCCATCGGCGCGCGCTTCGTCACCATGTTGAGGATGCCCGCGGGGCTTGCAACGCCGAACATCAGCGCGTTCGCGCCCTTCAGCGTCTCCACGCGCTGCTTGTCCTCCGCCGGCACCGACATCACGTTCGCGGTCGGCAGGCCGCCATTGAGCCGGTAGTTCGCGAACAGGTTGACCTTGATGCCGCGAATGCTGGCCGCGTCGGCAGGGCTGCCCGACGAGTTGGTCGGCGCGACGCCGGCCTGGTTCTTGACCGCGTCGGTCACGCCTTCCGTCGCCGTCTGCAGCGCGCCGGCGCCCATCACCTCCTTGGTCATCGGCAGCGATTGCTTGTTGCCGAGCGCCTCCGCGTCGAGTCGCGCCGCAATCACCGACGTCGCCGGCACGAGCTGCCTCGGTTCGTACAACGCCGCGGCATCGCGGATCCGCCCTCGCAATTCATCCCGGATCTTCTCGGCCTTCTTCACGAGCACCTCCTGGTCGTCGCCGACGCGGTACGGCATCACCACGCCGAGCGCGCCGATCGTAGCGCCGCCGGCGTCCTGCAGGGGCAGTTCCACTTCGAGGCGATCTCCTTCGCGGCCGACCTCGACATGCGGCTTGCCGGTCTCGATGACACGCCGGTCGTCCGCATCGGCAGGCTTGCCGATGCGCCCGATGTTCGACGCGATGATCGGATAGTCGCCGCCCCCGCCCGGGCGCGCCACGTGCATCGCGAGCACCATCACGTCGCGGCGCTTGCGGATCAGCTCGTCGACGAGCGTCTGCGCGTACGGATTGTCCGGAATGCCCGTGCTCGGGAGCACCGGATCGAAGAGTTCGTTCCCGTAGCGGATCTGCCGGCTCAGCTCGTCGCGGATGAGTGCGCCCGCCCGGATCAACGCCTCCTTGTCGAGCCCCGACCCGGTCGGATACGGGAACGTCACTTCGACTGCGCCGATCACTTTGCGCGTGACGTCGAGCAGCGGCAGATGCACCTCGACGTTCTGGTCGGCTCGCTTGTTCACTTCCACGAACGGCGTACCGGTCTTGACCACGTCGAGATCGTCGGGGTCCGACTTTCTGCCGATCCGGTTCGCGGACTTGGCTGCGACGATGACGCTTTCCGCTCCTCCGGGGGGGCGCATATGAAGATCCAGCTCGACGAGCTCCGGGTGCAGCGCGACCGTGCGGTCCACCAGCTGCTGCGCATAGAGCGTCGCATGTCCGGGCCGCGGCGCGAGTGCATTCTCGCGCGTGCCGCCGTCGGCCTGCGCGTAGAGCGCCGGCGAAAACAACGCCATGACGGCCATTGCCACCATCGTTCTTCCAATCACCACGGTCTCCTCCAGCTTGATTGGATTATTGGTCTTCGATCCGGTCCGGCCGCGGCGGGCATCGCGCCCGATGGCACGATGCCCGCGTTTGCCCCGCCGCTCAGATGTCCAGCACCAGCAGATCCCCTTTCGCGCGCGAACAGCAGGGTGTGAAATGTCCGTGCCGCTCCCGTTGCACGGCGGTCAGCACGCAGTCGAGATGGTCGACTTCGCCGACGATCACCCGCGTGATGCAGGTGCCGCAGACACCCTGCTCGCACGACGTCGGGATCCTGACGCCGTGTTCGGCCAGCGACGCGACAACGGACTTGTGCTCGGGAATCCGGTACACCTTGCCCGTGCTGACGAGCTGCACGTCGAACGCATGCGTCGCCGTGGGCTTCTGCGCAATCGACGCGAAGCGCTCGCAGTGCAGCTGCGGCTCGGGCCAGCCGCGATTCCGTGCGGCGCACAGCACCGCATCGATGAACCCCGCGGGTCCGCATATGTACAGATGCGTGCGAGGCGACTGACTGTCGAGCACGCGCTCGATGTCGAAGCGTTGCTCCGCGTGTTCGTCGCTGAAGTGGAACCTGGCCCGGCCGGCGAACGGCGCCCGCACGAGCCGCTGCACGAACGCCGCGCGCGACTGCGAGCGTGCGCAATAGTGCAGCTCGAAATCGGCGTGGCGCCGCGCGAGCCGTTCCGCCATGCCGAGGATCGGCGTGATGCCGATCCCTCCCGCAAGCAGCAGCGAACGCGGCGCGGTCTCGTCCAGCGCGAAGTGATTGACCGGCACACCAATGTCGAGCAGATCGCCTTCGTGAACCCGCTCGTGCATGGCCGCCGATCCGCCGCGCGAAGCCGCAACGCGCAGCACGGCGATCAGGTAGCGCCGCCGCTCGCGCGGATCGCCGCACAGCGAGTACTGGCGCACGAGACCGTCGCCAAGATGCACGTCGATATGCGCGCCGGCCGCGAACCGCGGCAGTTTGCGTCCCGCCGGATCCGTCAATTCGAACGCGCACACACCGTCGGCCTCGACCGTTTTCTTCGCGACGCGCACGGTCAGGCGTGCGTCGCTCGCCACCGGACGCCACGTGCGCCGCAGGACGTTCCGGACGCCGGTGTAAGCGAGTACCGGAACGCACAGCGCGCCGAACAGCAGCAACAGTTGCCCGAATACACCGCCAATCGCGCCGGTGTGCCACGACAACGCCCAGAAATACAGCTTGTGCCCGACGCTGCTCCGCGAATACGGAACGAACCGCAGCACCTTGCCCGTGTATGCGTCGATGAACAACATCGTGCGTGCATTCGGATGCGGCGCCGCGCGATCGATCAGGTACATCTCTACCGGGTCACGCGATTTCTCGGGGATGTGCAGCAGCGCATCCTGCGGGCCGGGCGACAGTGCCTGTGCGGTGCGCCAGGAGCTTTCGAGCGTTTGCCGCCTTGCGCCGTTCGCGGGCACGGCCGATTTCGGCGGACTGGCGGGCTGCGGTGAACCGGTGATCGCATAGATGCCGTGCGCGTACCAGTCGAACGCCCACGGCAGCCCGGTCAGCACCGTCAGCAGCAGGATCGCGCTGGCATAGAGACCGATCGTCCGATGCAGCCGATACGTGAATGCCTGTCCTCGCGCGCCGGTTCCGGTCGTGAACGCGACTCGCCAGCCGTGACGTGAGCGTGGCCACCAGAGCGCGATGCCGCCACCGATCATCAGCATGCCGAACAGGAGCGCGCTCGTGCCGGTAATCACGTTGCCGTGCTTCATGAAGCGGAACTGATGAATCTGCTCGAGCGTGCCGAGCAGGCCACCGTAGCGCGAGCGTTCGCCCAACACGTCTCCAGTGCAAGGATTGAGGTAGACGAACACCTGATCGGTGAAGCGCACCATCGCGGACGGCATGCGCGGCGCATGGTGCTTGCCGGCGACCAGCCGAATGTAGTCGAGCGTCGCCGACGGCCGGGATGCGGCCGCATTCGCGGTCAATGTGTCAAGCGGTACGCGCGCCGCGCAGGTCGGCACCGTCAGCAGATCGCGATTGAGCACCGGCTCGAGGCTGGGCCGGAATGCGATGGATGCACCCGTGATCGCCATCAGGAGAATCACGACCCCGACGGTCAGGCCGCACCAGCGATGGATCTGCAAGACGAGCGGACGGAATGCGGGTTTCATGGGTTGCCTAGGCGACGACTGTTGATGTCCATCATCTTTGTCGGCGAACCTGAATGAAGTCTGAATTCAGCGCAAAGTCGGGGTAAGTCCCAACTCATTGCGCGTGACTTATCGCCCCACGACCCACATGCGCGCTTCCAACCCGAAACAGACGCGAACGCTTCCTGAATCTGCGTTCAGAAAAATCGGGAAAACCCCCGCTGGGCCATGCTTCGCTTGTCACGGACATCCGCTTGCGCTAGCCTGAAATTCCCTCGCGTTCGCGCTTTTATCATGAAGATCCTTATCCTCGAAGACCAGCGCAAGCTCGGCCTGTACCTCAAGCAGGCGCTAAGCGAACGCGCGTATACGGTGACGTGGGTTGAAAGTTGCGCCGAGGCGCGCGAAGCGCTATGCGAGTCGAGCTATGACGTCATCGTGCTCGATCTCGGCTTGCCCGACGGTGATGGCCTGGAGCTGCTTCGCGAATGGCGCGCGGCCGGATTCAATGAGCCGGTGTTGATCCTCAGCGCGCGCGACGCCGTCGAGGATCGCGTCAAGGGCCTCGATGTCGGCGCCGATGACTACCTGCCTAAGCCGTTCAGCCTGGAAGAACTGCTCGCGCGCATGCGCTCGCTGCTTCGCCGCCAATCGTCCGTCAAGGAAACCGTGCTTCAGCATGAGGGCATCAAGCTTGACCTGCTGAGCCACACCGTCCATCTGAACGGCAAACCGATCGATCTCACCAGCCGCGAGTTCGCGTTACTGGAGGTCTTCCTGCAGAATCCCGGCCGCATCCTGACCCGGACGCTGATAGCGGAGAAGATCTGGGAATCCCATTACGACGTCGACACCAACCTGCTCGACGTTTACATGAGCCGGCTGCGCGGCAAGTTCGAGGCGCCGCTCGGCAAGCCACTGTTCAAGACGGTGCGCGGCGTCGGTTACCAGCTGCTATGAAATCCATCGGCGCGCGGCTCGCCATCTGCTACGTACTCGCTTCGACTGTCACGTTCGCGTCGCTGTTTCTTGCCGGACGATACTTCATCGAACATCACGCGATCCACGCGCTGGATCTGCTCAACCAATCTGAGTTCGAACAGATTCGCGCCAGCCAGACCGCGCTCGGTACGAAGCTGTCGGAGGCGGAGTTGCGCAAGCGTGTTCAGGCGATGATGTCCGACAAGCTCGAACTGTTCTTCACCGAGATTTACGGGACGGCTGGGACGGTGGTGTTTCGCTCCCCGGGCCTTCACGGTCGCGATATCGCTCCGTCGCCTCGCCACCAGGCGTTCAATGCGAATGTTGAAGGACTGGGTGAACTGCGCGCGGGCAAGTTCGCGCTCGGACCGTACACGGTCGTGGTGGCAACGACGAAAGAACACGTACGCGTGGTAATGACCGCCTATGAACATGCTTTCTACGGATTGCTGATCGTCATGATCGCGATCAGCAGCGTGATCGGCTACGGCTTCAGCCGAATGGCGCTGCGGCCCCTGCGGCTGATCCAGGACACGGCCGACCACATCCGCTCGGACAATCTGAGCGAGCGCATTCCGTTGTCAGGCGCGCGCGACGAGATTTCGGACCTGGCGCGCCTGCTCAACCAGATGTTCGACCGTCTCGAAGCGTCGTTCGACCAGATCCGGCGGTTTACAGCTGAGGCCTCCCACGAACTCAAGACGCCCCTGACGCTCGTGCGCCTGCAAGCCGAGAAACTGGTCGTCGACGGTCAGTTGACGCCAGCGCAGGAACAGGCGGTGCAAATTCAGATCAAGGAACTCGCGCACCTCAACCGCATCATCGAGGACTTGCTGTTCCTGTCGCGCGCCGATGCACGCGCGATTTCGCTCGATCTGAGGCCGCAGGACCCGGAACCGTTCCTGCAGAACTTCGCGCAGGACGCCCACGTACTCGCCGAACACCGCCAGCAGCGCTTCTTCCTGACCCATCACGGCAGCGGACAGGCCGCAATCGAGTCGAAATGGATCCGCCAGGTGCTCCTGAACCTGCTCAGCAACGCACTGGCGGCCTCGTCTCCGGGAAGCCGCGTCACCTTGCGTTCCACGCTGGTGAACCAATGCTGGCAGGTCCGCGTGGAGGATGAGGGTCCCGGTGTAGCCGCCGAACAGCGCGAGCGCATCTTCGAACGCTTCGTGCGCATCCATCGTCCGGGCGGCGAAGACAAGGGCAGCGGCCTGGGCCTCGCCATCTGCCGCAGTATCGTCGAGCTGCACGGCGGCCACATCTTCGCGGAGGCCGGGCCGGACGGCCGCGGGTTGTCGATGGTCTTCGAGATTCCCGCCGTCACGCCGTCCGACACCGCCGGCAATACCCCCTTCAAAGCGCCGCTCCATTCCACCGACGCCGCCTGAGCATACAGCGGGCGCGCGTCACAGGTCGAACTGATAACCGACGTAATAGGAGAAGCGATTAGTGTCGCTCACGTGAGTGAGGCCGCGCCCGACGGAGACCAGGATGCGGTCGTGCTCCGTCAGCCCGTAGGTGCCGCCGAGGTTGAAGCCAATCGCGGACGGATCGTCCTTGGTCGCCGCCCCGGTGTAGAAGACCTCGCTGCCAAGCTGAAGTCGTTCGCCGAACTTGCGCAGGACGGCCCAACCGCCGGTCCAGTAACCCTTCCGTCCCGCATGGCGGTTGACGACGTATCCACCACCGCCGAACGTCGTCCAGTTACCGATCGTCTTCTGCATCCACAGCGGTAGCAGCACGTGCGCGTGGCCGTCGCCGAGGCCCAGGTGGTCGTTGCCGGACGGCAGTGTGACGCGGGGCGCGAACGCGACCTGCGGACGCCAGCCCGCCTCGTCCTCGGTGATGAAGCGGTACTTCGCGCCCAGTTCGGTATCACCGAATCCGTAATGGGTGCGATCTCCGGTTTCGTGCATGAACGCCATGCCGACCGTCGCGTTGATCTGCAGGTTCTCCACCAATCCGTAGTTGATCTCGAGGCCCGGCAGCGTGCCGCTGTGACTGCCGGCGCGCACGGTGCCCGACGCGGCGGCATCGATTTCGAAATGCCCCTGTTCGACGGGTTCCGGATCGTCGGTCACGAACGGCGGGCCGGCAAGCGCGCCATGGCAAACCAGGCATGCGCCGAAGGCGAGCGCCGCCTTGACGAATCGCGCATGATACGGGGCGCGGTACGCGGCCGACTCCGGATGACAGGTGGACGACATGAGGCCGATTCTCTTGATCGAAGGGTGGCCGGCGCTGCGTGCGGGGATCAGTGGCCCGCGTCGGAGAACTGCGGCGGGCGCCATTTCAGGAGCTTGTTCTCGAGCCGCGTGAGCACGAACTCCGCACCCAGCGCGACGACGGCGAGCACGATCATCGCGGCGAACACGCCGGCCGCGTTGAACGCGCCCTGCGCGGTCGAGATCAGCAGCCCGATCCCTTGCTTCGAGCCGAGAAATTCACCGACCACGGCACCCACCAGCGCGAAGCCGAAGCTCACGTGCAGGCTCGCGAGAATCCAGCTCATCGCGGCTGGCAGGACGACCGTGTAGGTCACCTGCTGCTTTGTCGCGCCGAGGATATGGGCATTGGCGATGAGATTCCGGTCCGCTTCGCGCACGCCCTGGAATGCGTTCGAGAACACCACAAAGAACACCATGACGAAGGCCAGCGCGACTTTGGACGCCATGCCGAGCCCCAGCGCGATGATGAACACCGAGCCGAGCACCACGCGCGGAATCGAGTTCGCGACCTTGATGTAAATGCTGAAGACGTCCGCTAGCAACTTGTTGCGGCCCAGCGCGATCCCGGCGAACACGCCTGCCACGCTGCCGATCAGGAAGCCGAGCCCGGTTTCCTCCAGCGTCACCAGCACTTGCACCCAGAGCGGGCCTTGCGAGGTTCCCTCGGTGAGCCACTGCCAGATCTGCACGGCGATCAGGGAAGGCGTCGAGAAGAAGAAAGGATCGATCCAGCCCACCCGCCCGGCGAGTTCCCATCCGCCCAGCGTGACGACCAGCACCGCGAGCCGCAGCACATACACCAGCGTCTGGCGCCGACGTATGCTTGCCTGGGCGCGGACTTCCACCTTCCGCAACTCGATCTCGTTCGATACGGCTCCTGCCATCGGGGTATTCATGTTTTTCCTTAGCGCGCCGCCAGGCGCTCAGATGTGGACCTCGTCGCGAAGATCGTTCCAGATCTGCCGCGACAGTTCGATAAAGCGGGGGGAATAGCGCGCTTCCGCGACATCACGCGGGCGCGGCAGGTCGATTTCGTACGACGTCTTGACGGTCGCCGGTCCGGACGTCAGCACGAATACCTTGTCCGCGAGCGCGATGGCCTCCTCGATGTCGTGCGTGACGAACACCACCGATGCGCCATTCACGCTCCACAGATGCAGCAACTCGTCCTGCATCAGCATGCGTGTCTGGACGTCGAGCGCCGAGAACGGCTCGTCCATCAGCAGAATCTCAGGTTCGTTGATGAAGGTCTGAGCCAGCGCCACGCGCTTGCGCATGCCGCCGGAGAGCTGGTGCGGATAGTGGCGTTCGAAACGAACCAGACCGACGCGGCGAATCCATTCCATCGCGCGCTCGTAGGCCTGCCCCTTGTTCTCGCCGCGGTACAGCGGACCGGCCGCGATGTTATCGAGCACACTCTTCCATGGGAACACCGCGTCGGACTGGAACACGAAGCCGATGCGAGGATCGATGCCGGTGATCGGCTTGCCCCAGATCCTGACCGCGCCGGCGCTCGGCGCGGCAAGGCCAGTGATCAGACTGAGCGTAGTGGACTTGCCGCAGCCGGTCGGGCCGACGACGGCGCAGAACTCGCCCTTCGCAACGCACATGCTGAAGTTCTGCAGCGCCATGATCGCTTTACCCTCCGGGCTGACGAAGCGGCGGCTGACACGATCGAGTTCAATCGCAGGAACGTCGTTCGACGCAGCGGCGGGATACGGCATGGTTGCCTGGGAGGCTGTCATTGGATTGCCACCTTTAGGAGACTGGATTCGACGAAACGCCCGCGACGGCTCGCTGCCGGGCCGTCACGCGGGCGCGGCTACTTGACCTGCGCGGCGTTGACGAACTCGGTGGTGAAGGTCTTCGACAGGTCGATCTTGTGCCCCATCACAGCTCTATCAAACGACCCGAGCACCTTGAGCACGGTGGGCGGCCCCGATTCCGGCATGCGGCCGTCGGCGATGAACGACACCTTGCCGTTGGCCAGCGCCTTCATGTATGACGCGCGGTCCCCAGCGTAGTAGTCGGCGGGCATCTGGGCGGTAATCTCCTCCGCGCTGTGCGTATTGATGTAGCGCAGCGTCTTGACGAACGCGTTCGCGAGTTTCTGCACCGTCGCCTTGTGCGACTGTACCCAGTCGTTCTGCATGTACAGACTGGCCGCCGGGTACAGGCCGCCGAGCCACTTTTGCGTGCTCTCGGGCGAGCGCAGATCGACCAGGACCTGTGCGTCACCGGTGTTGACGAGGCGCGAGACCGTCGGTTCGGTGGTCATGCCGCCGTCGATCTTGCCCTGCTTGATCGCGGCGATGAACGTGTTGCCCGCGCCAACGGGCAGCGCCGTCATCTCCGACGTCTTCACGCCGTGCGACACGCCGAGGTATTGGGTTAGGAAGTTGGTCGACGAGCCAAGCCCGGTCACGCCAAGCGTCAAGCCGCGGAAGTCGGCGGGCGACTTTACCTTGCCGGCGAGCTTCGACGAGATCAATTCGACTTCGCCAGGCGTGTGGCTGAACTGTACGACGGACTCGATGTACTTGCCTTTCGACTGCAGGTCGATCGTGTGGTCGTAGAAGCCGACGACGCCCTGCACTGTGCCGGCGACCAGTTCGTTCTCGGCATCGACGCCCGCTGCCTCGTTGATGAGTTCGACGTCGAGGCCCTGCTCCTTGAAATAGCCGAGCCGCTCGGCGAGCTTGGCCGGCAGATAGATCTGCTTTTCCATGCCGCCGACCATCAGGGTGAGTTTCTCGGCAGCATGCGCGGCCGGAACCAGGGTGCCGAGCATCAGCGCGCCAGCGGCGATGCGCAGGACAGTGTGTTTCATGGGATGTGCTCCTCCGGTTTCGATAGGTATGGCGTACCGCCATCCATGTGGCGTTCGCGCCGTGTCCCGGATCGGGACAGATGGGCTCACGGAACGGCTTCAGTTATACGGGGCAACCTTAAAATCAGGCTGAACGGAAAATGAATCTCCATTCAGGGACCGCCGGCGCCGCACGCGACGCGCGCCGTGACCGATCCGCGCGGCGCCTACCTGAGCTTCGCCAGCTCTTCGCGCGCCTCCGCCGCGTTCAGCGGGAAGTACGCCGAATAGCGCACCGGTTCCTGGCCGTCGCGGCTCAGGATGTAGCGCAGGAACGCATTCACCGGCGGCGTCAGCGGACGGTTCAGGCGGATGTACATGTAGCGTGTGAGTGGATACTTGCCGCTCGCCGCATTCTCGGCATCGAGCGCATAGAACGGCTCGCCGTCCCGGCGCGCCACCGCCAGCGTCCTGAGTCCGGGGCCGCCTTCCTCGAGTCCGCCAAAGCCGAGCGCGCCCGGATTCCCAGCGATCGCGCGCGCAGTGTCGTCGATCGATCCCTCGTGGACGGCGCTGTTCCACGCTCCGCCCGCCAGCACCATGACCTGCATCGACATCGCGTTCGGCGCGACGTGCTGCGGGATGTAGATCGTGATCGGACGATCGGCCCACTCGCCGGTCAGGCCAAGCTGGCCCCACCGCGTGATACCCGGGTTCTGCCGCAGGATCGACGCCAGTTGCGCCAGCGTGATGCCGTTGAGCGGATTGTCCCGATGCACGAAGATCGCCTGGGCCGTGGTCCGCTGCGGCGTGTCGAAGCCGCCGCGCGCGACCCGAATTTCGAGTGGCGCCGCGTGACGGATTTGCGCATAGACAGCCCGCTCGTCCGGCCAGAGTTCGCGGCCCATCGGTGCCATTCCGGTGTCGCCCGCGAGCAGCGCGTGAAACCCGTTCAACGTGCCAAGGTGTTCCCATCGATTGCCCTTGCGTACGGCGGGCTGTACGCGCGTGAAGCCGTCGATCCATGTGTCCATCAGCGACTTCATCCCGTCGCTGCCGACGCTGTCGATCGCGCCGTGCAGGCCGGCCACAGGACGATAGACGGCCAGGTGCGCGTCAAGCGGCGGCAGGAAGCCGTCGAGCTTCGCGCGTTCACGCGCGGCCTGCGCGGCGGTGAGCGGCGCAAAGCGTTTCTGCGCTGCGACGATCCCCTGACCCTCGTCGCTCAGCGCAAACGCCACGAACGCCTTGACCTTGGGCGGCAGCGGCGCGCCGGGACGCCGGTTCACGGCGAGATAGGCCGCCTGCCCGTCGAGGCTCGCGACGCGAACGAACAGCGGCGACTTCATCATGTCGCCCGCGAACTGGTGCGCGTACGGTTGCAGCTCCGTCGGCAACGGCTCGCGCGCGAGCGGTGCGATATCGGCGTCGCCGAACATCAGCGCGCCGAATGCGGTCGCACTGCCGGCGTGCCGCCAATGCGGCCCGCGATGGATCCCCGGCTGGCGTCGCTCGAAGGCGGCCAGCCACGCGTCGAGCAGCGGCCCCATCGCGTCGTCCCCGACGCTGCTGAGCGTTCCGCTCAGGTTCGGGAGCGATCGATAGGCCGGCAAGCCTGCAACGGTATCGGCCGCCTGCGCAATGCACGGCGGCATGAGTGCCAGACAGGCCGCAAGCAGGAGGCCGGCTCCGGTACGACGAGGGCGCGCCGCGGGCGCGCATGCATCCTGCGAGCGCAATGGCCGGGACGAGCATGACAGGAGCGGCATCGATGACGATGCGCGCCGCAATGGAGAATCGAAAACAGGCACGGGGGTCTCCTGCCGGATGTGGAGAATGGCGCGCAGCGGCCCGGCATCCGGTCAGGAACGCCGCCCCGCCATCGCGCCCGGAGAAGCTGCCCCGACGGTACGGTGGCACGCTGAAGCCAACCTGAATCGATGCTGAAAATTCGTTCATGCTCGGCAAGGCGTTCCATGAACGGATTTTCAGGATGTCTTCAGATTGCGTTCATCCGGCGACACTATCGTTGGACGCATGGCATGGGCGCTGCGCCGTTCGCTGCATCTCGCGCAGGCCGGCGCGATCACCGCGTTTCAACTTTCGCGCCACCTGCCTCAAAATGGAGCGGCAGTGGAATCACGCACGCTTTGAACAAAGGAGGAGACATCTCGTGAATCGAAACCAATCCCGTTGCGGGACAAACCGGCGCATGCCGCGCCGCCGTTCGGCTCGCCTGATCATTGCCACTGCCGCGGCGTCGATCTGGGCGGTGGGCGCCGCGGGCGCCGACACCCCATCCACGCCGATGGTCGAGTGGGTTGTGCCCGCGCTCAAGACGGTGGCGCCGCAAACCAAGGAACAAGCCGATGATGGGATGAAGGTCGGACGCGCGCTGGCCGAGCCGGAAATCCTGCAGCCGCGCCTCGACTCGGCCCTGCCCGACTACCAGCCCCGCACCGACCTCAAGCTCGCCGGCACGTTCAGGGGCGCGGCTTCCGACGTGCTGCCGTCGCTCGTCAACCGCTGGATCGAAGGCTTCAGGCAGTATTACCCGAACGTCGACATCCGCATTTCCCCACCGTACGCGGGCAGCCTCGGCGCGAAGGAGCTGGTCGAGGAGAAGCTCGACTTCGTGTTCGTCTCGCGCGAGCTCAAGCCGGACGACGTCACCGACTTCAAGGCGAAGTTCGGCTACGGCCCGCTCAGCGTACCGATTTCCGGGGGCTCGTACCGGCATTTCGGCTTCCTGGACGCGATCGGCTTCTTCGTCAACAAGGACAACCCGCTGGAAAAGCTCAGCTACGACCAGATCGACGCGCTCTACTCGCGCACGCACCTGCGCGGCGGCAAGCCGATCAAGACCTGGGGCGACCTCGGTCTCACCGGGGAATGGGCGGACAAGCCGGTGCACGTCTACGCGATCAAGCCGTGGAACGGGTTCGAGGAGTTCATCCGGCAACGCGTGCTGAGCGCCAACGGTCAACGCGGCGAGTGGCGCGACGACATCCATTACGACAAGCTCGTGTTCCCGCTCGCGAAAGACGTGGCCGACGATCGCTACGGCATCGGATTCTCGGGCATCGCCTATATCGACGCGCCCGTGAAGATGCTGCCGCTTGCCGCATCGGACAACGGTTCGTACGTCGCGCCGACGTACGAGAACGTCGCGCTGGCGACCTATCCGCTGAGCCGGCTGATCTATTTCAACACCAACAAGGCGCCCGGCAAGCCGCTCGATCCGGCCATCGCCGAGTTCCTCCGCTACGTGCTGAGCAAGCAGGGCCAGCAAGCCGTGATCGATCATGCGATGTACGTGCCGCTGCGCGCGCAGCAAGCGGATAGCTCGCGCGCGATGCTCGCGAACTGACCGCGCGCCGCTCGTCTCCCCCTCGCCTACCCGGCGGGAATGCGCGTGCCGGTCCCGCGCATTCCCGCCGGGCGGCGCCGATTCCAGGAGTGTCCACATGCACCGACCCATCCGCGCCGCCACGGCGGCGCTTTTGCTCGCCTCGGCCGTGTCTGCATTCGCCGCCACGACCGCAGCGCCCTACGCGCAGCAACTCGTCGATACCACGCTGGCCGCGCATCCCGAGCTGACGATCCTCGCGCTGCACGTCACCCCGCCGACGGGAAGCGACAACGTCATCATCGCGTCGAACATCGGCCGTATCGGCAAGTCCGCCGATGCCGACGACCTGGCCGTGCTCGACAGCGGCCAGCCCCGCGTCGAGGTGACGAAAACCGGCGATCTGTCGGTCGAGCTGCCGATGCGCGACGCCAACGGCAAGACGATCGGCGTTATCGGCTCGACATTCCGCTACGCGCCGGGCGTCGATCGCAACACGATCGTGCGCCGGGCCGAGCAGGTGCGCGACGAGCTGGCCGGAAGCACGCCATCGCTCGCGGCGCTGTTTCAACCCACGCACTGACTGGCGTCGTCTGTCTGAAAATCTATTAAGGATACCTTCAGGTCGGGTTCAGCTTCATGGCCCACCATCGTGGCAAGGCGAAAGCATCGCCGATGCACGACGCGCGTCGGCCGGGCCGACCCACCCCGATACGCAGCACACAACGAATCGTCCCGCCGAGGGCGAACCCACGAGTACATCTTCAATCAGGAGACGCACATGAAACAGACGCAGAGGGTTGGCGGGTTGCGCAGGTCTGCGGCGGCATCGGCCGCGGCAGTGATCGGCATCGCGGCGCTGGGCGCGCTGACGTCGCCGCCGGCATTCGCCCTGAAGTACGCGGCCGTCGAGCATCACCTCAAGGTCGACCCGTCGATACCGATCTGGCAACCGGGCGAAGTCCAGTCCGTGCCGGAGGAAGACCTGCGTCTCGTCGGCGCTGACGTAATGGATGAAATCACGCTGGGGTGGATCAAGATGTATCGCAAGGCCTATCCGCGCCTGAGCGTCACCATGGAAGCCAAGGCGTCCGGTGCCGGCGGCCCGGCGCTGACCAACGGCACGGCGGACCTGGCGCCGGTCGGGCGCGAATTGCTGCCGGCCGAGGAGCAAGCCTTCGTCGACAAGTTCGGCTACAAGCCGCTCGCCATTCGCGTCGCGACAGGCAGTGTCGGGTCGCTCGGCAAGACGGCGACGTCGGTCGTGCTGGTCGACAAGGACAATCCGATCAAGGGATTGACGCTGGCTCAACTCGACGCGATCTATTCGAAGACGCGCAATCGCGGCCACGCCGAGATCACCACGTGGGGCGACGTGGGGCTCGGCGGCGAATGGGCCGACCGGCCGATTCACCTCTACGGCCTGAAGCCGGTCAACGGCATCGAATACTTCCTGAAGCTGAACGTGCTGGAAGGCGGCGAATACAAGGAAAACATCCAGTTCGTCAAGGGCAAGGGCTTCACGCATGCGTTCACGGTGGCCGCCGAGGACATGGCGACGCACCCGGGCGGGCTCACGTACGCACTGCTGGCCAACGTCACGCCGAACGTGAAGGTCGTGCCGCTGGCAGCCAGCGAAGGCGGACCGTTCCTCGCGCCGACACTGCAGAACGTGTACACGCACAAGTATCCGCTCTCGCGCTATGTGTACATCTTCGTCAACAAGAAGCCCGGCGAGCCGCTGCAGCCGAAGATCAAGGAATTCCTGAAACTGGTGTTGAGCCGCGAGGGACAGGACGTGGTCGCGAAAGAAGGCGTCTATATCCCATTGACACCGGCCGTCGTCAAGGAAGAGCTGGCGAAGCTCGATCAGGCGGAGTGACCATGCGACGCGCGAACGCGCAACCGGCGCCAGTCACCGTGACGGCAACGGTCGTTGCGACGGCCTCCCCATTTCAGGCTGAATTTGCGTTCAGATCGCGTTAACGCTCGTTCAAGGTGGCGAGCCTACACTCGACTCGCACCTGCTTCCATAACGCCCATCGGGCAAAGAGAGGAGAGACATGAAGATCCTGACCAAGACCCTGCTCGCCGCGACGCTCGGCCTCCTGTCGGCTTCCGCGCTGTATGCGGTTGACACCGCCGTCGCCGCGCCCGAACCGCACGCCAGGAACTGGACGCCGCCGAGCGCGAAGATCGTTGCTCAGAAACTGTCCGAGCAAATCATGCAACAGCATCCCGAGTTACTCAGCGTGACTTTGCACGGCGTTCCTCCGGGTATGCAGGATGCCTACACGATGTTCGCCGGTTCCTACCTCGAGCGCATCGGCAATGCCGACGATCCGGACGACATCGACATCTCGAAAAAGGGCATCACGATCGTCGACCCGCGCTGGCATCGTCCCAATGACACGGTCAAGAAGTTCGTGATGATGCTGCCGCTGCGCGACGCGAGCGGCCAGAACGTCGGCGAGATCGTGCTCGCGTACAAGAACGACGGCGCCAATGCAAAGGGCGAGACCGCCTTCTTCCTCGCATCGACGGGCCTGCGTGACGCGCTGCAGAAGCAGATCCCGAGCTACGCCGCGTTGTTCGAGCCCGCGAAGTAGCCGCGCGCACGGCCCGCCGTGCGCTTGCAATGCCTCGTCCCCGGCGCGCCGGGGACGAGGCTGTATTCAACGAGCCATCTCCATTCAGGAGTCTGACCATGCGTTTGCGAATTTCCGCGATCGTCTCTCTGACGACGCTCGCGGCCCTGTGCGCGACGCTGCCGCACACTGCCTACGCGGCGGCGCCCTCGGTCGATGCAGCCAGCCCGGCGGGCGCGCCTCTGCGGCTGATCGGCAGCACGGCGCTGCCGGACTACAAAGGCGATTTCGATCACTTCGCCGCCGACGTTGACGGCGGGCGGCTGTTCCTCGCCGGCGAAGACGGCGCCACGCTCGAAGTATTCGATCTCGGCAGCGGCAAGCATCTGCGCACGGTCAAGGGTTTCGACCAGCCCCACGCCATCTTGTACCTGCCGGACCTGAACCGTCTGATCGTCACCGACAGCGGCGCCGGCATGACGCGCATCGTCGACGGAACGAGCTATCGCGTCATCGGTTCGATCCAGCTCACCGTCGGTGCGGACTCGATGCGCTACGACCCGTCGCGCCGTCACATGTACATTGTCACGGGCGGTAAAAACGCCGAGCCGAAGATGACGCAGACGATCGTCTCGGAGGTCGATCCGCGCACGGGCAGTCACGTCGGCGACGTGAATTTCGACACCGACTTTACCGAAGCGATGGCGGCCGAGCAGCGCGGCCACCATCTCTTCGTCAACGTGACGGGCAAGAGCACGCTCGCCGTCGTCGACAAGGCGACGCGCCAGGTGATTGCGAACTGGCCTATCCATGGCGCGGAGCTGAATGCGCCGATGGCATTCGACGAGACGCATCGACGCCTGTTTGTCGGCACGCGCAAGCCGTTCAAGCTGCTTGTGCTCAATGCCGCGAACGGCAACACGATCGCGACGTTCGACGCGCCCCAGCGCACGAACGAAGTGATCTTCGACGAAGTCAACCAACGCATCTACATGGCCGGCGACGACTATCTTGGCGTGATCCAGCAGAAGGATCCCGGCCATTACGAGGAAATCGCACGCGTGCCGACGGCCAAGGGCGCCAAGACGGCGCTTCTGGTGCCTGCGCGCCACTGCCTGTATGTCGCGGTCTCGCCTGGCGAATCAGGCGCTGGCGGAAGGCTGCTGCGCTTCGATGTGTTGCCGGGCACTGGCGTGAATACGCCTGCCGGAAAGTAAGTGCTTGCCACAGCTCGTCTAAGTCCCAGAGCTCCACATCCGCGGGGTTCCTGATGCGACCACTCGGCGCCATCGTGCTTGGGGCGTACATCGACGAAGTCGGCCGCCGTAAGGGGCTCATCGTGACGTTGTCGATCATGGCGAGCGGCACGATCCTCATTGCATGCGTGCCGAGGTATACGACGATCGGCATGCTCGCGCCTGCTCTGGTGTTGGTGGGACGACTTCTGCAGGGCTTTTCGGCCGGCGCCGAGCTCGGCGGCGTCTCGGTGTACCTTGCGGAAATGGCGTCCCCAGGCCGCAAAGGCCGAGCCAGCAGGTCGCCATCGTGGTCGCAGCGGCGCTCGGCTATTTCCTTAATAGCTGGATGACGGCGAATGAGATCGGCGCGTGGGTTGGCGTATTCCGTTCTTCATTGACTGTGCGATCGCCGATCGCCGCGTCCCGGCCAACCGGCATCTCACGACTGGGTTCACCGCTGTCCGCCCGCAACATGCTGTTTTGTAAGCAGGCGAAGTGCATTGCTTAAACTTCAGGAGACATTTCCATGCAAATCACGGGTATGTTGCACGGCGCGCGCCTGCTGCAATTCGTCGGATTTCCGGCCAGCGAAATCCTGGGTCCGAGCGCCAGCGAAGAGGAAGTCAAGGCGCTGATCGACCGTCATCGCCAGATCTTCATCAAGCCCGTCTTCAAGGGCGGAGTCGGCAAGAAAGGCAAGGCAGGTTTGCTTGGCCGCGCGACCGACCTGAAGACCGCGCTCGCGGAAAAGGAGCGTTTGTACTTCGCCGAGCATGCCGTCGGCCACGTGAAGGCGAAGGCGAATGGCGTGACGTTCGAAGCCGGCGTTCCGGCCAAACACGAGGTCTACTTCTCGATCACCGATTCCACCCGCTTTCGCGCGCCGACGATGACGCTATCGCATAAGGGCGGCATGGACATCGAGGAAGTCGACCCGAATCAGGTGGCGATGGTGCCGTTCGATGCGCTGACCGGGCTGAAGGCGTTCGTCGTAGCGAATGCACTGAGCGAGATCGGCGCGCCGAAGGAGATCGTTTCGCCGCTCGTGCAGCAGTTGCCGAAACTCTGGGAACTCTTTCACGACTTCGGCATGACGACGCTCGAGTTGAACCCGATCCGCATGCGCGAGGACAGGCACGGTCGCCTCACGCCCATTGCGTGCGACTTCAAGTGCGGCTTCGATCGGGACGATCCGCGCTGGGCGCGTCTCGGCCTGCCGTCTCATCTGTTTGCCGCCGATTACTCCGATTTCGAGCAGGAGATCAACCAGCTTCGCACCCACCAGGGCCAGAGCGATGTGTACGTCATCAATGATAACGGAACCATCCTCGCTCCGACCTTCGGCGGCGGCGCCAACTCGCTCGTCACCGAAATGCTGGGCGACGCCGCGATCATCTCGTCGGATTTCGGCGGCAATCCGCCTTACGCGAAGATGAAGGAAGTGGCGCGCATCTGTTTCAGGCACTGGCTCGAACAGGCGAACGTGCTCTTCATCATCGGCGGCAAGTCCAACAACACGGACATCTACGAGACGCTGCGCGCAATGGCCGACGCCCTGCGCGAGCACTTCAGCGAGCACGGAGCGACGCCGCTCTATGTCGTGCTGGGCCGTGGAGGTCCGAACCTCGTGCGGGGCATGTCGGCGCTGAGGGACACATGCGACTCGCTGGGCCTGCCTTATCGGCTGTTCGGCTTCGACTCTG
>NZ_VZQQ01000075.1 GCF_014397785.1 Paraburkholderia podalyriae
GCTACGCGCTCCTTCCAGCGCCTCTGGCGCAACCGCATTCGCATTGGTTTTCTTCAACATCAACCACTCCAGTTTGGATCACACGTTTTACCCCAAATCTGTGTCCAAAAAAACCGGAGGCGCCGCATGCAACGCTCGCAGCATTCTCGATGCGCGGGACAATCTGATCCGGATCAGCGAATACGCACCTTGGCGTTGCTATTTCGGAGTTCGACGAACACTTCTCGTCGCGTTGTTTGCGCCAGCCACCGACGGTCGTGCCGCTAGATCAGTTTTGACCAGGACGCGCTCGAGGGGCGCTCCAGATAACCGTCGAACACCATGGCCACTGCGCGCACGAAGAACCGGCCTTTTGGGCGAATCGAGATGCCGTTTCCATCGATGCTCACCAGTCCCGCCTCCCGGTATGGTTCCAGCGCGGTAAGCTCACTTGAGAAATAGCGGACGAAGTCGATCCGATGCGCTAGCGAGATCGCAGCGAAATTCAGCGGCACGCTGCACATGAGCATCATGATCACCTCCCGACGCAACGCATCGTCAGGCGATAGGGCAATTCCGCGTTCGACCGGCAGCCGGCCTTCGTCGAGTGATCGGTAGTAGCTTTGCAACGAGCTCGTCGACTGACTGTAAGCGCTGCCGATCTTGCCGATGGCCGACACACCGAAGCCGACCAGATCGCACTCCGCGTACGTCGTGTAGCCTTGGAAATTGCGGTGGAGGCTACCGTTGCGCAACGCAATGCTCAGCTCGTCGTCGGGTCTGGCGAAATGGTCGAGACCGATATAGATGTATCCGGCATCGAGGAAGCGCTGGGCCGAGAGCATAAATATGCGCAGGCGCTCCTCGGTCGATGGCAATCGGGCTGCGTCAATTAATCGCTGGGCCTTGAAGCGGTCTGGCAGGTGCGCGTAGTTGTAGAGCGCGACGCGATCGGGCGCCAGCCGGATCACCTCGTCCAGTGTGTGGGCAAAGCTGGCGACAGTCTGCTGTGGCAAACCGTAGATCAGGTCGACGTTAATTGAGGAAAATCCCGCATCGCGTGCGCCGCTGAGTGCGCGTTCCACCACATCGAGTGGCTGGATGCGATTGACAGCCTGCTGGACGTTGGTAGCAAAGTCCTGTACGCCGAAGCTCGCTCGGTTGAAGCCGAGGCGCGCGAGTGGTGAAAGCGTTTTAGTGCTGACGGTTCGCGGGTCAATTTCGATGGCGAGTTCTGCGTCGATCGAGAACGCGAAGCGGTTCTGCAGTTGCTGGACAAGCTCTTCGAGCTCGGCAACAGGGAAGAAGGTCGGCGTTCCACCTCCCAGATGCAGCTGCACGGTTCGCCGGTCAGGTCCGAGATGTGCCGCGACCAGGTCCATCTCACGAACGAGGTAGCTCAGATATCGAGCGCTGCAGCCATGGTCGTGCGTAATGACCTTGTTGCATGCGCAGAAGTAGCAGAGTGATCTGCAAAACGGCAGATGAACATATAGCGAGAGCGGCGGATTATTCTCGGCAGTAGCACGAGCGGCAAGCTGACGTTCGTATGCCCGCTCCTCGAACCCGGGGTGAAATCGATCTGCGGTGGGATATGAGGTGTAGCGAGGCCCCGAACGGTCGAAGTGGCGAACCACCTCCGCGGGAATCTCCGGACTGTCAGGCGCTCGGGATGCCGCTTCCCGCATCCGCGCGCGCTGCTTCGGCTGATAGTGTGCTTCGCGGTGTATTCGTTTCTTCATCCCCATCTCCAGAACCTTCTGCGCGGACAGCGCGGCGAACACGACTGCCCCGATTGTCCTGCATGGAGCCTGGAAAGCGCTGATCTGTATCAATACGAGGTGTCGTGAGCGCGATAGTCCTGTGTAGGTGAGAGGCGAGGCGCGGGACGTGTTCGTGATATACACGGACGTTCGTTCTGGAATAGCGCTACGCTCAGGCGCGCAATCTCGCGAAGGCGGCCGCCTGAAATTACGTGCCTGCGACCGGGCAACGGGACGGCACGCCCCTGCGAGCTCGTGTTGATGTTCGCACCCGCCAGATTGATCTCAACTGCGAAGCATCGCGCATGGCTGTGCCGTTCGGCGGCTGCAGCCAGTCCGGCAATGGCTGCGAAATCGGTGTCTCCGAGTGCGAGAAACATCTTGGGTACCAGTCAATACGGTTGAAGGCATGAAGGCCAATAGTCCGGCCTCAAGGCTCCCGCTATCCCGACATTCCCACGCGTGACCCGATGTCGCATCTTGACTTCGGGCTCGGGACCGGTTGATCTTGCGCAAGGCCCACCCTGATTTGCGCGTCGACAATTCCCCGCATACATCAAAAAGGGGAAAGCGATGAAGCACATGATTAAGGCCGTGATGATCGTGGCAAGCCTGTGCGCTACCGGTTTGTTCGAAGTGCGGGCATACGCGGATGACGTAAGCGCGAACGGAAGCACGATGGCAGGCGAGGTGCCGGCGGGTGGGATCCACGCCGGTGACGTGCTCGTGCGTCTGCGTGCCATCTCGATCGAGCCGGAAGTACACACCAGCGGCACGTTGTCGTCGCTCGGCGTGGGTGTCAATAACGCACTCGTGCCGGAGTTGGACCTGACCTATATGATCCGCGACGCGATCGGCATCGAGCTGATTCTCGGCACCTCGCGCCACCACGTGACGTCTGACCTCGGCGATCTGGGTGGCGTGAACGTGCTGCCACCGACGCTGCTGCTGCAATATCACTTCAACCATGCTGGCATGATCCGACCGTATGTCGGCGCGGGAGTCAACTACACGTACTTCTACAACGACGGCCTGAGCACGGGCTCCGAAGGCATCCAGGTGTCACGCAGCAGCTTCGGTCCGGCGGTGCAGGCTGGCGTCGACGCGCAGATCACGAAGACCGTCTTTCTCAACGCGGATATCAAGAAGATCTGGATGCACACGGACGCCTCGGTCGGCGGCAGTTCGTTGGGCCGACTGGACATCGACCCACTGGTACTGGGAATAGGCGTCGGGATGAAGTTCTAGCGAGCGCAGCGGGTGTCCCATTCCGTTGTCTAGTGCGCACGCTGCTCAGGCTGGTCGCCGATCCGGCTGTGCGTTACCAGGACGACTTCACTGCCATCGACATGGCGGCGAGCCTCGACTGCCTGCAACTGCTGCGTCAAACCTGAAAACCCCGGCAATGGCCCACCTCACCCAAAAACCCGGCTGCTCCGGCAATGCGCGCCAGAAAGCCCTGCTGCGCATAGCCGGCCACACACTCGACGTGCGCAACCTACTGAGCTGGCTCTGGATCGCCGCACGCTGCGGGCCTTCATGGCGCCGCGGCCGGTCAGCGAGAGGTTCTACCGCGCGGCACCGCGCATCAAGTCGAGCGAAGTGGTGCCGGAAACGATCGACGCCAATGTCGCCCTGGCGCTGTTGCTGGCCGAGCCGCTGCTGATCCGCCGGCCGCTGATGCAATGCGACGAGCGCCGCATGGTCGGCTTCAATGCGGCCTTGGCGAACACCTGGATCGGGCTCGGCGCGCAAGCACCGGCCCCGGACATGCCGTACGAAGGCTGCGCCGCAATGACGGACCACAGCTCGCACCAACGGGCGATCCGCTGCGCCCCATCCACCTGAAACGGAGATCTGATCACTATGCCCCTGTACGACTACCGCTGCGCGGCCTGCGGCCACGCATTCGAAACGCTGGTGCGCGCCGGCCACACGCCCGTCTGCCCGCAATGCGGCGGCACCGCGCTGGACAAGCAGGTCAGCGCACCGGCCTCGCCCGGCAAGAGCCGCGCGATCATCTCCTGTGCGCGGCGTCAGGCAGCGCGCGAAGGGCACCTCAGCAACTATTCGCCGGCCGAGCGCCGCAAGCTGCTGCGCTGAACCCAACGGGGAATCGCGCTGTCGATGTAGATGAGCCTCGAGGGCGCCTACGGGATGGCACTCAGTCTCACCGTCTTCATGGCCGGCACGCTGGATCAGGCCACCGCCGACAGCCTGCTGGAACGCGCGAAGGGCATCTGCCCGTATCTCGACGCGTGGCTTCGCAACATTGCGTCAGCACGGCCGCCCTCGCGCTCGCGCGCTTCGATGACCACGACGGAAACGTCCTGCGCATGCAGTACGCGCGCCAGCGCGAGGCCGCGTAGACCCGCGCCGACGATGGCCACGTCGACCACCAGCGATTCGACCGCGGTCATCTCGCCGCTCAGACGAAGTCAGCAGTTCGATGGTCACCGGCTCTTCGGCCAGCACGGCTTGACAGGCGAGGCGCAACTTGGAGCCGACGCCGACGAGCCTATCGAGCTTGTCGTTTTCGAGCCGCTGGATCTTCGACAGGCTCTTGCGCCCTTCCTGTACGAACAGGTGGCAAGATCCGCAGTCGGCCTTGCCGTTGCACTTGTGCTCGATGCTCTCGCCTACGGCGAGCAGTGCCTGCAGCAGGGTCGCGCCGGCGGCAACGTCGTAGGTCTTGCCAGAAGGCAGTACGGTCATTGTGGTCATGATGGCGATCTTGATAAAAGGCTACGGATAAAGAACGATGAATAGCGGCCACGCTTCACGCGGCCAGTGCGGGTTGCAAGGCATCCACCAACGCTTCGGCGAACCCGCCCAGCGGCATCGCGATGCACGTGATGCCCTGCTCTTCGAGAAAGCGCGCCTCCATACGCGTCGGTTCGTCGGGCAGCACGGCCCAGTGCATGTCGGAGGAGCGCTTCATGATCTGGCGCGCGAAACTGCGTGTGAGCTGGTCATCGAAACGACAGCCCAGAAACAAAAAACTGCGACCGCTGCGCCACGCCTGCACGGCGGGCGGAATGGGCGTCTGGATATCGATCTCGGTCATGACTTCGACGAAATCGCTTTCAGAGACCAGGTAGTTAGAGGCCGGCGCATGGCCGCCGATCGGCTTGTAGAGCAGCGCGCCCGAGGCCGGCACGTCATCCAGCAACGCGCCGTCTGCGCTATAGGCCGCGAACCAATGGCCGAAATGCTCGGCCTGCGACAGCCCCTGCAACTGCGCCCAGCCGCCCTGCGGCCGCGCCTGCGCCAGCGCGCAGGCGAAGGTGTCGTCGTCCCAGCTGTCGACAACCAGCCCGGCGCCGATCGCCGCCAGCGCGCAATGCAGTGCCGACGGCGTCGGAGTCATGCCGAAGGCCTCATTCATGACGCTCACCAGCGACCTGCGATGCTTGAAGTTTTCGATGAACTGCGCCGCCTGGGTCAGCCAGGTGCGGATCTTGTGCAGCACGCTGACCTTGGCCGTGATGATTTCGGCGAGCGCGAGCGGCGTGGCAGGGACGGCCGTATCGGGGCACAGCGCGAGCAGCGCTGGTCCCAGGTACGGAATGACGCCGCCCGCACACAGGCGTTCGGCGATGGTCTGGACTGAAACGGTCATGGAGTGCGCCTCACAGATAAATCGCGGCGCCGGCGCCCACGTTGGTCGCGGTGTCTTTCAGCGTCTTGACGATGTACTTGACCTGGTCGGTGTCGAGTAGCGTGTGCAGCGGCAGCGCCAGCGCGCGATCGCCGATGCGCTCGGTGTCGGGCAACAGGCCGCTCTTGCGGCCGATCGCATCGCCCGCGTTCATGTAGTGGAACTGCTGATGCAGCGGATGGCTGTAGGCCACCGTCTCAATGCCGCAAGATTTCATGTCGTCGATCATTTGGGCGCGCGCGCTCTGCGTGAAACGCTTGCCCAAATGCACAACATAGAGCATCCAGTGCACTTCTTCGACGTCCTCGGCCACGTAGGCCGGCTTGATCCCTTCGAAGCTTTGCATCTCTTCGTGATACCAGGTCTCGACCTGCTTTCGCTGCGCGAGGCGCGTGTCGAGTTCGGCCAGTTGCGCGAGACCGAGCGCGGCGGTCAGATCACTGATGCCCGCCTGCAGCGGCACCCGCGAGCCGACCGAGACGGACGCGCGGTCCGTGACGCGCCGCTCGCGCAGATAGCGCAGTTCATGGACGAGTTCGTCATCGTCGGTGACGAGCATGCCGCCCGCTCCTGTGCACAGCGCGGACGGGCTGGAGAAGTCGAACACTGATACGTCGCCGAAACAGCCGACGTTGCGGCCCCGGTAGCGCGAGCCCAACGCCTCAGTACTGTCTTCGATCAGCCGCAAGCGTTGCGCGTCGGCCAATTCGCGCAGCAGCGCCCACGCGGCCGGGTGGCCGTTGGTATTGCCGGCGAGGATCGCGCGCGTGCGAGGGCCGATCTTCTGCGCGGCTTTTTCGGCGCTCAGACAACCGCTCCAGTAGTCGATGTCGGCGAACACCGGCACGGCTCCCGCCAGCGTGATCGCCTGCGCCACCTGATGCCAGGTGTGCGACGCGCAGACCACCTCGTCTCCCGGGCCGATCCCCGTCGCGCGCAACGCAATCCAGGTGGCGAGCGTGCCGCTCGCGACCGCGACCGCATACTCCCGGCCAACCCAGCCCGCAAACGCGCGCTCGAACGAATCAAGCATCGGCCCGTCGCTCCAACGCGAGGATTGCAGCACCGCGTTGACGAGATCGATCTCGCGCGCCGCGCAAGCCGGTTCGCTCAGCGCGATCTCATCGATTTCCATGCGCCTTGTCCTCGGTCAGGATCAACGCATCGGCCTCTTCAGGTCGCTGCGTGATGGACCTGCAATGCCCGGCCGACATCGCGAAATAGATACTGCGCACACCGAACCGAAGCGCTGCTGTCTCGTCGCGCATCACCGTTGCGCTGACATGCATTGTGCGCACCTCGGGATAACGTTCGTGCCATTGCGCGGCGGCGTCGCGTAGCGTCGGTGCCGTGCGGAGCAGGTCTGCCGCGAAGTCCAATTGCTCGGCGTTCAGGCTCATCTCACTCCTCCACGCCAGCAATGCGCCGCGCTTCGACAGTGATGGGCAGCGGCGTATCGTCGGCCATCGCGGGCAATTCGAGTTGCCAGCCGTTCGCGAGCGTGACGAGACCGCCCCACATCCCGGGCTGCGCCATCGCGACAATGGGCTCTTCCAGGTCCTTCTTTGGCACGTAGGCGCTCAGCGCGCCCTTGCTGTCCTTGCGGATCATGACTTTCATGGTTGCGGACTCCGGAGATTGATGACAGGTTCAAACCAGGTTCAAGCGGGATGCGCTGCTTCCTCCAGCGGTGGACGAAGCAACGGTGGCAGATCGGCGAGCACGTACTCAATGTCCTGCGCCGTAGTGATTTCGCCGAGCGACAGCCGCACCGCCGCGTGCAGCCAGCGCACGCATCAGCTTCAGGTGCGCTGCATGTTCGATCGCGCTGAATACGCCACGGTGCGGGCCCTCCGGCGCCGCCGCGTGCAGCCCGCACACGGCCAGGTGATTGGCTTCGGTGGCGCCGTTGGCGAAGCGCAACTCTGCGGGCTTGCAACCGAGCGCTCGCGCGATCGTCGCGCGGGCCGCAGCGAGCGTGCCCTTCGCCTGATGCCCGACGGCATGCTGCGACGACGCGTTGCCCCACACATCCGTCAGGATGGACAGCATCGCCTGCCACGGCGGAGGCTGGCGGCATGGTCGCGTTGTGGTCGGGATAGATCGTCGCCCGGCTCCGTTAGTTTGCTTCACGGCCAGAACACGCATTCGCGATCGATGCACAGCGTGTCCAGCAGCTCGGCCAGATCGGTGCTCTCATGCTGGGGCATCCATCGGTGCGACGCATGATCGCGCGCGCTCAGGTGCCACATACCGTCTTCATCGCGCGTGAGCCAGGCTATGTCGATCATCCCGCCATTCGCGTCGACATTGCGGGAGCAGCACGGGCTCTCGACACGGAACCCCTGCCCATCGCGCAGCACGCGCGGCAGCACATAGCGGTAGCGGGTACGCTCGCGCAACGCTTGCTCGATCTGGCGCTGGGTCAGGTCGAAGGGGCGGCCCGCGCGCAAACCGTCGCGCGGCGGCGCCGCTTCTGGCGCGCTCGCCTGAACCGTCATGACATGGCTCCTTCTTCGGGTAGCAGCCCGGCGGGTGCGGGCGCAATTTCATTCTCCGTGCATCCGACGACACAGTTGCCGAACTCCACCAGATAGACCGGCTCGCCGCTCTCAACCACCTGGCCGACGTTGACGATTTCGCCGACCGTACCCGCCTCGGCCAGACAATCGTCCTGGCCGCGCTCCGGAAAGCTGCCGTCGTTGCACAGGTCATCCAGCGCGATCACGCGCATGCCCCACTGATAAGCAGGCTGAACCGGTTCGATACTCATGCTGACGGCTCCTGCGGTTGCGACGTTTCCGGCTGGACCCGCGTGCCGATCTTGTGCAGCGCTTCGGCCCGCTCGCCCAAGCCTTGCAGCACGTCGTCGGGCAGGTTGTCGAGCGTGCATAGCTCTTTCGCGCGCATGCCGACACGGTGGCCGCTCTCGACGAAATACACCGCGTAGATATAGAACTGCTGAAGGAAGGTGTCGATGCTGGTGACGTAGCCAATCTCGCCCTTGTTCACCAGCACTTCGCCGATGTCCTTGCCGTTGTAGGTGCCGTCGTTGCGGATCACCGCGCGTGCGATCACGCGCTCGCCGTAGTTGAAGCGCGGGGGAAACGCGACCTCGATCAGGTCGTCGTCGCGGTTGATGTCAGCCATGCTTCACTCCTGCTGATCGTTGCGTCTGTCCGGTGGTCATCAGGTTAGCGACCTCGCCCGACTGCCGGCGCTGCCGCGCGAGCGCGCGCACCTCTTCGTCCGCGTCATCCACCAGCGACGCCACGATTTCGCCAGCGGCGCGCCGCGCGACTTCCCAGCGCACTCGCCAATCGGGATCGAACGCGAGGCGCGATAGCAGCGTCGCGGGCAGCCGCTCGGCGACGATGCTGCGTACCTCGGCCTCGCTGTCGTCGGTAATACGCAGCAGCGCAGGCATCTCAAGACGCTCTGCCAGTCGCATCCGGACTACGCGATCAGGGTCGCCGATCATCTGCGGCAGCAGCGCGAGCGGCAGACGCTGCGCCACCCATTCGCGCACGCCGTAGTCGGAATCGCCCCGCATGCCGACCAATGCAGCAGGCGACAGGCGCTGCACCACGAGAATCCGCACCTCGCGATGTGGATCGTGGATCAGGCGCGCCAATTGCGCCTGCGGCAATCGCAACGCGAGCTGCAGCCGGACCATCTAGTCCGGGTCGCCGAGCAATGCGGGCAGACAAAACACACCAGCGTGACTCGCTGGCCCGCAACCGTGCTCCGCCGGCAACTCGCGGAACCGCACATACCCGCAGCCGGCGCAGTCGAGCGGGCCGCCCTGCCAGTGGCGCGGTGCAATGTCGCCGCCCGGTACGCGCACGTTCTGTACGCTCATGGTTGCGTCCCCGTCCAGCCGCGCGTCGGATACTCACTCAGCGCATCCATTGCATCGTCGGACCCGACGCCGGTCTCATGACGATCCAAGACCTGCGAAAGCAGCGCGCCCCCCACCCGGTCTTCGGGATCGAGCCGGCGCAATTCGCGCAGTAGCATGCGCGCTTCTTCAAAGTCGCCGAGACGCATGTTGAGGTACGCGAGGCCTTTCAGAGTGAACAGATAAAAACGCGCGGCCGCGTCATAACGCGTGGTCACGATCGCGGCAGCAAGCGGTTCGTCGCCGAAATCTGAGCCCAGCGCGGTGCGGGCGACCGCCAGCGCGTCTTCGCCGATCGCACGCGCCTGCGCCAATTGATGGCCGTAGAAGTAAAAACGGTACAGCGCGATCAACGGCACCGGATGGCGCGGCGCGGCGGCGCGGGCGCGTTGCAACAGCGCGAGCGCCTCGTCGCGGCGCTCGCGCAACCGACCCGCCTCGGCGATCAATGCATTGACGCCCGACGGCAAGCCGCCGCCAATCGCCCTTTGCGCAAACGCGGTCATTGCGTCGTCGAGGGCACGGTCGCCGGAGTCCATCGCCATCGCTCCTCTTCAGGAGATCTGACGCGGCAGCGGCGGCCGCCCGCGGCCAATCGCGCTGACATCGATGGTCGCCAGGCCCGGCGGCGCCGACTCCGCACTGCTGCTGCAACCACAAGCGGCCTGGTTCGGATTGAAGAAGATCAAGCCGGACTGGGTTGGCGTGTCGGCGAAATCGATCGTTATGCCTTCGAGCATCAGCCGGCTCTCAGCCGGCAGGAATACGCGCAGGCCGTTGATGTCGAGCTCCTGTTCGCCTGGTTGCAGCGCCGGCTCGGCGGTGAATTCCGCGGTATAGCCGGAACAGCCGCCGGCGCTCACCACCAGACGAAAGCCGGCGCCAGCCGGCAGGCCCGAAAAGCGCACGATACGACGCATGAACTTCTCGGCGGCGCTCGTAACAGTTACGTTGGACAGCATGATGCGTAGTCTCCTGATGGATCAATGGCCGGCCCGGCCACGAGCCAGACTCAAACCTGAACGATGCAGCCGTCCACGGGACACACGGCGACGCACTGCGGGTCGTCGAAGTGGCCTTCGCATTCGGTGCATTTCTTGGGGTCGATCGCGAACACGCCGCTTTTCTCGATGATCGCGACATTGGGGCATTCCGGTTCGCAGGCCGAGCATCCCGTACAGGTGGACGCAATAATCTTCAGAGGCATGGAGGCTCTCCTGTTGTCCTGTCTGGAAGGGTGTGGGGTTGTCACGCCGCTGAGGCTGACGAGGTGTAAGCACCCTGGCGGATCGAAGCATCGCCGCGGTCCCGGTGCACGATGGCGCCGCTGGCGATGCGACTGCGGTAGTCGTTGAACCAAGCAAGCACCGCTTTTTCGATAAATTCGCCGACGTACTGATCGACCGGCTCGATGCCCGCTTGTGCAAGTTCGTCCTTCGGGCAGGCGCCGATCTTCGCGACCAGCACCGCGTGGCAGTCGTGGAGCGCGCGCACGACCGACGGTAGTTGCTCGTCGTCGCCGTATCCGCCCCGGCAATACAGGTCCACCCGGCGATGGCCGACGAACAGCGCTTCGGCTGCCGAGACCTCGAAGATCTGAAACTCCGTGACGTGGCCGAAGTGCTCGTTGACCCGGCCGCCGCCCTTCGTTGCGACCGCGACCAGCACCTTAATGTCGTCGGCGACGTCGATCTCGCGAGAGACAGCCAGCGCTTCTTGCTTCGCGTCGTGCTGCGCCTGACGCTCGGCTTCGACGCGCTGCTGGTATTCACGGCGGCGGACGAGGTCGTAGACCACTTCCATCTGCTCGATCTTGTCGAGCGTGAAATCCTCGCTGCGGTCCTCGCCCAGCAGGCCAACCGCATCCGCGCGGCACTGGCGGCAATGACGCATCAGGTTGGCGCCGCCCATGCAGGCGTCCTGCACGGCCTTGAGTTCCTGCGCAGTCGGTCCGCGCTGGCCGCTCAGGCCAAAGTGAGTGCCGTGCTCGGGCTCCGAGATCAGCGGCATGATGTTATGCAGGAACGCGCCGCGTTTCTTGACGTCGCGGTTGACCTCGATCAGGTGCTCCTCGTTGATGCCGGGAATCAGCACCGAGTTGATCTTGGTCAGCACGCCGCGTGCGGTGAGCATCTCGAGACCCTTCATCTGCCGGTCATGAAGGATGCAGGCTGCTTCGTAACCGGTCACGCGCTCGTGCTTCCAGAAAATCCACGGATAAATTTTCTCGCCCACCGCCGGGTCGACCATGTTGATGGTAATTGTCACGTGGTCGATGTTGTACTTGCAGATTTCGTCCACGAGGTCGGGCAACGCCAGGCCATTGGTCGACAGGCACAGCTTGATGTCCGGCGCCTGTTCCTGCAGCATCCGGAACGTCTCAAAGGTCTTCTTCGGGCTCGCCAGCGAATCACCGGGACCGGCGATGCCAAGCACCGTCATCTGCGGAATCTCGCTTGCGACCGCCACGACCTTCTTCACTGCCTGTTGCGGCGTTAGCTTCTGAGAGACCACGCCGGGACGCGACTCGTTCGCGCAGTCGTATTTGCGGTTGCAGTAGTTGCACTGGACGTTGCAAGCCGGCGCCACCGCCACATGCATGCGCGCATAGTGATGATGGGCTTCTTCCGAGTAGCACGGGTGATTCTTGACCTTCTCCCAGATGTCCGGCGGCATGTCGTCGAGACTACCCGACGCGCCGCAGCTGGTCCTACCCTCGCCACCGTGCGTGCCGCAGCCGCCACCGGTGGACGGGTCTTCGATCTTCACGCCGAGCGATTTAATCTGCCCGACGCTGATGTAGGCCGCTGCGGGCAAGTCGCTCGCATTTGAACTCGCTTGCATGGATATCTCCTCGCAACCAACGGCGGCCGCGCGCAAGCCATAGAGCCAGATCCATGCCACTCGACAAGAACGCCAGGAATCAACGGGTTAGGATATATTTCGCAGTTCTGTTTGATCCCGGCGCGCGACGTATCCCTACAATTTCGTTGCGTCGTGTCGGTGTTGCGACAAATCTCACACGACCCGGACAGCATGTTCTGAACCAGCGAGGCCTGAAACGACGGCGAGATATCGCCGATCTCGTCAAGGAACAGCCTACCGCCGTGCGCCAGTTCGAAGCAGCGCTTACTTGGCCCCTCCGCGCCGGTGAACGCACCGTTCTCGTGGCCGAACAGCCCGCTTTCCCGCAGGCACTCCATCAACGCCGCGCAATTGTCGCGACGAACGACTCGCTGCTATCTGGACCGCGCCACCCATGCGAACAGGAGCGCCGGTTCATCGTTCACGTTGGGCACGATCACCCCAATGCCGCTCCTTCACGCGCGGCCGACGGTGCCTTCGCCGGGCCGGAACTGAAGACCCTACTGCTCGTCACGCGAAAGACCCGTAGCGCTCAGGCCGCGCAGTTGCCCGTCCGATTCGGCCAGCACCACAAAGGCGCGCCGCCACTCCATCGTCTGCACAAGATAGTTCAGGGACTCGCGGAAGGCTTTCGCCACATCGAGCGACGAAACCAGCGTCTTGCTCACCTAGTAGATGCCGTCCAGCGCTTGCCGGGCAACGCTTGCCTGAATGTTCACCATTGACTTCCCCTTCGTGCGCTGAGCGCTTTCGATGTACCAGCGCAAGGCGCACGATCGACGCAAAGACACAGCGTTTGAAGTAAGCGCATTTCTACGCAAGCCATCGCGCATGGCAATCCCGCGCGCGTAACGACAAATCCGACAAAAAGAACGGCGGCAATCCTCACTCGTCGGGCGCATCGACACAAAAACAACAGCGAAACAACAGCGGCCCAGCTGAAAGAGGCCACTAGAGCGTGAAAATCCACTGGCATGGAAGTTGCCCTGAAGGTCGCATTACCCCGCTTTCAGGAGCCTGCGATGTCGGATTTCCAACGCGTCAGTACCGGTCTCGCCATGTTCGAAGCAGCGCTCCAGCCGGGCGCCGTGCTTGCGTCGGTGATGTTCGTCAACAACAAGACGGGCGTGATCCAGGACATCGCCGCAATCGGCGCGCCCCGCCGCGCCCGGGGCATTCGGCCGCACGTGGATAGCGCGCAGGCCGCCGGCAAGGTGCCGATCGATCTCGCCGCTCTGCCGGTCGATCTGATGTCGTCCTCGGCTCACAAGATCGACGGCTCCAAAGACATTGGCGCGCTGTATGTGGAGCTCCGGCCGCGCATGCGGATCGCGTGCCAAATGCACGGCGGCGTCCACGAGCGCGGCATGGGCTCGGGGACGTTGTGCACGCATCAGATCCTCGAGGAACTGCCATTGCCGCCGGTCGAGATCCACTGCTCGATTCTCGCCGAGGACGCGATCAAGGCGGCCGTGTCTGACTTTCGCTCGCGCCAGACGATTCGAGGCGCAGCAGCCGACGACCTGTAATTCGCCGAGCAACCGACCTGCTCGTCTAACCCGAAGTGAGTCCATTCAAGCCTGAGAGGAACCTCCATGGAAACGCTCACCCAACCGACTTCCGCCACACCCGGCGTCATGCCCCGTCTACTCGAATTCACGCCTCAGGCCGCTGCGAAAGTGGCTTCGCTGATCGAGGAGGAAGGCAATCCCAACCTGAAGCTGCGGCTGTACGTGTCCGGCGGCGGCTGTTCGGGCTTCCAGTACGGCTTCGCGTTCGACGACCAGGTGGCGGACGACGACATGCAGACCGTCACGGACGGCGTCACGCTGCTGGTCGATTCGATGAGCCAGCAATACCTGCCCGGCGCGCGCGTCGACTACGAAGACGGCCTGGAAGGTTCGCGCTTCGTCATTCACAACCCCAATGCGCAGAGCACCTGTGGCTGCGGCAGTTCGTTTTCCGTGTGAGGCAATCATGAAAATCTCACTGACTGGCGCCTCCCGACGAGGAGAACAACCAGTTCGACAATGCGTGAGGCCTCGACGTGCAATCGCGTCTCGCGTGCTGCGTGAAGCTGCGCGACGCCGACCTGACGATCGAACGGCCGCCACATACGCGCGAGCTCGCGCGTGAGCATTGAGGGCATGCGTCCTTAGCGCTGTGCGGCCTCTTCAAGCGCCATAGCGGTCATCGCCGCGAGCGCATAGCCGCGCTGATAGCCGCCGCCTGTGTTTATCTTCCCGCATCGCCGTTGCTATGGATAGCCAATCCATACAGCGTTTGCATCGCGCCGACCGCGTCCGCACGTCCTGGCTGACCACGCCCATCGCATCGCATCGCTTTCTGCAGCGCCGTGTTCATCGCTACACCTGGCTGTTCGAAACAGGACATTCGCGACAGGTCTTCGTTGGAACCGCTTCATCACAGCGCCAGCGAACACCGGAAAGCCCCGCGGCAAGCGGCTATTCGCACTAACCGTGCATGGCGCAGTACTTGCACACCGTATGATCAAATGCCTAAAGGACAACTTCCCGTGTCGAATCCGGTCATCAACGACACCACACTGCGCGACGGCGAACAGACCGCTGGCGTCGCATTCACGGTTGCCGAAAAATGCGCGATTGCCGAGGCGCTCTCAAGCGCCGGCGTACCCGAACTGGAGATCGGTATCCCCGCGATGGGTGCCGAGGAAATCGATTGCATCCAGACCATCGTCGCGCTGAATCTCGACGCCGATCTGATGGTCTGGGGCCGCCTCACCGACGCGGACTTGGCGTCGGCCTTGTGCTGCAATCCCGACATCATTCACCTGTCGATTCCCGTGTCCGATATCCACCTTCAACACAAATTGCGCCAGCCGCGCTCGTGGGTGCTCGCGCAGGTGAATCGCGTGGTCAGCGCCGCCGTCAAAAGCGGCCGCAAGGTTTCGCTGGGCGCGGAGGATGCCTCGCGCGCGGACCCCGCGTTCCTTGCCGACGTGGCGCGGCACGCGCAACGGTGCGGTGCGCAGCGCATCCGCTTTGCGGACACGCTCGGCGTCCTCGATCCTTTTTCGACCTATGAAGCGATTGCGCGATTGCACGACGCGGTCGATCTGGAAATCGAAATCCACGCGCACAACGACCTCGGACTCGCGACCGCGAACACCCTTGCCGCACTGCGCGCCGGCGCAACCCACTCCAACACCACTGTCAATGGTCTCGGCGAACGCGCCGGAAATGCCGCGCTGGAGGAGATCGTGATGGGCGTGCGCCATATCATGGGTCGCAACACCGGCGTCGACACGACCGCGCTGTTGAGCATCTCGCGGCTTGTCGAACGGGCTTCAGGACGCCCGGTCGCGCTGAACAAAAGCATTGTCGGCGCCAGCGTATTCACGCACGAGTCCGGCATCCACACAGACGGGCTCGCGAAGAATGCATCGACCTACGAGAGCTTCGATCCCGCCGAACTCGGTCGCGAACGCTCGGTCGTGCTCGGCAAGCATTCGGGTTCGCAAAGCGTGCGCCGGGCTTATGACGCGCTCGGCCTGGCCGTCAGTGAAAAGCTGCTCGTGCTGCTGCTGACCCGTATCCGCCACCATGCCACCCAGCACAAGCAAACGCCCAGCGCCGCCGACCTGTATCGCTTCCTGATCGAGTTGCGCTACACCGTCGGAGAATTGTCATGAGCGGCGCTGTGGTCGGCTTCACGAAGTGCGTCGCGCAACCCGAACAGTCCGGCACGACGACGCCGTGCGCCACCAGCGGCGCCTGCGACAAGTACTTCGCCGAGCCGACGTTCTGTCCACACCTATCCTCATCCGCTTGCAAGGAGTAAACGTGATGGAAAGCTTTGTCCAGCAACTCAAGGCGCTGTCCTCAGCCGAGGACTTCCTGCAGTTCTTCGGCATTCCGTTCGACCAGAAGGTCGTCAACGTGAGTCGACTGCACATCCTGAAGCGCTTCTTTCAGTACATCCAGCAACAGGACGCGCTGCCGGAAGGCGACGAACCCGCCCTGTTCGCGTCATATCACGCGCTGCTGCTGAAGGCTTACGGCGACTTCGTCACCTCCACGCCGGCGCAGGAAAAAGTGTTCAAGGTGTTCCGGGACACAAATGGACGACAGCACGTTTCACTCGACAGTCTGCGCGCGTCGCTGCCCGCGCGCACCCTTGCCTGACAGGTGGAGCAAGACCATGCACATCGTTAAGACCATGCACATTGTCGTCTGCATCAAGCAGGTCCCGGACTCGACGCAGATCCGCGTTCATCCGGTCACCAACACGATCATGCGCCAGGGTGTTCCGGCGATCGTCAACCCGTATGACCTGTTTTCACTCGAAGAGGCGCTGCGACTGAAGGACCGCTTCGGCGGCAAGGTCACGTTGCTTTGCATGGGCCCGCCGCAGGCCGAGGAAGCGCTGCGCAAGTGCATCAGCTTCGGCGCGGACGACGCCGTGCTGCTCACCGACCGTGCATTCGCTGGCGCGGATACGCTCGCTACGTCGTACGCGCTGGCAGCGGGTATCCAGCAGATCGCGAAGGAGCAGGCGGTGGACATCGTGTTCACTGGCAAGCAGACGATCGACGGCGACACCGCGCAAGTCGGCCCCGGTATCGCCAAACGCCTCGGGCTCCAACTGCTGACCTACGTGTCGCGCATCGTCGAGACCGCTCTCGACGCGCGCACGATCACCGTCGAGCGCCGCGCCGAGGGCGGCGTGCACGTGCTCAGGACTGCGCTGCCGTGCCTGATCACAATGCTGGAGAACACCAACGAACTGCGTTTTGCGACGCTGCCCGCGATGATTCATGCGGCCGGCTACCCGGTGCGCAAATGGAACTGCGAACAGGCCGGCATCGAGGACCTCAGCAAGATCGGCCTGAAGGGCTCGCCGACAGCGGTCAGAAAAGTCTTTGGACCGACGCCGCGCAGCGAGAAAGCGGAGATGCTCGACCTCGACGCATCGAGTCTGCGCGACGTGTCGGTGAACCTGCTGCAAAAGATCTTCACGCGCCATCCAACCCTGGAAGCTGACCTGCTGATGAAGGAGGGGTCATGAACGCACCCGCCGCCCCCGCGAAGAAACCCGTCGGCCGCGCAGGACGCAACCTCGAACTGCCGGAACACCTGAAGGCCTACAAAGGCGTCTGGGTCTTTATCGAGCACGACCGTGGACACGTCCACAGCGTCTCGTGGGAACTGCTCGGTGAAGCGCGCAAATTGGCCGACACGCTCGGCAGCCGAGTGGGCATCGCGGTGCTCGGCGGCGCGAATGAACCGCTCGAACAGTTCGCCGCAGAAGCCTTCACTTACGGCGCGGACGATGCGTACATCGTCCACGACCCGGTCTTGCAAGGCTATCGCAACGAGCCGTTCACGAAAGGGCTGACTGACCTCGTCAACCGGCATCAGCCCGAGATCCTGCTGCTGGGTGCGACGTCGATGGGCCGAGACCTCGCCGGCTCCGTAGCGACGACCTTGCTGACCGGGCTGACCGCCGATTGCACCGAACTCAACATCGATCCCGCGTCGCGGGCGCTGGCGGCGACGCGCCCCACCTTCGGCGGCTCGCTGTTGTGCACGATCATGACGCTCGCGTACCGTCCGCAGATGGCGACGGTGCGCCCGCGCGTGATGCCGATGCCGCTGCGCGACGCCGAACGCACCGGCAACATCGTCCATGGAACGCTGGGGATGATCGAGACGGACATCGTCACGAGGCTGCTCGACTTTATCCCGGATGCGAGCAGCAACCGGATCAACCTTCCCTATGCCGATGTGATCGTGAGCGGCGGCAAGGGGTTGAAGAGCCCGGAGAACTTCCAGCTGGCGTTCGAACTGGCGAACGTGCTCGGCGGCGAAGTGGGTGCGACCCGGCCATGCGTGCAGGCCGGCTGGGTCGAGGGGGAGCGCCAGGTGGGACAGACCGGCAAGACGGTGCGGCCCAAGCTCTACATCGCCGCCGGCATATCCGGCGCGATCCAGCACCGCGTGGGCATGGAAAGCGCAGACGTGATCGTGGCGATCAACACCGACCCGAACGCACCCATCTTCGATTTTGCACACTACGGGATTGTCGGCAATGCGTTGCAAGTGTTGCCCGCGCTGAAGCAGGCTTTTGTGGAGCATTTGACCCGGCGCCGCGAGCAGGCTGCCTGAGGAGAATCACGATGAGAAAACCTTCACAGTTCGATGTGATTGTGGTCGGCGCCGGTCCGTCCGGCAACGCTGCCGCTTACACGCTGGCCAAGGCAGGTCTGGAAGTGCTGCAGATCGAGCGCGGCGAATATCCGGGCAGCAAAAACGTTCAGGGTGCGATCCTGTACGCGAAGGCGCTCGAAGAGATCATCCCGGATTTCCGCGACGATGCGCCGCTGGAGCGCCACATCATCGAGCAGCGGATGTGGATGCTCGACGATACGTCGTTTGTCGGTACGCATGTGCGCAGCGAGGATTACAACAAGCCGCCCTATAACCGCTACACGATCATCCGCGCGCAGTTCGACAAGTGGTTTTCATCGAAAGTGCGCGAAGCCGGCGCACTGCTGCTCTGCGAGACCACGGTGAAGGAACTGATCATGGACGGCGACCGGGTGGTCGGCGTGCAGTGCGACCGCGAGCACGGCGATGTCTATGCCGACGTGGTGGTGCTCGCCGACGGCGTGAATTCGACGCTCGCGCGCAAGGCGGGCTTTCATGGAGAGATCGGGGCCGGCAACGTTGCGCTCGCCGTCAAGGAGATTCTCTTCATGCCAGAGGAGACGATCCGCCAGCGCTTCAACGTCGGCGAGGACGACGGCGTCGTGATCGAGATGGTCGGCAGGATCACCGACGGCATGATGGGCACTGGCTTCCTCTATACCAACAAGGAATCGCTCACCATAGGCGTGGGCTGCATGCTGAGCGACTTCAAGAAAAACCCCAACCGCACGAGCCCCTACGTGCTCCTCGAAAAGATGAAGCAGCACCCGTCGATCGCACCGCTGATTGCGGGCGGCGAGATGAAGGAGTATTGCGCGCATCTGATTCCCGAAGGCGGTTTTCACGCAATCCCGCAGGTCTACGGCAACGGCTGGATGATCGTTGGTGATTCAGGCGGTTTCGTGAACGCTGCGCACCGAGAAGGATCGAATCTCGCGATGACCACGGGACGCCTCGCCGCCGAAACGGTGATCCACGCGAAAGCCGCGGGCCACGGCTACCGCGCCGGCACGCTCAAGGCCTACAAGGCCGCGCTCGATCAGAGCTTCGTGATGAAAGACCTGCACAAGTACCGCGACATGCCGGCCGTGCTGCACCAGAATCCGCAGTTCTTTACGACCTACCCCGACCTCATGGCGCGCGCCGCGCGCACGATGATCACAGTCGACGGTAAGGACAAGAAAAGCAAGGAGCGCGAGATTTTTTCGAGCTTCCGCACAGCCCGTTCGCTTTCCGGCATCGTGGGTGACGCCTACAAACTCCTGAGGGCCTTCCGATGAGCACCCTACCCGTCAACGTAGAGGAAAAGCTGTTCCAGAACCGTTATCGCGTCGATGCAGGACGGCCGCACGTCCACATCAAGGATGCCGACGTCTGCCAGAGCGAATGCAGCGAGAAGAGTTGCACCTTCGTCTGCCCGGCCTCGTGCTACAAGGCCGAAGGCAACGGCGCGGTGACGCTGATCACCGACGGCTGCCTCGAATGCGGCAGTTGCCGCATCCTCTGTACCGACCACCAAAATATCGAGTGGGACTACCCGCGCGGTGGTCACGGCATCCTGTTCAAGTTCGGTTGAGGAACATCGTCATGGCCAGACCAGAACGACATGTGTTTGCTTGCACCGAGAACCGGCCGCCGCCGCATCCGCGGGGCGCCTGCGCGGGCGGCAAGGGCTCGACCGCGCTGCTGAAGGCCTTCTGGGCGGAACAGCGGAAACGCCAGGCGCCCGATACCGTCGCGATCACGTGTTCGGGCCGCCTCGGCCCGTGCGATCAGGGCGCGCACCTGCTCGTCTATCCCGACGCGGTGCTCTACAGGGGCGTGACGATGGCCGACGTGGAGAAAATCTTCACGCGTCACCTCGGAGGCGGCGAACCGGTGCAGCGCCTCATCGCTGCGGAGACGGTGTGGTGAACCTGCTGTCCGGGGTCGAGTCGACCGAACTGTTCGGCGGCGAGGTGTCGGCCGCCGTGCGGCGCCTCATCGAAGGCCTGCACGGCGCGCCGGCCGAGCAGATCGTCGCGGTCCTGTGGAGCGTCACGCTGACCTCTCCGCAAAGCCTTGCCGCCTACTATCTGCTCTACAAGTTCCATGCCGGACGCTGCGAACTCGACGAGGCAGAGCACGCGGCCCATCTGGGACTAATAGCAGCTGCGCATGCCGCCGGGTTGAACGAGAACTGGCAGATGGTACAAGCCGGCGACGCGAACTTCCACGCGCCCGGTCCCGCCTGCTTCTGGCTGTTCACGCTAAAGGCGCTCGCCTTCATCGGCCTGCGGCGCGGCGAACGCGAAACCGCCACACAGTTGAGCGCACAACTACGGCAGCTCGATCCGGCGGATCACCTCGGCTTGGCCGTAGTGGAAGCGTTGCTGCAACGGTCAGTCTGAGGAGACTCACGATGTCCAAACGGCCCGCCATCGCATCGTTGGCCGACGACAATCTGGCAGCCGGCGGCGTGGCAGCAGTCGACCGTGCGCTGACCCTGCTGGCTGCCTTCGGCAACGGCACGTCCGTGCTGTCATTGAGCGCGCTCGCGGAACGCACGCGCATGTACAAGAGCACCGTGCTACGCCTGCTCGCGTCGCTGGAACATGCGCATCTCGTGGTGCACCGGCGCCGATGGGTGCTACGTGCTGGGGTCCGGCGTCGCAAGGCTGCATGCCGTCTATGCGCAATCGTCCTCCAGCGAGTCGCTGGTGATGCCCGTGCTGCAGGAACTGGTGGCCGCAACCCGTGAAAGCGCCGCGTTTCACGTACGTCAAGGTGCGCAACGGCTATGCCTGTATCGCGTCGACTCGCCACAGTCTGTGCGAGATCACATCCGCGTGGGCGAGCTACTGCCGCTGGATCGTGGCACAGGACGTCGGGTGTTGCAAGCCTACTGCCACAAGGGCGACGAGGCACTCGGTCAACAGATCCACCGCCAGGAGGTCATCGCACTAGCAGGAGACCTCGATCCGCAATTGGCAGGTATCGCCGCGCCGGTGTCCGGCCCGTCCGGACAACTCGCCGGTGTCACTACGCTGACCATGCCCCGCGAGAGACTGGACTCCGCTTGGGCGGAGACAGTGAGGAATTCCGGGCGAACTCTCACACGATACCTTGGCGGAATCAAGCCCGTCCAGGCAGACGGGTAGTGATGCGTGCGGAACGAACTTGGGTTGTTAATCGCTTTTACTGAATGTCTTAATGTTGGCCATTGCGGCCAGCCGCGGTCGATTCCAACTTCGACTCAACGAATGTCAGTACATGGACGCCGCCGATTTGCCAAGTTTTCAATCGGTGATGATGGGTAGATAGATTGCAACCGTACATTCGGACTTTCAAGGTGGCTGTGCCGCTGTTCCTGACGGGTTTTCGCTGATCGGTTCCCCGTCGCTTTCGCGCACTCGACGGTGCTCGGACATTCCCGGGCTTTGCCGACCACGCTCTAACCTGTCGTGCCATCCACGATCGCGATCGTGCCAACGTCCACGTCAAATCCAGATTTGACTTGTCCGAGCCATTCGCCTCAGTCGCGATGTCGCGGCCCCGACACGCCGCAAGTCCGACAGTCCTTTCAGAGACGCTTGATCTCGACACCGTATTTCCTCAGCGCGTAGCCAATCTGGCGCGGCGTCAGTCCAAGCAGCCGCGCCGCCTTTGCCTGCACCCAGCCGGATCTTTCCATGGCGGCGATGAGACGCTCGCGGTTGGTCATCTTCGCATCACTTCCGAGGACTGCGCCGCCAGCCGCTAACGGTTCCAGCTCGCTGCCGACAGGCTGAACCGCAACTGCGCCCGACGTAGCAGCCTCAGCCCGCGGCGTAGCCGGCTTCACGGGCACTGGTACGATTGGCCCGGGCTGCAGCGCCATCTCGTCCGATCCGCTCTTCCACAGCATCGCGGAAAGGCACTGGCCGTGGCAGCAGGCAAAGTCGTTTCTCACGATCGATAGTCCCGGCGCCAAGGTCGCGCTCCGCTGCACGCAATTCTCGAGCTCGCGGACATTGCCGGGAAAACCGCAGTTCATCAATACTTCAATCGCACTCGCATCGAAGGTCAGCGTACGGCCGTTCTCGCTGTTGAAATTCTTGAGAAACTCAACGGCGAGGAGCGGAATATCACTGCGCCTTTCACGCAACGGCGGCAGCAGCAAGGGAACCACGCTGACGCGATAATAAAGGTCGGCGCGGAACTCGTTCCTTGCCACCGCGTCTTCCAGGTTCTTATTCGTGGCGGCAATCACGCGAACATCGACCTTAATGGTCTGGTTGCTGCCGACGCGCTCGAATTCTTGCTCCTGCAGGACGCGCAGCAGCTTTGCCTGGAACGAGGCCGAGATCTCGCCGATCTCGTCCAGAAACAGCGTCCCCTTGTCGGCGAGCTCGAAGCGCCCCTTGCGCGAATTGAAGGCGCTGGTAAAGGCACCCTTCTCATGACCGAACAATTCGGATTCCAGCACCGTCTCAGGGAGCGCCGCGCAATTGAGCTTGATGAAGGGCCGCTTGGCTCGCGGCGACAGCTCGTGAAGGGCCTTGGCGACCAGCTCCTTCCCGGTACCGGATTCCCCGCGCAACAGAACTGTGCTGTTCGATTTGGCTACCACCGCGATCTTCTTGAGCAGGCCGCGCAGCGCCGGGCTGTCGCCAATGATCCCCTCGACCTGAAACTTCTTACGCTCCTGCGCAGGGTACTTGAGCTCGGACAATTGTTTTTGCAGCCCGTCCCTCGCCGCCATCAGTCGCTCGCGGTCGCTCTTGAATAAGCGATGCAGCTTCACCGTCTGCCCCACCAGGTTGGCGATCATGGTAAGCAGCCGCACGTCGTAATCGAGCCGGAAGTTCGCCGCATTATCCAGGATGCGGTCGATGGTCAGCGTGCCCACGACTTTCGCGTCGATGCGAATAGGAACGCCGATGAACGACACTCGCATGTTGTCGGAAGCACCGAGCACGCCCATGTCAGCGGCACTGAAGCCCGAATGCACCGCTACGTTCTCGGCGACGAGCGGCCTGTCCGTCGCCATGATCTGGCCAATTGCCTTCTGTGGCAGGCGCATCCGGTAGCGCTCATCGCTGCCTTCGCTCCAGCCGGCGCCAACGGTAATGTCCGGTACGCCATCATCGTCGAAGAGAGAGACGATACCGAGCCGCATCTGCACAAACGATTGCAGGAGATCGACGACGTTGGCCAACATGACTTCGAGCCGGCAGGAGGCGGTGAGTACCTTCGATATTTCCAAGATGCCGGTAAGCGCACTCTCGTACCACTGCACAATAGGGACCGCGTGGTCCGTCTCGGACTTTGAGCTAGGCCTTTCGCGTACAGAAGCGATATGCAGCATGACGACGTCTCCGTTGTTGTGACCATCCTCCCTGTCACCTTGTCCGAATTTACGAGTATTGTGTTGCATATCATCCTCGATCTCGCGCCCAATTTCACGGACTGACTTCAAGAGATAACGCCTGTTCATGGCAGGACGGTGAAACTATAGTGCCTTGATTTACTCATTTTCTCCTTTTGCCATCTCGCCGCGCGGATTCCGCCAGGAACGCGAGTCCCATTGATCTCGCTCAAACCAACTGCGATTTGTCTACTCCGGGTGCAGCCGATTACAGGTGTCGTCCATCATTGATTGCTACCTCAGTCTGGTTCGATATGCCGATGACTTTTTGATCACCGGTTACTCGAAAGAGTTGCTGGAAGACGAGGTCAAGCCACTGGTCGAAGTCTTTCTGCAGGAGCGCGGACTGACGCTCTCCCTGGAAAAGACCAGGATCACGCACATCTCGCAAGGGTTCGACTTCCTCGGGCAGAACATTCGAAAATATCCGAACGGCAAGCTACGCATCAAGCCATCAAAAAAGAATGTTCAAACGTTTCTGATGAAAGTGCGCGCAGTAATCAACGACAATGCATCGGCCGAACAGGTCAATCTCATCGGCCTGCTCAACCCGATCATCGATGGCTGGTCGAACTATCATCGATACGTGGTCTCGAAAGAAGTCTACAGCGCAGTCGACACTACCATCTGGCAGGCGTTGTGGAAGTGGTGCTGCGGGCGGCATCCGAGCAAGGGCGCACGATGGATCAGAGCGCGATACTTCCATCGTGAAGGAACGCGGCACTGAGTATTGTCCGCGATACTGGTGAACTAACGGCAGAAGGGAACCCAGGACGATTGAGGCTACGCAAAGCATCCGACGTCCCAATCCGGCGACATACGCAAGGCCGTGGAGAAGCCAATCCCTTCGACCCGGCATGGGAACGCTACTCCGAAGACCGCTATGGTTTGAAAGGTGAACACCCTGTCGGGCCGGGGACAACTGTTCCGCCTCAGGTTGGACCAGGAACGGGCTTGCGTCGTATGTCAGCAGCGCATCACAGCGGTGACGGGATGGCACGTTCATCACATCGTTCGTCGTGTGGACGGAGGATCGAGTGCGAGGGCCAATCACGAACGGATTGGACAAGCGATGCGATTCATGAAACAACCGAAACCTGTCAGCGTTGGAAGCCGCTTTCTTACCTCAGGCAGAAAGACGAGCGACCTTGTTCAATCCGGCGAAGTCGAGGACGCGGATTTCTTTGCCGTTCACGGTGATGAGCCTCTCCCTCTGGAACCTCGACAACATCCGGCTGACCGTCTCCAGCTTCAACCCGAGAAAGCTGCCGGTCTCCTCGCGCGTCATTCGCAAGATGAATTCGGTCGGCGAATAGGCGCGTGCCCGCCAACGCCGCGAGAGATCCAGAAGAAACGACGCAACCCGCTCGTCGGCCGCCATCGTGCCGAGCAGCGTACTGAGGCCGCCTTGCCGCACGAGTTCCGCGCTGAGCATTCGGTAGACGTGACCCTGCACCGCTTTGACTTCCCGGCTCAGCAACTCGAGCAGATCGAACGGCATCACGCATACGCTGCTGTCTTCAAGGGCGATGGCGTCGCTTGCATAGTGGCCGGTAGCGATGCCGTCCAAGCCCATCGGCTCTCCGGCAACGTAAAACCCGGTGACCTGGCACCGCCCGTCCGGAAGCAGCGAGAGCTTCTTGAACGATCCCGTGCGAACCGCATAGACTTTGCAGAATGAATCGCCCGCGCGGTGCAATGCTTCGCCTTTTCTCACGTGGCGATAGCTGAGAACGAGGTCGTCCATTTGCCGGTCGCAGGCGAGCTCATCGGGGTTCACCGCGCAAAACGGACGCATCGTGCAGGTCTTACATGACGTGCCACTCGAACCCATTGGCTTCGTCCGCGAAGCCGTTGCCGAAGGCCGAAACGTGTCGGTCTGTGGTGCGGTAAGGCGATTGTGCGCAATTGCCATGTGATTCTCCTTACTCAATCGATGTCCAAGTTTGTTTCACAAACCCGTCTTTGTCATCCCGAAATTACGCGGCTAACTATCGCACAACTGAATCGAGGCAAACCATGATCCAGATCAAGGAAAGCAGACCGATCCGTCGGGGCGACAAGTGTCCCCGAGTTTGATCGGGTTCGGGCATCGGTTTGGGTGCCCGGAAGCTATCGCCGTCAAGCACGATGCGGTAGGCGCCGTGGCGTAGACGGTCGAGCGTAGCGGCACCGAAGATGCGGTCGCCGGCGAATGCCTCGCCCCACTCGCTGAAGTCAAGGTTGCTGGTGAGAATGGTCGCGGCGGCCTCATACCGCTCCGCAATCAGGTCGTCGAAGTCTTCATCCTGCGGCGAGCCCAGCGGCTTGAGCGCAAGGTCATCGACGATCAGGACCGGTACGCTTGCAAGCTGCTTGAGCTTTCGCTCGTAGGTGCCGGTCGCGTGCGCTGCCTGCAGACTGTTCAGTAACTTAGTTTGCGTCGGGAACACGACATCACGCCCCTGTCGGGCGGCGCAATTGTCGAGTGCCTGAGCCAGGTGATCTCGTACCGACTGTCAACGCTTATTCGTGGCGTCGGAACGAGGCTCTACGCTGGTTCTGGCATGGGCTGGTTCCTGCGAGACTGGCGGACTTCGAGCGGCACGGTGAATCGCTCAACGACGAT
>NZ_VZQQ01000076.1 GCF_014397785.1 Paraburkholderia podalyriae
ACATCGCGGTCAAAGTGACGGCCTGCGAACAGTTCGTCAAGGCTCTTCAGCTTGCTCATCGTCGGTTCTCAATTCGTTCAGCCTGACACCTTAACCGATTCGCCCCCGCGCTATTTGCACCAGAGCCCCTAACTCTTCGTGGACGCCGACGGGTTAAGGAGCGATTTTACTGAAATCGAATCGCTGCGTAAGAGCGGCCGGCGACAGATAGCCCAGACGCTCCTCGCCGTCAGCAAGACCTTGCGACTTTCGCGCCTGTGCCTGTATTCAAGAACCAAAGTAAATCGGTTTCATGCCGTCATTGCCGTCCGGACGAATCGACGAACGGATCTCATGATCGATTCGATGGACCATCCGTTCCATCGAACGAAGCGGATGATGTGAACCTGACGCCGATGTGCCATCGGCAACACCACCGTAGCCGGGCGCAGTGGCGTTCTGCACGGCGATGCTGGTAAGAGGCGCGTTCGATTGAGCAAACGAAACAGCCGGGACGGCGAATACTGCGGCAACTGCAATGGCTTCGATAAGCGATTTCATGATGAACCTACGGTCAAAGTTTCTACTCCAAACTGTCAGTCGGAGCCGGAACCAAAGTCTAGGGAGGTAAACCACTAAAATTAAGTCCTGTTCGCACAAGTCTCTATTGTGCGTTTGAGGTAGAGCCACGCTGACAATCAAAATATCCTTGCGAGTTTTTTTCGGCCTCACATAGAACTCGAGGTACGCGAGCTTTCCAGCGCCTTCAGGAAATAGGTTTCAGTCGGTAAGCCCCACTGGACAGTAACTCAAAGAACACCTCCTCATTTAAGCAAGCGATCTTTAGGTCGAACGCCCTTTCGATGCGTCCGCAACAGAAAGGAGCACAGAAGCCGGCCTCCGACAGGGATACAGCATCAAGAAGTGGCTGATGTTACCCTTTCAGGCCGGTTTGATAATGAAGAATGGCTTATACCGACCTATCATGTGCGCTAATTTGGTACTCCCCGGGCAGCCGATACGGGGGATTCTTTTCCGGAGCAGTGATGTACGCAGACAGTATTGATAAGTTCTCGAAAGCCGGTGCGTATAAAGTGTCGGTCGTTCTCCGCTCGCCGCTCTCTTTCCTTATCGGCGCGGCAATGGCTGGCGCCTATATCGGGTTCGGCGACATTCTTATGTTTTCAGTTGGCTCGCATGTCGATCCAGCTTATGTGCACCTCATTATGGGCGGGGTTTTCGCGTGTGCCCTCACCATCGTGGTATTCGCTGGCTCCGATCTGTTCACCGGCACGGCGATGTATATGCCGCTTGCTGTATTTCGGGGTGAGACCGGCGTGGGTGGCATGCTCCTAGTGTGGGTGACATGCTGGATCGGCAACCTGATCGGCGCTGTCGTGCTCGCGGTGATACTGCACGCAGCCGGGGGGGGAGTCCTGCTAACCGACGGTTCAGAGATTTTCTTCAGGACGGTCGAAACGAAGATGGCGACGCCTGGGGTTCCGCTGTTCGCGAAGGGCCTCCTGTGCAACTGGCTTGTCTGCCTGGCGATCTGGATGGCAGCTCGAACGAACAATGACGGTGCAAAGCTGGGACTGATCTTTTGGCCCGTGTTTGCGTTTGTTGCCTGCGGCTTCGAGCACAGCGTCGCAAACATGTTCGTGTTCGCGCTTGCACTAATCGGCCAGCACCCGGCCAACATCACGTTTGCCGGTGCTTTGCATAACGAACTTTTTGTCACGCTAGGCAATCTGGCCGGTGGCGGAATCTTCGTCGGCCTTGGCTATTGGCTGCAAGAGAGCGGTCTTGGTCATCCTTCGAAGGCCCGCGCCGCCGTGTCCGCGAGCGGCGTTCGCACGAACTGACGCGGCGATTTTTCCTCTGCAGCAATCGTCAAGGCGCGGGCTCTTCCTGTTCCCGGTATCTCGACCTGATTGAAACCGCAGACCGAATCAGTCCAACAGGTTTCGATGTGAAGACCGTTGCCTCCGGATAGCGATTCACAAAGGCGGCGGTAATCACGCGAACTGCCGACAATGGCAGCGGTGCCGATGTCCAGTGCCCACATGAGGTCCGTGAGCGCGTCGGCATAGCCCTCAATCCCCGGTGTCGCAACCCGCAATGGTGCGCTCTGACTGTAACCTGGGGCGACCCACGCCACGACCCGAAAGCTGTCCTGGAGACCGGCCGGCTGGGCGCGATACCCCGCGGAAGTCGAACCGATACCGTGAAGTAGAACTGCGGCGCGTCTCCCAGACGCGGCGCCCCGATATCGACCGTTCTTGTTTCGGAGCAGGGGCTCGGCATCCGTATTGTCCAGTTCTGTGTTGCCGCTGCGATATCGGTCGATTCGCTTTGAGCCTGGCGGTAGCGATGGCGACGGCGAGTACCGCTGCGACCGTCAGCAAGTCGGCCGATAGCGCCGCGGCAACCGCTTGCGTGCGTGTATGGAAGGCGGGCGCCGCGACCTGCAGCGCGGTGTCGGCAACGATCGAAATGAGCGTTCCCCAGACAAAACAGGTCAGCCCCTGGCGACCGACCGTGACCACTGGCGGTAGCGCCGCGGCCAGCCGGTCGATCCAACCGAGCCGGCTCAATTGGGCGACCAGCCAGGCGATCGAGATGAAGCTGACGACTCTCAGGGAACTCAGGTGCTGTTTCAAATAGCCGGGTTCCGGCTGGTTCTCAATCAGCAACCTGTAAGTGGCAAAAGCCAGTGCGACGACAAGCGCGATCCAGGTCAGCCGCAGTCCGGCGCGCGAAGCCTGGAACACGGCGGACACCGGATGCAGCCGGCATAGCATGCCAAGCATAAACATCAACTGCCACGCGAACGGATCGAATGACCAGCCGATAGGGTCGGCGCTCGGCAGCAGATGCGCAAGCGAAGGTGCGCACAGCCACAACGCCAGGCTCGCCAGCAGGGCGGTGGCCGGCTGGCGGCGAACGACCGGCGCGACCAGCGGCACACACAGCGCGAACCCGATATACATCGGCAGCACCGCAGCCAGATCAGGCTGGCGCCGTAGCGTGGCGATATCGAGTAGCGTTTGGAACGGCCGGACCAAAAACAGTGGCGCATCGGTGTAGGTCAGTACGGCGGTGTGAATGTGCAACGCGATCATTGTCAGGCCGCAAAGCAGCATCAGAGCGGCCGTCAGCAGATAGCCACGATAGATTTCCCCACTGCGTTTTAGAAAGCGGCGCTGAGCCTGCGCTGCGCCACCGCGCGCTGTCATCGCGCAATAAGCGGCGGCGCTCGCATAGCCGCCGAGAAAGACGAAGACTTCCGCCGCGTCGCAAAATGCATAGGTATGCAGTGTCAGATGCGAGAGAGCGCTGTGCGAGACGTGGTCGAGTGTAATCGCGATCAACGCCAGGCCGCGCAGGAAATCGACGCTCGTTGAACGAGTGGAATCTCGACTCACGGTGGTTTTATCGCAGTAAGGAATGCGGGTGAACGAAATCGATATGCACAGTACTGCTTATATTGCGAGGTCGTAAAATTGATCGGTGGCGGACAGATGGGTTCCGCGACCACTACTTCGATGCCGCCCAGCAGGATCCGGGCGCAGCGGAAGGTCTTGAATCCCAGCATGGATCGCGTGCGTCGCTTGATCGCCCGGTGGTCCTGTTTGACGATAGAAAACCGATGATGTTACGGGCCTTGTCGACGGCGCGGTACAGATATTTCCATTGGCCCTTGACCTTGATGTAGGTTTCATCGACACGCCAACTCTTGCCGACGGGACGCTTGCGATGGCGAAACGACTTCTCCAGCGCTGGCAACAGTTTTATCGCTCAGCGGTGCGCGGTCGAATGATCCACCGAGATTCCACGCTCAGCCTTCATTTCTTCAGGTGACGAAGGCTCAGCGGATAGGCCACATACCAGCGCACGCACATCAGGATTACATCCAACGGATAGTGTTCGTTTCAAGGACGCTCACCATCGCAGATCGTCTTACTGCGACAGAGCCCGACCCTGTGCGTCGAGATACGGTCCCAGTAACGACAGGTCAGGCGCCCCAAGGCGATCATGGGCCGTCTGTAGCTGATGCCAGTATGGATAGAGCAGGGGCGGCGCGCTCACCGTGTCGAGCCGCTCGCGCTGCTGGGCGGTCAACGTAAGATTCGCGGCGCCGAGGTTGTCGCGAAGTTGTGCTTCGTTACGTCCGCCGATAATGACGGAGGTGACGGCGGGGCGTCCGAGCGTCCACGCAAGCGCGACCTGCGCGGCCGAGACATCGTGCTCGCCGGCGATCTCGACCAGTGTGTCGACAATCGACCACAGGCGCTCCGCGTCGCGGATCGGCGGCTCGGTCCAGCCGGCGAGCTGGCGCGTTCCCTCGGGCGACGTGTCGCGGCGGTGCTTGCCGGACAGCAGGCCACCTGCGAGCGGGCTCCAGACAAGAATGCCGAGCCCTTGATCGAGCGCGATCGGCGCGAGTTCGTATTCCGCTTCGCGTGCTTCGAGCGTGTAGTGAATCTGTTGGCTCACAAAACGCGGTAGACGATCGCGTTCGCTCACGTGCAACGCCTTCATCAAATGCCAGCCGGAGTAGTTCGAGCAACCGACATACCGGATCTTGCCGTGCCGAACCAGCAGATCAAGCGCTTCAAGCGTTTCTTCCAGCGGCGTGAGTCCGTCCCATTCGTGCACCTGATAGAGGTCGATCACGTCGGTCTTGAGGCGCCGCAGGCTCGCTTCGCAGGCCTCTATCAGATGATGCCGCGACAGACCCCGATCGTTCGGACCGTCGCCCATCGGGAAGCGGGCCTTCGTGGCGATCAGCACGCCGCCTTTGCGTTTGCCGCCGAGCGCTTCGCCGACGATTTCCTCCGACGCGCCATTGGAATAGACATCTGCCGTATCGATCAGGTTGACGCCCGCGTCGATGCACATGTCGATCTGCCGGCGCGCATCGTCGAGGCCAACCTCGCCGACGCTCGCGAATTTGCCCTTGCCGCCCATCGTCATCGTGCCTAGCGTGATGGTGGACACCTTCAGGCCCGAACGGCCCAGTTGACGGTATTCCATGATGAAGCAATCTCCATAAATGTTGCCCGGAATCCACGGCCGCGGTGCGGTCGTTAAGTCCCCACTGCGCGAGCACTTCGTGCCCGGTGGTCCTCTGACGCTCCGGAGCATCCGACAATATCGAAGATCGACTTAACATTCCAATAGAAAGATATGATCCAATTGTGCGGTTTTCGTGATCAATCGTCTGTGGTGAGAAGGGTGCTAACGTGGACTTGAAGCAGCTGGAACATTTCGTAGCGGTCGCAGAAGAGCGGCATTTCACGCGCGCGGCGCGGCGACTTAACCTCGTTCAGTCCGGCTTGTCCGCGTCGATCCGCTTACTGGAGGACGAGCTGGGCGGACCGTTGTTCATCCGCAGCACGCGGCGAGTCGACTTCACCCCTGCCGGCGAAGTGCTGTTCGCGCAAGCGCGGCGGGTGCTCGCGGCCGCGCGCGACGCGCGCCACGCCGTGACGCAAGTGCACGGGCTCGCACGCGGCCGGCTCAGCATTGGCGCCATTCACGGTCTCGCGCCTTATGTCGATCTGCCTGCTACCTTGGGGCGGTTTCGGGCCGCGTTCGGCGGGATCGATATCCACCTGACACTCGATGGCTCGCGCGCGTTGATCGACGAGGTGCGGGAAGGACGTCTTGACCTCGCTTTTACCCAGCCCTCGGATTCGCCACCGGACGATCTCGGATCGCAAATGTTCGCGTGTGAGGGAATGGTCGTCGTCTGCGCGACGCATCATCGACTGGCGGGGGCTAATGGGCTAAAGCTCGCGGATCTTTGCGAAGAAACGTTCGCCGATCTGCGCCCAGAATGGAGCGTGCGACGGCTCGTCGATCGAAGCTTTGCCGCCGCGGGACTGCAGCGCCAGATCAGCTTCGAGGTCAACGACATGCCGATGTTGCTTGAATTGGCGGCGCAGGGGCTTGCGATAACGATCGTGCCGGAATCTGTCGCCTCCGCCAGGGTGCGCGACACGCGTGGCGCGCCGATCGCCACGGCGACTCTGCGCGAAGCCGAGGAGCCGTGCTGGGAACTCGCGGCTGTTTTCAAGGGCAGCGCCGCAGAACCACTCGTGCCCGTCGCCCGTGCTTTTCTGGATTTGCTCAAATTACCCGCAGTGGCGACCTGACACTCCACTGCATCAGGGCAATTATTGGGAACGTTCGCAAGCAAAGCCAGGCAGCAACACCGTATCGGGCGAGCCGCAAGGCTTCGATGTGATGGGTTCGAAGGCGGTCCCGGATCGCTTCGATCAAGCCGAGATTTAATCGGCTGCTCGTCGTATCGTAGCGAATCAGTTCGTCGGCCAACGCGGGCGGGGCGAACTGATGCGTGGAGCGCACTATCAATCGTTCGGCGCGGAGCTACATTGAGAACTCCGACGCAGATCGGGCAAACTTGCGTTCGCAACCCGCGCCTGCCACATCGCACGTCAGCGAGCTAGCTTCGCCGCATAGGGTTCCCACTCCGGATGCAGCGTCTGGGCCCGCGCATACACCTTTTCCATTTCGGCGCGCAGCGGCGCGACCGATTCATCGGCGAGATCAAACTCGGCGCTGAGCGCCTCGTAGGCTGCGCTGATTTCACGCAAAAGCGCCGGCTCGTCGACGCGGGTGAGCCTTCCGTTGCGCAACACGGCGTCGCCTGCGACGAAGACGCTGTCGATCGACGCGCCGCGTTCGGCGTAGACCAATTGGCGCACCGGGTCCGTCAGCGGCGTGAAGCTGATCGTATCGGTGCGATACGCTACCAGGTCGGCACGATAACCCGGCGCAATCGCGCCGAGCTGGCCGCCGAGTCCGAGCGCGCTCGCTCCGCCCACCGTGCCCGCGCGCAGCGCTTCGGATGCCGATAACCAGCGCGAATGGTCGTTGCCGCGTATCTTCGAAAGCGCTGCGGCGCTGCCCAGCACGTTGAGCATATTGCCGGTGACGGTCGACGCGCAGCCGTCGGAACCCAGGCTCACGTTGACGCCCGCGTCGAGCAGCGCGCGCACCGGTTGCACGCCCGAGCCGAGCATCAGGTTGCTCCACGGGTTGTGCTGCACGCTGGCACCCGACTGAGCGAGGCACTCGATCTCGGGATCCGAGAGCCACACCGCGTGAATCAGCGAGGTGCCCGGCCGCAGAAAGCCGAGTTCGGCGAGACGCATCACCATGGGTTTGCCGTAAAAGGCCTGCGCCGTGACGACCTGCAGCCATGTTTCCTGCACATGGATAATCACCGGCAGTGCATGCGCATCGGCAAACGCGCGGCAACGCGCAAGAAATTCAGGCGTGCAGCGCTGCGGCGCCGAAGGCGAAATCGCAATGCTCACCCGGTTGTGGTGCGGATGGTGCTGTGCGAGTCGGGTTTCCAGCAGAGCAAAGAACGCGTCGGGCGAGGGCCGCGGCTGGGCGCGCAGTTGCGCGAGCAGATCGGGCGCAAAGATCGTGTCGACGTCCGGGAAGTTGTCGACGATCGCACGGTCCATCATCGAAAAGCCGACCAACGCGCGAATGCCCGCGTCTTCATAGGCCTGGAAAATGGCTTCGACGGTGGCGGGGTCGATCGACTGGCCGAGGCTTACGTCATCCACCAGTGTGGTCGCGCCGCTGCGCAGCGCCTCGAGCGCGCCCACCATTGTGCGCAGATAGGCCTGGCGCGGCGTGAGCCTGACCGGACGAGGCGCGCGGACATAGTGCATCCACAGTTCGAGCGGCAGGTTTTCGAGCCGTCCTTTATGAAAATGCTCGTGCGAATGCTGGTGGCCGTTCACGAGCCCCGGCACCAGCAGGCAGCCGTCGAGCGGCACGCGCTCGCCGTCGGTGGCGCTCCCGCCGGCCACGACCGCTGCGATCCGCTCGCCTTCAATCACAACGTCGACGGGACGCGGGACGTAACGCTGCTCGGCGCCGAGCACAGCCTTCACGTTGGAGAGTATCTTGCGCACGTTTTTCACCTGATTGGACAAAGACTCGTTGCAGCGGTTAGCGAAACTGCCGGGACAGTCCGGCGAGCCGCTCCATCAACAACATCGAAATCAAGGTCACGACGATCAGCACACCCGAGGCTGCGGCCGCCCGCACGTCCAGGCTGTCCTCGATGATGTGCCACAGATGGATCGGCAACACTTCGGAGCGGGCATCGGACAGGAACAGCGACAGCGCGACGTTATCGAACGAATTCATGAACGCGATGAATGCGCCCGACGCGATGCCGGGCACGAGCACCGGCAATACGACGCGCCGGAACGTGAACCAGCCGCTCGCCCCGAGGCACCTGGAGCTGTCGAGCAGCGCGGGATCGAGCTGCGCGTAGCTGGCCGACGTGGTGTACAACACATAGGGCGCGCACAACGCGATGTGCCCGGCAAGCAGGCTGTAGAACGACAATCCGGCGCTTTCGAGGTTGAACAGGATCAGGATACCCAGCCCGAGCGCGAGCGAAGGAATCGTCAGCGGCGCCATGAAAAACGAGTCGAGCAGTCGCGCGGTCATCGTGCGGCGGCGCGCCAGAGTCACGGCAGCCGCCACCGCCAGCACGGTCGCACAGATGGTTGCCGCGCCGGCAAGCTTCAGGCTGAGGAGCAGGTCGTCGATGATCTCGGGCGAATCGAAGATCAGCGCGTCATACCAGCGCAGCGACAGGCCCGGCGGCGGAAACTTCAACGAAAACCCCGACGTGAGCGACGTCACCAGCACGATTAGCGTGGGACCGATCAGCATCAGTAGCCCGAAGCCGCCGATCAGTCCCATCGCCGCATTGAACGACAGCTGCCGTGGCTGAGCACGGCGCGCCGGCATGGCCGACGCCGCTGCAAGCGTGTGTTTAGCCATGGACAAACCCCCTCGTTTTGCGGCCGAAATAGTTGAGCAGCGTAACGACGGCCAGGACGCTCAACAGCAGGATCATCGCGAGCGCGGCGGCAAACGGATAGTTCTGCGTCTGGATCGCCTGTTCGTAAATATAGAACGGCATGTACATCAACTGGCCGCCGCCCACCAGCGTTTGAACCACGAAGGCGCTTACCGCACCGGTGAAGACCAGCAACGTGCCGCTCAGCAAACCCGGCATTGCCAACGGCACGGTGATCTTCCACCAGGTGCGCCAGCTGCTCGCGCCCAGCGCATGCGAGGCCTCGGGCAAGCGCGTGTCGAGCGAGCCGAGCGTGGTGACGAGCGGCAGCACCATCAACGGCAGCTCGATCTGGGCCAGCGACAGGATCACCGCAAGCGGCGTGTAGAGCAGCCTGAACGGCGGGCTGGTACGGCCGAGCGCGAGAAGCAGCTCGTTGACGAGCCCCTCGTTGCCGAGGATCACCACCCAGGCGAACGTGCGCACGACCGAGCTCGTCAGAAGCGGCAGCAAAATCAGCACGATCAGGAAGCGCCGCCAGCGTTGCGAACTCACGACGTACAGATGCGCCACTGGATAGCCGAGCACGATCGTCACCAGTGTGGTGGCGACGCCCAGTATCAGCGTCTGCCAGAGGATTCCACGGTTATAACTGTCGCCGAAGAACAGCAGGTATTGGCGGACGCCGAAATGCGTCATGGCGGCATCGCTGTGCAGGCTGATCAGCGCGACGAGCCCGAGCGGCACGCCGACGAACGCGATAAAGAACAGCGCCAGCGGCAGCACGAGCAGCCAGTCGCGCGGCATCCGGTAGTTCGGGCTCATGATGCGTCAGACCTTCACCAGACGGTTGAAGCGATCAATGTATTCCGCGCGGCGCGGGTTGATGCGCGCCCAGTCGACCTGGACAAACGACGTCATCTCGTTGGCGTTATCCGCGATCGCCGCGAGCGCCGCACCGAACGGCACCTTGGTGTTCGTCGGCGCGACGTAGTACGGCGCGCCGGTCATCTGCTGCTGCACTTCGACGCTCAGCGCCGTATTGATGTACGCCGCGGCCAGGTCCGGCACCTGAGTGTTCTTGACGATATTCATCGTGCTGCGCACGATTCCCCAGTTGCTGTCGGGGCGCGTCAGCGCGATAGGCACGCCCTTGGCCTTGAGCGATTCGACGTTGTTGATGTAGTGGCAGGCGATATCGACTTGACCCTGCTGGAACAGCGTGCCCAGCGCGCCCGGATTCGCGGCGACTGCGCCGACGTTCGGCATCAGGCGTTTGATGTAATCGAACGCCGGATCCAGGTGATCCTCGTCGCCGCCGAGCATCTTGGCGAGCGCCACCATCCACACGGTGCCGAGAGTCGAGTCGAGACTCACGAGGCCGACGCGGCCCTTGAATTCCGGCTTGAGCAGATCGTTCCAGGACTTCGGCGTGGTCTTCACGCGCTCCGTGTTGTACGCGATGCCGTAGACCTGTGCGGAGACATAGGCGCCGAGGCCCTTCGCATCGACGAAATGCGCCGGCAGGCTCGTGAGGTTCGGCACCCGCGCCGCCGGTATCGGTTCGAACATGCCTTGGGCGATGCCTTGCAGATAGGGGCCTTCGTCCATCATGACGACGTCGAAAGGCGGGTTGTTGCGGGCGGCCACCAGCTTGGTGAGCGTGTCGACCGCTTGCGACGCGGTCAGAACCGCGCTGACGCCGGACGCTTTGCGAAACGCCGGCAGCAGGATCTTGCGTTGCGACTCTTCCCACGCGCCAGGAAAGGTGGTGGCCGCGAGAGACCCGGACGCTGCCCTGGCGATGCCGCTTCCGAGCGACAGGCCGACCGCGCCGGCGGCGCCCATCACTTGCAGGATTTTGCGACGTTGGTGATTGATCAGTGACATAGGACCTCTAATGGAGAATGTGACGGGACGGGCCCGCGATAGCGAGTCAACAAGAACGGCGTGCGGACGAATCACACACCGGGTCGGCCATGGTTCAGAGACGGGCCGCGCTGCTTTGCGGCGCGCTGAACGTGCGCACCGGCGCATCGGGTTTGAGCGTCAGCGCCACGCGCATTCCCGGGCTCAAGGCGGCGCCCAGAGCACGGGGCATCGAAATCTTCACCGGCTGCCCGCCGTCGAGCTGCAGATCCACGATCAATGTCGGGCCGATCGGCATAGCCAGCTGGGCGGTGGCCAGCAACTCGGTCGTGTCGGTGCCGGAATGCGGCAACTGCCACTCCCATTGCTCAGGGCGGACGGCCAGCAACGCGGCTCCAGTCTTGCGCCACGGTCCTGCCTGAGGAACCGCCAGCACCGCGCCTCCTTCGAAGCCCGCATGGAAGTCGTCGCCTTGCTGGCGCAACTGGATTGGCAGCAGGTTCGCGGTGCCGACGAAGGTGGCGACGAACGACGTCGCCGGCCGGTCGTAGATGGCAACCGACGTGTCGTATTGCTCAAGCCGTCCGCGATTGAGAACCGCGACCCGGTCGGCCATGCTCATCGCCTCTTCCTGGTCGTGCGTCACCATGACGGTGGTGATGTTCAGCTCGCGTTGCAGACGGCGAATCTCGATCTGCATATCGAGTCGCAGGTTCTTGTCGAGCGCGGCGAACGGTTCGTCGAGCAGCAGAATGCGCGGTTCGACCGCGAGCGTGCGCGCCAGCGCGACGCGTTGCTGCTGGCCGCCCGACAGCTCGCGGGGATAGCGCTTGGCGAACGCTTCCATGCGTACCATGTCGAGTATCTGCGCGGCCTTCCGCGAGGCGTCGCGCCGGGCGACGCCATTGGCTTCCAGCCCGTAAGCGACGTTAGCCGCGACCGTCATGTGTGGAAACAACGCGTAGTTCTGGAACACGATGCCCACGCCGCGCTGGCGCGGCGCGAGACCGTCCACGCGCTGCCCGCCGATATGCACTTCGCCTTCCGACTGCGCCTGCAGACCCGCCAGAATGCGCAGCAAGGTGCTCTTGCCGCAGCCCGACGGGCCGAGCAACGCAACCAGTTCGCCGGCGGCGATATCGAGGGTGACGTCTTCGATCACCGGCACCGCTCCGAAACGGTGTTTGATGCCGCGCATCTGCACGGCGGCACCGGCTTGCGACACGCCGGCGCGCGACGATGCCGGTATGACGCTCGAAGCGCCGAGCTCAGCCGGCGAGTCGATGCTGTTTGGAGTGCTCATCAGCCTGCCCTTTTCCACAATTGCGCGGCGGCCTCTCGTGCCGCGGCGATCACCGCGTCGGCGTCGCACAGGGTCGGCGCGCCTCCATCCACCACGATGCGACCGTCGACGATGACCATCTCCACATCGCGCCCGAGCCCGGTATGCACCAGCGTGCCGAGCGGGTTCGGATGCGGCGTCAGATGCGCGCGGCGAAAATCGAACACGGCGAGGTCCGCAAGCCAGCCCGTCTGCAGGCGTCCCAGTTCGTCGCCCAGTCCCATCGCGGTCGCGCCGTTGTGCGTCGCCATCGCCAGCGCGTCGGCGGGTTGCCAGTCAGAGGCGACCTCGCCCAACTGGATGCGTGCGATGGCGAGCGCCCAGCGCATCACCTCGGTCATGTCGGCGTGCATGTTGTCGGTGCCGAGCGCAATGCGCGCGCCAGCGGCGCGCAGACGAGGCGTAGGCGCCATCGTGCCGCCGGTCGCGTTGCCCTTGGGGATATGCGCGACCGTTATGCCCGCGCGGCCGATCCGCTCGATGTCGTCGTCGTCAAGGTAAAGGCAATGCGCGGCCACCAGCCGTTCGTTCAGCAGGCCGACGTCGTCGAGCAGTTGCGCGGGACTCTTACCCGAGCGCAGCTTCACTTCGCGGACCTCGGTGCGGCTTTGCGCGAGGTGCGTGCTCACGCCCAGGTTGTGCGTGCGCGCCGCGTCCGCGATCAGACGCAGGAAGTCGTCGGAGCAGGTATCCGGCGCATGCACGGCCAGTTGAACGCCGGTGCGCCCGTCGCGCTTGCGATGCCAGCGCTCGGCCAGCGCGAGCGCTTCGTTGAGGGTGCGCTCGCCGGTCGCGGCGTGGTATTCCCAGCGCCCGTCCGCTACGCCGGAAAAGTCGACGTCGTGCAGACGCCCGCACGAATACACGCGCAGGCCGAGTTCGGCCATGGCCTCCATCGTCAGATCGGCATGCACGTAACTGTCGTTGATTAGCGTCGAACCGAACAGCATCGCCTCAAGCGCGCCGAGGCGCGCGAGCGCGATCGCCTCGTCCGGGCGAACGTCGTGGCCGTGCGGAATGCCCGGCGTGTACGCGGGCGCGAAGCCCAGGTCTTCCGCGACGCCGCGCACCATCGTGAGGATCGCGTGGGTGTGCACATTGACGTAGCCGGGAACGACGACGCGTCCGTCGAGCCGGCGCGCGGACCGCGCGCAAGCCCGCACGGGCAGATCATTCGCGCGGCCGACAAAAGCGAGGCGGTTGCCGCGAATGCCAATCGCCGCGTTGTGGAGCAGCGGCTGCGCCGGGTCCATCGTTACTACGGTTGCACCCAGCAGCAGCAAATCGAAATCAGTATCGGAAACAGTCATCAGCCAACTCATTCAGTTCAGGTATGCAGGTGCTGCAGGAAGCGTCGGGTACGCTCTTCGCGCGGGGCGCCGAACATTTCTCCGGGCGTGCCTTGCTCGACGATCGAGCCGGCGTCCATAAACACCACACGATGCGCGACATTGCGCGCGAAACTCATTTCGTGGGTCACGACCATCATCGTCATGCGCGCCGTCGCGAGATCGCGCATCACGTCGAGGACTTCGTTGACCAGTTCGGGGTCGAGCGCCGAGGTCGGTTCATCGAACAGGATCATCTCGGGCTCCATCGCGAGCGCGCGTGCAATCGCGACACGCTGCTGCTGTCCGCCGGACAGTTGCGCCGGCCGCTTGCCGATGTGCTGTCCGAGGCGAACCTTTTCCAGCGCCACCTGCGCGCGCGCCCGGGCCGCGTCGCGCGACAGACCCCGCACGCGCTGCGGACCGGCGGCGACATTGTCCAGCGCGCTCAGATGCGCGAACAGGTTGAAGCGCTGGAAGACAAAGCCGAAGCGGCGACGCTGCCGCGCCAGTTCCGCCTCGGGGAGAGCGCGGCCGCTCTCGGACACGCCGATGCGCTGCGTGCCGAGCCGGATCGTGCCGCCGTCGGGCTTCTCAAGGAAGTTGATACAGCGCAGCAGGGTCGTCTTGCCCGATCCCGACGGGCCGATCAGGACCACGGTCTCGCCACGCGCCACCGAGAGGGACACCGATGGCAGTATGACCTTATCGTCGAAGCGTTTGTGGAGTCCGTCGACGCTCAGGAGTGGCACGGCCGCTGCCTCGCGCTCGCGCGTAGGGGCGCCCGCAAGGGAAAGGTCAGTGGCAATGGCGTTGGTAGACATGCTCGGGAAGAAGGCTCATGAAGTCAGAATTGCGGCAGTCGCCGCTCGAGGTAACGCGACAGCCAGGCCAGTGCCGAAATCAATGCGTAGTAGTAGAGCGCGATCAGCAGGAAAATCTCGAACGGCGAAAAGTACGTGGCGATGATTTCCTGCCCCGCATGGGTAAGCTCATACACGGAGATAGCCGACAGCAGCGCCGAGCCCTTGATCAGGGAAATCAGCTCGTTGGTGAGCGGCGGCAGGATGCGCCGCCACGCTTGCGGAAATAGCACGTGCAGAACGATCTGACGGTGCCGCATGCCGATCGATTGCGCCGCCTCGGTCTGGCCGCGATCGATCGACTGCATGCTCGCGCGCACGATTTCGCAGATGAAGCCGCCCGCATTCAGACTCAGGGCGGTGACACCGGCCCAATATTCATTGAAGTTGATGCCGATCACCGGCAGGGCGAAATACACGAGAAAAATCTGCACCAGCAGCGGTGTGCCGCGCACGAAATCGACATAGGCCAGCACCGCGATGCGAACCAGCCTGTAGCGGCTCAATGCGCCGAAGCCCAGCAAGAAGCCGAGCGCGATGCCGAGCGCGATCGCCGCGAGGCAAACCTTCAGTGTAGCGAGCAAGCCGACCGCGAGGATCGGCAGCGCCATGACAATAATGCTCCAGTCCATTTCCGCGAAGCTCTCAGGAAAGCACCGGAATGGCGTCCGGCAAGGTCATGTCGAAGCCAAACCATTTCTGCTGCAACGCATGCAACGTTCCGTCGGTTTTGAACTTGCGCAATTGCTGATCGATAAAGCCGATCAGCGCCGTATCGTCGGTGCGCGCCGCAATGCCGGCCCAGTTGTCCGCTCCGATGCCCTTGACGATGGCGTACTTGCCCGGCGCGTTCCTGAGCACCAGCGCAAGCGTCGGCAAGGTGTTGAGCACGCCGTCCACCTTACTTTCGGCCAGTGCGATGTAGGCGGCCGGGTGGTCGTCAAAAGTCTTGACCTGCCTGAAGCCCGCTCCGCCGGCCGCTTTCATTTGCGCGTCGAGCTTCGGTTCCAGTATCTGGCCAGGCGAGCCCAGCTTCAGGCCGAGCACCTTGCCATTCATTCCGGCAAGGCCGGTCACGCTCTTCTGATCAGCTGCCCGGATCAGCAGCGCCTGCGACGCTTCGACGTAAGGCACCGAGAAGTCCACGTGCTTTTCGCGCTCGGCGGTATAGCTCAGGCTGCTCATGACCAGATCGAACTTCTTCGTGTAGAGCGAGGGGATCACGCCGGACCAGACGGTGTCGATAAACTGCGCCTTCACGCCGAGATTGCGGCAGAACGCGTTGGCGAGATCGACGTCATAGCCGATCATCGTGCCGTTCATGTCGCGATAGGTGAGCGGTGGATAAGTCGCTTCGCAGCCTATGCGCAGCACGCCGGCCTTCTTGATATCGTCAAGCGTGAGGCCGGCGGCCAGGGCGAAGCGCGGCAGGCCGGCGGACAGCAGGGCAGCGCCCGCGCCGGCGCGTCGAAGGAATTGGCGGCGCGAAATACGGTCGGACATCAGGCTCTCCAGGAAAGGTCAAACCATTTAAACGGCGAAGGAAGCGGCCAGCCGGCGTGCAGTGAACCCAACCGGCATCCCTTTCTTCAGCCCCGATAAGCGGCGGGCAACGCAAAGCGCGACAGCACCCGATGGGGCTCGATGCGCGGGCTCAACGGACGGTGCGGCTGCGCAAACTGCGGGCGCAATGCGGGCAGGAACTCGCCCCGGCCAGGCATCGCGCATGTCGCCTCGCCGTCCCATACCACGGCGCCGCGCGAGAGTGTCAGCGCCGGCCACGCCTTCATCTGCCAGCCCTCGTAAGGGGTGTAGTCGACGTTGTGGTGCAACGCGTCGTTGGTCAACGTGAAAGTGCGCTCGGTGTTCCAGATCACCAGATCGGCATCGCCGCCGATCGCGATCGAACCTTTGCGCGGATAAAGCCCGTAGAGTTTGGCGGCGTTAGTCGCGGTCAGCGCGACGAACGCATGGACATCGATGCGGCCTTTTAACACGCCTTCCGACATCAGCAACGCCATGCGCGTCTCGATGCCCGGAATTCCGTTGGGCACCTGATCGAAGCGCGGGTTTTCGCCGGCGACTTGCTTGCCGTGCGGGCCTTCGTAGCGGAACGGCGCGTGGTCGGAGGACAGGACCTGGAACGTGCCGTTCACAAGACCGTCCCAGACCGCTTGCCGATTGGCTTCGTCGCGCGGCGGTGGGCTGCAGATGCATTGATATCCGCGCCGGCCGTCTTCGAGCATGTCCTCGGTAAGCAGCAGGTAATGCGGGCAGGTTTCCGCATAGACGGCGAGGCCTTGCCCCTGCGCCCAGCGGATCTGTTCGATGGCCTCGCGGCCGGAGACGTGCACGATCAGCACTGGCGTGTCGACCAGCTCGGCGAGGCTGATGGCGCGGTGAGTCGCTTCGCGTTCGACCAGCATCGGGCGCGACAGCGCATGGCCGATCGGCGTGGTGATGCCTTGCTCCAGCAGGGCCTCCGTCAGCCAGGCAATGCAGTCGGCGTTTTCGGCGTGGATCATCACCATCGCGCCGTGCGCGCGGGCCAGCGCGAGCAATTCGATCATCTGCCGGTCGTTGAGCTTGAGCGCGTCGTACGTCATGTAGATCTTGAACGACGTGTAGCCTTCTTCGATCAGTTGCGGCAGCTCCTGTTCGAGCACGTACGGCGTGGGGTCGGTAACGATCAGGTGGAACGCGTAGTCGATGATCGCGCGGCCGTCGGCGCGCTGATGGTACGTCTCGATCGCCGCGCGCAAGGTTTGTCCCTTTTGCTGGCACGCGAACGGGATGACTGTCGTGGTGCCGCCGCAAGCGGCCGATACGGTGCCGCTCAGAAAGTCGTCGGCCATCACGCTGTTGTCGCCGGTGTCCTGATCGAGATGGCAGTGACTGTCCACACCGCCTGGCGTCACCAGCCGGCCGGCCGCGTCGATCTCGCTGGCGCCGCGCGCAAGTCCGCTTCCCAGCGCGACGATGCGTCCGCCGCGCACACCGATGTCCGCGGTAAAGCGATCTGCCGCACTGGCGACATCCGCGTTGCGGATCACGAGGTCGAAGGCGGCCGCGTCGCTCATATGACCTCCCGGAACAGGCTGCCCCAGCCCGTTACGCGCGAAGTGTCGACACCGCTGATCCGCAGCGCTTTCCAGACGGCTGTCGAGATGGTGTCGTACACCGGAATGCCGAGTTCGGCCTCGAGTTCTTCGGCGAGCGGCGCGCCGCGCAGATTCGTGCAGAAGATCGCGATGGCGTCGGGCTTGCTTTTCGCAACCTCGCGGGTCATTTCACGCAGCGTGTCCGCGGTGACTTCCGAGAACGAAAAATTATCCTGCTTGTTCAGATGGCGCTCGCCGACGCATTCGAAGCCGGCGCCGCCGTAGGTGGAAACGACTTTGGCCTGCACGTCGTCGCGATATGGCGTGACGAGCCCGAAGCGGCGTACGCCGGTCTTCGCGAAAATTTCATTGAGCGCCAGCACCGACGTGCAGGCGGCAATGCCGGTGCGCGCGGTAATGCTGCTGCACAGGCGCTCGTCCGCTTCGAAGCCGAGCCAACCCGACGAGGTGCCGTTCCAGCCGATCACGTCGAGCTTTGCATCGGCGAGCAAGCCTGCTGCAGCGAGGATTTCCTCGTCCTCGAATTGTGCCAGTGCACGCTCGGACAGGGCGATTTCCGTCACGCGGAAGCGGCCGAAATGGGCGCTGACTTCCGGCAGCCCCGATAGCATCGCCGAGGTGACGGGTTCCAGCGTCGTGTTGGAAGACGGGGTCAACATGCCAATCAAAGTGCGTTGCGTCATGATTTCCATACGAGGGGTAAGCTTTCAGGCTGGCTGCACCGCAAAGGGTGCCTATTGCGTATAGCAACGCAATATGTGTGCCAACATAAAGTTGATAGATCGTACGCAATACGAACACGACTGTATGCAATTTATAGGCATTGGTGATATTGCGGGTTGGACGGCCTTTTGGCCGCCATGTGGCAGACTAATAGAAGAGTGCTGCTCATACACAAAGCGACTGTCGCCGTAAGATACTGGTGCATGTTGGTCACCAGAACAGAACATCAGGCACCAAAAATGGGCAGGAGGGTGACTATTGGCAAACACAAATTGTGTATTGTTTGACTCGTATAAGTTTAGAATTACGAGAAAATTGTATACACAAAAATGCATTTCCATTCAGTGGAGACCCGGCGAGCGCGAGCCCCGGCCGGTCGCCGGGACGATGTTCCGTTGCGGCCGAAGCGTTGCGTGATGGAACCGCGCCAATACACGCTCAACTGACTTTCCGGATGCGGCCGCGCAGGCAAAACGTCGGCAAAGAATGCGTGATGCCCCGGCTCACGCCCTCAAGCGGCCCTTTGCGCCGGGCGGCCTGCCGCCGCGCCTTGCGCGCGTACCAGGGCAAGCACATGCCGCTTGAGATCGTTGAATTGTGGTGACGTGGTATCTCTCGGGCGTGGCAAATCGACCGGAATCAGCTCGCAAATCCGGCCAGGCCGATGGGACATGACGGCAACCTTGGTGCCGAGCAGCAGCGCCTCTTCGATGCTGTGCGTCACGAAGAAAATCGTGGCCCGAGACTTCTGCCAGATCGTCACCAGTTCTTCATGGATTTCCGCCTTCGTCTGCGCGTCGAGCGCGGCAAACGGCTCGTCCATCAGGATGACGCTGGAGTCGAGCAGCAGCGCGCGCGATCCCCACACGCTGGCTCATCCCGCCTGACAGTTCGGCCGGGTAGTGATGCTCGAAACCCGTCAGGCCCACAAGGTCGATATACGGCTGAGCGAGTTCTTGTCGTTCTTTCTTCGAGCGACCCTGCAGCTTGTGATAGAACGCGACGTTTTCGCATACAGGCAGCCAGGGCAGCAGCGTCGCCTGCTGGAACACGACGCTGCGATCCGCGCCGGGCGCCGTGACCGGCTTGCCGTCGACGCGCACCGTGCCCGATGTGGGGTGCTCAAATCCGGCAATCATGTTGAGCAACGTCGACTTGCCGCAGCCGGACGGTCCGAGCACGCAGAGCAACTCGTACTTTTCCAGACTCAACGAAACATGATCGAGCGTGAGCAGACCGGTGCCGCCCCTTGCATCCGCGAATACTTTGGAGACGTCGTCGAGTTCCACAAAGGCCATGATGAGTTGCGTTCCTGAATCTGTGGTGGCGGGTCTGGGCGGCCCGCTCAGTGGCGGCCGGCGGCGCCGCGGCGCTGCCAGTGAAGCATCGCGGTCATGGTCCGTTTCATCGCGAGGTCGGACAGGTAACCGAGCAGTCCGATGCTGACCATCGCCGCGATCACGAGGTCGTAGCGCAAAAAGTAGTAAGAGTCCCATAGGACATAGCCGAGCCCGCTCTTCACCGCGACCATTTCGGCGGTCACGGTGAGCATCCACGCGGAGCCGATCGCAATGCGAAGGCCTGCGAAAATGCTCGGCAGCGCCGCCGGCAGGACGATGAAGCGCAATAGCTGGAACTGCGTCGAACCCATCATCGCGGCGGCCCGTATCAGGTTGCGGTCGGTGGCCTTCACGCCGTGAATCGTGTTCATCAGGATCGGAAAGAACGCGCCGAGGAACACGAGGAAGATGGCGGGTTTATTGGCGATGCCGAACCAGATGATCGCAAGCGGGATCCACGAGACCGGCGGGATCGGGCGCAGCATCTGTAGCGTCGGCTCGACCGCCTGCTCGATCCAGCGCCACCAGCCGATCGCAATACCGAGCAGCACGCCTGAGATCGTCGCGATCAGGTAGCCCGACAGCACACGTGACACGCTCGCCGCTGCGTCGAAGATCCAGCGCCCACTGTCGGCTTGCGACGAGCCGTCCGTCGCGAAGACCCAGTCTGCCCATGTGGTCACCACGCGTGACGGTGCGGGCAGCAACGACGCCGGAATGATCCCCAAGCGTGCGACAAGTTCCCAGAACGCGATGAGCACCACCGGAATGAGACACTTGACGAATCCAACGCGGATGCGCGCGCCGGACTTTGCGAAGATGGCGGACAATGTCACGCTCCTGCTGCTGGACGCCACATCGAGGGTCCGGTGCGTTCGCTGATAGTTCATGGTTGGATGTAGGGCGCCGAGTCCGTGGTCAGAATCCGAGCGCCGCTTTCGGCTTACCGGTTGCGTCGGTGAGGAAGGTGTAGTCCATGTTCTTGTCGATCGCCGGCGTCACATCGGTCGAAATGTAGTGCAGGTCCTTCATCATTTTGGCGATCGCGATCGTCTGCGTGCGATACATGTGATAGTCCGGATAGGCGTTCTTGAGCGACTCGACGGCCACTGTTTGATCGAGCGCGGTGTACTGGTTGATCGACGCGAGCCACCCGGCATGGCTCGTGTTCAGGCTGTCGACCATTTTGACGACCGCAGCCACGGTGGCCTTGACCGCCTCAGGATGATCCTTGATGACATCGGGCCGCGTGACGATCAGATTGCTGAGTTTGCCGGCCGCCTGATCGTACGGATAGTTGAACAGCTTGCCCGCGTGAGACAGGCGGATCTGCGAGGCAAACGGTTCAACCGAACAGACGATGTCGATCTCGCCTCGCTGCAGCGCGCTGACGTGGTCGGCGGGATTCGGAATGTTGATGAACTGCACGTCCCTGTTGGGGTCGATGCCGTGCATCTGTAGTTCCCCGCGCATGTGGAGGTCCTGCGCATTGCCACGCGATGCCGCGATCCGCAGCGGTGCGCCATGCGCCTTGGCCGCGTCGACCAGCTTCTTCAGGCCAGCCCAGTCGTTCTGCTGCAGGTCGATGCCGTTACGCACGAGGATCTCGGAGCCGCCGTTGACCTGTCCGGATACGGCCACGACGTCTAGTCCGCGGTCGAGTGCGGTCACGAAATGCAGATAGGTCACCTGGGCGATGTCGACGCTGTGCGAGACGAGCGCGGTCAGCACGTCATTCCCGGACGTGAAGTTGATGGTGTCGATCTTCGCGTCCTGGGTGAACTGCGGCACGAGCGCCATCGACAGGCACTGCGCGCACTTTGCGAAGCCCAGCTTGACCTCCGGCTTGCTCGTGCTGCTTTCGGCGTGAACCTGAGAGTTGACGGTGAGTCCGATGAACGCGGCGACGACCAGTGCACGACGAAACATGAGGCTTTCTCTCCGATGGGTGGACGCCAAATTGGCAGACGAATCGAAGAGCAACATGCGTGCCAACAAAAGGCCTAGTAATTGTATTCAAATAAAATCGGGAGGTATTCGTCCTGAGAGCGGGCCGGCACAGCCCGTGCAGTGGCTGTCCGGATCGAATCAGTGCTGCGCCGTTGCAGTGCGGCTCACGTCGAGATGTGCTCGGCTGGTGCGCGGCGGGCGTTACCAGTGTGCGGTGCCCGCTTTTGACGCGCGTAGCGGGTTGAGAGAAGCCGGGGAAGCGCACGGGATCGGCGAATTTATGTGCACAAAAATCCCCTCGGTTGTTCTATCATCGATTCTTTTCTAGCTGCGAGACGCACTTTGAACCGAGCCTCCGTTACACCTTCCAGCAAGGGTGTTGCGCCCAGGGCGCCCTATTCGAACGAGGAAATCTACGGCCGTATCCAGAAAGCCGTGCTTGAACATCGTCTTGCGCCAGGCACCAAGTTGATCGAGGAGCGGCTCGCAGAAATGTCAGGGGTGAGCCGCACGAAAATCCGCGAGGTACTGAACAAGCTTGGGCATGAGGGGCTGGTCGAACTGGTGCCGAATCGCGGCGCATTCATCGCCAGCCCGAGCGTCGAGCAGGCCCGTGACGTATTCGTCACGCGGCGCATGATCGAACCTGAAATGGCCCGGCTCCTGAGCCGCACGGCAACGCCCGCGCAGGTGCGCGCGTTGCGAAAGCACGTGCGGCAGGAAGGCGACGCACGCAAGCACAACGACCGGCCGGCAATCATTCGGCTGTCCGGAGAATTTCATGTGCTGATTGCAGAGATGGTCGGCAACGAAATCCTGTTGCGATTGATGCGCGAGCTCGCGCCGTTGACGTGTCTTGTGATCACCCTGTACGACAAGCCGAATGCTCCCGCATGTCCCCATCACGAGCACGGCGACCTGATCGATGCGATCGAGGCGCATGATGGCGCACGTGCGGCAGCGTGCATGCTGGAGCACCTCGAGCACATTGAGGCAACGCTGAACTTTGAAGTGGTGAAAGACGCGTCGCCGGATATCGAGGCGATCTTTTCCTGAGCACGCGAGGCTCGACCTCGTGCTGCGCTCAGACCCGACCGGCGCAACTGCCTGCGTACAATGCAGTGGCCCTGGGAATCCACCCATGAACCTGGCGCTTGAGCCGCGATTGCCTTTCGACTTCAGAAACGATAATTCAACGAAGCGAGCATATTGAGTTCGAGGCGCTTTTGGGCAATCGGCTATTGGCCGCGTCATGCTCGAGCCGCCCGAACGTCGCGGCGGCCGAGCCGTTCCAGTGCCGTGAAAAGTCGTACGTGACGATGGCGTTCATGTGGACATCGCGCACGCCGGCCCTGGTGTTATACGCCGGCAATCCGGATGCAGCGCTCTGCTGCCCGGACACGCCGAAAAACGTCCGCGTGTAAGGACCGTTCGCCCATGTGAAGCCTGGGCCCACGGAGAACAGCCAGCCGCTGACCGGCGCCGATGCCACGAAATCCGTGCTTACCGTGGTGCCTTGATGATGTCCGGCGATGTCCTGGTACAGCGCCACCGATCCGGTGAACGCCCACACCGTATAGTCGGCGAACAGTTTCAGCTTCGGTCCGCCGCTCACGTCGCCGAGTCCGTGCAGATGGGGGTCGTCGGATTCCTTGCGGCTCTGGAAATCGAAACTCAGTGCTGCGCCCACGTGGTAGGCCGGGCCGCGCAGCACGTTCACGCCGAGCACGTCCGGGCCCTTGCGAGAAGAAGCGATCGTCGTAGGAGATGTCGAGCGCGGGGAAGGGAATAACGCTCAACTGACGCGAGCCCGGGTACCTGGGCGTGATCACTCGGCCTGGGCCGACGCCGCTCGGATTCTCCTTTTTTACGCGTATGTATGCAGCACCACATACGGACAATCTTTGTTGTTTGACGCGGGTGTGCACGCGATGGAATAGTTGTACCCGCGACTATCATGCAGTCCGCCTGGCATCCAGGGCGCCGGCGAGAGGTCTACATGGCGTCATGGGGCCGTCATGACAACCACGTGGATTCGACCGGCACCAGAGAAGAGTCGGTGAATTGCATAAAAAATATACCCTGAGAGAAGTTAGATAAGATGAATCGACATACCCGAAGCATGGGTCATCTCGAGCGCACTGCCGAGACCGGCCGCCTGAGGCATGCCTTGGCCGCACGCCTTGACAGGGCATTGAAACGGCCCGGCGTCAGTTCGGCACGTGCAGCGAAGTGGTGGGACGTGAATGAATACGACGTGCAATCTTGGCGACTCGGAATCACCGTCCCGCCGCTGAACGCTTGTATGCGTCTTGCCGCCGCCTTCAATCTCGAGTTTATTGGCTCTGCGCGGGGCAGACCTCGGTCGCCTGATTCGCTTTTCGCGGGACAAGAGCGTTTCTCCCCCGTAGATGACCAAACGTTCTGATCTTCCAGCTCAGTCGGCGTCGCGCGCGCGATACTACACCAGCGCGCGTTTCCTTTCCGCAGAACCCGGGGATATCAATGTGAAGGCAGTAAAACGAAACAGGGCGTTCGACGAAGCACTGCGCCTGAATAAATACGAAGTGGAGTTGGCGAGAGGCGCTTCACATATCGCAAGCACGCTGTACGAGGAATGGATGCTTGCGGCGGTCAGTGAAACCATTCTTCAGTTCGAGCCCTCGCACGGACGTGACGACCCGATGACATTTGCGCATGCCCTTCTCAGAAGATCGGAACTGCGCGGGAAGCCGGCGGCGGCCAAGGTGCTCCATGACTTTATAGAGTGTGGCCGTTTGCCAGAAGAGATACCCAGCGCGCCGCCCGGACCTGTGTCTGCTCGCAAGCCCGTCGCCCGGAAAGTGAACGGCGCGGACTTAGGGAAGACTGAGGCACGCGTAGCCGCGAAAGCCGCGTGAATTCAAGCGAACAACGGAGCGCGGAACAGCTTTGACCGGCAGCAGCAATCGCATCAGGCGAAGTTTGGCGCTATTTTCCCATTGGCGCTGATTGATGCGTACTGCATCGGCGACGAACACGAGTGCGTGAGTAGTCGGGTCGAACGTCGCAGATGCGATGCAGCCCGACGTGCCAGAAGGAAGAGGACGCGTAGCTTCTTTCTCGCAAGAGAGGTGTCGGTTGCGGAAAGATAGCGTGGGCCGTACGGGCAACGAATTAACCGAAAGGGCTGTTTTTTTGAAACCGCCTTGCTGTCTGTCAATGAGCATGAAGTGGTTGCGGAGTTCGACTTCAAGACGAAGGGCATACCGAAGCCAGTAACGTCGCTAGACGGGGCGGCGTGGCGAGTAGAAGCGTTTTTATTCCTTAACCGCAACAACAGCCGAGGGAAGAGCATGTCAAAGCGAATCGCTTACGTAACTGGCGGCATGGGTGGAATTGGCACAGAAATATGTCAGCGCTTGTTCAAGGACGGATTCACGGTCGTCGCCGGTTGTGGTCCCAACTCTCCCCGGCGGGAAAGCTGGTTGAAGGAGCAGGAGGCGCTGGGATTTTCCTTCGCCGCTTCCGAAGGGGATGTTGGTGACTGGGAGTCTACGGTGGCGGCGTTTGCCAGGGTGAAGAAGGACGTCGGCGAGATTGACGTGCTGGTGAATAACGCCGGCATTACACGGGATGGAACGTTTCGCAAGATGTCCAGAGAGAACTGGAACGATGTCATTGATACGAACCTGACGAGCCTCTTCAATGTCACCAAGCAGGTCATCGAGGGGATGGTTAGCAGGGAGTGGGGGCGAATCATCAACATCTCGTCCGTGAACGGCCAGAAAGGACAGTTCGGTCAGACGAACTATTCGACTGCCAAGGCGGGCATTCACGGCTTCACGATGTCGCTTGCCCAGGAGGTGGCAACAAAGGGCATCACGGTGAATACGGTTTCTCCCGGATACATCGGAACGGATATGGTTCGCGCGGTACGCCCCGAAGTCCTGGACGCCATCATCCAGAGCATTCCGGTACGCCGTCTCGGCGAAGCTGGCGAGATTGCTTCGATTGTTGCGTGGCTTGCCAGTGACGAATCAGCCTTTGCGACAGGGGCAGACTTCTCGCTGAACGGCGGTCTCCACATGGGATAGGAACAGTCGCAGAGCAGACACGGAAGTCCGCATCAATGCGCAGGTCCTGACTCCTTGGAAGGCGTCGGGGCATCCCGGCGCATGGCGGGCAACAATCTTTCACGAGGCGCAGTCCCAGGGTGGTTTCGACATGCATCGGACATATGGCTACAAGGATTTCATCATCGACGTGGAGACCGAGTCCACTGACGGGAGCCGCAACGGCACCGTTCTTTCCGTGCCGGGCGGGTACGTCGCTGTCGTGCGCATATCTTCTGCCGCGAGTCCTGCACCGGTCGAGAAGCTGCGCGTCGCGAGGGACGAAGGCAGCCCGTTCGGTACGGAAACGGAAGCCCTGATGCGTGGCTATGGCGTAGCCCAGCGCATTGTCGACGAGATGATAGCCTTGGCCAAGCCAGGGCCAAAGCGTTGAATAGAGACCTTTCAGCGGAACCCTTGAGCGTCATTCGCTGGTCCCACGGAAAGATGCGCAGAGCGCGGCGCGAAGCGACAGACGTGCAAGATTCCATTTGCTCAGCGAGTGTGCGGCGCTATCGGGGGTGTCCGGAATTTTGTGTAAACGGGTTGAGGTTTAACCCGGCACTAGCCGCTCTTCGAACTGGATTGTGAAGCGGTTCAGGGCCGCTTTCCAGTCGCGGATAGGCATCGTCCACTTCTTGCT
>NZ_VZQQ01000077.1 GCF_014397785.1 Paraburkholderia podalyriae
GGCCTTTACGGCTGCCAGGCCTCTGAGTTGGCTCTGACAAAATGGTGTCCACCACTTCGAAAATGATGGACATCACTTTGATGCCGATTCTTGCGCCCGTCTACAACGGCCATCGCGAGCCGCTTACCGATCTTCGCGTGCAACACCTTCACATCGACCGGGGGCTCGGCCGATGTTTGGCCCGTCTCGAACACTTCGGCAACACGCTCCTGCAGTTGCTTCTTCCAGTCCGTGATCTGGTTCGGATGCACATCAAACTGCTGGGCCAGCTCGGCCAGCGTCTTGTCGCCCTTGAGCGCCGCGAGTGCCACCTTTGCCTTGAACGCCGGTGAGTGTGTCCGTCGGTTGCGTTTCGTCATCCTCTGGTTCCTTTGCCCCGGCCATTATGACCGACTCACGCGCCAGCTTTTCCACTTACCGACCTGTCCGGATTCTCGGCGCCGCCTCTATCTCGTTGCGTTGTTTAACACGGCACCATCCGTTGCACAAAGTGCCGACGATTACGAGAGCCAGCAGCCTTGACGACTGGCTCCCTCGGCAGACTAAGGCACCTTTGCTCGCTTCGCGAAGGCTACGTCGTCCGTTGCGCGCTTACAGCAACTGCCGGATCGCAATATCGAAGGGTGTGCGTCGGCCGATTTCAAATGCCTCCAGGCGGCTCGATGCCAGATGACAGTTGTGCGGGCGCGGCGTCGCATCGGTGGGTGTACGTTGGGGCATCAGATTCGCGTCGAGTTGCAATGCTTTTGCCAGGCGCACCGCGATCTCATACTTGTTCATCGGTTCGTCGCCCGACCATTGCACGATGCCAGAGATCGTTTGGCCGCGCGCGTGTCGCTCAAGCATCTGTCGGATCACGACCGCGACATCGGGCGTGAACGTCGGGTAGCGGATGGCCCAGGCGTCCATCAAGGCGGCCTGGCCGTCCGGCGCGGCCGATGCCACGATCGCCGGCACGAGGCTAGTCACAGCCGACTCCGACCAACTGATAACCGGCCCATACAGCAGCGGCAGACGCAGCACGCATCCCCGCTCGGCCGTCTCGGCCAGCGCTCGCTCGCCTTCGAGCTTGCTCCGCCCGTACGCGTTGAGTGGCGCGGGCGTGCTGTCGTGACGATAGGGCGGATTCGAGCCGTCGAACACATAGTCGGTCGAGATCGACAACGTCCACGCGCCGTGCCGGTTCGCCGCCGAGGCGATCGCCCGCACAGCATCGACGTTCAGCGCGCGTGCAAGCTCCGGATCGCGCTCGCATACATCGGGACGGCGCTCCGCCGCGGCAATCACGACGGCATCCGGCGCCACATGGTCGATGAAGCGCTCGACCGCAAGGCTATCGCGAACATCCAATGCGATCATCTGCGGCGACGGCCGGCTCAATGCGGTGGCGACGCTTTGCCAGCCGGCCTGGCGCGCAAGTTCGTCGTTGAGCGCGCGGCCGAGCAGCCCCGAACCACCGATCACGGCAACCTTGAACATGATCGGCGCTCTCAGCGCACAGACGTGACCGTGTATCCGGCTTGTTCGATCGCGGCCTTCAGCGCATCGACCGGTTGCGCCGACTCCACGACCACGCGGCCGGTTGCAAGATCCACCTGAGCCTGCGCGGCGGCGTCGTGTTCGCGAATCGCGTTCGTGACGGCGGCAACACAGTGCTGGCAGCTCATGCCTTCTACATGGAACTCGATTGTCATTGCAAAGACCTCGACGGAATCAGATTGCGAATAGTCGAATTATGCCTGCTGATCCGTGTTTGGGTAGCTGACCTTCCCACTATGGGAAGGTGTAGCATCGACTAGAGTTCAGCCAAAACCTTGGGGAAACAGCCATGAACATTGGCGAAGCGGCCCGCGCGTCGGGCGTTACGGCAAAAATGATCCGCTACTACGAAAGCGTCGGCCTATTGACCGCTAAGGCGCGCACGAGCGCCGGCTATCGTGTGTACGGGTCGCAGGAAGTGCATTCTCTGCGCTTTATTCGCCAGGCTCGCCGTCTCGGATTTCTGGTCGAGGATATCCGGCGACTGCTCGCGCTATGGCACGACCGCTCGCGTGCCAGCGCGGAAGTAAAGCGCATCGCGCTCGAACATGTCGCCGAGCTCGATCGTCGCATTGCCGAGCTGACTGACATGCGCGACACCCTCGCGCATCTCGCCCATCATTGTCACGGCGATGACCGGCCAGATTGTCCGATTATCGAGCGACTAGCGGATACTGATATGGTTTCGGACCAAGGTTGCCACCCGGTTTAGCGGCTGGCCCAGGAGAAGGTGCAACCCGATTACATCTTGATTGCATTCGACGAATTTACGCACCTCAAACGTGCATAAGAACGCTTTGACATGATGCAAAACCTGAAAAATGCTGCCGAATCGCAATAAAATCAGGCGTCCTAGCGCACATATTCGGTGCGTCATTCCCAAACGGAATGCACATCATGCAGGCATTTCACTGTTCGGGTTGCACTTTGCGGCTATAATACGGGTTAACCCTTTACGGGAAATCCCTGATGTCAAATCACCGGGGATCCGATCTGATTCCTGGAGAACACATCATGTTTGCATTCATTCTTGAAAAGCTCAGCACCTGGTTCGAAACTGCAGAACGTAACCGTCGTGAGGCGTATCTGGCATCGTCGTCAGATATCGTCCAGCTCGAACAGCGCATCCGTTCGCTGGAAACCAACGGCTATTCGCGGTAAGTTTGCGCTTGAAAGTTTGACTTGGCGCGTGTGCTTTTGCGTGGCCATTGCAGCACCAATGTCGAGCCCCGTCAAAGCGGGGCTTTGTCGTATCCGGACATCGAAATGAGCGCGCTTTTCGGCGCCTTTCGCGCGAACGGCGCCGCAAGGCCGCGCATGGCGAATATCGACTAGCTTCGTAACGCGCGCCGCGGTAAGGTAGGGCGATTTTCGCGCAAGACGGCATTCATAATCCATCGGGGCTGCCCATGTCCTCCGTCCGTTCGCTCCAACCTTTCCGATCCGTGATGGCGGCCGCCGCCATGACGACGCTCGCGACCCTCTGCGTTGCGTCGGACGCATTCGCGGTCTCCGATAACGACCGCCCTCCCGTGATTCTCGATACGCTTGGCGGCGTCAATAATGGCCAGAGCGGCATCATACTGCTGAGCTCGCCGCCTGCGCCCGAGCCGATCGTCGCCGCGCCGCCGATCGCTGCACCCGTCGAACTGCCTCGGGATGCGTCGCCACCGTTCGTAGTCGCGCCGTATATCCAGTTGCCGGCCGGTGGCGGCGTACCGCCCCGGCCGATGCCTCGGCCGGTGCCGCTTCCGCAATGAGGTAACAAGGGCGCGAAAGCGCATCGGCGACGCTTCCGGCCGGTCCTCTGTCTTCCGCATGCGCCAGCTTGCCTCGCACCCGGCATCTCATTCGGGTTTGGGCGCATGGCGCCCGTGAAACCGTCCGACGACAATCGTTGCACGCCTCGTTGCCGTGAGCTTCGACCGCGGCATGTGCGCCTGCGTCACCGTTTCGAACGGAAAACACAACCAGGAGACGTCCCCATGCCGAATTACTGGATGCAGCGTGCCACGCGCGCCTGCGTGATGCTGCTCGCACTGGCCGCGCTGCCAGGCGCCAGCTTCGCGAAAGACACGCCGGAAAAGCCGACACTGACGATGGCCGTCGGCGGCTTACCCGGCCTCTACTACCTGCCGGTCCTCGCCGCACAGCAGCTCGGCTACTTCAAGGACGAAGGCCTGAACGTCACGCTCGAAGATTTCGCGGGCGGCTCGAAGGCGCTCGAAGCCGTAGTGGGCGGTAGCGCCGACGTCGGCGCGGGCGCGTTCGAGCACACGCTGTTCATGCAGGCGAAGGGGCAGCACTATCGGGCATTCGTGTTGATGGGCCGCGCGCCGCAGATCGTGATCGGCGTGGTGAAATCGAAGGCCGATCAGATCAAGTCGCTGGCGGACTTCAAAGGCGCGAAGGTCGGCGTGAGCGCGCCGGGTTCGTCGACGGATCTCGTGCTCACCGTTGCGTTGCGCAAGGCTGGCGTGCAGCGCAGCGACATTTCGGCGATCGGCGTCGGCAGCGGCGCGACGGTGCTGGCCGCGGTGGGCAGCGGGCAGATTGACGCACTGTCCAATGTCGATCCAATGATGACCAAGCTCACGCGTAGCGGCGCGATCAAGGTGCTGGTGGACACGCGCACCGTGAAGGGCACGCAGGATGTGTTCGGCGGCACGATGCCCGCGGCGACGCTTTATGCGCCCGAGAGCTTCATCCAGAAAAATCCGAAGACGACGCAGGCGCTGACCAATGCGATCGTGCGCGCGAATCATTGGCTGCAGACCGCAAGCGACGCGGATCTGCTGAAGATGGTGCCGCAAGCCTATCTGTTGGGCGACCCAACGCTTTATCTCGACGCCTTTCACAATGTGCGCGACGCCTATTCACCGGATGGACTGATGCCTGCGGACGGCCCGCCGACGTCGCTGCGCGCGTTGTCGTCGTTCGATAGCCGGCTCGATCCGAAGAAGATCGATTTGAGCGCGACCTATACTAACCAGTTCGCGATCAAGGCGGCTGCGCAGCTCAAATGAGCATGAGGTGAGATCGGCTCGCTCGATAAATATGACGGGGTACCGCGCAGCCCGCTCACGCGCCGCTCGTCACGTTCAGTTGCCGCGATACTCGACCTTGAACGTCGCTGCCTTGTCTTCGCCGAGCGTCTTGACGAGCCACGGCATCTGATCCTTGAGCATCCTGGCGAGCGTATACGGGGGATTCAGGATGAACATGCCGCTACCGAACAGTCCATAGCCGTCCTCTGGGGGATTGCTGACGGTCAGGCTGACGTGGAGCCAGTTGTCCTTCTGCAACTGCTTCAGCTGATCGGGGAAACGCTGCGACTCGGGGCGCTTGACCTGCGGATACCAGAGCGCATACGTGCCGGTCGGAAAACGCTTGAGACTCTCCTCGACACAGCGCAGCGTGCGCCCGTAATCGCGCTTGTCTTCATACGACGGGTCGAGCAGGATCAGCGCGCGACGCGGCGCCGGCGGCAGCAGCGCGAGAATGCCGTCGAAACCGTCGCCCGCGTACAGCATCGCGCGACGGCCCGCGTCGCGGAAATTGTGACGCAGCACGTCGATTTCGGTGCTGTGCAATTCGAACAGCCGCATGCGATCCTGCGCGCGCAACTGCCGCCACGCGAGATACGGCGAGCCCGGATAGAAATGCAACTGGCCATCGGCATTGAGCGCGCTGACTTCGTCGACATATTCGGCAAAGAGCGGCGGCAGATCGTTGCGGCCCCACAGTTTCGCGATGCCTGTCTCGAACTCGCCGGTCTTCGTCGCGTAGCCTTCCTTCAGCGAGTACACGCCGGCGCCCGCGTGCGTGTCGATATACCAGTAGGCCTTGTCCTTCTGGCCAAAGTAGCGCAGCAGCTGCACTACGACGGCGTGTTTGAGAACGTCGGCGTGATTGCCGGCATGAAAGGCGTGGCGGTAGCTGAGCATGATGAGAAGACGCTAAAAGAGCGCAGGCTGGCGCCGAAGGGAGCCGGTGTCGTGCGGTCGCGTATTGTACGCGACCGCACGTGCCCGGTTATCCGGTCAGTGCCTGGCGGGGCGCGCGATTACTCATGCGCGTCGCCGATGATCGCCTCGATCCGCTGCTTGATCTCCGGCGTAATGCGCTCGGCCACCTCGGCGGACTGCATGTTTTCGCCGATCTGGTCGACGCGCGAGGCGCCCGTGATCACCGTGCTGACATTCGGATTCTTCAGAATCCACGCGATCGCAAGCTGACCGACCGTGCAGCCGAGCTCGTCGGCGACCGTGCCGAGCTGGCCGACCACGTTGTTTCTCGTCGGGTCGGTGAGCTGCTGACGCAGCCAGTCATAGCCCTGCAACTGCGCGCGACTGTCGGCGGGCACACCGTCACGATATTTGCCGGTAAGCAGACCCGATGCGAGCGGACTCCACGTGGTCAGGCCAAGTCCGATGTCCTCGTAGAGCCGCTTGTATTCCTGCTCGACGCGTTTGCGATGAAACAGGTTGTATTGCGGCTGCTCCATGACCGGCTTGTGCAGATGATGCCGCTCGGCGACTTGATAAGCGGCGCGAATCTCGTCGGCGCTCCATTCCGAGGTGCCCCAGTACAGCGCCTTGCCGCGCGCGATCATGTCGCTCATTGCCCAGACCGTTTCCTCGACCGGCGTGTTCGGATCGGGACGATGACAGAACACGAGATCGACATAGTCGAGTTGCAGGCGCTTCAGCGACCCGTCGATCGCGTTCATCAGGTATTTGCGGTTCAGCGTGTGGTACTGGTTCGGCGCTTCGTTGAGTCCCCAGAAAAATTTCGTCGACACGACGTAGCTCACGCGCGGCCACGCGAGTTCCTTCAACGCATGGCCCATGATCTCCTCGGATTTGCCGCCTGCGTAGACCTCGGCGTTGTCGAAGAAATTGACGCCCGCGTCGCGCGCCGCGGCGAGCGATTCGCGCGCAGCGCGGTGATCCACCTGGTTGCCGTACGTGACCCACGAGCCGATGGACAACTCGCTCACTTGCAGGCCGGAGCGGCCCAGACGTCGATAATTCATGCATGTCTCCTGGTTGGTGATGCCACGGGGATCGAGCCCGGATTCAGCCCGCAAGCGTCCAGTTTAGAGAGATACGGTTCGATGTGCGTTTTACCTATGTCGTTCACGGGGTTCATGCACAATAGCAAAGTCTGCCGCCGCGTTGCATCGGCCGAACGGTCTATACCGTTTGGCCGACTTCTCGCCGCGCGCGGCCTTGTGGTCTCATTGCTCATCTACTGCATGGAGGTTCTGGATGTCGTCTCTTAACACCAATCTGAACGGCAAGGTCGCCGTCGTCACTGGCGCCGCGAGCGGCATCGGCAAACAGATCGCATTGACTCTTTCGGCCGCGGGCGCGGCGGTCGCGATCGCCGACCTGAACCAGGACGGCGCGAACGCCGTGGCTGAAGAAATCAGAAAGGGCGGCGGCAAGGCAATCGGCGTGGCAATGGACGTGACGAGCGAAGACGCCGTCAACCAGGGTATCGACAAGGTCGCCGAGGAATTCGGCTCGATCGACATTCTCGTTTCCAACGCCGGCATCCAGATCGTCAATCCGATCGAAAACTATTCGTTCTCGGACTGGAAGAAGATGCAGGCCATTCACGTGGACGGCGCGTTCCTGACCACCAAGGCCGCGCTCAAGCACATGTATAAGGACGATCGCGGCGGCGTCGTGATCTACATGGGCTCGGTCCACTCGCATCTCGCCTCGCCGTTGAAGTCGGCGTACGTGACCGCAAAGCATGCTTTGCTGGGCCTGTCGCGCGTGCTTGCCAAGGAGGGCGCTGCGCACAACGTGCGTTCGCACGTCGTGTGTCCGGGCTTCGTGCGTACGCCGCTCGTCGACAAGCAGATTCCCGAGCAGGCGAAGGAATTCGGCATCAGCGAAGAGGAAGTGATCAAGCGCGTGATGCTGGGCGGTACCGTCGACGGTATCTTCACGACGGTCGAAGACGTCGCGCAGACCGTGCTGTTCCTGTCGACCTTCCCGAGCGCGGCGCTGACCGGCCAGTCGTTCGTCGTGAGCCACGGCTGGTACATGCACTAAGGGGCGGCCCGTGGCGCAACGCAATCTGAAGCGGGCGCGCGTAGGCGTGTCCGGCGACGGGGAGGGCGCGGGTCCGGCGGTCGCCGCCGGCCTGCGCCGGCATCCCCGGTTGCCCAACTACGAAACTGTCGCGCTGATGCTGCAAGGCGGGGGGGCACTGGGCGCCTATCAGGCCGGCGTCTTCCAGGGACTTGACGAAGCCGGCATCGAGCCGAACTGGATCGCGGGAATTTCGATCGGTGCGCTAAATACGGCGATCATTGCGGGCAATCCACCGGAACAACGCGTCGAGCGTCTGCTGCAATTCTGGGAGACGATCTGCCAGCCGGCGTTCGGGCTGCCGTTGCCGGCTCCGATCGAACACGTGCTGTTCAATTCGAGCGAAGCGGTGCGCAAAGCATTTACGGCAGCGCAGGCGATGAGTGCGATTGTCGAAGGGCAAAGAGGCTTCTTCGTGCCGCGCTTTCCACCGCCGCTGCCCACGGTGTCCGGTCCGCCGCAACTGGCGAGCTACTACGACACCACGCCGCTGAAGACCACGCTCGAGTCGCTGTGTGATTTCGACCGGATCAATTCCGGCGAAATACGCGTGTCGGTGGGCGCGGTGAACTGCGGCACGGGAAACTTCGCGTACTTCGACAATACGCGCGCCACGCTCAGGCCTGAGCACTTCATAGCGTCGGGCGCGTTGCCGCCGGGCTTCGCGGCCGTCGAGATCGACGGTCAGTTCTACTGGGACGGCGGCCTGATGTCGAATACGCCGCTCTACGAGGTGCTCCAGTCGACGCCGCGCCGCGACACGCTCGCGTTTCAGGTCGATTTATGGAGCGCAATCGGGCCGGTGCCGGACAACATCACCGACGTGCAGGGACGCATGAAAGACATCCAGTATTCGAGCCGCACGCGCCTCGTGACCGACATGCTGCAGCGCTCGCAGCGTTTTCGCCACGTGCTGCGCGAGGTGCTGGACCGTGTGCCCGTCGAGCAGCGCGACGATCCGTGGTGCGAGCTGGCCGAGGATCTGTCGTGCTCGAAGCGCTACAACGTGGTTCACCTGATCTACCGGCACAAGGAATACGAAGGACACTACAAGGACTTTCAGTTCGGTCTGTCGACGATGCGCGAGCATTGGCGCAGCGGTCTCGAAGATATTCGCCATTCGCTCGAGCAACCCGGCTGGCTCGATCTGCCGGATAACGATGCCGGGTTCGTCACGCACGATATTCATCGCGACTCGCGCTGATCCCTCGCAGAGAGAGCCGGCGTGCGCCGGCCGGGCCGAACAGTCAGTAAACAAAAAACGGCGCCCTTTTCTGGAAAAGGCGCCGTTTTTACAGGCGGTGGCAGCGGCAAACCTGCTGCACTGGCGCGGCAAACCCCCGCGCCGTGAATCGCCTTACTTCAGCACGTGAGCAATCGCGTTCGCGACGACGTCGAGGTTGCGCGTATTGAGCGCAGCCACGCAGATGCGGCCCGTGCTGACCGCATAGATGCCAAACTCTTCGCGCAGACGGTCCACTTGCGGCGCCGTTAGACCCGAGTACGAGAACATGCCGCGTTGCGCATTCACGAACCTGAAGTCGCGATCGACGCCGCTTGCCTTCAGACGCTCGACGAGACCGTTGCGCATCGCGCGGATGCGGTCGCGCATTTCGCCCAGTTCGATTTCCCACGTTGCGCGCAGTTCCGGCGACGCGAGCACGGCGGCGACCACCGAGCCGCCGTGCGTCGGCGGGTTCGAGTAGTTGGTGCGGATCACGCGCTTCAGTTGCGACAGCACGCGCGCCGCTTCTTCCTTGCTCGCGGTGATGATCGACAGCGCGCCGACGCGCTCACCGTACAGCGAGAACGACTTCGAGAACGACGACGACACGAACACGTTCAGTTCCTGCGCCGCAAACAGACGCACGGCTGCCGCGTCCGCTTCGATGTTGTCGCCGAAGCCCTGGTAGGCGATGTCGAGGAACGGCACGAGGTTGCGCGCCTTGACGACCTCGACGACCTGCTTCCACTGCTCGACGCTCAGATCGACGCCGGTCGGGTTGTGGCAGCACGCGTGCAGCACGACGATCGTGCCTGCCGGGTAGCTGTTCAGCGCGCTCAGCATGCCGTCGAAGTTCACGCCGTGCGTTTGCGCGTCATAGTACGGATACGATTCGACGACGAAGCCCGCGCCTTCGAACAGTGCGCGGTGGTTTTCCCAGCTCGGATCGCTGATCGCAACCTTGCTGTTCGGATTCACACGTTTCAGGAAGTCCGCACCGATCTTCAGCGCGCCCGTGCCACCCAGCGCCTGTGCCGTGACGACGCGGCCGGCCGCGATCAGCGGCGAGTCGTTGCCGAGCAGCAGCTTTTGCACGGCGGCATCGTAAGCGGCGATACCTTCGATCGGCAGATAGCCGCGCGGCAGCGCCGCTTCGACGCGGGCCTTTTCCGCATCGCGCACGGCGCGCAGCAGCGGAATCTTGCCTTCTTCATTGAAGTACACGCCAACGCCGAGGTTGACCTTGGTGGCGCGCGTATCGGCATTGAAAGCTTCGTTCAGGCCCAGAATCGGGTCGCGGGGAGCAAGTTCGACGGCGGAGAACAGAGACATGATGGGTGGGCAGCAGTAGTGAAAAGAGGGCGGCTTCGCGCGCGAGCGGCCTCGTCTGGAGCGTCGGCGGCGTTTCGGGCGCGTGGCAAAGTTCGATGAAACGCGAGAATCAGGGACGGGCCTATGGACAGCGGCGAGCGAGCGCAGCTTGGCATTGTAACGAATCCGGGCGTTTTTTTCGGACGACGAGACGGGCAAAAGTCAATTATTTGCTTGAAAAACAGGCATTGGGGAGCCATGTGACAGCGTGGAATTCGACCGGGCGTGGCTCTGGCGAACGCGCGAACTAGACGAAGCCCCGCTCGATCTTCGCTTTCCGCAACCCGTTAGAATGATTCTTTGCCCAAGGCCCGGTGCCGCCCTCATGTCCGAACACCATCTGACCGAAGCCGACGATACGCTCGACGAATCAAAATTCATCGCGTTCGAAGGTTCGCCGTTCAAGCTCTACCAGCCGTATCCACCCGCCGGCGACCAGCCCACGGCCATCGACACGCTCGTCGAAGGCGTCGGGGACGGTCTCGCGTTCCAGACGCTGCTCGGCGTGACCGGCTCCGGCAAGACCTTCACGATGGCCAACACGATCGCGCGGCTCGGCCGCCCGGCGATCGTATTCGCGCCGAACAAGACGCTTGCCGCGCAGCTGTATTCGGAGTTCCGGGAATTCTTCCCCCGCAACGCGGTCGAGTACTTCGTCTCGTACTACGACTACTACCAGCCCGAAGCGTATGTGCCGCAGCGCGATCTGTTCATCGAGAAAGACTCGTCGATCAACGAGCATATCGAGCAGATGCGGCTGTCGGCGACCAAGAGCCTGATGGAGCGGCGCGACGTGGTGATCGTTGCGACGGTGTCGGCGATTTACGGTATCGGCAATCCGTCCGAATACCACCAGATGATCCTGACGCTGCGCACCGGCGACCGGCTCGGCCAGCGCGACGTCATCGCGCGGCTGATCGCGATGCAGTACAGCCGCAACGAAGCCGATTTCCAGCGCGGCTCGTTCCGCGTGCGCGGCGACACGATCGATATCTTCCCGGCCGAGCACGCCGAAATGGCGGTGCGCGTCGAGCTGTTCGACGACGAGGTCGAGACGCTGCAGCTATTCGATCCGTTGACCGGCCGCGTGCGGCAGAAAATTCCGCGCTTTACCGTCTATCCGTCGTCGCACTACGTGACGCCGCGCGATACCGTGCTGCGCGCCGTCGAAACGATCAAGGCCGAGCTTCGCGAGCGCCTCGAGTTCTTCTATAGCCAAGGCAAGCTCGTCGAGGCGCAGCGGCTCGAGCAGCGCACCCGCTTCGACCTCGAGATGCTGCAGGAGCTCGGTTTCTGCAAGGGCATCGAGAACTACTCGCGGCACTTCTCGGGCGCGGCGCCGGGCGAGCCGCCGCCGACGCTCGTCGATTACCTGCCGCCCGACGCGATCATGATGCTCGACGAATCGCACGTGCTGATTGGCCAGCTGAACGGCATGTACAACGGCGACCGCGCGCGCAAGGAAAACCTCGTCGACTACGGCTTCCGGCTGCCGTCGGCGCTCGACAACCGGCCGCTCAAGTTCAACGAGTTCGAGCGCAAGATGCGCCAGGTCGTGTTCGTGTCGGCGACGCCCGCCGATTACGAGAAGAGGACCGCGGGGCAGGTCGCCGAACAGCTTGTGCGTCCGACCGGCCTCGTCGACCCTCAAATCGAGGTGCGGCCGGCGCGCAGCCAGGTCGACGATGTGCTTGGCGAGATCAACGAGCGCATCAAGGCCGGCGACCGCGTGCTGGTCACGACACTGACCAAGCGGATGGCCGAACAGCTCACCGAGTTCCTGGCAGACCACGGCATCAAGGTGCGCTATCTGCATAGCGACATCGACACGGTCGAGCGCGTCGAGATCATCCGCGATCTGCGTCTCGGCGCGTTCGACGTGCTGGTCGGAATCAACCTGCTGCGCGAGGGGCTCGATATTCCCGAGGTGTCGCTCGTCGCGATCCTCGACGCGGACAAGGAAGGCTTCCTGCGCGCTGAGCGTTCGCTGATCCAGACCATCGGCCGGGCGGCGCGTAACGTAAATGGCAAGGCGATTCTGTACGGGGACAACATCACGGACTCGATGCGTCGCGCGATCGACGAAACCGAGCGGCGCCGCACGAAGCAGATCGCGTTCAACGCCGCGCACGGCATTACGCCGCGCGGCGTCGTGAAACGGATTCGCGACATCATCGATGGCGTGTACAACGTCGACGAAGCGCGCGCCGAGTTGAAGGAACAGCAAACCCGCGCGAAATTCGAGGACATGTCCGAGAAGCAGCTCGCCAAGGAGATCAAGCGCCTCGAAAAGCAGATGATGGAGCACGCGAAGAATCTCGAATTCGAGAAGGCCGCGCAGACTCGCGACCAGCTGGCGCTGCTGCGCCAGCGCGTATTCGGCGCGAACGTCGGCGACCACGTGTCGGGCGTCGAATAACTAACGCATCCGTTCACCGCTTTTGTCCATTCAGAAAAGGCGCGGCCATTCGCCGCGCCTTTTCATTTATGCGGGCGCTCAAGCTCAGCCTTTCTTAAGTGAGCCTTAAGACCCTGATCGCCTATGAGCGAGCATGCTGGCAGGTTTGTTCTCGTCGGCGATCGATGATAAACTCCTCCAATATTGAGAATGGTTCGCATTTAATCTGCATCTGCCTTGCGGACCCAGTGTTCCAAACTGAATCGATTCCAGTCTGATAAAAACAAGGAGTTTCAATGCGGATTTCTTCCTTTGTGCGCGGCGGGGCGGCAGCGGTGGCGGCTGTCGCGGCACTGTCGGCCTCGGCCGCCGAATATCCGATCGGCAAGCAGCAGATCCAGGGCGGCATGGAAATCGGCGCGGTTTATCTGCAGCCGATCACGATGGAACCCGAAGGCATGATGCGAAAGGCGTCGGATTCGGACATCCACCTCGAGTCCGACATCCACGCGGTCAAGAACAATCCGACCGGTTTCGCCGAAGGCGACTGGATGCCGTATCTGCAGGTGCGCTACGAACTGACGAAGGCCGGCTCGAACCAGCCGTTAAAGGGCGAGCTGATGCCGATGGTCGCGAACGACGGTCCGCACTACGGCGACAACGTCAAGCTGCAAGGCCCGGGCAAATATCACCTGAAGCTGATCGTCGAACCGCCGATGCAGATGGGCCACATGGCATTCGGTCGCCACGTCGACAAGGAAACCGGCGTGGGTCCGTGGTTCAAGCCGATCACGCTCGAATATGACTTCACTTTCGCCGGCATCGGCAAGAAGGGCGGTTACTGATCGGCGCGCGGTGTCAGCGCGGTCGATCAACGTATCCATGAATGCAGCAGGCGGCGCGCGGACCTTCGGTGTCATACCTGGCGTCGGCGCGTCGCGTTTTCCGGAAAGGCCAATGAGAATCAACCGAAAGATCGCGATGCTTGCCGCCACGTTTTGCCTGGCGGCCACGGCTCACGCAGCCGACCTGCCGACCTTCAAGCTCGAAATGAACGACGGCAAGCTGAACCCGGCCCGCATCGAAGTGCCGGCCGGGCAGCGTATCAAGATCGAAGTGCGTAACACCGGCAAGGGCGCGGCCGAATTCGAAAGCGTGCAGTTGCGTAAAGAGAAGGTTTTGGCGCCCGGCGCCGATTCGTTCGTCGTGATCGCTCCGCTCGAGCCGGGCGAATACAAGTTTTTCGACGACTTTCACCAGCAGGCGCAGGGCGTGATCGTCGCAAAGTAAGCAATGGTTCGATCGGCCGCGAGCGCCGCGGGATGTGGCCGCTGTCGGCCGCGCGAGGCAACGGAAGCAGGCGGTAGAAGGATCGAAGGGAGAGCTTGAATGGGTCAGATTCTGTTCATCGTGTGGCGGGAAAGTGTCGAGGCGCTGCTGGTCGTCGGCATCCTGTATGCGTGGTTGAAAAACGGCGACGACGACGCGCGCCGCGGCTTGCCGTACCTGTGGGGCGGCGTGGCGGCCGGCGTGATCGCGGCGGTGGCGCTCGGCGCCGCGTTGGTCGGCTTCACCGAGGTGCTCTCCGGTGATGCGCAGGATTACTTCCAGACCGCGATGGTGCTGGTCGCCTGCGTACTGATCGTGCAGATGGTGCTGTGGATGAAGCAGCACGGCCGCACGCTGAAGCGCGACATGGAACAGTCGCTGCAGAAGAGCCAGCGCGATTCGAACTGGTGGGGCGTCGCGGTGCTGGTCGCACTGGCGATTGCGCGCGAAGGCAGTGAAACGGTGATCTTCCTGTACGGCCTCGGCTTTGGCCAGTCGGGGCATGTCGACGGCAGCCAGACGCTCGCTGTCGTGATCGGTCTCGCGCTCGCATTCCTGACCTTCTACGTATTGCAGCTCGGCGGCAAGATCATCTCGTGGCGGCTCTTCTTCCGCGTCACCGAAATCATGCTGCTGTTCCTCGGCGCGGGCCTGTTCCAGACCGGCGTCGACAAGCTGATCGACAAGGAGATCCTGCCGACGCTCGTCGACCAGCTGTGGAATTCGTCGGCGATTCTCGATGATTCGAGCACCTTCGGTTCGCTCGTCGCGACGCTGACCGGCTACCGCGCGCATCCGGCTCTGATGAATCTGCTTGCCTATGGCGTGTACTGGGCGGTCGTTTATCTGCTCGTGCGCCGCGCCAGTCGCAAGCCCGCGCGGCAGGCGGCAGGGCGCGCGGCATGAGCGTCGTGATGGCTCCCAAGCCGGGCCGCCTCGCGGCGGCCGGCCAGTGGATGCAGCGCCACGGCGCGCTGATCCGTGGCATCCAATGGGTCGTGGTCGCGCTGTACGCGTTCCTGATCATCGTGCCCGCGCTGATGCCGCTGCCGGACGACACCGCGCATCTGTGGAACAACCTGACGCTCGCGGCGCAGTTCGTGTTCTGGGGTATCTGGTGGCCGTTCGTGCTGCTGTCGATGGTGATGCTCGGCCGCGTCTGGTGCGGCGTGCTGTGTCCGGAGGGCGCGCTTGCCGAATTCGCGAGCAAATTCGGCCGCGGCCGCGCGATTCCGCACTGGATGCGCTGGGGCGGCTGGCCCTTCGTCGCGTTCGGCATCACGACGATCTACGGGCAGATGGTGAGCGTCTACCAGTATCCGAAAGCGGTATTGCTGGTGCTAGGCGGCTCGACCTTCGCGGCAATCGTGATCGGTCTGCTGTACGGACGCGAAAAGCGCGTCTGGTGCAAATACCTGTGCCCCGTCAACGGGGTTTTTTCGCTTCTGGCGCGCCTCGCGCCGTTTCACTACAAGGTCGACGAAGACGCCTGGCGCCGCTCTTACACGAACGGCGAGCATGGGCATCGCGTGATTCCGATCAACTGCGCGCCGCTCGTGCCATTGCGCAACATGAAGGGCGCGGCGGACTGCCATATGTGCGGCCGCTGCAGCGGACACCGTGATGCGATCGCGCTGACGTGGCGCAAGCCGTCGACGGAAGTCGTGCAACTCGGAGACAAGAAGGCGAACCCGTGGGACACCGCGCTGATTCTGTACGGCCTGCTCGGCATCGCGATCGGCGCGTTCCACTGGACCGCGTCGCGCTGGTTCATCGACCTGAAGATGGTCGCCGCGACATGGCTCGTCGATCGCGACATCACGTGGCCCCTCGACACCAACGCGCCGTGGTTCCTGTTCACGCATTACCCCGACCAGAACGACGTGTTCTCGTGGCTCGACGGCTCGCTGCTGATCGGCTACATCCTGTCGACGGCGCTCGTCTACGGCACCGCGCTGCTGCTATTGCTGACAGGCGCGACGCGCATGCTCGGGCGCTTTAGCTCGACACGGCTGCATCACCTGACCCAGGGGCTGATTCCGATCGCGGGCGCGGGCGTGTTCCTCGGTTTGTCGGCGACGACGCTGTCGCTGCTGCGCGCCGAGCACGTGTCGCTGTGGTGGGCGTCGGTTCTGCGCATCGCGATTCTCGTGATTGCGAGCGCGTGGAGCGCATGGCTCGCGTGGCTCGTCACGCGCCGATATAGCGAGCATTTCGTGCCGCGCGCGCTGGCGATGCTGTGGTTCGTCGCGGCGCTGGCGGTCGTCAATAGCGCGTGGTGGCTGATGTTCTGGGGCTGGGCGTCGAAGTAAGTCATTCGCCGGTGGTTGGTGCAAACGCAGGCGCACGCACAAAGAGAAAAAGCCGTGGGATGGTGACATCCCACGGCTTTGTCATTTTCATCTTCCGCGATGCGTGCCGTCGCGCGCATTCGCTTTGGAGCGAGAACCAAAAAACGGCCTGGCTTGCTGCGACGGCTGGCTTGGTGTCTGCACGAAGGGGTCTAGTTCTCGCGTGCAAGCCGTCGTGGCTGGCTAATGCCTAACACCTCTCTGGGAGGTGGTCCCCACAATACCCGGTACTTACCTCGTGTTGCGTTGCTACTTCGTCAGGATCAGCTTGCCGAGGCGCGTCGCACGCAGTTGGTACGTCTCGCCGTTGTGCACGATGCTGATGTGACTATGGCCTTGCAGCAGCGCGTCGCTGCGCACGACCCGCTCCGACGTCTCGCCCTGGCCGGTGATGCGCTCCGCTGCGGGCTTCGTCGCGAGTACGGCCGTCGTCGACGTTTTCGGGCGGCCGGTTAGCGCGACCGCTGAACGGCGCAGGGTGAACGTGGAGGAGCGAGTCATATCGGTCATTCGTTTTAGCTTGTTCGTCGATTCGATGGGATCATTCTAAATGATAACTATTCCTATTTACAAGACCGAGAAATTGATCGAATTCGACTTCTGATAGCTGAATGAAAGAGCGGCCAGACAACGGCTCCGCGGGCCATGCTGGACATGGCCCCGCGACAGCGTGGGCAGGGCGCCCGCGCGGCATGTCAGTGCAGCGGTCCCGGTTCCTGTTTGGCCCCGACGTACTGGCGGATCAGCCGCACCGTGTCGATATCGTTCTCGCGATACGCGGACTTGACGATCTCCTGCGTTTGCACCGCGTCCTGATCGGTCGTCGAGACGGGCAGCGTGGTCGCGTATTCGAAGCGCAGGAACAGCTGGAGGTCGTCGGGCTGCTCGATCGTCATGGTCAGCGAGCCGCCGACGTACTCGGCGGTCGGCAGGATGTCGTAGCGCACCCTCTCCCTTGCCTCCAGCGTGACGCGATCGCGCACGGTGGCCTGGCCATAGTGCAGTTCGCGCTCGAGCACATTGGCATCGCGCGACAGGATCTTGCAGCTGTCGAGACCCATCACGAACAGTTGCGGCTGCTCGGCGCGCAGCACGAGCCCTTCCCAAAGCTGCTCGCGGGTCATCGATTCGACGAAGGGATTCAACGGATCGTTGATCTGAATGAGGTGTTCGAAATTCAAGACGACTGCGTCCTATGTAAATGTTGCAATGCCTGCCGCGCGTGTCAGGCGACGGCGAGCGCGGAGCGGATCGAGATCGTGTGCGTCAGGATCTTGTGCACCGGGCACGCATTGGCAATTTGCAAAAGCCGTTCCCGCTGCTCGTCGGACAGATCGCCGTCGAGCATGATCTGACGGTCGATCGTCGAACCCGTGTCGCCGGTTTCCATCGACAGTTTGACGCGTACGCTCGCTAGCGGCCAGCCTTTGCGTTGCGCGTACATCTTCAGCGTGATCGACGTGCACGCGCCGAGGCTCGACAGCAGTAGCGATACGGGCGTCGGACCGCGATCGCCGCCGCCGAGCGATTCGGGTTCGTCGGCGAGCCATGTGTGCTTGCCGTCGTCAAACACGACCTGGAAATTCGTCGAACCGATGTGGGCGGTGACGGTGGGCTCTGCCATGCGCGCTCCTGTGCTGGTGATCAAATAGCATCGCGCGCCGCGGTCTGATTGTTGCGATCGACGCGGGCCGCGCGACATCAGCCGTTATTGTGACCGAATTTTCTGGCGTTCGCGCCCCGAGACGGGCGGTTTGGCGGCGCGCGAGTCTCTGTCGGCGTGCTTCGACTCGCGCTGACAGGCGTGAATCACGCGCGGTGGGCGGTAGCTTGTCAATGCGTGATCGCGCCCATCCGTCCCGCCTGATAGTCGATCACGGCCTGACGGATCTCATCCTCGGTATTCATCACGAACGGGCCATATCGCACCAACGGCTCGTTCAGCGGCACGCCGCCGAACAGCAGCACTTCGAGGGGTTCGTCGCCAGCCGTGAGCGTCACTGTGTCGCCGTCGTTCGCGAACACGACCATCGTGCGCGCGTCGATGTCAGCGCGCGCGTCGCCTTCGCCATACACGCCCTTGCCGGACAGACCGTAGGCGAACACGCGATAGTCGGCCGGCACCGGCTGGCGAATCGTCGCGCCCGGCTGCAACGAAAAATGCTGATACAGGATCGGCGTACGCGTTTCGATCGCGGCCTTCACGCCGAGCGCTTCGCCCGCGATGACCTTCACGCGCACCTTGCCGTCTTCGGACGTCGCGACCGGAATGCGCGTCGACGGGATCTCCTGATAGCGCGGCGCGATCATCTTGTCGCGACGCGGCAGATTTACCCAGAGTTGCAGGCCGTGCACGCGGCCGCCGGTGCGCGTGAATGCCGGGTCCGGCATTTCGCTATGCACGACGCCCGCGCCCGCGGTCATCCATTGCACGTCGCCGGCGCGCAGCGTGCCGGAATGGCCCGCCGAATCCTTGTGGCCGAACTGGCCCTCGAGCACATAGGTGACCGTCTCGAAGCCGCGATGCGGATGATCGGGCGCGCCCTTGGCCTCACCCGGCGCATAGTCGACCGGCCCCATTTCGTCGAGCAGCAGGAACGGGTCGAAGTCCATCAACAGACGCGTCGGAAACGGTCGATGAACGACAAATCCGCCACCTTCCACCGTGCGAACCGACGGGAACGTGCGTTCGATCGTGCGTGGCGTAGTCATCAATATCACCTCGAAAAATGGGGAATAGCGTTATTTCTGAAACATGGAGCTATTATAAGGACCGTTTTTCGCGGTGCCAGCCGCCAGCCGGCAATGGATTGTTCTATTCATGGAACGATGAGATGAAGATCGATTCACACAATCTGAACGACCTGATGTACTTTTCGCAGGTCGTCGAACATGGCGGATTTTCCGCCGCCGAGCGGGTGCTGGGCATCTCGAAGTCGCGGCTATCGCGTCGGCTCACGGAGCTGGAGGCGTCGCTCGGTGTGCGCCTGTTGCAGCGCTCTACGCGCAAGCTCGCGCTGACCGAAGCGGGGCAGTTGTTCTACCAGCACTGTCAGGCGATGCTCAGCGAAGCGCAGGCGGCGGTCAATGTCGTGCAGCAACTGCGCTCGTCGCCGCGCGGCACGGTGCGCGTCAGCGTGCCCGTCACGGTCTCGCAGACGATCCTGTCGACGATCCTGCCGGAATTCATGCACCGCTATCCGGAGGTGCGCGTCGTGATGCGTGTGACGAATCGCGTGGTCGATCTGTTCGAGGATTCGATCGACGTCGCGTTGCGCGTGCGCTCCGATCCGCCGGAGAACGCGAACATCGTCGTGCGGCCGCTGTGGCGCACCGAGCAGATGCTGGTCGGCGCGCCGAGCCTGCTGCAGCAGAATGCGCCTCCACTGACGCCGGCCGATCTGAACCGCTTCGAAACACTCGACGTGCCGACGAGCGACGGTCGACACGTGTACAACCTGATTTCGCCCGATGGCACGCGCCATGCTCACGAGCACGAGCCGCGCCTCGTGACCGCCGATCTGATGACGATCCGTGAGGCGGTGCTCGCCGGCGTCGGCATCGCCGCATTGCCCGAGATGATGTATGGAGCCGCTTTGAGAGCGGGGCAGTTGTCGCCCGTGATGCCGGGCTGGACTTTTCCGACGCCGCAGTTGTACGCGGTGTTCGTATCGCGTCAGGGTATGGTGCCGGCCGTTCGCGCGTTCGTCGACTATCTGGTCGAGATGCTCGATCCGGACGAGGGCAAGCACATCACGGGCGAGTGTCCTCTGCACGGTAAAGAAGCTGGGGCGCAGGGAGCGGTCGCTGCGGCTTCCGCCGTTGCATCGGCGGTGGTGCCATAAAGCGTTCGGGGCGACGCGCAAGGCCCGCGCGATGCCCTGACTGCGGCCGCTATCGCGCGGCGCAAATCGTTTTTAGCATTTAAGCGTGGCCTGTCATCATTACTTTCAATGGCCGTCTGCTTGAATGCACGCGCGCGCGGGCCTATAGTGAAATCCCTTTCGCTAAGGAGTCTCCTATGCGAAAACTCATGGCCGCTATCATAGCGAGCCTGATAGGGCTGACCGCGTTGTCCGTGTCGACCACGGCCCTCGCATGCGGTGATAAAAGCTATCAGTCTTCGGCCGATGGCAAATGATCCCGCCGCCCGAAGGCGCCGAGCGCGCACAAAAAAAGGCCTTCATCCGACGATGAAGGCCTTTTACTTTTCGGCCGCTGTTTAAAGCGGTGTTTCGCGTGGACGGGCGTCCTGCTTCGCGTGTCGCGTGACGGTTACTTCGCTTTGGGCTGCGTAACGAAACCGATCTTCGTCAGTCCGCCAGCCTGCGCGGCCGACATCACCAGCGCGACTTTCTCATACGGCACCTTGCGGTCCGCATCGAGATGCAGCTCCGGTTGCGGGCTCGCCTGCGCGGCCGTGGCGATCTTTGCGGCGAGCGCCGCGTCGTCGACCTTGGTGCTGTCCCACAGCACGTTGCCGTCCGCGTCGATCGACACCGTCACCTGCGCGGGCTTCGTATCCTCCTTCTGGCTGCTCGCGTGCGGCAGATCGATTTTGACCGCGTGCCGGATGACCGGAATCGTCACCATGAAGACGATTAGCAGGACCAGCATCACGTCGACGAGCGGCGTCATGTTGATCTCGTTCATCAGGCCGTCGTCATCGTCTGCGGCGAAAGGGCTCATTGCCATTCGAATGCCTCGTCGATCAGTTGGCGCGGGCCGCGAGACGCAGGCCATCGCCGCGCCTGGACGACGACAGGCGCGCGCCCGTCACGAAGAACGCATGCAGGCCGTGCGCGAAGCGGGCGAGCTTCGCGACGATCGCCTTGTTGGCGCGCGTGAGCGCGTTGTAGCCGAGCACCGCCGGAATCGCGACGAATAGACCAAACGCAGTCATGATCAGCGCTTCGCCGACCGGGCCCGCCACCTGGTCGATCGACGACTGGCCGCTCGCGCCGATCGCGAGCAACGCGTGATAGATGCCCCACACGGTGCCGAACAGGCCGACGAACGGCGCGGTGCTGCCGATCGACGCGAGAATCGCGAGACCGCTCTGCATGCGTGCGATGCTTTCGTCCATCGTGTCTTTCAGGCAGCGCGTGATCCAGTCCGACACGTCCATGCGGTCATGTAGATGCGGCTGGGTCTGGTGATGATGGTCGGCCGCTTCCTGGCCTGATAGCGCGAGCGCGAGGAACGGATTGTCATGCGGCGTCGAGGTGCCGCCGCCGAGCTTCTTCACGCCGTCGGCGAGGTCGTCCGAATGCCAGAACGCCTGCTCGGCGTTCCTCGTCAGACGCTTCAGGCGCATCACGTTCCAGCCTTTGACGACGATCACGCTCCACGACATCACCGACATGATCAACAGTGTGAGCGCGATACCGCGCGTCACGAAATCCCCTTGCGCCCACACGTGCGCCAATCCGTAGTTTTGCATCGCAATTCCTTGTTTTTGAAAGCTGCTTCAGTCGGTCAGGCCGAAATTGAAAGGCTGGGTGTACGCGGCCCTGACGGGCTCGCCGTTCTCGAGATACGGCTTGCAGGCGCTCGCGCGCACGGCGGCGACGGCCGCGTCGTCGAGACGGCTGAAGCCGCTGCTTTTCTTCAACTCGATGTCCTCGAGCTTGCCGCTCAGGCCGACCACGAAATGGACGTACGCAGTGCCGGTCTCTCCGCGGCGCCGTGACAGCGTGGGGTAGTCCGGGTGGGCGACGTTGCAATCGAGATGCGACACGTTCTTGGGCGCGCTGACTTGCAGCGTCGGCTTACCGATCGCGGGCGTTGCCGCTGCGGGCGGCGTCGCCGGTGCGCCGGGCGCCGGCGGCGTCGGATCGGGCGCCGCAACCGATGTCGGCGACGGCGCGGCGGCCTGCGGCAACGGAGTCGGGGCCGGGGTCGGCTTGGGCGTCGCAACCGGCTTCGGCGGGACTTTCGGCTTGGAATGCACGGGCGGCGTCGGCCGGGGTGGCGGCGGTGCGATCGATTGAAGCGCGACCGGCGCAGCGAGCGGCGCGGGCGGCAGCAGTTCGGCGGTCATCACATGCGATTCGAGCGCGACCTGCACCGGCTCGTGACGCAGCGTCATGATCACGGCGAGCAGTGCGACGTGAACCGTGGCGACCACGGCAGTGCCGATCAGCGTGCGGGAATTCGGTCGGGTGAACGACGCCAGCGGTGCGCCGGCGGTAATGGGATGCGGAGCCTGCATGGTCAGTGTGGCAGCGCACCGTGCGGGCGGCGCGTCAAACAGGACATCGTCATGTTCGGAAAATCAGCAGCGAAATGATCAAAGTAGTCACGAAACCAATCAGCAATTCCATTTCGAACTCCTTTCCAAGGGGTGAGCGGGTAGCTGGCTGGTACGAATACTGGCTTGCTGACGGCAGTGGAATACGCAGTACGGCGGACCGTACTGCGGTTGTCTTGCAGACATGCGGCACATTCAATGTCGCATTAAGCGCGACATTAAATGTAGGTGATGCATAGGAGCTTCAGGACGCACTGGGCACGGCTCGCGCCGCACCCCGTTAATTGAACTCAGGCTGCCTTGCGCTCGTAGAACGTGACTTGCACGACCTGTGCGACGCTCTGCACCTGCTGAGGCTCGACTACGCCGCAACGGCTCGCGCAGACGCCGCTTTGCAGCATCACGTCGCGCACGGATTGCTCGCACTTGCCGCAGCACGAGGCGACACCGAGTTCAAATTGCAACTCGTCGAACGAGTCGATGCCGTCCGCAATCGAGGAGCGGATTGTGCGGTCGGAAACGGATTTGCAGACACAGACGATCATGGCAGGCGTCATAGCTAACGGTAATGCGAATTATTATCATTATGTTTGGTCCGTTTGGCAAGCGTCCTGTGCGATTTTTTGTAACAAAACCAGACCCTTAGAATGGATTTCGGCGGACGCAAGGGCGACGCCCGGCCGCACAGCAGGCGCGTGCCGCGCGTCGGTTGCGGCTTCTAGGCGGCGCGGGAATCCGGTGCGGCGGTGCGGGGAGACGAAATCAGCACCTGCTCGACCGTGGCCTCGATCAGCAGCAGCGTGGCGGCCAGTTGCTGTTGGTGGACGCCGTCGTCGGTGGAGTAGAAGCGCGGCAGCGGCGGGGCCGCGGCCGGCGTGGCGACGCGCAGACCGTGCTGTTCGAGCACGCGTTCGAGCTGACGCGCGATCGCCACGCTTGTGTCGATCAGCGCCAGCCGCTCGCCGACGATGTCGCGGATCGCCGCATCGAGAAACGGGTAATGGGTGCAGCCGAGCACCAGCGTGTCGGCGCCCGCATCGAGCATCGGTTCGAGGTAGCTGCGCAGCAGTGCGCGCAGCTCGGCCGAGCCGACGTCGCAGCGCTCGACCGCCTGCACGAGCCCGTGGCCGGGCTGACACAGAAAGCGGCAATCGGCGGCGTAGCGTTCGAGCAGCCCTTGGAAGCGGGCGCTGCGCAGCGTCGCCGGGGTCGCCAGCACGCCGGCGACGCGGCTTTTCGATTGCAGCGCAGCGGGCTTCACGCCTGGCTCGACGCCGATGAGCGGAATCGGCAGCTTCTCGCGCACGAGCGCAATCGACTGCGCGGTCGCCGTGTTGCAGGCGACCACGAGTGCCTTCGCGCCTTGAGCGGCGAGCCATGCGCCGATGGCTAGCGTTCGGTCGGTGATGAAGTCGTCGTCGCGCTCGCCGTAGGGCGCGTAAAGCGAGTCGGCGACATACAGCATCGCCTCGTCAGGCAACTGCGCGCGCACCGCGCGCAGCACCGACAGTCCGCCAAGCCCCGAATCGAAAATACCGATCGGCGCCTGCGACGCGGCGCCAGCGGCAACACTGCGGACAGTCGGGGACGGGGACGGGGA
>NZ_VZQQ01000078.1 GCF_014397785.1 Paraburkholderia podalyriae
CGCGCGGATACGCCAGCTTCAAAACCATGCGGACCGTGCTGTTCCTGATCGCAGGCAAGCTCGACTTCTCGGCCTTCAATCCACATGCCTCGTGAGCCGCATTACCCACTCCACTTTTGAAATAGCCTGAAATCTGATCTGGCATTGCAAACCTACGGCGCGGATTCGTCAGGGATGGTCTGCGGATTCCGGTTTTCGCCGACGCTTGCCGGGCAGCCGATCGACGCGGACGAAGTCATCGACTGGTTCCGCGAGCGCGAGGACGATGCCGGCACTGCCGCAAAGCACGACGGCGAGTTTCTGTGGCTTCACATAGCGCGAGCGAGCGCTGGATGCGGACGCAGCTCGATCTGCCCGAGACGTTTTTCGACGCGTTGCGCGAAGGCTCGCATTCGACGCGGATCGAGCATGCGGACGGCGCACTGCGCGCGGTCGTCAACGACGTCATGTTCAACCTCGAATTCATCCCGTCCGAAATCGCGACGCTGTGGATCCACGCCGACAAGCGGCTCATCGTCACGGCGGGGCTGAAGCCCCTGCGCTCGGTCGAGCGTTTGCGCGCGTCGGTGCGCGAAGGGGAAACATTCAGGTCGCCTGCCGAGCTGCTTGTTCATCTGATGCGCGACCAGGCCGACCTGCTCGTGCAGATCGTCCGCCGAACCGGTGCCGATGCCGATCGAATCGAGGATCGCTTTCTGTCGCAACGGCCGACGCAAAACCGCCTCGACCTCGGCGCGATGCGTCGCACGCTGACACGCCTGCAGCGCATGCTGGCGCCCGAGCCGGGCGCGATTTTCCGCTTGCTGGCGAGGCCGCCTCGCTGGCTTCATGCGGAAGACGTGCAGGATCTGCGTGAATCGACCGAGGAGTTCTCGGTCGTGCTTTCGGACGTGGCGGGATTGATCGAGCGGGTCAGATTGTTGCAGGAAGAAATCACCTCGCGCCTCGAAGAGCAGAACAACCGCACGCTATTCACGTTGACGCTCGTCACGGTGCTGGCGATGCCAATCAATATCGTCGCCGGTTTCTTCGGCATGAACGTCGGCGGCATTCCGCTCGCCGAGAACAGGCATGGCTTCTGGCCGATGGTGCTGCTGGTCGCCGGCTTTACCGGGCTGGCAGGCTGGTGGGCGTTTCGCCGCAGAAGGGAGCGCTAGAACGCGCAGCGGATCTGACCCGCTCTTTACCAGGCCAAGCCCGCCGGCGTGATCGAAGCCTGAGCATGCCCGTCTTCGAATGCGCATTGCAACGATTCAAAGAGGGCAAGTACTCGTCGATTACTCGACCACGCTATTCGAGCGCGGCAGCCGGCCCAAAGAACTCATAACGGCTCTGCGATTCCGGTACGCCGATTGCCTTCAGGCCTTTCTTGATCGCCTTCATGAACGCGACCGGCCCGAGGAAATACACGTCGACGTCGCGCGTTTCCGGCAGCCACTTCTTCAGACTCGCTTCGTCGACGTAGCCGACTGCGTGCGCATCGGCATCGCCCGCACGACGCTGCTCGTAGCAATAGAAGCGCTTCAGTTGCGGATGACGCGCGGCCAATGCATCGATAGCGTCGCGGAACGCATGCACGCCACCATGACGGGCCGCATGAATGAAATGCACCGGACGGTCGGTCTTCAGCGCCGCTTGCAGCATCGCCATCGTCGGCGTGATACCGACGCCGCCGCTGATCAGCACCAACGGCTTATCGCCCGGTTGCAGCGTAAATTCGCCAGCCGGCGCGAACAGGTCGAGCGTGTCGTTTTCCTTGGACTGCTCGTGCAGATATTTCGACACGGTGCCGTTCGGTTCGCGCTTCACGCTAATACGATATTCGCGGCCATCGCTCATTGCGGACAGTGAATAGTTGCGACGCACTTCTTCGCCGTCGATCAGCAGACGCATGCCAATGTACTGCCCCGGCTGGAACGCGAGCAATTCGCCGCCGTCATCGGGACGCAGATAGAACGACGTGATCTCGTCGCTTTCACGCACTTTGCGCGCGACGCGGAACAGCCGCGTGCCGCGCCAGCCGCCGGGGGCGGTTTCACTTTCGGCGTAGATCTTCTCTTCGAGACCGATCAGCAGATCGGCCAGTTGTTGATAGGCGGCGGCCCACGCTTCGATCACGGCATCGGTCGCGACATCCGCGCCGAGGACTTCGCGAATTGCGCGCAGCAGGTACTTGCCGACGATCGGATAGTGCTCGGGCTGCACGTTCAGCGCCACGTGCTTGTTGATGATCTGCGCGACGAGGCCGCCGAGTTGTTCGAGCTGATCGATATGGCGCGCGTACATCAGCACGCCGTTGGCCAACGCGCGCTGTTGCGCGCCGCTTGCCTGATTGGCCTGATTGAACATCGGGCGCACTTCCGGATGCTCGCTGAGCATCAGGTTGTAGAAGTGTGTGGTGAGCGCCTCACCGCCGCTTTCGAGGAGCGGCACGGTTGCTTTGATGATGGCGCGGTGTTCGGCGGATAGCATGGTTTGAGTCCTGATGAAAGTCTGTGTGAGCGTCTGTCTATCAGCGAGTGTCGCAGGCCGGTTTCGGCAGACTGGCTTTACTATCCACGATTCGTGCCAGGTATAAAATGCATTTAGATCAATGATCTGGTAATCAGAATGGTTAATTCGACTCTAGTCGAAGTGACTCAATCCGCAGTCGATCTGACTACGGAAGCTGTGCTCGAGGTTCTTACCCCGCTGATTCTCGACCTGTCGCGCGAGGTGTCCGAGCGCGAGCGCTATCGGCGGCTGCTCAGCGCGCTGCGCTCGCTGTTTCCGAGCGACGCCGCCGCACTGCTACGCCTTGAAGGCGATACGCTCGTGCCGCTCGCCATCGACGGTTTGAGCAGCGATACGCTCGGGCGGCGTTTTCGCGTCGCCGAGCACCCGCGCTTTCAGGCGCTGCTGGCTCAGCCAGGGCCGACGCGCTTCGCCGCCGACTCCGATCTGCCCGACCCCTACGACGGCCTCGTTCAAGGCATGGCGCTCGGGCACCTCGAAGTGCACGACTGTCTAGGGTGCCCGCTGTTCATCCGCGGCGAGCCTTGGGGGTTGCTCACGCTCGACGCGCTCGATCCGGCGTGCTTCGACACGCTCGACATGGCCTCGCTACAGGCGTTTCTCGGCCTGGCGGCCGCGACCGTGAGCGTCGTCGAACGCATCGACGCGTTGGCGCGCAATGGCGAAGAGGCGCAGCGTCGCGCGGAAGCGTATCGGCTGGCGAGCAGCGAGAGCCGACGCGAGCTGATCGGCAGCAGCGACGCGCATCGCCGCATGATCAAGGAGATCGAGGTGGTGGCCGGCAGCGATCTGACCGTGCTCGTCACCGGCGAGACCGGCGTCGGCAAGGAACTGGTCGCGAATGCGATCCACGCGCTGTCGCGGCGCGCGAACAAGCCGCTGATCAGTCTGAACTGCGCGGCGTTGCCGGATACGCTCGTCGAGAGCGAACTGTTCGGGCATGTGCGCGGCGCGTTTTCAGGCGCGTCGGCGGATCGGCGCGGCAAGTTCGAACTCGCGGACGGCGGCACCCTTTTCCTCGACGAAGTCGGTGAGTTGCCGCTCGCGGTGCAGGCGAAGCTGTTGCGCGTGCTACAGAACGGCCAGTTGCAGCGCATCGGCTCGGACCACGAACATCGCGTCGACGTGCGGCTGATCGCCGCAACCAATCGCGATCTCGCCGAAGAAGTGCGCGCGGGCCGCTTTCGCGCGGACCTCTATCATCGCCTCAGCGTCTACCCGCTGCGCGTGCCACCGTTGCGCGAGCGTGGCCGCGATGTGCTGCTGCTTGCGGGCTTTTTCCTCGAAGACAATCGCTCCCGGCTCGGGTTGCTGAGTCTGCGTCTTGCGGCGGATGCGCAGGACGCGTTGCTGCACTACTCGTGGCCCGGCAATGTGCGGGAACTCGAGCATCTGATCGGACGGAGTGCGCTGAAGGCGCTGGCAGCCAATCGTGAGCGCCGCCGCATTCTGACGTTGACGGCCGCGGACTTCGCGTTGTCCGATGCGCCGGATCACGAGGCAGATCAAACCGACACGCAGAGCGAGGAAAGCGAGACCAAAGACTTTCGCAGCGCGGTCACCGAGTTCGAACGCAATCTCGTGCTCGAAGCGCTGGTCCGCAACAGGCAGAACTGGGCGGCGGTGGCGCGCGAGCTCGGTCTCGACAGGGCGAATCTGAATCGGCTGGCCAAACGGCTCGGGCTCAAATAAGCGAACAGGTGCGGGAGCTCGAATCGCTGATCGCGCTGAAAACAGATTGTCAAGCGCCGCGCGACGGGCTTAACGTCTTAATCAAAACCAAAGGCCCGCTTCGAAAATTCGAAATTCGCGGAACGCAGCGCGTCGGTCATAGTAGGCCCTAACGAGGACCAACGCCTTTGATCTGGAGACTCCGCCATGTCCGCTGCACCAGAGAAACTCGACGACTGGCTCGACAAGCAGACGGTGGCCGAAGACGACATCACCGCGTTTCCGTTGACGGCGCTCGCCGCCACGCTCGATCGCGAGGAAAACGGTAGCACCGTGCCGCCGTTGTGGCATTGGCTGTACTTTCTGCCGGTTGCGCCGCTCTCGGAAGTCGGTCCCGACGGTCATCCGAAGCGCGGCGGCTTCCTGCCGCCGGTGCCGCTGCCGCGTCGCATGTGGGCTGGCGGCCGGCTCACGTTTCATGCGCCGCTGAAAGTCGGCGAGCATGCACAGCGCACATCGACGATCGCCAATATCGAGGACAAGACAGGCCGCTCGGGGCGCCTCGTGTTCGTCACCGTGCAACATACGATCGAAGTCGATGGCGAGTTGAAGCTCGAGGAAGAGCACGACATCGTCTATCGCGACGCGCCGCAGGACGCGCCGCAGGAAGGGGCGCGCCCGCAACAACCGGCGCCCGCGCCCGAAGGCGAAACGTGGCGCCGCACGATCGATGCCGATGCGGTGATGCTGTTTCGCTACTCGGCGCTGACTTTCAACGGCCATCGCATTCACTACGACCATCGGTACGTCACGCAGGTCGAAGGTTATCCGGGCCTCGTCGTGCATGGCCCGCTGATTGCGACGCTGCTCGTCGATCTCGTGCGCCGTGAACTGCCGCAAGCGACGCTGCAAAGCTTCGCATTTCGCGCGCTTCGCCCCACGTTTGCGGACCAGCCGTTCACGGTATGCGGCAAGCCTTCCGCCGACGGCAAGACCATCGACCTGTGGGCGAAGGACTACGAAGGTTATCTGACCATGCGCGCGACCGCCGCGCTCGTCTGAATTCTACCAGACCCGATTATGCAAACCACGCAACACGATTCGTTCCAGGACATTCGAGAGGCCGTGCGCGATCTGTGTCAGCAGTTTTCCGGCGACTACTTTCGCAAGATCGACGAAGCGCGCGGCTATCCGGAAGCGTTTGTCGATGCGCTGACGAAGGCCGGCTGGCTCGCCGCGCTGATTCCGCATGACTTCGGCGGATCGGGGCTCGGGCTCACGGAAGCGTCGGTGATCATGGAAGAGCTCAATCGTGCGGGCGGCAACTCGGGCGCGTGCCACGGGCAGATGTACAACATGGGCACGCTGTTGCGGCACGGTTCCGAAGAACAGAAGCGCAAATATCTGCCGAAGATCGCGAACGGCGATCTGCGTTTGCAATCGATGGGCGTGACCGAGCCGACGACCGGCACCGACACGACGAAGATCAAGACGACCGCCGAGCGGCGCGGCGACCGTTACGTGATCAATGGTCAGAAGGTGTGGATCTCGCGCGTGCAACACTCGGACCTGATGATCCTGCTCGCACGCACCACGCCGCTCGGGGACGTGAAGAAGAAATCTGAGGGCATGTCGATCTTCATCGTCGATCTGCGCGAAGCGATCGGTCATGGCTTGACCGTGCAGCCGATTCTGAACATGGTCAATCACGAGACCAACGAGCTCTTTTTCGACAACCTCGAAATTCCCGCCGAGAATCTGATCGGCGAGGAAGGGCAAGGCTTCAAATACATTCTCGATGGACTCAACGCAGAGCGCACGCTGATCGCGGCGGAATGCATCGGCGACGGCTACTGGTTCGTCGATAAAGTCACCGAATACGCGAAGGAGCGCGTCGTGTTCGGCCGGCCGATCGGACAGAACCAGGGAGTGCAGTTTCCGATCGCGCGCTCGTTCATCAACGTCGAGGCCGCGAGCCTGATGCGCTTCGAAGCGGCACGTCGTTTCGACGCGCGTCAACCGTGCGGCGCGCAGGCGAACATGGCGAAGCTGCTCGCGGCGGATGCATCGTGGGAAGCGGCCAATGCGTGCCTGCAATTTCACGGCGGCTTCGGCTTCGCGTGCGAATACGACGTCGAGCGCAAGTTTCGCGAAACGCGTCTGTATCAGGTCGCACCGATATCGACCAATCTGATTCTCTCGTACGTGGCCGAGCATATCCTCGGGCTGTCGCGTTCGTTCTGACCCGCTGGCGGACATCATGAGACCACTCGACGGTATCAAGGTCGTCACCCTCGAACACGCGATTGCCGCACCGTTCTGCACGCGGCAACTGGCCGATCTCGGCGCACGCGTGATCAAGATCGAACGGCCTGGCGTCGGCGATTTCGCGCGCGGCTACGACGAACGCGTGCATGGGCTGTCGTCTCATTTCGTGTGGACTAATCGTTCGAAAGAAAGTCTTTCGCTCGACCTGAAGCAGCCCGCGGCGGCGGAGATTCTCGATGCGTTGGTCGCCGATGCCGACGTGCTCGTGCAGAACCTCGCGCCGGGCGCGGCCGAACGGCTCGGCCTCGGCTACCACACGTTGAGCGACAAGTATCCAAAGCTGATCGTCTGCGATATTTCCGGTTACGGCGCGGACGGTCCGTATCGCGACAAGAAAGCGTATGACCTGTTGATTCAAAGCGAGTCCGGCTTTCTGTCGATCACCGGTTCTCCAGGCGCGCCAGCGAAGGCGGGCTGCTCGATCGCGGATATCGCGGCAGGCATGTACGCATATTCGAACATTCTGAGCGCGCTGTTGCAGCGTGGACGCACCGGGCGCGGTTGCCGTATCGACGTGTCGATGCTCGAGAGCATGGTCGAGTGGATGGGCTATCCGCTCTACTACGCGATCGACGGTCAGCCGCAGCCCGCGCTCGCGGGCGCCGCGCATGCGACGATCTATCCTTACGGCCCGTTTCCCGCTGGCGACGGCAAGACCGTCATGCTTGGCCTGCAGAACGAACGCGAGTGGAAGCTGTTCTGCGAGCGCGTGCTCGAACAGCCGGAACTTGCAACCGACGAGCGCTTCGCATCGAACTCGAAACGCACTGCGGCGCGCGACGCGTTGCGCGAGGTGATCGTCGCGGCGTTCGCGAAGCTGAGCGCCGCGCGGGTGATCGAGCGACTCGATGCGGCAGGCATCGCGAACGCGCAGATGAATACGCTCGCCGACGTGTGGGCGCATCCGCAACTGAAGGCGCGCGAGTGCTGGCAGGAAGTCGCCACGGCAGCGGGGGCGATACCCGCATTGCGGCCGCCCGGTCTACCTTCCGACATCGAGCCGAGAATTGACCCTGTGCCCACGCTTGGTCAACATACCGAAGCCATTCTGCGTGAGCTTGGCTACGACGATGGGCGTATCGACGCGCTGCGCGCGGCGGGCACGATCTGATTCAGTAACGACCCCCATGAACGACCATCCCAGTCTCACGCTTGCCACTTTCGCCGCGCAACTCGACTTCCACAGCGTCCCACACGAGGTCGTCGAGCGTACCGTCAACCTGTACGTCGATTGGCTCGGCTCCGCGCTGGCCGGCAGGGGCGCGCGCCCGGTCGAGACGATCGCGCGGTTTGCGCGCGCGGCAGCCGGTGCGACGAACGACGGCCTCTGCGAAGTGCTGATCGACCGCAGCCGCACCACGCCGTATTTCGCCGCGATGATCAACGGCGCGGCGTCACACTTCGCCGAACAGGACGACGTGCACAATGGCTCGGTGTTTCATCCGGCAACCGTGGTGTTTCCCGTTGCGCTCGCGTTGGCACAGGCAAAGCGAACGTCGGGGCGCGACTTCATCGCGGCGGCGGTGGCGGGATACGAGGTCGGCATTCGCGTCGGCGAATTTCTCGGGCGTTCGCATTACAGGGTGTTTCACACCACGGGCACGGTCGGCACGGTCGCGGCCGCGGCAACTGCGGGACGCTTGCTCGGTTTGTCGCCGTCGCAGATGCTCGATGCGTTCGGCTCGGCGGGCACGCAGGCGAGCGGCCTGTGGGAATTCCTGCGCGATGCCGCCGACTCGAAGCAACTGCACACCGCGATGGCCGCCGCGAACGGCCTGATGGCCGCGCAACTCGCCGCCGACGGCTTCAAGGGCGCGACGCACATTCTCGAAGGCGCGCAGGGCATGGCGGCGGGCATGTCGAGCGACGCCGATCCGGCGCGCCTCGTCGATCGGCTCGGCAGCCGCTGGGCGACCGCGGAGACCTCGTTCAAGTATCACGCGGCGTGCCGCCATACGCATCCGGCCGCCGACGCGTTGCTCGCGGTCATGCGGACGCATGGCCTCGCGCCGCGCGACATGGCGAAGGTCGTGGCGCACGTGCATCAAGGCGCGATCGACGTACTCGGCTCCGTGGTCACGCCGCGCACCGTGCATCAGGCGAAGTTCAACATGGGCACGGTACTCGGGCTCGTCGCGCATCACGGCTATGCGGGCGTGACCGAATTCGAGCAGGGCTTCGACGCGAGCGAGATCGCCGCGTTTCGCGACAAGGTCACGATGACGCTCGACGCTGAAGTCGACGCCGCCTATCCCGCACGCTGGATAGGCAAGGTCACGGTGACGACGATCGACGGCCGCGCGTTCGATGGGCGTGTCGACGAGCCGAAGGGCGATCCGGGGAATACGTTGTCGCGCGATGAGATTGCGACGAAGCTGCATCGGCTGGCGGCGTTTTCGGGTGCGGCTAGTGAAGGGGAGGCGGCGCAGCTGCTTCGCAACGCATGGCGGGTTGCCGAAGAGACGCAGATGGGTTCGGTATTTGATGCAGCGTCGCGCACGACGGTGGCGGCATGAGCGCGTTGTCACGGTCGTATCTGTTCGTGCCTGGGAATCGGCCTGAGCGGTTCGACAAGGCCTATGCGGCCGGCGCGGATGCGGTCATTCTCGACCTGGAAGACGCGGTGCAGCCGGACGAGAAGGTCACCGCGCGAGCGGCGGTGTTGGCTGCGGCATCAGCTAATGCATCGCGGGCAGTGTGGGTGCGTATCAATGGTTCGGACACCAGATGGTTCGCGGACGATGTTGCGGCGCTGGTTGGACAGGTCGGCGTCGCGGGAGTCGTGCTGCCGAAGGCCGAGAGGCGGGAACAGATCTGCGCGGTGCTGGCGAACGCGCATCCGGCCTTGAACGTGCTGCCGATTGTCGAGACTGCGCACGGGTTCGCGAACCTGGCGGAATTATGTGCGGCGCCGCACGTGCTGCGTATCGTGTTCGGCACGCTGGATTTTCAGGTCGATCTCGGCATCGATGGAGAAGGTGAGGAGTTGCATCTGTTTCGCTCGCAGATCGTGCTTGCGTCGAGGCTGGCTGGCATTGGTGCGCCGGTGGATGGCGTGTCGACGACGATCAACGATGCTGATGCGGTGCAAGCCGATGCGCTGCGCGGGCGGCGCTTTGGTTTTGGCGGCAAGCTTTGCATTCACCCGAAGCAGATCGACGCTGTGCATCGCGCGTACGCGTGGAGTGACGCCGAGGTGGAGTGGGCGCGGCGGATGCTTGCCGCTGTCGAGGCGAGTCATGGCGCCGCGGTGGCCGTGGATGGAAAGATGGTCGATATGCCGGTGATTCTGAGGGCACGGAGGATTTTGGGCTGAAAGACGAGTTGCCCGGCGACTAGCCACCTCACCCAACGGAATACCCCCCATCATCGCATTTGAACAGTCAGCAGGTCACATGCTAGATTAAATTGGCATCGGTAACAAACTCGCTGCGAAGGTCTCGAATCGCCAGCATCTATCCGGTCATTCGTCGACTCGACGTTGGCGGAAAAGAAGATTTATGCCCCTCACCACGCCGGAAAAATACCCTCCCGATGAGTACTATTCAAAACCCAGTTCTGCGCGGCTTCAATCCGGATCCTTGCGTGTGCCGTGGCAGCGATGCGTGGTATATCGCGGTGTCAACGTTTGAATGGTACCCGGGCGTTCTCATTTACGAATCGAAAGACTTCGTCAACTGGGAACTCAGGGCAACGCCTTTGGACAGGCTATCGCAATTGAACCTGATCGGAGAGCAGCCGTCCGGAGGCATATGGGCGCCCGCGCTGTCCTATCACGACGGTCTTTACTGGCTCGTCTATACCGACACCAAGGCATGGAAGGGTGAGCAGAAGATATCCCCGCTGCGCGACATGCATAACTTCGTCGTGACCGCCCCGGACATCACCGGCCCCTGGTCGGAGCCTGTGCATCTCGTGTCTGGTGGATACGATCCATCGCTGTTCCACGATGAATCGGGCAAAAAGTGGCTGGCCTATATCCGGCGCGATTTCAGGGGCATTTACGCGGACCTTTTCGCCGGAATCATTCTGCGCGAATACTCGCCGCAGGAAAAGAAGCTGATCGGGGAGGAGCGCGTGATCTATAAAGGCGCCAGCCTGAAGACCGACTACTTCATGAAGTGTCAGATCTACGAGGCTCCGCATTTGCTGAAGAAGGGAGACTGGTACTACCTGATCACCGCGGAGGGGGGTACAGGCTATACGCATGCGACGTGTGTATCCAGATCCCGCGATATTTTCGGTCCATACGAGTTTCATCCTGACACGCCGATGCTCACGTCGCGCGACGCGAATGGACGGATCCAGCGGACCGGCCACGGCAATCTGGTCGAGGGTCCGCACGGCCAGTGGTACATGACGTACCTGGGATCGAGACCAATCGATGCGCACACGAAGCGCTCACCGCTAGGCCGTGAGACCTGCGTCGCACCGATCGAATGGCACGCTGACTGGCCCCGCCTCGCCAGCGGCGGAGTGGTTCCCGCCGAATCTTTTGCGATCGACTCGGATATCGAGCAAAGGCTCGACAGCAGTTGGGCGATCGATTTTGGACAACGTGCCGCGCTGCCGCTGGAACTGCAGAGTCTGCGCATTCCCATCAGCGACGACTGGTGCAATCTTCACGAACACCCGGGCTATCTGCGGATAAGGGGGCAAGAGTCGCCGACTTCGCGGTTCCACCAAAGCTTGCTGGCCTGTCGCGTCCGTGACTGGCAGTTCGAAGTCGAAACGGCGCTGGAATTTTCGCCGATGTCATATCTGCACATGGCTGGGCTCATGGCGCGTTACGACGAGAACACCTTCTACTATCTGTTCGTCACGCGCGACGACGACGGCACAAAAATCCTGTCCTACATGGAAATGGATGCCGGCAGCTTCGCCTACGGCAATCGACTGGCCACGCTGCCCGAGGCCTCAGTGATCGGCCTGCGGCTTCACGTCGTGGACGCGAAGCTGCGCTTCTGCTATCGCGTGACGCATGGCGACTGGAAAGACCTCGGACTCGGAAAGGATTTCACGAAACTTAGCAATGAATATGCAACCCCGATCGGCTTCACGGGGGCTTTCGCAGGTATCACCGTCAACGACATGCTCGGCTTTCGCGAGCCAGCGGATTTCAAGTCGTTCTCGTACCGCCAACTGACCGGCTAGAACCCGGATTTCGTGTCATCGCTGTCGTTTAATAATAAGGAAGACCTCATGCGCTTTCGCTGGAGACATCGCTATTTCGTTCTGCTCATTCTGTTTGCGATCTATTTGCTCTGTTATATGGACAGAATGATCATGGCAGCGGCTATCCCATTTATTGCGTCCGAGTTTCATCTGTCGGCGATGGAAATGGGAGGAATCCTCAGTGCGTTCTTTTTCAGCTACGCGCTATGTCAGATCCCGGCTGGCCTGCTGGCAGACAGATTCGGCCCGCGGCTGATGACGACAATCGGGATCACGTGGTGAACGATTTTCACCGCGTTTACCGGACTGTGCAATTCGCTCGGCTTGATGCTGGTGGTGCGGGTCGCGTTCGGCATTGGCGAAGCGCTGTTTCCTCCCGCCGCGTTCAAGGGACTGTCGGCATGGTTCCCAAAGCGCGAAGTGGGACGGGCGACCGGGCTGATGATGACCACGAATGCGCTGGGACCCGCACTGGCGCCGCTGTTCGTGGCGGCCGTGATGGCCGCGTGGGGATGGCGCGCCATTTTCACGAGTCTGTTCATACCCGGTATCGCGATGGCCGTATTCGGCTGGATCTATGTGAGAAACAGCCCGAAGGACAGCAAGCACGTTTCGGATATCGAATTGAAGGAAATCGGAACCAGCGAACAAACATTGTCTGAATCCGCCGGCAAAGTGGATTTTGCTGGATTGGTGAAAACGCCGCTGGTCTGGTGGTGCTTTGTCACCTTGTTCGTTTTCAGCATCGCCTCCTGGGGAATCATGAGCTGGTTCCCGACGTATCTGCTGAAGGCGCGCGGCCTTTCGACGGCCAGAATGGGCATTATGGCGTCGGTGCCATTTCTGGTCGGCACGATCGCCTATTGCATCACGGGCTTTCTCTCCGATAAGTTCTTCCGCAATCGTCGCGAATTGCTGGTCGTCCTCGGCTGCATTGTGGCCGCGATCTTTGCCTATCTGACGGCCCATGCCGCGACTGTGGAAACGGCGGTGTTCTATCAGACGATCGGCTATTTCTTCTCAACCATGGCGGGCTGTTCGCTGTACACCATCCCGAATGTCGCGCTGCCAAACAAGGTCGTCGGGTCGGCGATCGGCTTTGTCAATGCAGCGGGTCAGTTGGCAGGATTCCTTTCCCCGCTGATCGTCGGTTACATCCTGACCAGCACGAATAACGACTTCAATGTCGTCTTCCACCTGTTCGTCGGCTGTTTCTTGCTGGCTTCGATTTCCGCATGGTTCATCAATACGAGGACGGACCGCAGCGACTCTGTCACGCGGAGCGCCGGCACAGAGCCGGCCGCGCGGAACCAGACAACTGGATAAATGGAGCGACATTCCGATGCGCCGCAGCCTTTCAGGCATGCAAGTCGCCTCTTTTCCATTCCCTTAATCAAACCGGAACACCCACCTCCAAAAAACCCAATTCACACTTCACGTCACCTGTCGCACTCTTAAGGCATACGGCGCTGCACGATTTAGCAACGGCCGTTCAGCACTCTGCCCTGAGCCGCCGCATCCTACAAAGGCAGCCTCGCAGAACTGTTCCGCGCGCGCGCCACTCGCCCGCGCGCAGCTTGAGAAGACAGGAGACAAATTTTGCCAACCCCCATCAACTCCGGCGCCCGACTGGACCGCCTTCCGATCAGCCGCTTCCACTGGAACATTCTCGGCCTGATCGGCGCGGGCGCCTTCCTCGACGCCTTCGACATCTATCTCGCCAACGGTGCGCTCGCGGCGATGGTCAAAACCGGCTTCACCGATCTCCGCCTCGGCTCGTTCTTCATCTCCGCGACCTTCATGGGCATGATGATTGGCGCGGGCCTGTCAGGCTATCTCGGCGACCGCTTCGGCCGACGCTATTCGTATCAAGCCAACCTCGCGATCTTCGGCATCGCATCGCTCGCCGCCTGCTTCGCGCCGGACATCTACTGGCTGATCCTGCTGCGCTTCATCATGGGTATCGGCCTCGGTGCCGAACTCGTGGTCGCGGCCGGCACGCTGTGCGAATTCGTGCCACCCGCCACACGCGGCCGCTGGACCGCGTTGCTCGCGCTGATCATCAACTCTGGCCTGCTCGGCGCGACCGCCATCGGGTATTGGGTGATTCCGCATCTCGGCTGGCGCTACATGTTCGCGATCGCGGGCGTCGGCGCGCTCGTCGTGTGGTTCCTGCGGCATCGGATGCCGGAGTCGCCGCGCTGGCTAGAAACGGTTGGCCGGCTCGAAGAGGCGGAGGCCACCGTTGCGGCGATCGAGCGACAGGTCGAGGCGCGGGTCGGCAAGCTGCCGCCAGTCGCGCGCGTCGTCAGTCACGAGGTGCCGGTCGCGCCGTTCTCGGCGCTGTTCGCGCGCGGCATGATCGGCCGCACGCTGGTCGCCGCGCTGACCTGCATGGCGATCAACATGTCGCTGTACGGCTTCGTCGCGTGGCTGCCGACGTTCTTCGTCAACGAAGGCCTGACCATCGTGCAGTCGCTCGGCTTCGTGCTGCTGATGTCGTTCGGCGCGCCGGCCGGCGCTGTCGTCGGTTATCTCGTGACGGACCGCCTCGGGCGACGCAACGGCATCGTGCTGTTCTCACTCGCAACGATCGCGCTCGGCTTCGTCTACGTGCAGATGCGTGCGCCGGTGCCGATCGCGGTCGTCGGCTTCGCGCTCGTCACGACGATCTACACGGTCTGCACGCTCGGCCTGTTCGGTTATATCCCCGAGCTGTTCCCAACCGCGCATCGCCTGCGTGGCACGGGCGTGGCCGGCACCTGCGGCCGCGCGGCTTCGATGTCGACACCCTACGTCGCGCTGCTGCTATACACGCAATTCGGCGTGACGGGCGTGCTGACGATGGTCGGTGGCGTGTTGCTGTTGCTGAGCGTCGCGATTCTCGCGCTGCGCATCGAAACGAGTCAGCAGACGCTCGAAGAAATTTCGCCCGATGTTGAGCTGATGCCGCAAGCGGAGATGATGCGAGAGTCGGCGTAGGCTGTACGCGTATGAAGGGGGCCGTCGATTCGGATCTTTCCCCGGCTAAATTCCACCGCACCCGGTTAAGATGAAAGTTTGTCCTGCGCATGCTTCGCCAGCAGCTTTCATCATGCACTTCGATTTCGTCGATTTACGCCTGCTCCTGCACATCGCCGACACGCGCAACCTCGCGCGTGCCGCGGAGCGTTCGCACCTGTCGGCGCCGGCCGCCAGCAACCGGGTCAAGAATCTCGAGGAGCAGCTCGGCTTCAAGCTGCTCTATCGCACCAGCCAGGGCGTGACGCCGACACCCGCGGGCGAGGCCTTTGTGCATCACGCGCGGCTCGTGCTCGAACGCGTCGAGCACCTCGCCGGTGACATGCAGGAGTACGGCGAGGGCATCAAGGGCCACGTGCGCATCTGGGCCAACACGACTGCGATCAGCGAGTTCATGCCGGCCGTGCTGAGCCGTTTCCTGCGCGATCATCCGGACGTGAACATCGATCTGCGCGAAGTGCTGAGCGGCGAGATCGTCAAGGGCGTCGCCGAAAGCGCGACCGATATCGGCATCGTCGCGGGCAACGTGCATGCCGAGCATCTGCAGATGCTGCCGTATCGCGACGACCGACTCGTGCTCGTTACGTCGTGCGATCATCCGTTCGCCAGGCGGGCGTCGGTCGATTTCTCGCAGGTGCTCAACGCGAACTTCGTAAGCCTGCCGACGTCGAGCGCGATTCACGCGTTCATCACCAGTGCCGCCGATGCACTCGGCGCGCGGCTCAAACTTCGCATCCAGGTCGGTAACTTCGAGGCCGCGTGCCGGATGATCGAGGCGGGCGTCGGAATCGGCATCGTGCCGGAGTCGGTCGCGCTGCGGCACAGAAAAACGATGCAGATCGCGATCGTCGGGTTGAACGATCCGTGGGCCGAGCGCAAGCTGAAGATCTGCGTGCGCAGTCTGAAGGACTTGCCGCCGTTCGCCCGTGCGCTGGTCGACCGGTTGATCGCGGTGGCGGAAGAGAACGGCGCGACAGCGGCTTGACGCGCGGACCGGAGACACCGCGCCGAAGCTCACGGGGTTTCCTTCTGGAAACACCGCCGCCCGTTGTCAACCGGCATTTCACTGCTCAAGCATTCCTTGCCGCCACAAAAACCCGCGTGTATAGTTTCCGAAGTTACTCTTGTTTCGTATCGGAAATTAAAGGGGTTCACATGGACGCGTCCACCATCCTCGCCGATCTCGGCATTGCCCACGCCGCGCAAGCCGGCGATATCGCGGTTCATTCGCCGATCACCGGCGAGCTCATCGGCCGTGTGGCCAGCCAGACGGCGGTCGAGGTCGACGCGGCGCTCGCTCAGGCCAAAGACGCGTTCGCCGTGTGGCGCAACGTGCCGGCGCCGCGCCGCGGCGAACTGGTGCGGCTGCTCGGCAATCGGCTGCGCGAACGGAAGCAGGCGCTCGGCAGCCTCGTCTCGCTGGAGACCGGCAAGATCCTGCAGGAAGGCATGGGCGAAGTGCAGGAGATGATCGACATCTGCGATTTCGCGGTCGGTCTGTCGCGCCAGCTGTATGGTTTGACGATTGCGTCCGAGCGCCCGGGCCATCGGATGGCGGAGTCGTGGCATCCGCTCGGCACCTGCGTCGTGATCTCGGCATTCAATTTCCCGGTGGCGGTGTGGTCGTGGAATGCGGCGCTCGCGCTGGTGTGCGGCAACGCAGTGATCTGGAAGCCGTCGGAAAAGACCCCGCTCTCGGCGCTGGCCGTGAACAGGATTCTCGAAGATGCGCTCAAGGAATTCGGCGACGCTCCAGCCGGTCTGACCGCGTTGATCAACGGCGGTCGCGACGTGGGCGAAAAGCTGGTGGTCGATCCGCGCGCGTCGATCGTCAGCGCGACGGGCAGCACGGGAATGGGTCGCAAGGTTGGCGTCGAAGTGGCGAAGCGTTTCGGCCGCTCGCTGCTCGAACTCGGCGGCAATAACGCAGGCATCGTCACGCAGACGGCCGACCATGAACTCGCGATGCGCGGCATCCTGTTCTCGGCCGTCGGCACGGCCGGTCAGCGCTGCACCACGCTGCGCCGTCTGTTCGTGCACGATAGCGTGTACGAGAAGACCGTCGAGCGTCTGAAGCAGCTTTATAGCCGCGTGCCGATCGGCAATCCGCTCGAAAAGGGCACGCTGATGGGGCCGCTGATCGACCGTCAATCGTTCGAGCGCATGCAGGAAGCGCTGCAGCAGGCGAAGGCCGAGGGCGGCAAGGTGTTCGGCGGGGAGCGTGTCGAAGTGAAGGGTTATGAGGGCGGCTACTACGTGCGTCCGGCTATCGTCGAGATGCCGTCGCAAACGTCGGTCGTGCTGAAGGAAACCTTCGCGCCGATTCTTTACGTGCTGCGTTACGCCGAGTTCGCCGATGCGCTCGAGGCGAACAATGCCGCGCATCACGGTTTGTCGTCGTGCGTGTTCACGAACGACCTGCGCGAAGCGGAACGCTTCGTGTCCGCGTCAGGCAGCGACTGCGGCATTGCGAACGTCAACATAGGACCGAGCGGCGCGGAGATCGGCGGCGCGTTTGGCGGCGAGAAGGAAACGGGCGGCGGCCGCGAATCGGGTTCGGATGCGTGGAAGGCGTATATGCGTCGCGCGACCAATACGGTGAACTATTCGTCGGCGTTGCCGCTTGCTCAGGGTATCGACTTCAATCTCGACTGAGGGCGCGAGCGCGAAGTGATGACGCGCGCCGACTCGCGCGCTCTTTAACAATCCGTTTGCGCCGCCCGGCGTTCCGGAGCTGCAGCGTTACTCGTGGAGTGAGACGTGAGTTCGAAAGTCGTGATCGTCGGCGGTGGTGTGATCGGCAGTTCGATTGCGTATTTTTTGCGGCTGTCCGATCCGACAGTCGGCGTCACGGTGATCGAGCGCGATCCGACCTATGCGCGTTCGTCGTCCGCCTTGTCGGCGGCGTCGATCCGACAGCAGTTTTCGACGCCGCTTTCGATTCAGATGTCGCTGTTCGGCATCGAGTTTCTGCGCTCGATCGGCGAGCGGCTCGAAGTCGGCGGCACGCGGCCCTCGATCGATCTGCACGAAGGCGGTTACCTGTTTCTCGCGACAACCGCCGGTGAAGCGACGCTGCGCGAAAACCACGCGCTGCAAAAGAGCCTCGGCGCAAATATCAGCCTGCTCGACACGCACGACTTGCAAACGCGCTTCCCCTGGCTCAATACCGACGACCTCGTCGCCGGCGCTTATGGCGAAAGCGGCGAGGGCTGGTTCGACGGCTACGGTCTCGTGCAGGCGCTGCGCAAGAAAGCGCAGGCACTCGGCGCGCGCTATGTCGCGGCCGACGTCACCGCGCTGTGTCGCGACGGCAACCGCGTCACGCAAGTACAAACCGCGGACGGCGAGGCTTATGCGTGCGACGTCGTCGTCAACGCGGCCGGCGCGTGGTCGCGCAAGGTCGCGCAGATGATCGGCATCGACCTGCCCGTCTATGCGCGGCGGCGCAGCATCTTCAACGTGACGTCGCCGGCAAAGCTCGAACGCTGCCCGCTGCTGATCGATCCGAGCGGCGTGTACTTCCGGCCCGAAGGCAATTCCTATATCTGCGGCACGTCGCCATCGGCCGATAACGACCCCGACGATCTACCGCTCGACGAAGTCGATCACGCGCTATTCGACGAAGTGATCTGGCCGACGCTCGCCAATCGCGTGCCGCAATTCGAGGCGCTGCGTGTGCAGAACTGCTGGTCCGGCTATTACGAATACAACGTGCTCGATCAGAACGCGATCATTGGCCATCATCCGGAGGTCGAGAACTGCATCTTCGCGAACGGCTTCAGCGGCCACGGTTTGCAGCAAGGACCGGCAACCGGACGCGGCATCAGCGAATTGATTCTGCATGGCCGCTATGCGACGCTCGACCTCAGTTCACTAAGCTTTGTGCGCGTGCTCGACAACCGGCCGATCGTCGAGAGGAACGTGGTGTAGTCACTGGTGTAGTGCCTTTATTCCAATCGATATCACACGAAAGGCAGGCGGCCGTCACCAGCTCGCGCAGCTGATGACGCGGCGCGGCGCCCCATGCGCGCCAGCGGTCCTGCTGGTGACGACCGGCTCGCAACAAGGCTTCGATCTGCTGCTGCGCGGGATGGTCGCGCCGGCGACGTCGCACTCGTCGAGCAGCCCGCGTATCCGGCCACGTTGCAGGCGCTGAAGCTGCAACAGGCCGACGTTGTCACGGTGCCCGTGGATCAACACGGCCTCGACGTCGCGCAGCTCGCCGCATTGCTCGAAGTGGGCACGCTGCGTCCCGCGCTGAAACTGCTGTACACCTGTCGAAGATCGTCGCGCCGGGTTTGCGCGTCGGCTGGATGCTCGCGCACGCAGATCGCGTTTCGTCGTCCGGCGGGCGGCATGTTCGTGTGGGCGCGTCTGGACGCGGTACGCGATGCGTCCGACTATCTGCGCGTGTGCATCGAACAGAACGTAATGTTCGTGCCGGGCGTCGCGTTTTATCAGGACGCGGTCGATAGGGCGGCGCTGTGTCTGTCGTTTGCCGCGCCGGGTGTGGAGGAGATTGAAACCGGCTTGCGCCGAATGAAGCGCGCGCTCGAGCAGTACGTTGAGCGGAAATAAAATCTTGATCGCGTCAACGCAATCAGTGCAATGCGGCGAATTATCCGGCGAGCATATAATGTGCAGCCAGGTTTTTTATGTAAACGCCAAAAATTGTGGCCATTTAACAGAACTCACCGCATTCCTTATTAATTGCGAATCGCATTGCGTGCGAATGCGCAATCGTTTTCCTCCCCACATGCCGTTCTATCAGGCCGACCTCGGCATGCTGCAGGTGAAGCCGCACGGGCTTGCCGCGTCGAGCGGTCCGCACGCGTGAGAGGGCCCGCGAGCGATCGCTCCGAATGAAGTCGTTATTGCGCGCCTTATCTTCGAGAATATGCAATTCGAATAAATTCGCCTGTTGCTAAAACTTGTAATGGAAATGGCCGATTTATATGCGGAAATGCCATTTATAAAGTTAAGAAACCGTGTAATTATCCTGTTTACCGGCCGGCTTCCGTTTTGCCTGGTTCCCTGAGTGGCTGAAAGACCGGTTTTACATGGGCTCGCGCCACACGAGCCGGTCTTCGCGTGGGAAATAACCGTCGCCCGTCGCGTTCCCGCACGCATGCCGCATACAAGTGCCGCACGAGATGCGTGAGCGGGCCACAAAAACATCAAATGAGGAAAAGAGGGCAATGCAATGAATTCACTCGACGAGAAGCGGCCGCTGCTGATCTACGACGGCACGCTCGGCGACCTCTACGGGATCTTTTTCAAGAACCTTCTGCTGCAAATTTTGACCCTCGGCATTTACCGCTTCTGGGCAACGACGAATAACCGCCGCTATGTCTGGACGCACATGCGGTTTCAGGACGAGCGCTTCGAGTACACGGGCACCGGGGGCGAGCTATTCAAGGGCTTTCTGTTCGCAATCGTGGTCGTGTTCAGCGCGGCGTTCGCGGCCGGTGCGCTGAGCGTAGTCTTGCGCATGCTGACGAAAAGCGTGGCAGTCGTTGCGGTGCCTGTCATCGCGTTATATCTGCTGATCGTCGTGCTCGCGGCGGGCGCGTTTTTCGGCGCGCAGCGCTATCGGCTAAGCCGCACGCAGTGGTGCGGTATTCGCGGCGGCATGACCGGCTCGGCGCTCGGATACGGCGTGCGCACGTTGCTGTATGCGCTGCTCTGCGTACTCACGCTTGGCCAGATGACGCCGTGGTCATCGATGCGTCTCACGGAGCGTCGCATCAACGAAAGCAGCTTCGGTAGCTTGGCGTTTCGCTTCAAGGGGCGCGCGTGGGCTGTCTACGGTCTGTTTCTCGTTACGTTCGTCGGCGTGGTTGTGTTGTTCACCGTGCTGTTCATGATGTTCCTGAAGGGCGCTCTCGCGTCGATGCATGTCGGCCACGTGCTGGGGGCGGCTACGGCGCCGTCGCGGGCCGCGCTCGGATCGCTGTTTCTGTTTTATGCGCTGTTCTCCATCGGCACGATGCTGATCCGCGGCTTTTATGTCGCGGCGCTGACGCGCCATGTGATGGGCAATATGTCGCTCGGCTCGCAATTGCATTTCGACAGTAACGTCAGCGTTGCGCGTCTGATCGGCTTGCAGTGCGGCAACCTTGCGACCATCGTGTTCACGCTCGGCTTCGGCGCGCCGATCGTGCTGCATCGGCGGATGCGCTTTGCCGCCGACACGCTGCAGGTTTCCGGCTACCTCGATCCGCACATGCTGGATCAAAACACCGTGGCGGCGCCGCTGACCGGCGAAGGCATGCTGAACCTGCTCGATCATGGGGGCGCCTTCTGAACACGAAACTCAATGCGCTCACTCGATGCGCTCAATGAGTGAGCGCAGTCATGCGCAGGTTGCCCACAGGCTTGTTCCCAAAATCGGTAGATAACAACGGAGCAGCGAAGCGAAGAACTCGCGCGTGTGAGGGCTTACCGGAAGGTACAGCACAAAGCAAACAGCGGGACTCACCGTCGACCGGTTCATCCCGCTGCTAGATTCTGAGGGTGTGTCAGCTTGCCGTGCAGCGCACGGCAAGCATGGCAGACGCTTATCGGTCGAGGAACGACTTCAGACGGTCCGCGCGGCTCGGATGCATGAGCTTGCGCATCGCCTTGCTCTCGATCTGACGGATCCGCTCGCGTGTCACGTCGAATTGCTTGCCCACTTCTTCGAGCGTGTGATCCGACTTCGTGTTGATGCCATAGCGCATGCGCAGCACCTTCGCTTCGCGCGGCGACAGCGAGTCAAGCGCGTCGTCGATCGCGGCGCGCAGGTCGGCCTGCATCGCGGCATCCGCCGGCGACGACACGCCAGCGTCTTCGATCATGTCACCCAGCGTCGCATCGCCGTCGTCGCCGACCGGCGTTTCGAGCGACACCGGTTGCTTCGCGATCTTCAGAATGCCGCGCACCTTCTCTTCCGACAGTTCCATGCGTTCCGCGAGCACCGCCGGATGCGCTTCCTGGCCGGTCTGCTGCAGGATCTCGCGAGAAATGCGGTTCAGCTTGTTGATCGTTTCGATCATGTGGACCGGCACGCGGATCGTGCGCGCCTGATCCGCGAGCGAACGCGTGACGGCCTGACGAACCCACCACGTCGCATACGTCGAGAACTTCCAGCCACGACGGTATTCGAATTTGTCCACGGCCTTCATCAGACCGATATTGCCTTCCTGGATCAGGTCGAGGAACAGCATGCCGCGGTTCACGTACTTCTTCGCGATGGAGATCACGAGACGGAGGTTCGCCTCGATCATCTCGCTCTTGGCCTTGCGCATCTTCGATTCGGCGGCCACCATCTGCCGATTGATCTCTTTCAGATGCTTGAGCGGCAGCGACACCGTCGCTTCGATGTCAATCAGTTTCTGCTGTTCGGACTGGATCGCCGGCAGATGACGCTCGAGCGCCGCGCCATAGGTCGACGCGCCGGTGCGCGCGGCACGCTCGGTCCAGCCAAGGTCGGCCTCGCTACCCGCGAACGTTTCGATGAACTTCTCGCGCGGCATGCCGGCCTTCGAGACGACGATCTGCAAAATGTTGCGCTCGATCGCGCGCACCTGCGCAACCTGGTGCTGCACCTCACCGCACAGACGGTCGATCGTGCGTGCGGTGAAGCGGATCTTCGCGAGATGCTGCTGAATGTCTTCGCGGGCGCGCAGATAGGCCTTCGAGGTGACGTCGCCGCGCGTGTGCGCCGCGTTCATCTGGTCGTACAGAATGCCGACCTGGGCGAAGATTTCGAGGCAGTCGCTCGTGAGCTGCTTCAGGCGAGCTTCGTCCGCCGCGGACGAATCGGCCGCGCTGGCGTCATCGTCGTCTTCTTCGTCGTTTTCTGCGTCGGCATCGCTGTCTTCCTCGGCGTCCGCATCGGCGCTCGCGACTTCTTCTGCGGCGGCCGTCTCTTCATTCAGACCGTCGACGAGTTCATCGATGCGCAACTCGCCGTCGGCGACCTGCTGTGCGCTCGCGAGGATCGCGGAGATCGCGAGCGGGCACGCGGCGATCGCCTGCACCATTTCGTGCAGGCCGTCTTCGATGCGCTTTGCAATCGCGATTTCGCCTGCGCGCGTGAGCAACTCGGTCGCGCCCATTTCGCGCATGTACATACGCACGGGATCGGTGGTGCGGCCGAACTCCGAGTCGACGGTCGACAGCGCGACTTCGGTTTCTTCGTCGGCCTGGTCGTCTGACACCACGGACGGGGCGTTCGAGTTGAGCAGCAGCGTCTCCGCGTCCGGCGCCTGCTCGTAGACCTGCACGCCCATGTCGCTGAACGCGCTAACAATGCTGTCGATCGCGGCGGTTGCCGTGAAGTTGTCGGGCAGGTGGTCGTTGATCTGCGCGTGGGTCAGGTAGCCTTGCTCTTTGCCCAACTGGATCAGTGCACGCATCAGGCGCTGGCGTTCTTCGGCTTGTTGCGGCGGCAGATCGGCTGCCACGGGGATCGCTTTGCCGGCGCCCTTGCCTTTGGCCGAGCGGCCGGACGGAACTTTGGCAGTGAAGGCGGCGGCTTCGTGTTGCGAATCTTCGCGATCAAAAGGGTTCACGTAATTTCCTCTAGAGGCTTCGCTATGAGACGCAAGACGCTACCGTCAGGCGTTTCGAGCAGGGCTCAGCATCACCTGATGTGACTCAACGCGGTTGTTGGGCTGTGCTCTGGGGAGCAAAAAAGATGAGCCCGCTCGAAGCGGGCCGATGGATATGCGAAATTTTGCGCGGCTCGCATTATATACGAGCTTGGGGGTTCGCGCTCATGGGTGCACATCAAATCATCGTGGCTGTTGTCGCATGCATGCGTGAGGCTGCGGGGTGTGCAGTCCGTGTGCATGCGCGCGACCCAACCTAGATAGAGGCATGTTGCTCCTTGTGCAAGGGGCTTCGTGTCTTTTTTGTACACATAAAGCTGTGTCGTCGCAGGCTGTCCCCCAAAAGAAATTCGCTGAAGGGTATTGACTGAATACGGACCGCTCTCCATAATCTCGCTTCTCTGCTGCAGATGCAGCGACGCAAACGAAGCGGTGCCGGTGGTTGTGGTGCAGGTGCTGCGGGTTGGGCGGAACGATCTTTAAAAACTAACAGCCGATAA
>NZ_VZQQ01000079.1 GCF_014397785.1 Paraburkholderia podalyriae
AACGCCGGTGAGTGTGTCCGTCGGTTGCGTTTCGTCATCTTCTGGTTCCTTGTTGCCGGCCATTATGACCGACTCACGCCCCAGCTTTTCCACTTACCGACCTGTCCGGATTCTCGGCGCCACCTCTGTCGACCTGGTCGCGCTTGACCCACTCGTGCAGTGTCTGCGGTGTGCAGCCGATCATCGGCGCAATCGATTCGACCGCCGCCCACATCGACGGATGTTCGCTACGCTGCTCGCGCACCAGGCGCACTGCGCGCTCTCGGACTTCCGGGGAAAACTTGGTTACCTTCTTGTTCATGGCTCCATTCTCTCAAGAGTTGGAGCCTCCACCAAACCCGGGGCGGTTCACGATTGATCGATCAGCTCCTTGCAATCGAGTCACACTACAACGACACGACGCCAATCTTGACGCGATCGCGACTCCGATTGCTGAATATACACTCTGCCCACACGAACGGATCGAGCCTCATCGATTGCTCGACGATGGCTGCAAGACCGTTGATGTTCCAAGGAAATCAACGGTGTCGCGATGAGCATAGACCTTCATCTCATCGTCCAACTGGAACATCGCACCGCGCGACCTCAGCAAGCAATGCTTCGTCGCGCGCAATGACATTCGGCAGATGCGAGCGCAGGAATTCGACCCACGTGCGCGTCTTTGCGTCGATGAACTTGCGCGACGGATATAGCGCATAAACAGTCGACTTCTGTAGCATATATTCCGGCAACACACGGACCAGCGAGCCATCGCGCAACCCCGAAATGGCCGCGTAAAGCGGTACCATGCCGATGCCCATGCCTTCGCGGATCGCCACGATCAATGATTCGGCGATGTTCACATGCACCGGTCCGTTGACTTCCATCATCTCACTGCCGTTGGGGCCGTCGAGCGTCCATTCATGTGGCGGGAACGCCGGCGTATGCAGGATCAGACATTCGTGACGCGCAAGGTCCGCTGGCTTTTGCGGCGCGCCGTTCGCGCGCACGTAGGCCGGCGATGCGCACAGGATGCTGAACGTCGTCCCCAGCGGGAACGATACGAGGTCCGAATTCGGCAGCGTCGATGCGCCGACCACGGCCACATCGGCGCTGCCCTCGAACAGATCCGGCATGCGCTGCGACAGCGTCAACTCGACGGTCACATCAGGATAAAGCGCGCGATAACGCGAAATGGCCGGCAGAACGTAGTGCTGGCCGATGCTCGCAAAACTATGCATGCGCAGCGCGCCGCTTGGTCGCTCGTGCGCGCAACTGGCTTCTTCTTCCGCGATATCGACGTCCGCGAGGATCTGCTGCGATCGCTTCAGATAGCGCTCGCCGGCAGTGGTCAGCGCAAGCCGACGCGTCGAGCGATTCAGCAGCCGCGTGCGCAGATGTGCTTCGAGCTCCGAGACTGCGCGAGACATCGCGCCGGTCGTTGAATTGAGCGATTGCGCGGCCGCGGTGAAGCTACCGGCTTCAACCACCCGGACGAACACTCGCATATTTTGTAGCGTGTCCATCAAACCTTCTGTTTCATGACCAGGATCATATTTTCCGTCAGTCTCAGAACTCTATTGTTGTCCATTCTGGAACAGATGTTCTGCACCCGTCGTCTTAATGCGCGCATCGCAGGCACCTACAATCGGCGCCTCGCCTGCCCCGGTGTCAGCGATTCTGCCCGGAGCCTCTTTCAGCCACCGCGTGGGGCGCACTGTTTTCAGTAGAAACCCGATCATGCGTTTGAACCGCGGGCGGATTTTTTCGGTCCGCGCGCGGACATGCGGCGACGACTCGGCCGAGCCAAACTCAATCGGGCCATGCGCGATTGGGCCAGCAGCGACGGTATGAACTGGCTGCATCTGTTGAAGACGGTCACCGCCGGTCTGCTCGCGCTGGGCATCGCGATACTGCTCGATCTGCCGCAGCCGCGCATTGCAATGACCGCGGTTTTTGTGTTGATGCAACCGTTCAGCGGCAAGGTGCTTGCCAAGAGCTTTTACCGGATTCTTGGAACAGCAGTAGGGACCGTGGCCGCACTCGTGCTCGGCGGGCTGTTCGTTCAGAAGCCCGAACTGTACATACTCGGTATGATCTTGTGGGTGAGCGCCTGTATTGCTGCGGCGGTCCGGTATCGGCATTTCAGGTGATACGGCTTTGTGCTCGCAGGTTACACCGCCGCGCTGATCGGCATTCCGAACGTCATGGCGCCTCAAGGACTGTTCCTCGCGGCGGTCGCGCGCGCGGCGGAAGTGGCGGTCGGCATCGTGTGTTCGAGTGCGCTCAGCACGTTGCTGCTGCCGCAGCGCTCGAGCCTTGCGCTACGACGTAACCTTCAGGTCAGGTTCGCGATTTTTACCGCGTTCGCTGTCGAGGTGCTCGCACGCGGGCTCGAGCGCAATCGGTTCGAACGGCGTTTCGCGGATTTCGTCGACGAAATCGCCGGCTCCGAAGCAACACGCACGTTCGTCGCGTTCGAAGATCCGGCGATGCGCTCGCGCAGTGCGCATCTCGCGCGTCTGAATTGCGAATTCATGGATGCGTGCGCGCGTCTGCACGCACTGCATTAGTTGCTCAAACGGTTGCGAACGAGCCGTGCCGCGCCGATACTCGCGGCCATCGGTCCGTACTTCGACGAACTGGGAGGCTTGGTCCAGGTACAAGCTGCAGCAGGCGTCGAAGCATCGCGCGTAGCTGCTGACCTGCGCCTGTTTCGAGCGAACCTGCCACGCGGGTACGCGAAACCACGTGGCCACTCGAAGCTGCGTCCAAGGAATCGATTGCAGACTTCGACACGGCGACGCAAATCGAGCCCACATAAAAGCCACCGCACAATCAAACCTTTATGCCGCACCAACCACTTCGCCGTGTTGTTCACGTTCCTGCGCTCGGCGGTCATCATCGGTCATTCTGGTGGCGCGTGGCGCAGTGGAGGTCAACGCACAGACCAACGTTTGGGCCAATCACGGCGAGGCCGCCGCTCGGCCAGTTGGTCGCGATCCAGAACCAACCGGCGATCGATTTGACTTCACAACTGCGCATGCTGCTGACACACCGTTCACGACGACGGCGCGACGCACTTCGCTGGTGCTGCAGACAGTGCATGCCGATCGCGCCCGCCGTCACGATCTGCAGCGCATCTTGAGCCGTCTGCACTTCATTCGTAACGCGTTGCTCGACAAGGACGCGCCGTTCAATCCTCGTTGAGCAATGCTTCGTGGATCTTTCTGCCAGATGGAAAGATCCCTTCCAGGCGACCCCGTTTATCCGCGTAGGTGGCGGTCATATAGTTTCGTCACTGCCTCGCAGTACTCGTCACAGTAGTCGTAACCCCTGCAGAATGAGATGAAAGTGTTGAAGATGGTCCTGATTGCGTGTTCTTTGTCCACCGCTGCCGCCACTTATGCGCAAACCGCGCCGACCGAGCCCGCGCAGCAGGTTGCACAAGCGGATAGTCAGCGCGCCGATAAGCTTGCCGCTCGCAAGCACGTGCAAGCACCAAAAGCGAAAGCCGATGAATGCGTTGGCCCGATGAGCTTCTGCAACATCTACTTCGGCAGCTAAGCCCGGTTGCGTCACGCGCAACACCTGCGGACCCCCAACACCTGCACGCGACGCCGTCCGATCGAGACGCCGCGACGGGAGCGGCAACCGCCTATTGAGCGAAGCACACCGCAGACGTGCGCACCACTAGACGGAGCTGGCGACTATGGAGAGACTTCCTTGCATGTATGAAGACCGCATTCGCTGCGCCGCGCTGCGCGGCAAGATCACCACGGCCGTCGACGCGGCGCTCCTGATTCACGACGGCATGCGCGTTGGCGCAAGCGGTTTTACGCGCGCGGGCGACGCGAAGGCCGTGCCGGTTGCGCTTGCCGAGCGTGCGCGTCAGCTCGGCGAGCCGCTGCGCGTCACGTTGATGACGGGCGCCTCGCTCGGTCATGACGTTGATCGCATGCTGACCGAAGCGCACGTGCTCGCGCGCCGTCTGCCGTTTCAGGTAGACAAGACGCTGCGCGACGCAATCAATCGCGGCGAAGTGATGTTCGTCGATCAGCATCTGTCGGAGACCGTCGAGATGCTGCGCGCGAACCTGCTCGGCAAGCTCGATGTCGCGATCATCGAAGCCGCCGCGATCACGGAGAGCGGCGGTATCGTGCCGACGACGTCGGTCGGGAATTCGGCGAGCTTCGCGATTCTCGCGGACAAGGTCATCGTCGAAATTAATCTTGCGCAGCCGCTCGGGCTCGAAGGCCTGCACGACATCTGGATTCCGGGGCGCCGGCCGCATCGCGAGCCGCTGCCGATCGTGCGCGCGCAGGACCGCGTCGGCACTCCTGCCATCGAGATTCCGCCCGAAAAAATTGCGGCGATCGTGATCACCGACATGGCCGACAGCCCGTCCACGGTGCTGCCCGCGGATCGGGAAACCGTGTCGATCGCCGGTCGCCTGATCGAATTTTTTCAGCACGAAGTAACGCGTGGCCGCATGTCGAAGCAGTTGCCGCCGCTGCAGGCGGGCATCGGTACGATCGCCAACGCGGTACTGGCGGGTTTCGCCGATTCGCCTTTCGATGTGTTCGAAGTTTATTCAGAAGTCCTGCAAGATTCGACCTTCGATCTGATGGACGCCGGTAAGGTCGCGTTCGCATCCGGCGCGTCGATCACGTTGTCGGCCGCTCGGCAGGCGCAGGTATTCGGCGAGATCGGGCGATATCGTGAGCGGCTCGTGCTGCGTCCGCAGGAAGTCAGCAACCATCCCGAAGTGATTCGCCGGCTCGGTCTGATCGCGCTGAATACCGCGCTCGAATTCGATATCTACGGCAACGTCAATTCGACGCATGTGGGCGGCACGCATATGATGAACGGCATCGGCGGGTCGGGCGACTTTGCGCGCAATGCGTCGTGCGCGGTGTTCGCAAGCAAGTCGACCGCGAAGGACGGCCGCATTTCGAGCATCGTGCCGATGGTGCCGCACTGCGATCACAACGAGCACGACGTCGACGTGGTCGTCACCGAGCAGCGGCGTCCGCAATTGCAGCGCTAGAAGTACATGCGACCGGCAACAAAAAAGCGCCAGCGGCACGAGCCCGCTGGCGCTTGATGTCATTGGATGCCGTGCTCAGGACCCTCGTCGCACGAGCCGGATGATAAACAGCAGAATGACCGCACCGATCAACGCGGTGATGATCGAGCCGATCCAGCCGCCGCCGAGCGAGATATGCAGCACGCCGGCGAGCCAGCCGCCGATGAACGCGCCGATGATCCCGACGATGATGTCGACAATCAGGCCGAAGCCGCCGCCCCTGACCAGCACTCCGGCGAGCCAGCCCGCAATCGCGCCGATGATGATCCATGCAATGATGCCGTGTTCCATATTCGAGACTCCATGGTTGAGTGTGAACAAATCACAGTGACAGAGCTTAGTCGAAGGTTATGGGACAGTCCATGTTCAGGACGCGGAATTAACGTTATCTGAATTTGCTGCCAGCTAAGTGTAGACGACGCGTGCGAACAAAGGTGACTTGCGCGTCGCGATTCACTCGGGCGTCGGCTCTGCTTCTCGCGCGGTCCAACTGACGCTGGACACGCTCTTTTCCATGCTCAGGCGACTCGCCATCTGTTCGAGCTTCGATTGATCCTTCGGATGCGTCTTCAGCGTCGCCGTCACGCGAATGCGCCCGGGTTCATCCTCGACATCCTCGCTCGTCAGGCTCTGGAACGACAGCGGCGCCGAGTACATCGAGTTCGATATCGCCGTGCGAATGTGAATCTCGTCGGCTTCGCGGCAAACGATCGTCAACACGTACTCGCGAACGAGATCGGCGTTTGAAACCGGCGTCGAGTTGATCATCCGGCTTACTTCGCGCAGCACGGTGTTGGTCAGCAGCACGACCGCGGTGCCCGCGAGCGCCGGCCCGTAGTGGCCGGCGCCGCTCAACACGCCGACGGCCGCCGAGCACCACAGTGTCGCCGCGGTGTTGATCCCCTGAATCGAGCCTTTGTCACGCATGATGACGCCGCCGCCGAGAAAGCCGACGCCCGACACCACATAGGCGGCGATCTGCGTGATGCCGCTGACGCCGTTGCCGGTCAGCACGCCAAGCGTGACGAACAGGCAGGCGCCGCTCGCGACGAGCGTGATCGTGCGCAGGCCGGCATTGCGCTGGCGCATCTGTCGTTCGAGGCCGATCGCAACGCCGCAAGCAAAAGCGGTCAGAAGCCGCAAGAAGAATTCGAGTGTCATCGTTCAGAAAGGTTGGCGTGCATGCTGCCGCAGCGTGAAGCGTACGCGTGAGACAGTCACGTCGTCTACCTCGGGTACGGTAAAAGCAGGCGGGTGTGTGCGCGGCTCAATACGCGCGCGCACCTATTGCCAGACCGTGCGGCATCGGCGTGACATCGCAGTCATGCTGCGCTTCACCGGCAGTACGGCAATGACAATGAAATGTGGGAGCTGCGCAAAGCCTGGTCAAGCCGCGATCGGCAAGGAGTGTGCTTGCGGGTTTGCTATAGCAATTAATTAATGCGGACTGCCAACGTAGAGTTCAATCCGGTTCACCCGGCACGAGTCTCAAGCGCGTGATTTCAGAAGGCGCACCGAGTCGTTTCGGCGGACCCCAATAGCCGGTGCCGCGACTCGTATAAACCCACAGGCCGTTCAGGCGCGCGAGGCCCGCCGTGAACGGCTGTTGCAGGCGCACAAAGAAATTCCACGGAAAGAACTGCCCGCCGTGCGTATGACCGGACAGCTGCAGCGTGAAGCCGGCCGCCGCGGCCGCTTCGGCCGAGCGCGGCTGATGCGCGAGCAGAACCCTGATCAGCACGTCGCCCGGCGCGCCGGCGAGCGCCGCGACCGGGTCGCTGCGATGCGCGGGGTCATGATGACCCGCCGAGTAATCGGTGACGCCGGCGATCACGGCGCGCGCGCCGTCATGATCGACGATCACGTGTTCGTTCAGCAGCACCCGCAAGCCGAGCCGGCGAAACTCGGCGATCCACGAGTTCGCTCCGGAGTAGTACTCGTGATTGCCGGTCACGAGGAACGCGCCGTGCCGCGCGGCGAGCCGCGACAGCGGCTGCGTATGCCGGCTCAGCTGCGGCACGCTGCCATCGACGACGTCGCCCGTCACCGCGATCAGATCCGGCTGCAGCCGATTCACCGCGTCGACGATCGCGTCGACATAGCGGCCCTTGATCGTCGGGCCGACGTGGATGTCGCTGATCTGCACGATCGTGAAGCCTTCGAGCGCGGCAGGCAGATCGTCGATCGGCACGTCGATCGTGACGACGCGCGCGCGACGGCGCGCGTTGAACAGGCCGATCAGCGTCGACAGCAGCGCGAGCAGCGGCACCGCGGCCGCCGAGCCAGTGCGCCAATGCGCGATTGCGAGGGTGTTCGGCCAGATCGCGTCGATCGTCAGCAGCGACGCCAGCACGATGTCGCGCGCGAACGTCAGTACCAGCAGCGACGAGAAGAAGCCCATCGCGAGCAGGCCAACCCATGCGAGCCGATCGCCCAGCGGCTGGCGCTTGAAGCCGCGCGCCATCATGCCGACCGGGATCAGGTAGATCGACAGCAGCAGCCACAGCACGCATAGCCCGCGGCCGGCCGCGTCGATCGGCATGTCGGGAATCAGGCGCAAGCCGACGTAGAGATGCAGCAGGACGCCAATCAGGATGATGCGGAAAAGAAACGATGAACGTCGCATAAAGAGGATCGTGGCGGGAAGGAAGCCAAAGGGCCGACATCGGTGACAGCGCGGCGGCGATCGGTTGGCGGGCAATGCATGCGTTCGCGATGATTGGCGAACGCGGCGAGTCATTCTACCGGCATGCTTCGTCCCCTGCTGTGGCGCAAAATTCGTGCTCTCGCACCGCACGACACGCGGGCCGGAAGGCGCGGGAACGAGCCACGACCGGGGTACGCCCGTGGCAGGCGCGATCCGTGCTTGGAACAAGCATATAGGGCCGCGCGCCACGCGATTCAATGCCTATGCAAGCGAATTAAATGGGCTTTGAATTGTAATCCTGCGTGGAGTATGCTTGACACAGGCCAGCTTGTTGCCGGGCCCGCGCAGCGGCGGTTCGGCCTCGTCTGGTTCTGTCGCCGGGGAAGACAGGGCGGGGGGAGACACACCATGAAACTGCTCAAATCGGGTCATCAGTTGCATCACGCGCACGACGTGCATCATGTTCATCATGAGCATCATGTCGGACGCGAGGGCAGCCATGTGATGCTGCCGCTCGTCGGCATCTCGCTGATGGCGATCGCGCTCTACATCGGCGTTCGCAACATCGATTTCTCCGAACTCGGCAAAAGCGCGCTGTTCGACATCGTGATGGTGTGCGTCGCGCTCGGCATCGCGGGCCTGTTCGGTGTGGTCGGCGCGTGGCTGCGCTCGAATGGCGACGAGGCCGAAGAGGGCTTCTGCTTCTTCGGCGCGCTGATCGGCACCGTGGTGTTTTACGTCGCGGTGCTGATCTGACGCGATTCGATCCGCTGCGTGGCGCGACACTCGCGCCATTCATCATCAACGCACCGTCACGCCATTCGCGCCACTTCGTCGAACGAAAAACGCGGGCTGCGCGCAAACAGCTTCGACGGATCGCCGTAGCCAAGATTGATCAGGAAGTTCGACTTCACCGTCGTGCCAGCAAAGAACGCTTCGTCGACCTTGGCCTGATCGAAGCCCGACATCGGCCCGGTGTCGAGACCGAGCGCACGCGCCGCGAGAATCAGATAGCCGCCTTGCAGCGTCGAATTGCGAAACGCCGTGTCCGCGATCAACCGCTCGTTGCCGACGAACCAGCTGCGCGCATCCGCATGGGGAAAGAGTTTCGGCAGATGCTCGTAGAAGGCCATGTCCATGCCGACTATCACCGTGACGGGCGCGGCCATGGTTTTCTCGAGATTGCCAGCCGACAACGCCGGGCGCAGTTTCTCCTTGCCCTCCGGCGTCCTGACGAACACGAAGCGGCCCGGACTCGAATTGGCCGAGGTGGGGCCGAGCAGTACCAACTCGGTCAGCTCGCGCAGCAGGGCCTCGTCGATCGACTTGTTCTGCCAGCCGTTGTGCGTCCGCGCGTCGCGAAACAGCTGCGCGAGCGCCTGATCGGAAAGTGTCATGAAAGTGGTCTTTTGCGAAAGAAGAAAGGGAACGCGGAGAGCCGCGTCGAATGACAGAGCAACGCGCGTGAATCAGCGGGTGTGCCGTTGTCGCCATAATAGCCAGGGTTTTTACTCATCCGCTTGCATCCAGGCATTCCCATGACCTCCGATCTTTTCAACGACCTGCCGACGCCCGACGTCGACTGGTATCCCGACTGGCTCGCACCGGCCGACGCCGAGCGCCTGCTCGCCCGCCTGATCGACGAGGTGCAATGGCGCCAGGACATGATGGGCACACCCGCCGGCCGCGTTGCACTGCCGCGTCTGACCGCCTGGCAGGGCGAGCGGGACGCGGTGTACGTCTACTCGGGCATCCGCAACGTGCCGCAAGTGTGGACGCCCGCCGTTGCGGAGCTGAAGTCCGCCGTCGAGGCGACCAGCGGCGCGCGTTTTAACAGCGTGCTGCTGAATCGTTACCGCAGCGGCGCCGACAGCATGGGCTGGCACGCGGACCGCGAGCCCGAACTCGGCGGCCAGCCGGTGATCGCGTCGGTGAGCCTCGGCGTCGCGCGCAGGTTCGATCTACGGCACAACCGCAGCGGTGTCGTGCAATCGTTCTCGCTGAAGGGCGGCAGCCTGCTCGTAATGAAGGGCGACACTCAGGCACAGTGGCGTCATCGGGTGCCGAAGGAGCCGCGCGTGAGTGGCGAGCGCATCAATCTGACGTTTCGCTGGGTCACGCCGAGGGTCACGCCAACGTGACGCAGCGACCCGCGATGCCCTGACCACCGCGTTATATCAAAATTGGTATCGACGGCGCGAATCATGTGATTGGACGGTTAACGCCTCGCACAGTACGCTACATCACGATCCATGCGCCGTGAGGGCCACGAGGGCCGGGCCGATCGCTGGGTCGTCTACACAACAACGATTGGAGACTGTCATGGCGAATACACGACGTGCCGCGTGTCGCGCTCTGGGCGCGCTCGCGCTTTCCGCGAGTCTCGGGGCGCTGACGCTGGCCACACCTGGCGCGCATGCCGAGGATAAACAGATTACGCTCGGTTTTGCGCAGGTCGGCGCGGAAAGCGCATGGCGCACTGCGAATACCGAATCGGTGAAGTCGGCGGCGACTGACGCCGGTATCAAACTCAAATTCTCCGATGCGCAGCAAAAGCAGGAAAACCAGATCAAGGCGATCCGCTCGTATATCGCGCAGAAGGTCGACGTGATCGCGTTCTCGCCGGTCGTCGAATCGGGCTGGGAACCGGTGCTGCTCGAAGCCAAAGCCGCGAAGATTCCGGTGATCCTGACCGACCGCAACATCGACGTGAAGGACACGTCGTTGTACGTGACGATGATCGGCTCGGACTTCCTCGAGGAAGGCCGGCGCGGCGGCAAATGGCTCGCAGACCACTACAAGGACGACAAAGGCCCGGTCAATATCGCCGAGCTGCAGGGCACGGTCGGCTCCGCGCCGGCCAACGACCGCCACTCGGGTCTGATCGAAGTGATCAAGAACGATCCGAAGTTCAAGGTCATCGCGTCGCAAAGCGGCGACTTCACGCTCGCCGGCGGCAAGCAGGTGATGGAAGCGTTCATCAAGACCTACGGTAACAAGATCAACGTCGTCTATGCTCATAACGACGACATGGCGCTCGGCGCGATCCAGGCGATGGAAGAAGCCGGCATGCATCCGGGTAAGGACATCGTCGTGGTTTCGTTCGACGCAACCAAGGGCGGCTTCCAGGCGATGGCCGCGGGCAAGATGAACGTGGACGTCGAGTGCAGCCCGCTGCTCGGACCGCAACTGATGTCGGCGGTCAAGGACGTGATGGCCGGCAAGCCGCTGCCCAAGCGCATCCTGACTCAGGAGACGGTCTTCCCGATGAGCGTGGCCGCGCAAACTCTGCCGTCGCGTAAGTACTGACGCGGCGCGCAACGACGCCGCGGCACCGTTCGCGCGAGTGCCGCGGCATGTGCGGTGTTCAGGCGCCGGGGCCAACGGGCCCACGGCGCGAAGGAGACGTGCAGTACGGACGCATCGAACAGGTTTCTCCAGTGGTGCCTGACCGCCCGGGCTGCTCGCTTCTGCAGCGGGCGGTCTCTTTTCAGGAGCATGCGCCCTCGGGGCATGCCGCTGGAGCCTGCCGAACCATGCATAGCCGATCGAGCGAGGTCCATGACCCATTCCGCTACCGAACCGAATCAGCCGGACCAGCCGAAACGCGGCGCGCCGGGCGCGCAAAGCCGACAGAATGACATCAGCGCGCGCGAACCGATTCTGGCGACCTCCGGCGTCAGCAAGACATTTCCGGGTGTGAAGGCGCTGCAACACGTCGACTTCCGCCTGTTTCCCGGCGAGGTCCATACGCTGATGGGCCAGAACGGCGCCGGCAAATCCACGTTGATCAACGTGCTCACAGGCGTGCTCGCACCCGATGCAGGCACGATCCGCCTCGGCGGCGAGGTGGTCGCGTTCGGCTCGCCGCAGGAAGCCGAGGCGGCCGGCGTGCGCACGCTCTACCAGGAAGTGAATCTGTGCCCGAATCTGTCGGTCGCGGAGAATATCTTCGCGGGGCGGCAGCCGCGCCGCTTCGGCGCGATCGACTGGGCCGACATCAAGCGGCGCGCGCAGGAAGCGCTCGCGCGCCTCGATGTCTCGCTCGACGTCACGCGCTCGCTCGACGCCTATCCGATCGCCGTGCAACAGATGGTCGCGATCGCGCGAGCCTTGTCCGTCGATGCGCGTGTGCTGATTCTCGACGAGCCGACTTCGAGCCTCGACGACGGCGAAGTCGCGCAGCTTTTCAAAATACTTCGACATCTTAAGCAATCGGGCATTGCGATTCTGTTCGTCACGCATTTCATCGAGCAGACCTATGCGATTTCCGATCGCATCACGGTGATGCGCAACGGCGAGCGCGAAGGCGAATATCTCGCGCGCGATCTGTCTGCGGATCAGCTGGTCGCGAAGATGGTCGGTCACGAGCGCATGAGCGCGCGTCTGCGCGAAGCGGCGCACGAAGGGCAGGCCGCCGATGACCTGCAGGACATCGAGCAGGACCACGCGGACGCAACCGACGCCGCGGCCGCGCGGCCGTTCGTCGAGCTGCGCGGCGTCGGCCGCCGCGGCACGTTGCAGCCGATCGATCTCGAAGTGCAGGCCGGCAAGATTCTCGGCCTCGCGGGTCTGCTCGGCTCGGGCCGCACCGAAACCGCGCGGCTTCTGTTCGGCGCGGATCGCGCGGACAGCGGCACGATCCTCGTCGAGGGGCGCGTCGTGCGGCTGCGCACGCCGCACGACGCGGTGCGCCACGGCATCGGCTATTGCGCGGAAGACCGCAAGAAGGAAGGCATCGTCGCCGAGCTGTCGATTCGCGAAAACATCTTGCTTGCGTTGCAGGCGCGGCGTGGCTGGTGGCGCAAGATCAGCCGGCAACGCGCGCGCGAGCTCGCCGATCTGTGGATCGAGCGGCTCGGCATCAAGGCGTCCGACGCCGAGCAGCCCATCGGGCTGCTGTCGGGCGGCAACCAGCAGAAGGCGCTGCTCGCGCGCTGGCTCGCGACCGATCCCAAACTGCTGATTCTCGACGAGCCGACCCGCGGCATCGACGTCGCCGCGAAGTTCGACATCATGGACCGGTTGCTCGCGCTGTGCGCGAACGGCCTCTCCATCCTGTTCATCTCGTCGGAGATCAGCGAGGTGCTGCGCGTGAGCCACCGCGTCGCGGTGCTGCGTGATCGCCGCAAGATCGCCGAGGTGGCCGGCAAGGCATCGAACGAAGACAACATCTACCGACTCATCGCAGGGAGCGGCGAATGAAGCTATCGAACTGGTTCGCGCGCGACGGGGTCGAGCGTCCGCTGCTGTGGCCATGCCTGACGCTCGTGTTGCTGTGCGGACTGAACCTGGCGGTCAATCCGCATTTTCTCGCGCTGCGCATGCTCGACGGCCATCTGTTCGGTGCGCCAATCGACATCCTGAATCGCGCGGCGCCGCTCGTGCTCGTCGCGATCGGCATGACGCTCGTGATCGCGACGCGCGGCATCGATATTTCGGTCGGCGCGGTGGTCGCGATCGCGGGCGCCGCGGCCGCGACGATACTGGCGACCGAAGCCGTGCCGAGCGGTGCGCTGATCGCGCAGGCGCTCGTGGCCGCGCTCGTCGTCGGCGTATTGAGCGGCATGTGGAACGGGCTGCTCGTCGCGTTCGTCGGCATGCAGCCGATCATCGCGACGCTGATTCTGATGGTCGCGGGCCGTGGCATCGCGCAACTGCTGACCGCCGGGCAGATCATCCCGATCGGCGCGCCCGGCTATCTGTTCGTCGGTGGCGGCTACTGGCTCGGCGTGCCGTGCTCGGTATGGATCGCGACCGTAGCCGTGCTGGCGACCGCAGCCCTGGTGGAGGGCACGGCGCTCGGTCTGTTCATTCGTGCGATCGGTGTGAACCCGGTTGCGACGCGGCTGGTCGGCTTGCGCTCGAAGGCGATCGTGTTCGCGGTGTACGGCTTCTCGGGCTTGACCGCGGCGCTGGCCGGCATCCTGATCAGCTCGAACGTGCGAAGCGCGGACGGCAACAATGCCGGCCTGCTGCTCGAACTCGACGCGATTCTCGCCGTGACGCTCGGCGGCACGTCGCTGCTCGGCGGCCGCTTCAGTTTCGCGGGCACGGTGCTCGGCGCGCTGATCATCCAGACGCTGACGTACACCACGTATTCGATCGGCGTGCCGCCGGAGGCGACGCTCGTCGTCAAGGCGGCCGTCGTGCTCGCGGTCAGCGTGATCCAGTCGCCGGCGGCGCGCGCGCTCGCGGTGTCGTTCGGCGCGTCGCTCGTCAGATCGCGCGGGGTGGCACGATGACGCGCGTTCTCGAAGCACTCGCCCGCGTGGTCGATCCGCGCACGCTGCCGATCGCGGTGACGGTCCTGCTGTTCTGCGCGCTGTTCGGCTTTGGTTCGGTGATGTACACCGGGTTCTTCTCGTGGCAGGTGTTGCTCGATCTGCTCGTCGATAACGCGTTCCTGCTGATCGTCGCGATCGGCATGACGTTCGTGATCGTGTCGGGCGGCATCGATCTGTCGGTGGGCTCGATCGTCGCGCTGACGACGATCGTCGAAGCGGTGCTGTCCGAGCACATGCACGTGTCGGTATGGCTGATCATTCCGATCGTGCTATTGATGGGCACCATGTTCGGCGCCGTGCAGGGCGCGCTGATTCATTACTTCCGCCTGCAGGCGTTCATCGTGACGCTGGCGGGGATGTTCTTCGCGCGTGGCCTGTGCTTTCTGATTACGACGCAGTCGATCACGATCACCGATCCGACGTTCAAGGCGATCTCCGCGTTTCGTCTCAATGTCGGCGTCGGTTCGGTGTCGGCGAACGTGCTGATCGCGCTCGCGACGCTTGCGGCCGCGATCTATGTCGCCCATTTCACGCGCTTCGGACGCAACGTGTATGCGGTCGGCGGCAACCCGCGCTCGGCGCTGCTGATGGGGCTGCCGGTCGCGCGCGCGCGGGTCGGCGTCTATGCGTTGAGCGGCTTCTGCTCGGCGCTCGGTGGCGCGGTGTTCACGTTCTACGTGCTGTCGGGCTATGGGCTGCAAGGACAGGGCATGGAGCTCGATGCGATTGCAGCGACGGTGATCGGCGGCACGCTGCTGACCGGCGGCGTCGGATATGTGGTCGGTTCGCTGTTCGGCGTCGGCATTCTCGGCACGATTCAGACGCTGATCACGTTCGACGGCACGCTCAGTTCGTGGTGGACGCGGATCGTGATCGGCGCGCTGCTGTGCGCGTTCTGTTTGCTGCAACGGTTGATCGAGCGGCACGCCAGATCGGTGCGTCGGCCGGGTGGCACCGACGCGGTCACGACGACGGGGCATGGGCACGGGCGTGACGAGACGTCGACGTCGACGACGGCGGCGGCGTCGGATTCGCAGGTGTTGGGCAGGGCGCCGGGATAACGCCTGTCCATCAGATAGCCAATGCCAACCGAGCCGATCGCGCCGCTGATCTGGAACGTCGACGTGCCGATGAGCACGTTTCTGTTCGTGTGACCTATTATCAGAAGGAGTTGTGCGCAGTGCGACTGCGGTTGCGATGCTGCTCGTCCGGAACAGCCTCGGTGAAACGCCAGAAGACAGCCCACGCCGCGTTCCGGTAGCCCGGACAGCAATCCGCGAATCGTGCAACTGATTGCAGATGTCGTGGAGAAACAGCGATGGTTCGCACGGAAATACTCGACGCGGTGCGGGCGTACACCGATCCGTTCCGCGTCACGAGCGGCAACGATTTCTTCCTGAAGAATTTCGATCCCGGCGACACGCTGGGATTGAAAATGCATAAGGAAGAGGCGCTGCAACTTCTGCAGCGCGGTTCGAAATGGCTCGCGATGGAGCAGGAAATCCTCTACGCGCAGGATTCCTGGTCCGTGCTGCTGGTGTTCCAGGCCATGGACGCGGCGGGAAAGGACGGGACGATCAAGCACGTGATGTCGCGCGTCAATCCGCAGGGGTGCGATGTCATCTCGTTCAAGCAGCCGTCGGCTGAGGAACTCTCTCATGACTTCCTTTGGCGCTATGGCAGGAAAGTGCCTGAGCGCGGGCACATCGGTATTTTTAACCGCTCCTACTATGAGGAGGTGCTGGTGGTGCGCGTGCATCAGCATCTGCTCGATGCGCAGAGGATCCCGCCGGCACGGCTCGGCGACAACTTATGGGACGAGCGGCTCGCCGACATCGCGCGGTTCGAAGACTATCTCACGCGCCAGGGCGTGGTCATCCTGAAGTTCTATCTGAACCTGTCGTACGGGGAGCAGAAGAAGCGATTCATGGAGCGCCTTCACAATCCCGACAAGCACTGGAAGTTTTCCGCATCCGACGTTCGCGAGCGTCGATACTGGAACGACTACATGCACGCCTATGAAGCGGCCATCCGCGCGACGGCTTGCGAAGCGGCTCCGTGGTTCGTCGTGCCCGCCGACAACAAACCTTTCACGCGCCTCGTCGTCGCGGCCGCGATCGTCGAGGCCGTCGAGAAGCTCGACCTCGAATATCCGAAACCTACGCAAGGGCAGATGAAGGATCTCGCCGCGGCGAGGGCGGAGCTCGACGCCGAAGCGGTGGACGGCACGACACCCGATCAACCCGGGGGCGATCCAGGCCATTGAGAGCGGCCCCCCTGACCCGAAACACTGGAACCGGGAGAGACGAGGATGAGCTCAGTTGACAGTGCGACGCCGTGGCATGCGATACCGGCCGGTGACATCGAGCGGCAGTTCAACGTCGATTCCGCGCAGGGCCTCGATGCAACGGAAGCGGCCGGGCGGCTGGCCACCTATGGGCCGAACCGCCTGCCGCAAGGCAAGAAGAAGGGGCCGGTCGCACGATTCCTGATGCAGCTCCACAACATTCTGATCTACGTGCTGCTCGCGGCCGGTTTCGTCAAGTTCCTGTTGGGCCTTTGGCTCGATGGCTCGGTCATTCTGGCCGTCGTCATCCTCAACTCGCTGCTCGGCTTCCTGCAGGAAGGACGCGCCGAGAAGGCGCTCGACTCGATTCGCAACATGCTGTCCGCCGAGGCGCGCGTTTTGCGTGGCGCAGAGGTTCGCCTGATCCCCGCCGAGGAACTCGTTCCTGGCGACATCGTGCTACTGGAATCGGGCGACAAGATCCCGGCGGACATGCGTCTCGTCGACGCAAGGAACCTGCGCACCGAAGAAGCGGCCCTCACGGGCGAATCCGTCCCGGCCGAGAAGAGCACGGCTCAGGTACCGGCCAAGGCCACGGTCGGCGACCGCGAGAACATGGCGTTTTGCGGCACGATGGTCTTGTCGGGCCGGGCAACCGGCGTCGTGGTGGCGACGGGAAGCCAGACCGAACTCGGCCGGATCAACCAGATGCTCGCCGAAGTCAGCGCGCTCGAGACGCCGCTGCTGCGCCAGATCAAGAAATTCGGCTACGTGATCACGGCAGTGATCGCCTGTGTCAGCGTGCTGCTGTTCTCGTGGGGTCACTGGCTCGGCCACATGACTTTCGTCGAGCTGTTCCAGGCCATCGTGGGGATTGCCGTGTCGGTGATCCCGGAAGGGCTGCCCGCGCTCATCACCATCACGCTTGCTATCGGCGTGCAGCGCATGGCCCGGCGCAACGCCATTATTCGCCGCCTGCCGGCGGTCGAGACGCTGGGCGCCGTCTCGCGCATCTGCTCGGACAAGACGGGCACGCTGACGCTGATGGAGATGATGGTGACCTCCGTCGTGACGGCGGAAGCGGCCTACGCCGTCACGGGCGACGGCTACGCCAGCGAGGGAGAGGTCAGCGCCGATGGCAAGCCGCTCGGCGCCGCGCCGGACGTGCTGAAGCTGATGGGCCGCGTGTCGCTGTTGTGCAACGACGCGGAGCTCTTCGAGGAAGACGGAAAATGGAAAGTGGAGGGTGACCCGACCGAGGGTGCGCTCTATCCGTTCGCCGCCAAGCTCGGTATGGACCGAGCCGCCGAGACCGCCGCCGGTCCGAGGATCGACGCGATTCCCTTCGAGTCCGAGCACAAGTTCATGGCGACGCTGAACCGTTCGGCGGACGGCGAGATGCTGCTGGTCAAGGGCGCGCCAGAGGTGATCCTCGACCATTGCGACCGGCAGCAAACGGCGCAAGGTCCAGCGCCGCTCGATCGCGAGCATTTCGCCACGGAGGGCGACCGGCTCGCCGCGCAAGGCGAGCGCGTGCTCGGACTGGCGTGGCTGTCGGACCCAGGCCTCCGAACGGGCGGCCTGGGGCCGCAGGACCTGCCGCGGACCCTCGTGCTGCTCGGCCTCGTGGGCCTGATGGACCCGCCGCGCAAAGAGGCGATCGATGCCGTGCGCGAATGCCACGGCGGAGGCATCCGCGTCACGATGATTACGGGCGACCACAAGATCACGGCGGCGGCGATCGCACGCATGCTTGGCATCGGCGACGGTAAGACGGCCGTGTCCGGCACCGAGATCGAGGCGATGAACGATGCGGCGCTGATGGAATGCGTGCGCGGCGTCGACGTCTTCGCCCGCGCCAGCCCCGAGCACAAGCTGCGGCTCGTCAAGGCGATCCAGGCGAATCGGCAGATCGTCGCGATGACGGGCGACGGCGTCAACGATGCGCCGGCGCTCAAGAAGGCGGACATCGGTGTGGCAATGGGGATCAAGGGCACCGAGGTGACCAAGGAGGCGGCAGGGATGATCCTCGCCGACGACAATTTCGCGTCGATCTCCGCGGCGGTGAAGGAGGGGCGCACGGTCTACAACAACATCGAGAAGGCGATGCTGTTCATGTTGCCGACCAATGTCGCGCAAGGCGCGGTGATCGCGGTGGCGATCCTGTTCGGATTCACGCTGCCGATCACGGCCCCGCAGATCCTGTGGGTCAACATGATTACATCCGTGGCGCTCGGCCTGACCATTTCGTTCGAGCCACACGAGGCAGACGTGATGAGCCGTTCGCCCCGAGCAATCGACCGGCCGATCGTCACGCGCTTCGGCATCTGGCGCATCCTCTTCGTGGGCGCGGCGCTCGTGCTTTATACGCTATCGACTTTCTTCTGGATGAAGGGGCAAGGGGCGTCGGATCCGATGGCGCGCACGGCCGCGGTCAACGCCATTACGCTCGGCCAGGTGTTCTATCTGCTCAACATCCGCTATCTGCTCGACTCGTCGCTGTCGGTGCGCGCCCATCTGGGCAATCGCTATCTGTGGTACGGAATAGCCGGTGTCGTGGTCTTGCAGCTTCTGTTCACCTATACGCTACCGTTCAATGCCATCTTCGACACCGAGGCTCTGCCCCTGTCGGCGTGGGCGTGGCTCGTCGCTGGTGGCGTGCTGTTTTTCTTCGTGGTGGAAATAGAGAAGCTCGTCTTTCGACTGACCCCCGCATTGAGAGGATTCGTGACTTCGCAACAGGAGGGCGCGGCCTTGCGCAATGATCCCGCGAGATAGGCCGCCAGGGGGGCGCCTGCTACATCTCATGCACGCGGCGGAGGATGAAAAACAGATTAGCCGACACCGCATTGACGATCGGTATCCGCTCGAAAGGCCGGTTCAGCTTCATGCCTATATTGGCAAGTGCGTTAAGCGCTCCGCCTCCCTTTATACCTTTTGCGAACGTGGGAAAGACCTGATGATAGCCGCATTCCTCGAGAACGAACCCCGACCTGAGAAACAGGCGCTTAGCGTCGCTGAGGCTGTACAGCCGATTATGGCCGGTGTACTTCTTCATGACTCGGCATGCGTTTTCGGTGACCGATAAGCGGTTAGGTAAAAATGTGATGATCAGCAAACCGTCGTCCTTCAGCACGCGCCAAAGCTCATCGAGGCTCTTCTGTTCGCGGGCCACGTGCTCGAGCACACCGCTTCCAATCACCACATCGAATTGATTGTCTTCGTAGGGCAGCAGAAATTCATGATCGAGCGATGCGAAAGATAGTCCGGCGTACTGATAGAACTCCGCGAATTGCCCATCCTCGCAGATGTCACAGCCATATATGTCGATGTCACGGTAGAGCGTGCGGAGCATGCATGAATCTGGGGCGTGCCTGCATCCCCAGTCGAGCACCTTCATCCCACGCTTGATATACGGTGCGTAAATTTCGAACGCGCGCACGTGGCGATCAAGACTCGCGTCGTTGGCAATGACAGATTGCACATAGTCCACGTATTCACCGTTGCTACGATGTGCAATGTAGTCCTCGCAAAGCTTGGCATAAGCCGTCCTGACCTGCTGCAATTCATTGCTCGGGATCGTTTCAGTGTCGATGGGTTTATGCATTTCTCCCTCATATCAGTGCGGGGCCATGCTGAGACCTGCGCAACTCGTTTCCGGAGTACCGGCTCTCGCTACCCTGTGACATCGGGTTGCGAATTTCGCGGGACGTTGACGACTCCGGGTATGGGCGCTGATGGACTGCCTTTGGCGAGACCTGCGGCATCAATTACTTGGAAAAGCCGCGATAGTGAACGGGTTCAAGTTTTCAAGCATAGCAGTTGATTTTGTCAAAACCGGTCGGGGAATCTCTACATTTCGCGCCTTATTCTGATGGTTTTGCGCCTTGACGTGCAGGCACGTGGTCAACGCCCATGCTGCCGGTCGATATCGATCCCTGTCCGGTGCGATCCGAGCGTCGCCGTCACCGCGCAGTGCGCAGGCAGCGGCACGTCGATGCATGTGCAACCTCGGCGAGCGAGCCCTTCTTACTGCCCCATAGCCCGACATTCCTTCGCGCAGTTCCGACAGGCTTCTGCGCATTGCTTGCAGTGTTCGTGCCGGTGCTTTTCGCACTCAGCGGCGCAGGCGTTGCAGATCGACGCGCACAACGAACAAATATCCTTCGCGCGACTACTGCCTCGAGCCATGACGGCGGAAGCCAGACGGCAAATGTCTGCGCAGTCCATGTCTGACTTGATGCATTCGGCCATATGTGCAACGTCCTGTTCCGAAAGGCATGCCGTTGCGCAATGATCGCAAGCGGCAGCGCAGGCGTCACAAGCCCGTATGCAAGATTGATGCTCCTGGTGTTCCATTGATCCTCCGTCAGTGATGCAGCACTGGTGTGCCGGTTCGCAGACTCCCGCACGATGCATACCCGCAAACCGAACTGCCTCCGCTAACGGGCGTCCAACTGGTGCAATCGGCCACCTGCGGACGGTGGCGATCACGTTAGCGTGGACACTCAAACGGCGCTTCCAGTCAGGCTGCGGACGTTAAGCCCGCGGCCACGCTGGCCGCGTAATCGATCGATATAGCGGCCATTGCATTCGGCTGATAAATATGCCCACGCGACCTATCATGAATGAATAAAAACTGTCCGGGAGCATGTTCATGCAGACCACGGGTTGCCTGACAGGCCTGCTCCTGCTGCTGGTCATGCTGTTCGCTGGATGCCATGGCGGAAGCAGTGGCGGCGCCGTCGTCACGCAAGGGCCGCCCGCCGGCATGACCGAGCGCGATGAATACGTGGTGTACGCGGAAGGGCAGGAAATTGTCCCCGATACGCCGAGCAGCAGCGGTGGAACAATCACGCACTACAGCGTGTCGCCTCCGCTGCCCGCTGGCCTGAGCCTGAATCCCCAGACTGGCGCGATCACCGGCACGCCCACCACCGTCAGCAATGCCACGGTGTACACGGTCACAGGCACCAATGCGGCAGGAAGCACCACCACGCTGGTGGAGATCGAGGTCAAGTCCACCGCCGTTGCGCCGGATAGCCTGAGCTACCTGGACGATTCGGTCATCTATGTGACCAACTCGGCGATCACGCCCAACGCGCCGACTGCCTCGGGCGGCGAGATCACGCAATTCAGCGTGTCACCAGCGCTGCCTGCGGGCCTCGCTCTGGATCCGCAGACCGGGATCATTTCGGGCACGCCCACGGCGGTGACCTCGCCGGCGGTCTATACGGTGACCGGAAGCAATAGTGTGGACAGTGTCCAGGCACAGGTCGATATTCGAAGTGCAGGCGCAGAACGAGCCGCCGACAGGCCTCACCTATACGGACCCGGTGCCTGTATACACCCTCGGCAGGCCAATCGATTACAACGATCCGCTGTACTCCGGCGGTGAAATCACCCAGTTCTCAGTGTCGCCACCACTGCCGCCCGGTTTGAGTATGGATGTGCAGACCGGGAGGATCAGCGGCACGCCAACCACGACGCAGGCGCAGACGACCTTCCTCGTCACCGGCAGCAACATTGCAGGCAGCGTCACGGCGCAGGTAGACATCACTGTGGCGACCTCTGTGATTGGTGAGTGGCTGCCTGCCGACGCGATGAATCTGGGGCGTTATGAACATACCGCCACGCTGCTGCCCGACGGCCAGGTTCTCGTCGCGGCGGGATACAACAAACGTGCCGTGACCTCAGCCGAACTGTTCGATCCGGCTTCGGATACGTGGTCGAAGACCGGCAACCTGCTTGTGCAGCGGGAACTGCACACCGCCACGCTGCTGCCCGACGGCAAGGTGCTCGTGGCGGGCGGATTCAACAATGGCGGGGGAACCTCGCAGTCCTCAGCCGAACTGTATGACCCGGCCACGGGGACGTGGTCGCAGACCGGCAGCATGAGCCAGGCACGTGACAGCCACACGGCCACGCTGCTGCCCAACGGTACGGTGCTCGTTGCGGGGGGCGAAGGCAAAGCGGGACTCCTGTCCTCGGCTGAACTGTACGATCCAGCCACGGGGACGTGGTCGCAGACCGGCAACCTGCTTGTGCAGCGGCAACAGCACACGGCCACGCTGCTGCCCAACGGCAAGGTGCTCGTGGCGGGCGGAGCCGGCAGCGGAGGTCGGCTGTCCTCGGCTGAACTGTATGATCCCGCCACGGGTACCTGGTCCCAGACTGGCAGCATGAGTCAGGTGCGTAACATTTACGCCGCCGCGCTGCTGCCCGACGGAAAGGTACTGGCAGCAGGGGGATACAACGGCACCGCCGCGCTGTCGACAGCCGAACTGTATGATCCGGCCACGGGGACGTGGTCGCAGACCGGCAGCATGAGTCAGGCGCGTTACTACCTCACCGCCACCCTGGTGCCTGACGGCCGGGTGCTCGTAGCGGGGGGATCGCCCAACGCACCCTGGCCTCGGACGAGCTGTACGATCCGGCGACAGGTACCTGGTCGCGGACCGGCAGCTTGCTTCAGCCGCGCTACCGACTTACCGCCACGCTACTGCCGGACGGCCGGGTGCTCGCAGCGGGGGGAATCAGCAGAAACGGGACCTTGTCCTCAGCCGAACTGTTCCATTAACGCGGAGACGCCCGAAACGTTCGTCACCAGCGAACTGAGTCGAGCTGCGTACCGGAACAGGTTTGCGAAAGACCTCCCGCCGATATTTTCGGTTGCCGGTCGTCTGTCGCGAACGTCCGCTATAGAGGCCGACAACCCGTCGACAATCCCGGTTGAGGGAAAGACCGTTTGACTCTAAAACCTGCCATCGGGACGAGGCGGCGTTCAAGGTCTGCAACGGGTCGACTGCGGAAGCTCAGCACCACGAGAGGACCGCGGGTCACCGACCGACGACGAACTTCCGGGTTCGGCCACCTGCGGTCATCCATCGGCCGTAGACGCCGGACATTCGATGGGCTGTAGCGGTGTCGATAACGGACATTCCTGGTGAGTGCGGATCGCATAGGGACGCGCGTCCACTCATCGGAGAACAGCCTGTTTGAGCCGCCTCATGCGCCGTTCGCGACCGCCTGCACCTCGCGCGCATACTGCGTGGGCGGCCGACCGACGTGCCGCGTGAAGGCGACGCTGAAGGTGCTGGCTGAACTGTAGCCGACGCGCTGCGCAATCTCGGCGATGCGGCCTTCATGACGACGCAGCAGGTCCTTCGCGAGTGCCATGCGCCAGGCGAGCAAATATTCCATCGGCG